>NZ_JBIRYN010000006.1:41037-100914 GCF_044389845.1 Nocardia sp. NPDC019323
CACGCTGCGCTGCCGCCTCCGGGCCTGACCGCTCATGCCGCTCCTACCAATGCGCGGGCGACGACCACCCGCATGATTTCGTTGGTGCCCTCGAGGATCTGGTGCACCCGCAGATCCCGGACGATCTTCTCCACGCCGTACTCGGTCAGGTAGCCGTAGCCGCCGTGCAGTTGCAGGGCTTTGTTGGCCACCTCGAAGCCCGCGTCGGTGGCGAAGCGCTTCGCCATGGCGCACAGCTCCACCTTGTCCGGCGCGTCGGCGTCCAGCGCGGAGGCGGCCCGCCACAGCAGCGTGCGGGCGGCCTCCAATTCGATGCGCATATCGGCGAGTTCGAATTGCAGCGCCGGATTCCGCAGCAGCGGCTTGCCGAACGCGTGCCGCTCGGCGAGATACGGCACCGTCTTGTCCAGCGCCGCCTGCGCGCCGCCGACCGAGCACGCGGCGATGTTGAGCCTGCCGCCGTTGAGCCCGTTCATCGCGATGCGGAAGCCGTCGCCCTCCGCGCCGAGCCGGTTGGCCGCCGGGACCCTGGCGTCGGAGAAGATCACCTGACGGGTCGGCTGCGCGTTCCAGCCCATCTTCTTCTCGTTGGCTCCCACGGAGATGCCGGGAGTGTCGGCGGGCACGATGAACGCCGAGATCCCGCGCGCTCCGGAGTCTCCGGTCCTGGCCATCACGACGTAGACGTCCGTGGCGCCCGCGCCGGAGATGAACTGTTTGGCGCCGTTGAAGACGTAGTCGTCACCATCGCGCACGGCTTTGGTGCTCAACGCCGCCGCGTCCGAGCCGACGCCCGGCTCGGTGAGCGCGTAGCTGGCCAGCGTCTCCATCGCGGTCAGTCCGGGCAGCCAGCGGTTGCGCTGATCGTCGTCGCCGTAGCGGTCGATCATCCACGCCGCCATGTTGTGGATGGAGATGTAGGCGGCGATGGCCGGGCAGCCGGTGGCCAGCTGCTCGAAGATGCGCACGGCGTCGAGCCTGCGCAGCCCCGAACCGCCCACGTCCTCGCGCACGTAGATGCCGCCGAGGCCGAGCGGACCGGCCTTGCGCAGCACGTCCACCGGGAAATGCTTCTGCTCGTCCCATTCCAGCGCGTTCGGGGCGAGGAATTCGTCGGCGAAGCCGCGCGCGGTGTCGCGGATCGCCTTCTCGTCGTCGTCGAGTGCGAACATCCGCGTCAGTCCATCGTCGGGATGACGAACGCGTTGCTCTCCTTCAGGCCCGCGGGCCAGCGCTGCGTCACCGTCTTGGTCTTGGTGTAGAAGCGGATCGAGTCCGGGCCGTGCTGGTTCAGGTCCCCGAAGCCGGAACGCTTCCAGCCGCCGAAGGTGTAGTACGCGATCGGCACCGGGATCGGCACGTTGATGCCGACCATGCCGACCTGCACGCGCGCGGCGAAGTCGCGGGCGGTGTCGCCGTCCCTGGTGAAGATCGCGACGCCGTTGCCGTACTCGTGCTCGTTGGCCAGCCGCAGCCCTTCCTCGTAGTCCTTGGCGCGGACCACGCTGAGCACAGGGCCGAAGATCTCCTCGCGGTAGATCCGCATGTCCGTGGTCACCTTGTCGAACAGCGTCGCGCCGACGAAGTAGCCGTTCTCGGCGCCTTCCACGACCAGGCCGCGGCCGTCCACCACCAGCTCGGCCCCCTCATCGATGCCGATCTGGACGTAGTTGTTCACCCGGTTCACGCCGTCTTGGCCGACCAGCGGACCGTAGTCGGCGCCGGGATCGTCGGAACGGCCGACGTTGAGCTTGCGCACCCGCTCGGTCAGCTTGGCCACCAGGCGGTCTGCGGTCTCCTCGCCGACCGGGACGGCCACCGAGATGGCCATGCAGCGCTCGCCCGCGGACCCGTAGCCTGCGCCGATGAGCTGATCGGCCACGTCGTCGAGGTCGGCGTCGGGCATGACGATCGCGTGGTTCTTCGCGCCGCCGAAGCACTGGGCGCGCTTGCCGTTCGCGGTCGCGGTCTCGTAGATGTACTGCGCGATGGGGGTGGAGCCGACGAAGCCGACGGCCTTGACGCGCGGATCGTGCAGCAGCGTGTCGACGGCTTCCTTGTCGCCGTTGACCACGTTGAACACACCGGCGGGCAGACCGGCCTCGAGGATCAGCTCGGCCAGCCGCAGCGGCACCGACGGGTCGCGCTCGGACGGCTTGAGCACGAACGCGTTGCCGGTGGCCAGCGCGGGACCGGCCTTCCACAGCGGGATCATGGCCGGGAAGTTGAACGGGGTGATGCCCGCGACGACGCCGAGCGGCTGGCGCATCGAGTAGACGTCGATGCCGGTGCCCGCGCCCTCGGTGTACTCGCCCTTGAGCAGGTGCGGGATGCCGGTGGCGAACTCGATGACCTCCAGGCCGCGCTGGATGTCGCCCTTCGCGTCGGCGATGGTCTTGCCGTGCTCGGAGGACAGCAGGGCAGCCAGCGAGTCCATCTCGTCCTGCACCAGCGTCAGGAACTTCATCAGCACCCGCGCCCGCTTCTGCGGGTTGAACGCGGCCCACACCGGCTGCGCCGCCTCCGCGTTCGCGATGGCCGCCTCGACCTCGGACTTGCTCGCCAGCGGCACCCGCGCCTGCACCTGGCCGAGGTTGGGGTCGAAGACGTCGCCGAAGTTGCCGGACGTGCCCGGCACATGCTGTCCGCCGATGAAATGGGTGAGTTCGCGAACCATGCCAGTCCTGTTCTCGTAGCGATCGGGACACCGCGGTGCGGTATGCCGGTCATCCTATAGTTGGACGTCCAAGTATTGGTACTGCGCCAAGAACGATGTGATTCATCCCACCACCGCGGCTATGCCGACGGCAAGCGCAGCCGCCGGGTCGGCCGCGACCGCCGGGCGGTTTACGTCTTCGGCACCGCCACCGGCGGATCTGGTCGCTTGTCCCGCCGCGGCCGCGTCAACCGGAACGCGCCCGCCGCGAGCGTGATCGCGCCGATCGCCACGACCACCGCCGCCGCGCCGAGGGAGTCGCCGGTCCATTCCGAGACCGCCTCCCCGGCGGCGACCGCGATGGTGACCCCACCCCCGATGACGAGCACCGCCGAGCGCTGCGTCGCGTACAACGCGAAGCAGACCACGGCGATCACCGCCGTCACCCCATAGGCCCAGGCCCGGCCGTCGAGACTCTGCGCTGCCGCGACGGAGGTGACGATCGCGATCAGGTATCCGACCCGGAGGTCGGCCGTGGCGCCGGTTCTGGTCAGGCCGAACCACCCGGCGCCGAGCAGTAGCACCGCCACGGCGGCCCACATGTCGTCGAGGTCGAACACTTCGGTCAGCACCCCGGCGACGGCCGCGGGCACGAAGCAGGCGCAGACGAGCATGCCGAGCACGGAGGGCAGCGCGAGGTAACCGAGCACCGCGATCACCGCCCCGGCCGCGCACGCGAAAACCCAACCGGCATCGGCTCCGTCGAGCGCGGTGCCGACGGAGCCGGCGACCGCGACGGAACCGAGGGCGAACAGCGCGGCCGCCAACCTGCCGCGGGCGCTGTGGGCGTTCCCGCGACCGGACGGCAGCCCGGCGAGCAGCACTCCTCCGAGCAGCAGACCGGCCGCCACGACGGCGAGCACGCCGACCCGTACCGGCCGATCGAGCGCATCCCAGGACGAGGCCGCCACCAGGGCGATTCCCCCGAACAGCAGACCCGCGCCGACGTACGAGGCGATTTCGGCGAGCACCCTGCCGCGCGCCGACACCGCGGCCCGCTCGACGGCCAACGCCGCGAGCACCGCGTCGGCCTGGTCACGGGTCAGCACGCCGTCGGCGACCAGCCGCCCGATCGCGGCGTCCGCTCTGCCGTCGCTCACCATGCGCCCAGTATGTCCGAGTCCGCCGCTATGACAACACGATCGGCCGCGCGACCGACCGGAGTTCCAGGTCCATCGCTCGACAGCAACACGAAGACACCGCCGCGCGACGCGCTGGCGATGTGACGCCAGTCACCGTACGATTAGTTTGACGTCCTAGTATCGGGCGACAATGGAATCCCCGGAGGAATCCCCAGTGGCTGACAGCAGCGCGCTCTACACGCCCACCCATCCCGTTCGCTTCGTCACCTCGGCGGCCCTGTTCGACGGGCACGACGCGGCGATCAACATCATGCGCCGCATCCTGCAGAGCCAGGGCGCGGAGGTGATCCACCTCGGCCACAACCGCTCGGTCGGTGAGGTGGTCGACGCCGTGCTCACCGAGGACGCCCAGGGCGTCGCGGTCAGCTCCTACCAGGGCGGCCATGTGGAGTACTTCGAATATCTCGCCGACGCGCTGCGCGAAGCCGGAGCCGGGCACGTGCGGATCTTCGGCGGCGGCGGTGGCGTGATCGTGGCGGAGGAGATCGCGCGGCTGGCCGCGTCCGGCGTGACCATCTTCTCCCCCGAGGACGGACAGCGACTCGGCCTGCCCGGCATGATCAATCAGCTGATCCGCGCTTGCGATGTCGACCTCGCGGCCGAGCCGCCCGCGCCGGACGCGGTGCTCGCGGGCGAGCGCGCCGCCCTGGCGCGCGCCATCACCTGCCTGCAAGCGGACGCGCTGCCGGAGGCCGACCGCAGGAAGCTGGCCGAGGCCGCGGCGGCGCGCACCGTGCCGGTGCTCGGCATCACCGGGACGGGCGGCTCAGGAAAGTCCTCGCTCACCGACGAATTGGTGCGCAGGCTGCGGTCGGACCAGCAGGACAAGGTGCGCGTGGCGATTCTCGCCGTCGACCCGACCCGGCGGCGCGGCGGCGGCGCGCTGCTCGGCGACCGCATCCGGATGAACGCCCTCGACGGCGAGCACGTCTTCTTCCGCTCGCTGGCCACCCGCGGCGGACACGAACTGCCGGACAACATCGATCTCATCGTGGCCGCTTGCAAGGCGGCGGGCTACGACCTGGTCATCCTGGAGACGCCGGGCATCGGCCAAGGCGACGCCGCGGTGATCGACCACGTGGACGTGTCGATGTATGTGATGACGCCCGAGTTCGGCGCCGCCTCCCAGCTGGAGAAGATCGACATGCTGGACTACGCGGACGTGGTGGCGATCAACAAGTTCGAGCGCCGCGGCGCCGCGGACGCGCTGCGCGACGTGGCCAGGCAGCTGGTCCGCAATCGCGAGGCCTTCCACGCCGCGCCGGAGGACATGCCGGTGTTCGGCACCAGCGCGGCGACGTTCAACGACGACGGCGTGACGGCGCTCTACCAGCACCTGACCGGCCTGCTCGCGAACCACGGCCTGCGGCTGGAGCCGGGCGCGCTGCCCCGGGTGGACACCCGCGCGTCCACCCGCTTCGCCCAGCTCATCCCGCCCGCGCGGGTGCGCTACCTGGCCGAGATCGCCGAGACCGTGCGCGACTACCACGCCGAGACCGCCGCGCAGGTGCCGGCCGCGCGACGGCTGCAACGTCTGGAGCAGGTCGCGGCCGAACTGCCCGACGACACCGCCGTCGCGGAACTGGCCGAACGCGCCCGCGCCGATCTCACCCCCGCGAACGCCGCGCTGCTGGCGGAGTGGCCCGCGCTCGCCGAGTCGTATCGCGGCGAAGAACAGGTGGTCCGGGTGCGGGACCGGGAGATCCACACCCCACTGCGCCGGGAGACTCTGTCGGGCAGTTCGATTCCGCGCGTCGCGCTGCCCCGTTTCACCGACCACGGTGAGCTGCTGCGATTCCTGCGCGCCGAGCATCTGCCGGGGCGCTTCCCGTTCACCGCCGGAGTGTTCCCCTTCAAACGCGACAACGAGGACCCGGCGCGGATGTTCGCCGGCGAGGGCGACCCGTTCCGCACCAACCGCCGGTTCAAGGTGCTCAGCGAGCATTCCGACGCGAAAAGGCTGTCCACGGCCTTCGATTCGGTGACGCTCTACGGGCACGATCCCGCCGAGCGGCCCGATATCTACGGCAAGGTCGGCACGTCCGGCGTGTCGATCGCCTCGCTCGACGACATGAAGGTGCTCTACGACGGTTTCGACCTGACCGCGCCCACCACCTCGGTATCGATGACGATCAACGGCCCCGCGCCGACCATCCTGGCCTACTTCCTCAACACCGCGATCGATCAGGCGCTGGACCGCTTCGCGGCCGAGCAGGGACGGCCGCCGACCGACGCCGAAGCGGCCGACGTGCGCGCCCGCACGCTGGCGACGGTGCGCGGCACGGTGCAGGCCGACATCCTCAAGGAGGACCAGGGCCAGAACACCTGCATCTTCTCCACCGAGTTCAGCCTGCGCATGATGGCCGACATCCAGGAGTGGTTCGTGCGCAACGGCGTGCGCAATTTCTACTCGGTGTCGATCTCCGGCTATCACATCGCCGAGGCGGGCGCGAACCCGATCAGCCAGCTGGCCTTCACCTTGGCGAACGGATTCACCTATGTCGAGGCGTATCTCGCGCGCGGCATGCACATTGATGACTTCGCGCCGAACCTGTCGTTCTTCTTCTCCAACGGCATGGATCCGGAGTACTCCGTGATCGGCCGGGTGGCCCGCCGCATCTGGGCGATCGCCATGCGGGACCGCTACGGCGCCAACGAGCGGTCGCAGAAGCTGAAGTACCACATCCAGACCTCCGGCCGCTCGCTGCACGCGCAGGAGATGAACTTCAACGACATCCGCACCACGTTGCAGGCGCTGATCGCGATCTACGACAATTGCAACAGCCTGCACACCAACGCCTACGACGAGGCGGTCACCACGCCCACCGAGGAATCGGTGCGGCGCGCGCTGGCCATCCAGCTCATCATCAACCGCGAGTGGGGCGTCGCGATGAACGAGAACCCGCTGCAGGGCAGCTTCCTGATCGACGAGCTCACCGATCTGGTCGAGGAGGCGGTGCTGGCCGAGTTCGAGCGGATCAGCGAACGCGGCGGCGTGCTCGGCGCGATGGAGACCGGCTATCAGCGCGGCAAGATCCAGGACGAGTCGATGCGCTACGAACAGCGCAAGCACGACGGTTCGCTGCCCATCATCGGGGTGAACACCTTCCGCAACTCCCACGAGGAGCCGCACCGGGAGCTGGAACTGGCGCGCGGCACCGAAGCGGAGAAGCAGTCCCAGCTGCGGCGGGTGCGCGAGTTCCAGCAGCGCAACCGCGACGCAGCCCACGCCGCGCTGGCCCGGCTGGAGGCGGTGGCCCGCACCGACGACAACATCTTCGATGTGCTGATGGACGCCGCACGCGTGTGCACGTTGCAGCAGGTCACCGACACGTTCTTCACCGTCGGCGGTCAATACCGCCGCAACGTGTGAGCTGGACGCGCGGATTCGGAGCTGGCGGTGCTCAGCGGACGGCCGTTCGCGCTCGCGCACCGGGTTCGCCCGCCGATCCGGCCGGACCCGCCGCGCAGACTCGGCCGACGCGGATTCCGGACGCACCGCGCGCCGGGCATGTGACAATCGCCGGGCAAACCTTCGGCGCGGTTGGGACGGCAGACATGGAGCTATCGGGAATCCGGATCATCGACGCACATATCCACCAGTGGGATCCGTTCACCACACCGCGGGATTTCAGCGCTCTGGCGAAACTGTTCCGGCTGCTGCCGGTGCCGGTGGACGCGGCCAAGCGCCTCGCGCCGCGGCGGGACCGGGAGTTCGTCGGTGATCCGGTCGCCTACCTGCGGCCCTACCTGCCGTTCGACTACCGCGCCGACGCCGGGAACGCGCCGATCGAGGTGATCGCGCACATCGAGGTCGAGTGGTCGCAATCGGGACCGTTGGGGAAGGCCGGGGAGACCGCCTGGGTCGCGGGACTGCCGCTGGCGGAGGCGCCTCGGCTCGGCGCGATCCTCGCCGGCGGCGACCCGGCCGACCCGGGGTTCGGCGAACTGCTCGACGCGCACGCCGCCGCCTCGCCGCTTCTGCGCGGTATCCGCACCATGGTCGCCCACCATCCCGATCCCGGGGTGCGGTCGTTCACCGGCACGCCGGGCAAACTCGTCACCAAGGAATTCCTGGACGGCTTCGCACGGCTGGCCGAGCGCGGCCTTTCGTTCGAAGCGTGGGTCTACTCGCACGCGATTCCCGACGTCACCGCGCTGGCCGAGCGCTATCCCGAAGTTCCGATCGTGCTGAATCACCTCGGCACCCCCGCTGGCATCTTCGGGGCGGTGGGCAAACACACCGGCGCCAATCCGGGCCTGCGCAGGCAGTTGCTGGTGCGATGGCGCGACGATCTGGCCGCGCTGGCCGAGCGGCCGAACGTGGTCGCGAAGGTGAGCGGACTGATGATGCCGATCCTGGGGCATCCGATCCCGCCGCGCGGCACGCCGACACCGGTGCCCCAACTGCTCGACCGCATCGGCCCGCTGGTCGAGCACGCCTTGGACGTCTTCGGCGCGGACCGTCTCATCTGGGGGTCCAACTTCCCGGTGGACAAGCCGGTCACCAGCATCGCGAACAGCATCGAGGCGATCGCGACGGCCGTCACCGGCCACGGCGGCGGGCAGGCCGAACTCGAGCAGATCTTCCGGACCACCGCGCAGCGCGTGTACCGGATCGCGGACTGATCCGGTTGTCGGTGGGCGTTACGAATCGGGTTGAGCCGCCCTGGCCAGCTGCGCGGTAAGGGTCTCGCGGGCGGTCGCCAACGACGGCCCGTACCAGGTGAGGGCCCGGCCCTCGACCAGCGCGACCGGTATGCCCGGAAATGCTTCCGGTCCATCGGTTTCGGTGAAGACGTAGGGCTCGTCGGGCAGCACCGCGATGTCCACGCCTTCGGTCAATTCGGCCTCCGTGATGCGCGGATAGCGGTCGGGGCGATCGGCGTGCACGAGCCGCAGGCCGAGACGGCGGGCGATGTCGCCGGTGAAAGTGTTGCGGCCCACCACCATCCACGGATTCCGCCAGACCGGGATGACGGCCGCGCGTACCGGTTCGGGCGGTGGTGCGGCCCAAGCGGTTCGAGCCTCGGCGAGCCAGGCGGGGATGTCGACGCCGAGCGCCTCGACACACAGCCGGGCGAGGGAGGCCATGGCATCCTCGACGGTCTCGATCTCGGTCACCCACACCGGGATTCCCGCCGCGCGCAGCCGTTCGACGTCGCGGCGGCGGTTCTCCTCCTTGTTGCACAGCACCAGGTCGGGAGCGAGTTCGATGATCCGGCGGACATCCGGGTTCTTGGTCCCACGGACCCGCTCGACCGCCAAGTCGGCTGGGTGCGTGCACCATCGCGTTGCGGCCACCAAGACGTCCGGGCAAGTGCGCGCCACCGCCTCGGTGAGTGATGGAACGAGCGACACCACCCGGCGCGGAGGTGTTCGCAGATCCACCGGAGCGCCGAGGTCGTCGCGGGGCGACCCGGCCGCCGGGCTCTTTCCTGCCACACTGTCAGCGTATAACAGGATGTTTACGCAGGTCTGTGCGCTTTTGCGGCCCGGAGACGAGGCGTGCGGCGCTCCGGCGGCGCGAGGCCGACGACTCGGCAAGTTCGGCACAAGGGCAGCAGCCGGGCGTCGCTGGGGCAGTTCCCGCACGGGTTACGCGGCGCGACACTGGATGGTGGCACCCGGCGTCGGGAAGTCTCCGGTCCCTTCGCTCCGCCGGTATCGATCCCGCCCCGACAGACCGGCGGTAACCGACAGCCCCGATGCTGGGTGCCAACCAAACTCAGCGGTCGAACCGCCGATAGAGCGCGGTGAGATCGCGCAGACCGGTCGCCGCGACCGTCTCCTCCGCCGAGGTCATCCGCAGCGCCTTGCGCAGCAGCAACGGATCCAAGTCTTCCAGGGCGGCCCGGAATTCGACCGCGGGCAAGTCCGGCAAGATACTGCGCTCACCGTACGGATCGTCGGCGACCGTGGGGCTCGGCTCGCGTTCGATGCCGCCGATCAGGGTGTCCAGATCGAGTCCGCGCAGGGTCAGGATCTCGCGCGGGTGTTCGTCGAGCCGCTCGGCCATCAGGTAGCAGACCGCGGCCACGTGCTTGCACGGCCAGCCCGGGTCCGGGCAGGTGCAGGTGAAATCCAGGTCCGCCGCGGTGCTCGGCAGCAGCAGCGGCCCCAGCCCGGCGGGCAGCGCGCCAGAGGCGATCTCGGCGAGCATGCCCGGCGCCGAGCGGATGGTCTCGATGAGCAATTCGATTTCGTCCTCGCGCAACGGGCGCACGGTGAACACCGCCGTGAACGGGCGCGGTTGACTGCCCTGCACTTCCGCCGTCACCGCGCCCGGCTCGATCCGGTAGTTCACCACCTGACCGGATCTGGCGTAGTTGCGGCCGCGCGCCAGCCGCCCCGGCTCCGCCATCCGCTCCACCGATTCCACCAGCGCCTTGCCCCACCAGGTACGGCCGAAACCGCCGCGCCTGCTGCGAGCTTCCACTCCGCCGCGCACCGGCAGCTTCTTGCCGTACTCGGAGTAGTCGATGAAAGGACTCATTCGCCCACCGCCGCCGCGCCGAGGGCGAACAGATCGCGCAGTTCGTCGGTGCTCAGTTCGGTGATCCAGTTCTCCCCGGCGCCGACGGCCAGATCGGCGAGCTGCCGCTTGCCGTTGATCATCTCGTCGATCCGCTCCTCGATCGTGTCCACGCACACCAGCTTGCGCACCTGCACATTGCGCTGCTGGCCGATCCGGAAGGCGCGGTCGGTGGCCTGGTTCTCCACCGCGGGATTCCACCAGCGATCCAGGTGGACCACGTGATTGGCGGCGGTGAGATTCAGCCCGGTGCCACCGGCCTTGAGCGACAACAACATCAGCGGCGGACCGTTCTGCGCCTGGAAACCGGTGACCATCGCGTCGCGCTTCTTCTTCGGCACGCCACCGTGCAGGAACGGGATCTCGGCGCCGAACCGCTCGGCCAGATACGGCGCGACCAGTTCGCCGAATTCCCGGAACTGGGTGAACAACAGCGCTTTCTCGCCGTCGGCCAGCACCGCGTCCACCACGTCCTCGACGAGGGCGAGCTTGCCGGAGCGGTGCGCCCCTCGGTGCAGCAGGCTCGACCCGTCGCCCAGGAAATGCGCGGGATGGTTGCACACCTGCTTGAGCCGGGTGAGCGCCCCGAGCACGGCGCCCTTGCGGGCCATGCCTTTCGCGTCCTTCAGCTTGGCGAGCATGTCGTCGACGACCGCCTGGTAGAGGGCGGCCTGCTCGACGGTGAGGTTGGCCCGCACGGTCATCTCCAGCTTCTCCGGCAGGTCGCTGATCACCGTGGGGTCGGTCTTCACCCGGCGCAGCACGAACGGCTGGGTGAGCCAGCGCAGGCGGCTGATCGCGTTCTGGTCGCGCTCGCGTTCGATGGGCACCGCGAAGCGGGCGCGGAACGACTGCGGGCTGCCGAGCACTTTGGGCATCGCGAAATCCATGATGGAGCGCAGCTCCTCCAAGCGGTTCTCCACCGGAGTGCCGGTGAGCGCCAGCCGATGTCGCGCGGGCAGCGACCGCGCCGCCCGCGCCTGCCGCGTCCCCGCGTTCTTGATGTGCTGCGCTTCGTCCAGCACGACGCGGTCCCACTGCTGCCTGCCCAGTTCCCCGGCGTCGCGCGCCAGCAGCGCGTAGGTGGTGATCACCAGATCCGCGGCGGCGACCGTCTCGTCGAACTCGGCGCCCGCTCGCCGCCCCGCGCCGTGGTGCACCCACACCCGCAGATCGGGCGCGAACCGCTCCGCCTCGCGCTGCCAGTTGCCGACCACCGACATCGGGCACACCAGCAAAGTCGGGCCGGGCTGCGGCTCGGACGTCTCCCGTTCGTGCACCAGCAGGGCCAGCACTTGAACGGTCTTGCCGAGCCCCATGTCGTCGGCCAGGATCGCCCCGCACCCCATCCGGCTCATGGTCGCCAGCCAGGCCAGGCCGCGTTCCTGGTAGGGCCGCAGCTCGGCCTTCAGCCCGACCGGCGCGGCGACCGCTTCCGGTTCCCGAGCGCGGTCGAGCAGGTCCCCGGCCCATCCCGAGGCGGTGACCTCGGTGATCGGCACCTGCGGCACCCGGGAGACCGCGATCTCGCCGAGCATGTCCGCGAAGGTGATCGGCGAGTCGTCGGCGTGCGCGGCGACATACTTGGCCGCGGCGGCCAGCGCCTTGTGATCGGCCTGCACCCATTGGCCGCGCAACTGGACCAGATCGGATTTGGCGCGCACCAGCCGTTCCATCTCGGCCGTGGTGAGCACCATCCCGCCGAGCGCGAGTTCCCAGCGGTAGGAGACCAGGCCGCGCATACCCACCGTGCTCTCCGCGGCGGGCACCGCGCTCTCCACCCGCAACCGCATGCTCGGCTCGGCGACGCTCCAGGCGCGCGGGAGCAGCAACTGAACGCCCGCGTCATGCAGGGCGTGTACGCCGTGGGCGACCAGATCGAGCACCACTTCGGTGGGCAACAGCAGATCCATGCTGCGCGGATCGCTCGGCAGATCACGCAACCTCGGATACGCCCGCTGGGCCGCGCCGAGCTTGTCCACCGCTATCCGGACCAGATTCGGATCATCTTGCAGCGGAATGGTTCTCGGCGCCTCGCCGGTGAGCCGCAGGCACACCTCCAGTCGCCACAGCGCCACCGACTCGTCGGCGGCGCCGAGTTCGCCGTCCGGCTCGAGCAGCCGCAGCACCAGTTCCGGTTCGTCACCGGTCAGGCTGGCCCGCCAGCGCTCGAGCACCTCGGCGACCTGATAGCTGCCGCTGTCGAGCGGAACATCGCCGACCAGGGCGGCCACCAGCGGATGCGGTGAGTCCGGCAGGTCGGCCAGTGACCGCGCGATCGGGTCGGTGAGTTCGGTGACCAGGTTGTCGAGCAGTGCCGCCGGACGCCCGGCCACCCGCAACGCCTCCGGCATGGCGACCGCCAGTTCGGCCAGCCAGGCCCGCTGCCGCTCCCCGCCGACCAGCCGCCAGCGCACCCACCACTGGCCGTCCTCCCTGCGCAGCTCCGGCACGACACGCCCGGCGCGCACCCAGCGTTCGATGCCGCTCGCGACATGTGCCAGGTAGCGCAGATCCCCCGACACCAGCTCGGTGGGCAACCGTTGCCGCAGGGCCCGCGCCGCCGCGGCCGGGGCCAGGGCGTGCGCGCGAACCCGCGCCGTCCCGGCGGCCCCGCCCTCGACGACCATGACCTCGGCCCGGTGCCGGAACTTCGATGCCCGCAGTACGCCGCCCAGCGGATCGGGAAGATCGGCGGACGTCGTGGCGGCCTGCGAGTCGTGCCAGAGCAGCAACCCGGCACCCGGCGACCACAGTCCGTGCAGCATCACCCCATCCAAGCAGGCGGGTACGACACGGCCGCGCACACCGTGCCACGACCGTTGTGGATTTCTGCGCCCAACCGGCACATACTGGAATATCCGCAGGTCATCGCAGAACAACCGCAGCTTGGTTTCGAGAAAGCGGAGGAAGCAGCATGACGATTCTGCTCCAGGTTCTCGAGCAGAGCTTCACACCGACGACCACGTGGGAACGGCGCAAATTCACCTTCGTGCATGCCGACAAGATCGTCGGGATGCGCCTCGACGGGCAGTGTGGCGTGTGGCTGGACCTGTCGCGTCCGGGTGAATCGCAGCGGCTGGCCCGCACCACCGACCCGCGTGAGGCGATCACTTTCCTGCTCACCACCTTCGCCAAGATCGCCGAATGCGAGGAGCGCGGTGGCTCGTGGGTGATCGGCCACGACGGGACGCATATCGAGTCGATCGCGGCCACCCGGTTCCCGCCCCGGGTGAGCGAGGTCGCCGACGACGACCTCCTGGCCCGGGCCTGGCTGTAAGGCGTCAGCTACCGGTCGCGACCGGTCGTTTCGGATCGTTCGACCACTGCGACCACGACCCGGGATACAACGCCGCCTCCACGCCCGCGATGGCGAGCGCCGCCACTTGGTGCGCCGCCGTCACGCCGGAACCGCAGTACACGGCCACCGGCCCGGATCCGAAACCGGCGAACCGGTCGCGCAGCTCCGCCACGGCGCGGAAGCGCCCGGCCGCGTCGAGATTGTCGGCGGTCGGAGCGCTCAACGCGCCGGGGATGTGCCCGGCGCGGGGGTCGATCGGCTCCACCTCGCCGCGGAAACGCTCGCCCGCCCTGGCATCCAGCAGCACGCCCTTCCAGCGCGCCGCCGCGTCGGCGTCGATCACGGGCAGGTGGCCGGGGCGCAGTTCGACGTCCCCCGGTTCCGGGTCGGGCTCGGCGCCGGTCGCGACGGCGCCACCCGCTTCGATCCAGGCGGGCAACCCACCGTCGAGGATGCGCACGTCCGCGACGCCCGCCCAGCGCAGCAGCCACCAGGCGCGCGCGGCCGCCATGCCGCCGGTGGCGTCGTAGACGACCACCGGGTCACCCTCGCACAACCCCCAGCTGCGCGCGCACTTCTCCAGCTGCGCGGGGTCCGGCAGCGGATGCCTGCCGCGCGCGGGTGAGGGCGGCGCGGCCAGCTCGGTTTCCAGATCGACGAACACCGCGCCGGGCACATGCCCGGCGAGATAGTGCTGCGGCCCGTCCGGATCACCCAGCGCCCAGCGCACATCCAGTAGGCGAAGCCGCTTGTCCGCCAACGCTTCCCGAAGCTCCTCCGGTGAGATCAGTACCGCGCTCAACTCAGCTCCTCATCCCGAATCGCGTCCTCGCGCACCGACTCCCCCACCCTACGCATCCGGATGTGCCGATGTCGCCGAACACTCGCGCCGCTGCCGCCCGCAGGTGCAAGTCAGGCCAGTTTCGCGGCACTGGCAGGCGACACGCCTTCGTGACCAGCGGCAATATGCCACCGATGTCGAACGTATCCACCGAGACCACTGCCACCCCGCAGCAGGAACGGTCGCGAGCCGGACTGGCGCTGCCCCTGGGCGCGGGCGCGGTGACGGCGCTGGTCGGATTCACCAGCTCGTTCGCCGTGGTGCTGAGCGGCTTGACCGCGGTAGGGGCGAGCCACGCCCAGGCCGCGTCGGGCCTGCTGGCGCTGTGCGTCACGCAGGCGATCGGCATGATGGCGCTGAGCTACCGCTACCGCATGCCGATCACGCTGGCCTGGTCGACGCCGGGCGCGGCGCTGCTGGCGGGGACGGGCGCGGTGACGGGCGGCTGGCCCGCCGCGATCGGGGCGTTCGCGGTGGCGGGGGTGCTGATCGTCGTCACCGGACTGTGGCAGCGGCTCGGCGCGCTGGTCGCGGCGATTCCGGTGGAGATAGCGCAGGCCATGCTGGCCGGAGTGCTGCTGCCGCTGTGCCTGGCGCCGGTGCGGGCGGTGCAGACCAGTCCGGCGGTGGTGGCGCCGGTGATCCTGGTCTGGCTGGTGCTGCAACGATATGCCCAGCGCTGGGCCGTGATCGCGGCGTTCGCCACCGCCGCGGTCGCCGCCGCCGTCAGCATCGCCGTGCAGCACCGGCGCCTCGACGTCGGCGCGATGGCTCCGCACCTGGAGCTGACGCTGCCGCAGTGGAGCTGGCAAGCCGTGATCGGTGTCGCGATTCCGCTCTACATCGTCACCATGGCCTCGCAGAACATCCCGGGCACCGCGGTGCTGGCCTCGTTCGACTACCGGGTGCCGTGGCGCGCGGCGATGACGGTCACCGGGCTCGGCACCATCGTCGGCGCGCCCGCGGGCGGGCACGCGATCAATCTCGCCGCCATCAGCGCCGCGCTCTCGGCGGCTCCCTCGGCGCATCCGGACCCGAAGCGGCGCTGGATCGCGGCGTTCACCACGGGCGCGATCTACCTGCTGCTCGCGCTCGGCTCGGCCGCCTTGGTCACGCTGATCGCGACCGCTCCGGCCGGAACACTGGAAACCGTCGCAGGTCTGGCCCTGCTGGCGACCCTGGCCGCGGCGCTCGGGGCGGCGCTGCGCTCCGAACACCGCGAGGCCGCCGTGGTGACCTTCCTGATCGCCGCCTCCGGAGTCGGCTTCGCGAACATCGGCGCCGCCTTCTGGGCATTGCTCGCCGGTCTCGTGGTGCGCAAGGTGCTGCCGCCGCAGAAATGAGCGCGGTCGGAGGCCCGCGCGAGGCCGATGTGGCGCGAGCAGCCGCCCCGATAGCCGCAGCCGGACAGACTCGGCCCACAAACCCGCGCCGGGCCGAACAGCGCCCACCGAGCACAACTCCACCGGCCCCCCTACCAGGCCCGATGAAGTGTGAGGCGACCACTTGGGGAGCGCAGCCGCACGCAGTCCGCCCACAGCCCGCGCCGGGCCGAGCGGAGGCGAGGCAGCCGCTTACGCGCGCAGCGCGGCCTGGAAGCGGCGCATGCCATCGATCCAGCGGTCGTAATCGGAACCTTTGTGGCGGTACATCTTCAGGACCTCGGGGTGGGGCAGGATCAGGAAGTGCTCGTCGGCCACTCCGGCGAGCACGATTTCGGCGACCTCTTCCGGTGTCAGCACCGCGCCCGCGCTGGTCACGGCCTTGACCGCGAGTTCGGCTTCGGCGGCATGCTCCGGCGGAACGAGGCCGCCGCGCAGCAGCCGCGTGTCAACACCCATCGGGCACACGCAGCTCACCCGCACCCCCTGGTCGCCGTAGGTCACCGACAGCCACTCCGCGAAACCGACGGCCGCGTGCTTGGACACCGCGTAAGGGGCCGAACCGAGCTGGGTGAGCAGTCCCGCCGCCGACGCCGTGCCGACGAAATAGCCACCGCCACGGGCCAGCCACCCCGGCACGAGCAGCCGCGCGGCGCGGACGTGGGCCATCACGTTGACCTCCAGCGCCGCCGCCCACTGCTCATCGGTGCTGTCCAGACCCGCGCCGCCGCCGATGCCCGCGTTCGCGAAGTACAAGTCGACCGGTCCGAACTCCGCCTCGGCGCGCTCGAGCAACGCGCGGATCACCGCCTCGTCGGCCACGTCCCCGCCGACCGCGACCGCATCCGCCCCGAGAGACTCCGCGACCCGCGCGGCGCTCTCGCCGTCGAGGTCGGCGAGCACCACGCGCGCACCGGCGGCGACCAGCCGGGCGGCCAACGCCGCGCCGATCCCCGCGCCAGCCCCCGTGACAATGGCAACTTTGCCCGAAATCTCCATTCCCGCACCCTAGCGGCAGATCACCGCCCCCCGCCGAGAAGACCGCGACCACCTGATACCGGTCGCGTGGCGTATCTGCGCGAACTGGAACCCGGTGCCCGGCCGAGAATTCGTGGGCTCTCGATCGGACTCGGCGACAAGGTTTTCAGCCCGAATTCGCCAGCCGCTCCAGCAGCGGAGCGGTGCGCGGACCGACCAGCTCCCGCATCACCAGCGCCATGTTCGTCCGCTCGACGCCGGGGATCTTGAGGATCTGCCCGGCGATGCGATACAGGTCGTCGGCGTCGCGCGCGACCACCCGCACGGTGAGATCGGTGAGTCCGGTCATGCCGCACACCTCGGTCACCTCGGGCACCTCGGCGAGTTCGTCCACCACCGAATCCAGCTGGTGCTGGTCGACGACCACCGCGACGAACGCCGCGAGCGGATAACCGAGCGCGCGCGGCTCGACGCGCCGCTCGAAGCTGCCCAGCACGCCGCCGGCCTCCCAGCGGGACAACCGGGCCTGCACGGTATTGCGGGACAGACCCAGCCGGGTGGCCAGCTCGACACCCGTCGCCCTGGGGTTGGCGACCAGTTCCAATAACAGCCTGGCGTCGGTGGCGTCCAGGCTCACGCCGGCGCTTTCTCTGGTCATACCACGCAGTATGACACCACCGCGCGGGTCGCAATTGAGCATTCTGCCCATGCCGCGGCCGACCACTTGCGCAGTTCGCATTGGGGTGGATGCTGTGAGTTAGGACACAATCCGACCAGTCGAGGAGGCGATCACCCATGCCGGGCAAACCCGAGTATCCGGTGCAGCTGGTGCAGCCGGACGGTCGCCGCGTCCTCGACCGTGAGCACGCCGCGCTGGTCGCCGACATCGGGCCGGACGAGCTGCGGGCGCTGTACGCGGACATGGTGGTGACTCGCAGGATCGACCTAGAGGCCACCGCCCTGCAACGGCAAGGCCAGCTCGGCCTGTGGGCGCCGATGCTCGGGCAGGAGGCCGCCCAGGTCGGCTCCGCGCACGCGCTGCATCCCGACGACTACGTCTTCTGCAGCTATCGCGAGACGGCGGTGGCCTACTGCCGCGGCGTGCCGCCCACCGATCTCACCCGGCTGTGGCGCGGCGCCGCGCACCATTGCTGGGACCCGCACGCGGTGAACATGACCAACCCCAACATCGTCGTCGGCTCCCAGGGCCTGCACGCCACCGGCTACGCGTTCGCGGCGCACCTGGACGGCGCGGAGATAGCCACCATCGCGTACTTCGGCGACGGCGCCAGCAGCCAGGGGGACCTGGCCGAAGCCCTCGGGTTCGCCGCGACCTGGAGCGCGCCCGTGGTGTTCTTCTGCCAGAACAACCAGTGGGCGATCAGCGCGCCGGTGCGGGTGCAGAGCGCGACGCCGATCGCCCGCCGCGCCTACGGCTACGGCATGCCTGGCAGGCAGGTCGACGGCAACGACGTGCTCGCCGTGCTCGCCGTGACCAGGCAGGCGATCGCCAGGGCGCGCACCGGCGGCGGACCGTCGTTCATCGAGGCGCTCACCTACCGGATGGGCCCGCACACCACGGCGGACGATCCCACCCGCTACCGTTCGGCCGCCGAGACCGAGCAATGGGCGCGGCGCGATCCGATCGACCGCATCCGCAGACTGCTCGAACGTGAGGGCCACTGGGACGACGCGTTCGGCACGCGGGTCGCCGAGCGATCGGACGCGGTGGCCGCGGCGGTGCGCCGCGCGACCATCGACATGCCCGATCCCGCGCCGAGCGAGCTTTTCGACCACGTCTACACCACCCCGCATCCGCTGATCACCGAACAGCGGCGGGCGTACGCGGAATACCTGGCCGGCGATCCCGGCGGGTCCTCCGCACGAGGAGAAGGAGTCCCGCGATGATCACCACCTTCGCCGCCGCGCTCAACACCGGCCTGCGCCGCGCGCTGGAGGATGATCCGAAGGTCTTGCTGATGGGCGAGGACATCGGCCGCCTCGGCGGGGTCTTCCGGGTGACCGACACCTTGCAGAAGGACTTCGGCGACAACCGCGTCATCGATACGCCGCTGGCCGAATCCGGCATCGTCGGAACGGCTTTCGGCATGGCGCTGCGCGGGTACCGGCCGGTGTGTGAGATCCAGTTCGACGGCTTCGTCTATCCCGCCTTCGACCAGATCGTCTCGCACGTCGCCAAGATCAACTACCGCACCCAGGGGAAGGTGCACGCGCCGTTGACCATTCGCATCCCGTTCGGCGGCGGGATCGGCTCGGTCGAGCACCACTCCGAATCTCCCGAAGTCTATTTCGCGCACACCGCCGGGCTGCGCGTCGTGTCACCGAGCAACCCGGCCGACGCGTACTCGATGATCCGGGCGGCGATCGCGCTGAACGATCCGGTGATCTTCTTCGAGCCCAAACGCAGGTACTGGGACAAGGCCGACGTCGATTTCGCCGCGCTCGATCGCGACGGCGGCCTGCCGCTGGATCGCGCGCGCGTGTGCGCCACGGGTGCGGACGCGACCGTCGTCGCCTACGGCGGGACCGTGGCGACCGCGCTGGCGGCCGCGAAGATCGCTGAAGGGGAGGGGCACTCGCTCGAGGTGATCGATCTGCGCAGCCTCTCGCCGATCGACTTCGACACCGTCGAGCGGTCGGTCGCGAAGACCGGGCGGCTGATCGTCACGCACGAGGCTCCGGTATTCGCCGGGCTCGGCGCCGAGATCGCCGCGCGGATCACCGAGCGCTGCTTCTACCACCTGGAAGCGCCCGTGCTGCGCGTCGGCGGATTCGACATCCCCTACCCCCCGGCTAAGCTCGAAAAGCACCATCTGCCCGACCCCGACCGCATTCTCGACGCGGTCGACCGTTCCCTCGCCGCGTGAGGCGGGCTCGCCGTAGTGAGAGGTGCCGCGTGGAGAATTCTGCCGGCCAGGATCTTCCGGCCTCCGTGCTGGAGTTCCGGCTGCCGGACCTCGGCGAAGGGCTGACCGACGCCGAACTGGTCTCGTGGGCGGTGGCCGTGGGCGACACGGTCGAGCTGAACCAGGCCATCGCCGACGTCGAGACGGCCAAGGCGGTCGTCTCGTTGCCGTCGCCGTTCGCGGGCCGGGTGGTCGAACTGCTGGCGCAGCCGGGCGACACCGTGGCGGTCGGAGCGCCGCTCATTCGCATACGAACAGCGGGAACAGAACAGACGACGAACGAAGCGGGCCGCACGTCGGTCCTGGTCGGCTACGGCCCCGAGGCGGAGGCGACGTCCCGGCGGCGCCCTCCGGCACAGCCCGGCGTCTCGCGAACCGAAAGCATGAACAGCCCGGCGGAACCCGGCCTTTCGCGGCCCGGTGGCGTAGGCGGCCGACCCGGAGAATCCCGCGCCTCGCGGCCCGATGGCACGGGCGGCGAGGCGCAGGAGCCCGGCGTCTCGCGGCCCGGCGATGTCGGCGCGGCGGAGGAACCGCACCGGCGACAACCGGATCATGCGCCCGGCCCGGCCCGCGCGGCGGCGACGCCCGCCGCGCGGAAACTGGCGCGCGAACTCGGCCTGGACCTGTGGTTCATCGCGGGTTCCGGTCCCGGCGGCGCGGTCACCGTCGAGGACGTGCGCGGCGCGGTACCCGTCTCGCAGCCGCGCGCGGCAACCGCGCCCACCGTCGCGGATGCCGGACCGGTCCGGCCGTCCATTCGCGAAGAGCGCACCCCGATCAGCGGCATCCGCAAGCGCACCGCGGCGGCGATGCTCACCAGCGCGCGCACCATTCCCCAGGCCAGCACGTTCGTCACCGTGGACGGCACCGCCTCGATGGAGCTACTCGATCATCTGCGCAGTACGAAACCCTTCGCGGGCCTCACCCTGACCCCGCTGGCCCTGGTCGCGCAGGCGGCGCTGGCCGCGCTCGCCGACTTCCCCGGCATGAACGCCTGCTGGGACGAAGCCGCTCAGGAGATCGTCACCAAGCACTACGTCAACCTGGGCATCGCGGTGGCCACCGAGCGCGGGCTGCTGGTGCCGAACATCAAAGAGGCGCAGACCTTGAGCCTGCGCGACCTGACCAAGGAGATCGGCTGGCTGGCCGACACCGCGCGCGCGGGCGGCGCGACGCCCGCGGAGCTGCGCGGCGGCACGTTCACCATCACCAACGTCGGCGTCTTCGGTGTGGACGCCGGAGTCCCGCTGGTCAATCCGGGCGAGGCCGCGATCCTGTGCCTGGGCTCGATCCGCAAGCGGCCGTGGGTGGTTCGCGACGAGATCGCGGTCCGGTGGGTCACCACCGTGGGCGTCAGCTTCGACCATCGCATGGTCGACGGCGAACTCGCCGCCCGCTTCCTCGCCACGGTCGCGGGATTCCTGGAGGACCCGCTCACCCTGCTCAGCCGCGTCTGACCGGCCCGGCGGTCACTCGGTGACGAGCGCGGCCGCGGCCGTGCGGATGACCTCGGGAATCTCGACCGGCTTGCGCGTATCGGCGTCCACGTAGACGTGCACGAAGACACCGGTGGCCGACAGTTCCAGCTCGCCGTCGGCCTCGCGGAAGATGGCCAGGTCGTAGGTGATGCTGGAGCGTCCGAGCCGGGAGATGCGCAAGCCGACCTGCAACTGGTCCGGGAAACTGATCGAGCCCAGGTACTGGCAGGAGGTCTGCGCCACCACGCCGAGCGCGGGCAGCTCGCGGATGTCGGTTCCGGTGGCGTGCATCAACCACGCGTTGACCGCGGTGTCGAAGTACGAGTAGTAGGTCACGTTGTTCACGTGCCCGTAGTGGTCGTTGTCGGCCCACCGGGTCGGCACCGGCCAGAGCACCGGATACTGCTGCGTCACCCGGCCGACGATAGCTCAGTAGTCGTCCCGCTGTGTCGATCGTGCCGCGTGCGGGGCCCTACGTGGCTACGCGAGCTCCCTCCTCCGGGCCTGACCGCACGCGGCTGTGCCGGTGGTCGCGCGGGGAGACACCGAAGTGCCGTTTGAACGCGGCGCTCAGCGCGAAGGCGCTGCCGTACCCGACCTGACGGGCGATGGCCTCGATGGTGGCGTCGGATTCCTGCAGCAGATCGGCGGCCAGCGCCAGCCGCCATTCGGTGAGGAACGCCATCGGCGGCTCGCCAACCAGGTCGGTGAACCGGCGCGCCAGCGCGGCCCGCGACATCCCCACCGCCTCGGCCAGGCCGGCGACCGTCCACCCGTGCGCCGGATTGTGCTGCAACAGGCGCAGGGCCTTCCCGACCAGCGGGTCGCCGTAAGCGTGGTACCAGGCGGGCGCGTCGTTGCGGGAGAACCAGGCACGGAGCGCGGCGATCAGCACCAGATCGAGCAGACGGTCCAGCACCGCGCTCTGCGCGGGCTCGTCCTTGGTCACCTCGTCGACCAGCAGGTCGAGCACCCTGCTGTCCAACTCGCCGCGCCGCAACACCAGCACCGGCGGGAGCGCGCGCAGCAGGCGACGGCTGGCCGCGCCCGCGGACTCGTAGGTTCCGGTGACCATCAGGGTGGCTCCGTCCGGATCGGTGCCCCACTGCCGCACGCCCAGACTCAGCGTCTCGCAGAGAATTTCGCCCTGCGGCGTCTTCGTCACCTGACCGGGATGGATGATGATCTGCGGTTCGGTCGCCGGGTCGTCGGCCACCGTGTACGGCGCGGGCCCGCGGAAGATCGCCACATCGCCCGCGCCGAGCTGCCGCGGCGCGCCCGCGTCGGTGACGATCCAGGCGCCGCCGCGAATCATCGACAGCACGGTCAGCGGAGCTTCGTCCTGGATGCGCAGCGACCACGGCGGATCCAGCAGCGAACACATCAGGAACGCGCCGCGAGCGCGAGGGCCTTCGAGCAGACTGGCGAGCGCATCCACCCCCTCCACGGTAGACGAACGCGCATGATCACGAGCTGTTGCGCAATGCTCCGTCTCGGCGTGACCGGCTCCGACAACGGGCATTCGGGAGTCGGCTCCCGGACCTGTTCGGCACGGTGCTCGACGGCCGCAACGCGGAGCACGCCGACAGCGTGCCGGTGCGCGCCGCGCCGGAGTCCGAAGGATCGCACCTACTCGTCATGGAAACCATCGGAATCCGGAATACCCCGGGTGCGTGACACGTTTCACATTGTGCAAAGGACTCGCTCGCGGACGAGACGCGCAATGTCGAGCGTCCCGCACGGTCGCACGACCAGGTCAACGGCGCCCTGGACCGGTTCCGCGGGCGAGGCTGCCCATGGGGGAGATTTTCTCGGTACCGTCGAAATGGTGTTGAGCCCGACGGTCGATCGCCGGATCCGCGTGGCGCGTGCCGCGGTGTTCACGGTCTTCGGGTTGAACGGCTTCCTGCTCGCCATGTGGGTGGTGCACATCCCGGTCGTCACCGACCGCACGGGCGTCTCCAAATCGACGCTGGGCATGTTCATTCTGCTGATGTCCGGGGCGGGCATCATCGGGATGCGGCTGGCCGGCCCGCTCGCCGATCGGTTCGGCAGCAGGACGCTGGTCGGGGCCGCGGCGTGCTTCGGATCGGTCGCGGTGGCCGGTCCCGGCTTCGCCACCGGGCCGTTCACCTTGGCGCTCGCGCTGGCCTGCTTCGGTTTCGGCAACGGGGCGCTGGACGTGTCGATGAACACCCAAGCGGTGCACGTGGAACGGGCCTACCGGCGTCCGATCATGGCCGCCTTCCACGCGTTGTTCTCCGGTGGGGGCCTGCTCGGTTCACTGCTCGGCGCCGCCGCTCTGCGGGCGGGCATGGACCTGCGGGTCACCTTGGTCGTCGCCGCGGCGTGCGGCGTCGCGCTGACCCTCACGCTGGTGCCGCGGCTGCTGCGCGAGTCGGCAACCGGCGCGGAAGCCGCGGAGTCCCCTGACGTCGCGTCCGTCCACAGCGGCGGCCTCGACGCCACGCCACCGGAACACAGCGGGAAACGCGCTTCGTCCCGGCACGACAACGTGCCGATCGGGGCCGGCGCGGAGTCCACCGCGCGGCCGCAGGGCCGCGACCAGGTCTCCCGCGCCCATGCCCCGACCCACCTCGACGCCCGAGCGCGCAGCCGAAAAGTGCTCACGCTGGCCGCTATCGCGTTCGCCCTCCTGCTGGCCGAAGGCGTGGCCGCCGACTGGAGCGCCTTGCAGTTGCGCGAACACCTCGGCGCCGACGCGGCCACCGCGGCACTGGCCTTCGGCGCCTTCTCCACCACGATGACGGTCGGGCGTTTCGGCGCCGACCGGGTGAACCACGTCTT
This sequence comes from Nocardia sp. NPDC019323, assembly GCF_044389845.1. Taxonomy (NCBI): domain Bacteria; kingdom Bacillati; phylum Actinomycetota; class Actinomycetes; order Mycobacteriales; family Nocardiaceae; genus Nocardia; species Nocardia sp. NPDC019323. The sequence continues at coordinate 65,149 of NZ_JBIRYN010000006.1, forward strand.
CGGCGGGGTCGCGGTGGTGCGCTACGGCTCGCTCCTGGCGGCCGTCGGCTTGGCCGTCATCGTGGTCTCGCCGTGGATACCGCTGACGCTGTTCGGCTGGGCCATGACCGGACTGGGCCTTGCCGGAGGTGTCCCGCAGATCTTCAGCGCGGCGGGGAATCTGGGCTCCCACACGGCCGCGACCGATATGTCACGGGTGTTCAGCGTGGGCTACCTGGGCTTGCTCGCCGGGCCGACGATCATCGGCTGGCTCACCGCCGTGGTGCCGCTGACCACGGCGATGGTCGTGCCGATGCTCGCCGTGCTGCTGTGCTGCGGGTACGCGGGCGTCGTCGCCACGCCGCGCGAGCCGGCACGCTGACCGGATCACGAATCCCAGGACAGCTCGACCATCGGCACCCGGCCGATCGCCGTGCTCGTGGCTTCCTCGATGATGCGACTCAGATTCCGGTACGCCCGCGGGCGCGTGCGCCGGTAGTCGTCGAGAACCGCGGCGGACTCGCCGGAACTCAGCACCCGGGCCACCGCCGGAACCCGGTGGCGCGCCGCGATGCTCACGTAGCAATGCGGATCGGCGGCGAGATTGCGAAACCACTGCGCCTGCGCGCCGAACCCGGAGGCGATCACCGCGCGAGTGCGGCCCGGCCGGGCCACCGTCTCCAGCACCACATAGCGCGGACGTCCCGAGCGACGGCCGGTGTGCTCGAGCAGCAGGAGCCGTCCACCGAACAGGAAACCGAGCCGAGCCCGGAACACGGCGATCGGCGCGCGCACGAACCATCTGGTCCGCAGCAACCGCGCGCCGACGCTCGTCATCGCTTCAGGCTAGCGTTCATCGACCGCTACTTGGGGGCCACCAGGCACAGGGTGATCGGCTCCGGCTTGGGGTAGACGATCGTGTCGTTCTCGGTCGCCTTCGCCCCGCACGCGGACTTGTCGGCGGTGCCGCGCACGATCCGGCCGATCTTGAAGTCCGCCGACGAGCCGCAGGCCACCTTGGTGCTCGCGCCGAGGAAACCGCCGTCGATGCAGTCGCCTTCCTTGACATTCAGCCGCAGGCACAGCGTGTACTCGTTGCTGCCGGTCTGGTAGTAGCTGGCGTAGTCCTTGGTGGGGCAGTTCGCGTTCGCGCCGTCGAGCCGTTGCGCCACCACGTAATTGGCTTCGGGATCGGAGCATTCCTTGGTCGCGAACTCGGCTTTGACGGTGGTGCCGGACAACTTCGCGCACTGACCGATATCGATCTTCTCGCCGTCCGAGCGGAAGACGGTGCGCGCGCCCACGACCAGCAACCCGATCACCAGCACGACGCCGAGGATGCCGAGGATCTTGCCGACGCTGCTCCCGCCGCGATTCTGCTGGGGCGGGGGTCCTGGCGGCGGGAATCCGCCGCCGGGGTAGCCCGGCTGCTGCGGGAAACCACCTTGCGGCGGATAGCCCGGCTGCGGCTGACCGGGATAACCGGGCTGCGGATAACCCTGCGGCTGGCCCGGCTGCCCCGGCAAGCCCTGTGGCGCACCGGCAGGCGGCTGCTGCGGATAGCCGGGCTGGCCTGGATACGGTTGATTCGGTGGTGTGGTCATGGATCCCCTCCCCGGGTCTCGCTTGGTTCCGTGCGCGCAGGGGCGACGGGCGAACCCATGGAATCTAGCCGATCGGCGTCAGTGGCGCCGTGCCGGATGCCAGCCGGTCTCCCAGACCGCATCGGCGAACCGCCGCAACGGATTCGGCTCACCGAAGCCGTCGCGGCGGGTTCACAGATACAGTCCCGGATTCACCGCGTCCACGGCGACGGCGTCGATCCGTGCCTCGCCGTCGCGCGCGGAGACCAGTTCGGCCAAGGTCGCGCCGTCCGGAAACGCGGCGGACGCGCCCGGCTGCTCCCGCTCCAGCCAAGCCGCCGACTCGGCGGAGGACAGCCGCCCGATCTCGATCCGCGCCAGGCACCGTCCCGGCCGCGTCACCGCCGGATGCAGACGGGACAGGTCCTCGTTGGTCGTGATGGCGACGAGCACGTCCCTGCCTTGGCCGAGAATGCCGTCGGTCAGGTTCAGCAGCCGCGAGAGCCCTTGTCCCGCCGCTTCTTTCGCCTCCCCGCGAATCAGCTCGTCACAGTCCTCTAGCACCAGCATCCGCCAGCGCGGCGCCTCCTCGTCGGCGTTGTCCACACCGGCGGCCACCTCCATGAGGTAGCCGGGCTTGCCGAACATCACCTCGGGATCGAGCACGCAGTCCAGCTGGCACCAGCCGCCCCAGGCACGCGCCAGTGCGCGCAGCGCGGTGGTCTTCCCGGTGCCGGGCGGGCCGTGCAGCAGCACCAGCCTGCCGCGGACGTCGTCGGCGGTGAGCGACATCAGACGATCGAGGGCGGTGGCGACCGGTCCCGCGTAGTTGCCGCGGATCGTCGACCACTCCGGGGCCGTGATCGAGCGCGCCCGCCGCTGTGGACCGTGATTGTGCATGTGCCAGAAGCCCATCTCGACGGTCTCGCCCACCTCGGGCGGCGCCGCCGCGTCCCGGATCGCCTCGGCGAGCAGTTCGTCCGCGAGCGTGTCGGTGACGGCGGTGACCTCGACCATCGCCGAGCCGCCCGACCAGCGCACCGACCGCAGCGACCAGCCGGGGCCGACGACCAGCGTGGCCCCGCTGTCGTTGTCGCGCACGGTGCGCACCACGCGGCCACGACTCGGACGCAACGGCGCGTCCGGCCGCACCCGTTCCAGATGCGCGGTGCGCGCGCACGGATGATCGCCGCGCAGGAACGGCCCGAGCGCGAGGGCATCGATCGCGTCGCGGATGGAGTAGGTGGAATCGACTACGACGGTCCATGGCAGCCGCTCGGCCGGATCGGCCGAGGGCTCCCCGGGACCGATCAACCGAAGAGGCTCATGACGTGCGGACACTCGGAGAATGATCCGGGGCGGCGTGGCACGGTGTCCATCGAATTACGACAGTGCCCCCCTCCGCGCCACGGCGGAGGGGGGCACTGCGCGGAAACGCTTCGCCTACAGCGCCTTCAGTTCCTCGGTGACTGCTCCGACGGACTTCTTGGCGTCGCCGAACAGCATGGAGGTGTGGTCGGCGTAGAACAGCGGGTTGTCGATGCCGGCGAAGCCGGAGTTCATCGAGCGCTTGAGCACGATCACCGACTTGGCCTGGTCGACGTTGAGCACCGGCATGCCGTAGATCGGACTCGAGGCGTCCTCGCGGGCGGCGGGGTTGGTGACGTCGTTGGCGCCGATCACCAGGGCGACGTCGGTGCGGCCGAATTCGCCGTTGATGTCGTCCATTTCCTTGAGCGCGTCGTAGGAGACCTCGGCCTCGGCCAGCAGCACGTTCATGTGACCCGGCATGCGACCGGCCACCGGGTGGATGGCGTATTTGACCTCGACGCCCTTGGCCTCCAGCAGCGAGGCCATCTCCTTGACCGCGTGCTGCGCCTGTGCCACCGCCATGCCGTAGCCGGGCACGACGATCACCTGGTTGGCGTAGGCCATCTGGATCGCGGCGTCCGCGGCGGAAGTGGCCTTGGCCTGCTTCTGCTCGCCGCCCGCGCCGCCGACGGCCGCGCCGCCGCCACCGAAGCCGCCCGCGACGATGGCCGGGATGGACCGGTTCATCGCCTTGGCCATCAGGTTGGTCAGGATCGTGCCGGACGCGCCGACGATCATGCCCGCCACGATCATGGCGGTGTTGTTCAGCGCCAGACCCGCCGCCGCGGCCGACAGCCCGGTCAGCGCGTTGAGCAGCGAGATCACCACGGGCATGTCCGCGCCGCCGATCGGCAGCACGACCATCAACCCCAGCACGCCCGCGAGCACGAGCACCGCGATCATCCACAGCTGCGACACCCCCTCACCGGTGGCGCCGACGCCGATCACGACCGCCGCGGCGATCGCGCCGAGCAGCAGCAGAAGGTTCAACGGCTGTTGCAACTTGCCGATCCCGATCGGACGGCCGGGCAGGATCTCCTGCAACTTGCCGAACGCGATCAGCGATCCCCAGAACGACACCGAACCGATGATCGCCGCGAACAGCGATCCGATCACGATGTGCACCGTCGGCTCTTCGTCGAAGTGCGAGAACCCCTGGGAATTGATGAATTCCGACCAGGCGATGAGCGCGACAGTGCCACCGCCGACACCGTTGAACGCGGCCACCAGCTGCGGCATCGCGGTCATCTTCGTGTATTTCGCCGGGGGCACGCCCAGCACGACGCCGACCACCAGACCGGCGACGATGAGAATCCAGTTGCTGGTGTGGCGGATCGAGATCAGCGTCGCGACCACCGCGATCACCATGCCGACCGCCGCGATCAAGTTGCCGCGCACCGCGGTCTTCGGGCCGGTCAAGCCCATCAGACCGTAGATGAACAGCGCGAACGACACGATGTAGAGACCGTTGACCAGGTAGGTCACGTTGTCGAAGGTGTGCATCACTCACCCGCCTTCTGCGCGGCAGCGGGCTTCTTGCCCTTGAACATGCCCAGCATGCGGTCGGTGACCACGAAACCACCGATCACGTTCAGTGTCCCGAACACCACCGCGACGAACAGGATGATCTGGGTCAGGATCGACGGATCCTGCACGTTGCCGAGGGTGACCAGCGCACCGAGCACCACGATGCCGTGGATGGCGTTGGTGCCCGACATCAGCGGCGTGTGCAAGGTGTTGGGCACCTTGGAGATCACGGCGAAACCGACGAACCCGGACAGCACCAGGATCGCGATATTCGCCAGCAATTCGGTATACATCAGTTCTCCACCTTCGCCTCGGTCGCGTCCTTGACCTGCGCCGACTCCGCCGCATCGGTCGCGCCTGCCGCCGCGGCGGGCGCGTCCGGTTCGCGGGTGACGCAGGAATCCGCCAGCACCTGGTCGCTGAAATCGGGGGCCAGCTTGCCGTCGACCAGCATCAACTCCAGCAGCGCCGCGATGTTCTTGGAATACAACTCCGAAGCGTGCTCGGGCATGGTGGCGGGCAGGTTCAACGGCGAGGCGATGGTCACCTCGTGCTTGACCACGGTCTCACCGGGCTCGGTCAGCTCGCAGTTGCCGCCGGTCTCCCCGGCCAGATCCACGATCACGCTGCCGGGCTTCATGCCCTCCACCGCGGCGGCCGTCACCAGTCGCGGCGCGGGACGCCCCGGCACCAGCGCGGTGGTGATCACCACGTCGAAGCCCTTGATCGCGTCCTCGAGCGCCTGCTGCTGCTTGGCCTTCTCCTCGTCGGTGAGCTCACGGGCGTACCCGCCTTCACCGGCCGCGTCGATGCCCAGGTCCAGCCACTGCGCACCCACCGACCGCACCTGATCGGCGACTTCGGGACGCACGTCGTAACCGGTGGTCCGGCCGCCGAGGCGCTTGGCGGTCGCCAGCGCCTGCAAACCCGCGACGCCGACACCGAGCACCAGCACCGTCGCGGGCTTCACCGTGCCCGCCGCGGTGGTCAGCATCGGGAAGAACCGCGTCGACTCCGACGCCGCCAGCAACACCGCCTTGTAGCCCGCCACGTTCGCCTGCGAGGACAACGCGTCCATCACCTGCGCACGCGAGATCCGCGGGATCGCCTCCACCGCGAAGGCCTGCACTCCCGCCGCCTTCAGCGCGCCGATCTGATTGTCGGCGTTGCGCGGCGCGAGGAACCCGATCAGCGTCTGCCCCGACGACAGTTTCGCGACTTCGGCGTCACTGGGCGGAGCCACCTTCACCACCACGTCCGCCGACCACGGATCACCGATCGACGCGCCCGCCTCGACATAGGCTTCGTCGGGAATCAGCGCGCCCTTGCCCGCCCCGGACTCCACGACGACCTCGACGCCCTGCTTCACCAGGCTCGGGATGATCTTCGGCACCAATGCGACACGTCGCTCGCCCGCGTTGGATTCGCGGACGACACCGACACGCGCGCCGCGCGGCGATGGATCGCCTACGCTCTGCGTTGTCTCCACTTGTCAGACTTCCTTCTCTTACTGAGCTTCAGGCAACGGGTAGACGACCGGGCGATGTTACCGATGAGTAAGTTCGCCCAAATCCTCGCCACTGTACCTGGCCCGCGGTGAGCCTAGCTGAGATGCCCGTCACACACGCCGGACGAATCGCGCCGGTGACGCCCGAAAACGTCGGGTCGCCACCGAGCGAACAGCGGGCCGCCGGGGACGGTCCATCTTTTCCTTTCTCGTGTGTGATCGTGGTCTCCCCAGGTGAACACGGCAAGACCGTACAGAGAAGTTGGTTACCCACCTCGAGGTTGGCCACCAGGTGAGACGTGTATCCCACAGCGGAGTAGTGACGTGCGTCATGCCGATCGAGGATCCGGGGTGTTCGGCTCGGCTCGTACGCCGTATGGTCCAGCGTGTGAACGACTGCGTCTTCTGCCGCATCGTGGCGGGCGAGGCACCGGCGGCGAAAGTGTACGAGGACGACACGCTGTGCGCGTTTCTCGACATCCGGCCGATCGCGCGTGGGCACACGCTGGTGATACCGAAGCGGCACGCCGCCGAGCTGGAGGACCTCGACGCCGAACTCGGCGCGCAGATCTTCCGCGTCGGTCATCGGCTCGCCCTGGCCATCCGGCGCAGCAGCCTGGCCGCCGACGGCGCCAATCTGGTGCTCAACGACGGAAGGGCGGCGTTCCAGACCGTCGCGCACGTCCACCTGCACGTGATCCCGCGCAGACACGGAGACACGCTGCGGTTCGCAAAAGGCTTTCTCTTGCGCCGTCCGCATGATCCGGTCGCCACCGCCGCGGCCATCCGGGACGGCATCGCGGCATTGGACAACGAGGGCGCGAGCCCGGAAAAGGAAAACGAGGGATGACCGAGACGATCGATCGGGCCACGCTGATCGACCTGCTGTCGCGGCAGTGGGAGGCGATCGACGCGCTGATCGCCCCGCTGGACGAACAACGCTGGCGCACCCCGTCGTCGCTGCCCGGCTGGACCGTGTTCGACATCGTCGCCCACGTCATCGGCACCGAATCCTTCCTGCTGGGTGACCGGCCGCCCGCGCACGACCCCACCAGGGCCAAGACCGACGTGCGCACGCTGCCCTACGTGCGCAACGAGACCGCGGTGCTCAACGAGATCTGGGTCGACCGCCTGCGCCCGCTGCCCGGCGCCCGCCTGCTCGAGCTGTATCGCGAGGTCATCGACCGCAGGCGCACGGCGCTCGCGGCGATGGACGATGCGGAGTGGGAGAAGGAGACGGTGTCGCCGATCGGCCAGGTGACCTACGGCAGGTTCATGCGGGTGCGGTTGTTCGACTGCTGGATGCACGAACTCGACATCGCCGACGCGCTCGGAGTGCGGGTGGCGGAGGGCGGCCCCCGCGGCGAGATGGCGTTCGCCGAGTTCGCCGGCAGCATCCCGCGTGTGGTGGCGAAGAAGGGCGAGGCGCCGGACGGCGCGCGGATCGCCTTCGCGCTCACCGGTCCGCTGGCCAGGACCCTGCGCATCCAGGTGGCGGGCCGGGCGAGCTACGTGGACGCGTTCGACGGACCCGCCACCGTCGAGATCACCGTTGATTCGGGGCTTTTCGTGCGCTTGGGCGGCGGCCGGACGACCGCCGAAGAGCACGTGGACGAGATCACCATCGAGGGCGACGACGAACTCGGGCAGCGCCTCGTCCGCCATTTGGCCTTCACCATCTGACCCGTGCGACTGTTCCTGTCCAGCTACCGGTTCGGCGCGCACTACGACCGGCTCGCCGCGCTCGCGGGCCCGCCGGGCCGGGTCGCGCTGATCCCGAACGCCTGCGACGCCTGGCCGCGGGCATGGGCGGGCGCGGTGACCAGCGACCTGGCGCCGCTGCGCAAACTCGGCTACCGGCCCGAGGTGCTCGACCTGCGCGAGTACGTCGGCCGGGAGGCCGAGCTGGAACGCAAGCTGGCGCAGTTCCCGCTGCTGTGGGTGCGCGGCGGCAACACGTTCGTGTTGCGCGCCCAGTTCGCCCGCAGCGGCGCGGATCGGATTCTGCCCCGGCTGCTCGCCGCCGACGCGCTCGTCTACGCCGGTTACAGCGCCGGGGCCTGTGTGATGACCCCGGACCTGCACGGCCTGGAATCGGTGGATGATCCGGCCGAGGTGCAACCGGCGTGCGGCGTCGAACCCCGATGGGACGGACTGGCTTTGGTGGACCGCCGGATCGTGCCGCACATCGATTCGGCCACCGACCCCACCGGTGACTGCACTCGCCTCGCGGCTCGTTACCGCGCCGATGGCGTCGCGCACTGGGCGTTGACCGACGACGACGCGATCGTCGTCGACGGCGAGCGCACCGAAGTGCTGGTCGATCGGGCCGCGTCGTAATCGTTCCCCGCTCGCACTCGGGCTCTCCAGAGCGGCGGTCACCTCGTCCGCACGCGGCTCACTCGAAGCATCCGCTCAGCTAGCGGCGTCTGCGAAAACCTTGACACCTACATCGCGTCGGGCGCGAGTTCGGGTTCCGGTTCGGCCGCGCGGCGGAAGACCACCCAGCGCATCGCGCTGTACATGTAGACGGCCTCGCACGCACCCGCCAGCAATCGGGACAGGTGGTACTCCAGGCCCAGCGCGGTGAGTCCGCTGCCGATGCCGAGGATGAACGCGAGGTAGTTGACGACGACCACCACGACGTACACCGCGGCCTGCCTGCCGACCGGAGCGTGGGAGTGGAAGTTGAACGTGCGGTTGAGCACGAAGGCGAGCCCGAACGCGCAGACGTAGGCCACCGTCACCGACGACCACACCGGCAGATCCAACCAGCCGTGCAGAACGGTGAGCAGTGCCAAGTCGACGGCGAAGGTGCCGCTGTTGATCAGCGCAAAGCCGAGCAAGGTCGGCGGAACGAGCCGGTTCAGCCCGAACGGCAGCCGGTGCGCGACCGCCTCGCACCAGCGGGTGAACCGGTCGGCGATGGTGTCGGCGGTCTCGGACAGCTCGTGCACGCGGCCAGCGTGCCAGCGGCAGATGTCCGGCAGATGAGCGGACGGCGACCGCGGGGTGGCTCAGCCGATCTGGGCCTGGCCGGGATTCTCCGCGGCGTGCTCCAGGCTCGCCCAGGCCGCCATGCACCGCCGCCGCGCGACATCGTCCGCCTCCGCGAGCAGCGCCTCCAGCAACTCGCGCGGCTCGCGCCGCCACAGGTCGGCCAGCTCGGCGATGGCCTCCTTGCCGAAGACACCGGAGCGGTCCAGCGCGGTCAGCCATTCCTCGTGCTCACCCGCGTGCACCCGGCGCAGCGCGTCCGGGTCGAAGCCGTCCTCGACGAACTCGCTGGAGAACATCGCGGCGACCAGTTCCCGGCGACTCGGTTGTTCGCCCTGCATCCGTTCCATCCCTCCAAGTGGTACGCGGCGAACCGCATGGACTGCCGGCGCCACGACACAGCGCCAGGAGAACTCGATGCCCCGAACAGTCAAGCCCCTGTCGGCATTCTGGTCTCCCGTAGGCGGTAATACCACTGTGGCGGGTGACATCACATTCCGGGGCTTCCGTTCGCCACGGGCGCGCGGGTCGCCCGATCAGCAAATATCGGGCACGGGGAGCTAGCGTGAGGTGGTGGACCTGCATGACTTGATCGCCGCGCTCCCCGACGGCGCGGTGCTCACCGATGCCGACCTGCTGGCGAGCTACCGGCAGGACTGGGCCCGCGATCCCGGCGCGGGCACCGCCCTGGCCGTGGTGCGTGCCACCAGCACCGACGACGTGGCCACGACGCTGCGCTGGGCCACCGCCCGGCGCGTCCCGGTGATTCCGCGCGGGGCCGGCTCGGGGCTGTCCGGTGGCGCGACGGCCGTCGACGGCGCGATCGTGCTGAGCACCGAGCGGATGCGGGAGATCTCCGTCGACCCGGTGACCCGCACCGCGGTGGTGCAGCCGGGCTTGCTCAACGCCGAGGTCAAGCGCGCGGTCGCGGAGCACGGGCTGTGGTATCCGCCCGACCCGTCGTCGTTCGAGATCTGCTCGATCGGCGGCAACGCCGCGACCAACGCGGGCGGCCTGTGCTGTGTGAAGTACGGGGTCACCACCGATTACGTGCTCGGCATGCAGGTCGTGCTCGCCGACGGCACGGTCGTGCGGCTCGGCGGTCCTCGTTTGAAGGACTCGGCCGGGTTGTCGCTCACCAAGCTGTTCGTCGGCAGCGAGGGCACGCTGGGCGTGATCACCGAGCTGACCCTGCGGCTGCTGCCCGCGCAACCGCCGCAGAGCACGGTCGTCGCCAGCTTCCCCACGCTCACCGCCGCCACCGACGCGATCCTGGCCATCACCGGCGAACTGCGCCCGTCCATGCTCGAGTTCATGGACTCGGTGTCGATCAACGCCGTGGAAGACGAACTGCGGATGGGATTGGACCGGAAGGCGGCCGCGCTACTGGTCGCCCGATCCGACGCCCCCGGCGAATTCGCCAGGCGCGAAGCCGAGATCATGGCGGCGGCCTGCGAGAAGGCAGGCGCGACAGAGGTTTTCCACACCGAGGACCCTTCCGAGGGCGAGGCGTTCACGGCCGCACGACGCTTGGCGATTCCCGCCGTGGAGAAGCTGGGGCCGCTGCTGCTCGAAGATGTCGGCGTGCCGCTGCCCCGGCTCGGCGACTTGGTGAGCGGCGTCGCCGAGATCGCCGAGCGCAACGCGGTGACGGTGTCGGTGATCGCGCACGCGGGCGACGGCAACACCCACCCGCTGATCGTGCACGACCCCACCGACGCCGATCACACCGCGCGAGCGCACCGCGCCTTCGGCGAGATCATGGACCTCGCCATCGCCCTCGGCGGCACCATCACCGGCGAACACGGCGTCGGCCGCTTGAAGAAGGCCTGGCTGCCCGATCAGCTGGGCCCCGATGTGATGGCCCTGACCCGCCGCATCAAGGACGCACTCGACCCCGACGGCATCCTCAACCCCGGCGCGATCCTCTGACCGCCCCGCCGGAACATTCCCTTCGCACGAGGAGTTCTACCCCGACATGACGACCAGGCTCGAACACAACGTCGCCGACACCCGCTTCGAGATCTACATCGACGACACCCTCGCCGGGTACGCCGACTACGCCGAACGCGAGGACACCAAGACCCGCGACTTCCACCACACGCTGACCTTCCCCGAATTCCGAGGCCGAGGCGTTGCCGCCCAAGTCGTCGAATACGCCCTCAACGACTCCCGCGCCGCCGGTTTCTCGGTCATCCCCACCTGCTGGTACGTCGAGCAGTACATCTCCCAGCACCGCGAATACGCCGACCTGGTCAAGTAGACCTTCGACGCACCCGCGAGTGGCACACCACCGAGAGGTCTACTCACGTTTCGCCGCAGCCATGTGCCACTCGCGGATTGATCCCGTGGATGCTGCCGGGGGTTAGGGGTGTCCGGACTGGCCGCTGGCTATGCCTGTGGTGAAGGTGTCCCACGCGCTTGGTGTGAAGACCAGTGCTGGGCCAGTCGGGTTCTTGGAATCCCGCACGCCGACACCGCCTCCCGTGAGGAAGGCGACCTCGACGCATGCTTTGTCGCCGCCGCTACGGGTACTTTTGAACCACTTCGTCTCGCTGAGGATGGTATTCACGGCGCGAGCTCCCTTCCCTCAGGGGCGCTCGAATGCGCCATGGGCTATGCCAGCGGTGAAGGCACCCCAGTCACCGGGGGTGAAGACCAGCGCGGGGCCGGCCGGGTTCTTCGAGTCCCGGACGCCGATACCGCCTCCGGCGAGAAAAGCGACCTCGACGCATGCTTTATCAGCCCCGCTGTAGCGGCTCTTGAACCACTTCGCCCCTGATAGGTCGATGTTCACGGTGCATACTCCCTTGCTATCTGCCGGAGCAGGTTCTTGCTCTGATCCGGGTTCAGCGCCGCGCTTCTGATCGTTTCAGGGGCGGTTGAATTCCCCATCCGACACGCCAGCGGTGAAGGCGTCCCACTCGCCGGGTGTGAACACCAGTGCCGGGCCGGACGGGTTCTTCGAGTCACGCACGCCGACCATGCCACGGCCGAGAAACGCAACCTCAACACACTCTTTACCGGCCTGGCTACGGCTGCTCTTGAACCACTGTGCCCCCGATACGTCAACGTCCACGCTGCTCATGCTCCCTTGCCACCTGCCTCAGCAGGGTTCTACTCGAGTTGACATCCAAGGCGGATTCCCTGATGCTGTCGTACCTTTGAGTGTAGGCACCCACGTCGGCGGCATCTTCGAGATACATATCTCCGACCGCGCCTTCCAGATAGACCACTGGCGGCTCAACCTGGTCCACAGGAACGCTCTCCCCGAAAACCAGAATCACGAACGGCGGCATGGACACGCCTCCGGGGAAGCCCGCATGGAACGGCAGTACGCGAATTGTCACGTTATCCCTTGTAGACATATCCGCAAGGTGCCGGTTTTGGGTTGCCATGATCGCGCTGCTGCCAGCCACACGCCATAAAGCGCCTTCGCCGATAACCACGTCGAGCACGACCGGCTGTGTCTTGCGGGTCACGAGATTCTGTCGCTGCGCCTTTATTTCAAGCCGTTGCTCCCACTGCTGTATTGATTCATCCGGCCACGCGAGTCGAACAAGCGCCTGCGCGTAGTCGGCGGTTTGGAGCAGACCCGGTATCAGGTCCGGCTGGTACGACACCAACTTCACCGCTGCGGCTTCGAGTCCGACGTACACATCGAACGTCTTGGGGATCAGATCGCCGTACTGGTGCCACCAACTCTTGACGTTGGCCTGCTTGGCCAGTCCGACGAGCGCGACCGTCAAATCCTTCGGGACACCGTACAGATCACATGCCGCCTGGATATCGCGAGACCTGATTCGCGAGTTCTGCCCCTTCTCCAGCCGTTGAAGACTGCTCGCTCCGATCTCCAGCAGGTCGGCGGCCTTCGCCTGGGTCATCCCGGTGCGCGTGCGCCACTCGGTCAGGTACCTCCCGAGCTGACGACGCGGCAGAGTCGAACCGGTTTCCGACAAGTTGACCTCCCTTCCCCGTCACGGGCACATCGAATTACCCGCCTCGCGTACATCCTCACACCGTTTGCGGTGCGCGCGCTGGGCTTTTGAGGGTCTTTTCTCGGTGTACCCGATTCGGGGCGCCCGTGCCTGCGTGTCATTGTCTGATGACCGGGCGCACCGGGCGGGAGGGATGGACAGGCTCGCAGAGCAATTCACCCCATCCGTGGACATGCCAGGGATGACAAGACCGGGCGCACCTTCTACCCGTCGATGCGACCCGAGGTCTTCTGATGGATGAGCCAATAGCTTTCGGAGACACCCCACTGTCCCGATGCCACTACTACCGGCGAGTGTGCAACCTGCCCGCGATCGTGGACCCTCCCCAGATCGGGCGGATCGTCGTCCGCACCGGAATGGTCTGGGGCATAACCATGCCCGCCGTGCTCGGACAGCACGTGAAGGTGTGGATGCAGGACCACGGCCACGAGCTGGGGCCGATCCTGTCGCATCCGCGCTCGAATCGATGGACGTTCCTCATCCGCCCCGATCTGCCGGACGACGTGCCGCTGTTCGCCGAGATGTTCCGATTGAACGTGTCCATCATCCGTTACGGCGGCATGATCGCGCTGCCGAGCCCCGCTGACCGAGGGACCAAGTTCCGCGCGTGGATTACCAACCCGAACACGGCCTTTCGCCCATCTGGCTGCGTGGTCATCGCGGCGGTCCGCCATTGCGTGGCCGCGAAGCTCGCGCGTGGTCGGCGGGTGACCACATATGCCTGACCGCGCAGTCTCCCCCATCCCGTCCGAGCCGGATGTCCACCTGTCGGTGTTCTGGCACGGAGCCCGCATGGACTTCGTCGCCTGCGTCACGGCCGCATGCCTTTTCGTCCAGGAATGGCGCGCCCGGCACTGGCACGACGCGGTGGAAGTATCCACAGACACCACCGACGCCTACCCGAGGCTCCCATGCGAACGCCTCTACCTGGAGCCCTGACAGCACCCCACCGTCATCGCCCCGGCAAAGTCGGCGACATACGTACACGAGTGGCACACCAGCGAGAGGTGCACTCGCGTTTTGCCGCAACCATGTGCCACTCGTGGCGGCCATCCATGGTGGATGGGGACTTTCGCTGGAGTAAGTCGTCTTGCCGGGTTACGAGTCGAGCGAGCCCGCTGCGGCCAAGAGGCGGGTCACCTCTTCCGCTCGTTGTACGTAGGTCAACGCCTCGCCGACGTTCGGCTTGTGCAGCCCATGTGCGACTTGATTGCGAAGGGCCCTGAGTTCATCGAGTGGTTTGACGACACGATCAGGAAGAACTCCCGCACCCACAAGGCTTCTGGCCTTGACGTAGATCGGCTTCGGCCGACGGTCTCCGGGCTCGAGCTGCTCGTAAAGCAGGTCTATCGCGCGTTCGACGTCCATCCACGCTTTCACAACACCCAGCTCTGGCATAGCCTGCACGATGCGGAGTAGACCGTCGTAGCCGCTGAATTCATCGGCCGGCGTTCCCGATCGCCGCTCCGCGGTATCGCCTTCTCCGTTGGTGGATGGAGCCTCGAGCTCGTCGACATGTTCCTCCAACTGGGCCAGTCGTTCGCCGAAATCTCCCGTGACACCGAACGCCTCGATTCGGGTGAGGCGCTCGACCACGCTTCTAAGAGGTTTGCGAAGAATAACCAGCCCAACCACCACCACGACCGGCCACGACACAACAATCTCGAGAAGCTTGACCACGAGTTCCTGCCATGCCATGGGGATAGCCTACGGCTTCTACTGTGTATCTGCGCTTTTCGGTGCAGGCAGGTGAAGCACGCACGGGATGGCCCCGCTGACAGCTGGGCCGTCGAGCGTTGAGCGGGCGCGGCGATGCGATCGACAGAATGTTCGGGCGGCCTGTGCTGCTCGACGGCCTGGAGACGGCCTGAGACGCGGTTGCAGGCACGCCCGAACATCCGGCGATCTACAACAACCTCACTTGAGCAGGGCGCGGCTCATCACCAGGCGCTGGATCTGGTTGGTGCCCTCGTAGATCTGGGTGATCTTGGCGTCGCGCATCATGCGCTCCACCGGGAAGTCGGTGGTGTAGCCCGCGCCGCCGAAGAGCTGGACGGCGTTGGTGGTGACTTCCATGGCGACGTCGGAGGCGAAGCACTTGGCGGCGGCGGAGATGAAACCGAGGTTCTGCTCGCCGCGCTCGGCGCGGGCGGCCGAGGTGTACACCATGAGGCGGGCGGCCTCGATCTTCATCGCCATGTCGGCGAGCATGAACTGGGTGTTCTGGAAGTCGGCGATCGACTTGCCGAACTGCTTGCGGTCCTTGGTGTAGGCGATGGCAGCGTCCAGCGCGCCCTGGGCCAAGCCGACGGCCTGCGCGCCGATGGTGGGGCGGGTGTGGTCGAGGGTCTGCAGCGCGGTCTTGAAGCCGGTGCCCGGCTCGCCGATGATGCGGTCACCCGGCACCCGGCAGTTCTCGAAGTACAGCTCGGCGGTGGGCGAGCCCTTGATGCCCAGCTTGTGCTCGAGCGGGCCGACCACGAAGCCCTCGTCGTCCTTGTGCACCAGGAATGCCGAGATGCCGTTGGCGCCCTTCTCCGCGTCGGTCACCGCCATCACGGTGTACCAGGAGGACTTGCCGCCGTTGGTGATCCAGCACTTGGAGCCGTTGATGATCCAGTCGTCACCCTCCTGCTTGGCCCGGGTGCGCATGCTCGCCGCGTCGGAACCCGCCTCGCGCTCGGACAGCGCGTAGGAGGCCATCTCGCCGTTGACGATGTCCGGCAGCACCTTCTGCTTCAGCTCCTCGGAGCCGTTCAGGATCAGGCCCATGGTGCCGAGCTTGTTGACCGCCGGGATCAGCGAGGACGAACCGCAGACGCGCGCGACCTCTTCGATCACGATGCAGGTGGCCACCGAGTCGGCGCCCTGACCCCCGTAGGCCTCGGGCACGTGCACGGCGTTGAAGCCGGAGGCGTTGAGCGCGGTCAGCGCCTCCTGCGGGAAGCGGGAGTTGCCGTCGACGTCCTTGGCGTGCGGGGCGATCTCCTTCTCCGCGAGGGCGCGGATCGCTTCGCGCAGCTCATCGTGGAAATCCTCGAGCTTGAACAGGTCGAAATCGGGGTTTCCCGCCATCGGGCTTCACTCCTGATCGTCGGTGGTCGGCGCCGCTTTCCGTGGAACAAAAGCAGCAAATCGGCACTCAGTGCCACATATGAGTCGAGTATACCCCCATGGGGGCCGATCAAGTGGGCCAATGAGGTGGCACTCAGTGTCAGATAGGTCGCACTCCGGGCCGGATCACAGCGAACCGAGCTTGCGGACCAGCAGGTCGGCGATCTGCCTGGGCGGAACGTCGCGCGGGAACACCGCGACGACCAGTTCGTCGGCGTCCGCGGCGCGCCCGGCTCCGCGCGGGATGGCGGCCAGCTCCATGCGCAGGTCCGCCGCACCCGCGTCCGACTCGCCGCGCACCATCCGGCGCAGCAGATAGTTGTGTGTCGCCGTCACAGCGGCGGTGAACTGCACCCGCGCCAGATCCGGGGCATCGGGCAGCCGCTCGCGCAGGTAGTCGGTGAACAGCCGTTCGTAGCGGAACACGGTGACGATCTCGCGCTCCCGCAGCGCGGCCACCCGCCGGACCACCTGATAGCGCCGCGCCGCTATCTCCCGCCACTGCGTGAACCGCTCGAAGACCTGCACCACCGCCGAGCACACCGCCTCCCACGGGTCCTCGCGCGAGGCGGCCAGGAACTCCGCGGCCTGCGCCAGCTGCGACTCGTGGTCGGCGAAGATCACGTCCTCTTTCGACCGGAACTGCCGGAAGAACGTGCGCCGCGAGATGCCCGCCGCTTCCGCGATCTCGTCGACGGTCGTCGCCTCGTACCCCTTCTCGGCGAACAACCGCAGCGCCTGATCCACCACCGTGAGCCGAAAATGCGCGGTGTCGTCGCCTCCCCGCATCCGAGCGATATCCCCTGTAGTCACGACCTCACACCGTAGTCAGCGGGCCGAGAGCGCGAGTCCCCACACCGGGAGCTTTCGCCGTATCGGCAGGCGAGGGTGCCGAGTCGCGCCGTGGATTCGATTGCGCCGCGGGAAGATAGGCACTACATGCCCGAACCATCTCGAAGGCAGTGCAGGTCAACTCGCGAGGGTACCGACATGGCCCGGCGCCGCTGATCCGTGCGTCCCGCGCAGTCCTCTCGCGCCACCTGCCGCACGGCGCGCACGCAGCCCCCCGACCAGGCACAACGACAGCCCGAGCAGGAGCCAGGCCAGCAGGACGAGAACAGCGTGGGTGGCGCCGCGGCCGTCGAAGAACGCGGTGGACCGCAACAACCACCCACCGGCACCGGGCGGCAACATCCGGCCGAGCGCGCCGGACCAGCCGGGCAGCATCTCGGGCGCGGTGGCGGTACCGGAGAGAGGGTTGCCGATGAGCATCATGACGACGGCGCCGATCCCGATCCCGGCGTATCCGAGCAGCGCCTCGAGCCCGAGAACGGTCGAAGCGATGGCCGCGATGGACAAGCCGACGGCGCCGGCGTTGGCGAGGTAGGAACCGCTCACCGACCCGAGCCAGAACTGCAGGATCGCGGCCACGGCCAGGCCGCCCGTGGTCGCGAAGGCCAGCGCTCCGACAACCCTGCGGAACGTGCCGCGAACAAGCCTGGTCAGCAGCACCGCGGCCAACAGACCACCCATGACCAAAGGCAAGGCGCCTGCGGCCAGACCGGCTCCTCGCGGATCACCGGCAGGCAGGGCGGCGAGGTCGCGGACCGTCGCGCCGGGACTGCCTGCCCGAGCCAGGCCACCGGCCACCCCCTGCAAGGTCTGGGCGACCGCCGGACTGGCGGCCGAGGCGACGATCACCTGCGCACCGCCGGAGCCGAGGTCGATCGCCCCGTAGACCCGCCGGTCGCGGACGAGTTGTTCGGCAGCCGTGGTGTCGGCGACTTCGGTGATCACGAAGCCGCCCGGCAGCTGTCGATCGAGCGCGGCGCGGACCTGCGCGACCGCGGCGCTGGGACCCGCGACAGCGATCGGCACATCGTGGACCGACGACCGCACCGACGGCCAGGCGAAAGCGGCGAGCAACACGCTGACGATCGCCGTGAGCAGGAGCACCGCTCCGGCCACCGTGGGCCATCGTGACGGAAGGGAATCGGCGGCGAGCAGCGCCCGCGTGGTCATGTCTTCTCCTCGAGCAGGTGAGCCGGATTCAGTGCAGGGTGAGTGGGGTCTCGGCATCGACGTGGGTGAGTTTCTGCGGGTTGCGCACGTAGTAGAGGCCGGTGATACGGGTGTCCTCGACGCGCATCGCGAGAACGCCGTCCAGTTCGCCGTTCATATGCAGAGCCAGCGCGGGGCCGCCGTTGACCGTGGTCACCTCGACGGTGAGCGCGACATCGTTTCTGGTGAGTCCGCCGACGATGAAACGGGCCACCTTGTCGGCGCCGGTGACGGGGTGCGGTGTGGCCTGCTTGATACCGCCGCCGTCGCTGATGGCGACGACGTCGGGGGCCAGAATGTCCAGCAAGCCTTGCAGGTCGCGCGTCTCCAGCGCACGCCGGAACGCCTCGGCCGCCGCCTCGACCTGGCGCGCCGTCACCGACCGGCGTGGACGGCGCGCTTCGACGTGACGGCGGGCCCGGTGGGCGATCTGGTGAACCGCGCCGGGCGTCTTGTCGACCGCCGCCGCGATCTCCTCGTAGTCGAACCCGAACGCTTCACGTAGCACGAACACCGCCCGCTCGGTGGGGCTCAGTGTCTCGAGCACGAGCATCAGCGCCATCGACACGCTTTCGGCGAGTTCGACGTCCGCGGCCACGTCGGGTGTGGTGAGCAGCGGCTCCGGCAGCCAAGGGCCCACGTACGCCTCCCTGCGGCGCTGCACCGAGCGCAGCCGGTTGAGCGCCTGCCTCGTGGTGATCCGGACCAGGTAGGCGCGCGGCTCGGTGACGTGCGCCGCGTCGACTCCGACCCAACGCAACCAGGTCTCCTGCAAGACGTCGTCGGCGTCGGCCACCGAGCCGAGCATCTCGTAGGCGACGGTGAACAGCAGGTTGCGGTGGGCGAGGAACGTTTCGGTCGCCACGGCGGTGGCGTGCTCGCCGCTGTCGCGGCGTTTCGACTCCGGATCGGCCGACTGTTGCCCACCGGCTCCACTGGCTGCTTCCATGAGGTCCTCTTCTGTTGGTAATTCGATCCGGCTCATCGGAAGGTCGATACACAGCCCCGGCGCACGTCACCGCTCGCGGCGGATCGCCGAGGTCGCACGGGCGCGGCGGCAAGGGACGACGCCGCAGCACCCTCCCCGGTCGAGGTAGTTCGACCGGCGACCTCTTGTAGCGCTGTTACACAACCTGCTCGGCGGCGGCCTGCGCACCGCCACGCTGGGCCTGCAACAACTGCGGCCGGTGCTTGCCGTCCTTGGGCCAGTGGTGCGAGCCGGGCTTGCGCGCTTCGTTCGCCAAGTGCTTCACGCTGGAGAGGCAGGCGAACTCCTTGAGTTTCTTGCCCGCCAGACCGCTGAAGTACAGCGGCATCGCGGTGTCGTCCTTGCGGCCGAGCTGGAAAATTCCGGCGCCCCGGCCGAAGCTGATGCACATCGCGGGGAAGGACAGATCGATCGGCTCCGGATGCTCACCCGCGATCCGATTCAGCACCGTGTCGGCGGCATGCGCGCCGAGGCAACCCGCGGCATAGGCGCTCATCCGGAACGGCAGGTCCGACGGCGCCGCCGCATCACCGGCCGCCACGATGCGCTCATCGTCGACGCTGGTCAACGTCTCATCGGTGAGCAGCCGCCCCGCGGTGTCCGTGCTCAGCCCGCTGCGGGCGGCCAGATCCGGCACACCGAACCCGGCGGTCCAGATGGTGACCCGACTCGCCAACCCACGGCCGTCACCGAGTTCCACGGCATCGCTCGTCACCGCCGCCACCGCCGCATCCGGACCCTCCAGCACGGTGACCCCCAGCCCGGCAAGGTACTTGCGAGCCTTGCGCCGCGCCTTCGGGTGCAGGTACGGACCGACGACACCGCCACACACCAACGTGACGGCGCGCCCCCGCTCGGCCAGCTCCGCGGCGGTCTCGATGCCGCTCGGGCCGCCACCGACGACCGTCACCGGAGCTGTCATCGGCGTGTCGAAGAGCACCGACCGCAGCCGCTGCGCCGCCTCCAAAGTGGCGACCGGGTAGGCGAACTCGGCCGCGCCCGGCACTCGCGGCCCCGCGCTGCCGCTGCCTACCGCGTACACCAAGTAGTCGTAGCGAAGGCTGCCACCGTCGGCCAGCGTCACACTGCGCTCGGCCGCGTCGATCCGCGTCACGCTGTCCGCAACCAGCCGAACGCCCTCGGCCAGCACGTCCTGATAGTCGACGACCGCATCGTGGGTGCCGCCCACCAACTGATGCAACCGCAGCCGTGGGACGAAGACCTGGCGCGGATTGACGACGGTCACCCGCACGTCGTCACGCTGCGTCAGGCGATTGGCCGCCATCACCCCGGCATACCCGCCGCCGATCACGACCACATCGATGTTCTCGCTCATGGGTGTCTCCTTCGCTCCGAGAGGCTCGAGCACAAGACACCGCATCCCCGACCATCCTGACACGATGTGACGCAGATCACTGAACTATGGCCGCTGGGCGGCGCGCACCGTATCCGCACACGACAGCGCGCAGCCGCCGCATGGCCATTCGATTTCCGAGACGCCAAGCGCGCCGAGCCAGGAGCCATCGACGCAGACGTCGCAGCTCGCGCGATGCGCCGGATCAAGGACTATCTGATGCGACACCCAGGCGAGCAGACCATTCAGGTGGCCCCTGAGCATCCAGGGGATGACGCCTTGGTGTTGCCCCGGCAGGCCGTCAGCATGTTGGCCTTCATCCTGGCGCAAGCAGCAGAGGGTCGCGGTGTCACCGTGGTGCCCTCGCACGCCGAACTCACCACGCAGCAGGCGGCAGACATGCTGAACGTGTCGCGGCCTTACGTCGTGACGCTGCTGGAGACAGGCGAGATCCCCTTCCGCCTGGTGGGTCGCCATCGCCGGATCCGATACGACGACTTGAAGCAGTACCAGCAGCGAGCCGAGGTCAAGAGCCGAGCCGCGATGGACGAATTGGCGGAACTCGGCCAAGACCTCGGCATCTGACCATGGCCGCAGGTCGACTTCGTCGCGCTACAACGCGGCTTCCAGCTCGGCGCGATGCTCGGTGACCCATCGCTGTGCGGCGCGAATGCGTGCGGGCACGCCGTTCGCGCTGAGGCGCACCATGGCGGGTTCGCCGGCAACGGAGGCGATTTCGATGCCGCGCGCGCAGCGCTGCTGCCACCACAGGATCGTGTCGACGAGTTCGGCGCGTTCGTCGGTTCCGTAGGCGTCGCACATGAGGCGCAGCAGCGCGGCGGTCCTGGCAAGATCGCGGACGCCGGGACCCAGATCGAGAAACTGCCAGCAGGCATGCGCGAGATCGTGGATGCGGCGACCGGGGGCGGCGAGGTCCCAGTCCAGGAATGCCACGGGCCGGATGCCATCGCGGTACACCGTGTTCCGGGGCGAGAGGTCGTTGTGACACACCACCTCCGCAGCCCCGGCGAGGTCGGCACCCGCGGTCAGATCGTGAAACTCGCGGATCAGCTCCGCTACCTGAGACAAGGCCGCGTAGGAGCCGGTCGACGGCGAGCGGAGTCCATCGAGCGGCACCTGCCCGTCGAGGTAGGTGAGGATTTCGCGCCCTCGCTCGTCCGTACCCAGGAAGCGAGGTGCGCCCGCCCAGCCGGATTGCTCGAACCATGCGAGCAGTCCGTGCACGAAATCCGCGCGCGCGGCCGGGCGGCGGCGAACGGTGTCGCCGACCCGCACCACGACGTTGACCGAACCCCCAGGTAAGGGGACCTCGGGCACCGCTCAGCCCAGGAGTTTGGTGCGCAGCGCGTCGTCCTTTTCCAGGACCATCTGCTCGAGCCCGGCTTGGAACTGTTCCATGCGGGTGCGCAGGGAAGGGTCGTGGGCGGCGAGGATGCGGGCGGCGAGCAGGCCCGCGTTGCGGGCGCCGCCGATGGAGACGGTGGCGACCGGAACGCCTGCGGGCATCTGGACGATGGACAGCAGCGAATCCATGCCGTCGAGGTACTTCAGCGGCACCGGCACGCCGATCACCGGCAGCGGAGTCGCGGAGGCGACCATGCCCGGCAGGTGCGCCGCGCCGCCCGCGCCCGCGATGATGACCTTCAACCCGCGCCCCGCCGCCGAACGCGCGTAGTCGAGCATCCGCTGCGGGGTGCGGTGCGCCGAGACGACGCCGACCTCGAACCGGATCCCGAACTCGGCCAGCGCCTCCGCGGCGGCCTCCATGGTCGGCCAGTCCGAGTCGCTGCCCATGATCAGGCCGACCGCGGGGGCGATGGCCAGTTCCTCACTCATGCGGATCCCATCCGTCGGTCCAGATCGCGTGCGACATCCAGTGCGCCGCCCGCTCGGCCTTCTCCCTGACCTCGGCCACGTCGTCGCCGAGGATGTTGACGTGCCCGATCTTGCGATCCTGGCGCTCGCCCTTGCCGTACAGGTGCACCTTCGCCTCCGGAATCCTGGCGAACAGGTGGTGCAGCCGCTCGTCCATCGACATCTCCGGGGCCTGCGGCGCGCCGAGGATGTTCGCCATCACGGTCACCGGCGCCAGCGGCGCGGTGTCGCCGAGCGGGTAGTCCAGCACGGCGCGCAAATGCTGCTCGAACTGCCCGGTGCGGGCGCCGTCCATGCCCCAGTGCCCGGAGTTGTGCGGGCGCATGGCCAGCTCGTTCACCAGCAGCTCCCCCTCGGCGGTTTCGAACAGCTCCACCGCCATGACACCGACGACGCCGAGTTCCCCGGCGAGATTCAACGCCATGGTCTCCGCCGCGGCGGCCGTGTCCTCCGGCAGGCCGGGCGCGGGCGCGATGACGACCGCGCACTGCCCCTTGCGCTGCACGGTCTCCACCACCGGCCAGGTCGCCGCCTGCCCGAACGGCGAACGGGCCACCATCGCCGAGAGCTCTCGTTTCAGCTCGACCTTCGTCTCGGCCAGCAACCGGACGCCGTAGGCGAGCTGATCGGTGGCGATCGCCGCGGCCTCCTCGGCGGACTCGGGCATCCAGACGCCGCGCCCGTCGTAACCGCCGCGCACCGCCTTCAGCACGATCCGCCAACCGTGCTCGTCGCCGAAGCGCACCGCGTCATCGACCGAGGCCACCGGCGTGAAGGCGGGCACGGGCAGCCCGAGTTCGCTCAGTTTCACCCGCATCGCCAGCTTGTCCTGCGCGTAGACCAGCGCCTGCGGCGGCGGCTGCACGTTGACGCCTTCCGCGACCAGCGCCTCGAGGTGCTCGGTCGGCACGTGCTCGTGGTCGAAGGTCAGCGCGTGCGAGCCGACCGCCGCTTTACGCAGCGCGGTCAGATCGGTGTGGCTGCCGAGCACCACCTCCGGGCTGACCTGGGCGGCCGGGTCGTCGGGGTTCTCGGCGAGCACGCGCAGCCGCTGGCCGAGCGCGATCGCCGCCTGGTGGGTCATGCGCGCCAGCTGGCCGCCGCCGATCATGGTGACGGTGGGCATGGCCGATGGATCGAAGGAACGTGCGCTCACGTCGGACAATATTGTCATGTCCGGCGCAAATGACAGCGACCGGTACACTCCGGTCTTGTGTCATTCGTCGACGACGTGGTCAGCGTCCTCCCCCAGCCGCTGCAAGATATCGCGTACCGGCAGCGGGAATTGATCAAGTTCGCGATCGTCGGCGCGACCACGTTCGTGATCGACAGCGGCATCTTCTACGTACTCAAGTGGACGGTGCTCGCGGAGAAACCGGTCACGGCCAAGATCATTTCCGGTGTCATCGCCGTGATCGCGTCCTACATTCTGAACCGGGAATGGTCGTTCAAGAATCGCGGCGGGCGGGAACGTCATCACGAAGCGCTGCTGTTCTTCGTCGTCAGCGGCGTCGGCGTCGTTCTCGCCTTCACCCCGCTGTGGATTTCCAGCTACGTCTTCGACCTGCGCCAGCCCAACGTGAGCTTCACGGTCGAGAACATCGCCGACTTCATCAGCGCGTTCATCATCGGCAATCTGCTGCAGATGGCGTTCCGTTTCTGGGCGATGCGCCGCTGGGTCTTCCCGGACGAAATGAGCGAACTGGAAGCGGAATTCGTCGACCTCGTGGAAGAGGAACTCGGCCGCGGCTGAGTCACCGCGGCTCGGGCGCCACCGAGCTGGCCGGACGGGCCTTCGAACCGAGGAACACCGCGAACAGCGCGGGCCTGCGCCGCTGCAATTCCAGCCGCCCGCCGTCCGCCTCGACCAGCGCCCGCGCCAGCGCCAGCCCGACACCGGTGGAACCGCCCGCGGAGAAACCCCGGTCGAAGATGTGCGGGGCCAGCTCGTCGCGCACCCCGTGCCCCTCGTCGGCAACCTCGACGCACACCAGCGGCTCGCGATCGGCTCCTGGCCGCACCGAACGCACCGACACCGTGCACGTGCCACCGCCGTGCATGAGCGCGTTGTCCACCAGCACCGCCACCGCCTCGCGCAGGCGCGAACCCGTGATCGGGGCGCGCAACGACTCGTCGCCGGTGAGCGTGAGCGTGCGGCCCGCCTCGGTGAACGGGTGCTTCCATTCGGCCACGACGCCGCGCAGCTCGTCCATCACCGGAACCGGATCGCGGTCGGCCGCGTCCTCGTCGCGGGAGGCGCGGACCAGGTCGTCGATCGCGTCGGTGAGCCGGTCGACCTGGGCCATCGCCTCCTCGGCCTCGTGCACCACCTCCGGGTCGGCGTGCGCGGACAACTCGTCCAGGCGCAACCGCACGGCGGTCAACCTGCTGCGCAGCTGATGGGAGACGTCCGCCACCAACGCGTGTTCGCGCTGGAGTCGTCCGGCGATCTCCACCGTCGCCGAGTCGAGCACGTCGGAGACGCGATCCAGTTCGGAGATGCCGTGCCTGCGCGGGTCGGGCCGGAAATCGCCCATGGCCAGCCGCGCCGCGCGCGCGGCGACGTCCCGGAGCGGATCGGCCACCCGCCGGGCGGTGACCACCGCGACCGACACCGCCGCGCCGAGCGAGGCGAGCACCGCCAGCGCGACCACCGCGACCGCTTGACGCTGCATGGCGTGCATCGGTGCGGACGGCACCTCCAGGCGCAGCGACGCGGACTTGCCCATCGACAGCGACTCGACCAGCGGGTCGGACACCTGGGCGACACCGATGTCGCGACGCACCGCGTTGTCCTGCCGCGAGGGATAGACGATGGTGAGCCGGCCGTTCTCGGGCACCAGCGGCGCCACCGACCGGACGTCCAGCTCGCCGGAGACGGTGCCGTCGCGTTCCTGCGCGATGATCTCGGCGGCGATCCGGTCCAGCCGGTTCTGCAGGTCGTTGCGCGTGATGTCCTCCACCCACAACCACGCCGTGTAGATGAGCGGCACGCCGAGCACCACCGTGGTGAGGGTCAGCACGGTGAGCATGGAACGCAGGATGCGGCGGCGCACGTCAGTCGGTGTTCAGCCGGAATCCGACACCGCGGACGGTGACGATGCGCCGTTCGGCCATGGGGCCCTCGTCCCCGATCTTGCGGCGCAACCAGGACATGTGCATGTCCAACGTCTTGGAACCGCGCAACTCCGCGTCGCCCCAGACCTCGCGCAGGATGGTCTCGCGCGGCACCACCTGACCTGCCCGGTCGATCAGCACCTTGAGCAGCTCGTATTCCTTGTTCGCCAAGCCGATTTCGACCCCGTTGACCAGGACGCGCCGGGCGGCAGGCTCCAGCCGGATACCGCCCACCTCCACCGTGTCGTCGCCGATCCCGCTGCGCCGCAACAGCGCTCGCACCCGGGCGAGCAGCTCGGCGAGGCGGAACGGCTTGCCCACGTAGTCGTCGGCGCCCGCGTCCAGCCCCACGACGAAATCCACCTCGTCGGTGCGCGCGGTGAGCATCAGCACGGCCAGATCGGCGCCGCGGGCGCGCACCTGACGGCACACCTCCAGCCCGTCCATGCCGGGCAGACCGAGATCGAGAATGAGCAGGTCGTGCCCGCCTTCCAGGGCCCGCTGCAGCACCGCGGGGCCGAAACTCTCGACGGTCACCGAGTAGCCCTCGCGGCCGAGCGCGCGCGACAACGGGGCCGCGATGGCGTCGTCGTCCTCGGCCAGCAGTACAGCGGTCATACGCCCAGGTTACGGGCTCACCGGTAGCTGCGGCGGTCGTCCCAGCGCTCGTCGCGCCCGTCCCGGTGGCGTTCGACCTCGAACACTTGGTGGTACAGCAGCGAATGCACCTGCTGGACCGAGGGGATGTCGTCGTATTCCAGCGGCTCCGACGAGGACGACTCGATGATCAAGGTCCCGGTGCCGAGCAGCCGATCGAAAAGCCCGTGCCGGAACTGCACGCTGGAGATCCGGCTCATCGGGATGTCGATGCCGCTGTGGGTGAGCACGCCCTGACGCACCAGCACCCGCCGGTCGGTGACGATGAAATGCGTCGACTTCCAGCTGATAATCGGTACGGCGCAACGCCATAGCAGAATCGCCACATACACCACGAGCACCGTGATGAGCAGCGCCGAGCCGGTGGTGCCGGTGGCCTTCTGCGAAATGAGTCCCCCTGCGAAACCCGCGAGAGCGGTGGCCACGATGAGTGTCACGATCGGCCAGAAGAGCATCTTCCAATGCGGGTGGCGATGCAGCAGCAACCGTTCGTCGGGCGCCAGCACATCCTCGGGATAACCCATGTCAGGAACACTACCGCGTCGAGATGCCGGAACGGCTGACACCGCAGCGCGTCATGCTGCACAATCAGCACCCTGCGTGTGACGATTCCGCGCAGTGGCTCTCTGTATCGCGCAACGCCCGGCTCACCATCATCGCCGATTCCGACCGTGGAGGAACGCGTGACCAAAGACCTGACCCCGCTGCAGATCCTGGCCGAACTCGAACCCGTCGCCGAAGCGAACGTCCACCGGCACCTGTCCATGGCGAAAGACTGGAATCCGCACGACTACGTGCCGTGGAGCGAGGGCCGCAACTTCGCCGCCCTCGGCGGCGAGGACTGGGCGCCGGAGCAATCGCGTCTCGGCGAGGTCGCCAGGGTCGCCATGATCACCAACCTGCTCACCGAGGACAACCTGCCCTCCTACCACCGCGAGATCGCCGAGAACTTCTCCCAGGACGGCGCATGGGGCACCTGGGTCGATCGCTGGACCGCCGAGGAGAACCGCCACGGCATCGCCATGCGGGACTACCTGGTCGTCACCCGCGCCGTGGACCCGGTCGCCCTGGAAGACGCTCGGATGGTGCACATGAGCAACGGCGTCCAGTCGCCGGACGGGTGGGGCGGATTCCTGGCGAGCGTCGCCTACGTCACCTTCCAGGAACTGGCCACCCGTGTCTCGCACCGCAATACCGGCAAGGCGTGTGAGGACGCCGTGGCCGATCGCCTGCTCCAGCGCATCGCCGCAGACGAGAACCTGCACATGATCTTCTATCGCTCGGTGTGCGGCGCGGCGCTGGACCTGGTCCCCGATCAGGCCATGCCCGCGATCACCAAGATCGTGACGAACTTCCTGATGCCAGGCGCCGGGATGCCCAATTTCCGCCGCTACGGCGTGCTGATGGCCAAGCACGGCATCTACGACCTGCGCCAGCACCTGGACGAGGTCCTCGAACCGGTGCTCAAGCAGTGGAACGTCTTCGAACGCGCGGATTTCGGGCCGCGCGGCGAGCAAGCGCGCGACGAACTGGGCGAGTTCCTGGAGAAACTGGGCAAGAACGTGATCAAGTTCGAGGAGCAGCGCGATCGCGCGCTCGCCAGGGACGCCGCTCGCGGCGCCGTCCAGCCCGTCTGAGACCGCGGCCGATCAGGGCGGCGGATGTCCTCAGTACTGGGCGCGCAGATGCGTCACGTCGCCCGCCGACACCGCTTCGCCGCCGATGATCAGGCGGCCGTAGTCGTCGACGCCCTCGGCGATGCCGGTGAGCATCCGGCCGCCGGGCAGTTCGGCGCGGACCTCCGTGCCGATCGTGGCGCAGCGCTCGCGGTAGGCGGCGGCCAGTTCGTCGGTCGCCCAGTCCGCGTCGCGCCAAGCGGTGAAGCGCTGTGCGAACTCGGTCAGCAGAGACCGCACGAGCACCGTGCGATCGGTCTGCCGCGCGCCCGCGACGGTCAGCGACGTCGCGTGCGGCACCGGCAGTTCTTCCCGGGTCAGACTCACATTGAGCCCCAGCCCGATCACGACGGCGGGCGCGCCGCCCCCGCTCGCGGCGACCTCGGCCAGGATGCCCGCCACCTTGCGGCCGTCGATCAGCACGTCGTTGGGCCACTTGAGCTCCGCGGCCACGCCCGCCGTGGTCCGCAGCGCGTCGACCACGGCGACGCCGGTGAGCAGCGCCAGCCAGGCCAGCGAGGCGGGGCCGATCCCGGGCAGACGCACGAGTATCGACATCGCCAGCTGCGCCCGCGGCGGGCTCACCCAGGCACGCGCGTGCCTGCCACGCCCCCGCACTTGGGTTTCCGCCAGCAGAACCACGCGGTCGGCGGCCGGATCGGCCGCCAGCGCGATCAGATCCGCGTTCGTGGACCCGGTCGACTCCACCACGTCGATCCGCGAGAAGAACGACAGTTCGGGCGAGTCGACGGCACTGCGCCGCAACTGCTCTGCATCCAACGGTGGCCTCTGCACACCGGCAGGCTACTCGCCGCGCGGCGGCTATCCGGCGAGGTCGTATCCGGAGACGACCGGGTCGCGGGCAGCCATGCCCGCGCCGTCGTCCTCCCGCTCGCCTTCCCCGGTCTCCGTCCAGCGCTCCGGCTCGCCGTACTTCGCGGCCGTCTCGGTGGTCCGCGTCCACGCCGCCGCGGCGGCGTATTCGGCGAACGTTCTACCCCATTCCCACATGACGCGCTCCTCCCCTGAGCCCGGAATCGTTCCCTCAGGGTAGCCGGGCCCAACCGGCGGGCGATACTCATTTTCCGCCTCGCCAACCCTGCTACCGACCAGGAAGTTTGCCTCCGAAATCTGATCTAGCTGCGGTTTTCTACTCGTCGGTAGCCCCACTCTGGGTTACAGACACGCACTGGCACTGGTTACACTCCGAAGCCATGACGAGTGTCCAGCAGCAGCCCGCATCAGGTCCCGCGGGTTCCCCCGATATCCACACCACCGCTGGGAAGCTGGCTGACCTGCGGAATCGGCTGGAAGAGGCCAAGCACCCGATGGGCGAGGCCGCGGTCGACAAGGTGCACGCGAAGGGCAAGATGACCGCCCGCGAGCGCATCCTCGCCCTGCTGGACGAAGGCTCGTTCGTCGAACTCGACGCCTTGGCCCGCCACCGCAGCGTGAACTTCGGCCTGGAGAACAACCGCCCGCTCGGCGACGGCGTTGTGACCGGTTACGGCACCATCGACGGCCGCGACGTCTGCATCTTCAGCCAGGACGTCACCGTGTTCGGCGGCAGCCTCGGCGAGGTCTACGGCGAGAAGATCGTCAAGGTCATGGACCTGGCCCTGAAGACGGGCCGTCCGCTGATCGGCATCAACGAGGGCGCGGGCGCGCGCATCCAGGAGGGCGTGGTCTCCCTCGGCCTCTACGGCGAGATCTTCCACCGCAACATCCAGGCCTCCGGCGTGATCCCGCAGATCTCGCTGATCATGGGCCCCGCCGCCGGCGGCCACGTGTACTCCCCCGCGCTGACCGACTTCGTCGTGATGGTCGACGGCAGCAGCCAGATGTTCGTGACCGGCCCCGACGTCATCAAGACGGTCACCGGCGAGGACGTCACCATGGAGGACCTCGGCGGCGCGCACACGCACATGACCAAGTCCGGCGTGGCGCACTACGTCGCCTCCGGCGAGCAGGACGCCCTGGACTATGTCAAGGACCTGCTGTCCTACCTGCCCAGCAACAACCGGGCCGAGGCCCCGCGGTTCCCGGCCACCGATCCGATCGATGGCGCGATCGAGGACTCGCTCACCGAAGAAGACCTCGAGCTGGACACGATCATCCCGGACTCGCCGAACCAGCCCTACGACATGCATGAGGTGATCCGTCGCCTGCTCGACGACGACGAGTTCCTCGAGGTGCAGGCCGAGCGCGCGATGAACATCATCGTCGGCTTCGGCCGGATCGACGGGCGCAGCGTCGGCATCGTGGCCAACCAGCCCACCCAGTTCGCCGGCTGCCTCGACATCGACGCCTCGGAGAAGGCCGCGCGCTTCGTGCGCACCTGCGACGCGTTCAACATCCCGATCATCACCCTGGTCGACGTGCCGGGCTTCCTGCCCGGCACCGGACAGGAATACAACGGCATCATCCGCCGCGGCGCGAAGCTGCTCTACGCCTACGGCGAGGCCACTGTGGGCAAAATCACGATCATCACCCGCAAGGCCTACGGCGGCGCCTACGACGTCATGGGTTCCAAGCACATGGGCGCCGACGTGAACCTCGCCTGGCCGACCGCGCAGATCGCCGTCATGGGCGCTTCCGGCGCCGTGGGCTTCGTCTACCGCAAGCAGCTGCAGCAGGCCGCCAAGGACGGCGCGGACGTCGATGCGCTGCGGCTCGAGCTCCAGAACGAGTACGAGGACACGCTCGTGAACCCGTACGTCGCCGCCGAGCGCGGCTACGTGGACGCGGTCATTCCGCCCTCGCACACCCGCGGCCAGATCGTCTCCGCGCTGCGGCTGCTCGAGCGCAAGATGGTGACTCTGCCGCCGAAGAAACACGGCAACATCCCGCTGTGATCGAGCGATACCCTCGATAAGCCGCGCGCAAAGGGTGGCATCGGCCTCGGTAACACTTACGCTGGCGTGTACCGGCTTGTTGCAGAGAAGCAATGAGTGCCTCCGAGGACGATTGCTTCATCCATAACTTGTCGGAAAACGGGAACAGCCTGATCAGTTCCGCTGATAGAGGCGAAGAGAGGACCTGGCACTGTGACGACCGTGGCAGAAGAAGATGTGTTGAGCGCCGTCGAACTGGATCTCACAGTCGACCCGATCGCGGACGAGGCCGGGTCGGCCGGCTCGAACGCGGCAGCGCAATCCGCCGAGGCCACCCCGGAGCCGTTCTTCCGTGTCGTGAAGGGCTCGCCGACCGACGAGGAACTCGCCGCGCTGGTGTGCGTGCTTTCCGCCGTCGCGAACAGCGCGGCGCCGGCCGGTCCGACCGGCCCGCCGGACCTGTGGGGTCACCCGACGCTGCTGCATCGCGGCGCTTCCCCGTTCTCCCCGTACTCCTTCCCGCAGTTGTCCCACCTGCGCGGGTGACGCGGCTGATCCTGGCCTCCGCGTCACCGGCCCGCCGGGAGGTGCTCCGCTCGGCGGGCATCGACCCGATCGTCCGGGTCTCCGCCGTGGACGAGGACGCGGTCGCCGCGGCCCTTCCCGCCGGCACGCCTCCGCAGGGCGTCGTGGTGGAGCTTGCGCGCGCCAAAGCGGCGGCCGTCGCCGCAGCGATCCCGGAGTTCGCCGACGATTGCGTTGTGGTGGCCTGTGATTCCATGCTGCTCGTGGACGGCGAGTTGCAGGGGAAGCCGCACACCCCCGAGGTCGCTCGCGCGCGCTGGGGCGACATGGCGGGGCGCAGCGCGGATCTGGTCACCGGCCACTGCGTGGTGCGGATGCGCGAGGGCGGGATCATCGCCGAGGCGGTCGACTGCAGCAGCACCACCGTGCATTTCGCCAAGCCGGAGCCGGACGAGCTGGACGCCTACATCGCCACCGGCGAGCCGCTCGAGGTGGCGGGCGCGTTCACCCTCGACGGACTCGGCGGCTGGTTCGTCGATCGCATCGATGGCGACCCGTCCAGCGTCATCGGCATCGGGCTACCACTGCTGCGCCGATTGCTTGGCGATGTTGGGATCGGCGTTACGCAGTTGTGGGGCCATACGGCCTGACGGCGTGGTCAACGCCTCGGCGTCACCGCCGGGGGGCACCTTCGCCGTCTCCTGGGCCTCCGCGCGCTGCGCCGCGATGAGTTCCAGCCGGGCCACGCACAGCTCGGGCTCGACGAACGGATGCATCCGCACGTCGATCCCCTGCGCGCCGCCTCGGCGCAGCACGTCTTCGAGCAGCCCCAGGTGCACGCCGCAGACCACGTCGGAATGCGTCCGCGCGAGTTCGCGCAGCGGACACGCCGTCATCCGGATCAGCACCTTCCCCTCGTGCTCCGGGGAAGTGTCGCGCTCGGGCGCGAAACCCAGTTCCGACATCAACGTCATCGTGAGGTCCTTGGCGTCCTCCAGCGACTCGACCCGATGGTCACCGACGTCGAGTCTGCTGCCCCAAGCGCGGCCCGCCGCATTCGCCGCCTCCGCTCTGCGCCGGGGATCGGGGCCGAGCTGGTCGGCGAGCACCTGCGCCAAGTCCTGGTAGCCGACCGATCGCTGCACCGCGCTGTATCCGATGCGCGGTCGCCCGCGGCCACGCGGCGGCTGCTGGAACTGCCGGACGAGGGATTCCCTGGTGAGCACGTCGAGATGGAAGCGGACCGTGGTGACGTGCTGTCCGGTGATTCTGGCCAGTTCCTGGGCGTCGAGAGGCTCGCTGGCGCCACGTAGGATCGCGAGCAGTCGCCGCCGCGGCCAAGAATCGGACATAGCTCACCCCTCCTCCCGGGAGACTTTATCGGATGTAGGTGCCCTTTATTCGGCCCTCATCCGATTTGTGATCTGAAACGAGAGTCACTGTCGCCCCACAACTACCCTCGTTGTGAGACCTCGAACCGCCGCCACCGCCGTCCACCCATGCGTGAAGGACCCAACACCGTGCCCGTCGCTCCGGACCCTCATCCCTCACTCGGTTCCTACGCACACCCTCACCGACTAGTAACCACGGAGTGGCTGTCGGCAAACATAGGCGCGCGGGGACTCAAGATCATCGAGGCCAACGAGGACACGCTGCTCTACGACATCGGGCACGTTCCGGGCGCCACCAAACTGGATTGGCGAAGCGATCTGAACGATCCGGTCACGCGCGACTATATCGACGGAACGCGCTTCACCGAACTGATGCGCGCGAAAGGCATCAATCGTGACGACACGGTTGTGATCTACGGCGACCGGGGCAACACCCAGGCGGCGCACGCGGCCTGGGTGTTCACCCTGTTCGGACACGAAGACGTGCGCCTGCTCGACGGCGGCCGCGCGGCGTGGATCTCCGAGGGACGCGACACGACGTTCGAGCCCGACTACCCGGTGCGCAGCGACTATCCGGCCGTACGCCGCGACGACGGCACCTTTCGCGCCTTCCGCGAGGACGTGCTCGCCCACCTCGGCAAACCGGTGCTCGACGTACGCTCCGCCGAGGAGTACTCCGGCGCGCCCGCGCTGGGACCGGCCGATCCGGAAGGCGCGGCATTGCGCGGCGGCCACATCCCGAGCGCGTCGAACATTCCGTGGTCGGAGGCGCTCACCGCCGACGGGCGTTTCCGCTCCCGCACCGAACTCGAGGACGTCTACCGCGCGTTGACCGGTGCGGACGAGGTGATCGTCTACAGTCGAGTCGGCGCGCGATCCGGTCACAGCTGGTTCGTCCTGACCTACCTGCTCGGACGGCGCGGCGTACGCAACTACGACGGGTCGTGGACCGAGTGGGGGAACTCGGTGCGCATGCCGATCGCCACGGGCGGCGAACCCGGCGAAGTCCCCGCGCGCGCCGGGTCGCGACGCACGCGGAGCAGGTAGCCGGGGTGTCTCCCAAACACAGGACGCGTACGTTGTGATCCGCGACCTACTGTTCAGTAGGGCTAGCCGAGTTCGGCGACTGTTGGCAGACTGCCTACACTCGCCCGAGACGTAAGTTTGTCGATTACGGGAGCGGAGCCTGCGCAGCGACCCCACCCCCCGGCGAAGCGACCAGAAGAATGCACACAGGAGGCTCAGTGCCCAGCCATGCCAGCGCGCGGATCACAAAGGTACTCGTAGCTAACCGAGGCGAGATCGCCGTGCGCGTGATCCGGGCGGCCAAGGACGCCGGTATCGGCAGCGTCGCCGTTTACGCCGAGCCGGATGCCGATGCCCCGTTCGTCAAGCTCGCCGACGAGGCCTTCGCCCTCGGCGGGCAGACCTCGGCCGAGTCGTACCTGGTCTTCGACAAGATCCTCGACGCAGCGGCCAAGTCCGGCGCCGACGCCATCCACCCCGGCTACGGCTTCCTGTCGGAGAACGCCGACTTCGCCCAGGCCGTCATCGACGCAGGGCTGATCTGGATCGGCCCCTCGCCCCAGTCCATCCGCGACCTGGGCGACAAGGTCACCGCCCGGCACATCGCCGAGCGCGCGAAGGCGCCGATGGCCGCGGGCACCAAGGACCCGGTCAAGGACGCGAGCGAGGTCGTCGAGTTCGCGAAGACCTACGGCGTGCCGGTCGCCATCAAGGCGGCGTTCGGCGGCGGTGGCCGCGGCATGAAGGTCGCGCACTCCATCGAGGAGATCCCCGAGCTCTACGACTCGGCCGTGCGCGAGGCGACCGCCGCCTTCGGTCGCGGCGAGTGCTTCGTCGAGCAGTACCTGGACAAGGCCCGCCACGTCGAGGCGCAGGTCATCGCCGACAAGCACGGCAACGTCATCGTCGCGGGCACCCGCGACTGCTCGCTGCAGCGGCGCTTCCAGAAGCTGGTCGAGGAGGCCCCGGCGCCGTTCCTGTCCGACGAAGTGCGCGCGAAGATCCACGCCTCGGCCAAGGCCATTTGCAAGGAAGCCGGTTACTACGGCGCGGGCACCGTCGAGTACCTGGTGCAGGGCGAGACCGTCTCCTTCCTCGAGGTGAACACCCGGCTGCAGGTCGAGCACCCGGTCACCGAGGAGACCGCGGGGATCGACCTGGTGCGCCAGCAGTTCCGCATCGCCAACGGCGAGAAGCTGGAGATCACCGAGGACCCGACGCCGCGCGGCCACGCCTTCGAGTTCCGCATCAACGGCGAGGACGCCGGCCGCAACTTCCTGCCCGCCCCCGGCCCGGTTACCGTGTACAACGAGCCCGCCGGCCCCGGTGTCCGCGTGGACTCCGGCGTGGTGGCCGGCAGCGTGATCGGCGGGCAGTTCGACTCGATGCTGGCCAAGCTGATCGTCACCGGCGAGAACCGCACGCAGGCGCTGGAGCGGGCGCGGCGCGCGCTGGCCGAGTTCGAGGTCGACGGTCTGGCCACGGTCATCCCGTTCCACCGGGCGATCGTCGAGGATCCGGCGTTCATCGGTGACGGCGAGAAGTTCGACGTCTACACCAAGTGGATCGAAACCGAGTGGGTCAACACCATCGAGCCCTTCACCGGCTCGGGCGCCCCGGCCGACGAGGACGAGGAGGCGCCGCGGCAGAAGGTGGTCGTCGAGGTCGGCGGTCGCCGCGTCGAGGTGTCGCTGCCGGGCAACTTCACCGTCGGCGCGGGAGCGGCCGGAGCCGCGGGCAACGGCGCGGGCGTGATCCGCAAGAAGCCCAAGCCGCGCAAGCGTGGCGGCGCGGGTGGCGGCGCGGCCTCCGGTGACGCGGTCACCGCTCCGATGCAGGGCACCGTCGTCAAGGTCGCCGTCGAAGAGGGCCAGTCGGTCGAGGCGGGCGATCTGATCGTGGTGCTCGAGGCCATGAAGATGGAGAATCCGGTCAACGCGCACAAGGCGGGTGTGGTCACCGGCCTGTCCGTGGAGGCGGGCGCGGCGATCACCCAGGGCACCGTTCTGGCGGAGATCAAGTAGTACCCGGCGCAGGCCGGGACACGGGCGGGGGGGGGGGCCCCCCCCCCCCCCCCCCCCGGGGGGGGGGGGGGGGGGCCCCCCGCCCCCCCCCCCCCCCCCCCCCCCCCCACCACACCGGGGGGGAGAGTTATGAGGGGGGCC
>NZ_JBIRYN010000006.1:100924-472744 GCF_044389845.1 Nocardia sp. NPDC019323
GCCCACTGGGGGGGTGTGCTCCCGGGCGTGGCGGGGGGGGGGGGCGGGGCTACCCCCCCGGCCCCGTTTGGGGGGTATAAAATTTTGCCCCGGGCGCCGGCGGGCACCGGGGGGGGCGCGCACCCGGGGGCCCGCCCCCGCTTCTTTGTTCACGCGGCGGTCCCTCCGTCGTCACGCCGCTGGACCCGAGGCGCATACCACGGTGTCGTATCGTGATCCGGTGACCAGCTCGACAAGCCTCTCCCCTGTCGCGGAGGCGATCCGCGCGCGTCGTGCCACGGGCAGCCGTGCCGACGGTCACCGCCTGGCGCTGGTGGTGGAAGGCGGCGGCAGCCGGGGCGTGTACTCCAGCGGCATGGTGTCCGCGCTGGAAGAGCTCGGACTGGCCGGGGTGTTCGACGCCGTGTACGGCACGTCGGCGGGCGCGATCAACGGCGCCTGGCTGCTGTGCGGGCGCGCGATTCCCGGCATGCGCTCGTGGACCGATCCGGCGATCATGCGCCGCGCCATCGACCCGGCCCGGCTGCTGCGCGGGCGTCCGGCGTTCGATCTGCGCTATCTCGTGCACCAGGTGTACGACGGCGTCGAACCGATGGACTTCGCGGCCATCCTGGCCAACTCCACGACGTTCCATCCGATCGCCACCGACATCCGCACCGGGCTGGCGGTGGATCTGCATCCGCACATCACCGACAAGCGCACGCTGATGCGCGCCTTGCGCGCGTCGGCGGGGCTGCCCCTGCTGGCGGGGCCGCCGGTCGCCCTCGGCGACTCGGCCTTCTTCGACGGTGGGTTGTCCGAGACGGTGCCGATCCGCACCGCGGTCCGTGCGGGCACCACCCTCGCCCTGGTGCTGCGCACCCGGCGCGTGGACGAGAGGCGTCCGCCCGCCTCGCGCCTGCACCAGATCGTCGGCGGCGGTTATATGCGCGCCGTGGCCCCCGGCGCGTACAAGGCCTGGCTCGAACGCCCCCGCCAACAGGACATCGAGGACCGGGCGCTGGCCGATCTCGGCGACTCGGTACTGCAAATCCATCCCCCTATCGGCTCTCCCGACATCGATAGCGCCACCCGCGACACCACGCTGCTGGCAGAGGGCCTGCGCATCGGCCGGCAAGCGGTCCTCAGCGCGCTGTCCGCCGTCATACCCGCCGCCTGATCGCCCGCGGCCACCCGGCATGCGAGCACATCGCGGGCGTGGGCCGTAGCCGCCGAGATCGGTGTCGCGCTCGCCGCGTTTCAACCCACCGGCTACGTCGGGAGCCGACACAATCCCGGTCGGGACACCCGAACTCCGGCGGAAGGCCTCACCGAGCCCGAAGCGGCCTCCATCAATCGAAGCCAGCGCGACCCGCCGAAGGACGCCTCCTACCGGGTGACTCGACCGAGGCCGCCCGACGCGGTCGGCCATGAACCGCCGCGCGCCCCGTCGGCATGTTGTCGTCCTTGCCGGTGACCTGCGCGACCGGATGGCTTCGTAGGGCGGCCATGGTGGTGGTGGGCTGCGGCAAGGCGACGGGGCACTGGGTCGCGGCCATCAGCGCGGCGGTGGACCGGAAGCTCCGTAGAGCCGTGGTGAGCGGGCTGCGGCAAGGCGACAGTGCGCTGGGTCGCGGCCATCAGCGCGGGGGTGGCGTGCGGACCCGCCCACGGCGGCGAGGCGGTCGAGCCGAGAGCGCCCGCTTCGGATCGGCGTGACGCCGCTGCCCGAAGACGCTCAGCCGAGGGCGACTCGCACGCCGTTGGACAGGACGAAGTCGTGGAGTTCCAAGTGGTCGGGAGTGACCGTGGGCGGGAGGTCGAAGACGAGTTGGGTGGTGGCGGACTGGCCGGGGCGCAGCTCGAAGGAGTAGCCGAGGCGCTGTTGGGTGTTCTGCCAGATGGTTGCGGTGGCGTTGTGGTCGAACGGAGTGTTCTGCGCGTCCAGCAGGCGCTGGCCCAGCGGCAGGAACCACTTCGACTCGTCGGAGATGTTGCGCACGGCCAGCGTGACGATCAGGAACGAACCGGCGGCCGTCTGCAATCCGACGCGGGAAACGCCCGCGTCGACCTTCGTCACGACGAACTCGAATTTGCCGTCGCGCACGGGTGTGCCCACCGGCGCCACGGCGGCCGGATCGGTCATCGGAGGTCCGGGCTCCTCCACCGCCACCGCGGCGGGCGGCGGCGTCGGCGCGGGCGTGCCGGAGTCGCCGGCCCTGGTTCCGGCCGCGATCAACGCGACGCAACCAGCCGCGAACGCGAACGGCGTGAGGAACACCACCACCAGCGCGCCGATCAGCTTCGACAGCAGACTCCGCCGACGTCGCTGGACCGGCCGCCGCTGAAGCACAGGCCGCCGACCCGGACGCGGGACCGCTGGAAAGACCTTGCGCGCTTGCGCCCGATACGGCGGAGCGACCGGACCTGGCTTCGGGGACAACACCCGCGCCTGCAACGCGAGCAATCTGTCCTGCCAACCCGGCTGTCCGGCGCCAACGGCATACGGCGCGTTCCGATACCACCCTCGACGTGCTGACGACGGCTGACCCGGATGACCAGGGACCACCTGGGCACGTGCGTATCCACGCACCGATGGATCAGGTGGCGCAACAGCCTGTCCCGGGGCGGGATTCGGACTGGACCAGTCGAGCCTGGTCGCCACGAGCGTCGGCGTCGGAGCTGGCTGCGGCAGAACTTTTGTCGGGGTGGGCGTGCGCCGTCGCTCCGCACCCGGCGGTTCCGAGAACCCATCCGGTCCGGCGGGCCCAGAGGGCGGATTCGGCGAACGACCTTCTCGCGCAGGCGGACCGGCGTCGACTCCGGCACCGGGCGAGGGTGGCGGCACGGCTCGCGAGTCGGCAGCACCGATCGCAACTCGCGCGGCCGCGGCGAATTCCCCTGCGGTCGGATATCTTTCGTCCGGCTCCTTGGCCATGCCCCGAGCGATGACGGCATCGAGGGCGGCGGGGATGCCCACGCACACCGAACCGGCTCTCGGGGGTGCGGCCATCAGGTGCGCGTGCATCTGCTGTGCGGGGTCGGTGTCCCCGTAGGGCCGTGAGCCGGTGAGGCACTCGTAGAGCACACAAGCCAGCGAGTAGACGTCAGCGCGGGCGTCCACCTTGCCGGTGAACCGCTCCGGCGCCATGTACGCCAGCGTGCCGATCGCCATGCCCGTGGTCGTCACGGCGGTCTGGCCGAGCCCGTGCGCGATGCCGAAGTCGATGAGGTAGGTGAAGCCGCTGGGATGGACGACGATGTTCGACGGTTTGACGTCGCGATGCACCAGCCCGAGCCGGTGCGCCACATCGAGCGCCGCCGCGACGTGACCGATGACGCCGACCGCGACGGCCGGGGACAGCCGCCCTTCGGCGAGCAGCTTGCCCGCCAGATCGGCCCCCTCCACGAACTGCATGTCGATGTAGAGGCGGCCGTCGATCTCGCCGAACCGGTGGATGCGGGGTATGTGCGGATCGCGCAGTTGCGCCACCGCTTCGGCCTCACGCTCGAATCGCTTGCGATACCCCGCGGCGGCAGCGAGTTCGGCGGGCAAGAGTTTCAACGCCACCCGGCGTGCGGCCACCAGGTCGTAGGCCAGCCACACCTGCCCCATACCGCCCTTGCCGAGCAATCGCTCCAGACGGTAATTCCCGAACCGCACCTCCCCCATCGCGAACCTCCAGTCACCGTTGACATCTGGCCGACCCGGCCTCCGCACGGAGCGGACATCGGAAATCGGCAGGTCACCGCGCGAACGCCGAAGAAATGGCCTTCTTCGGAGCGTAACCCCGCCCCGCACCGCACACCACTGTGGGCTCGATGACAATCGGTCTACTTGCCGGGTTTGGGCTTGTCCTTGCCGTGTCCCTGGTTCGCGTGGTCCGGCTTGCCACGGCCGCGCTTGTCGCCCGCATCCTGCTGAACCGGCCCGTTCGACTCGTCCACGTCGCGCACGGCGACACCGTCGGACGCGGGGAGAACCGGAAGCCAACTCGGTCGGCCCGCCGACGACGCGGTGCAGGTGAGCGCGAGACCGTCCACGGTGACACTGTGCACGTCGATCGCCGGGTCGCACGGCTGACCCGCGCCGGGCAGGACGACTATGGGGGCGGAGATCGGCGTCGGCGCGGCCGTGGCGTGCGACGGCGGAGCCGACGGTGACGCGTGCTCCTGGCTCGGGGGCGGCAGCGGCGTGGCGGCCGATCCCGCGTCGGCTGTGTCCGGTCGTCCGATCCATAGCGCCCCGGCCACCGCCGCGACGAGCGCCCCGAACGA
Organism: Nocardia sp. NPDC019323; assembly: GCF_044389845.1. NCBI lineage: Bacteria > Bacillati > Actinomycetota > Actinomycetes > Mycobacteriales > Nocardiaceae > Nocardia > Nocardia sp. NPDC019323. The sequence goes on from NZ_JBIRYN010000006.1 coordinate 105,182, forward strand.
CGCCAGCGCCAGACGCGGCCCGAGCGGTGTGCGCGATCCGGGCGAGGCGGCGGTGGCGGCCACCGCGCGCGGCGGCGGCAGCACGACGGTCGGCACGGCGGAGGCCAGCTCGACCGTGGTGGCGTCCCGGCCGGTCAGCGCTATGTGCGCGGCCGACGCCAGTTCCCCGGCGCTGGACCAGCGCCGGTCCGGGTCTTTCGCCATGCCGCGTGCGATCACCGCGTCGAGCGCGGGCGGGATCGCCGGATCGAACGCCGAGGCCGACGGCGGGGCCTGGAAGAGGTGGGCGCGCAGCAAACGTGGTGGCTCGCCGTCGTCGAACGGCCTGCGCCCGGTCAGGCATTCGAACAGCACACATGCCAGCGAATACTGATCCGAGCGCGGGCCCCCCACCCCGTCGAACCGCTCCGGCGCCATGTAGGCCAGCGTGCCGACCACATTGCCGGTGGCGGTGATCGCGGGCTGGTCGCTGCGGTGCGCGGTGCCGAAGTCGATCAGGTAGACCGTGCCGGCGGGAGTCACCATGATGTTGGACGGCTTCACGTCGCGGTGCACCAGGCCGGCGCGGTGCGCGATGTCGAGCGCGGTGGCCGTCTGCGCGACGATATCGAGCGCGTGCTCGGGATCCAGCCGCCCCGACCGCCGCAGCAAACCGGCCACGTCGGAGCCCTCGATGAACTCCATGTCGATGTACAGGCGACCGTCGAGCTCGCCGAACGAATGGATCGGCACCAGATGCGGCCCCCGCACCTGGGTGGCGAGCCTGGCCTCCCTGGTGAACCGCTGCCGCAATTTCGGGTCCGCCGCGTACGCGCTGGCCAGCAGCTTCAATGCGACCGCACGGTCGGTGGTGGTGTCGTGTGCGAGCCATACCTCGCCGGTGCCGCCGCTGCCCAGCAACCGATCGAGGCGGTAATGGCCGAACCACAGCTCGCCCATATCGATAGAACCTCCCGCTAGCCTTTTCGTCATGATCGAGCTACCCGAAATCCGCATCGGTATCGCGAAACGCGCAAATGCGACGACGCGGTCATCCGATCATGTCCCAGCGAGGCCGGTCGGCGTCGCGGAATTCGGCGGAGCGCTCGCGGGTCTGCCGGACCACCGGCGCGGCGGAACGGCCGAATGCTGATGGAACCGATCGAGATCAACGCGGGCGCCTGGTACTTGCGCGCCCTGCGCGCCGACGACCGCATCGACGACCGCCCCGCCCTGGCCGCGGGTGGCATCACCGAACCGGACTATGTGGCCCGGCGCGGTGCGGGCTGGGCGGAGGAGACGCACTTCTCGTGGGCGGTCTGCGAACCGACCACGGCCGAGCTGGTCGCCGAGATCGGGGTTACGCCCGCGGGTGACGGCACCGCGGCGGTGAGCGGATGGGCGCGTCCTGGCTACGAGGCCGCCTTGGACGCCGGGCTGCGGTCGGTGCACCGTTTCGTCGAAGGCGGTCTCGGGCTGCGTCCGGTCACGTCCTGATCGATCCTTCTCCCGCACCCACGACGACAACCGCCCTGGTCAGCGCATGACGCCGGTGTGCCCCGTGGAGTAGCGGCCCGGCTGCGGCCAAATGGTGAGCCCGTGCGGCCCTTTGCCCACCGGGATGCGCGCAAGCAGTTCCCAGTTGACGATGTCGATCGCGTACACCTCGTCGTGATGCCGGCCGGAGGCCCAGAAGACGCGACCGTCCGGGGAGATGTTGCCCATGTCGGGACTGCCGCCGCCGGGCACGAACCATTTGCGTACCAGCCCGTGCGCCGCGAAATCCCACACCGAGACGCTGCCTTCGTGCCGGTTGGTGATGAGCATCCGCGCGGAGTCCCGGGTGACGTAGAGGCCGTGCGCTCCCTTGCCGGTCGGCACGAAACCGGCGTTGTCGAAGGTGTGCGCGTCGAAGAGATAGACGCCGTCGGCGGTCATGTCGGCGACGAAGAAGGTGTGCCCGTCCGGGGACAGCTTCACGTCCTGCGGCATACCCGAACGACCGCCGGGCAGGTCGACCAGCTTGACGACCTTGCGCTCGGCGACGTCGAAAACCAGCATGCGCCCGGCGAATTCGCACGAGGCCAGGGCGAACCGGCCGTCGGCGGTGAAGTCCATGTGATCGACTCCCGGGCAGTCGGGCACCGCCATGGCGTGCCGCTTCTGCCAGGTTCGCGGATCGTAGAAATCCAGCGACTTGTCCGCCTCCGCGACGACGAGCGCGTACCGGCCGTCCGGCGTGTAGTACATGTTGTAGGGATCGCGTACGGGGAAGGGGTCACCAGGCTTTCCCGTCCTCGGGTCGATGGGCAACAGGCTGCCCCCGCCGATCGGCAGATCATTGGTGACATAGAGGGTCTGCAGGTCGTAGGACGGCACGACGTGCTGCGGTTCCGAGCCGCCCGCCGGGAAAGTGTCGATCACCTGGAAGGTCTCCGGGTCGATCACAGAGACCGTGTTCGACCGGCTGTTGGGGACGTACACGAGCGAGCGATGGCCGGCCACGGCGGGGCTGAGTTCCCGGTCGGCCACGTACACGTCGGTCGGTGAGAGCGGCGGCGGCATCCCCGGCAGCAGATCGGTCATGTGGGGTGGAAGCGCTGCCGTGGTGGGGGCCGCCGCGGCGGCCGGAGTCGCCATCGCGGTCGAGGCGGTCCGGCTCTGTTCGGTGCCCACCGTGCCCGCGTCGCCGGCCGCGCAGCCGGCCGACGCCGACAACAGCAGCGCGGCCACGAGGTGGGGCGCGCGGCACCGGTACATCCGCTGTCGTTTCACGCGCCGCGCCCTGCCGGAGCGTGGTGAAGACGAGAGGCCATGGGTGCGAAGCCTAGGGGCCGGATCCGGCATTCCGGCGCACCCGCGCCGGAGTGCACCGGAATGTCCGGATCGCCCCTACGTGCGCTGTTCGAGGCTGCTCAGGACCCGATCCAGTGCGTCGACGGCCTCGTCCAGTTCGGCGCCGGTGACCGTCAGCGGAGGACGGAACCGGATGCCCCGTTCGCCGGTGCCCAGGATCAGCACGTGCTCGCGCTCGCGCAGCGCGGTGAGCACCTCGTCGCGCAACAGCGGCGACGACAGAGTGATCGCGCACATCAGGCCGCGCCCGCGCGGCTCGCTGACATCGGCGTGCCGGGCGGCCAGGTCGCCCAGCCGTTCGAGCAGGTGCGCCCCCAGCGCCCGGGACCGTTCGATCAGCGCGTCCTGCTCGAGCACCTCCAGGGTGCGCCTGCTGCGCACCATGTCGGCCAGGTTGCCGCCCCAGGTGGAATTGAGCCGGGAGCTGACCGTGAACACGTTGTCGGGCACCTCGTCCACGCGTCCGCCCGCCATGACGCCGCACACCTGGGTCCGCTTGCCGAACGCGACGACGTCCGGCGCCAAGCCGAGTTGCTGGTAGGCCCATGCGGTTCCGGTCATGCCGACGCCGGTCTGCACCTCATCCAGCACGAACAGCGCGTCGTTCTCGTGACACAGCCGCTGCACGGCTTGCAGGAACTGCGGACGCAGATGCCGGTCGCCGCCCTCGCCCTGGATCGGTTCGGCGATGAAACACGCGATGTCGTAAGGATTCTGCTCGAATGCCCGCCGTATCCGGGCGAGTGAGTCGGCCTCCGCCTCCTCGACGTCGAACGCGTCGGTGAGATAGGGCGACTCGATCCGCGGCCAGTCGAACTTCGGGAAGCGCGCGGTCTTCACCGGATCTGTGTTGGTGAGCGACATGGTGTACCCGGTGCGGCCGTGGAACGCGCCGGTCAGATGCAGCACTTTGGCACCGAGTTCCGGTGCGCGGCCATGTGCTTCGTTGTGCCTGCTCTTCCAGTCGAACGCGATCTTGAGGGCGTTCTCCACGGCGAGGCCGCCGCCATCGATGAAGAACAGGTGCGGTAGCCGCGGGTCGCCGAGCACCCGCACGAACGTCTCGACGAAGCGGGCCATCTCGACGGTGTACACGTCGGAGTTGCTCGGCTTGTTCACCGCCGCGGCGAGCAGCTCGGCCCGGAACTGCGCGTCCTCGGCGAGGGCGGGATGGTTCATGCCCAGCGCGTTGGAGGCGAAGAACCCGAACATGTCCAGGTAGGGGCTGCCGTCGCGTTCGTCGACGAGGCGGCAGCCGCGGGAACGGTTGAGGTCGAGTACCAAGTCGAAGCCGTCGGCCAGGATGCTCGCCGACAAGATCTCGTGGACCCTGGCGGCGGGGGTGACCGCCGGGCGGGTGCGTTCCAGTTCGATGGTCACGCCCTGAGGGTACGTAAAAATTTACGGAACCTCTACAACAAAGCGTATTAATTACACAGAATCGTCACCTGTCATAGAATGTCTGCAAGATGATGGTGCTCCGGGTGCGCACGTTGGCGGTGGCTCTGATCTCTTGGAGCAACTGCTCGAGGTGCCGCGGAGACGCCACGCGCACCAGCAGGATGTAGCTCTCCTCACCGGCCACCGAGTGGCAGGCCTCGATGCCGGGGATGTGCTGCAGCACCGCGGGGGCGTCATCGGGTTGCGACGGATCGAGAGGAGTGATCGCGACGAATGCCGACAGCAGCTGGCCGAGCGCTTCGGGATCGACGTGCGCGGTGTACCCGCGGATCACGCCGCGCGCCTCTAATCGGCGGACCCGTGACTGCACCGCGGACACCGACAGACTCGCCTTCTCGGCCAGGTTCGACAAAGTGGCCCGTCCATCGGCCATCAGTTCACGAATCAGCAGGCGATCGATGTCATCGAGTACGGGTCTTGCCGGTGTATCCGCCATCAGCGAAGGCTAACTCAGGCAGCCCGCCTCGTGTCCGGAACCTCATCTCCATCCTCCCGCTATGTGGGACAGACACGCCGCGACGCGGCCGAAAGGTACGGCGGAACAACACATGACCGAGGTACTCGACGATCAGGCCACCGAGCGTCTCGCCGCCCGCGCGGAGGCGGTGTTGCGCCAATTGGGCGCGCCGGCACCGGAACCCGGCGATCTGCTCGCTCGCACTCCGATCACCGGAGGGCAGCTGACCACCTTGCGGTCCAGTTCGCTCGACGAGGTAGACGCCGCGATCGGCCGGGCCGCTAGCGCCTTCCGGACCTGGCGCACGGTTCCTGCGCCCGTTCGGGCCGGGGTCGTGCGCGGCCTCGGCAGGCTGCTCACCGAACACAAGGACGATCTCGCCGAACTCGTCACGCTCGAGGCGGGCAAGATCCCCGCCGAGGCCGCGGGTGAAGTGCAGGAGATGATCGACATCTGCGAATTCGCCGTCGGTCTGTCCAGGCAGCTGTACGGCCACACCATGCCTTCGGAGCGTCCCGGCCACCGGTTGATGGAGACCTGGCATCCGCTCGGCGTGGTCGGGGTGATCTCGGCGTTCAACTTCCCGGTCGCGGTCTGGGCATGGAATACGGCGATCGCGCTGGTCTGCGGCGACACCGTGGTGTGGAAGCCGTCGGAGACGACGCCGCTGACGGCGCTGGCCTGCCACGCGCTGCTGCGGCGCGCGGCGTGCGAGGCGGACGCGGATCCGGAGATCCACCAGTTGATCCAGGGCGCGAGCGCCGTCGGCTCCCGTCTCGTCGATGACGCACGGGTGGCGCTGGTGAGCGCGACCGGCTCGGTGCGGATGGGCCGGTTGGTGGCGCCGCGGGTGGCCGAGCGGCTCGGGCGCTGCCTGCTCGAACTGGGCGGCAACAACGGCGCGATCGTCACCGCCTCCGCTGACCTCGACCTCGCGGCGCGGGCCATCGTGTTCGCCGCGGCGGGCACGGCCGGGCAACGCTGCACCACGTTGCGGCGGCTGATCGTGCACCGCGGCGTGGCGGGCCCCCTGCTGGACCGGCTCGAGCGGGCGTACCGGCAACTGCCGGTGGGCGATCCGTTCGACGACGGCGTGCTGGTCGGACCGCTGATCGACGGCAAGGCCTACACCGGGATGCGCGCGGCGCTGGACAAGGCCGTGACCGACGGCGGCGAACTGGTCTGCGGCGGTGAGCGAGTCGAGGGATTCGGCGACGACGCCTACTACGTCCGGCCCGCCATCGTGCGCATGCCCGCCCAGACCGCGGTGGTGCGGGAGGAGACCTTCGCGCCGATCCTGTACGTGCTCACCTACGACGACTTCGATCGCGCGATCGCCATGCACAACGAAGTGCCGCAGGGCCTGTCCTCGGCCATCTTCACCACCGACCAGCGCGAGGCCGAGCGTTTCCTCGCCGCCGACGGATCCGATTGCGGGATCGCCAATGTCAACATCGGCACCTCCGGCGCCGAGATCGGCGGCGCCTTCGGCGGCGAGAAGCAGACCGGCGGCGGCCGCGAATCCGGCTCGGACTCGTGGAAGGCGTACATGCGCCGAGCCACCAACACCGTCAACTACTCCACCGACCTTCCCCTCGCCCAAGGCATCGAATTCGGCTGATCCGAGACCGCAAATATGCCGCCCTACCAGCACGATTGGGTTGTTCGCTCCCCTGTTGTGTAGTGTTGTCCCTACCGACGCGGGGTGGAGCAGCTCGGTAGCTCGCTGGGCTCATAACCCAGAGGTCGCAGGTTCAAATCCTGTCCCCGCTACTACGAAACGGCTCGGAGCAGATCGCTCCGGGCCGTTTCTCTTTTGCCGGACCAGTCAGTCGGTACGGCAGCCGCGATCCGAGCCGGAGCAGCGCGCAGAGCGCTCGCCTCCGGACCGGGCCGGGGCGGAAAAAGCAGGGATGTCGCATACCGCGACATGTCGCATATTTGCCCGATCTCTGTCCTGCAGATCACAGCGGAATACCCGGCGGAATAACCCGCCGCATACCCATCGCCGCCGACCTTTGCAAAGCACTAGTTAAAAGATGGTTACAGCGCGGCCCTGCATTGGTGACGCCCGAGTTGTCGTGTCACGATGCTTTCCGGTCACCCGGACAATTCATCCCGAAGTGTTCTCCCGCAGGCAACCCCCGGTTCCATCACCGCACCCGGCTTGTCTCCTTCGGCGTGTTCGTAATGATTCGATCGCCAATGTCGGCCATCTCTGCGTGCAACGACGACAATTTGTGAGGAAAGTTCCGCGTGAGTGATTTCTGGAATGTGAGCACGTCTTCGGCGTGTCTGGGCGTCGGCATTTCGTTGTTCGGCGTCGTCGCCTACCTGGCGGGGATACTGGAGGGCAACACCAGGCCGCGCATCGCATCGTGGGCGGCCTGGTGCACCGCGAACACCGTGTTCGCAGTGGTGGCGTACCTCGATGGCGGCTATCTCGCCGCGGCCATCAACGCCGCGGCGGCGGCCATGAACGCGGCGGTCATCGCCGTCGGCCTCACCCGCGGGTCCGGTCTGCGACCGGAGGACAATATCGATTGGGCCTGCCTGGTTTCTTCGATCGCGTGCGTGCTGGTGACGGTCGGTGTATCGGAAAAGGCGTTCGGCGCGCTGTTCGCGATCTGCGCGAATCTCATCGCCACCATTCCGACGCTCCGGCACGTGTGGTCCGAACCGCGTGAGGAAACCTGGCAGACGTTCGCCGCGAACGCACTCGCCAACAGCCTCGGATTGCTCGGCGTGCTGATGGTGAGCGGCTTCGAATTCGCGTCCATCGCCGGGCCGATGATTTCCACGGCGGGCAATGCCGTTCTGGTCGCGCTTGCCGTCGGCCGTGCGCGAACAGCCGATGCGGCGACGGCGCCGGTGAAAGTCGGCTGATCGGCTGCGCTCGCTCAGCCTCGATGCGGTCATCGACCGCCGACCGGCAGGTCGCGCCCGGCGCCCGTCTTCCGGCGCGCGTCGGGCGCAGCAGCGCACGTGCGCGGCGTCCGCTACCGCTATCCTTCGATCTCAGCGACCCGATGACCAGCTGATTCGTTCCGGGCAAGAGTTCTGTCGCCGCTACGGCCGCGACACCGAACGGCTTGCCACGAATGCGAAGGAGAGAGCTGTGCGGCGCAGGGCGATGCTCGAAGGGTGTGCGGCGGCGGTCGCCGTGCCGATGTTCGCCGCCTGCGGCCTGTTGGACGGCGACGCGCGAGCGGTGGACGAGTTGGCCTTCGACCCCGACGACTTCACGACGCGGAAGAAGACCGTCGCCACCTTCGAGCGGGACAAGAAGGTGACCTATCGGTTCTACGACAACGTCGTCTACGTGGCGAAGCCGGTGGACAAGACGTATCAGAGCTTGAACATCAGCGTCCCTGTCGAGATCGAGGGAAATTCCGTCGACGCGAGCAGAGCTCCGATCCTCTTCAGCAACTCCGTCGGCGGATACCTGTCGTCGGCGGCGAAGAACGACGAGCCGGACGGCGGGGCGAACCGCAACCGCGACCTCGCGCTCGCGGCCGGTTATGTCGTGGTCGAGCCCGGTGTGCGCGGGCGCGACCTGGTCTCACCCGACGCCACGAATTACGGCGTGGCCCCCGCGGCCATCGTGGATCTCAAGGCCGCGGTCCGATACCTCCGGCACAATTCCGGCCGGGTTCCGGGAAACACCGACCGGATCGTAGCCACCGGGGTCAGCGCGGGCGGCGCGCTGTCCGCGCTGCTCGCCGCCTCCGCCGACAACCGGATGTACGACCGGTATCTCGCCGAACTCGGCGCGGCGGACGCGAGCGACGCCGTTTTCGCCGCCGCTCCCTACTGCCCGATCACCGACCTGGAACACGCGGACATGGCTTACGAGTGGAACTGGGGCGCCAACCCCGTGCGCTCCGGCGAATTCGACGCGACGGCCTCGCACGATCTGAGCACGGCGTTCCCGGACTACCAGGCCGCACTGGAACTGCAGGGCGGGGACGGCTTCGGGCTCATCACGGCCGCCAACTACGGCAACTACCTGGTGCGCACCTATCTGGAACCGGCGGCGACCAAGTATCTGCACGCCCTGCCCGACGCCGACCGTTCGAGTTACTTGGCGGCCAACACCTGGATCACGTGGTCGGGCGACCGGGCGGAGTTCACTTGGCCGAACTTCCTCGCCCACGTGGGCGAGCGGAAGAAAGGCGTGCCCGCGTTCGACGCTTTCGACCTGTCCTCGGCCGAGAACAACCTTTTCGGTTCCGGCAACGTCAAGGCCAGGCATTTCACCCTCTTCAGCCTGCGGAAAGCGACGGGTGACCCGGGGGCGGTCCTCGACAGCGACCTGCCCGAGAAGATCAGCATGATGAACCCGATGTTCTTCCTCCGGCAGCGCAATCCCGCCCGGGCGAAGCACTGGTGGATTCGCGTCGGCACCAAGGACACCGACGCGTCGCTGACCATTGTGGGCAATCTCGCCGCGAGTCTGGCGAATCTGGGTGACCAGGTCGACGCCGCGATGTATTGGGACGCGGGACACGCCAGCAATGAGGACGCGGCGGATTTCGTCGCGTGGATCGGCAAGGTCACCGGTTACACGGCGTGAGGCGTTTGCCGAGCGGCGAAGACCTGCCGAGGCGTCGATCCGAGCACCCACGCCGCGCCCGCCCACCCCGCGGGCCGCGCAGCCGCTAGCAGCGCGGCGGCTCGATACCGAGTTCCCGCAGGCGTTCGGCGTAGTCGGCGACGTTGGCGAGCTTGATGTCCTCATATCCGCGCACCACGTCGGCGAGGGCCGCCGCACGCACCGCGCGGTCGTAGCCCGATCGGTCCAGCGCCTCCGCGAGGTCTGTCACCATCGCGGTGTAGTGCGCCCGCAACTCGCGTTCTACGCGTCGCACGTGCGCGTATCCGAACGGATCGAGCTTGGTGCCGCGCAGGCGTTTGCCCTTGGCGAGCAAGCGCAGGGCGAAGTGGCTGCCCGGCCCCATCCCGATCTTGTCCTTGCGTCCCAGCGCGCGCAGGACCGGCGGGTGCAGCCGATAGGTGAGATTCGCCCCGTCGGGCACCTGCGCGGCGACCTCGGCCAGGAACGCCGGATCGGTGAGCAGGCGCGCCACCTCGTACTCGTCCTTGTACGCCGTGAATTTGTACAGCCCGCGCGCCACCTGTTCGCTGAACTCGGTGCGGTCGGTCACCCGGCGCTCGGCAGCCCATACGCGTTGCATCGTGGCGACGTAGTCGCGCGCCACCGCGACGCTCTGGAAGCCGATCAGTTCGACGGCCCGCAGCTCGACCAGCCGCCGCGTCTCGCCCGTCGCGGTCAGCCCGTCGAACAGGTCCGCGGGCACCTCCACAGGGGTGGGTTCGGTCGTGCGGCGGGTGGTGGCCGCGGCGAACTCATCGGGCCGCGCGATCGCGACCCGGCCCCAGCGGAAGGCCGCGAGGTTGGCGTCCACGGCAACGCCGTTGATCTCGATGGCCTCCTCGATCGCCCAGCCGGGCAGCCGCAGACCGCCGGTCTCGTAGGCGGCGCCGACCAGCAGGAAGTTCGCGGCGGCGGTGTTGCCGAAGAGCGCCTCCGCGGCGGCGAGGGCGTCGAAGGACCGCACCGAACGCGAAACCTGTTCCAATCGCCGCAGCAGCACCCCCTCGCCGGGATAGGTGACGGACCGGTCGTAGACCATGTCCCCGGTCGGGGTCTTGCTGGTGGACGCGACCGAGACGGTCGTCGCGGCACTGCCGTAGGCCAGATTCTTGTTGTCGGTGGCGGCCAGCAGATCGAAGGCCACGATGCAGTCGGCGGAGGCGGGGGCCAGCCGGTTGGCCGGTTCCAGCGCGCCGACGGCGAAACGCAGGTGCGAGACCACCGGCCCGGCCTTCTGACTCATGCCGATCTGGTCCAGGCTCGCCACCTCGTACCCGGCGCGCATCGCGGCGGTCGCCAGGACCTGGTTGACGGTGACGATGCCGGTGCCGCCGATGCCGGCGAGGAAGACGTTCTGCGTGGTCGCCGGCGGTTCGTGCACGAGTTCCGGCAGCCGCGGCGGCCGCGGCGCGCGACCGGCTCCGCGCGGCTTCCGCTCGGCCGGATCGGGCAGCTCCACCGTGACGAACGCGGGACAGTCGCCCTTCAGGCAGCTGTAGTCGGTGTTGCACGAGGTCTGGTCGATCCGCGTCTTGCGTCCGAACTCGGTGTCCACCGGCTGCACCGACAGGCAGTTGCTCTGGACACCGCAGTCACCGCAGCCTTCGCACACCGCCTCGTTGACGACCACCCGGGTGCGGCGCACCGGCAGGGCGCCGCGCTTGCGCTGCCGTCGCGCGTCGGCCGCGCAGTGCTGGTCGTAGATCAGCACCGTGACGCCGGGGACCTCGCGCAGCGCGCGCTGCGCTTCGTCGAGCCGGTCGCGGTGCCACAGCGAGGTGCCGGGCGCGAGATCGCGCTTGCGGTAGCGCTCTGGCTCGTCGGCGCAGACGATGATGCGCCGGACGCCCTCGATCGCGAGCTTGTGGGTGAGCATCGGCACCGTGAGCGCGCCCTCGGCGTGCTGCGCGCCGGTCATCGCGACCACGTCGTTGTGCAGCAGCTTGAACGTGATGTTCACGCCCGCGGCGACGCACGCCTGCACGGCGAGCTGGCCGGAGTGGAAATACGTTCCGTCGCCGATGTTCTGGAACAGGTGCGGCACGTCGGTGAACGGCGCCTGGCCGATCCACTGTGCGCCCTCCCCGCCCATCTGGGTGAGCCCGGTGACCTTGCTGTCGCTACGGCCGGACATGGTCACCAACGTGTGGCAGCCGATGCCGCCGCCCGCCAGCGAGCCCTCCGGGACAGCGGTGGAACGGTTGTGCGGGCAACCGCTGCAGAAGTAGGCCGCGCGCTTGGCGGGCAGCACCGACAGCGACAGCGGCTGCGGCAGCGGGCGTTTCAGTTCGAGGCGCCCGTCGAGCAGGCGGCGCAGCGGCGCGGCGATGCGTCCCGAGGTCAGTTCGCCGTCGGCGGCGAACAGCGGGCGGCCGGCGTGATCGCGCTTGCCGAGGATCTCGGGTGCGCCCGCGACGCCGTAGAGGATGTCGCGAATCTGGGTCTCGATGAACGCGGTCTTGTCCTCGACGACGATCAGCCGGTCGAGCCCGGCGGCGAACTCCCGGACCCGGTCCGGCGCGACGGGATACGGCATTCCGATGCGCAGCAGGCGGATACCCGCGCCGTACAGAGCGTCGTCGTCGGCGCCGAGGTCGAGCAGCGCTTGGCGGACCGCGTCGAAGGTGGTGCCGGTGGCGGCGATGCCGAGCGTGGCGCGGGCCGGGTCGACCTCGATCACGTCGAGCCCGTTGCGGGTGCTGTAGGCGCGCACCAGCTCCCAGCGGGGGCCGTAGAGGTCGGCCTCGGCGAGCAGGCTGTCGGCCGGCGCGGCCATCGGACGCTGCCGGTAGTAGAATCGCCGCCCTTCCCACTCGATTTCGGGCACGACGATATCGATGTCACCCACCGAACCGTCCACGGTCCACGCGCCGTCGGCGACGTCGGCGACGATCTTCATGGCCACCAGGCAGCCCGACGCGCGCGAGAGGGCGACGCCGTGCAGGCCCATGGTGACGACCTCGCGGGCGTTGCGCGGGAACAGCACGGGAATGTTCATCGCGGCCAACGAGCGCTCACTCACCGCGGGCACGGTGGAGGACTTGGCCGCCGGATCGTCACCGACCAGCAGCAGGACGCCGCCGCGCGGATTCACCCCGTACATGTTGGCGTGGCGCAGCGCGTCGGTCGCGCGGTCGAGGCCGGGGCCTTTGCCGTACCAGACGCCGACGACGCCGTCGTGGGTCGGCCTCCCCGCGGGCAGATCCGCCTGGCTGCCCCACACGGAGGTCGCGGCCAGTTCCTCGTTCAATCCCGGGACGAACGAGATGTCGTGCTCGGCGAGCACCTCCGGCATGCCGGACAGCATCTTGTCGACGCCGCCGAGCGGACTGCCCTGATACCCGGACACGAACGTGCCCACCCGCCGCCCGGCGCGCAGATCGCGCACATGCTGCTCGACCAGCTGCCGCGCGATGGCCTGCACGCCGGTGAGGACAACGGTCCCCGAGCCGACGCGGTAACGGTCGGCCAGGTCGTAGGCAGCCGCGGTCAGATCGCGGTCGGCGAGCTCGGTCATAGGGATCCACCCGTCTGCCCGGCGCCGGTCCGGCGCTGAGCCTTGTTGAGCACTTGTTGCCGATATCGTGGTCCTGAAGAACTGAACGCACAACCTTTACGTGTCAAATTGAGCAGTATGCACATTCAAGAGGTACTCGGATGCGCACGAGCTAAGCACAGTGCGAGGTGCATGTGACGACGCGCACACCACCGCGGCGCGTCGATCCGGCCGTCCGCCGGTGAGCCGCACCCGTGCCACACCGCGCATCCTCCGCCGCACGCGCGCCCACCTGTGTGAAGGTGGAAAGGTGGCACTGCGCAGGATGGGCACGGCGATCGTCGCCGCTCTGACCTTCGGAACGCTGACCGCGTGCGGGCAGCAAGCGGACCCGGCCGTGCCCGCCACCGCGGAGCGCACCGAGGAAGCGGCGGCGGGAATGCCTGCCGACCCGGGACCACGGCGATTCGCGGGCGGGACGATGGTCGTCATCCCGCATGCCGCGGATCTGGAATCCAGTTCGGCACTGCCCTTCTCGCAGTACGACACCGAGGACGGGACGGACAAGCTCGGCATCCACATCCCCGGCCCGGTCGGCTGTCCGAGCATCGGGTTCACCGCGCGGGTGGAGGAATCCGCCGACCGGGTGAACGTGCGGCTGATCCACGGTCTGCATCGCGGCATGCCGCCGTGCCAGGGCGCGAACCCGGAGCAGAAGCGCGAGTACGGCGTGGTCGTCGTGGACCTGCAACGCCCGCTGGGCGGACGGACGGTGCTCAGCTTCACATGAGCCACACGACGAGGGGCAGGGCCGACGCGCGACCGGGTAGGCCGCCCCCGTTAGTGATCTTGTCGAATGGCGAGCCCCGGGCATTGTGAGTTGTCCGGTTCGTCTGTTCCGGTGCGGCGCCAGGCGGGGGTCGGGCGCTATTTTCGCAGCGGATGGTGCCGCCTTCGCGGCTACCGGCGGTCCCGGAGTCGAAGGAGGTGCGGCAGTCCGCCATGATCGACTCAGGGTCGCTGCGGCGGCGGTTCCTTCCGCTCTGCCCCGCAGCGAAGGTTCGCTGCGGCTTTCCGTGTAGTGCCGATCCGTCCGAAGCACTGGCGCCGTGGCCGGCAGGCCGCGCGACGGTGGGTCGGTGACGGCTGACTTTCGAAGGAAACCCGTGTCCAGAGTTCCGTTCCGGATCGCGATCCTGCTGGTGAGCATCGTCTCGCTGGGCCTGCTCGGCCTGCCAGCGACGGCTCAGCCCCTGTATCCCACTCCTGATCCCGACCCCTTCTACGCGGCGCCGCCCGACCTGGGGGCGCTCGCCCCCGGCGACGTCGTGCGGGCCCGCAGGATCGACACCGGTATGTATGTCGGGACCGAGGGCTGGCAAGTGGCATTCCGCTCCACGAATTCGCAGGGCAACCCCGTCATGGGCATCACGACCGTCCTGATGCCCGCCGGTGTGAAGAACCCGCCGCTGGTCTCCTACCAGGCGCTGATCAATTCGCTCGGCACCCAGTGCAATCCGTCGCGCTCGCTGTTCAACGGCGAACTGCAGGACGCGGTCGGCGCGATGCTGCCCATCGGACGCGGATGGGCGATCTCGCTGCCGGACTATCTCGGCCCTACCTCCGCCTACGGCGCGGCGCGCCTGGCCGGCATGATGACCCTCGACAGCGTCAGGGCCGTTCGCAAGGTCGCCGAACTCGGGTTGTCCGACTCTCCCGTCGCCATAGCGGGCTACTCCGGCGGCGGCATGGCCACCGCGTGGGCCGCCGCCATGCAGCCCACCTACGCTCCGGATCTGAAGCTCACCACCGCCGTTGCCGGCGGCATCCCCGCCGATCTGGAGGAAATGGCGATGTCGCTCGGCTTCGAGCCGCACCCCGGGTTCGGCCTGGCTTTCGCCGCCGCCATGGGGCTGGAACGGGAGTACCCGGATCGGCTGCCGATCTCGGATCAGCTCAACGAGAACGGTCTGTGGTTCCGGGAATTCACTCACGACGCCTGCCGCAGGTTCCTGCTCTTCCACGGCGCCTTCCGCAGCGCGGAGCAGATGGCGGCGTCCAAGAGCCTGATGGACAGCCCGGAGGCGCACGCGGTGCTGCGCGAGAACAGCCTGCGGTACTTCGACGGCGTGCCGGCCGTGCCGACCTATCTGTGGCAGGGCCGGTTCGACGAACTCACCTTCTACAAACCCGTCGCCGAGGTCGCCGACCGGTACTGCAAGGCGGGTGCGCCGGTGACGTTCCACACCGTCGACATCTCCGAGCACATGACCGCGGCGGCCGCCGGATTCACGGACGCGTGGAACTACGTGGAGGCCAGGTTCCGCGGCGAACCCGCACCGACCAGCTGCTGAACCCGATCGAAGCGGCCCGGGAGTGCCTGTCCCGGGCCGCTCAGGCGGTGAAGTGCAATGTCCATTCGCCGCGATAGTGCAGGCGGGTGACGCTGCCGGGAGGGATGTCGATCCGCCAGAACGATTTCGGCGGGGCGTCCAGCGTCACCAGCAGCGCGGCCCGCACGACCGCCGGGTGGGTGACCGCGATCGTGGACACCGACCGCGCGGCGACCTCGGCCATCCACAGCCTGGTCCGTTCGATCACGTCCAGCACGGATTCGCCGCCGTGCCCGCGGAACGCCGGGTCGGTCAGCCAGGCATAGAGTTCGTCCTGGGGCACCGACATCAGTTCGCCGCCGCGCCAGGCGCCCGCGTCCAGGTCGCGCAGCCGGTTGTCCTCCTCGCCCGGCAATCCCAGCAACGCGGCGGTCTCCACCGTCCTGCGTTCCGGGCCGGTGAGCACCCGCTGGGCGGTGAGCGGGCCGCACCCGGCCACCGCCCGCCTGCCCGCCTCGGTGAGCGATTCGTCGACCGGGAAACGTGCTTTCCGCATCGCCTCGGTCATCCCATGGCTGACCAGGTCGAGTCTGAGCACCTTTTGCACCTGTCGAAGCGTACGGGCCGCCCTCGGCGGACGCTGTTCGTTTGCTCGCGGGTTCGGTCGCGAATCGGTACCGGCGTGCTTGTCGGTGCGCCGGTGCACACTGAACCCATGGCCCAGTTCTCCCGCGCGACCCAGGAGTGGTTCGACGGCGCGTTCCCCGCGCCGACCTCCGCTCAGCTCGGGGCGTGGAAGGCGATCGCGGCGGGCGAGCACACCTTGGTCGTCGCGCCCACCGGGTCCGGCAAGACCCTCTCGGCGTTCCTGTGGGCGATAGACCAGCTGGCGGGCCGGGAGCGGCGGCCGGAGCGGGCGGGCACCTCGGTGCTGTACGTGTCCCCGTTGAAGGCGCTGGCGGTGGACGTGGAACGCAATCTGCGTGCGCCGCTGGTCGGTGTCACGCAGACCGCCAAGCGCCTGGGACTACAGCCCCCGGAGATCACCGTCGGCGTCCGCTCCGGCGACACCAGCGCGTCGGATCGGCGGTCCATGCTGCGCACCCCGCCCGACATCCTGATCACCACGCCGGAGTCGCTGTTCCTCATGCTCACCTCGGCCGCGCGCGAGACGCTGCGGGAGGTGCGCACGGTGATCGTGGACGAGGTGCACGCGATCGCCGGCTCCAAGCGCGGTTCGCACCTGGCGCTGTCGCTGGCGCGACTGGATCTGCTGACCGAGCGGCCCGCCCAGCGCATCGGGCTGTCGGCGACGGTACGGCCGCCGGAGGAGGTGGGGCGGTTCCTGGTCGGCAACGCGCCGATCACGCTGGTCGCGCCGCCAGCGCCGAAGACGTTCGACCTGTCGGTGCGCGTGCCGGTGGCGGACATGACCGAGCCGGGCGACTCCGACCAGCCTGGATCGATCTGGCCGCACGTGGACGAGGCGATCGTCGATCTGGTGCTCGAGCACCGGTCCTCGATCGTGTTCGCGAACTCCCGCAGGCTGGCCGAGCGGCTCACCGCCCGGCTGAACGAGGCGTACGCGGCGCGGCTGGGCGAGCCGGTGGAGACCGAGCACAAGCCGCCCGCCCAGCTCGGCCCGTCCACCGAGGTGATCCACGGCGCCGGGCCGTTGCTGGCGCGCGCGCACCACGGCTCGGTCAGCAAGGAGCAGCGAGCGCTGATCGAGGACGATCTCAAGAGCGGGCGGCTGCGCTGCGTGGTCGCGACCAGCAGCTTGGAACTGGGCATCGACATGGGCGCGGTGGACCTGGTGGTCCAGGTGGAGGCCCCGCCATCGGTGGCGAGCGGGTTGCAGCGGATCGGCCGGGCGGGGCATCAGGTCGGCGAGATCTCGCGCGGGGTGATCTTTCCCAAACACCGCACCGACGTCATCCACTGCGCGGTGGCGTCGCAGCGGATGACGGCCGGGCAGATCGAGGCGATCCAGATCCCGGCGCATCCGCTGGACATCCTCGCGCAGCAGACCGTCGCCGCCTGCGCGCTCGACCCGATCGACGTCGACGCGTGGTTCGACGTCGTGCGCGGCACAGGCAGTTACGCCTCGCTGCCGCGCTCAGCCTATGAATCGGTGCTCGACCTGCTCTCCGGGCGGTATCCCTCCGACGAGTTCGCCGAACTGCGTCCCCGGCTGGTCTGGGATCGCGACGCGGGCACCCTCACCGGGCGGCCCGGCGCGCAGCGGCTGGCCGTGACCTCGGGCGGAGCGATTCCCGATCGCGGCATGTTCGCGGTGTACATGGTGGGCGAGAAGGCCTCGAGGGTCGGGGAACTCGACGAGGAGATGGTGTACGAGTCCCGGGTCGGCGACGTGTTCGCGCTCGGGGCGACGAGCTGGCGGATCGAGGAGATCACCTTCGATCGGGTGCTGGTGACGCCCGCGTTCGGGCAGCCGGGCCGGTTGCCGTTCTGGCACGGTGACGGGCTGGGTCGCCCCGCCGAACTCGGCGCGGCGCTCGGCGAGTTCGTGCGCACGGTCGCGCAGGACCGCGCCGCAGGACCGGCGAGTGCGGAGAAGACGTCGCGGCGCGACGGCGGTACACCGCCGAAAACGTCCAAAAGAACTCGCGCGCAGTCGTTTCCGAAGAGCATCGACACGGGCGGCGCGGCTGCCGTAGCGGTGCAGGAGCCGGTCGCGGACCTCATGCTCTCCGCCGGTCTGGACGACAACGCGACCGCCAATCTCCTGACTCTCCTGGACGAACAGCGCACCGCGACCGGCCACCTGCCCACCGACCGCACCCTGGTGGTGGAGCGGTTCCGCGACGAACTCGGCGACTGGCGGCTGGTGCTGCACTCGCCCTACGGCCTCCCGGTACACGCCCCGTGGGCGCTGGCCATCGGCGCGCGGTTGCGGGAGCGGTTCGGCGTCGACGCCGCGCCGAACGCCTCCGACGACGGCATCGTCGTGCGGCTGCCCGACACCACCGACGATCCGCCCGGCGCCGAACTGTTCGTCTTCGAGGCCGACGAGATCGACGACATCGTCACCGAGCAAGTGGGCGGCTCGGCGCTGTTCGCCTCCCGATTCCGGGAATGCGCCGCGCGCGCACTGCTGCTGCCGCGCCGCGACCCGGGCAAACGAGCCCCGCTGTGGCAGCAGCGGCAGCGCTCGGCCCAGTTGCTGGACGTGGCGCGCAAGTTTCCCGAGTTCCCGATCCTGTTGGAGACGGTGCGCGAATGCTTGCGCGACGTCTACGACCTGCCGTCGCTGCGCGAACTGCTCGGCCAGGTGGGGCGGCGGCGGATACGGCTGGTCGAGGTGGAGACCGCGACGCCGTCACCGTTCGCCAACGCTCTGCTGTTCGACTACATCGGGCAGTTCATGTACGACGGCGACAGCCCGCTGGCCGAGCGGCGCGCCGCCGCGCTGTCGCTCGATTCCGGCCTGCTCGCCGAACTGCTCGGCCGGGTCGAGCTGCGCGAACTGCTCGACGCCGCGGTCATCGAGCAGACCGAGCGCGAACTGCAGCGGCTCACCCCCGAGCGGCACGCGCGCGACGCCGAGGGTCTGGCGGATCTGCTGCGGCTGCTCGGGCCGCTCACCGCCGCCGAAGCCGCCGAGCGCTGCGAGGACGACCCCGTCGGCTGGTTCGAGAGCCTGGTGTCCGCCCGTCGTGCGCTGGAGGTCTCCTTCGCGGGGCGCACCTGGTGGGTCGCGGTCGAGGACGCGGCCCGGCTGCGCGACGCGCTCGGGGTTCCGCTGCCGATCGGCACGCCGTCGGCGTTCATCGAGCCGGTGGCCGATCCGCTCGGCGATCTGATCGGCCGCTATGCCCGCACCCACGGCCCGTTCGGCACGGAGGCGGTGGCGGCCAGGTTCGGCCTCGGCACCGCGGTCGCCGCTACCGCGCTGCATCGGCTCGCCGCGGAGAAACGCGTGGTCGAGGGCGAATTCACGCCGGGGGCGGCCGGGTCGGAATGGTGCGACACGCAGGTGCTGCGCCGACTGCGCCGCAGGTCGCTCGCCGCCGCGAGACATGAGGTCGAGCCGGTCTCGACCGCCGCGTTCGGACGATTTCTCCCGTCCTGGCAGCACGTCGGCAGTGGCGAGCTGCGCGGCGTCGACGGCGTAGCGGCCGTGGTGGAACAGCTCGCGGGCGTGCCGATCCCCGCGTCGGCCTGGGAATCGCTCGTCCTGCCCGCGCGGGTGCGCGACTACACCCCGGCCATGCTCGACGAACTCATGGCGACCGGCGAGGTGATCTGGTCCGGGCACGGCGCGATCACCGCCAAGGACGGCTGGATCGCGCTGCATCCGGCCGAGCAGGCGCCGTTCAGCCTCGCGCCGCCGGACGACATCGAGCTCACCGAGGTCCAGTTGCGCCTGCTCGCCGCGCTGGGCGCGACCTTCGTGCCGTGGACGCCACCCGGCCGAGCGGAAGATCGAGTGCCCGTGCCGTTGGACGAGCCGGATCCGCCCGTCGGCAGCGCGGCCGACGGTCACGGCGCGCACCGGCGCTCCGATGTGGCCGAGCCCCCTGGTAGCGCCACACCGAACGGGTCGGGCGACGGCCGACGTGGAAGACGATCACCGGTCGGTCCGGAAGACGCGGCCGGTGTGGGGAATCCGGTCTCCGCTGCTCCCGCGGAACGCCTGATCCCCGTGCCGCAGGGCGGCGGCGCGTACTTCTTCCGCCAGCTCTCCGACGCCACCGGCCTGCTCGACGACAGCGCGGCGGCCTCGGCACTGTGGGAACTGGTCTGGGCCGGAATGGTTTCCGGTGACACGTTCGCGCCGGTGCGAGCACTGCTGTCCGGCACAACCCGGACCACCACGGCCCACCGCACGCCCCGGCGCGCGCCGCGGGGGCGGGCCTACCTGCCCCGGCCGAGCATGCCCACCCGTTCCGGCCCGCCGTCGGTCGCCGGGCGCTGGTCCCTGCTCCCGGAGCGGATCTCGGACAACACGCTGCGCGCACACGCGACCGCGGATCTGCTCTTGGAGCGCTACGGCGTGCTGACCAGGGGGTCGGTACAGAACGAAGGCGTACCGGGCGGGTTCGCGCTGATGTATCGGGTGCTCACCGAGTTCGAGGACCGTGGCCGCTGCCGTCGCGGCTATTTCGTCGATTCGCTGGGCGGCGCGCAGTTCTCCACCACCGATGTGGTGGACCGGCTGCGCTCCTTCGACCCAGAACGCGCCCGTCCCGAGTCCAGGGAGCCGACCGGCACGGTGCTGGCGCTGGCCGCCTGCGATCCGGCGAACCCGTACGGCGCGGCACTGGCCTGGCCGAAGAGCGACGTCGAGGGCGGGCATCGCCCGGGACGCAAAGCCGGGGCGCTGGTCGTGCTCGTCGACGGCGAACTGGTCTTGTACCTGGAGCGGGGCGGCAAGACCCTGCTCACCTTCACCGAGGACCCCGACGCCCGCCGCGCCGCCGCCGCGGCGCTCGCCGACCTGGTCCGCCGCCGCAGGGTGGACTCGCTGGTCATCGATCGGGTCAACGGAGAGACCGTGCACGGCAACACGTTCGCCGGATTCCTCACCGAAGCGGGTTTCTCCGCCACCCCGCGCGGCCTGCGCCTCCGGAGCCGCCCGTGAGCCCGCGACCCTACGCCGACGCACCGGAGTCGCCCCATGCCTGAGGGGGACACCGTCTTCCTGGCCGCGAAGCGGCTCCGCGCGGCCTTGGTGGGAAAAGAACTGACGCGCAGCGATTTTCGTGTCCCGCGGTACGCCACGGTCGACCTGCGCGGTCAGGTGGTCGAGAGCGTCGGCAGTTACGGCAAGCACCTGTTCATCCGGACGCCGATCGTGAGTGTGCACACCCATTTGAAGATGGAGGGCAGCTGGCGGGTGTTCCACTGCGGTCAGCGCTGGACGAAACCCCGCGTCGCCGCGCGGGTGGTGTTGAGCACCGCGGATGTCGAGGCCGTCGGATTCTCCTTGGGCACCGTCGAGGTCGTGCGGGTACGCGACGAGCACCGCGTCGTCGACCATCTCGGCCCCGACCTGCTCGGCCCGGATTGGGATGCGGCGGAAGCCGTCCGGCGACTGGAGCGGTATCCCGACCAGCCCATCGGCGTCGCCCTGCTGGACCAGCGCAATCTGGCCGGTATCGGGAACATCTTCCGCAGCGAGGTCTGCTTTCTGCGCCGCGTCCACCCCGCGACCAGGGTGGGGGATGTCCCGGATCTGCTGGCCTTGGTCAACGAAGCACATCGCATTCTCACCGAGGCGGTCGCGAAGCCGCCCCGGCGCCCTCTGGCCTATGGCCGTACCCATCGCCCGTGCCAGCGCTGCGGCACCCCACTCGTGGCCGGCCTACTCGGTGACAGCGCACCGGATTACGACCGGGTGGTGCAGCGGGAGCGCGGCATCTTCTTCTGCCCTCGCTGTCAGCCTGTTCCGGCGGAATGATCGTTTCTCCCGGCATCCGGACGCGGTGATCCGCCGCTCCGGTAATTCGCTGTGTCCCAGTCGATATCAGCCGACAACTCTTGACGCGCACCTCCCGCCCACCTAACTTACAAATTGTCAGTTATGACGGGAGGCAGCATGAGCGACCCACGGCGATACGTGGTGATCGGTGGCGGACTGGCCGGGCTCGCCTCGGCGGTCTGGCTGGCGGAGGCGGGCAAGCAGGTCACCCTGCTCGAGCGCAGAGGCAGGCTCGGCGGACGCACCCACGCCATGCGCGCCGAGGCGGTGGACGATCCGCCGGACAACGGCCAGCACGTGATCGCCAGCGGATACGACCACCTGTTCCGCTATCTGACGAGCGTCGGCACACGCCAATACGTCGCTTTCCCCCACGGCGGCACACTGCGCTGGCCCGGCGGGCGCAGCGTCACCATGCGCACCAAAGGAATCGCCGCACTGCGCACGCTGTCCGGCGCGCATCCCGACGCGAACCCGCTCGAGCGCGTGCGCGCGACGATCGCCACGCTCCGGCTCGGCTGGCAGTGCCTGCACCAACCCGCCGACCTGCCCGACCTCACCACGGAACAATGGTTCGACCGGGTCGGCATGCCCGCCAAAGCCCGTGAGGCATTGTGGGATTGGCTGGCCCTCGGCATCGCGGCGGAGCCGGTGCAGCGGGAGTCGGCGAAGGTGTTCGCCGATGTACTGGCCACCGGCATCCGGCTGGGCCTGCGTCACCGGCAGGCCGTCGACATCGGTTATCCCACCACCGATCTGGACACGTTGTATGTCACCGGGGCGCTGCGGGTCTTCGAGAAGCACGGTGTGGAAGTGCGCTACCGGGCCGTTGCCCGCCGTATCCATATCGCGGACGGAAAGGTGACGGGCGTCGCGTTGGCCGACGGCAGCACGATCCCGGCCGACGCGGTGGTGTGCGCCGTGCCCAACTCGAACATCGGCGGCTTGCTCGACGAACTGCCCGAGCACGCCGAGATCTACGCGGCGGCCGACAAACTGGGTTACACGCCGATCGTCAGCACCAATCTCTATCTCGACCGCCCGCTGGGGACCACGGCCGAGTTCGAGGCGCTGATCGGCGGCACCGGCGTCATCGACGAGGTCTTCGATCGCCAGCGGATGACCGGGCGCAGCACCGAGAAGGCATGGCTGTACTGCCTGACCACCAGCGGCGCCTACGAGCAGATCCACAAGTCCAGCGACGAGATCGTCGCCGAGCAGATGGCGTTGCTTCGCCGCTACTATCCGGCGGCGCGAGCGGCGAACGTGGTGCAGGCCCAAGTCGTGCGCATGCCGAAAGCCACCTTCTCGCAGGTCGTCGGCAACCACGCGTTGCGACCGGACCAGCGCACTTCGGTGCCCACCTTGGCGCTCGCGGGCGACTGGACCGCCACCGACTGGTCGGCGACGATGGAGAGCGCGGTGCAGAGTGCGGCGCGGGCGGTCGAACTGCTGCTCGAGCTACCTTCGACGGCGTGACCACGGATCGCTCCACGGCCGAGCGCGGCACCACCGAGGCGCGGCCCAAGCGCAGGATGTCCGCCGCCGACCGCCGCACCCAACTGCTGAACGTGGCGCGCGACATCGTCGCCACCGAAGGCTTCGGCGCGGTCAGCATCGAGCGGGTTGCCCGCGAGGCGCGGGTGGCTCGCGCGCTGGTGTATCAACAGTTCACCGATCTGTCCGGGCTGACGTCGGCGCTGCTGGACCGCGAATCGGCCATCGCGTTCGCCGGTGTGCGCAGCGTGGACTGGGATCACGGTGACGTGGACCGGGTCGGCCGCGGCATCCTCGACTATCTGCACGCCGCGCCGACCAGCTGGCGCATCATGCTCAGCCCGTTCGACGGTGGGCCGCCGGAGCTGCGGGAGCGGCTCTCACTCGGTCGCGCCTACGCGCGTGCGATCGGCGCGCGCCACCTGTCCCGCTATCTCGGGGTCACCGTGGATCCGAACGGCCCGACGGAGCGAATCCTGCTGGCCGCCATGGAGGAACTGGCCCGGCTGCACCTCACCGACCCGATCGAGTACCCGGACGAACTGGTACTGCGCTACCTGCGCTCACTGGTCGCCTGGGCGATGGGGGTGGAAGCGCGCGCCGACCGGGACTGATCACCGCTCAGCCCTCCGACGGCACCGGCTCCAGAATCTGCGGGCGCGGCTCGGGCGCGGCGATCCGCAGGGCGTCGGCGGAGGCGTCGTCCGGTTGGGTCTGCGAGCGGATCTCCGCCTCGACCCGCGCCTGATAGGTGCGCACTTCCCGGTCGATCTCCTCGTCGTCCCAGCCCAAGACCGGCGCGACCAGCCGGGCCACCTGCTCCGCGCAGTTGGCTCCGCGATGCGGATACTCGATCGAGATCCTGGTCCGGCGGGCCAGGATGTCGTCGAGATGCAGCGCGCCCTCGGCCGCCGCCGCGTAGACCGCCTCCACCTGCAGGTAGGACGGCGCGTCCGTGATCGGTTGCAGGAGTTCGGGTTTGTCCTCGGCGAAGGCCATGACCTCGGAGATCAGCGACCCGTATCGATCCAGCAGGTGCTTGATCCGGTACGGATGCACCCCGTAGCTCTCGGCCAGCTGCACCGTCTGATTGACCAGCGCGAAATAGCCGTCGGCGCCGAGCAGCGGAACCTTCGCGGTGATCGACGGCGAGACGCGGGCCGGAATGTCCTGCGCCGCTTCGTCCATCGCGTCGATGGCCATCACGCGATAGGTAGTGTACTTGCCGCCGGCGATGCCGACCAACCCGGGCGCGACCCGGGCGACGGCATGTTCGCGCGAGAGCTTGGAGGTCTCGTCGCTCTCCCCGGCCAGCAGCGGGCGCAGGCCCGCGTACACGCCGTCGATGTCGTCCGGCGTGAGCGGCTGGACCAGCACCTCGTTCACCCGTTCCAGCAGGTAGTCGATATCGGCCTTGGTCGCGGCCGGATGCGCGAGGTCGAGATTCCAGTCGGTGTCGGTGGTGCCGATGATCCAGTGCGCGCCCCAGGGGATGACGAACAGCACCGAGGTCGCGGTGCGCAGGATGATCGCGGTGTCGCTCACGATGCGGTCGCGGGGCACCACGATGTGCACGCCCTTGGAAGCCCGCACATGGAACCGGCCGCGCTGATGCGACAAGGCTTGCACTTCGTCGGTCCACACGCCGGTCGCGTTGATCACCACATGGCCACGGACCTCGCCCGCGCGTCCGTCCTCGGTGTCGCGCACCTTCACGCCGACCACCCGGTCGGCCTCCCGCAGGAACCCCACCACCTGCGTGGACGTGCGGATCACCGCGCCGTAGTGCGCGGCCGTGCGCGCCACCATCATGGTGTGGCGTGCGTCGTCGACGACCGTGTCGTAGTAGCTCACACCCCCGATCAGCGAATCGCGCCGCAATCCGGGCGCCAGCCGCAACGCGCCCGCCCGAGTGAGATGCCGCTGTCCCGGCACGGATTTCGCCCCGCCCATGGTGTCGTACAGCACCAGGCCCGCCGCCACGTACGGCCGCTCCCACACGCGATTGGTCAGCGGATACAGGAAGCGCAGCGGCTTGACCAGGTGCGGCGCCAGCATGGACAGCGTGAGCTCGCGCTCGCGCAGCGCCTCGCGCACCAAGCCGAACTCCAGCTGCTCGAGGTACCGCAGCCCGCCGTGGAACATCTTCGACGACCGGCTGGATGTCCCGGACGCGAAATCGCGGGCTTCGACCAGCGCGACCTGCAAGCCCCTGGTCGCCGCGTCCAGCGCGATGCCTGCCCCCACCACGCCCCCGCCGACGACGACCACATCGAAATGATCCTTGCCGAAGCGCTCCCAGGCCGCCCTGCGCTGCTCCGGCCCGAGAAGCTGCGATTCCGGTTTCTTGGCCATGCTCGACTCCTCCAGCCGACGCGGATGTGTCCGATCGAGCGTTCAGCTCCAGGCTAGGCGAAGCCGCCGCGAATCGACCGCCCGCGCCCCGATCCGTGTCGCCCCGCCCTACTCATCGGTAACAAGTTCAACCCTAACCGAGAGACGAACCATTCCCCGGCCCAGTGAGCTACCCGACACCGCGCCCCACGCACCACCAAGCCCATCGACCGGATATCCGCGCCCACGCCTCAGCGGTCACCCGCACATCGAGTCATGGGCGGCCACCGCACCCCTGTGCGACCGGATCGAGACCGAGCATTGCTCGATTCGCAGCCAAAGCATGTCCGATCGACCGCACGAAGTCCTCGCCGTGGAGCGAGCGGGCCTCGGACACGCAGAGCACCACCCACCCGACTCGCACCCAGCAGCCAGTAGCCAGCACGCACAAACCACCGAAGCGACCTCCCAGCCCACCAGGCGCCTACAGACCACGACGGCCCTGCTCCCCACGGCCACTTGCGCACGCCATGAGTCCCCAGACCGGTCGAGCTGACACCCGACCGCGCAGCGCATGACGTCCAACGAAGAGGCACCGACGCCCCAGCTCATCCCCACCACCCCGCTGAGGGAAGCCAGACCGAGCCTGCGCCGTTCGCGGCCCGGGTCGCGTCCGAGCCGATACCGGCCACCACAGACCGCGTGAGCTCGATACCGACCTTCGACATCTACGCGCCCAACCCACCGCAACCACGTCTTTCGAGCGAAGCGAGACCGAGCATCCGCCGTTCGCGGCCCGGCTCGCGTCCGAGTGGCCGCCGCGTCCGCGACGAAGTCGCCAGCGGCGGTCGCTCGGACGCGAGCCACAAGGGGGCCGCGAACACCCAGCGCCGCAGGCGCTGGAGAACCAACACAGCGGCCAAATAAACTCAGCCCATGCGTCGCTATGTGGCCGCCATCGACCAGGGCACGACTTCCAGCCGGTGCATCGTCTTCGACCGGCAAGGGCGCGTCGTCGGCGTCGCCCAGCGGGAGCACGAGCAGATCTTCCCGCGACCGGGCTGGGTGGAGCACGATCCCGAAACCATCTGGCGCAATACCGAACTCGTTCTCGGTGAGGTTCTCGAGCGTGGCGGCCTCGGCGCCGACGACATCGCCGCGGTTGGCGTCACCAATCAGCGCGAGACGACCGTGGTGTGGGACCGCGAGACCGGCCGGCCGGTGTACAACGCGATCGTCTGGCAGGACACCCGCACCGACCGGCTGTGCGCCGAACTGGCCGGCGACGCGGGACCGGCCCGCTATCAGGACCGCACCGGCCTGCCGTTGTCCACCTATTTCGCCGGGCCGAAGCTGCGCTGGATCCTGGACAACGTGCCGGGCGTGCGGGAGCGCGCGGAGGCGGGCGAGCTGTGCTTCGGCACCGTCGACAGCTGGGTGCTGTGGAAGCTCACCGGCGAGCACATCACCGACGTGACCAACGCCTCCCGCACCATGCTGCTGGATCTGCGCTCGTTGCAATGGGATTCGGAGATCTGCCGGGAGTTCGTCGTGCCCGAGTCGATGCTGCCGCAGGTGCGCAGTTCCTCGGAGGTCTACGCGCCGATCGGTTCGGGACCGCTGGCCGGGGTGCCGGTGGCGGGCATCCTCGGCGACCAGCAGGCCGCCACTTTCGGCCAGGCGTGCCTGGCGCCCGGCGAGGCCAAGAACACTTACGGCACCGGCAATTTCATGTTGCTGAACACCGGAACCACGCCGGTGTTCAGTAAGCACGGCCTGCTCACGACGGTGTGTTACCGCCTCGGTGACGCGGACGCGGTATACGCCTTGGAGGGCTCCATCGCGGTCACCGGCTCGCTGGTGCAGTGGTTCCGCGACAATCTCGGCATCATCTCCTCCGCCGACGAGATCGAGCCGCTGGCCCGCAGCGTCGACGACAACGGCGGCGCCTACATCGTGCCCGCCTTCTCCGGGCTGTTCGCCCCGCGCTGGCGCCCGGACGCGCGCGGCGTGATCACCGGGCTCACCCGCTTCGTCACCAAAGCGCACCTGGCGCGGGCGGTGCTGGAATCCACCGCGTTCCAGACCCGCGAGGTGGTCGACGCGATGCGCGCCGACGCGGAGTCCCAGCGGCTCGGCCTGGAGCTGACCACGTTGAAGGTGGACGGCGGCATGGTCGCCAACGATCTGCTGATGCAGTTCCAATCCGACGTGCTCGACGTGCCCGTGGTGCGCCCGGTGGTCAACGAGACCACCGCGCTGGGTGCGGCGTACGCGGCCGGGCTGGCTGTCGGCTACTGGGCGGGCACCGACGACATCCGCGACAACTGGACCGCCGACAAGACCTGGCATCCGACCATGCCGGAGGCGGAGCGCGAAGAGCGCTTCGCCGCGTGGAACAAGGCGGTCGAGCGCACCTACGGTTGGGTGGACTGAAAACGCGCCGAGTCCGCTTCCGCTACCGAAAGCGGTGCTCCCGAATCTATGCGCCGATCGCGCGCGCCAAGCGCGCAACCGCCTCCCGCAGCGTCGTCGCGTCGGAAGTGGTGAAGCACAGACGCATCGAGCTCCGATGACCGCCCGACACCGCGAACGCCTCGCCGGGGACGTAGGCGACGCCGAGATCGATGGCATGGGGCAACAGCTGCACGGTGTCGGTCCCATCGGTGAAATCGACCCACACGAACATGCCACCGGCGGCGTCGGTGCTCACCAGCCGGTCGCCGAAGCTGGTGCGCAGTTCGTCGACCAAGACCCGCGCACGCGCGCCGTAGACCCGCCGGATCTGTTCGACCTGCCCGGTCAGCCAGTCCGCGTCGGCGAGCAGATCGGCGGCGATCTGCTGGGTCAAGGCCGAACCGCACAGGTCAGCGCCCTGCTTCAGCAACTCCACGCCCCTGCACACCGCGTTCGGCGCGGTCATCCAGCCCACCCGCAAGGTCGGGGCAAGGATCTTCGACACGCTGGACAACCGGATCACATTGGGCGAATACGTCGCGATCGGCTCCGGCGACGGCCGGTCGAACCACAGCTCACCGTAGGGATCGTCCTCGATCACCCAGAATCCGTACCGGTCGGCGAGCTCGGCCAGTTCCCGTCGACGCCGCGAACTCATGGTGACACCGCGCGGGTTGTGGAAATTGCTCACCGTGTGCACCACGGCGGGCCGCTCGCCGCGGCCGAGCAGCTCGGCCAGCGCGTCGACGCGCATCCCGTCGGCGTCCAGCGGGACCGTCACGATGCGCGATCCGGCGGCGCGGAACACCTGCAAGGCGCCGACGTAGGCCGGATCCTCCACCACGACCAGTGCGCCCGGATCGAGCAGCACCTCGGCGAGCAGCGACAACGCCTGCTGCGAGCCGTGGGTGACGAACACCTCCTCCAGCGGCACCGGCCGCCCCAGCCGCTGGGTCTCGCGCGCGGCGAGCACTTCACGCAGCGGGCCCCAGCCCGCCGACTCGGTGTACTGCAGTCGTGCGCGGTCCGCCAGCGCCGATTCCGCCGCCTCCGCGATCCGGTCCCTCGGCATCAATTGCTCGTCGGGAAGGCCACCGGCCAGGCTGATGATGTCGTCGCGCGCGGCTACCTTCAGCAGGTCCCGAATCGCCGAGCTCGTCAGGCCGTCGAGACGCCGGGCCAGTGGTGGAGTGATCGCCGACATGAAACCTCCAGGAGGACGCCACGGTACGCGTATCCTCACTGTTTCATACCGACTACCAAAATATGAAATTCTATTCTCATTATGTGAGACCCAATCGATAGGCGAGGACACCGGTGCGATCAGTCGAGTGCGCCTACGGCAAGGCCCACCGACCCGCTGCCCGAAAGCCGAGCCCAGAGGGCATACAACATGTCCGATCGAAGTGATCTATATCACTCGATGGAACGGCCTGCGCACCGCGACCGTCCAGATTCACGTACAGATCATCCGATCGAAGGAACGAAAAGCAATGAAGCACATCGCATCCGCGCTCGCCATCGGCGCATTGACCACCGGCATCCTGGCCTTCGCCGCGCCCTCGGCGAACGCCGCCCAGCCCGGCCAGAAGTGCACCGTCCCCGGAGCGACGGCGAAGGACTACGTGGACGTGGGCAATGGGGTCCAGCGCAAAGCCGTTCTCGGCTGCGTGCGCTCAGGCGGAGGCTACGTGTGGCAGGTCACGAACTACCTGCAGCCGGGCGTCAACGACGGCTGATCGGCGTCGGCGGCCTCGGGTGCGCAGTCCCGGCGCGCACCGGTGGCCGGGCGGATCGGACTCGGCACTCGTTTCAGGCAATGCGCGCAGCCGGGATCGCGGGAAGGAACCGGCGGACGGGTCCCGACTCCACGAAGCGACTCAATCGATCAGATAGATGAGGGTCCGCCCGTCCAGATTCACGGTTGTGATAACCGGGAAGTACTGGGCCTCCGTGCCATCCGGACGGTGCTCGGTGATCTCCACGTTGAAGCGGTCGGGGGTGATCTCCGCGATCCGCAGGCAATAGCCCGTCCCCTGCGGAATGTGCTGATCAATGGTCTTCTGCAGGTCCGCGGGGGGCTCGACGTTCGCGCCCGGCGCCACGAACGTGTGCGCGCGGGTGGCGCTGCGCTCGGAATAGTAGGCGTGCTCGAAGCCCAGAATCGCGCGGATCCCACTGCTCGTATCCCCTGGGCCGTTGCCGAAGGTGACCTTGCCCTCGGTGCGGGTCGGGCAGTTCACCGACACGGTGCTGGGCCCGGCCGACGCGGCCGTACCGTTCTCGTCCTCATCGCTGCCGCTGGACACGATGATGGTCACCGTCAGCGCGATCAGCACCGCTACCGCGGCGACCGCACCGAGCACGATCCATCGCGGCGAGGGGCCCTTGCGCCGGGCCGGCGCCGGTGTGGTCGGCACACGCAACGCCAGCCGCATGGCGATCGGGTCCTCGGCCCAGGACAAACCCGATTCGGACGGCGCGGGAGGCTTCGGCACGCCGCCTTCGGCGGTCGGCTGGTTCCACCAGGATTCCTGCGGCTCACCGCTCGTCGGCTGGGAGCGCTCGGCTGCGGCGGAAGGCTGCTCGGGCGCGGCGGAGGGCGGTCCGGTGTAGACGGTGGAATCCGGCGCGCGGAACTGCGACGGCAGCGCGGGTGTCGTTTCCGGCTCGCCCGCGGGTCGCCAAGTCAGTTCCGGGTGATCGGTAGGCTGCTGCGGCACCTGCCAGCGGGGACCGGTGTCGGCCCCCGTCGGCGGGCCGAATTCCGCAACCGGCGGACCGAATTCCGAGACGGGCGGTCCGAACTCGGAAACCGGCGGCCCGAACTCCCCCAACGACGGACCGAACGCCGAACCGGACTGGTCGGATTCGTTCTCCCTCGCGTCACCCTCGGAGGTCACACCCAATCCTTTCCCAGGACACACAAGTGGGGCGGCCGTGAACGACCGCCCCACCCGCCGAAACTGTACGTGTCAGTACTGGAGTGAGCCACCCCACTGGGTGGTGACACCACCCACGTCGACGGTCTGCGGAGCGAAATCGCCCGGCTGAAGCGGAAGCTTAACCTGTGCGGCGGCATCCAGGGCAGCGGCTCCGCCCGGCTGCTCCCGGATCCAGTCCTCCACCGCGGCCTTGGCCTGGTTCAGCTGGGTGGTGTCGAACACCGTGGTGGTGTTGTTCGATGCCAAGCCCTCGCCACCGGTGTAGGTGGTCAGCTTGACGGTGTTCTTGTCGACGAACTCCACCGAGACGCCCGCTTCACCGGAACCGGTCGGCGTGCGGTAGCCGATGGTGCCGACGTAACCGGCCTCGTTGCTGAAGTGGTGGGTGTTGGCCACGTGGCCGGGCAGGATGGTGCCGCCGTCGATGTTGGCGCCGATCTCGGCGTGCGGGCCGGTCATCTCCACGACCGGCGCGGCCGGAGCCGACTCCAGCCGCGGCGCCTGCCAGCGCGGCTGTGCCTGCGGCTGCACCAGCGTGGAGCTGTCCGGCTGCCGCGCCTGGGCGTTGTCGTTCTGCGCGCCCTGCTGCGGAGCGGCCTGCTGTCCTGGCTGCGGGGCCGCCTGCTGGCCGGACTGCCCGCCCGGCTGCGGCGCCGCCTGATCAGGCACGACCGCGGGCAGCGGCTCGTCCGGCTTCTGCTGACCGGGGACCGGCAGCGGCGCGACCCGCGGCGGGGTCACGCCCGGCTGGGTCGGCTTGGCCAGCTTCGGATCCTTCTGTTCCGGCGCGGCGTGATCCGACTCCGGGGTGGTGACGCCCGGCTGGCTCGGCGTGGGCTTGCTCTCCGGCTTCTGCGCCTCCGGCTTGGATTCCGGCTTGTTCGGCTCGGCCTGGGTGGTCTCCGGGGTGCTCGGCGACTCGTTCACGCCCGGCTGCGCAGGCGCGGGCGTCGACGGAGTGGCCGGATCGTTGGGAGCCGCCCCCGCCGGCGCAGCGAAGAGAGTGGCCACGGCAGCCGCTGTGGCCAGTGGCAACGAGGTGCTCGCCATCGCTCGCTGCGCCCGACTCGGCTTACGATGTTTCACTTTTCGCAATTCCCTTCCCGGGTGCGACCGGAACGGCCGCATGCAGTTGTCCCTGGGTGAGACGCCTGATCGTCGAACGACCCGGGCCGTTCGCACGTGCCGATCTGGAAAGAACCCATCCCCCCACACCGAACTCCGCGACCGTCCAGCCGATCGCATCTCTGCCGAGAGTGAACCACATGTGCGCACGATGGGCAACGCAGCGAATAGCCAAGGGTGGCAAGAGCGCCCGCATCCCGCGTCCGCCCCGAGTTCACCGGGCCCGGTGTCCGGGATCGGACACGGCACCCGGTGCGTCAAACCCGAGCTCAGCCCAAGTCGTCGTGCCGCATCAGCAAACGCGCCGCCTCGGTCACCGAACCGGTGAGCGACGGGTACACCGAGAAGGTCTGGGCCAGGTCGTTGACCGTCAGATTGTTCTGCACCGCAAGCGCGATCGGCAGGATCAGCTCCGAGGCGATCGGCGCGACCACGACACCGCCGATCACCACGCCGGTCGCCGGACGGCAGAAGATCTTGACGAAACCCCGTCGCAGCCCGGACATCTTGGCGCGCGGATTGGTGTTCAGCGGCAGCATCACCGTGCGCGCGGGCACCTCGCCGTTGTCGATCGAGGTCTGGCTGACGCCGACGGTCGCGATCTCCGGCCGGGTGAACACCGCGGAGGCGACGGTCTTCAGTCGGATCGGGCTGACGCCTTCGCCGAGCGCGTGGTACATCGCGATGCGCCCCTGCATCGCGGCCACCGAGGCCAGCGGCAGCAGGCCGGTGCAGTCGCCCGCGGCGTAGATGCCCGGCACCGAGGTGCGCGACACGCGGTCCACCCGCAGATAGCCGCCGCGGTCGAGTTCGATGCCGACCTTTTCCAGCCCGAGGCCGGTGGTGTTGGGTGTCGAGCCGACGGTCATCAGCGCGTGCGAGCCGGAGACGGTGCGGCCGTCGGAGAGCTTGACCACGATGCCGTCGGCGGTGCGCTCCACCGCGTCGGCACGGGCGTGCTTGACCAGTTCGACGCCGCGCTCGGCGAGCGCGTCCTCCAGCACGAGCGCGGCGTCGGCGTCCTCGCCGGGCAGCACGCGGTCGCGGCTGGAGACCAGTTTCACCCGCACGCCCATCTCGGTGTATGCCGAGACGAACTCCGCGCCCGTCACACCGGAACCGACGACGACCAGGGTCTCCGGCAGCTCATCCAGGTCGTAGAGCTGACGCCAGTTGAGGATCCGCTCACCGTCGGGCTCCGCGCCCGGCAGCACCCGCGGGCTCGCACCGGTCGCGATCAGCACCACCTCGGCCTCGATGATCTGCTGCGCGCCGTCGGCCAGTCTGGCCAGCACCCGGTGCGCGGCCAGGCCGCTGCCTCGATCGATCAGCTCGCCGTAACCTGCCAGCACCGTCACCCCGACGGTCTGCAGTTTCGAGCGGATGTCGGAGGACTGCGCCAGCGCCAGCGCCTTGACGCGCGCGTTCACCTCCGGCAATTGCACCTGCGCCTGGGCCGGGTCGAGGGTGATCCCCAGATCGCGAGCGCGGCGCAGATCGGTGCGCACGCCGGTGGAGGCGATGAAGGTCTTGGAGGGGACGCAGTCCCACAGCACGCACGCTCCGCCGATGCCGTCGGAATCGATCAGCGTCACCGACGCTCCGTGCTGGGCCGCCACCAAGGCCGCCTCATAGCCGGCCGGTCCGCCACCGATGATCGCGATGCGGGTCATTGATACCTCCGCTCCGTGCTTCGCGCCGGGATCTCCGGCACGAGGTCAACGTTATCCGGCAACCACCTCGCACCACCGACCGCGTTACCGGTGCGCAACGGTCGACCGCCGGGCGGCGCGCCGCAGGTGCGGCAATCGAACGCGGTCTGCGAAGGTTATTGGCTACCCTTTGCTGGTGCCGATCTATGCCGCCTATGGGTCCAACATGGACTCGACGCAGATGCTCGAGCGCTGTCCGCACTCCCCCATGTCCGGGACGGGCTGGTTGGAGGGCTGGCGGCTCACCTTCGCCGGTGACGACATCGGCTGGGAAGGGCCTCTCGCGACGGTCGTGGAGGATCCCGGTTCCCGGGTGTTCGTCGTGCTCTACGACGTGTCCCCGGAGGACGAGCAGCGCCTGGACCGCTGGGAGGGCTCGGACTTCGGCATCCACAAGAAGATCCGCCTGCGCGTGACCCGCAACGGCGACGGTGGCGAGCCCACGCTGGCCTGGCTCTACGTGCTGGACGCCTATGAGGGCGGCCTGCCATCGGCCCGCTACCTCGGCGTGATCGCCGACGCCGCCGAAAAGGCCGGTGCGCCAGAGGACTACGTGCACGCCCTACGCACTCGCAACAGCCGCAACGTCGGCCCGGGCAACTTCGGCTGAGCGCGCGTCACCTAGCAACGCCTGCGGTGTGGCCGTGCCCTCTCCGCTGGGCTCGACCACTGTCACGCTCCCGGCCTCGTCGAGTGCGAGGCCGTCGAGCACCGTTCGCGGCCCGGCTCGCGTCCAGGAGCGAAGCGCGGCATGCGCGCGTCTCGCCGCTCGGACGCGAGCCACAACGGGCCGCGAACACTCAGCGCCGCAGGCGCTGGAGGTCAGACAGGGCCCACGCCGAGCGCGAGATTGCTCAGCACCCGGACGCCGACCGCGAGCGCCCGCTCGTCGATGTCGAAGGTCGGCTGGTGCAGATCCAGCTGTTCGCCTTCGCCGGACCAGACGCCGAGGCGCGCCATCGCGCCCGGCACCTCCTCCAGGTACCAGGAGAAATCCTCGCCGCCGCCGGACTGCGGAGTGTCGGCCAGCGCGTCGGGGCCCAGTGCGCGAATGGCGTCCTCGAAGAGGCGGGTGGAGTGCTCGTCGTTGACCACGGGCGGCACGCCGCGCCGGTAGTTCAGCTGGTAACGCACGCCCGTCGGGGCGAGCAGGCCGTCGACGATCTCCCGCACCATCGGCTCCAGCAACGACCAGGTCGCGTGATCTCCGGTGCGGATGGTGCCGGTGAGCATGCCGGTCTGCGGGATGGCGTTCGGCGCCTTTCCCGCGCTCACCGCGCCCCACACCATCACGGTGCTGGTGCGCGGGTCGATCCGGCGGCTGAGCAGGCCGGGCAGGCCGGTGATGACCGAGCCGATCGCGTAGACCAGGTCGCTGGTCAGATGCGGACGCGAGGTGTGGCCGCCGGGCGAATCGAGCACCAGCTCGATGGTGTCGGCGGCGGAGGTGATCGCACCGACCCGGATGCCGATCCGGCCGACCTCCAGGCGCGGGTCGCAGTGCAGCGCGAAGATCCGCTCCACGCCCGTCATCGCGCCCGCGGCGACCACATCGATCGCGCCGCCCGGCATGACCTCCTCCGCGGGCTGGAAGACCAGCCGCACGCCGACCGGCAGCTGCGGCACCTCGGCCAGCGCCAGCGCCGTGCCGAGCAGGATGGTGGTGTGCGCGTCGTGGCCGCAGGCGTGCGAGACGCCGGGAACCGTCGAAGCGAAGGGCAGTCCGGTGAACTCCTGCAGCGGCAGCGCGTCCATGTCGGCGCGCAGGCCGATCCGCGGTCCTTCCGGTCCGATGTCACAGATCAGGCCGGTGCCGCCGGGCAGCACCTGTGGCGTCAGACCCGCCTTGGTCAGCCACGCCGAGACGAACTCGGTGGTGCCGAACTCGGTACGGGACAGCTCCGGATTCGCGTGGATGTGCCTGCGCCATTGGACGAGATCGACCGTGTGATCGGCCAGCCACGACTCCACCGCTTCGCGCCCTGATCCCCCGGTCTCCGACACTGCGGAGCTGCCGTGGCCCTCCGTGGCCACACGGACGCCCACCTCCGGGCCCGTCGCCGGCGCCGCAGAACGGCCGGTTGTGCTCACCGAATGTCCTCCTGTCGTTGAACTAGCCGTTGCAACAACCTGTCTCTATGGATGTCATCGCGGGCGACGGCGATTGCGGTACGCGCGAGCGCGAGCGCACCGTCGAGGACCGCACGATCCGCCGAGGCGTTGACGCTGGCCGCGGCGAAGCCTGGCTGATGTGTCACCGCACCACCGGCATCAATGCCGATGACCGGGTGGATGCCCGGAATGACATTGGTGACGTTCCCCATATCGGTGCTGCCCAGCGGCCGCTGCGCCTCGAACTCCGGAGCGAGCGGCACGCGTCCCAATCCGGCGAGCTGCTCGCGATAGACGAGCAACAACTCCGGATCCGGGGTCAGCTCGGTGTACGTCGGCGCGAGCGTCCGGATTTCGTGGGTGCAGCCGGTCGCGAGGGCGCCCGCCTCGAAACAAGCCGACGCTCGTCGCATCAGATCATCGAGGGATGCGGAGTCGACTGCGCGTAGGTAATACAGCAGTTCCGCACGTCCGGGCACGATGTTGGGAGCTACGCCACCGTCGCCGACTATACCGTGCAGTTGCTGGCCGGGCAGGAGATGTTGCCGCAGCAACCCCAGGGCGACCTGCGCGACGGTGACCGCGTCGCCCGCGTTGCGCCCCTGCTCAGGGGCCGCGCTGGCGTGCGCCTCGCGCCCGTGGAAGACCACCGACAGGTCGGCCAGAGCCAGCGAGCGGGCGCCGACGATGTCGAGCGGGCCTGGATGCACCATCATCGCCATCGCGACGTCGTCGAACACGCCGCGTTCCAGCATGAGCACCTTCCCACCGCCGCTCTCCTCGGCGGGTGTGCCGAACACCAGCACGGTGAGGTCGAGCGCGTCGGCGACCTCGGCGAGACCGAGCGCGGCGCCGACCGCGGAGGCGGCGATGATGTTGTGCCCGCAGGCGTGGCCGATCTCGGGCAGCGCGTCGTACTCGGCGCAGATGCCGACGGTCAGCGAGCCGCTGCCGTAGCGCGCACGGAAAGCCGTCGGCAGTTCCGCGACCCCGGCCTCGATCTCGAAGCCGCGCTCGGCCAGCGGAGCGATGGTCTTGGCGACGCTGCGGGTCTCCTCGAACGCCAACTCCGGTTCGTCGTGGATGGCGTGCGAGAGCGCGACCAACTCGGCGGCCGCCGCCCGGATCGCGGCATCACCGCGCGCGACAGCGTCGACCTCGCACACGGCGTTGCCGTCGTGTTGCGTTCCCTGACGCCCGCCGCGCGGTGA
This sequence comes from Nocardia sp. NPDC019323, assembly GCF_044389845.1. Classification (NCBI taxonomy): domain Bacteria; kingdom Bacillati; phylum Actinomycetota; class Actinomycetes; order Mycobacteriales; family Nocardiaceae; genus Nocardia; species Nocardia sp. NPDC019323. The sequence continues at coordinate 142,223 of NZ_JBIRYN010000006.1, forward strand.
TGACATGCAACACAGTCTCGCACTGTGTTGGTTTTTCAGCGCCTTCGGCGCTGAGTGTTCGCGGCCCCTTTGTGGCTCGCGTGTGCGCGACCGCCGCTTGCTCCTTCGTCGCCTACGCGGCGGCCGCGCACACGCGAGCCGGGCCGCGAACGGCGGATGCTCGGTCTCGCTTCGCTCGAAACACGTGGTGGCGGTGCGCTGGGCGCGTTGGTGCCGGAGCCCGGTATCAGGTGCACGCGGTGTGGGGCGGGCTGGTTTGCGGCTCGGGCGGGCTGCTCGGGCGGGCTGGTTGTCGGCTCGGGCGGGCTGCTCGTTTGCTCCCACGGCGTCCAGTTGTCGGCCGCGCAAACGCGAGCCCGGCCGTGGACGGAGGATGGGCGATCGCTTCGCCCGAAAGACGGGGTCGAGGTTCGCTGGGCTTCCACTCACGCGGCGACCGCCCGCAAAGCTCCGACGGCACCGCGGTCACGCTTCGCCAGAGACGCGGTGCGGCCGGCCTCCGGGTGCGTGGGCGATCGGGCCGGCCGGACGCGGCGGCGCCGGCGTTGTCCGCGAATGCGGGTCAGCTGGTGGCGAAGGCCAGGTTCTCCGGGGTGGTCGGCACCGCGAGGCCGGCCAGTGCCTTAGCGTGCAGGGCGCGCTTGATCACCGGCAGGTTGGGCTTGCGGTTGCTCGCCAGCGTCGCCGCGCGCTGGACGGCGGTCGCGAGCAACTCGTCGGCTTCGGCCTTGCCGTCCACGATGCCCACGGCGATCGCCTCGTCGGCCGGGTAGCGGTGGCCGGTGGTCATCGCCTGCACACACACCTGGTTGGTCAGCCGCTCGGTGAGCAGAGCGTTCATCCCGATGGTGAACGGCATGCCCAGGTGCACCTCGGGCAGGCAGTAGAAGCCGCGATCGGCGCGCATCACCCGGAAGTCGTGCGAAGTGGCCAGCATGGCGCCCGCGCCGAAGGCATGGCCGTTGATCGCCGCGACGGTCGGCAGCGGGAAAGCGAGCAGGCGGGTGTAGAGCGAGTGCACGCGATCGAGATAGCCGTGCATCTTGTCCAGATTGCCGAACAGCCAATCCGTGTCGAGACCGTTGCTGAAGAACTTCCCCGTCGCCGTCGTCACCAGCGCGGCAGGCCCCGTGGAACTCTCGACCTCGTCGAGCAGCCCGTGAAACGCGTCGATCCAATCCGGGTGGAATCGGTTCTCGCTGTCCGTCTGCCCCTCGGCCCCGAGGTAGACGACGAACACTTCACCTTGGCGTTCCAGATACGGCATGCGGTGCAGCGTAACGGGCCGCGCCCGACGCCCCTACTCACGGGTAGCACTCACCCCGCAGACCACGACGCCCAACCGCTCCCCCGGTGATCACCGGTCCACCGCACGGCTTCCGAGCCGCCCCCTGCAACTCAGGAGCAGTCGAACCCCGACGCGCCCAGCGCACCCCCAACCACGACTTCCGAGCCGAACGAGACCAAGCATCCGGCCTTCGCCGTCCTCCGCGTTTCGCGACCGACGCTCAACGCGACAAGGCCACAAGCGGCGCTCGCGCAACGGCAGCGACGCCAGGGCCGCAAACACCCATTGCAGGCCCGGCCGAACAAACCCGCCATCCGACCCGCGCCCTGCGTCCAGGCGTCCGAACACCGACACGCCCAGCGCACCACAACCCACGACTTTCGAGCGAAGCGAGACCAGCCATCCGCCGCGGCTCGCGTGCGCGCCGTTTGGACATGAACACAAGAGCTTCGCGAACACCGAGTGCGAGGCCCGGCCGAACAAACCGACTTCTGAACCGCGCGCCCTGTGTCCCAGCGTTCGATCACCAACGCGCCCGGCTCACCGCAACCACGTCTTTCGAGCGAAGCGAGACCGAGCATCCGCCGTTCGCGGCCCGGCTCGCGTGTGCGCGGCCGCCGCGTACGCGACGAAGGAGCAAGCGGCGGTCGCGCACACACGAGCCACAAAGGGGCCGCGAACACCCAGCGCCGCAGGCGCTGGAATCCACTATCGTGACGATCATGCTTGCCGAACAGGCCGCTGAGGCGATCGCCGAACGTACGGGAGTGTCACGTCACCGGATCGCGGTGGTGCTGGGATCCGGTTGGCAGGACGCGGCCGCGGAGATCGGGGCGCCGCGGGCGTCGGTGCCGATGCCGGAGCTGCCCGGTTTCGGGACGCCGACCGCACAGGGCCACGTCGGCGTGATCCATTCCGTTCAGGTGGACGACAACGACGTGCTGCTCCTGATGGGCCGCCAGCACCTCTACGAGGGATATCAGCCCGCCGATGTGGTGCACCCGGTGTCGGCGGCCGTGGCGGCGGGCGCGGAGATCGTCGTGCTGACCAACGCGGCGGGCGGTATCCGGTCCGGCCTTCGGGTGGGTGAGCCGGTGCTGATCAGCGACCATCTCAACTTGACCGGCCGCACGCCGCTGGCCGGCGCGACCTTCGTCGACCTGGTCGACGCCTGGGATCCGCAGTTGCGGGCGCTGGCCAGGGAGATCGATCCGAGCCTGACCGAGGGCGTGTACGCGGGCCTCACCGGGCCGCAGTACGAGACGCCCGCCGAGATCCGGATGCTTGGCACGATCGGCGCGGATCTGGTCGGCATGTCCACGGTGCTGGAGGCGATCGCCGCTCGCGCGCTCGGCGCGCGGCTGCTGGGCATCTCGCTGGTCACCAACTTGGCCGCGGGGGTGACGGGCGCGCATCTGTCCCATGCGGAGGTGCTCGCCGAAGGGCATGCCGCCGCGCCCCGGCTCGGCAAGCTGCTGCGCGGCGTGCTGGAACGGGTCTAGATGCTGCGCTTCGGCACGGCCGGCCTGCGCGGGCCGTTGCGCGACGGCCCGGACGGCATGAACGTCACCACGGTGAGCCGCGCGACGGCGGGGCTCGTGGCGTGGCTGCGTGACCGCTGCCTGGGCGGCGGCGCGGTGGTCGTCGGCCGCGACGCCAGGCACGGTTCCGCCGAGTTCGCCGTGGCGACCGCGGAGATCTTCGCCGCGGCGGGCTTCCCCGTGACGCTGCTGCCGCGTCCGCTGCCGACGCCCGTGGTCGCGTACGCCGTGCGTGAGCTGGGGGCGGTCGCGGGCGTGCAGATCACGGCCTCGCACAATCCGGCCACCGACAACGGCTACAAGGTCTACCTCGACGGCGGATCCCAGCTGATCGCCCCGGCCGACGCCGAGATCGAGCGCTGCATCGAGGCCGTCGCCGAGCCGATCGATCGCCTGCCGGTCACCCCTGCCGACGACGACGTGGTGCGCCGCTATCTGCGGCGCGTCGCCGAATTGCCCGCCTGGATCGGCGGACCCGGCGAGCGCGCGAACGTCCGGATCGCGCTCACCCCGCTGCACGGCGTCGGCGGCGAACTCGCCGTCGAAGCGCTCCGCGCGGCGGGATTCTCCGACATCCACGTGGTCCAGGAGCAGTTCGCACCGGATCCCGACTTCCCGACCGTCGCGTTCCCGAACCCGGAGGAACCCGGCGCGACCGACCTGCTGCTGGCGACGGCGGCTCGGGTCGGCGCCGACGTGGCGATCGCGCTGGACCCGGACGCGGACCGCTGCGCGGTGGGCGTTCCGGGGGCGGACGGCGCCTGGCGGATGCTGCGCGGCGACGAGACCGGTGTGCTGCTCGGCGACTGCGTGCTGCGCACCGCCCCGGACGGCGCGCTGGTGGCGACGACCATCGTGTCCTCGCGACTGCTGTCGAAGCTGGCCGCGGCGCGGGGCGGCCGCTACGCGGAGACGCTCACGGGATTCAAATGGCTGGCCCGCGCGGGCGACGGTTTGGTCTACGCCTACGAGGAGGCGATCGGCCACTGCGTCGACCCGGCGGCGGTCAGGGACAAGGACGGGATCTCCGCCGCCGCGCTGGCCGCGGACCTGGTGGCCCGGCTGAAGGCGGCGGGCCGCGACCTGAACGACGAACTCGACGACTACGCGGTGGAATTCGGCCTGCACGCGGGCGAGCAGGTGTCGTTGCGGCTGGCCTCCTCCGCCGAGGCGGCGGCCGCGGTCGAGCGGTTGCGGGCCGATCCGCCGGGCGAGATCGCCGGCGAGCCGATGGAGTACACCGATCAACTCCTGGTGCGGGGCCGCATGCGGACCGACGCGCTAGTCTTCCAGGGCGTTTCGTCCCGCGTGGTGGTCCGCCCTTCCGGCACCGAACCGAAGCTCAAGTGCTACTTGGAGGTGGTCGAACCGGTCGGCTCGCGTGCCGATCTCCCCGCCGTGCGAGCCGCCGCGCGCGAACGCCTCTCGGCGCTGCGCGAGTTCTGCCGGAAGTTCTGACCCGGAAACGCTTCAGCGCGGGCCGAATTGCCTGTCGCCCGCGTCGCCGAGGCCGGGCACGATATACGCGTTCTCGTTCAGGCCCGCGTCCACCACGGCGGTGACCAGCCGCACCGGCAGGCCCGAATCAGCCAGCGTCGCAATGCCTTCCGGGGCGGCGACCACGCACACCGCGGTGATGTCGGTGGCACCGCGCGCCGCGAGCAGTTCGAGGGTGTGCCGCATGGAGCCGCCAGTGGCCAGCATCGGGTCGAGCACGAAGACCGGCAGTCCGGCGAGATCCGCGGGCAGCGATTCCATGTACGGCACCGGCAGGTGCGTGTCCTCGTCGCGGGCGATTCCGACGAATCCGATTCCGGCGTCCGGGATCAGCTCGGCGGCCGCGTCCACCATGCCGAGTCCGGCGCGCAGCACCGGAACCAGCAGCGGCGGGTGGGCCAGGCGGAAGCCTTCGGCGGGAGCGACCGGTGTGGCGATCTCGAAGCGCTCCACCTCCGCCTCGCGCAGCGCCTCGTAGATCAGGATTCCGGTCAGATCCCGCAGTGCGGCACGGAAAGCCGGATTCGGCGTACGCTCGTCCCGCATCGTGGTGAGCAGGGCGGCGACGAGTGGATGGTCCACGGTGTGGGTGCGCATGAGGGAACGATAAGGTCGGTCGCGGGCGCGCCGCCGGACGCCACCGAACTTTTTCTCGATGCGGCGGAACCGAAACGCAACCGCGCGCGTCGAACCAAGTGGATGACGTACTCTGCCTGGGAACAACAGATGGGGGAAGCTCTGATGCGAAAGATGTCGGCGGACACCGAAGGCATCGCTGCCTATGGCGCGACCGCCCACGTCATGGCCGGTGAGATGGCGGCGGCGGGGGTGAGCGCGGCGGCCGCCGAGCCCGCGTTGCTCGGGCCGATCATGGGCCTGATCGGCGGTGACTTCATGGCGGCCTACGCCGCGGCGCACGCCGGGCACGTCGCCTCCATCGGTCAGCTGTCGGCGGTGCTGACCAGCATGGGCGGCGCTGCCACCGGTGCTGCGGCCGTCCTCACCGAGACCGACGCCGCCCACGCGGGCGCGCTGCGGAGCGCGGCCGCCGAGCTGGAGTGAGCGCGTGATCGATGTCAACGCACTGGCCCAGCCGATCCTGGACCTGCTCGCCAGCTTCGGCAGCGGTGTGCTGCCCTCCGGCGGTCCCACCGACGCGCTGCGCAGCACCTCGACCGCGGTCGACCGGATCCATCAGATGGGCCGCGACAGCATCAACGGGATGAACGACGCGTGGGACGGCCGCGCCGCCGACGCTGCCACGGCGAAGGCGCTGCGGGTGCAGACCTCCGCGGCCACCATCTCCGATCGCGGCAACGAGATGGCCACGGTCGTGAACCAGGCCGCGGGCGAGGTCGAGACGGGCCAGAAAGAGCTCACCGATATCGCGCAGTCCTTCGTGAACACGGCGGCGAGCATGGGCCCGGTCCTGGCGACGCCGGAGGGGCTGACGGTGCTCGTCGGTTCGGCGATCGACCATCTCAACCAGGCGCTCACTGTCGTCGGCCGGGTGCAGAACGAGTTGCAGACGCACACCGCGTCGATGAACGACCTGACCCCGCCGCCGCCGACCCCCTCACTCGCCGGTGTGCCCGCCGCGGGCGTGCAGCAAGCGGCGTCCGCCGCCTCCGGCGTGCTCAACGGCGCGGGCTCGCTGCTGAGCACCGTGATGGCCACACCCACCCAGTCGCAGTCCACACGCAGTTCCCGCGGCACGCCGGGCACGTCGGGCACGCCTCGGCCCGACACGGGTTCGTCGGGGGCGCCCGACGACGGCAAGGGCGTGAAGATCACGCTGCCCGACGGCAGTGTCGTGGAGGCCCCCAACGAGCAGGCCGCCACGGCGGTCCGGTCGGCGATCGGCGCCGTCGGCACGCCCTACGTCTGGGGCGGCAACACCCCGGGCGCGGGATTGGATTGCAGCGGGCTCACCAAATACGCCTACGGCGAGGCGGGCGTCGACCTGCCCAGGCTCGCGTGCGACCAGGGCAACGGGGCAACACCGGTGTCGGCCGGTGACCTGATGCCGGGCGACCTCGCGATCTGGGACGGCCACGTGGCCATGGTGATCGGCAACGGACAGTTCGTCGAGGCGGGTGACCCGGTCCAGATCAGCTCGATTCGAACGGAGAACTCAGGCATGGACTTCTACGGTTTCTACAGGCCGACGGCATGACCCGACCACAAGTCCCCAATGTCACGGTGGCGGCGAGCAGCAACCGCTCGGGCACCATCTCGGTGCGCGCCACCGATCAGGGCATGCCGGTGGAGATCAAGTTCGAGCGCAGCGAATACCGCTACGGCGCACAGTCGCTCGCGAACGAGATCCTGCGGCTCACCCAGCGTTCCGCCATCGCGGCGCGGGCGCGGCGGCGCGAACTGCTCGCCGAGGCGGGCATGCCGTCGGACATCCTCGACCGGCTCGGCCTGCCCACCCGCCAGCAGGCGGTCGACGAGCTGGACCGGATCGACGACGCGGACACGGGACCGACGAGCTGGATGAGGCCGGTATGAGTGCGGAAATGGACGCCCTGGTCGCGTCGGCCACCCAGAAACTGGAGGCGCTGGAAGCCGCGCTGTACGGGCTGAAGCAGGTGCGTGGGCGGTTCACCTCGCCGGACGGCGCGGTGAGCGTCGAGGTCAACAGCGACGGCGCGCTGGTCGGCCTGACCTTGGCGGAATCGGTCACCTCGCTGCCGCCCGCCGAGGTCGGGCAGCTGATCGTCTGGGCGTGCAGGCAGGCCGCCGAGGACGCCGGCGCGCAGCGGTCCAAGGTCGTTGCGACACTGAACGAGTCGTTCGTGCCCGCCGCGGCGCCGCCCGCGGGCACGAATGGGGGCGGGCCGGATAGTGCCTGACGCGGAAGGTCGATAGGCTTCCGCACATGGCTTCTGGAGACATCGTCCCGATCGAGCTCGGCCTGACCGACGGCGATCTCGTCACCCTGTGGGCACCGCGCTGGCGAGACGGTGACGACGAGTGGGAGGCGTTCCTCGGGCACGAGGACGCCCTCTACGGTTTCGAGTCCGTGGCGGAGCTGGCCGCATTCATCCGAACCAACGCCGACAACGACCTCGTGGACCATCCGGCCTGGAAGGTTGTCGCGGGTCTGTCGGCGGTCGAACTGGAGCCGGAGGAGAACTTCTCCTTCGATCTGGTCGCGGTGCCGGAGCTGGCGGCGGGCGAGCCCGACGTCGACACCGTCGCCGAGCTGGAGGACACGCTCAGCATGGTCCGCAACATCGGCGAGGTGTGCGAACTCGAGACGGTGACCAAGTTCTTCGGTTCGCATCCGGTGCTCGGCGCGCTGCCCGGCGGCGTCAACGCGTTCGTCGGTCGCGACGGCGAAGAGTTGTGGGACCAGATCGGCGCGGCCATCGCCAAGGGCTGGGACGACGTACTCGACGCCATCGACTCCGTGGTGCGGACGCCCGAGGTCGACGCCGAGGCGGTCGCGGTGGCCGAGGCGGAGTTGCTGGCCGCCGAGGAGAACGTGGTCGACGCCGACGACGCGGCCGACAGCGACGAGGACGAGGAGTTCGAGCCGGTCGACCTCGACGCAGAAGACGAGGACGACGACGAGGAAGACGAGGACGAGTCGTTCTGGCACGAGGTCGGCATCGACCCGGTCAAGATCATCACCTCGGAGGGCAGCGTCTTCACGCTGCGCTGTTACCTCGACGACGAGCCGATCTTCCTCGGCTCAAAGGGCTCGATCACCGTGTTCTCCTCCGAGCGCGCGCTGGCCCGCTACCTCGCCGACGACCACGAGCACGATCTGGCGCGCGTGAGCACCTTCGCCGACGTGCAGACCGCGGCGGTGGACGGCTCGCTGGAGGTCGAGGTCACCGACGAGAACGTCTACGTGCTGCCCGGCCTGGCCGAGGACCTGGCCGAAGGCCCGGAGGCGGTCGACATCGAACAGCTGGACCTGGCGGTCGAGCTGTTCACCGACGCCGCCGACTACGCCGACGACGACACGGTGGAACAGGCCCTGGCCCAATCCACCCCGCTGGGCTGGTATGTCTCCTACCTGCTCAATCCGGATCCCACCCGGTTGGCGCCCAACCCGCCGTTCACCGCCGAGGCCCAGGCGTGGCGGGAACTGGAACGCAACCTGGAGTCCCGGCTCGACAAGCAGTAACTAGGCCAGCCGGATCCAGACCTGCTCGGCCTGCCCGAGCAGGCGTTGGTCCGCGCCGTAGACGGCGGTCGAGGCCCAGCATTTGCGGCCCTGTTCGCCGTGGAATTCGCCCACCACGACGCAGCGCTCGTCGACCTGCGGAATGCCGTGCACGGTGGCGGTCATCGACCCGAGCAGCGCGGGACGTTCGAGCATGCCGGGCAGCGACCAGCCGCCGGGGCAGTCCATCGCGGCCCACAGCAGCGGCGGCCCCAGCGGCACGGTGGCGTCGGGCACCCACGGCGCGGCCACTCGGTGGTCATCGAGTCGGCCGGGTTCGATGCGCAGCCCGTCGGCCCGGCCGCTGCCGCAGACGAAGCAGGACGCGAACATCTCGATGCTCGTGTAGCTGCGCGTCGCCTCGACCGCGTCGTCGAACGCGACATGACGCGGGGCGTCGCGTTCGAGTTCGCCGCTCTTGGACTCGGCGATCAGCCTGTCCCCGTCGTAGAGCCGTTCGTCCCGCACGGCCAGCGGCGTCTCCAGCGGCGGCGGACTGCGCAGGATCACGGTGACGGTCTGCTCGTCGCGCTGGTCGGCGAGCAGACCGGCCACGTAACCGCCGTTGCCGGAGTCGGGCGGACCGTTGAACCGGCGGGGGATGCGCAAAGTCGCCATGATCGCCACGCTAGCGAACCGTTTGCCGACCGGGCTGCGGAACCTTACCGCCGACCGCTTCCGTAGCGAACCGGTTACCGGCCCGCTTGCGCGACCTCGCCGCCGGCCGGTTTCGTTGCCGCACGGTGATCCGCGACCGCCTCCGGCGCGCGTGTCCGCTATCCGATGAGCACCGCGTATCCGGGCTTGATGATGTCGTCGATGATCCGCAGCCGTTCGGGGAACGGGATGAACGCCGATTTCATGGCGTTGATGGTGAACCGTTCCAGGTCGCTCCAGCCATAGCCGAACGTCTCGACCAGCTTCAGCATCTCCTGGCTCATGCTGGTGTCGCTCATCAGCCGGTTGTCGGTGTTCACCGTGACGCGGAAACGCAGCCGGGCCAGCAGGTCGAACGGGTGCTTGTCCAGCGAGGGCACCGCGCCGGTCTGCACGTTCGACGACGGACACAGCTCCAGCGGGATGCGCATGTCCCTGACGTAGTTGGCGACCGGCCCGAGCTGTGCGTCCTCGATCGCACCGGGCACGCTGATGTCGTCGGTGATCCGCACGCCGTGGCCGAGCCGGTCGCAGCCGCAGAACGCGAGCGCCTCGTGGATGGACGGAAGACCGAATGCCTCGCCGGCGTGAATGGTGAAGTGCGCGCTGTTGGCGCGCATGTATTCGAACGCGTCCAGATGCCTGCTCGGCGGGTAACCGGCCTCCGCGCCCGCGATGTCGAAACCGCCCACCCCGCGATCGCGGAAACGCACCGCGAGCTCCGCGATCTCCCGGGAGCGCGCGGCATGCCGCATCGCGGTGAGCAGGCAGGTCACCACGATCGGATGGCCGCTCTCGGCGGCGGCCGCCTCGCCTTCGCGGAATCCGGCCAGCGTGTGCTCGACCACCTCGTCCAGCGTGAGTCCGCGCTCCAAGTGCTGTTCGGGGGCGAACCGGACCTCCGCGTAGACGACGCCGTCGGCGGCGAGGTCCTCGGCGCATTCGCGGGCGACCCGGCGCAGGCCCTCCGGGGTCTGCATCACCGCGACGGTGTGCGCGAAGGTTTCCAGGTACCGTTCCAGCGATCCGCTGTCGGCCGCGTCGCGGAACCAGGCCGCCAGCGACGCCTCGTCGTGGGCGGGTAGCTCCTGGTAGCCGCAGTGCGCGGCTAGTTCCAGCACCGTCGCGGGCCGCAGGCCACCGTCGAGGTGGTCGTGCAGCAGCGCCTTCGGCGCTTGGCGGATCGAGGCGAGGGTCAGAGGCATCGGTCCAGTCATGTAACGACGGTAGCCGCAGCGCGCCGAAACGGCAGCCGACTCGGGTGGCAACCACCATCTCGTTGCCCGCCGGATGCGCGCCGGTCCACAATCGGACACCGCCCGGTCCTGCCTCACACCACCGGCCCCCAACACGCCCGCGCGAACGCGTGCGGCCGCCACCAGGCGGCGGGCGGCACGCTCCGGCGCCGAATCGTACGGCGAGCGCCGTGCTCCGAACACTCCCTCGCGCGTGAAGTCTGACTCTCGCCGCACGGACGAGCTTCCGTGCAGCCGTGGTTGAGAGACGCCCTCATCGGCCCCGCGCTGCTGCGCCTCGAACGCGAGTACGGCAAGGCCGCCGGTGCGTGCGACGGTCGCAGACCGGCAATGCCCGGGCGATGCTCGGCGGCCGCAGGGTCAGCGCGGAGGCAGAGACCGGCGAGCGATTCGGGACACCATTGCCCGCGACAACCCCGGATGACTCAGGACAAGATGCGGTCGAGAACCAACGAGTCCGGAGCGGACGCGGCATCGGTTCCGATCGTGACGGCGTCGCGTAAGGCCGCGATGGCCCCGGGAAACGCCGCGGGCGTATCGGTGTGCAACGTGAGCAGCGGCTGACCTGCCGTCACGGCGTCACCGGGCTTGGCGTGCATCTCGACACCCGCGCCGAACTGCACGGGATCGCCCTGACGCGCCCGGCCCGCACCGAGGCGCCAGGCGGCGATGCCGACGCTCAGCGCGTCGAGCCGGGTCAGCACGCCGTCGGCGTCGGCGCGCACGGTCTCGGTGTGCTTCGCGGTAGGCAGCTTCGCGTCCGGGTCGCCGCCTTGGGCGCGGATCATCGCGCGCCAGTGATCCATCGCCCTGCCGTCGGCCAGCGCGTCGGCGGGATCGGCGTCGAGACCGGCCAGCGCGACCATCTCACGAGCCAACGCGATGGTCAGCTCGACGACGTCGGCGGGGCCGCCGCCCGCGAGCACCTCCACCGATTCCGCGACTTCCAGGGCATTGCCCGCGGTGCGGCCGAGTGGGGTGTCCATGGCGGTGAGCAGGGCAATCGTCCGCACGCCCGCGTCGGCGCCGAGCTCGGCCATCGCGGTGGCCAGCTCGCGCGCCCCGTCAAGGGTCTTCAAGAAGGCGCCGGAGCCCACCTTGACGTCCAGCAACAGCGCAGCGGTGCCCTCGGCGATCTTCTTGCTCATGATCGAACTGGCGATCAGCGGGATCGACTCGACCGTGCCGGTGACGTCGCGCAACGCGTAGAGCCGCCGGTCCGCGGGCGCGAGGTCGGCGCCCGCCGCGCAGATCACCGCACCGATGCCGGGATCGGCCAGCAGCTCGCGCATCCGCGCCGCGGGCACGTCCGCCTGCCAGCCGGGAATCGATTCCAGCTTGTCCAGGGTGCCGCCGGTGTGCCCGAGACCGCGCCCGGACAACTGCGGCACCGCCGCGCCGCACGCCGCGACCAGCGGCGCGAGCGGCAGCGTGATCTTGTCGCCCACCCCGCCGGTGGAGTGCTTGTCCACCGTCGGGCGTGGCAGGCCGGTGAGGTCCATGCGCCGCCCGGAGGCGATCATCGCGGCGGTCCACCGCGCCGTCTCCCGCCGCGTCATCCCGCGCCAGACGATCGCCATGGCCAGCGCGGACATCTGCTCGTCGGCCACCGCGCCGCGGGTGAAGCCGTCGATCACCCAGTCGATCTGCGCGTCCGACAACTCGCCGCCGTCGCGCTTGGTGGTGATGATCGAAACCGCGTCCAGTGCCGTCACGGTCGACAGTCTGGCACGGGCCGACGCGCGCCCGGGTTCTCGCCGATGGGACGAAACCACCATCCGGCACCTTTCCGGGCGCGCCGGACCCCGATCGGCCGGGTCGATCGCGCCGGGAGGCCCGCGGCCGCGAGTCGGGGCCAAGTCGATCTCGGTGTCGTGGCGGTCGATGCGGGGAGGCCCGCAGCCGCGAGCCAGGGGCACCACCGGCAGCAGCACACGCGTCGCCGGTGTACTCGCTCAGACCTGCCCGGCGTCCAAGTCGTCGGGACCGAACGCGTCCGGCAGCAGCGTGCGCAGCGGCACCGGCCCGGCCTTGTGGTCGACCAGGAGATCGGCCCCGCCGTGCTCGTGCAGCAATTGGCGGCAGCGCCCGCAGGGCATCAGGATTTCGCCGCGAGAATCCGTCACGGAGATCGCCCGCAGACGTCCCCCACCCCCCGAAATCAAGTTACCGATGAGTACACATTCGGCACACAGGCCCAAACCGTATGAGACATTTTCCACATTGCAACCGCTCACCACGCGGCCATCGGCACTGAGAGCCGCAGCGCCGACCGGAAACCGCGAGTACGGCGCATAGGCGTTGCGCATAACTTGAAACGCGCTGGCCCGCAATAATTTCCAGTCGATTTCCGGCAAAAACAACCCCTCTCGGACCGACCCGATCACGGCCGTGCGAAGGCCACGACGGAACCTCGCACCCATCAAGAAAGGTAAGCCTAACCCGATCCGGTGTCGCGCAACGCACGGTACGCCGAATTAGTTCCGGGATTGCTGGAGGATTAGAGTCCAGAACAGATCGGTTCAGGTTCCCTGCGACGGGCCGGAGTACAGCCACCTGGGCATTCGCCCGCCACGCCGTCGGCGTCGGACCTGCGACCGGGTCCATCAACGACGTTGGAGGCACCGCACTCTATGACCACGATTGAAGCTCCGGCCCAGCCGAAGCGGAAGACGCTGTACCGAGGCGACCCTGGCATGTGGTCGTGGGCGCTGCACCGGATCACCGGCGTCACCATCTTCTTCTTCCTCTTCGTCCACGTGCTGGACACCGCCCTGGTGCGCGTGAGCCCGGACACCTACAACGAAGCGATCGAGACCTACAAGACGCCCATCGTGGCGTTGATGGAGATGGGCCTGGTCGTCGTCGTCCTGTTCCACGCGCTCAACGGCGTCCGCGTGATCCTGGTGGACTTCTGGTCCAAGGGCCCGAAGTACCAGCGGCTGATGCTCTGGATCATTCTCGCGATCTGGTTCCTGCTGGCCGTTCCCGCGATCGGGCGCCAGTTCTTCTACCTGTTCACGGAGCACTGAAATGAGCGCACCTGTCATCGGTAAGTCCTATGACCGTCCGGCCAGCCTGGACCTGCCGCGCTCGCCGCGCGCGCGCTCGAGCAACAACTTCGAGAAGTACGCCTGGCTGTTCATGCGCTTCTCCGGCCTGCTGCTGATCGTGCTGGTACTCGGCCACATGGCGATCATGCTGCTGCTCGACGGCGGCGTGAAGCGGCTCAACTTCGCCTTCGTCGCAGGCCGCTGGTCCAGCCCGTTCTGGCAGTTCTGGGACCTGACCATGCTGTGGCTGGCCCAGCTGCACGGCGGCAACGGCCTGCGCACGGTCATCGACGACTACTCCCGCAAGGACTCGACCCGCTTCTGGCTCAAGACCCTGCTTGCCGTCTCGATGATCCTGATCATGGGCGTGGGCACCTACGTCATCTTCACCTTCGACCCCAACATCAGTTAGGAACAGGCCCCCTCGCATGAGTGAGCGCAGCGAACGAACCATCGGGACTGGTGAATCTCGTCCTGTCCAGGAGCACCGCTACGACGTCGTCATCGTCGGCGCGGGCGGCGCGGGCATGCGCGCCGCGATCGAGGCCGGCCCGCGGGTTCGGACGGCGGTGCTGACCAAGCTGTACCCGACGCGCAGCCACACCGGCGCGGCGCAGGGCGGCATGTGCGCCGCGCTGGCCAACGTCGAAGAGGACAACTGGGAATGGCACACCTTCGACACGGTCAAGGGTGGTGACTACCTGGTCGACCAGGACGCCGCGGAGATCATGGCCAAGGAGGCCATCGACGCGGTGCTCGACCTGGAGAAGATGGGCCTGCCGTTCAACCGGACGCCCGAGGGCAAGATCGACCAGCGCCGCTTCGGCGGGCACACGCGCGATCACGGCAAGGCCCCGGTCCGCCGGGCGTGCTACGCCGCCGACCGCACCGGCCACATGATCCTGCAGACGCTGTACCAGAACTGCGTCAAGCACGACGTGGAGTTCTTCAACGAGTTCTACGTGCTGGACCTGGTGCTCACCGAGACCGATCGCGGCCCGGTCGCCACCGGCGTGGTCGCCTACGAGCTGGCCACCGGTGACATCCACGTCTTCCACGCCAAGTCGATCGTGTTCGCGACCGGCGGCTCGGGCCGGATGTACAAGACCACCTCGAACGCGCACACCCTGACCGGCGACGGCATGGCGATCGTGTTCCGCAAGGGCCTGCCGCTGGAGGACATGGAGTTCCACCAGTTCCACCCGACGGGCCTGGCCGGGCTCGGCATTCTGATCTCCGAGGCGGTCCGCGGCGAGGGCGGCATCCTGCGCAACGCCGACGGCGAGCGGTTCATGGAGCGCTACGCCCCCACCATCAAGGACCTCGCGCCGCGCGACATCGTCGCCCGCTCGATGGTGCTCGAGGTGCTGGAGGGTCGCGGCGCGGGACCGAACAAGGATTACGTCTACATCGACGTGACCCACCTCGGCGAGGACGTGCTCGAGGAGAAGCTGCCCGACATCACCGAGTTCTCCCGCACCTACCTGGGCGTGGACCCGGTGAAGGAATTGGTGCCGGTGTTCCCCACCTGTCACTACGTGATGGGTGGCATCCCGACCCGCATCCGCGGCGAGGTGCTGCGCAACAACAGCGACATCGTCCCCGGCCTCTACGCCGCGGGTGAGTGCGCGTGCGTCTCGGTGCACGGCGCGAACCGTCTGGGCACCAACTCGCTGCTGGACATCAACGTGTTCGGCCGCCGCGCCGGCATCGCCGCCGCGGAGTACGCGCAGCGCAGCGAGTTCGTCGAGCTGCCGGAGAACCCGGCGGGGATGGTGCAGGACTGGCTGGCCCAGCTGCTGAGCGAGCACGGCGACGAGCGGGTCGCCGACATCCGCACCGAGCTGCAGCGGTCGATGGACAACAACGCCTCGGTGTTCCGCACCGAGGACACGCTCAAGCAGGCGCTCACCGACATCCACGCGCTCAAGGAGCGTTACGCGCGGATCACCGTGCAGGACAAGGGCAAGCGCTACAACAGCGACCTGCTCGAGGCCGTCGAGCTCGGCTTCCTGCTCGAGCTGGCCGAGGTCACCGTGGTCGGCGCGCTCAACCGGAAGGAATCGCGCGGCGGCCATGCCCGCGAGGACTACCCGGACCGCGACGACGTCAACTTCATGCGCCACACCATGGCCTACAAGGAAGGCTCGGAGCTCCTTTCGGACATCCGCCTGGACTTCAAGCCGGTGGTGCAGACCCGTTACGAGCCGATGGAGCGTAAGTACTGATGACTGCTGTTGCCGAAGCACCCTCTTCGCAGACGCCCGCTCCGGTCCCCGAGGGCTCGGTGATGATCACCGTGAAGGTGGCCCGGTTCAACCCGGAGGACGACAAGGGCGCGCACTGGGAGTCCTTCCAGGTGCCGGTCCTGCCGACCGACCGCTTCCTGAACGTGCTGATCTACATCAAGTCCTACCTGGACGGCACGCTCACCTTCCGTCGTTCCTGCGCGCACGGCGTGTGCGGTTCGGACGCCATGCGGATCAACGGTGTCAACCGGCTGGCCTGCAAGGTGCTGATGAAGGACATGCTGCCCAAGGAAGGCAAGTCGATCACCGTCACCGTCGAGCCCATCCGCGGCCTGCCCGTGGAGAAGGACCTCGTGGTGAACATGGAGCCGTTCTTCGACGCGTTCCGCGCGGTGAAGCCTTACCTGATCACCTCGGGTAACGAGCCCACCCGCGAGCGCATCCAGAGCCAGGCCGACCGCGCCCGGTTCGACGACACCACCAAGTGCATCCTGTGCGCCTGCTGCACCACCTCCTGCCCCGTGTACTGGAGCGACGGCAGCTACTTCGGCCCGGCCGCGATCGTGAACGCCCACCGCTTCATCTTCGACAGCCGCGACGAGGGCGCCCGCGAACGCCTCGACATCCTCAACGACGTCGAAGGCGTCTGGCGCTGCCGCACCACCTTCAACTGCACCGACGCCTGCCCCCGCGGCATCGAGGTCACCAAGGCCATCCAGGAAGTCAAGCGAGCGCTGCTGTTCACCCGCTGATTTCACGGCCCCAGCCGAACCGAAGGCCGCCTCCATCAATGCGATGGAGGCGGCCTTCGCCGTTTGTGAGGCGGACTGCTCGCATCGGCGGTCGCCGGCATTCGCAGCCTGGCGACCAGTACGTGGCGTACTTGACGTACTTGTAGAAGGGCGGGATTATGGAGACGCAGCGATTCTGGAGGTGACCGATGTCAGCGGTGCACTATGACAGCTACACCGACGCGCGTGCCCATCTCAAAGAATTGTTGGATGCTGCCGTACGAGGACGTGTGGCGACGGTACGGCGCGACGCCGAGTACGCCGCGGTGGTCGATGCTGAACGGCTCCGCTACATGCTTGCGAAGGTTTGCCCGTCCGGTGCGGAAGTGGTTGCCGAGAACGGGGGATGGTCGGTGTTCCTACCAGGGTTGCCGGTGGCCGCTGACGGCAGCACGCTCGATGAAGCCATAGACGAGACGATCGCCGCGTTGCGCGAATACGCCGAGGACTGGCAAACCAGGCTCCGCGATGCACCGAACCATCGGGAGAACTGGGGCCTCATTCAGCTGATCGGCCTGAGCAACGACGCCCAACTTCGGGAATGGCTGGTCGGAGCCGCCGGATGACCTGGCCGCAGCCGACTCGCAAACGCCACGAACAGTTTTGCGAAATCGAGGGGTGGGAGCGGATACGGGATGCACGAGGCCGCACTGGAACCCACCACATCACTTACGAATTGGGCCTACCGGACGGCCGAATTCTGCGCACACGCATCTCCCATCCCGTCGATCGCACAACTTACGGCTCCTCCCTGTGGGCGCACATCTTGCGGGACCAGCTGGACGTAACGGAGGATTCGTTCTGGGAATGCGTCTTGAACGATGTGCTGCCGAACCGCGGTGTTCCAGAAAAGCCCAAGTCATCATTGCCCATCGACCTCGTGCACTTGCTGATTCAGCGAGTCGGTCTCACCGAGGACGAAATCGCCCTGATGACCCGGGAGGAAGCGATCACTCGCATACAGCGGTTCTGGACCGAAGGCCGCTGAAACCAGATTGCCGACCACGGCGCCCCGGGAATGCTCGAGCAAGTAGTCGAGCGAGCGTCCTTCATCCGTCAGACCGTTCTTCGAGCGTTGCCGCGAGGGCCGAGGCGAGGGCGGCCACGGCGCGATCGTCGTCGCGGGCCAGTTGACGCAGGGTATTCAGCGCGATGGCGCCCGGCATCTCGGCGAGCGCTTGGGTCAGGCGTAGCCGCACCGCTGAATCACCCTTGTGTTCGTTCAGCTCGTCGGCCAGCGCGCTGATGATCCGGCCGGCCCACTCCGGGTCGCGCGCCAGCGTCCCCAGGATCTCGGCCGCCTCGACATCGTTCGGGCCCTCGACCACTGTGCCGACGAGCGCGGGCACGGCCAGTGTCATGCCGCGCGCGCCCAAGGAGAGAGCGGCACGTCTGCGGACCGTCGCGTCCGGGTCATCGAGCGCGCTGGTGAGCGCCGCCGTGGTCTCGTCGCCCGGTAGTTCGGCGAGCGCCAGGACCGCGCGCCGCCGGATGTCGACGTTGTCGGAGGCCAGGCCGGCCGCCACGCTCGCCGCACTGTCACCGCCGGCTCGCGCGAGCGCCCACCGCAGTGCCCCGGCCACGTACGGATCGGATTCGGTGAGCACCGCCTCGGCCAGCAGTTCGGCGGGTACCGACACGTCCTCGGCCGGGGCCAGGACAGCCTGCTGTCGTTGGGCGGCGTCCGGCGAACCGAGCCCGCGCAGGAGTTCGACGATGCGCAGGGCGTCTTGCCAGCCGGACGGTTCGGCGGCATCGACCCTGCGCAGTCGCTCGAGCAGTTCCCGCTCTCGGTTCAGTCGTTCTTCTGTTTTCCGGATGAGGTCGCCGACCAGCGCGGACGGTGTGAATCCCGCGTCGTCGAGCGCGCGTCCGATCTGGCTCAGCGACATTCCCAGGGACCGCAGCCCCTCCACATGGAAGATGCGCCGGATGTCCTCCGGGGAGTATTCCCGGTAGCCGCCCACGGTGCGGCCGGTCGGTCGCACCAGCCCGAGGGAGTCGTAATGCCGGAGCATCCGCGCGCTCACCCCCGAGCGCCGCGCCACCTCACCGATCAGCACGCAGTTGTCTCCTCCCGATCCGGACCGAGCGCGACAACCCGTTTCGCCTGATCGACGGCGAGGTCGAATCCGGCCTCCGGATCGCGCAGGAGTCGCTCGGTGGCGCTCGCATGCGCACGCACCACCGGGTCGTCACTCGCCGTCGCCGCCCGGAGGACCGGCTCGACCACGTCACCCAGCGCGACGAGAGCGCGGCTCAGGCTCAACCGTACGTCCCGGTCACCGCGCCCGAACTGCGTGGCCAGCTCCGCGGCCAGACTTTCCTTGTCCCCCTCGGGCGCGAGGACGACGGCAGCGCGCCAAGCGGTCCGGGCTACCTCGTCATCGGCATCGTGCAGCAAGGACCGCGTGATCGCGGGCCAGGCGTCCTGGTCGCCGATCTTGGACAACGTGTGCAGCGCCTGACTGCGCGCCTGAGGACGCTCCGAACCCAGCTCCGCGCGGAGTTTCGGCACCGTGATCGCCGATGGCAGCCGCGTCAGCGCCCACGTGAGCATGTCGCGCACGAAGAAGTCCGGCTCGATCGCGCATCGTTCGATCAGCGCGTCGACGAAGCCGGGATCGGGATGCGTGCCGATCGCGAGGGCTGCCTCGAGCCGCGTCGATGAGTTCTTCGCCGCCAATGCGCCGAGCAGTCGGGTGTGTTGTGGATTGCTGTGTGTCGAATTGATGGGGACCACCTCCGACAGCCAGTGAAGGCCTTGACACAGTGCGAAGGTCAAGCGCGAGTTCCGGCTCACACTTCATGCAAGGCCCGGGGACGGTGGCTCTGGTAGGCCCGCGAACCTCGGAGCACTGGTCCACTTCTCCCCGGCCACCACCACGTGGTCCAGGAAGCGGAGGCCGACGGTGCGGGCCGCTTCGATGAGGAGGGTGGTGGTGTGGCGGTCGTCGGAGCTGGGGGTCGGATCGCCGGAGGGGTGGTTGTGCACGATGGCGAAGGCGCGGCCGTCGTGCCGCAGAACGGTGTTCAGGACTTCGCGGACGGGGACGGACACCTGATCGACAGCGCCTTCGGCGACGAAGACCTTCTGACGGAGGCGGTTCTGCGCGTCGCAGACCAGGACGAGCAGACGCTCGACCCGGCAGCCCGCGAAGAGCGGGAGAGCGGCGGCGGCCACATCGGCGGGGCTGGTGAGCCGGATCGAAGCGTCCGGCCTCCCGCGTGCGCGCGCGCCGAGGTGGAAGGCGGCGATGATGGCGGCGGCCTTGGCCACGCCGATGCCCGCCCGACGCGACAACTCCTCCGGACGCGCCGACGCCAAGCCGGCCAGCCCGCCGTGCTCGACCAGCAGCTCCACCGCCAGATCCAGCGCGCTCGCACCGCGCCTGCCGTGCCGCAGCAACAATGCGAGCAACTCCGCATCGCTCAGCGCTTGCGGGCCGAGCGCCAGCAACCGCTCGCGCGGCCGCTGCGTTACCGGCACGTCGATGAGAGAGACCGCCATGACTTCCACCCCTCGGTCACGCCAACAGTGCCCGGGATTCTGCCAGGGACCACCGACACCTCGGCCGCACCCATATGCTGGCTGATGTGCGGTTCGGTAGCCGAGTCGGTCGCGAGCTGGGGAGCTGAGGGGCGATGTGGTACCTGAAGGCGCAATGGCACCATGATTTCGACGACGAGCCGGTCGAGCTGTTCAGTGAGATCGGCGACGACGGTTTCGAGGTACGCAAGGTCGAGGTGTTCCGCGACGGGCACCGCGACTGGGCCGATTCCGGCCGCGGCACCGGCACGACCGAACTCGGGCAGATCCCGGTTCCGACGCCGGACGAGCTGAGCGCGGAGACCGAGTTCACCGCACTCCAGATCGACGCCGGAGAGTTCGATGAGGTCTGGCAGCGCGCTCTCGATGAGCAACGGCCCGCTTCGCCCAGGTAGGCCGCCGGTCGGAAGGGCCTAGCGATCCATCACGGCGATATCGGGTAGCCCGACGAACGCCTTCGCGGCCAGGCGCTGCAGATTGTGCAGCTGGCGCTCGTGCACGACGATCCGGCGCAAGGCCTCGTTGACGGTGGCGGCGCTGGACGATGTGCCCATGATGGCGGCGGCCGCGGCGAGCAGGTCCTGGTCGAGATCGATCCGCACGGATTTCATGCGCCCTCCTTCATACTTTCGCCATCTTGCGGCATAACGCCCGTTCATGTCCGGCAAATCGCGAACTCGGACTTGCGTAAATACCCTACGGGGGTATAGTTCCTGACATGGAACACAGGCACCACCCCGCGGCCGAACATGTTTCCCACGCCGCGCACGCCGGACAGCACACCGGGCACCACTCCCCCGCTACCTGGCGGATGGCGGCCATGGCCACGCTGCACTGCCTCACCGGCTGCGCCATCGGCGAAATCCTCGGCATGGTGATCGGCACCGCGCTGGGCTGGAACAACACCGCGACGATGGCGCTGGCCATCGTGCTGGCGTTCGTGTTCGGCTACGCGTTGACCATGCGCGGCGTGCTGCGGGCGGGCCTGCCGCTGTCGGCCGCCATCGGCACCGCGCTGGCCGCCGACACGGTGTCCATCACGGTCATGGAGATCGTGGACAACGCCGTGATCCTCGCCGTCCCCGGCGCGATGGACGCCCACCTGGACACCATCCTGTTCTGGATCACCCTCGCCTTCGCCCTGGCAGTGGCCTTCGTGCTGACCACGCCGGTCAACAAGTGGATGATCGGACGCGGCAAAGGCCACGCGGTGGTGCATTCGCTGCACGGCGCGCACTGATCAGCACGCCGCCCGATCCGCGCCGTCGGATGACACGACGACCCGCCCGCAGCCCGTTCAGCTAGGCAGATTGTCCAGCTGAACGGGCTTTTGTTGTCGCCGCGTGCCGGTGGTGCTTGCATCGAGTCATGTTCAGCGAGGCGCAGTTGTACTCGCCGGTGACCCGCACCGGCGACGGCGACGTGACCGTGCACCTGAGCGACGAGCACCCCGGTGTGCACGATCCGGAATACCGGGCCCGGCGCAATGCCATCGCCGCGCTGGCGTTGGATTACGCGCCGGGCAAACCGCCGCCGCACATCGCCTACACCGAGCAAGAGCAGCAGGTGTGGCGGATCGTGTCGGCCGAACTCGCGCGCAAACATCGCACCTATGCCAGCGCGGAGATACTGACGGCCGCCGAGGCGCTGTCGTTGCCCACCGATCACATCCCGCAGTTGGACGAGGTGTCGGCGGCACTCGCACCGCTGACCGGATTCCGCTACGCACCGGCCGCGGGACTGGTGCCGCTACGAGAGTTCTTCGGTTCCTTCGCCGATCGGGTCTTCCACTCCACGCAGTACATCCGGCATCATTCCGCACCGCTGTACACGCCCGAGCCGGACGCCATCCACGAGATCATCGGCCATGCCAATCAGATCGCCAGCCCGCGTTTCGCGGCGATCTACGCGACCGTCGGCGCCGCGGTCGCGCGCCTGAACACCGATCGCGCGCTGAAATTCCTCGCCGACGTCTTCTGGTTCTCGATGGAGTTCGGCGTCGTCCGGGAGCGCGGCGAGGTGCGGTGCTACGGCGCGGGCCTGCTGTCGTCCTACGGCGAGATCGAGGAGTTCCGGCACGCCGAGCTACTCCCCCTCGACATCGCCCGGATGGGCACCGCGACCTACGACATCACCCACTATCAGCCGACGCTCTACTGCGCGGACTCGATCAGCGAGATCGAGGACGTGATCGGCGGCTTCTTCGCGACCATGGACGACGACACACCCGACCGTCTGCGGCACGGCAGCCCCGTCGGCGCGTAGCGGTGCGGCCGGATCGAGATGTCAGGACTCGCGCCTCGGTCCGAGCGGCATGCCCGCGTCCAGGAAATCCAATGTGCGAGTGATGTTCTCGACGTTCAAGGGCGTCATCGTCGCCATGGCGAGTGCCGCGCCCGCCATCGCGCCCGCCGCCACCCGCACCTCGAAGTCGTCGGCGGGCCTGCCGAGATGGTCGGCAAGCAGGCCCGCGATGAGGTCGATGCTGCGAATGATCTCCAAGCCGATGGCCGACCGCAGCTCCGGCACGTGATAGAGCAGCGCCTGCCGCTCCTGCTCGAACGCCAGCTCGGCGGCGGGCAGATTACCGAAGACTTCGAGCACCGCGTTGCGGAAGGCCGCCATCGGTCCGATGTCACGCGGCTGACGCCGCAGCGCTTCGATCATCGCCGGATCGAGATCGTCCGCGAGCACCAGCTGTTCCTTGGACGGGAAGTAGCGGAAGAAGGTGCTCGGCGAGACATCGGCGGCCGCGGCGATCTGCTCGATCGTCGTCTCGTTGTAACCCTGCTCGCGGAACAGCCGGAAAGCCTCGACGCGGATCGTCCGGCGGGTCCGTTCCTTCTTCCGCTCGCGCAGACCCTGCGCCGTCCCGTTCGCGGGTAGCTCAACCGACATGAATCGATTCTGCCGCACCCGGCTCCGGCGACCGGGCCGGTTGCCGCGTGCGCACCGATGTCGCCGTGAGCACCGCCGCCAGCACGCACAGCGCGGCGCAGGTCCACAGCATCGCGCTCATGCCGCCGAGGAAGGCCACCTGCACCTGGTGCAGCATCGACGGATCACCCAGCTTGCGGGCGGTGGCGACACCCGCGTTCACGCCGTCGGCGATCGGTTCGCGGTCGAGCTCACCCAGGTCCGCCCGGTACCGGGTGGACAGCACGGTGCCCAGCACCGCTACGCCGATGGTGCCACCGGCCTGGCGCAGCGCCTGCAACAGCGCGGAACCGGAGCCGGAGCGTTCGGCGTCCAGGTCACCCATCGCCATGCCCATGGCCGCGGGCATCACCAATCCCATGCCGGCGCCCAGCAGGGTCAGCCACAGCGCGGCGAAGCCGTAGCCGCTGTCCACCGTGGTCAGCGCGCCCAGCGCCAGCGAGCCGGCCAGCAGGGCGAAACCGGCGGCCACCACCACGCGCACGCCGAGTTTCGGCAGCACTCTGTCGACCAGCCTGCTGCCGACCAGCAAACCGCCGATCAACGGAAGCAGCCGAAGGCCGCTGCCGAGCGCGTCCACGCCGAGCACCGCCTGGAAGTACTGCGGAACGGTGAAGAACATGCCGAACATGGCGAAGTTCACCACGATGGAAAAAGCTGTGCCCCAGCGGAATCCGTCGGCGGCGAAGAGACCGAGATCGATCAGCGGATGCGCGGTCCTGCGCTGCCACAGCAGGAAGGCGGCCAGCAGCAGCACACCGGCCGCGACGATCGCCCAGGCCGGGCCGTCGCCCCAGCCTTTCTCACCGATCCGGATGAAGCCGTAGGTGAGTCCGAGCATGCCCGCCGCGGACAGCGCGACGCCGGGCAGATCGATCCGGAAGCGCTGCGCGCTGCGCGACTCGGGCACCAGCGCGGCGACGGCGCACGCGCCGATCACGACCATCGGCACGTTGATCAGGAACACCGAACCCCACCAGAAATTGCGCAGCAGCCAGCCGCCGACGATCGGGCCCAGCGGCAGGCCGATCGCGGTCGAGGTGATCCAGATGGTGAGCGCCCGCTGCAGTTCGGCGGGTTCGGGGAACAGCGCGGGCAGCACCGACATCGACAGCGGCATCATCGCCGCCGCGGCGATGCCGAGCACCACGCGCGCCGCGATGAGTTCGCCGGGCGAGCCGGCCACGGCGCACGCGATGGACGCCACACCGAACAGCGCCAGGGCGGCGAGCAGGAACTTCTTGCGGCCGTAGCGGTCGCCGAGCGCGCCCGCGGGCAGCATCACGGCGGCCAGCGCCAGCGTGTAGGCGCTGCTGAACCATTGCAGCGCGGCGGTATTCGCGTTCAGGTCGACGGCGAGCGTCGGCAGCGCCACGGTCAGCACTGTGACATCGAGCCCGATGGTCAACATCGCCACGGCCAGCGCGCCGAGGGCGAGCCAGCGACGGGCCGAGTCGGTCTTCATGACGCCTCCAAAAATGATAGCTACAGTAATTTGATAGTAGCTTTCATTTAGCAGTGACTGTCAATACCGCCGCGGGGACGGCATGCTCGATCACCGGATCGCTCGCTAGGCTCATCGGCGATGAAGATCACTCGCCGTGCCTTGCTCTGCGTAGGCGCCGTGCTCGCCGTCGCCGCGCTCGGAGCGACAGCCGCGCCGTCCGTCGCAGCGCCGAGCACCACCACGCCGTTCACCACCCCGAACACCGACGGGTGCCCGCAGAAGACCTCGCCGCCGGCGCCGATCGACACCTCCGAGGTGCCCGCGCCAGGACAGCCGGCTCCACCGCCGCTCCCGATTCCTTCCCCGCCGATCGGGGGCGCGCGCCTCGGCGAGTGCGGAGTCGTGCTTCCCAAGAACGCGCCGCCCGCTCCACAGGACATTTCGGCGACGGCGTGGCTGGTGGCGGACCTGGACACCGGAGAAGTGCTGGCCGCGAAGGACCCGCACGGCCGCTACCGTCCCGCGAGCACGATCAAGGTGCTGCTGGCCACGCTGGCGCTGCGCACGTTGAATCTCGACAAAGTGGTCATCGGCACGCAGGCCGACGCCGACGCCGACGGCACAAGGGTCGGCATCGGGCCCGGCGGCCGCTACACCAACCGGCAGCTCATGCAGGCCCTGATCATGGCTTCGGGCAACGACGCGGCACATGCCATCGCCGCGCAACTCGGCGGCGACGCCGCGACGGTCGCCAAGATGAACGACCTGGCGAAATCGTTGCGCGCCATGGACACTCGCGCGGCCACCCCCTCCGGACTCGACGGCCCCGGCATGAGCACCTCGGCCTACGACCTCGCCGTGCTGTTCCGCGAGGCGATGACCATCCCGCTGTTCGCCGAGCTGATCCACACCGAGCAGGTCGACTTCCCCGGCTACCCCGCCGACCCCTCGATTCCCGGTGACACCGACCGTCCCGGCTACCCGATCGGCAACGACAACCAGCTGCTCTACAACTACGACGGCGCCCTCGGCGGCAAGACCGGCTTCACCGACGACGCGCGCCAGACCTTCGTCGCCGCCGCCCAGCGGGGCGGCCGCAGGCTCGCCGTCACCCTTCTCAAGGCCGACGTGCAACCGGTGCGGCCGTGGGAGCAGGCCGCTCGCCTGCTCGACTACGGGTTCGCGCTACCCCGCGGCGCCGTGATCGGCAACCTGCCCGGCGCGGTGGTGCCCCAGCGTGACCAGAGCGGAGTCACCCTGGCCGCGCCGCCGACGCCGGACTCCGGGCCGGCCACGGCATCGGCGCCGGGAAGCGATCCGTCCGCCATGCCGCACACCGGGGATCACCGCACCGGCGCGCGAACCGTGCTGATCATCGGCGGCGTCCTGGTGGTCGCCGCTCTGCTGCTAGGGGCACGGCGCGCGGCCCGGCGGCGCTGACCGATCAGCGCCTGCGCAGACCGGAAAGGGCAAGAGCCGCAAGCGCTCCCGCGCCGAAGAAGGCGGCGCCCACCCCCATCGATACGTCACGCGCACCGACCCGCGGCGCGATCACGGCCGGTCCCGGCGCGGGGACCTCCGCCTCCGGCTCGTTCTCCGCGGCGGTGGCGGCCCATGCGGTGGCGAACAGGACGATGCGGTAGGTGACGTAGCTGAACACCATCAGGCCGATGATCGAGCCGAAGGTGGCGCCCGCCGGACTGCTGAGCACCGATTGCAGATAGATCGAAGCGACGATCTTGAACACCTCGAAGACCAGCGCGGCCAAGCCGGCCGCTCTGGCGGCACTGGCCAGCGTCACCGGTTCCCGGGGCAACCGTGCGATGGCCCACGCGAACACCGCCCAGGAGGCGAGGAATCCGAGCGCGATCGACGCCAGCGACAGCAACACGCCCGCACCGGGCAGGTCGCCGAGGCCGAGGTCGTCGAGCAGCTGGCTGCCCAGCGAACTCGACGCCAGCGCCGACAACCCGAGCGAGACGGTGAACGCGAGACCGAGACCGATCAACGCGCCGAGATCGGACAGCTTGGTCATCAGCCAGTTACCGTCCGGGGACTTCTGATCCCATTGCTCGGTGAGCGCGGCGCGCAGGTTGGCCATCCAGCCGAGCCCGCTGTAGACGCCGGTGACCAGGCCGAGCACGCCGACTGTGCGCCGGGATTGGACCGCCTGATCGATCAGGTCGTTGAGCTGGGTGCCGAACGAGCCGGGGATGTTCTCGACGATCTTGCCGCGCAATTCGTCCAGCAGTTCCGGATTGTTGTACAAGACCACGCCCGCGACCGCGAAAGCGACCATGAGCAGCGGAAACAACGACAACACGGTGAAATACGTAATGCCTGCCGCGTAGTAGTCACCCCGTTGCCGCTGATAGCGCCCCGCAGCGCGGACCAGATGGTCCAGCCACGGTTTCGCCTGAATCCGGCGTTCGATCCCGGCTTTGACGTTGTCGATCACCTGCACCATTCGCCCCTTCGGCCGAGAGACCCCGCACCGGTGATACCCGGTCGAGCGGGCGACAACCGCCCGGCGAAGGAGAGCAGCCGCTCAGCGACGCAGCAGACCGACCCGGTCGTAGACCTGTGCGAGGGTGTTGCCTGCGATCTCTCGCGCGCGCTCCGCGCCTGCGGCGAGTACGCGGTCGAGTTCACCTTGATCCGACATGTACTCTTGCACCTTCGCCCGCAACGGCGTGACAAATTCCACCAGCGCGTCGGCCACATCGGCTTTCAGCTCGCCGTAACCCTTACCCTCGAAATCCTTTTCCAGGGTGACGATCGGTGCACCGGTCAGCGAACTCAGGATCACCAGCAGGTTGCTGACGCCCGGCTTTCGCTCCGGGTCGTAGCGGATCTCGCGTTCGGTGTCGGTGACCGCGGATTTCACCTTCTTCGCGGTGACCTTCGGGTCGTCGAGCAGGTTGATCAGGCCCGCGTCGGTGGAGGCCGACTTGCTCATCTTCGCGGTCGGGTCCTGCAGGTCGTAGATCTTCGCCGTGCCTTTGACGATGTGCGCCTCCGGCACCACGAACGTCTTCTTGAACCGAGTGTTGAAGCGCTGGGCCAGGTTCCGGGTCAGTTCCAGGTGCTGACGCTGGTCCTCGCCGACGGGTACCTGATGGGCGCGGTAGAGCAGGATGTCCGCGGCCATCAGCACCGGGTAGGTGAACAGGCCGACGGTCGCGTTCTCCGCGCCCTGCTTCACCGACTTGTCCTTGAACTGGGTCATCCGGCTGGCCTCGCCGAAACCGGTGATGCAGCTGAGCACCCAGGCCAGTTCGGCGTGCTCGGACACCTGGCTCTGCACGAACAGGGTCGACTTCTTCGGATCGATGCCGAGCGCGAGCAGCTGGGCGGCGGCGGCCTTGGTGCGCAGCCGCAGCTCCTTGGGCTCCTGCGGCACCGTGATCGCGTGCAGATCCGGAATGAAGTACAGCGCGTCGTAGTCGTCCTGCATGGTCACCCAGTACTGCAGCGCGCCAAGGTAGTTCCCGAGATGGAACGAGGAGCTGGTCGGCTGGATCCCGGACAGAACCCGCTGTTTGCGTTCGGCGGCCGGGCTGGGCGCAGGACTGGACATACCCCGATCTTCGCATGCGGCTCAAGCCGAATTTCGCTGCACCCAGTTGCGCGGGTCCACTCCTGGCATGCTCGGCCGCCCCCTGCTGACCAGTTCGTGTTCCCGCTGGGACAGCATCTTGTAGACCGGCGCGCTGGGCCCGGCGAGCGTGCCGCGCAGCATCGGGGGCACCAGCGGAACCGACACGTGCGCGGCGCGCACCGCCCGGGACAGTCCCTGGTAGGCCACCTCCTCCGCCACACCCCAGCGCATCCCGTACATCCGGCGGATGCGTGCCGGCAGACTGCCCTGCACCAGCAGGTAGAACGCGGAGGTGACCTGCTGCAACGGCACGCCCTGCGTGTAGGGGACGCGCTGTCCGGCCAGGTAGGAGCCGACCAGCCGCGCCTCGTCGGTGAGGAACAGTTCGTCGGAGGCGAGGTAGCCGTCGAAGAAGGCCCGGAACTCGGGGTAGCTCGCCGGCGCGGCGTCCACGGGCATGCCGAACAGCTCGCCCCAGCGCACGTAGTCCTGGTAGAGCCCTTCGCGCTCGCCGTCGGTCATGGTGCGCACCAGCAGGTCGTACATCACCTCGGCCGAGTCGAACGTGAAGGCCATCGTCATGAACATCAGGTGCGGATCGAGCGCGGAGTACTCGGTGCCCGCCGGGTGGTGGGCACCGGCGTCCTCCGGCAGCGCCCCACGCACCTTGACGTGCCGTTTCCTGGTGAACGCCAGCGCGCGATCGGCCTCGGCCTTGCTGCCGAGGAACACCGCTTCGAACAGACGGCCGGTCAGCGCCAGCCGGGTGTAGGGCGTCATGCGGTGCTCGGTGTTCTCGGCCGTGCCGACGTAGAGCAGCGGATCGACCGCGCCGATCACCAGAGCCCGCACACCGTAGGTCAGCCCCACCGCCCGCTTGGTCATCACCCGCCGGACCATCGAGTGGTCACTGAAATAGCCGGGCTCGGACATGACCGCCTCCTCGTCGAGAACATCTGGCAATAGCATCCACCAGAACGACGAATTCTGGCAATAGCTGTGTCCAAATTGCTGTGTTCGGCCGCGACTGCGTGGCGGCGTGTTCGCATGCTCGGTCTCAGTGGCCGAGTACCAAGCGCTACCCGACCGCCGCATACGCCGGGGAACCGGCGTGCGCGACGATCGGGGGCACCGGCTTCGGCGTACCTGTAAGAATCGGAGGGTGACGGCGCAACGGACCTATGGGGGTGTTTCCGCCGAGGAGCGCCGGGCGCAGCGGCGTGCGGCGTTGCTGGAGGCCGCGCTCGAGATCATCGGCACGGAAGGGCTGGGGAAGCTGACCGTGTCGGGGTTGTGCGCGCGGGCCGGCCTCAACGAGCGGTACTACTACGAGAACTTCGACAGTCGCGACGCCGTGCTCACCGCCCTGATCGACGGGATCGCCACGGAACTGGCCGCGGCCATCCTCGCCGCCGTCCGCACCGCCGCCACGGACACGCGCGCGACCGCGCACGCCGCGATCACCGCGGGCGTGCACCTGCTCACCGACGACCCGCGCAAGGCGAAAGCGGCCCTGATCGCGGGCATGGCGACGCCGGAACTACGGACCCGAACCACCGAGACGGTGCGAGCGTTCGCGCGGATGGTGGCCACGGAGGGCACGGACTTCTATCGGATGTCCGACTCGGCACCGGCCGCGGTGGTCGACTTCCGGGCGCTGTACCTGGTCGGGGGCCTGGTGCAGACGCTGACCGCCTGGCTGCACGGCGACCTGGACCTCACCCGCGAGGAGTTGATCGAGCAGACCGTCGACGTGTTCGTCCTGCTCGGCGAGGACCTGGCCGAGAAACTGCGGTAACAGCCCCGATCACAGGCGCAGGGACACGTCTTCCAAATCGGGCGCGTCGCCTTGCAGCACCACCCGGAAGAGCACGTCCCGCCGCGACCAGTAGGCCGCGCAGTCGCGCATGGCCTCGGCGAACCAGTCGCGCTCGATCGGCTCCTCGGCGAGCAATCCGGCCGAATCACGCACCACGGCAACGTATCCGGCCCCTTCGCCGAGAAAATCGTCCAGGTCGCGCAGGCATTCGTCGAACGCGTCCTTGTTCTCGCCGAAGTAGTACGGGAACTGGAACGCGGCGGCGAACTCGTCGAAGAGCCGGGCGGTGGTGGGCATCTTCGCGCCGCGCAACTCGCGCACCAGGTATCCGGAGGGCGCCTTGTCCCGCACCCCGCTGAAATCGGCGGCGTCGACGGCGAGGGTGCCGAAGGTGACGCGCGGCGGGGCGAGTTCGGGGCTGGGCGGCGCGTCGTCGGCGTCGGGGCGGGCAAGGAACTGCGACAGCGTGACGGTCTTTGTCATCAGCGCATCCTCGTGAAGGTCTTGTAGTGGTCGCCGGTGTACCAGGCCGAACCGTCGCTGCCGGTGACAATGCGTTCGGCGTCGCGGGATCGGCCGGACTGCTTGGGATTGACGTCCCATTCCTGATAGGTGATCGGTTTACCGGAGCCATCGGTGGCGGGCAGGTCGCCACCCCGGTTCATCCATCGCTCGCCCCCTTTGGTGCCGGGGGCGTTCGCCGAATCCGGCCACCGGCCCGCATCGATCTCCCGCAACGTGGCGTACGCGCGTTCCGGCACACCGGCGGCCTGGGTGACCGGCGACGCGCTGTCCCCACCGCGCGGCGCCGCGCTGGTCGGGGTGACCGTGCTCGTCGCGGCGGTGGTCGCGCGACTCGCCGGAGCGGACGTGGTGGTATCGCCACCGTCGTACAACGCGAGCACCGCGGCGAGCACCACCAAGGCCACCGCGCCGAGCAGGCCGATACCACGCTTGATCGACCGGCTCATCGGTACTGCACCGTGACGGGCGCGTGGTCGGACCAGCGCTGATCGTAGGAGGCGGCACGCTCGACCACCGCGTCCTTGGCGCGGGCGGCGAGATCACCGCGAGCGAGGTGATAGTCGATGCGCCAGCCGCTGTCGTTGTCGAACGCGCGGCCGCGGTAGGACCACCAGCTGTAGGGACCGTCGCCCTCCGGGTGCAACTGTCGCACCACGTCGACGTATCCGGCGGCCAGCAGGTCATCGATCCACGCCCGCTCCTGCGGCAGGAACCCGGCCGACTTCAGGTTGCCCTTCCAGTTCTTCAGGTCGCGCTCGGTGTGCGCGATGTTCCAGTCCCCGGCGACCACGAAATCGCCGGTCCGCGCGGTGAGATAGGCGCCGAGTTCGGCCATGAAGCGATACTTCTCGTCCTGGCGCACCGTGCCCGCGTCACCGGAGTGCACATAGACGCTGGCCACGGTGACGTCGTCGAAATCGGCCTCGAGATAGCGGCCCGCCGCCGCGAACTCGCTGCTGCCGAAGCCTACTCGGACCGCGCTGGGCGCCCGCCGGGACAGGATGCCGACACCGGCGCGGCCCTTGGACTCCGGCTCGGCGTGCGACAGCTGCCATCCCGCGTCCAGTGCGGGCGCCAGCGCGGCCGCGACCTGCTCGTCGGTGGCGCGGGTCTCCTGCACGCAGACGATGTCCGCCTCGGTGGCCGCGAGCCAGGCGAGCAAGCCCTTACCCGCGGCCGCGCGGACACCGTTCACGTTCACTGTCGAGATATACGGCACTCCACGACCGTACAATGCTGGTCAGATGAAGTCCCTTGGACACTGCCGTCCAGGAAGGGGTGATGACGATGTCGTCCGACACCTCCCAGTCCTCCTCCGCCGTCACGCGCGGATCCACCCGGGCGAAACCGCCCCAGCCGATCAAGGCATTGCACGTGGGATCCGGCGATCCCCTGCTGTTGCTGCACGGATTCATGATGTCGCCGCACTGCTGGGAGCAGACGGCGGCGCGGCTGTCGACGCACTGCGAGGTGTTCGCGCCCGCGTTCGCGGGGCACTGGGGCGGCGCGCCCACCGGAGGTCCGTCGGTCGATGTGCAGTCGCTGGCCGACCGGATCTGCGAACAGCTCGACGAACTGGGTTGGCGCACCTGCCATATCGCGGGCAACTCGCTCGGCGGGCTGGTCGGCGTCGAACTCGCGCGCCGCGGACGCGCCCGCACCTTGACCCTCATCGCGCCCGCCGGCGGCTGGCACGCGCCCTCGCTGACCCAGTGGCGGATCAACCTGAAATTCCTCTCTCTGATACCGCTCGTCCAGATCGGCAAGCGCATGGGCGGATTCGCCATCGGCAACCCGCTCGCCCAGCGGGTCGCCTTGCTCGCGTTGAGCAAGCAGGCCGCGGCGGTATCCCGGCGCGACGCCGCGGCCGCGCTCGCCGCCGCGCTGCACTGCCCGGCGATGGTGCCGATGATCCTCGGCGCGATGCGCGCGCCCGCACAGGCGGACCTGTCCACCTTGCGGACGCCGGTCCGGCTGCTGCTGTCGGAATACGACCGGGTCATCCCCAACCGCGTCTACGCACGGCGCTACCTGAAGGAACTGCCCGAGTCCGCCGACCGCATCCTGGTCAACGGCGTCGGCCACGTTCCGATGCTGGAAGCACCCGACCGCATCGCCACCCTCATCGCCGAACACGTCTACGCCAGCCGGACGCGGCTGCGGGCTGTGTAGTTTGGCCGCGCCTTCGGCGCGGCGTGTTCGCGGCCCCTGTGTGGCTCGCGTCCGAGTGACCGCCGCTGGCGACTTCGTCGCGGACACGGCGGTCACTCGGACGCGAGCCGGGCCGCGAACGGAACAGGCTCGGTCTCGCTTCGCTCGAAAGACGTAGTGGGGGTGCGCTGGGCGCGTCGGTACCGAACCCCGCGATCAGGCGCGCGCAGTCCATAGAGGCCGGTTGTCGGCTCGGCCGACCACTCGCCTGCCCCCGGGCGTTTCTCCGGGCGGCCGACGTGATCAGGCGGCAACGGCGGCCGACGAGGCCGCTCCGGCCGACCGCCGAGGCAGCGGGCAGCCGGGTCGCGACCGACAAGGCTCCGTCTCGGTCGGCTCCGAACGCGTAAGCGGGACGGTGGTACGCGACCCCGGCCGCGCGGAGAACTACTGCGCCAGAAGACCTTTCGCGATATGGGTCACCTGGATCTCGTTGCTGCCCGCGTAGATCATCAGCGACTTGGCGTCGCGGGCGAGTTGCTCCACTCGGTACTCGGTCATGTAGCCGTTGCCGCCGAACAGCTGCACCGCTTCCATGGCCACCTCGGTGGCCGCCTCGGAGGCGTACAGCTTCATCGCGGACGCCTCCGCCAGGGTCGGGGGCTTGCCAGCCCTGCCCCGCTCCAGCGTGTTGAACACCATGTTCTGCACGTTGATCCGCGCGATCTCCATTTTCGCCAGCTTCAGCTGGACCAGCTGGAATCGCCCGATCTCCTGGCCCCAGAGCTTGCGGTGCTTGGCGTAGTCCACGCACAGCCGGTGGCACTCGTTGATGATGCCCAGCGCCATGAAGGCAACGCCGACGCGTTCGGCGGTGAAGCTGGACCGCGCGCTCTCCCGGCCGTCGCCGCCCTTGTGCTCCTCGGTCTCGCCGAGCAACCGGTCCCGGCCGACGCGCACGTTGTCGAAGAACAGCTCACCCGTCGGCGAGGAGTGCAGGCCCATCTTCTTGAACGGCTTGCCCTGGGTGAGACCGGGCATGCCCTTGTCGAGCACGAAGGCGAGCACCTTGCGGTCGCGCTTGTCGCCGCCCGCGCCGTCGTCGAGCTTCGCGTAGACGATCATCACGTCGGCGTAGGGACCGTTGGTGATGAAGGTCTTCTGGCCGTTGAGCAGGTAATCCTCGCCGTCGCGCTTGACGTAGGTCTTCATGCCGCCGAACGCGTCGGAACCGGAGTCCGGTTCGGTGATCGCCCAGGACGCGACCTTCCGCATGGTGACGATGTCCTCCAGCCAGCGCTGCTTCTGCGCCAGCGTGCCCCGCGACATGATGGTGGTCGCGCCGAGGCCGATGCTCACCCCCATCGCCGAGACCAGCCCCATGCACACCCCGGACAACTCCCCGATGAGCACCGCCATCAGCGATTCCTGTCCGCCGAACGGACTCGCCCCCGAGGACTTCGGCTTCTGTTCCGCCTCCGCGGTCTCGCGCGCCGCTTCCCGCGCCAGCATCTTCTGCACGGCCTCGCCGCCCATCGCGTCGATCCCGAACTCCCGGAACAACTTCCGGATGACGGGGTACGGCGGCAGTTCCCCGCTGTCGAGCGCGTCCAGGTTCGGGCGGATCTCCCTGTCGATGAACGCCCGCACGGCATCGCGGATCATCACATCGGTCTCAGACCATTCGAACATCGTCGTTCTCCTCACATTCCCCGAGGTCAGGGCAGCCGGGCCGCGATGTCGTCGATCAGCCATGGCCCCTCGGTCTCGATGGTCTTCACATCGTGCCAACCGGCCAGCTCGGAGATCGCGCCGCCCTGCACCGCGAACACCTTGCCCGTGATCGGGCAGTCCGCGGCGGCCAGGTAGGCGACCAGCGGAGCGATATTGGCCGGGGCGAAGGCGTCGAACCCGCCCTCCGACGCCTCCGCCTCGGCCGCCAGCATCTCCCCCATGCCGGGAGTGGCGAGAGTGAGCCGGGTGCGCGCGATCGGCGCGATCGCGTTGACCCGCACGCCGTAGCGCGCGAGCTCGTCGGCGGCCACCAAGGTCAGCGCGGCGATCGCGGCCTTGGCGGCGCCGTAGTTGGCCTGGCCCGGGTTGGGCAGGGTGGTGCCCGACGCCGACGCGGTGTTGATCACGGCGGCTTTCGGCTGGTCACCCGCCTTGGACTGCTGCTTCCAGTACGCGGCGGCGTGGTGCAGCACCGCGGCGTGGCCCTTCAGATGCACGGCGATCACCGCATCCCACTGCGCCTCGTCCATGCCCGCGATGAACGCGTCCCGCAGGATGCCCGCGTTGTTCACCACGACGTCGAGGCAGCCGAACTCCGTGACCGCCTGTTCGACCAGCTTCTGCGCCCCGTCCCAGGTGGCGACGTCGTCGGTGTTGGCCACCGCTTCGCCGCCCGCGGCGACGATCTCGCGCACCACTTCCTGGGCGGGCCCGGCGTCGGTCCCCTCGCCCGCGTTGCTGCCGCCGAGATCGTTGACGACCACGGCGGCGCCTTCCTTCGCGAACAGCAATGCGTGCTCGCGGCCGATGCCGCGGCCCGCACCGGTGATGACGGCGACCCGTCCGTCCAGTACGCCCATGTGTTGTCTCCTGCATTCGTGCCGAATCCGGCGAAGTGAAGCGGCGGACATCGTGCCGCCGCGCTGGTCAGTCGGCGATCTCGGCCAGTCCGTCGCTGAGCACGACATCGTCGCCGCGCACGGTCTCGAAGGCGTAGCGGGTGACGCCGTCGGCGGATTCCGCCTTCCAGATGCGGGTCTCCAGATCGTCACCGGGGAAGACCAGCTTGGCGAATCGCACCGCGAATCGCCGGAGCCGGTGCACGTCCGACTCCGCGACCTCGGTGAGCACCGCCCAGGACGCGAACGCCATGGTGCACAGCCCGTGCGCGATGATGCCGGGCAATCCGGCGTCCTTGGCGACCTGCTCGTCCAGGTGCAGCGGCACGGGGTCGCCCGAGGCGGGCGCGTAGCGGAAGGTTTGGTCGTGGTCCACGTGCTGCGCCACGACAGCAACCGGATCCTGTTCGCGCAGCCGTTCGTCGAATTTGTGCGCCGGAGCGGCGGCACCGACCGTCCGGCCCGCGTCGATGTTGCGGAAGAAGGCGGTGAGGTACTGGTCGTTGACCGGTTCCCCCGCCTCGGTGCGGCATTCGATGCGGATGGTGATGGTCGTGCCGTTGGGGCGGCTGGTGTAGCCGATCGCCTTGGCGCGCGACACCAGCCGGTCGCCGGGACGGATCGCGCGGTGGAAGTGGAAGTCCTGCTCTCCGTGCACGACCCTGCCGAAGATGTCCATCGGCGCGACATCGATGACGGGCATCATCATGGCCTCGAAGACCGGGACGATCGCGAAGACCGGCCCGGCCACCGTACCGGCCAGGTGCGCGGCGATCGGATCGTTCGTGGCGGCGGCGTACTGCGCTATCCGGTCGGCCGTGACCTCGAAACGTTCCTCGTCCGACCACGTCTCCAAGCCGCTGTCATCGAATTCGACAGCGCGCGCACCGGTACCGGCGCTCATGCTGTTTCCTCTCCGGCACGAGCGGGGCCCTGCGTGGTTACACTCCGCTGCCGCCTCCGGGCCTGACCGCTCATGCTGTTTCCGCTCCGGCACGAGCGGGGCCCTGCGTGGTCACACTCCGCTGCCGCCTCCGGGCCTGACCGCTCATGCTGTTTCCTCTCCGGCACGAGCGGGGCCCTGCGTGGTCACACTCCGCTGCCGCCTCCGGGCCTGACCGCTCATGCCGCGGAGGCCAGGGCGTCGAGTTGGTCGAGGGAGCGGTCCAGCTGTTTGATGCCGTCCTTCTCCACCGCTTTGCCGAGCGCGCCCTTGATCAACGCGCCCTCGAAGTCGCCCGACACCAGGATGGTGCTGCCATCGCCGTTGGGCCTGATGTCGAAGGTGAACTCGGTCCGCACGCCCGCCATGCCGGTGCCGCCCAGGGTCAGTTTGTTCGGCGCGTCCACCGAGACGATGGTCCACTCCAGCTTGTTCGCCATACCGAGCATCACGATCTTCGCGACCAGCTTGGCGCCCGCGCTGAGCACAGCGGGCGGCTCCTCCATGAAGCGCTCGTGGATGGTGAACCACTTGTCCCAGCTGTGCGGGTCGGAGACGACCGCCCACAGGGCTTCGGGGGCGGCGTTGACGTCCTTGGCGGCTTCGATGTGTCCCATGTGTTGCACTCCTCGTCGAGTTCGGCGGGCCGGTCAGCGGTCGGCGCGCTGGTAGGCGGTGACGACGGCCGCGCCGCCGAGTCCGATGTTGTGTTGCAGGGCGGCGGTGACGCCGTCCACCTGCCGCTTGTCCGCCGCTCCGCGCAGCTGCCAGGTCAGCTCGGAGCACTGCGCGAGACCGGTCGCGCCGAGCGGGTGTCCTTTGGAGATCAAGCCGCCGGAGGGGTTGACCACCCATTTGCCCCCGTAGGTGGTCCGGCCGTCGTCGATCAGCCGGCCCGCTTCGCCCTCGCCGCACAGACCGAGCGCTTCGTACAGCAACAGTTCGTTGGCCGAGAAGCAGTCGTGCAGTTCGATGACCTGGAAGTCCTCCGGGCCCAGTCCGGACTGCTGGTAGACCTTCCGCGCGGCCTGGACGTTCATGTCGTAGCCGATCAGGTTCTTGGCGGTGTTGTCGAAGGTCGAGGCGAAGTCGGTGGTCATCGCCTGGCCGACGATCTCCACCGCCTGCCCGGCGAGATCGTTGGCGTCGACGAACTTCTCGCTGGCGAGGACGACCGCGCCGGACCCGTCGGAGGTCGGCGAGCACTGCAATTTGGTCAGCGGGTCGTAGATCATGCGCGAGGCGAGAATGTCTTCGAGGGTGTATTCGTCCTGGAACTGCGAATACGGGTTGTTCACCGAGTGCTTGTGGTTCTTGTGGCCGATCTTGGCGAAGTGCTCGGCGGTGGTGCCGTACTGCTTCATGTGCTCGCGCCCGGCCGCGCCGAACATCCACGGGGCCACCGGGAACAGCACCTCGGAGATCTCGGCCAGCGCCATGACGTGCTTGGCCATCGGCTGCTCGCGGTCGTCCCAGGTGGACCCGAGCGAGCCCGGCTGCATCTTCTCGAAGCCCAGCGCCAGCGTGCATTCGGCCAGCCCGCCCCGGATCGCCTGCGCCGCCAGATACAGCGCCGTGGAACCGGTGGAGCAATTGTTGTTCACGTTGACCACCGGGATTCCGGTCATGCCGAGCTCGTAGACGGCGCGTTGCCCCGAAGTGGATTCGCCGTACACATAGCCGACGTAAGCCTGTTCCACCCGGTCGTAGGCGATTCCCGCGTCCGCGAGCGCCTTGGTGCCCGATTCCCTGGCCATGTCGGGGTAGTCCCAGGCGCGGGTGGTGCCGTCGGCTTCCTCGACCGTGCGGCGGCCCGGCTTCTCGAACTTCGTCATGCCGACACCGACGACGTAGACCTTGTTCGCCATCGAACTCCTCAGATTGTGCGTACGTCGCGAGCGACGGAACGAGTGGAAACAAACATACAAGGTTGTATGTAAGTGAACAAGGGTGATGCCGGATAGCGCCGAGACAAGGCGAATAACCAGCCGATTGCGTCGCATCTGCTACATACAGTGAGACATGCTTGTTTCCTCGCTACCGGCTACATGGCGGATTACTGACCCGCAGCAGAGGTCCCCGCCTCAGGGGGCCGGCCACCCACTCGGAATGGCGGAACATACAGCACTGTATGTAAGTGTAAGATCGTGCGGTGGCCAGGAGCGTAGTCGTGAAGCAGCAGCGCCGGACGCAGGAGCAGCGCAGCACCGAGATGCGCACCCGGTTGCTGGACGCGACGGTGGACTGTCTGGTCGAGTACGGATATTCGGGCACCACCACGCCGCGGGTGGCCGAACGCGCCGGGGTGACCCGCGGGGCCCAGGTCCATCACTTCGGCTCGAAAACCGATCTGGTCGTGGCCGCGATCAGCCATCTGGCGCAGCTGCGCGCCGAGACCGCCATGCGGGAGATGTCGCGGGTCGAAGCGGGCGACGATCCGGTGGCGGCGGCGCTGGATTTCCTGTGGGACCTGCACCAGGGTCCACTGTTCATCGCGACGGTCGAACTGTGGGTGGCCGGGCGGACCGACCCGGTGCTGGCGGCGGCGATGGAGAAGGTCGAGCCGTTCGTCAACAACGCCGTCTTGCTGTCGGTGGCCCGTTTCGTGCCGGACGACGTGCGGCGCAAGGAAGCGCGCGACTTCATCTACACGGCGATGGACGCGCTGCGCGGCATCTTGATTTCGAACTTCATCGATCCGGACGACGAACGCGCCCGGCGGCGGTGGCGGCGGGCCTCGGCGCATCTGCACGAGATCGCGGGGCGGGCCCTGAGCAGCCGACCCACCGAATAGTCCGGCGCGCACCGGCCACGAGGTTGTCACGCCGCGCGATCACCCCACCGATGGAGCAGTCCCGCGGAAACGATTCCGATCCGTCACGATGCCCGCGTCGGCCGCCACCCCGGCTACCCGCGTGATCGGCGCGCCGTCCAGACCGTCAGCGCGAACAACACGACGCCGGTCGCCGCCAAGGCCGTGCCGACCACCGCCGGGGCCGTGTAACCGAGACCCGCGGCGATGACCAGACCGCCGAGCCAGGCGCCCGCCGCGTTGGCGATGTTCAGGGCGGCGTGGTTGAGGGCGGCGGCGAGGGTCTGGGCGTCGGCCGCGACGTCCATCAGACGGGTTTGCAGACCGGGCGCCAGCGCGGCTCCGGAAGCGCCGACCAGCAGCGCGCCGAAGGCCGCGGTGTACGGGTTGTGCGCGGCGGCGACGAACCCGCCGAGAATCACCGTCATCGCGAGCAGGGACATGCCGACGGCACGGTCCACGCCACGGTCGGCCAGCGCGCCGCCGACGATGTTCCCGATCACCATGCCGACGCCGAACAGCATCAAGACCAACGGAACCGCCCCGGTCCGCAGACCGGCGACGTCGGTGAGCGTGGTCGCGATGTAGGTGTAGACGGCGAACATGCCGCCGAATCCGACGGCGCCGACCAGCAACGTCAACAGCACTTGCGGACGGCGCAGCGCACCGAGTTCGGTCCGCGGATCGGTCACCGTGATGCCGGTGAGTTCGGGAACGAAGCACAGCAGCGCCGCCACCGTGGTGACACCGATCAGCGCGACGACCACGAACGCGTCGCGCCAGCCGAGATGCTGGCCGAGCCAGGTAGCTGCGGGAACGCCGACAACATTGGCGGCGCTCAACCCCAGCATAACCGCGGCAACCGCCTTGGCCCGCTGCCCTGCCGGGGCGAGAGTGGCGGCGGCCAGCGAGGCGACGCCGAAGTAAGCGCCGTGCGGCAGACCGGAGACGAATCGCGCCAAGACCAGCGTCTCGAACGAGGGCGCCAGAACGGTCGCCGCATTTCCCACGGTGAACGCGACCATGAGCGCGACGAGCAGGCGCCTGCGCGGCATCCGGGCACACAGCGCCGCGATCAGGGGCGCGCCGATCACCACACCGAGCGCGTAGGCCGACACCGCATGCCCCGCGGTCGGCTCGGAGACGCGCATGGCCGAAGCGATGTCCGGCAGCAAACCCATGGTGACGAATTCGGTCGTGCCGATCCCGAATCCGCCGAGGGCCAGCGCGAGCATGGCGGGCACGTGCCAATCGGTGCGTCCGGGCGGAGCGGAGGTGCTGGCGATCACGGGGGTGGTCACGTGTTCATGTAACCGGCCCCGGCCCGCATTCGCTTCCCCGGCGAACGTGAGTTCGCCCACCGGGAGCATGAACGACGCAGGTCAGCCCGACCACCGTGCCGCTCGGTCCTGCCGGAGTCGGAGTGAGCCGACCCAGCTGACCTGCGCCCACGACTCGGCGAATCGGCCGCGAAAACAATCCGGGCACCCGTTCCACCGATGGCGGGGCGGGTGCCCGATGTTCAGCCCGGCGCTGGGTGAGCACCCAGCGCCGGCGTCGGCCGAGCGCCGTGGCTCGGCCCGCGTGAGCTCAGCGCAGCGCGCGAGCCAGGTTGGCGTCCAGCGCGCCGAGGAACTCCTCGGTGCTCAGGTAGCCCTGGTCACCGCCGACGAGCAGCGCGAGGTCCTTGGTCATCTGGCCGCCTTCGACGGTCTTGATGACGACGTCCTCCAGGGTCTGCGCGAAGCCGATCACCTCGGGGGTGTTGTCCAGCTTGCCGCGGTGCTCGAGCCCGCGGGTCCAGGCGAAGATGGACGCGATCGGGTTGGTCGAGGTCGGCTTGCCCTGCTGGTGCTGGCGGTAGTGCCGGGTGACGGTGCCGTGCGCGGCCTCGGCCTCGCAGGTGCGGCCGTCCGGGGTCAGCAGCACCGAGGTCATCAGGCCCAGCGAGCCGAAGCCCTGCGCCACCGTGTCGGACTGCACGTCGCCGTCGTAGTTCTTGCACGCCCAGACGTAGCCGCCCTCCCACTTCATCGATGAGGCGACCATGTCGTCGATCAGCCGGTGCTCGTAGGTCAGGCCGGCGGCGTCGAACTGGCTCTTGAACTCGGCGTCGAAGATGTCTTGGAAGGTGTCTTTGAACATGCCGTCGTAGGCCTTGAGGATGGTGTTCTTCGTCGACATGTACACCGGGTAGTTCTGCTGCAGGCCGTAGTTGAACGACGCCCGCGCGAAGTCCTCGATGGACTTGCGGAAGTTGTACATGCCCATGACGACGCCGCCCTCGTCCGGCATCTTCACGACCTCGTGCACGATCGGCTCGCTGCCGTCGTCCGGGGTGAAGGTCACGGTGACGGTGCCGCCCTGGAACACCTTGAAGTCGGTGGCGCGGTACTGGTCGCCGAAGGCGTGACGGCCGATGATGATCGGCTTGGTCCAGCCAGGCACCAGGCGCGGAATGTTCGAGATGATGATCGGGGCGCGGAAGATGGTGCCACCCAGGATGTTGCGGATGGTGCCGTTGGGCGAGCGCCACATCTTCTTCAGGCCGAATTCCTTGACCCGCGCCTCGTCCGGGGTGATGGTGGCGCATTTCACACCGACGCCGTGCTTCTTGATGGCTTCGGCGGCGTCGACGGTCACCTGATCGTCGGTCTTGTCGCGGTATTCGATGCCGAGGTCGTAGTACTCGAGGTTCACGTCGAGATAGGGGTGGATCAGCTTGTCCTTGATGAACTGCCAGATGATCCGGGTCATCTCGTCGCCGTCGAGTTCTACGACGGTGCCTTCAACCTTGATCTTGGACATGGATCTTCGTGTCCTCCTAGGATGGTGCCCTCATTGCACGGCCAGGCGAACACGCTTGTGAGCGGACCCCAGCTGTTCCAACAGACAACGTATATGTCCCGCGTTGTCGGCGGGACATGTGGTGCAAACAAGACAAGCGTACTGCTGCCGAAGTCCTCACCGCACGGGCAGCCCCCGGAGTGAGCTGGACCACCTTTGTTACCGATTGGTAGGCAATGCCTTCCAGCGCCTCGGCGGGCACCCGTACCACCGCCGTCGTCGCCATGATCCGCCTTCCGTCGCGGCTCGGCAACCGTCCAGCACACAACCGGCCCGCGCGACGCCGTCACGTCGCGCGGGCCTCGTTCCAGCGGATCAGACCGCGACCGGAAGCCGCGTTCCCTCCTCCGAACCTTCGATCAGGTTCTCCGGCCGGTCCCGGATCATCAGCGCGATGATCGGGACGGCCGCGAGGAAGAACCCGGCGCCGACGTAGAAGGCCACGTCGTAGCTGCGGATCGCGGCCCGCGCGGCCAGGTTGTCGATGCCGGGGTTGTCGTGCGCGAAGGTCTTGGCGACCTGCACCGAGATGGTGGTCAACAGCGCCGTCCCGACCGCGCCGCCCACCTGCTGCGCCGCGTTCAGCAACGCGGAGGCGACGCCGGAGTCCTCTTCCTCCACCTGGTGCAGCGCTACCGTCTGCATGCCGACGAACAGCGGACCCATGCCGAGCGCGATGAGCACCTGAGCGGGCAGCACACCGGCGAGGAAGCTGTCGCCGTAGCTCAGCTGCGCCAGCAGCAGCAGGCCGATGACGCCGAGCACGGCCCCGGCCAGCATCAGCGGACGCGGGCCGAGTTTCGGCAGCAGGGCGCTGGTGACACCCGCCGAGATCGCGATGCCCGCGGGGAAGGGCAGGAACGCGAAGCCCGCCTTCAGCGCGGAGTAACCCAGCGTGATCTGGAAGTAGAAGCTCAGGAACAGGAACATCGCGAACATCGCGATCGGGATGAGCAGCGCGGCCAGGAACGCGCCGCCCCGGTTGATCTCCCCCGGGATGTGCAGCGGCAGCAGCGGGTTCGCCGAGCGCCGTTCGATCGCGACGAAGGCGACGAGCAGCGCCAGCCCGGCGACCAGCAGCGCGAGAGTGCTACCCGCCAGCCAGCCGTCGTCAGCGGCGCGGCTGAAGCCGTACACGATGGCGATCAGTCCGAGCGTCACGGTGACGGCACCGGGCACGTCGTATCCCCCGCTGCGCGGCGCAGGCACGTCCTTCGCCACCCAGGCCAGCGCACCGACCAGCGCGATCAGCGCGATCGGCGTGTTGACCAGCAGGCACCACCGCCAGGAGGCGTATTCGGTGAGCGCGCCACCCGCGATCAGGCCCAGGGCCGCGCCGCCCGCGGAGATGCCCGCGAACACACCGAACGCGGTGGCCCGCTCGCCGGGCTCGGTGAACGTCACCGACAGCAGCGAAAGCGCGGCGGGAGCAAGCAGTGCGGCGAACGCGCCCTGCAGCGCGCGTCCGGCGAACAGTTCCGCGCCGGTCTGCGCGAGACCGGCCAGCGCCGAAGCGCTCGCGAAGCCGATCAGGCCGACGATGAAGATCCGGCGCCGGCCGAGGTAGTCGGCCAGCCTGCCGCCGAGCAGCAGCAGGCCGCCGAAGATCAGCGTGTAGGCGGTGAGCATCCATTGCCGGTTGCCGTCGCTGATGTCGAGATCACGCTGCGCGAACGGCAGCGAGATGGTCACGATGGTGGCGTCCAGCACCACCATGAGCTGGGCCAATGCGATCACCGCCAGCGCGAGCCACCGCGCTGAACCGCTCGCCTTCCGCGGCGCGTGCACCGCTGTCGCCGTCTCCGTCACGGTCTTCTCCTCGTCCCTCGATGTCTCGAGCCATCCTGTCATCGAGCGACATTTGGCGTCAAGCGAAAAATGTCGTGATACGACATTTGACTGTTAAGGACAGGAAAACGGCAGGTTGCGTTAGCATGGGGGCATGCTCGAGTCATCGGCGCCGACGGGCGCGGGCGCAGCGGCCGACCGCGCCGCCGGCGGCCCGGCGACCCGTGGCCTGCGCGAACGCAAGAAGGAACAGACCAGGCTGCGCATCATCGCCGCGGCCCTCGACCTGTGCGACACCCATGGCTTCGACGCGACCACGATCGAGCAGATCGCCAACGCGGCGGACGTCTCGCCGCGCACGATCAACCGCTATTTCGACAGCAAAGAAGACATCGTCCTCGGCCCGGTCCAGGATTTCGGTCGCACCATCGCCGAGACGCTGCGCGAGCTGCCCCGCACGGGCAACGAACTCGCGGCGCTGCGCGCGGCCTTCCTGCACGTGGTCGATGAAGCCGCCGCGGCGGGCGAGGCGGACCCGCTGTCGTTCCGGCAGTTCCAGAAGATGCAGCGGATCCTGCGCAG
Organism: Nocardia sp. NPDC019323; assembly: GCF_044389845.1. Classification (NCBI taxonomy): domain Bacteria; kingdom Bacillati; phylum Actinomycetota; class Actinomycetes; order Mycobacteriales; family Nocardiaceae; genus Nocardia; species Nocardia sp. NPDC019323. The sequence continues at coordinate 186,373 of NZ_JBIRYN010000006.1, forward strand.
CAGCCCATCGGTCGCCGCGCGCAACATGGAACACGCCGACGCCAAGAACACCGCGATCGCCGCGGTGGTCGCCGAGCGCCTCGGCACCACACCCGACGCGCGGCCCGTGCGGCTCATCGTCGGCACCTGGCAACTGATCGGCCACGTCGGCATGGAGTGCTCCGACGATGTGTTCCTCGACGACGACCTGGCGACCGCGGCCAGAGCGGGGCGTGCCGCGTTCACCGAGGCCTACGACGAGTTCGTGCGCACCTGCTGCGGGACGCCGAGCGCCGTCGACCAGTGAGTTCGATGGAGGATTTCGGGCGCTGACCGCCTGCCGGTTATGATGCCGGACAGGTCATGAGTACCAGCGCCAAGCCCCGGCTCGCTGGTCGGCAACCCTCCAGCCGCGGTGGGGTGCTCCGGGTGATGACCTGGCTCCCGAGAGCCGGGAGCAAGCGCGTAACAGGAGGTCGCCGGCATGTGTTGTTGTTCGTCACCCACACACCGCTAACCCCTGCTGTACCGGCGAACACCTGCTTGGGAGCAAACCATGAGTGAATTCACCGCGCCCGGGGCCGAGCGAGGCCGGGCGCAGTCGGGCCCGCACAGCCACGGTGCCGAGTTCGGGATGCGTTCGCTCCCGGCGCAGGACGACCCGGCCGACCTGCCCGCCGGTTTCGCGGCGGCGACATGACCGTGAACACCGAATCGAGCTCGCGGACCGCAGGCGTCGTCCTGCCGCCCCCGGATGGACAGCTCGGCACCATCGCCATCGGGGACGTGCGACTGGAGAACGGCGCGGTCATCCCGGACGTCCACCTCGCGGTGCAGCGCTGGGGTGAACTCTCCCCCGGACTGGACAACATCGTGCTGGTCGAACACGCGCTCACCGGCGACTCGCACGTCGTCGGCAAGGCCGACGACGTGCACCCGCTGCCGGGATGGTGGGACGGCATGGTCGGGCCCGGCGCGCCGCTGGACACCGACGAATGGTGTGTGATCGCGACGAACGTGCTCGGCGGCTGCAAGGGCAGCACCGGGCCGTCCAGTACCGCTCCGGACGGAAAGCCATGGGGCTCGCGGTTTCCCGAGATCTCGATCCGCGATCAGGTGACCGCGGAGGCCGCGCTGCTGGACGTGCTCGGCGTCGAGCGGCTCGCCGCCGTGGTCGGCGGGTCGATGGGCGGTATGCGAGTGCTGGAGTGGATGGTCGGCGCACCGGAGCGGGTCGCCGCGGCGCTGGTGCTCGCGGTCGGGGCGCGCGCCACCGCCGATCAGATCGGCACCCAGACCACCCAGATCGCGGCGATCAAGGCCGATCCGGACTGGCAGGGCGGCGACTATCACGGCACCGGACGCGCTCCGACGACGGGAATGGCCCTGGCCCGGCGGATCGCGCACCTGACCTACCGCACCGAGTTCGAGCTGGATCACAGGTTCGAGAACAAGCCGCAGGACGGCGAGGACCCGTGGCACGGCGGCCGCTACGCGGTGCAGAGCTACCTGGACCATCAGGCCGAGAAGCTGTGCAAGCGTTTCGATCCCGCCACCTACGTCCTGCTGACCGAGGCGATGAACCGCCACGACGTCGGCCGGGGCCGGGGCGGAGTCGAGGCGGCGCTCGCGGCGACGCCGGTGCCCTGCGTGGTCGGCGGCGTCGACTCCGACCGGCTGTATCCGCTGCGGACCCAGCAGGAACTCGCCGATCTGCTGCCCGGTTGCGACGGGTTGGAGATCGTGCACTCGCGCGACGGGCACGACGGATTCCTCACCGAGGCCGCGGCGGTGTCGAAACTGCTGACCGAGACCATGCGACTGGCCCGCGCCGGTATGCGACCCGGACGCTGAGAAGCCCTGTCCGGGCTACCTCACCGCGCAGCGCCAAGTAATTCCGTCCGGTCTCGAGTTGCGCCACGTCTGCGCCGCTCGCAGGCCCTCAGCCGACGCCGAGAGTATTGATCGTGGCCGCGAGGAAAAGAATGCTCGAGCCGAGCAGCGTCAGCGCGCCGACGTCGAACGGCTTACCGCGCACCGCCAGCAGCCCCACCCGCGCGGTCGGCAGGCACAGCCGGAACGCCGCCGCCAGCAGCGTCGCGCCCCCGAAGAAGAACGCCCCGCGCCGCCACCGATCGGACGCCACGAACACCACCGCCACCACGATGACCAGCGTCACGACCACCATGGGCAGATGGGAGCGCAAGAACTCCGCCCACAAACCGCGGGCCCCCGCCCGGTGCTCCGAAATAGGCGTGTCGGCATCGGTCACCCCCCGATTCTTGCAGACTCCCAGCGATCGGTGCTTCAGAGGCCTCCCGGCCGACCGCATACCCAGCGGTCCTGGCAGTGCCTGCAACATGCAGGTTAGGGGCTAAAACCGTCCGCCGTTCCCTATCCCGGCGAGGACCGTGGCTGATAGAACTCCCGGGAATCGTCCGGGAGGGCAGGGGCCTCCCGGCTCCTCATGAAAGGTCGACGATGGTCCAACAGCCGCCGCCTCAGCCGTACGGGCAGAATCCGCCTCCCTACCCGTACCCACCCCAACCGCCGAAGAAACGTCGGGTCTGGCCGTGGATTCTGATCGGGGCGCTAATCCTGCTGTGCGGTGGCTGCTTCGGCATCGTCAGCATCGCGGGGAACGACACTAAGGATTCTGCGTCCAGCACCGGCAATCAAGCCGCGGCGCCAGGAGGACCGGCAGGTCGGGCGAATTCCGATGCAGCGCCCCTCGGTACGGAAGTTCGCGACGGGAAGTTCGGCTTCGTCGTCACCGGCGTCGAGGCGGGCCTGCCGTCGGTCGGGACGAATCCGTATCTGAAGAAGGATGCTCAGGGCAAATTCGTATTGGTTCGCGTGACGGTCTCCAACACCGGAAACAAGCCGCAAACCTACTTCGGCCAGAACCAGAAGTTGATCGACGTCCAGGGACGACAGTTCACGAACGATACGACCGCCGAACTCAGCGTGAACGACAGCGGCGTCATCGGGGCCGAGATCAATCCCGGCAACAAATTGAACGTCGTCTTGGTGTTCGACGTACCACCGGATGCGGAACCTGCCCAGATCGAGTTCCACGACTCTGCGTTCTCCGGAGGGACGAAGGCGTCGCTGCGGTGACGCTTGCCGGGAAGAACTCCTTTCCGGTCGAGTAGTGACGAGTGGCACACGGCTGCGGCGAATCGCCAGAGATCCCTCGGCGGTGTGCCACTCGTTTCGGCGATCCTTCGGTTCCAAAAGCGTTGTAGCTCAGGTTTATCGGTTACGGAGGGACGTGGGTGTGTGCGGGAGCTGGCATCATCTCGAGCATGATCCTGCGACGACTCCCCCTTCTCGCGCTCGCCGCGATTCCGGTGGCGCTCGGTTCCGGCGCCACCGCTGCCGCGACACCTCCGCTGTCGCCTCCGGTGCTCGAGGAGGTCTTCTCCGTGCCCGGAACCGTGTCGGCGAAATTCCACAACCGCAACGCCGAGGGTGTGTGCTGGGTGTACAACGACGACACCGGGGAGATCTTCGGCGGCAACCACCCCACGTCGTTCGCCATCGCCGACGGCAAGATGGTCCAGACGTCGCTGGGCAACGGTTCCCTGCCCGCAGGGCGGATGCGCGTGCGTGGCGCATGCGCCTGGGAACGCCCCACCGGCGATCCCCGTGGGGGCGATACGTCGGTGACCGAGATCGTCACCGTCGACGTGATCGGCAAGCCGAGTACGGGCAGCTTCGGCTGAGTCCTGGACGGCCGCACGCCCGATCGTCCGGATCCGGTTCTCCGACGGCCCACGAGCCGGGGATCACCGTTCGCGGTCGCTCTCGATCACCTGGTTGACTGACACCCGTGTTCCATCTGATGTTCCACGAGCCGTGCATTCCGCCGAATACCGGCAACGCGATCCGGTTGGTCGCGGGGACCGGGTGTCATCTGCATCTGATCGAGCCGTTGGGGTTCGATCTGTCGGAGCCGAAGTTGCGCAGGGCCGGGTTGGATTACCACGATCTGGCGTCGGTGACGGTGCATCCGGATCTCGCGGCGGCGTGGGAGGCGCTGCGCCCGGAGCGGGTTTTCGCGTTCACCACCCAGGGCACCACACGGTTCACCGACGTGGCCTACCGGGAGAACGACGTGCTGCTGTTCGGCACCGAGCCCACCGGACTGCCCGCGGAAGTGCTGGCCGACCCACGCATCACCGACCGGCTGCGCATCCCGATGCTGCCCGGCCGCCGCTCCATGAACCTCTCCAACGCCGCCGCGGTGACCGTCTACGAAGCATGGCGCCAGCTCGGTTTCCCCGGCGGCATTTGATCGGCGTCAGGACTCCTCGATCTCGAATCGTTTGAAGCGGGAAGTCGCGCCCGCGGTCAACCGGACGGCGGACTTGGGGACGCCGTAGTGGTCGGCCAGCAACTCGATGGCCGCCTTGTTGGCTTTGCCCTCGACGGCGGGAGCCCGCACGTACAGTTGCAGGCTGCCGTCGTCGAGGGTCTCCACCAGCGGGCCCTTACGGCTGTTCGGCTTGATCGTCGCCCTGACCACCGTCGGCACGCTTGCCTCCTGCGCTGGTTTCCGCGCCGTCGGAGGCGCCGCTCACCGGTTCCGTGGGAGCCGGTGCCGATTCTCCCCCACCCGGCGCGGGCCCGCGCCGCCGCACCAAGCGCACGACGCCCCACAGCACGGCGAGCGCCCCGGCCAGGAATCCGAGCCACGGAATCGCCTTGCCGCTGAACACGATCGCGTCCTGCAACCAGTCCACCAGGGAGTTCCAGCCGGAGACGACGCCATCCCAGAAGCTGTCGGGATCGTCGCCGGACTTCCTGGGATCGGTGCTGACGTCGATGGTCAGCGTGGACAGGGCGACCTGGTCGTCGAGCCTGCGCTTCTGCGCGGTGAGGCTGTCCAGTTCCCCTTGGCGGCTCGACAGCGCCTGCTCGGCGGCGATCAGGTCGGAGGTGGTGGTGGCGCCCGCGATGAGCCCGCGCAGCCGGTCGACCGAAGCTTGCAGCGCCTTGATCCGCGCGTCCAGGTCCTCCCAGTGCATGGTGACGTCGTCGCGGTTGGTGCTGACCCGGGTGATCCGTCCGACTCCGCCGAGGCCCGCGATGAACGCGTCGGTCTTGTCCGCGGGCAGCCGGACGACGAGCGTGGCGCTCGGCTCGGTGTCGTCGGTGCCGGGCTGCTCGGTGCGGCTGTCGACTCGGCCGCCCGCGGCGCGCACCTGGTCGATGATCGTGCCCGCCGCGGCGACCGGCGCGTCCGCGGTGATCTCGACGCTGCCGGTGACCACCTCCTTGCGGGTGGACGTCGGTTCGGCGCCGGAATCGTTGTCCCGCTTCGGCGGCGCCTGCTCGTGCAGCCCCGGCGGCACCAGTGCGGGGGCGGCGGGCCCCGGCCCGGTGAGCACCGATGATGTCCGATCCAGGGCGGGCGTCGCGTCGTCGTCACCGCAGCCGGTGAGCAAGATCAACCCGAGCACGCCGGCGCACAGCACAGCAAGCTGCTTCCTCATGCTTGGCACAGTAGCCGTTGACACCGCTGGAAAAGCCGCGCATAACGGTTCTCTAGAGCGCTTCTAACACTTCCTTAAAGCAACGGGCTCAACGGAAGTCGCGCGATTTGGACGCCATCCGCAGATCCATGCGCTGCAGATGTTCGGCCACCACGCTGACCACGCCCTCGGCATTCTGCACCCGGCCCCGGATGAGCAGGGCGGCGGCGCCTTGGGCGAGGCGCCGGTAACGCCGCCACAGCCCCAGCGAACAGACGATGTTCACCATGCCGGTCTCGTCTTCCAGATTGAGGAAGGTGACGCCCTCCGCGGTCGCGGGACGCTGCCGGTGCGTCACCGCGCCGCCCACCAGGACCCGCGAGCCGTCGGGCACGGTGAGCAGGCCGGAGGCGGGGATGACGCCGAGGGCGTCCAGGTGCGGGCGCAGGAACTGCGTCGGATAGCTGCCCGGCGAGACGCCAGTGGCCCAGACGTCGGCGGCGGCGGTCTCCAGATCGCTCATGCCGGGCAGCATGGGCGCGGTGGTGGCCGCGCCGGTGCCGGGCAACCGGTCGGGGCGCTCGCCCGCGGCCGCGCCCGCCGCCCAGAGCGCCGCGCGGCGGGTGCTGCCGAGGCTGCCGAGCGCGCCCGCCGTGGCGAGCGATTCCGCTTGCGCGACAGTGAGTTCCACTCTGCCGGTCAGGTCGAGGAAGGAGGTGTAGGGCCGATCGCCCCGCGCGGCCACGATGCGTTCGGCGAGGTCGTCGCCGATCTGGCGGATCGCGGCGAGACCGAGGCGCACCTCGGTGCCCTTCGCCTCGAGGGTGGCTTCGGCGCGACTGGCGTTGATATCGGGACCGTGCACCGCGACCCCGTGCCTGCGCGCGTCGGCGACCAGCGATTGCGGCGAGTAGAAGCCCATCGGCTGGGCGCGCAGCAGGCCCGCGCAGAAGGCCGCGGGATGGTGCAGTTTGAACCAGGCCGAGTAGTACACGATCGAGGCGAAGCTCTGCGAATGACTCTCGGGGAAGCCGAAATTCGCGAAAGCGTAGAGCTTCTCGTAGATGCGGTCGGCGACCTCGCCCGTGATGCCGTGCCGCTCGCGCATGCCCTGATAGAGCCGCGCCTTGAGGCGCTCCATGCGCTCCGGCGACCGCTTGGAGCCCATGGCGCGGCGCAGCTGATCGGCCTCGACGGCGGTGAATCCGGCGACGTCGACGGCCATCTGCATGAGTTGTTCCTGGAACAGCGGAACGCCGAGCGTGCGTTCCAGCGAATTCTTCAGTGCCGGATGGTCGTAGACGACGTCCTCGGCTCCGTTGCGCCTGCGGATGTAGGGGTGCACCGACCCGCCCTGGATCGGGCCGGGACGGATCAGCGCCACCTCGACCACCAGGTCGTAGAAGCTGCGCGGGCGCAGCCGGGGCAGGGTGGCCATCTGCGCGCGCGACTCCACCTGGAAGACGCCGACCGAGTCCGCGCGCGAAAGCATCTCGTAGACCTCGGGTTCGGCCAGATCGAGCGCGTGCAGCTCGACGGTCTCGCCTTTGTGCTCGCGCACCAGGTCGATCATGTAGTGCAGGGCGGAGAGCATGCCGAGGCCGAGCATGTCGAACTTCACCAGGTCGATGGCCGCGCAATCGTCCTTGTCCCATTGCAGGACGCTGCGGCCCGGCATGCGCGCCCATTCCACCGGGCAGACGTCGGCGATCGGCCGGTCGCAGATCACCATGCCGCCGGAGTGGATGCCCAGATGCCGCGGCAGACCCTCGATATCGGCGGCCAGTTCCAGCACCTCGGCGGGGATGTCGGTGTTCGTCTCGGCGCCCACACCGGTCCAGCGGCTCACCTGCTTGCTCCACGCGTCCTGCTGGCCGGGCGAGAACCCCAGCGCCCGTGCGGCGTCGCGCACCGCGGACTTGCCGCGATAGGTGATCACATTCGCCACCTGCGCGGCGTACTCGCGGCCGTACTTGCGGTAGACGTGCTGGATCGCCTCTTCCCTGCGGTCGGACTCGATGTCGATATCGATGTCCGGCGGACCGTCGCGCTCCGGGGAGAGGAAACGCTCGAACAGCAACCGGTTGCGCACCGGATCGACATTGGTGATGCCGATCGCGTAGCAGACCGCGGAGTTGGCCGCCGAACCGCGGCCCTGGCAGAGGATGTCGTTGGCCTTGCAGAAGCTGACGATGTCGTGCACCACCAGGAAGTATCCGGGGAATTCCAGGTCGTTGATCACCGCGAGCTCGTGCTCGATCTGCCGGTACGCCTCGGGGTTCTGCTCGGGCGTCCCGTAGCGCGCGGCGGCGCCGGCCATGGCGAGTTCGCGCAGCCAGGACTGCTCGTCGTGTCCGGAGGGCACGTCGAAGGGCGGCAGGTTCGGGGCGATCAACTGCAGGTCGAAGGCGCATTCGCGGGCCAGGGCCGCCGCGTTCGCCACCGCCTGCGGGCAGTCGGCGAACAATCGCGCCATCTCCGCCCCCGACCGCAGGTGCGCGCCACCCGCAGGGGCCAGCCAGCCCGCCATCTCGTCCAGGCTCTGCCTGGCCCGGATCGCCGCGAGCGCCATGGCCCTGCGGCGCCGGCGCGGTGCGGCGAAGTGCGCTCCGGTGGTGGCGAGCACGGGCAGGCCGACGCGATCGGCCAAGGCGATGAGACGCGCGTTGCGTTCGTCGTCCTCGGGGATGCCGTGATGGGTGAGTTCCACGCTCACCCGGTCGGCGCCGAAGCGGTCGGCGAGCTCCCGCAGGGCCGCTTCCGCACGTTCGAGCCGGGTGCTGCCCGCGCGCAAGTCGAGGTCGAGCGCCTGGCGCAGGTGACCCTTCCGGCATCCGGTGAGGATGTGCCAATGCCCATCGGCCGCCGCGGTGAGCGTGTCCAGGTCGTAGCGCAGGATGCCTTTCTCGCCCGCGGCCATGTGCGCGGCGGCGATCTCGCGGGAGAGCCTGCGGTAACCCTCCTGCCCGCGGGCCAGCACCAGCAGGTGCGGCCCGGCCGGGTCCGGCGCGCCGGTGCGCGGCGCCGAGTCGGGAGCTGCGGCGTGCCCACGCGTGGGCACCTGCGGTTCGAGTGCCGTGCCGAGCGACAGTTCGGCCCCGAAGACGGTGGGCATGCCCCATTCCTTGGCGGCCTCGGCGAAGCGGACGGTGCCGTAGAAGCCGTCGTGGTCGGTGAGCGCGATCGCGGTCAGGCCGAGCCGCACCGCCTCCTCCACCAGTTCCTCCGGCTGACTGGCACCGTCCAGGAAGCTGTAGGCCGAGTGCGCGTGCAACTCCGCGTACGGAACCCGCGGTTCATCGTTGCGGCGCACCGGCTCGGGACGGTACTCGCCGCGCTTACGCGACCATGCCGGACTGTCGCCGCCGTCGCCCGGATACGCCGCCTCCTGGCTCGCCCGTCCGGACAGCACCCGCTCCATCTCCGCCCAGCTCGGCGGTCCGTTGCCCCAGCCCACGACTCACCTCCTCGCCTCGAACATACATTCGAATACAGGAGATGTACAGGCAGGTCAGGACGCACGAAGACGTTCGACGGAACCGGCGGCCAGAGCCGCCTCGACACCCCGCAGGCGCGTTCGGATGAGCGCGCCGTAGGCATCGGAGGCGAGGACGTCGAGATGGCCGCGCGCGATGGCCAACTGCATCCTGGCCACTTCGAACTCCCCGACCCGGCGATGACTGTCGGCCAGGTTCAGATACAGCGACGGCAAGAAGCCGCGCAGTCCTTCGTCCAGCGGCACGCCGGGCCCGAAGACCGCGGCCAGCGCGCGCTGATCCCAGCGCAGCGCCTCGGCGGGCTCCTCCTGGAGATCGGCGAGATGGTGTGCGACCACGCAGCGCTGCAACGCTCCGCCGCGTTCGCCGAGTTCGTCCCAGAGCTTTTCCAACGCCCGTCGCCCCGCCGCGGGGTCGACGCCACCGAGCCGCACCGCGGCAAACACCTCCGCCATCCGATCGTCCGACATGCGCTGAAGTATCGCACATATGTTCGAACGTTTCGAGAGTTGTTCGAAGCGTTTCGCGCATTGGCAAATCCGCAGGCCGCGTGCGATTCCCGAGCGGACGGGCAGGCCGCGGCGACGACCGAACCGGCCCACGGGGACGTGACGAAGGCCACTTGGCAGCGAACTTACTTCGGAGTAAGTTCATGGGCACCCGACCTGCAAAGGAGCAGCAGCGATGACCGACGCCTCCGCTGAGCCCGTCCGCCGCCGGCGCCACAACCGCGACCTCACCGGACGGCACGTCCTCATCACCGGGGCGTCCTCCGGAATCGGCCGCGCGGCGGCGCTGGCGGTCGCGGGCAAGGGCGCCACCGTGTTCCTGCTCGCGCGCAGGGGTGAGGAACTCGCCGCCGTCGTCGACGAGATCAGAGCCGCGGGTGGGTCGGCCTACGGATATTCCTGCGACGTCACCGATTCCGACTCCGTCGATCAGGTCCTCGAGACCGTCCTGAACGAACACGGCCACGTGGACATGCTGGTGAACAACGCGGGCCGCTCCATCCGCCGCGCCATCCATCGCTCCACCGACCGGCTGCACGACTTCGAACGCACCATGGCCGTGAACTACTTCGGCGCGTTGCGACTGACCCTCGGCCTGCTGCCGCAGATGCGGGAACGCAAGTTCGGGCACATCGTCAACATCAGCAGCGCCGGCGTGCAGGTCGCCACACCCCGGTTCGCGGCGTACCTGGCCAGCAAGGCGGCGCTGGACAAGTTCACCGAGGTGGCGGCCGTCGAGACCATGGCGGACGGCGTCACATTCACCACCATCCACATGCCGCTGGTGCGCACGCCGATGATCGCCCCGAGCGGCGACCAAGGCCCCGCCGAGTCACCCGAATGGGCGGCGGCCACCATCGTGCGCGCGCTGACCGAACGCCCCAAGCGCATCGACGTGCCGCTGGGCACCCTCGCCGAATACGGCGCGCTGCTCACCCCGAAGATCCGCGACCGGGTCCTGCACCGCTACTACCGCGCCCTGCCCGACTCCCCCGCGGCCAAAGGCGAGCCGACGGCATCCCACGAACCGGCCGAACCCGTCGCCGCTCTCCCCGAGCCCCGGCCCCGATCCACCACGCGCCGCGTCACGGGCACGGCCTTACGGCGCGCCGCCCGCTGGGTCCCCGGCACCCATTGGTGAAATCCGGCGCCCTAACGGGGTTCAGCCCGCCAGGAACGGCCGGACCGCCGCGGCGAACTCCAGGTAGCGGTCGCGGTGGATGCTGTGGCCGCAGGTGAAGGTGGTCACCGTGCAGTCGGTGATGCTGTCTTGCAGGATGGCGAGCTTTTCCGGGTCCACCATGCCGCCCGGTCCACCGCACAGCACCAGAGTGGGAGCGGTGATGTCGGAGAGCCGGTCCCACCACTCGGGGTTCGGCTTGCGGAACTGCTCCAGCGCGGTCTTCGTCATGGACCGGTCGAAGGCGAGCACCGCGCGCGGGTGCAGGACCAGGCTGGAGGTGGCGTGCCACAGTTCGGGCACGGTCGGGAACCGGCGGGTCAGGCGCAATTCCTCGGCGCCGGACCGCAGCGGGAGCGGGCACTCCTCGATGACCAGCCTGCGCGCGAGTTCCGGCCGCTCCTGCGCGACGCGCGACACCGCGTAACCGCCGAGCGAGTGCCCGACCAGATCCACCGCGGGCAGTTCCAAGTGGTCGCACAGGCGCAGCAGATCGTCGCCGAACTCGTCGAAAAGATAGGAATCGGTGTGTGAGCTACGGCCGTGTCCACGGAGGTCGGGGATGATCACGCGGCGTCCGGATCGCACGAGGACACGGGCGAACCGATCCCACGTGTGCCCGTCGCCGCCCATGCCGTGCACGAGCAGCACGGGAATGTCGCTGACCGCGCCCACCCCCGAATCCCGATAGGCGATCCGCACGTCTCCGAATGTCACCTGGCCAAGCGTCAGATCCACGACAATGAAGGATACCGGCAGTCATGCCTCACCCCCGCGCGGTGTAGCGCTGATCACGCAACGGCGAAAACGCAGTTCGGGCGGCACTCACCGGATGAGATCCGAGCCTCGCGAAGGCCGTTCTCCACGGTGGTGTTTCGAGCAGCGCGATAAATGCCTGGCGCAGGGGCGAACTCGGAGCAATACTCGCCGCATGCCCTCCTTCGCCGACTTCGACCGCCGCGACTACCGCACCGTCGACGTGGCCACGGGGTACGACGGATGGGCACCCACCTACGAGCAGACCGTCCTGGACGAGATGGATCTCGCTCTGCTCGGGCGATTGCGGCTCGACCTCGGCGGAGTGCGGCGCGCGGCCGACCTCGGCTGTGGCACCGGGCGAACCGGAAGTTGGTTGCGCGAGCGGGGAATACCGCATATCGACGGCGTGGACGTGAGCCAGGGGATGCTGGCGTTGGCCGCCGAACGCGGCGCCCACACCACGCTGACCCGAGCGGACGTGCGGGCCACCGGCCTGCCGGAAGGCGCCTACGACCTGGTGATCGCCTCACTGATCGACGAGCACCTGCCGGAGCTGGCGCCGTTCTACGCGGAGGCGTCACGGCTGGCCGCGCCGGGCGCGCGCTGCGTACTGGTCAGCTACCACCCGCAATTCATCATGGTGTCCGGCATGCCGACGCACTACACCGACCCATCGGGCGAACCGGTGGCGATCAGCACCCATCTGCACTTGATCAGCGAGCACCTGTCGGCCGGACTGGACGCAGGCTGGGTCCTCACCGAGGTAGCCGAGGCGCTGGTCGACGACGCGTGGCTGGCTCGCAAACCGAAATGGGCGGCCCTGCGCGGACATCCGTTCACGTTGGCGACCGTGTGGTCGCGCCCCGACTGAGAGTGCTCAGTCGTAAAGACCCTCCGCACACCATGTTTCGTCGCGATAGAGCAGCAGCAGCACCCGGCTGGCCGCGGTGGCGTCGTCGAGTTGGACCTGCGCGCGGGCGGTGCATTCCGCGTCGCCCGAGCCGGCTGACCACCAGCGTTCGTCCACCGGCCACGGGCCTGCCCAGCCGGTGAGCCGCCACTGTTTGCTCCCCCAGCGCAGCAGCGCGGGGTCGGCGTCGAAGAGGGCGCGGTCGGTGACCTTGACCAGCGCGCCGTCGGCGGTTTCCAGCCGCACCAGCGGACGGTTCAGCAGGATCACGGCCGGGGCGGGCTCGGGCAGCCGTCCCGGCCAGGGTTGCGCGGGGTCGGCCGCTGGGACGAGTTCGTCGCCCAGCGCGACCATGGTGATGCGTTCGGCGGGTCCACGTCCGCCGCTCAGCACGCCGACCCGCACCGCTTCCCCGCCGAGCAGCCCTTGCACCCGGATGAGCGCGCGGCGGGCCCGCTCGTCCTCGGCCCCGTCCCCGCCCCACAACCCGAGTTGCAGCGCGCCCGCCGTGACCACCTCGACCGGTTCCAGCCGCAGCACGGTGATCGGCGCGGTGGGCCGCGCGCCGTCGCGCCGGGTGAGCCAGCCGTCCAACTGCCAGCGCACCCGGTCCGCCGTGCCCTCCGGCGTGAGCGGCTCTGCGCAGCGCCAGATCCGCGAAAGCCCCTCCCCCGACTCGGTTTCCGCACGCACCGAAAGCCTGGTGCAGGCCAGCCCGGCGGCCGCGAGCGCGCCGTGCAGCCGGGTGGCGAGCATGCGACCGGCGAAGGCGGCCGCATCGACCCGCTCAATCGGCGGATCACAGCGGTACTCCACCACCAGATCCGGCGGTGGCTGCCGCGCGGACGGCGGGCGCTCCGGCTCGGCTCTGGCGCAGCGATGCGCGAGCACGGCGTCGACGCCGAACCGGGAGGCGACCTCCGCCGCGGAGAGCGCGGCGAAATCGCCGATCCGGCGCAGACCCAAACGGTGCAGCAGATCGACGAGGTCGGCGCGTTCCGGGGCGGCCAAGCTCGGTTCGACCGCGAGCTCCCCGACCGGCAGCGGTGCCAGAAACCGCGCGCCCTCCCCCGGAGGCACGATCGCGGCGCGCCGGGCGGCGATCACCGCCGTCGACAGTTCGTCGGCGATCCCGATCTGCGCTTCCGCCCCGGCCGCGGCCACCGCGTCCACCAGGCGTTCGGCCGCCGCCTCCTCGGAGCCGAAGAACCGCGCCGCACCGCGCGCACCGAGCACGAGCAGCCCGGGGCGCAGGACCTCCACGCCGGGCATGGTCGCGGCCACCGCGGCGACCAGCGGTTCGAACAGCCGCGCGTCCCGATCCTGATCCTGTTGCCCGAGGAACAACTCGGGGCAGCGCGCCTGCGCATCTCTGCGCTTCAGCCCGCGGCGCACCCCTTCGGCTCGCGCGATCGCCGAACAGGCCACCACCCGGTTGGCGAACAGCACCGCCACCGGCCGCGTAGCGGGCAGGCCCGCCACCGCCGCCGCGGCGACCGCGGGCCAGTCCGGGCACCACAGGGCCAGCACCCGCTTCGATCGGATCACGGCGCCGCACGACCCGCGGAAACCGAGGAGCGGGCCGCCGCACTCACGACACCGCCTCCTGCGTGTCGACGGCTTCGACCGCCGGAGCCGCCTTTTCGCGCAGCACCCATTCCACGCGCCCCGCGTTCGGGCACAGATCCAACCGCCCGCGCCGCGGCGGTCCCGCCTTGCCGCGCACTTCGACGGCCAAACCGAGCGAACGCAATCGTCCGCGCCCGCGGCCGAGACCGGCGTACCCCGCGACGCGAGCATCGAGCTGGAGGGACGCGCCGGGCCAGCGACCGTCGGCGACCACCAGGGTGGCGCCCTTGTTGCGGGCACGGGCCGCGATCACCCGGCTGCGCGCGGGCGCGACGGCCCCGCCGCCGAGGCCGAGCACGACCAGATCGAGCCCGTCGAGCAGCACCGCGGCCACCTCCACCGGGTCGGGGCCGGGATCGGCGATCACGGCCAGCCGCCGCAGCTGTGCCCCCATCTCCACCGCGGCGAGCAGACCGAGGCGGGGCATGCCCACCACCGCGGCGTGCCCGCCACCTTCGGTCACCGCGGCGAGCAGACCGGCCAGCAGCGAATTCGCCCCCGTGTACGCCACCACGGAACCGGCGACCAAGCCACCCTCCGGCAACAATGGCGCGAGCGCTGCGGGCACCGGCAATGCCGGTCGGCGCGACTCGGCGCCGAGCGGGACACGCTGCGCTGCCGATTCCCCGTGGCCCGGCACTGCGGCCATACGTCTGCGCAGCTCAGCCAGAGAAGGGGCGCCCTCACGCCCACCACCGCGCGGCAGCGCGCCCCAATTCACCCCTCCCTGCGATATCGCATCCGAACCCATCCCAACCACCTACTTCCCACGATGGACCCGAGGCGAAGCATGCGGAGCGACCCTCGATTCGAGTGCCAGCACCGATTCAGCTATCGATTGATATCGAATATACGTTCTATACCGAGACAGTAGAAACCGACCCCCAGGTTTCCGTCAAGGGTTCCCGCGGCGCGTGTCGCGGCTGCCCCGTTCCGCGCGCGCCCGGCCACCACCCGTTTCCTCGGTATGGTGTCGCAGACCCGGCCACCACGCCCGGCACCCGGTTCATCGGTATGGTTTGTGGCACACATACGAACCGAGAGCGTGCGTGGCACATAGCAGTGCCTCCTGCCCGCCTATGCGCGAACACGAATCAGGCCAGCTAGCCTCATTTTCCGCTACCCTGCACCCGTGACCGAACGCGCTCGTCCCACTGTCGGCCCCCAATATCTCGTCGCAGGCCGCTACCGCCTCCAGTCGAAGCTGGGTGGCGGCGGCATGGGCGCGGTCTGGCTGGCGCACGACCGACTGCTGGACCGGGACGTCGCGATCAAGCAGGTGCTCACCACGGCCGGGCTCGACGAGGCCGAAGCCGACGCGGTCCGCAACCAGATCATGCACGAGGGCCGGGTCGCCGCCAAACTCTCGCACGACCACGCGATCGCCGTGTACGACGTGGTGCTCGAGGCCGGTGAGCCGTGGTTGGTGATGGAGCACCTGCCCTCGCGCAGCGTGGCGAAGGCGCTGGCGCTGGTCGACACGCTGCCGCCGATCGAGGTCGCGCAGATCGGCGCCCAGGTCGCCGACGCGCTGGCCGCCGCGCACGCGGTCGGCATCGTGCACCGCGACATCAAGCCCGGCAACATCCTCGTCGCCGACCGTGGCCCCGGCGTCGGCATGGCGAAACTCAGCGACTTCGGCATCTCCCGTGGCGCGGGCGACCTGCTCGACGAGCCGGACGGCGTGATCACCGGCACCCCCTCCTACCTGCCCCCCGAGGTCGCGCGCGGAGCGCAACCGACCAAGGCCAGCGACGTGTTCTCCCTTGGCGCCACGCTCTACACCGCGATCGAAGGACAGCCGCCGTACGGCTTCGACGAGGACAGCGACGTCATCGTGCACCGCGCCGCCATGGCGCAGATCATCCCGCCGACCCGCAGCGGCGTGCTCACCCAGGCGCTGCTGCACATGATGGAACCCGCGCCGCAGCGCCGCCCGACCATGGCCGAGGCGCGCGACGAGATCCTCACCGCCGCTTTCGGTCCCGGCACCGGGCCCTACATTCTCGGCGCGCCCGTCCGCACCGAGGACGGAACCATTCCGTTCTGGGCCGCACGCAACTCGGCGTCCGGGATCCGCAGCCCGCACTCCACGCCCCTTCCCCGCCCGCACCGCAACCTCGCGGGTGCGGCTGCGGCCCCGCCCCCGCAGCGCACCAAGAACGCCCAGCCCGGCAACGCGCCCTTGGCCATCGCTGTCGGCCTGCTGATCGGCCTGATCATCATCATCGGGATCATCGTCGCCGTCCTCTGACCTCGACCCAGCCGTCCCGGACGACGGTCAGTCGATGCGGCGGCGGTGTGCCCATCGGGTCAGGGCGTTGCGGTTGGACTGCTGCGTCTTGCGCAGCACATTGGAGGCGTGCGTCTCCACGGTTTTGACCGAGATGAACAGGGATTCGGCGATCTCGCGGTAGGTGTAGCCGCGCGCGAGCAGGCGCAGCACCTCCAGTTCGCGCGGGGTCAGGGAGTCCAGTTCGGGGTCGAGGGGCGGCTCGGGCACCGGGGACCTCCCGGTGAACGAATCCAGGACGAAGCCGGCCAGGCGCGGGCTGAAGACCGCGTCGCCGCCCGCCACCCGGCGGATGCCGTCGGCCAGCTCGGCACCCGAAATCGTCTTGGTGACATACCCTCTGGCCCCGGCCCGGATCACCGCGATCACGTCCTCGGCCGCGTCGGACACGCTCAGCGCCAGGCACACCGGCCCGGGATCGATGCCCGCCAGCACCGCCACTCCCCCGCCGTCGGGCATGTGCACGTCGAGCAGGACGACGTCCGGTCGCTCGGCGTTGATCCCGGCCACCGCCTCCGCGACCCCTCCGGCCTCCCCGACCACCTCCATGTCCGCCTCACGGCTCAATTCCGCACGCACACCCGACCGGAAGACGGCGTGATCATCGACGAGAAAGACCCGCACGGTCACCTACTTCTCCTAACCGACCCATGACCCCCAACCCGTACCACACTCGTCCCCCGTGCGCCCGTCACGTCCCGCGCGGGCGCCGAACGCGCCTAGTGGGCGGCCCGAGCGGGCTCTTCGTCCTGGGTGGCGCAGCCGGAATCCGTCCGGGGCATGATGATTCGGACCTCGGTGCCGCGGCCCGGCGTCGACAGGATGTCCACCTGGCCCCCGCGGCGCTCGACCCGTCCGCGGATGGACTTCGCCAGGCCGCGACGGTCTTCCGGCACGGCCGCCAGGTCGAAGCCGGAGCCGCGGTCACGGACGAAGATGCTCACCTGATGCGGTTCGACCTCGGCGAACAGGTCGATCTCCGGGACGCCCGCGTGCTTGGCGGCGTTGACCAGCGCTTCCCTGCTCGCGCCGAGCAGAGCGGTGAAGTGTTCCTTCGGCAGACCCGAGCCGGAGCCGTCGACGTCCATCGAGACGTCGCCCACGGTCACCGGCGCCACCTTCACGCCGTGCTGGTCCTCCACCTCGCCCGCGATGGTCCGCAGGGCCGCGGCCAAGCTCGACTGCGCGGGGCCGGAATCCTCGAAAAGCCATTTCCGCAGCTCCCGCTCCTGGCTGCGGGCCAACCGCAACACCTCCTGCGGGTCGTCGGCCTGCCGTTGGATGAGCGCGAGCGTCTGGAGCACGGAATCGTGCAGGTGCGAGGCGATCTCCTCGCGTTCCTCGTTGCGGATGCGGGCGGCGCGCTCGGCGTTCAGCGCGCGCATCATGCGCAGCCACAGCGGGACCGTCAGCAGTCCCGCGCCGATCAGCGTGACCGCCACCGCCAGCAGCGCCGATCCGATCGAGCTCAGATTGATCCTGGCCAGCACCACCACACCGAGACCGGCCACGATCAGCGTCGCACCGGCGACGATGCGCGACCAGGTGACCACCGAAGGCCGTGCGGGCAGCCCGAGCAGCGAACGCGGCCCGTCGACGTCGTACTCCCGCCACACCAGCGCCGCGCCGACCGCCACCACGATGATCGGCGCGATCACCTTCGCCGCGGTCCCGCTGAACACCCAGGACACGGCGATCGCGAGCCCCAGCCCGAGCATCGCGAGCCCGATCGCCTGCCGCCGCTCCGCACCGGAGGGTTTCACCTGATCGGATCCGCCGGGCGTGAAGATCCACAGCAGTCCGTACCCGACGATGCCCGCCCCGGCCAGGGCGGACAGCAGCACGAACGCCATCCGCACCTTGAACACGTCGACGCCGAGATGGTCGGCCAGACCACCCGCGACGCCGCCGACGACCCGGCCGCCCGACCGGCGGACCATCCGCGCCTGCGGCGGCCAGGGGACCGGCGCGGGCACGGGCCCCAGCCCACGGGCAGCGTCGAACCCCCGGGTGTCGAACGCGGGAACAGACGGGTACATGTCTTCGATACTGGCACGGCGACGAAGCCGCCAGCATCCGGATTCACCCTGATCTTGCTCGATCACACCCGCGCCGACCAGGGCGGACACGCCGCGACCCGAGCACACCCGCGCATAGCTGAAAATTTGCTGCATCGGTGGATCGGTCCAAAGTGTTCAGGCTGTTTTTCAGGGTTCCCCCCGATGCGCCGATTCCGTGATCGGCACACCATGGGAAACATGACGAAAACGAGCTTCGGCGACCAGGTCCAGCAGATATGGCAGGCCCGGCCGGTCCGATTGCCGCAGCAGGGGCCGATCGCGGGCGTCGCGGCGGGGTTCGCGCGCCGCTACGAGATCGATCCGGTGCTGGTTCGCGTCGCGTTCGTCGTCTCGACGATCTTCGGCGGCGCGGGCATCGTGCTCTACCTGCTGGCCTGGCTGCTGCTCAGCGCGGCGGGTGACCAGGCCTCCGCGGCCGAGTCGCTGGTCGGCAAGGGCCACAGCTCGCAGTCGCAGACCAAGACCATCGTGTTGATCGTGGCGCTGGCCATCGCGGTCAGCACGATGGGTCCGGTCGGCGTCGGTCTCGGCGGCTCCGGCGTGATCAGCTTCGCCCTGATGCTGGCCGGTTGGTGGATGCTGCACCTGCGCACGCCCAATCCGCCACCGGGCACCACCGAAGCGTTCGGCGGATTCGCTGCGGAGACCGGGATCAACGCCACCGGCTACCCCGGCGCGGTCTTCCCACAGGGAGCGACCCGAACCGTCGGCGACCTGTACATGCCGCCGACCGCCGTGTACACGCCCTACACGAAACTGCCGGACGCTTACATCCCGGAGACCCCCGCGGACGGCGCGACGGTTCCGCTGCACAAGCCCGCGACCGATGACGCCACCGTAGTGCTGGACAAGGCGGCCATGCCCGCTGAACAGGACCCGGAAGTTCCGGTCGGCCGCCGCATCGATTCACCCGCCACGGTCAGCGATCGAGTGGGGCCGGCTCAGGTCGGAAACGGCCCGATCGATCCCGCCGGTACGGTCGGCCGAGTCAGATCGGACTCGGCTTATACCGGCCGCACCGATTCATCGGGGAGCACACCGGACGCGAAAATTTCACCGTCCGACCGTCCGGTCCCACTTCGCAAAGACGTCCCGGCCCCTCCGAGCCCGCTTCGCACCGCGTCCGTTCATCCCGCGATCATCGGCGGCCCGACCCCACCGTCCTGGGATCCGCTCGGCGTCGCTCCGCTTGCCTGGGACCTGCCGGAACCTCCCCCTGCCCGCACCGTCGTCGCCCCGCAGGAGAAGCGGCCGCGCTCACGGCTGACGCCGGTGGTGATCGGCTCGGCCATTCTCGCGGCGGCCGGAGCCGGCGCGGCCGCGGCCTCGGGCGTGGAGTGGATGACACCGGCCCGCATCGCCGCGGCGGCGCTGGCCGTGATCGGTCTCGGCCTGGTGCTCGGCGCGTTCCTGCGGCGCGGCTACGGCTTGCTGGTGCTCACCGCTCCGCTCGCCGGATTCGTGCTGTTCGCCTCGGCGATCGGTCCGCTCGAATTCGATCGGGCGGCGATGGGCGACCACATCTGGACGCCCGCCTCGGCCGCGGATCTGGCCGGGAACTACCAGGTGACCATGGGTACCGGCACGCTCGACCTGCGGTCGGTGAAACTGACCGAGAACCGTACCGTCGACATCGATGTCCGGATGGGCGAAGCCCGCGTGCTGCTGCCCGCGGACATGACCGTCCGCACCCGGTGCACGGCCACCATGGCCGAGGCGATCTGCGCCGACGGCATCAGCGGTCCGAATACTCCCGGCGCGCCGGTGCTCGATCTGAACGTCGACGTCCGCGCCGGAAACGTGGAGGTGCAGCGTGGCTGAGACCGACAACGACAAGCGCACCGGCTCCCGGCGCGGCCCCGCCGCCTCGCTGCTGATCGCGGGACTGCTTTCCCTCGCGATCAGCGTGTGGGCGTTCGCCGGTCCGGCGTCGGTGCCGGCGACCAGCATGATCCCGATCGGGTGGATCGTCGTGCTCGCCGCGATCGTCATCGGCATCGTGCTGGTGATCTCCCCGCGCAAACGATCCTGAGCACGACGAACGGCCCGTCCACCCGGACGGGCCGTTGCGCGTTCGTCCTCGAGTCGCCGCCGGAGACCCCTCGTCGTCCTACGGACAGGAGAACCGAATGAAGCCCGACCAACCCGCCGATCAGACGCCACCCACCGCCCGGACCACGCCGCCGGAGCCCCGCCCCTGCGCCACGCCCGGCACACTCCTGGGCCACCTGATTCTGCAGAGCGCGTTCCACCGTCCCCGCTGATGTCGCGCGGAGTCGGGACCGACGGCAGGGTTCTACCGCCTGAGCGGGATCACTCCCACTCGATGGTGCCCGGCGGCTTGCTGGTCACGTCCAGAACCACGCGGTTGACCTCCGCCACCTCGTTGGTGATCCGGGTGGAGATGCGCTCCAGCACCTCGTAGGGCAACCGGGTCCAGTCGGCGGTCATCGCATCCTCACTGGACACCGGACGCAGCACGATGGGGTGTCCGTAAGTGCGGCCGTCGCCCTGCACGCCGACGCTGCGGACCTCCGCGAGCAGCACGACCGGGCACTGCCAGATCTGCCGGTCCAGACCGGCCGCCGTCAGTTCCTCGCGGGCGATGGCGTCGGCCCGGCGCAGCGTCTCCAGCCGGTCGGCGGTGACTTCGCCGACGATCCGGATGGCGAGGCCGGGGCCAGGGAAGGGTTGGCGGGCCACGATCTCCTCGGGCAACCCGAGTTCGCGGCCGACCGCGCGGACCTCGTCCTTGAACAGCAACCGCAGCGGCTCGACGAGTTCGAACTCCAGATCGTCGGGCAGGCCGCCGACATTGTGATGACTCTTGATGTTCGCGGTGCCGCTGCCGCCGCCGGACTCGACGACATCCGGGTAGAGCGTGCCCTGCACCAGGAACTCGACCTTCGGCGTCGCGCCGTCGGCCGCGCCGTGCTCGAGCACCACCTCGCCCACCGCGTCCTCGAAGGAGCGGATGAACTCACGCCCGATGATCTTGCGCTTCTCCTCGGGGTCGGTCACGCCCTTCAACTCGCCGAGGAACTTGTCCACCGCGTCGACGGTCACCAGCTTGGCGCCGGTCGCGGCGACGAAATCCTGCTGCACCTGCTCGCGCTCCCCCGCCCGCAGCAGGCCGTGGTCGACGAACACACACGTCAGCCGGTCACCGATGGCGCGCTGCACCAAGGCGGCGGCGACCGCGCTGTCCACCCCGCCGGACAGCCCGCAGATCGCGTGCCCGTCACCGATCTGCTCGCGCACCGAGGCGATCAGCGAATCGGCGATGTTCGCCGGAGTCCAGGTCGACGGGATGCCGGCGAGTTCGTGCAGGAACCGGCTCAGCACCTGCTGGCCGTGCGGCGAATGCAGCACCTCCGGGTGGTACTGCACACCGGCCAGCCTGCGGGCGCGATCCTCGAAGGCGGCGACCGGCGCGCCCGCGGTGGTTCCGGTGACCTCGAAGCCATCCGGCGCGTCGGTGACCGCGTCGCCGTGGCTCATCCACACCGGCTGAATGGTCGGCAGGCCGCCGTGCAGCAAACCGCCGTCGATGTTGAGCTCGGTCCGCCCGTACTCCCTGGTGCCGGTGTGCGCGACCGTGCCGCCCAGCGCCTGGGCCATCGCCTGGAAGCCGTAGCAGATACCGAAGACCGGCAGTCCCAGATCGAACAACCGCGGATCGAGCCGCGGCGCGCCTTCGGCGTACACGCTGGCCGGGCCGCCGGACAGGATCACCGCGAGCGGCTGCTTGTCGGCGATCTCCTCCACCGTCGCGGTGTGCGGAACCACCTCCGAGTACACGCTCGACTCGCGCACCCGCCGCGCGATCAGCTGGGCGTACTGTGCTCCGAAGTCGACGACGAGGACCGGTCTCTGGGTTTGTGCCACTCGCCCAGTTTAGTGAGCGGGGAAACGAGCGAATCATCGGCACAGCGGCAGGCGTGGGAGACGAGCCCGACCGCCCGAATCGTCACCCGCGGCCGGGCTCGCTGGTTATCCTTCTGCTCGTGCCCTTCGCCCGCGCGATCGATGCCGACATCCACTACGAGGACAGCGGCGGGGACGGCCCGGTGGTATTGCTGGCGCACGAGTTCCTCATGGACCGCACCATGTTCGCCGCCCAGATGGCCGCGCTCGCACCCGAATTCCGGATCGTGTCCTGGGATGCCCGCGGCCACGGCCGCACCAGGGACGAGGGCCTACCTTTCACCTATTGGACCGCGGCCAGGGACGCGCTGACCGTCCTGGATCATCTCGGCGCCGACCAGGCCGTCGTCGGCGGCACCGCGCAGGGGGGTTTCACGGCGCTGCGCACCGCCTTGATCGCGCCGGAGCGCGTCTCCGCGCTGATCCTGATCAGCACCGAAGCGCACGGTCCCACCCCGGAGCAGTCCACCGCCACGCAGAAGTTCCTCGAAGAGTGGTACGACGACGGCTCCCGCGAACGGGCCGTGCACCAGCTGGCTTCCTGGCTGATCGGCGACGACGAGTGGTACCGCTCGATCTGGACCCAGCGCTGGCTGGTGCGCGATCGCCGCGGCATCGAAGTGGCGGCAGGCTGTCTGCTCAGCCGCGACTCGGTGCTGGATCGCCTCCGCGAAATCGCCTGTCCCGCTCTGGTGATCCACCCGACGCACAGCGGCATGGACCGCGAGCGCGCCCAAGAGCTGGCCCACGGCCTGTCCGGCGCCACGTTCATCGAGATCGCCGAAGCCCGCCTGGCGGTGACGATGACCCACCCCGAGCCGGTGAACCACGCGATCCGGCAGTTCCTCCGCGCACGGACGAAACCAGCCCGCGTGCGGTGAACGCTGTGTTCGATGTGCAGCGCCTGCGGCGCTGCGTGTTCGCGGCCCCTCCATGGCTCGCGTTCCAGTGGTCGAGACTCGCGCCTGCGGCGCATGCGCTTCGACCGCTGGAACGCGAGCCGGGCCGCGAACGGCGCTCGTAAGACTCGCTTCTCCAGATCGCCTGGTGGCGGGGTGCGCCCCGGACCAGTATCAAGCGCGAACGCTCAGGCCGACCTTCTGGAATTCCTTCAGGTCCGAGTAACCGGCCTTGGCCATCGAGCGACGCAGTCCGCCGACGAGGTTCAGTGAGCCGAACGGGTCGTCGGACGGACCGAACAGCACCCGCTCCAAGCTCGGGCGCACGGGGTCGCCGACCGGCTCACCACCGAGATCCCACGGGTCGTCGACGTGCAGCAGCGAGCCGCGCGGCACCGACGGATGCGCGGCCGCCGACGGCCAGTACCAGCCGCGGCCCGGCGCCTCCGCGGCCACGGCCAGCGGGACGCCGAGCATGGCCGCGTCGGCGCCACACGCGATCGCCTTGGCCAGGTGCCCCGAGGTGGCGACGTCACCGTCCGCGATGACGTGCACGTAGCGGCCGCCGGTCTCGTCCAGGTAGTCGCGGCGGGCGGCGGCGGCATCCGCGATCGCGGTGGCCATCGGCACGCCGATGCCGAGCACCTCGCCGGTGGTGGTCGCTCCGGGGTAGGAGCCGTAGCCGACGATCACGCCCGCCGCACCCGTGCGCATCAGGTGCAGCGCGGTGCGATGATCGCTCACGCCGCCCGCGACCACGGGCACGTCCAGCTCGGCGATGAAGGTCTTGAGGTTCAGCGGCTCACCGTCGCCGACGTGCTCGGCGGAGATGATCGTGCCGTGCACCACGAGCAGGTCGATGCCCGCCTGCACCAGGGCGGGGGTGAGCGTGCGCGCGTTCTGCGGGCTCACCCGCACCGCGACGGTGACACCGGCGGCGCGGACCTGCGCCACCGCGGCGGCGAGCAGATCCGGCTGCATCGGCGCGGCGTGCAACTCCTGCAGCAGCGCCACGGCGCGCTCGTAGCCGCCCTTGCCTGCCAGTTCGAGCAACTGATCGATCTTCGCGCCGACATCCGCGTGCCGCGCCCACAGTCCCTCGCCGTTGATCACGCCGAGCCCGCCGAGGCGGCCGAGCTCGATCGCGAACTCCGGCGATACCAAGGCGTCGGTGGGATGCGCGAGAAACGGGATCTCGAAGCGGTAGGCGTCCAGCTGCCAGGACAGCGACACCTGCTTCGACGAGCGGGTCCGGCGCGAGGGGACGATGTCGACGTCGTCCAGCTCATAGGTACGCCGGGCGGTCCGGCCCATGCCGATCTCCACCATGTCGCGCACGCGAATTCTCCTTAATTTTCGGCAGCGCCCGCGGCGCTGCGTGTTCGCGGCCCTCTTGTGGCTCGCGTTCCAGCGGTCGAGACTCGCGCCTGCGGCGCATGCGCTTCGACCGCTGGAACGCGAGCCGGGCCGCGAACGGGCGCTCGTAAGACTCGCGCCTCCAGTGGTTACTTGTGGGGGCAGGTGGGCAGCACGGAACGCGCCACCGACTGCCGCACGGCTCGCACACCGCCACAGCCGGTGGGCGAGTTCCATCATGCACGGACCGGTTGGTCCCGTACATGAACCTAGTGGGCTAGGCCCGCCCGGTGTAGTTAGGGGCCTCGACAGTCATGGTGATGTCGTGCGGGTGGCTCTCCTTCAGGCCCGCCGCGGTGATCTGCACGAACTGCGCTTCCTGCAGATGCGCGATCGACTGCGAGCCGGTGTAGCCCATGGCCGCGCGCAGGCCGCCGACCAGCTGGTGGATCACCTGATTGACCGGGCCGCGGAACGGCACCCTGCCCTCGATGCCCTCGGGGACCAGCTTGTCCTCGGCCAGCACGTCGTCCTGGAAGTAGCGGTCCTTGGAGAACGACTTCGCCTGGCCGCGGCCCTGCATGGCGCCGAGCGAGCCCATGCCGCGATAGCTCTTGAACTGTTTGCCGCCGACCAGGATCAGCTCGCCGGGCGACTCGGCGGTGCCCGCGAGCAGCGAGCCGAGCATCACGGTGGACGCGCCCGCCGCGATCGCCTTGGCGATGTCGCCGGAGAACTGGATGCCGCCGTCGGCGATCACCGGGACACCGGCGGGCTTGCACGCGGCGACCGCCTCCAGGATCGCTGTGATCTGCGGCGCGCCGACACCGGCTACCACGCGGGTGGTGCAGATCGAGCCGGGGCCGACACCCACCTTGACCGCGTCCGCGCCCGCCTCGACGAGCGCGGCCGCGCCCTGGCGGGTGGCCACGTTGCCGCCGACCACCTGGATCCGGTCGCCGACCTCGGCCTTGACCTTGGTCACCATCTGCAGCACCTGCACCTGATGGCCGTGCGCGGTGTCCACCACGAGCACGTCCACGCCGGCGTCGGCCAGCGTCATGGCCCGCGACCAGGCGTCCTCGCCGACGCCCACCGCGGCGCCGACCAGCAGGCGGCCGTCACGGTCCTTGGTGGCGTTGGGGTACTGGTCGGTCTTGACGAAGTCCTTGACGGTGATCAGGCCACGCAGGCGCCCGTTGCCGTCAACGATCGGCAGCTTCTCCACCTTGTGCCTGCGCAGCAGTCCGAGCGCGGCTTCGGCGGTGACGCCCTCCTGCGCGGTGATCAAGGGGGCCTTCGTCATCACGTCGGCGACGCGCCGGTTCTGATCCACCTCGAACCGCATGTCCCGATTGGTGATGATGCCCACAAGCGCACCGGTCTCGTCCACCACGGGAAGACCCGAGATGCGGAACCTGGCGCACATCGCGTCGACCTCGGCGAGCGTGTCGGTCGGACGGCAGGTCACCGGATCGGTGACCATGCCGGCCTCGGAACGCTTGACTGTCTCCACCTGGGAAGCCTGGTCGGCGGTCGAGAGGTTGCGGTGCAACACGCCCATACCGCCCGCACGCGCCATCGCGATGGCCATCCTCGCCTCGGTCACCGTGTCCATGGCCGAGCTGACCAGCGGGGTGCGCAGGCGGATCTCCCTGGTCAGCTGGCTGGAGGTCTCCACAGAGCTGGGGATGAGATCCGAGGCGGCAGGCAGCAACAGCACATCGTCGAATGTGAGGCCGAGCATGGCGATCTTGTTCGGATCGTCGCCACCCGTAGGAGGGCGGACTGCGATTCGTTCGCCCGATACGGGATTACTCATTCGGATCGACCCCTCCTGGACGTCGATAGCGACCGGCGCCGGTGGTACCGGCGCCGTGACGGCTGATGGGATGGACGTGGTTCGGCGGCGGTGCGATCGGTACCCGCCGTAGCCTGTGCTCCATGGTATCTGTCCGGTGAACTCGCCGACGAAGTGAGCCCACCACCGAAACTGGCAGGCCGCATCGCTGGCGCAGACCACCCTGTTCTGCGTACCGTGGGGATGTGCGTGACCATCTACCACCTGGCTTGCCGCCGGATCCGTTCGCCGGAGACCCCTCCGACCCGTCCGCCGCGCTCGATGCCATCGAGCCCGGCGAACCGCTGGATCCCCACGAGCGCCTTGCGGTCGAGGAGGATCTCGCCGACCTCGCGGTGTACGAGGCACTGCTGGCCCACCGCGGCATCCGCGGACTCGTGGTCAGCTGCGAAGACTGCAGGCAGGACCACTACCACGACTGGGACATGCTGCGCGCCAACTTGCTTCAGTTGCTGGTCGACGGCACGGTCCGCCCGCACGAGCCCGCCTACGACCCGACCCCGGAAGCGTATGTCACCTGGGACTACTGCCGGGGCTACGCGGACGCTTCGATGAACGAGGCTTTCCACGGCGACGGATTCGACGGATTCGACGGCTGAGGACAGCCGATCGAGCGGCGCGCGGGCCTCTCGAGGCTCGCGTACTTCGCGCTTGCCACTGTGATTTTCGACGCACACGATCACTGCGGCAGGCACACGATGCCGCCTCCGCGCGGCGCGACACGCCGATGAATCCGGCCCCTATGGTCACCCGCCGGACGAGCCCGCTCTCCCGGAAAGGCAAAAAGCCGACCGCCTGGCTGGCGATCGGCTTGCCTTGACCGTTTTTTTCTGGTGTCAGCGGTGGGGCGGCACGAACGAGCCCGGATTGGGGATGACGGGCACGCTGAAGGTCGGCGGCTGATTGTTGTTCTGAGTACCGGTGTTGCCCTGCGTCGGGGCAGTGGGGGGCTGCTGTGGCGCGGTCGGCGGATTACCGGTGTCTCCCGTAGTTCCACCCGCCGGCGGCGGCTTGACCTCGGTGACCGGCGGCTCCTGCGGCGCCGTCGGCTCCGCGGTCGACGGCGGCTGAGTGTTCGCCGGGGGCGCTGTGGTCACCGGAGGCACCGTGGTCGGCGCGCCGCCGCCGTTCGACGTTCCGCCATTGTTCGACGTTCCACCGCTGGGGGCGGTGGCGTCGGCCGACGGCGAGGGATTGGTCGAGGGCTCGCCGGGCTGCTGCACGATCGTCGAGGTCCCGCTGCCCGGCGTCGGGCTCGGCTTCGTGGTCGCGCTGCTGCCCGAGGTGGCACGCGGATCGGTGGTCTTGGGGACCGTCGATCCCAGCTGATCGGCCAGCTCCGGATTCACGTCGTGCAGTTTCGCGAGCAACCGCTCCCACTCGGTCATCAGCTCGGCGCGCTTGTCCGGATCGCTGACCTGCGCGGCGTTCTCCTTGGCCCGCTCCAGGCGCACTTTGGCCTGGGTCGGATTCTGGGTGACCAGCGTGGAAGCCTCGTTCAGGTCGTCGCCTGCCCGCTGCACGACCGTCGTCTGCGCCTGTTCGCTGAACACGACCTCTTTGACCCGCCAGAGCGGATCGCCCGGCTCGGCCTTGTACGAGAATGCCGTCATGCCGCCGATGACCAGGGCCAGCGCGGCCGCGGTGCCCATGATCGGGCGTAGTAGCCGCAGTCGCCCGCCGCTGTGCGCCCCGATGCGAACCTGCCGCGCGCCGATCTCCTGGTTGACCGCGGCCACGATCGCATCCAGATCCGGCTCGGCCGGCATCGGAGCCGCGATCAACTCCGCTCGCCAGTCCGCGAGCAACGTCGCGAGCTGATACTCCTCGGCGCTGTCGGTGTGCACCGGACCATCGCTGGCGATGGCATCGATCAGAGCATCGTCGCGGCGTACCGCGGCGATGTCGACCGGGCCGGTGTCACCGGACGCCTCGGCGTAGGGACCGCTGTTCCGCGATCCAAGCCGCGCCTTCCAGTCACCCCGACCGCGCTCGCCATCCCTAGCCATACATTTCACCTGCCCTCGCCACTTGTGACTTGAGTTTCGCGAGTGCCCTGTGTTGGGCGACCCGTACCGCACCCGCCGTACTGCCCACGGCGACCGCGGTTTCTTCCGCTGACAAACCCATGACCAAGCGCAGGATCAAGATCTCCCGATGCTTCTCAGGAAGCGTCGCGAGCAGACGGT
Organism: Nocardia sp. NPDC019323; assembly: GCF_044389845.1. NCBI lineage: Bacteria > Bacillati > Actinomycetota > Actinomycetes > Mycobacteriales > Nocardiaceae > Nocardia > Nocardia sp. NPDC019323. Next base: position 214,922 of record NZ_JBIRYN010000006.1, read on the forward strand.
TCATCTGCCTGCTCGTCTCGGATTCGAGAGCTCGTTGTTCCGGTCCCTGGTCGGTGGATATGACATCTGGTACTTCGGCCATCGCCTCCGCCTTGTTACGGGCGGCGTTGCGATGCGCGTCGGCGACCTTGTGCGAAGCGATCCCGTAAACAAAGGCCATGAAGGGCCTGCCCTGGTCTTGGTACCTGGGCAAGGCTGTCATCACAGCCAGGCAAACCTCCTGCGCAACGTCGTCCGCGGAGAGCTGCCCACGCTCCGCGGCTCCGATCCGCGCGCGGCAGTAGCGCACCACCAGCGGGCGGATCATCTCCAGTACCTGAGCTAAAGCGGATCTGTCGCCCTGCGCAGCGGCAGCGACGGCGAGGTCCAACTCTTCGCCCGTGTGCGTCATCGTCAGAGATATTCCTGGCGTTACAAAGTGGCACGGTCCGGTGACGACCAGTGCTTCCACCGAAGGGGCGGAACGGATCTAACAATAGCGACCCGTTGGCCGGAACTGGTCAACACGGTGTACTCCGTGATCACCTACCAACCGGGCATGGGACGCAACACGCCGCCGGAGCGGGCGATGATCGCTGCGCATTCGGCCGCCTCCGCCGCCGCGTCCCGCGCGCCGGATCCGGCGCGGAGCATGGCACAAGCCCAGCGCAACGGCAGCAGACCGTGCTCGCGGCACTGCTCGGCGACCTCATCCGCCGATACGCCGGATCGGCCGCGCGCATCGCCCGCCAGATCGGCCGCGGCGACCAGCAGGCGGGACTTGATCCGGTGGCGCACCGACGGTGAGCGCTCGGCCAGCTCCAGCGCGGCCCCCGCGTGTGCCGCCGCCGCCTCGAAATCCCCTGTCGCCAGCGCCGTTTCCGCGGAAACCCAGCGCAGGCGGATCTCGGGACGCCAACCGGCGCGATGCTCCAGCGCCGCCGACGCGCTGCGGCGCAGCAAGCGAGCCGCCAGCGCGAGCCGTCCGGTTCCGAGCGCGTCGGCGGCCAGCCCGGTGAGGGCGTCACAGATCGCGTCGCCGCGACCGGGAAGGTAGCCGACGGCCGCGTCGACGGGACTCTCGGCGGTGTGCGGCTCCGCGCCTGCGCCCGCGGTGAGGATCAGCGCGGCGGCCCGCCCGTCGAACGCCGCGGCGCGCTCGTGCCAACCGAGCTGGCGAAGAAAAGACCCCTCGGCGCTTCCCGCCAGTGAGAGGAGGACGGGGTCGGTGCTGTGGTTGCATACCCTTCGCAATTCGGCGCGCGCCGCGGCGTAACGACCCTGGCCGCCGAGGACCACCGCGCGATACCACCGGCCGAGCGCGTCGGAGGCGGGCGGCAGGTCTCCGGCGGCACGACCCGGAGCGGCGCCGAACGCGGCCTCCGCCAGGGCCGCGACGTGAGGATCTCCGAGCGGAGCGGGCGCGAACACGGGCGCACTCTATCCTGTGCGGCACGCGCTCCCCGAGGCGGAAAGGCGCCCCGGCGGCAGGCGGGCGGGACGCGGGATTTGCGTGGCCGAGCCGATGTTGCCATTAGGTAAATCTCGCCCCGGCAATCGCCGAGCGGCCGTGCCGGGAATTCATGCGTGTTTCGCGTAATTAACCTGCGCGCCCCGTTGCCGCCATCTTCGGTTCCGCACGCCGCGAACACCGTCGGCCACCACGGTGACCGACGTCATGGCCGCGAGATCGGCGCCGCAGCGGCGCGACAACCACGAAATCGCCTCTACCAGCGGAAACGCCATCAGCGACGGCACATGCGGCAGCCACGGGCTTCCGGCCAACCGAACAGTATCGCCGGAAACAGCGCGAAAAGTAAACAGTTCGGAGGTTAAATTTGGCAGCGCGAGATTTGGAAAAGTGCTGCGTCGAACTATTGACGGAAATTCGCGGCTGGACCTAACGTAGCTCATCGCCACGGACGGCGCCGCGCGAAATTGCAGCGACCACGAAGGGGCGAGCCCAAGGGGTACCCCCGCCGACACGGCGTCGTGGCCCACAACTGTTGCAGAACAACTGCTCGACAACGCTGACGAGCTCGCACCACGAGGAGTTCACCATGCCCATGCCGACCCACCTCCCGGGACCCAACGCCGATGTCTGGGATTGGCAGATGCGAGGATCGTGCCGCGGGCAGGATTCCGCGGTGTTCTTCCATCCCGATGGCGAACGTGGCCGAGCACGCACCGCGCGCGAGATGCGCGCCAAGGAGATCTGCCGCACCTGCCCGGTGCTCATGCAGTGCCGCGCCCACGCGCTGAAAGTCAGCGAGCCCTACGGCATCTGGGGCGGCATGTCGGAGACCGAGCGCGAGATGCACGCGCGGCGCAACCGCCGCCGCATGGCCGTCTGAATCAAACTTCTCCCATCCGCGCGCCACCGGGCGTCGAATCCCTAGCAAACAACGGGCCACTGCAACATGCTTCGGGCCGAGCCGCTCACGCGACACGGTGATCGGTTCCGCGCCGAGGGCGGCGCGTGGGTTGCGATCGTCACCATCGATCGGCCGGCCGCCGGGCGAAGGCCGGAAACCGTGCACCCGACGTCTTCGGCAGGGCACGGCGTGTCACGGCGTTCCTCCCGAGATGCTCGATGTGTCGGCGTGTTTCGCAGCCGACGCCGGGCCATGACGAACTTGCGGGCACCCCACCGGAAGGGAGGTCATAGCGGCGCGCTACGGTAGTGACCGATGACACAGAATGGAGCGTTGTGACAACGCGGCCGTCGGCCGCAGAGGGCGACTCGTTCCGAAGAGAAGCCTTCCCACCTACGGTGGATTCTGCGGTTACGGCACGCGCAGCCGAAAGTATGGAACTCGCCGCGCTGCTACAACGATGCGGCCGAGCCGACCAGGAAGCATTCGCCGAACTGTACGACCGGACGTGTGCGCGCGTCTTCGGTCTGGTGTTGCGCGTTCTGCACGATCCGGGATACGCGGAGGAGACCACGCAGGAGGTCTATCTGCAGATCTGGCGGATGGCATCGAGTTTCGACCCGGCGAAAGGTTCCGCGGTCACCTGGTTGATGACGCTCGCCCACCGGCGTGCCGTCGACCGGGTCCGCGCCGAGCAAGCCCACACCCAGCGCGAGGTCGCGTACGGGATCCGGGTGCTCGGCAACGAATTCGACGAGGTCACCGAAGAGGTCGAGCGCAGACTCGAACAACAGGCCGTCCTGGCTGGTCTCGCCACACTCACCGAAACCCAGCGGGAAGCCATCTCGCTCGCCTATTACGGCGGGCGCACCTATGCGGAGGTAGCCACCTATCTCGACGTAGGGTTACCCACGGTTAAGTCCCGGATTCGGGACGGTTTGACACGACTGAAGAAAAGTTTGGGGGTGACGTGAGATGAACGAACGCCGGATCGATCTCGCGCACACCGTCGCGCTCGGATCGATCGACGACGAAGACCATCAGGAAATTCAGGAACTGCTCGACAGCGAAGACCCCGTGCTACGCGCGGAGTTCATCCAGGAAGTCAGAGACACGAAAGAAGCGCTCGCCGTTCTCGCCACAGCCACGGCGGTGACTCCCCCGCCGTCGCTGCGTGCTCGCCTACTCGCGGCCATCGCCGCTGAGCAGCCGCCGGTCGCCAGCTGAATCCGGCATCGGGTCAGGCTCTTCCCGCTCCGCGCGTACCTACCCCCAGCGGTCGGAATCCTCCTACGGCCTCGTTTCCGGCCCCGCGGCAGACAGCGCGTCGAGCTTCGGAACATCCTCGGTTTCCCCGCTAGGCGCGTCGTCGCGCGGCCGGATGTGGCACGGCCCCCGAACCGCGTGGCTCGGGGGCCGTGCTCGTGCGTTGTCCCGAGAAAGGGTCAGTGCGCGTGACCGTGGTGACCGTGGTCGTTCTGCTCCTCGGCGGGCTTGTCGACCACGGCGCTCTCGGTGGTGAGCACCATGCGCGCGACCGACGCCGCGTTCACGACGGCCGAACGGGTGACCTTCACCGGGTCGACGACGCCGTCGGTGAGCAGGTCGCCGTAGCTGAGCGTGGCGGCGTTGAAGCCCTCCTTGCCCTCGGCCACCTTGCTGACCACCACGGCGCCGTCCAGGCCCGCGTTGGTGGCGATCCAGTACAGCGGCGCCTGCAGCGCGGTGCGGACCACCTCGACGCCGACGGCCTCGTCACCGGACAGCGAATCGCGCAGCTCGGCCAGCTTGCCGCTCGCCTGCACCAGCGCGGTGCCGCCACCGGGCACGATGCCCTCTTCCACGGCGGCCTTGGCGGCGCTCACCGCGTCCTCGACGCGGTACTTGCGCTCCTTGAGCGCGGTCTCGGTGGCCGCGCCGACCTTGATCACCGCGACGCCGCCGGCCAGCTTGGCCAGCCGCTCCTCCAGCTTCTCGCGATCCCAGTCGGAATCGGTGGCCTCGATCTCGCGACGCAGCTGCGCGACCCGCGCCTCGACGTCCGCGCCGGAACCGGCACCGTCGATGATCGTGGTGTCGTCCTTGGTGACCACGACGCGACGCGCCTTGCCGAGCACGTCCAAGCCGGCCTCGCGCAGGGTGATGCCCAGATCGGGGTTCACCACGGTGCCACCGGTGACCACGGCCAGGTCGTCGAGGAACGCCTTGCGACGGTCACCGAAGAACGGCGCCTTGACCGCGACGGCCTTGATCGTCTTGCGGATGGCGTTGACCACCAGGGTCGACAGCGCCTCGCCCTCGACGTCCTCGGCGATGATCAGCACGGGCTTGCCGCTCTCGGCGATCTTCTCCAGCAGCGGCAGGAAGTCCGGCAGCGAGCTGATCTTCTCGCGGTGCAGCAGGACGAACACGTCCTCGAGGACGGCCTGCTGGCTGTCGGGGTCGGTGACGAAGTAGGGCGACAGGTAGCCCTTGTCGAACTGCACGCCCTCGGTGACGACGAGTTCGGTCTGCAGCGTCGACGACTCCTCGACGGTGACGACGCCGTCCTTGCCGACGGTGGTCAGCGCCTTGCCGACCATCTCGCCGATCTCCTCGTCCCGCGAGGACACGGTCGCGACCTGCGCGATGGCCTGTTCGCCGGAGACCGGCGTGGCCAGCGCGAGCAGCGCCTCGGAGACCGCGTCGGCGGCCTTGGCGATGCCGGAGCCGACCGCGATCGGGTTCGCCCCGGCGGCAACGTTCTTCAGCCCGGCGCGGACCAGCGCCTGGGCCAGCACGGTGGCGGTGGTGGTGCCGTCGCCTGCGACGTCGTTGGTCTTGGTGGCGACGCTCTTGACCAGCTGCGCGCCGAGGTTCTCGAACGGGTCCTCCAGCTCGATGTCGCGCGCGATGGTGACGCCGTCGTTGGTGACGGTCGGGCCGCCGAAGGACTTCGCGAGTACGACGTGCCGTCCGCGCGGGCCCAGGGTGACCTTCACGGCGTCGGCGAGCTTGTCGACGCCGCGTTCCAGAGCCCGGCGAGCCTTCTCGTCGAACTCGATCTGCTTTGCCATGGGAATTCGCTCCTGTAGTGGATTGCGGCGCTCCGGACCGCCTCCGGGCCCGTCGCTCGCACCGCGTGTTTCAGTGCCGGGGTGTCGGCGCCGAACGCACTCCGCCCCGGGTCGCGAAAGACACCGGGGCGGAACGCATGCGTGCCTGATCGGCTACTTGGTGACGACGGCCAGCACGTCGCGCGCCGACAGGATGAGGTACTCCTCGCCCTGGTACTTGATCTCGGTGCCGCCGTACTTGCTGTAGATGACGGTGTCACCCTCCTGGACATCCAGCGGGATGCGCTTCTCGCCCTCGTCGTCCCACCGGCCGGGACCGACGGCGACAACGGTGCCCTCTTGCGGCTTCTCCTTCGCCGTGTCGGGGATGACCAGGCCGGAGGCCGTCGTCGTCTCGGCCTCGTTGGCCTGGACGAGGATCTTGTCCTCGAGCGGCTTGATGTTCACGCTCGCCACGTTGAGCCCTCCACTTTCAGGGGATTCGGTCGTCCGGAACTGTCGCTCCGAACTCGTCGGTTGGTCACGATGCTGACCCTGCGCATAGCCCCGTCGTCGCGGGTGCCGGGACCCCTGCCCAGTGGTCAAGCTGCTGGCACAAGCACTACACACAGTGCCGACTAGCACTCTATACATGAGAGTGCCAGCGCTCAAGGCTGGGCGGTGCCAACTTTGCGCGGCGCGCCGACGACACCACGGGCTTGGCGATAAGTTCGGGAAAACAGTAACGTTCGGATAACGGATTGTGACACTATTGACGACGGCTGCGGTCCGGCCGCCGGTTCGTCGCTCCTCGGGCGGCGGCCAGGCGGCACACGAGTGCCACAGCGTCGCCGAACTCGCAGCGCCGCAGCACGATCGTTGCACCACCAGCTTCACCAGAGAGCAAGACACACGTGATCCATGGCCGGTCCCCGCGACCCACCCGGACGAGGGGCCGGTTCGTTTCCCGGTCCGGGTCGCGCGTCATCCATACGGCGGTCCGGCAGTCCATTCGAGATGGTCGGCGACACCATGACCATCCGCTCGAAGGGAGGTGAACATGCGAACATCCCTCGGCATCTCGGCCGGGGCAGAGGTCGTGTGCTCGGCGTTGGTCTCCACCGCGCCGAACGGCACGCAGAGCTTCGACTACCGCGTCGTCTCCGCCGACGCCGCCCACTCCGATCTCGGTGACCTGGTGGCGTCCTCGATCGAGCTGATGACCACCCAGCTGCCGACCACGCAGCCGCCGCGCGAGATCATCCGTCCGGCCGGCGGTCGTTTCGCCGGCGCGCCACGCCACTTCGAGCCGATGACCGGGCACCCGCCCACCAGCGTCGCGGTCGCCTACCGCACCAAGGAGCAGGCCCAGATCATCCGCTCGGCCACCGGCAAGCAGCGTGACCTGCGGCTGGTCCAGGAGGGCACCGCCGCGCTGACCTACCTGCGGCACACCGGCCTGCTCGACCGCTACGACACGGTCGCCATCGTCGACCTCGGCGCCAGCGGGCTCAGCGTCACCGTCGCCGACCGCGCCGAAGGCTCCCTGCTGCGCTCGGATCGCACCGCCGCCGTCAGCGGCACGGCGATCGACGACCTCATCTACCACCATCTGGTGGACCTGCACTTCGCCCGGCGCGGCACCCGCCCGAACCGCGGCACGCTCACCAACCGGGGCCGCGCGGCGAAGGAGCACCTGTCCATCGCGCCCGCGGTCACCATCGACCACGTCGCGGGTCGTCCGCTGAAGCTGACCAGGGCCGACTTCGAGGAGTTGATCGCCGACCTGCTGCGCGACCTGGCCAGGTTCGTCACGATGTCGTTCGCCCGTGCGCCCGAGCAACCACAGGCGGTCGCGGTCATCGGCGGCGGCGCCAACATTCCCGCGGTGCTCGACACCCTCACCGCCGCGGTCGACGTTCCGGTGTTCACCGTCCCCGACCCGGAGGCGGTGACCGCGAAAGGCGCGGCGCTGGTCGCCGATTCGATGCAGCCTTCGGTCTTCCCGGTGAGCGGGCTCGGCGGCGACGCGCCCGCGGGGACGGTCACCAAGGTGTTCGGCACGCTGGCCGGTGCCATCGTGGTCGTCGGGCTGATCGTGGGGTACGGCGTCAAGACGTTCGCGCCGACCTCGGATGACGAGGTCTCCCCCGCCGGGACCACGAGCAGCGCTTCCCAACTGCCGAATCCGGCATCCGTGCCGCAGACGACCACGGCGGTCACCACGCCGGACGGCACCGGAATCGCCCCCACGACCACGGAACGCGGACCGCAGAGCACGACCGGCGGGCCGTGGTCGACGCCGGCGATCCCGCCCACGCAGCCCACGCTGCGCCCGGATCCGAACCTTCCGCCGATTCCGTTCCCCGAACTGCTCGGTCCCCTGTTCGGGAACCCGAACGCGGCGCCGAACAGTTTGCCCGCTGTGCCCAGCGCCACGGCGCCCGGCACGAGTCCGGCGCCCACCCAGGCGCCGGCACGCACGAGCCTGCCGCTTCCGCTCCGGGACAATTCCGGGTCGGCGTCGCACCCAGGACTGTTCGCACCGAACTGATCCGGTCGCACGACAGCCCTTCGCCCCGGAAACCCGTGCGACGCCGCCTCTCGCTTCCTCCGAGCCGGTCAGTGAACCATGCTGACCGACACCGGCAGACCCGGATCGGTGGCGACCGTCAGCGGCGAAGCAGCCGCCCCGCCCGCGATGACATGGGCGCCGAGCGCGGCGATCATCACCCCGTTGTCCGTGCACAGCCTCGGCTTGGGCACCCGCAGGGTCAAACCGGCCGCGGCGCAACGTTCCTCGGCCAGCGAGCGGATCCGTGAGTTGGCCGTCGCGCCGCCGCCGAGCACCAGCGTGCCGACGCCGACGTCCTTTGCCGCGCGCACCGCCTTCATGGTGAGCACATCCGCGACCGACTCCTGGAAAGACGCCGCGATATCCGGGATGGGCAGATCCTCCGCCGCGACGCCGTCGCGCTGCGCCGCCTCCACGTAACGGGCCACTGCCGTCTTCAGGCCCGAGAAGGAGAAGTCGTAGCGCGGGTCCCGCGGCCCGGTCATGCCGCGGGGGAAGGCGATGGCGCGCGGATCGCCGGTCGCCGCGGCGGCGTCCAGCGCGGGACCGCCGGGAAAGCCCAGTCCGAGCAGGCGCGCCACCTTGTCGAACGCCTCGCCCGCCGCGTCGTCGACGGTGCTGCCCAGCTCGACGATCGGCTCGGCCAGATCCGTGACGTGCAGCAGGTGCGTGTGCCCGCCCGACACCAGCAGCGCGACGCACGGCGGCATCGGCCCGTGCTCCAGAGTGTCCACCGCCACATGCCCGCCGAGATGGTTGAGCGCGTAGAAGGGCACATCCCACGCCGCCGCATAGGCTTTCGCGGCGGCGACGCCGACCAGCAGCGCACCGGCCAGGCCGGGGCCGATGGTCACCGCCAGAGCGTCGGGTTTCGCGATACCCGCGGCCGACAGCGCGCGGCGCATGGCGGGCACGATCGCCTCGAGATGGGCGCGCGAGGCGATCTCGGGGACGACGCCGCCGAAGCGAGCGTGCTGGTCGACGCTGGAGGCGACCTCGTCGGCGAGGAGTTCGCAGGTGCCGTCGGGATGCCTGCGGACGATGCCGACTCCGGTCTCGTCGCAGGAGCTTTCGATGCCCATGATGATCACGACAGCACCTCGTCCGGTGTGCGCCAGCGGTCCTGGCTGGTCAGCGCGGGGCGGCGCATCGTGTACGCGTCCGCGCCACTGGGGTGGTAGTAGTTCTTGCGCAATCCGATGATGTGGAAGCCGTGCTTGGCGTACAGCGCGATCGCGGGCGCGTTGTCGGTGCGGACCTCCAAGAACACCGGGCCTCCGCGCCGGTCCGCCTCGGCCAGCAGCGCCTCCAGCAGGAGCGTGCCGACGCCCGCGCGGTGACGGCCGGGGTCGACGCCGATGGTGTGCACCTCGGCCTCGGGATGGTCGGCGTCACCCAGCAGGGCGATGCCCGCGTAGCCGACCATTCGCCCGTCGTCGTCGCGGGCGGTGATGTAGCGGTTGTGCTGCCCGGCCAGCTCGGACTGGAACGCCACGGCGGCCCACGGGTCGTCTTCCGGGAACAGCAACTGCTCCAGTTCCACACAGCGCGCGATATCGGCGGCCACCATCGGCGCGATTCGGAAAGCCACCGGCCTCACGCCCCCGTCCGGTCGAGCTTGCGGTAGGCGTTCTCCACCGCGTCCGGCCTGCGCAAGTACAGCGGGACCAGCGGCAGCGGCACGCTGCCGGACAGCAGCTCGGCGGCGGCGACGCGGACCAACCCGGCGGGCGACGGCGTCTCGGCGGGGAGCACGGGAAGATCGAAGTAGTCGACGTGCGAAGCGGATCCGGCGATCGCCGTGGCCTCGCCCGCGTCCAAGTCCGACGGCTTGCACACCTCGGGTCCGGCCACGCGCGCGCCCGCCCGGTACCGCGCCCAATACACCTCGCGCCGCCGGGCGTCGGTCACCACGAGCAGCTCGGCATCGGGCGGCAGCTCGACAGGGGGCCGCACCGCTGGATCGACCGCGGCGTCGGCGGCGATCGCGTCGAGGCTGCACACGCCGTACACCGGGATGCCGAGCGCGTCGCCGAAGGCGGCCGCGGTGGCCATGCCGACGCGCAGGCCGGTGAACGGACCAGGGCCGACACCGACCACGATCGCGTCGATCTCGGTCCTGGATCGGCCTGCCGTGGTGAGGCATTCGAGGATCTGCGGGGTGAGTACCTCGGCGTGGGCGCGGGGGTCGACCCGCACCCGGGAGGCGACGGTGCGTACCCGGATGGAATCCGCCGCGCCGGCGCCCTGCTCCAAGTCCACCAGTCCCGCGGTGACGGCGGGTGTCGCGGTGTCGACGGCTAGTACAAGCATGATTGGGCCAACGATACCGGGTGGTAGCGGGCGCCCACGCAGAGCTACCTGATAGCTAATTCACCCATTCCCAGCTGGCGGTGCGCACATCCGAGTCCGGCGCGCGCGACAGCACCACGCGCAGGTGCCGCTCCGCGAGGTGCTCCACCACGCCGCGACCCCACTCCACCACGACCACCGCCTGATGCAGATCGGTGTCCAGGTCCAGCGCGTCCAGCTCGTCGAGGTCGCCGGCGAGCCGGTAGGCGTCCACGTGCACCATGGGCACCGGCGGGCCGTCCGCGCGCTGCCCCGCGCGGTGCTGGCGGGCGATGATGAACGTCGGCGAGCTGACCCGCCCCTGCACGCCGAGTCCATCGGCGATGCCGCGGGTGAGCGCGGTCTTTCCCGCACCGAGCGGACCGTCCAGCACCACGAGATCTCCCGCGCGCAGATCCGTGGCCAGTTCCCGGCCGAGCGCCTCGGTGTCCGCGACGGTAGGCAGCACGCGATACCCCGGATCAGCCACGGGCCACCTCTGAGGTCTCTCCCTGAGCCGGGTCGATCGCGCCCGCGCGCACCAGCAAGCGGTCCAGCGCGGCGTTGACGATGTCGGGGTACTGCAGATGTGGCATGTGCGCCGCGCCTTCCAGCCGGATGAGTTCGCTGTGGGGCAGGGCGGCGGCCAGCGCACGCGAATTACGGAACGGGATCACCAGATCGTGGCTGCCGCCGAGCACCAGCACCGGTGTGCCCGCCAGCACGGGCAATGCCGCCGATTCATCGTGCAATTCGATGGCCTGGAGGAACTTCACGATGGTCTCCACCGGCGTCCGGTCGATCATCAGCGTCGTGAAGCGCGACAGGGTCGGGCTCACCGGCCCGTGGAACGAACTGACATGCAGCAACGGCGTGATCACGTGCCGCGCGGTGACGCGGCCGGCCTGCACCAGCGCGGGCGCGGTGTAGACGGCGAGCCGGAACCCGTCGATCGCGGGATTGCGCAACAACTGCCCGATACCGGCCGCGGTGACCCCGGCGGCGGCGGTCGACAGCAGTGCGATCCCGATCACTCTGCTCGCGAACAGATCCGGGAATCGCGCGGCCGCGGCCAGGATCGCCATCCCGCCCAGCGAATGCCCGACGAGCACCACCGGCCCTTCCGGAGCGGTGGCGTTCAGCACGGCGGCGAGATCGCGGCCGAGCTGGGCGACGGTGCAGCTCGCGGCGCTCGGCACGCCGGAAAGGCCGTGCCCACGCAGGTCGAACAGCACCATGCGAAGCCGTGCGCCATAGCGCTTTTCCAGGTCACGTCGCTGAAAGTGGAACGACGACATGCTGTTGCAGAAGCCGTGCACGAAGATCACCGTCACCGGCGCGTCGTCCGGTCCGCAGGTCCGGGTGGCCAGGGGCACACCGTCGTCGGCGAGCACCGTCCCTGGGCGGTCGGCATCGATCAGGGCGAAATTCTCGTCGCGATAGTCGTCGCCTCTGGCTGGCCACAGCACGCGCGCACCGGCGCGGCGCAGGGCATGGGCGCCGGCCAGCGCGCCGACGACGCCCGCCGTGGCCAGCCCGCCGCGCAGCGGGGTCACGCGCAAGCGGCTCATCGGTCGCCGCCGACATAGCGCCGGGTGACCCGGCCGCGCGGCGCGCACACCACTTCGTAATGGATGGTGTCGAGCAGGTCGGCCCACTGCTGGGCGTGCGGTCGCGCGCCGAAGAGAATCGCGGTGTCGCCTTCCTGCACGCCGGCCGCGTTGTCGCCGAGATCGACGACGAACTGGTCCATGCACACCCGTCCCACGTTCCGGCGTGGCGCCCCGCCGAGCCAGACGTCGAATCGGCCGCTCATGGGGCGGAACACGCCGTCGGCGTAACCGGCGGGGATCAGCGCGACGGTGGTGTCGTGCGGCGCGATCCACTGGTGCCCATAGGAAACGCCTTCGCCCGCCGCGACCCGTTTGACCAGGGCCACACGGGCTTGGAACGTCATCGCGGGCCGAAGACCGAAATCGTCGCCAGGTATCGGGGAAAGGCCGTACATGGCGATACCGGGCCGCACCAAGTCGAAGGCGAGGTCGGGACGGGTCAGGGTGGCGGCGGAATTGGCGATGTGCACCAGCTCCGGCTCCAAGCCGTGTTCCTTGGCCGTGGCGATGGCCTCCAGAAACCGGGCACGCTGCGCGTCGTTGTTGGGGTGCTCGGGTTCGTCGGCGTGCGCGAGGTGGGAGAAGATCGCGCGGAACCGCACCAGGCCCTCGTCGACCAGAGTGCGCAGCGTGGTCAGGACTTCGGGGTAGGCCAGCGGCGGCACACCGTTGCGGTTGAGGCCGGTGTCCACCTTCACGGTGACCGTCGCCGGACGGCCGAGGTCGCGCGCCGCGGCCTCGACCGCGCGCAGCTGAGCCACCGAAGAGATCCCGATCTCGACATCGGCGGCCACCGCGGCCGCGAAATCGGTGTCCGTGCTGTGCAGCCAGCACAGGATGGGCGCGGTGATCCCGGCCGCACGCAACTGCACGGCCTCCCCCACCGTCGTGACGCCCAGTTCCGCCGCGCCCGCCGCCAAGGCGGCCCGGCCGACCTCGACCGCGCCGTGGTTGTAGCCGTCGGCCTTCACCACCGCCATCACCGCGGCGTCGCCCGCGTGTTCCCGCAGGATCCGCATGTTGTGGGCGATGGCGTCCAGGTCGATGACCGTTTCCACTTGCGCTGTGCCGCCTCTCCGCGGGTTCGGGCCGTGCCGGTCGGGCGCGTGAGATTCGTTCGGTGCCGCCTGGATTCTGGGCGTACCCGGCGAGTTACCCATGTGCTCTCGAAATCAGTCGGTGCGATGGTTCCGGTCGAGTCTATTGGCGGGCTCGGTTCCGGTTCCACTCGGTTCTCATGGCGCCCGGCCCCGTGTGGCGGGCGCCACGACCAGCACCGATCGCGCCGACACCCCATGGCGTCCGGCACACAGCGCCTGCCTCCTCACCCGCTGGAAGCCGTCGGCCCGGAGACATAGCGGTCGCTCGGCACGCAGAAGAAGGCGGCGCCTGACCGATCAGGTGTACTGCACCACCAGCGTCGCCCGGGTCGGCAATGCGGCGCCTCGAAGACATGTGGCTGATCGCCCGGGTACGCGAGCCCGTGACGCACCCGGCGATCGAGGAACGAGAGAACCGCCTCGCAGACGCATCGCCGAACTATGGCCTACTGGGACGTGGCCGCCCCGGTCGCCGAGATCCAGGAGACCGGCGCGCCAAACACATCCGCCAACGGCCGACATTGCGTTCGCGGGTTCGCGGACTCGAACTCGCCGTCCCGCCGTGGCGAAACGAGTCGCCCGAGCGTGTGCCCGAGTCAGAAGGAGTGGGCGAGGCCACGGAGGACGCCGATCGCGGGGCGGACGTGCGCGGCCAGGACACTCGCCGAGATCGGCGTACCCGCGGGTGCGCCGTCGTGGGCGGCGAGGTTGGCGGCCAGTGCGTGCACGCGCGCGGCGGCCGCGGCCGACCACGCGGGCTCCCGCCCCGCCGCGAGCAGCGTCCCGATGATGCCGGAGAGCACGTCGCCCGCGCCCGCGGTCGCGGCCCACGAGCCGCCCGCCTCGTTGACCAGCACGGGGCGGCCGGGGGCGGCGACGAGCGTGGCGCGGCCCTTGAGCAGCACGGTGACCTGCCAGGAAGCGGCGAGGTCGCGGACCGCGGCCACCCGGTCCCGGCCGACCTCGTGGCCGGCCAGGCGGGCGAACTCGCCCGCGTGCGGAGTCAGGACGGTGGGGGCCGCGCGACCGCGCACCAGGTCCGGCTCCGCGGCCAGCAAGGTCAGTCCGTCGGCGTCGATCACCACCGGGAGGTCGGTGGACAGGATCCGGCGCAGGCGTTCCCCGGCGGCGGAGTCGGTGCCCGCGCCGGGTCCGAAGACCCAGGACTGGACGCGGCCGGTGGCGGCGACCTCTCGGGTGGCGATCACTTCGGGAAAGTGGTGCAGAACCTCGGCGGCAGCGGTTCCGGCATACCGCACCATGCCCGATGTCGCGGCCACAGCCGCGCCCGCGCACAGCACCGCGGCGCCGGGATACGTCGCGCTCCCCGCGCATATGCCCGTGACGCCCTGGGTGTACTTGTCGTCGAACGGGCCGGGCACCGGCCACGCCGCGCCGATCGCCGCGGGCTCCAGCGCGGTGAGACCCGCTTCCGGAAGACGTAAGCCGATGGGCACCAATTCGATTCGGCCACACTGCGGCGCGGCGAGGGCGTGCACGGGTTTGTACGCGCCGAACGCGACCGTGACGTCCGCGCGTACGGCCGGGCCTTCGATCGCGCCGGTGTCCGGGTCGACGCCGCTGGGCAGGTCGGCCGCGACGATCGGAGCCCGCAGCGCCGCAACGATTTCCGCGGCGCGCGGCCGAAGGGCGCCGCGACCGGAGATGCCGACGATGCCGTCGATCACCAGGTCGGGGCGGCCGACGTCGTCGGCGACCCGACCGCCCGCAGCGCGCAGCGCCGCGAGTCCGCGAGCGTGCGCCCGCTCCGGGCTCAGCAGCACCGCGGTGACCGCGACACCGCGGCGGCGCAACTGCGCTCCGGCCCAGAGCGCGTCCCCGCCGTTGTCCCCGGAACCGACCAGCAGGGTCACCGCCCGCCCCGCGACACCGCCGGTGCGCTCCCTGAGTTCGCCCGCCACCACCGTGGCCAAACCGTGCGCCGCCCGGCGCATGGGCACGCCGTCGGGCACCCGGGTGAACAGCTCGGCTTCCGCCGCGCGCACCTGGTCGACGGTGAAATAGCCCCGCTGCGTGGACATCGCCGCTGCCTCCTTAGGTGTGGCCTACTACGCTTGGCCATCATGCCAAGCGTCCGCCGCATCGGGATCGTCCGCGTCGTCACGGGAGCCGCCCTGGCCTGCACGCTGTTGCTGTCCGGTTGCGGCGGCGACGAATCCGGTTCGGCCGCCACCACGACCAGGAAACCGGCCCGGCCGACCACCACCGTGCAGCAGACCGGTGAGCGCAAGCCCGCCGCCACCACCGTCGCGGTGCACGACATGAAATTCTCGCCCGCCGAGGTCACCATCAAGGTCGGCGACACGGTCACCTGGACATTCGACGACAAGGTTCCGCACACCGTGCAGGGCATCGGTGACAAGGCCATGGGCATCAACAGCCCGATCTTCGACAAGGGCGAGTGGAGCTACACGTTCACCACGCCGGGCACCTACCGCTACCTCTGCTCCCTGCACCCGGAGATGCGCGGCACGGTCACTGTGGAGTGATCACGGCCGATTGCGGCGACCAGCTCGTCCGCGATGCCGAGCTGCTCGAGCACTTCCAGCATCCCGGCATGCACAACCGCGCCTGCGCGTCCCGGTAGCGCCTCGGCACGACAGCCTCGGTCCTCGATGCGGCCCCTTCGGAAGACTTGCGCTGCGCGTCGCGAGCAGCCGAGTCCCGTCCGCACCAGTTCCCTCGGCGTACGGCGGCCCGAACCCGCCGGTAAGTCGGCAACCGATCACGGAATCGGCAGGCATCCGCGCGGCGGCCGAAGGGTACAGCGAGACGCCGGTTTCCATCAGCTCCGAACTCTCGTTCCGAACCCCGGTGCTGAGCCGTCTCGATCAGACGGGGTGGTAGTCACGGGGGCGAGCGCCATTACCCGAACTGGTGTTCAATGCCTCGACCGCGGCCACGAGCGGAGCGAGGTCGGGATCGGCGGCCGCTTGCCCGAGCGCCCCGGCGAGGGCGGCGTCGTGCGTGGGCCGGGCCTGTTCGAGCAGGTCCAGCCCCGCCGGCGTGACGTCGGTGTAGATGCCGCGACGGTCGTCGGGGCAGAGGTAGCGCTGTAGCAGACCGCGATCCTCCAGCCGGGAGACCAGCCGGGTGGTCGCGCTCTGGCTCAGCACCACGGCCTCGGCCACCTGGTTCATCCGCAGGTGCCCGCCAGGCCCGTCGTGCTGCCTGCTCAGGACGACCAGCAGGGAGTATTCGCGAACGCTGAGGTCATGGCCGGTTTGCAGGGCCCGCTCGATATGCGCCTCGATCCGGTCGTGCAGCAGCGAGAGTGCGTACCAACCATCGGCGAGGCCGGTCAGGGCGGCATCCGCGGTCATCGGCGATCCTTCGACGTCGGGGGTTGTGCCTCCAGGATAGCCAGGAATCACAATAGCCAGCGCTTGCGATTAAAGTGCGTATGCAATTATTGTTGCCGCCTGTAATGGTTTGAAGCAACATCATGTGGAGGCTTCCCCCATGCCCCTCGCACTTCTCGCCCTCACCCTCGGGGCATTCGCGATCGGGACGACGGAGTTCGTCGTCGTCGGCCTGCTGCCCGACATCGCGGGCACCTACTCGGTGTCCATTCCCACAGCGGGCCTGCTGGTCACCGGCTACGCGCTCGGTGTCGTGGCGGGCGCGCCGCTGATGACCGGTCTCGGCACCAGGGTGTCGCGCAAACGCATGCTGCTGGGCATGCTGGCGCTGCTCGTGCTCGGCAACATCCTGTCCGCCACGGCGCCGACCTTCGCCCTGATGCTCACCGGACGGATCGTCGCCTCGCTGGCGCACGGCGCGTTCTTCGGCATCGGAGCGGTCGTCGCGGGCACCCTGGTCAGCGCCGACCGGCGCGCCGGGGCGATCGCGATCATGTTCACCGGTCTCACCGTCGCCACCGTGGTGGGCGTGCCGCTGGGGACGCTGCTCGGCCAGCACTTCGGCTGGCGGCTGACCTTCCTGTTCGTCGCGCTGGTCGGGTTGATCGGCCTGTCCGGCGTCGCGGCGCTGGTTCCCGAACAGCCCGCCGCGGCGAACGCGCGGCTGCGCAGCGAGCTGGCGGTGTTCCGCAATCCCCAGGTGCTGCTGGCGATGGCGATGACGGTGCTCGGCTTCGGCGGGGTGTTCGCCGCGATCACCTATCTGGCCCCGATGATGACCGAGGTCACCGGCTACGCGGAGAGTTCGGTCACCTGGCTGCTCGTGCTGTTCGGTCTCGGCTTCTTCGCGGGCAATCTGATCGGCGGCAAGTTCGCCGACCGCCACCTGATGCCGATGCTGTATCTCACCCTCGGCGGGCTCGCGCTCGTTCTGGCGCTGTTCACCGTCACCGCGCACGACAAGATCGCCGCCGCCGTCACGGTGGTGCTGATCGGCGCGCTCGGCTTCGCGACGGTGCCGCCGCTGCAGAAACGCGTCCTCGACCAGGCCGCCGGTGCGCCCACCTTGGCGTCGGCGGTGAACATCGGCGCGTTCAATCTCGGCAACGCGGTGTCGGCCTGGCTGGGCGGCGTGGTGATCGCCGCGGGCTACGGCTATACCGCACCCAACTGGGTCGGCGTCGGATTGGTGCTGGTCGCGCTGCTGCTGGCGATCGTGTCCGGACGGCTCGAGCGCCGCACGACGCTCACCGTCCCGGAGGAGCCTTTGGCCGCCGTCCGGGCATAGCGAGCCGGTATCCCGGCGAAGCGGCGGCCGCGCACTCACCGAGTGCGCGGCCGCTCAACTATTCCACGGTGACGGACTTGGCCAGGTTCCGCGGTTTGTCGACGTCGTAGCCGCGCGCCTGCGCCACCTCGGCGGCGAAGATCTGCAACGGCACCGTCGACAGCAGCGGCTGGAACAGCGTCGGCGCGCTCGGGATCTCGATGAGGTCGTCGGCGAACGGACGCACCGTGTCGTCGCCCTCCTCCGCGATCACGATGGTGCGCGCGCCCCGGGCTTGGATCTCCCTGATGTTGCTCAGCAGCTTCGAATGCAGCACCGCGCGCCCCTTCGGCGACGGCATCACCACGATCACCGGCAGGCCGTCCTCGATCAGCGCGATCGGGCCGTGCTTGAGTTCACCCGCCGCGAACCCCTCGGCGTGCATGTACGCCAGCTCTTTGAGCTTGAGCGCGCCCTCCAGCGCCACCGGGTAGCCGACGTGGCGTCCGAGGAACAGCACGGTCGGGACCTGCGCCAGCTCCCGCGCGATGGCCCGCACCTGCGGCGCGGTCTCCAGTACGCGTTCCACCAGCTCGGGCATCGCCTCCAGCTCGGCGAACTCGCGGGCGACCTCGTCCGGGTACTTGGTGCCGCGCGCCTGCGCCAAGGCCAGCCCGACCAGGTAGTTCGCGGTCACCTGGGCCAGGAACGCCTTGGTGGAGGCGACGCCGATCTCCGGCCCGGCCCTGGTGTAGAGAACCGCGTCGGATTCGCGGGGAATCTGCGCGCCATTGGTGTTGCAGATCGCCAGGACGCGCGCCTTCTGCTCCTTCGCGTGCCGCACCGCCTCCAGCGTGTCGGCGGTCTCGCCGGACTGCGAGATCGCCACCACCAGCGTGGAACGGTCCAGCACCGGATCGCGGTAGCGGAACTCGCTGGCCAGCTCCACCTCTACCGGCAGCCGCGTCCAGTGCTCGATGGCGTATTTCGCCAGCAGACCGGAGTGGTAGGCGCTGCCGCACGCCACGACGAACACCTTGTCGAAATCGCGCAGCTCCTGGTCGGCGAGGCGCTGCTCGTCCAGCACGATCCGGCCCGCGCCGTCCTGGTCGGTGCTGAAATGCCCCATCAGGGTGTCGGCGACCGCGGCGGGCTGCTCCTCGATCTCCTTCAGCATGAAGTAGTCGTGGCCGCCCTTCTCGGCGGCGGCCAGGTCCCAGTCGATCGTGAACGGGCGGGTGCGCGAACTCGCGTCCGCGCCCGCGAAGTCGGTGACCCGGTAGCTGTCCAGGGTGATCACGACGGCTTGGTCCTGTCCGAGCTCGACCGCCTCGCGGGTGTGCTCGATGAACGCCGTGACGTCCGAGGCGATGAACATCTCGCCCTTGCCGACACCGACCACCAGCGGGGTGGAGCGGCGCGCCGCCACGATCGTGTCCGGATGGTCGGCGTGCGTGAAGACCAGCGTGAACGCGCCCTCCAGACGGCGCAGCACCGACAGCGCGCTGGCCGCGAAGTCACCGGCGGTGGGGCCGTCGGCGTACGCGCGGGCCACCAGGTGCACCGCGACCTCGGTGTCGGTGTCGCTGCTCAGCTCGACCCCTGCGTCCTCCAGTTCGCGACGCAGCGGGGCGAAGTTCTCGATGATGCCGTTGTGCACCACGGCGACCTTGCCGCTGTGGTCCCGGTGCGGGTGCGCGTTGCGGTCGGTCGGCGCGCCGTGCGTTGCCCAGCGGGTGTGCCCGATGCCCGTGGTGCCCACGAAGCGATCGATCCCGGTTTCGGCGAGTTCGGCCTCCAGGTTGGCCAGACGGCCCGCCTTGCGCTCCACCGCCAGCGCGCCCGCGCCGTCCAGGATCGCCACACCCGCGGAGTCGTATCCGCGATATTCCATGCGGCGCAACGCGTCAACGACGACGCCGAGCGCGTCTCGGTACCCGACGTACCCCACGATTCCGCACATGGCTCACCACACTACTTATCGGATAACGTTCACGTCGTGTCGGCGTCTGTGAAATCGCTATTGAGCACCCTGACCAGCCGGGGCCCGCACCGCGTGTTGCGTGGCAACCTGGCCATCGCCGGTCAGCCGGGGGTGGTGTTCACGCCAGAGGCGGGGCGGAACCTACCTGCCGTCGCGTTCGGACATGGCTGGTTGACCGGGGCGAACCACTACCGCACGCTGCTGGAACACCTCGCTTCGTGGGGCATCGTCGCCGCCGCGCCCGACACCGAGCGCGGACCGATTCCGTCACATCTGGGGCTGGCCGCCGATTTGCTCACCACGCTCGACATCTGCACCGGCGTGCGGCTCGGCGACGGCGAGATCAGCGTGCATCCGGAGCGGCTGGCCCTGGCCGGGCACGGCATGGGCGCGGGCGCCGCGGTCATCGCCGCCGGTCGCCGCGACGTGGCCACCGTCGCGGCGCTGTTCCCCGCGCCGACCGCGCCCGCTGCCGAAGCCGTGGCGCCCGAGCTGGATGTTCCCGCGTTGATCCTGGCCGGAGCGACCGACATCACGTCGGTCAGCTCCAACGCCATCCCGCTGGCCACCGCGTGGGGCGGCCCCGCGATCCTGCGCGCGATCGACAAGGCCTCACACAACGGCATCATCGAGGGCAGGCGCGTCCTCGCCGCGGTGGGGGCGGGCAAGCACGAATCGAAGACCGCCCGCACCACCCGCGCCCTGCTGGCGGGCTACCTGCTCGCCACGCTGGCGGAGGACAAGAACTATCGCGCCTTCGCCGATCCCGAAGAGGTCATCCCGCACACCGCCGTCGTCGACCCTACGGCGCCGCAGGAGACGGAGCCGCCGAAGCTGAAGGTCGGCCAGCTCGCCGCGCTGCTGCGGAGGTAGCCGACCGGCCGAGCCGGGGAGCGCCGGTCAGATCAGCCAGCTCTTGCGCTGGTAGAACTTGGCCTCCTCGTCCTCCTCGTCCACCGGCCGCACCGTTTGATTGGCCCGGCGCGCGGCCATCGACCGCGCGATGGCCGCGCGCTGCTCTCGGAGTTCGTCCTGCCGCCGCTGGTGCTCGTGCGCCTCGGCGGAGGCCTGGTCCGGGTCGGCGGCGTGCGTCGACCAGAACTCGTCCATGTCGGCGGTCAGCCGGTCGGTGAATTCCCGACCGGTCGCCGCGGTCTGCTCGTTGATCGCCTGGATCTCGTCGAGCAACAGCGACATGCGGCGCTGATTCTCGGCGGCGAGTTGCCTCGCTTCCTCGGCGAAGTCGACCATGCTGCGCCTCCTCGCTCATCCGGTGTGTGACCTCGTCCCGGCCGGTGTCACAGTGGACCCGCCTCCGCGAACCCCGGGTCCAGCGGCCCGGCTTCGGCGAGTTCCGCGCCGCTGTCCAGCGGAACGTCCGGCTCCGGCTCTCCCTGCTCCGGTATCGGTTTCGGATAGTGCTCGCCGTCCTCTTCGCGCCGGGTGCCCGGCAGGGTTCCGCTCGGCAGCCCGGAGGTACCGTCCTCGGGCGGCGGACCGGGCGTAGGCGTTTCGTTTTCCTCCTTGGGCTCCGGCGCCGGAGGCTTCTCGTTCGGCGACTGCGGGGGAGCTGCCTCGAGCGCCGGGGGCTGTGCGTTATCGGCTTGCGGCTCGATCGCCGAGATGACCGGTAAGCCGTGCTCGTTCAGCTCGACGGTGAACTCCTGTTCCACGCCCGTGGCATCGGAGAGAATGAGTGTCAACCGGCCGTCCGGCCCCATCTCGAACTTCACGTGCTTGCCGCCGATATCGAATTCCGCCTGGGACCGTGGCGTTTCGCTCGGCCCCTCGCCGTTCCGGTCGTCGGCTTCGGCTTGCTGCGTCTCGATGCCCTGCACGAGCTTTTCGATGGCGTCGTCGACGCCGCTCTTGATGATCCCGCTCAGCGCGGACACGCCCTGCTCCACGGCTTGACCGAGACCCGTTGCGAGCGGGGCGAATTCCCTCGCCACCTGGCTGAGCGCGGCGAGTCCGTCCAGGCCGGGCATCTTCGGCGCGGCGGTGGTCGGAGCGCTGGGCGTACTCGGAGTACTCGGCGTGGTCGGCGTGTCCGGTGTCGTGGACGCGGGGACGGTGCTCGGTGTGGTGCTCGCCGGGACGGTGGCGGCGGGCGTGCCCGGGGGACCTGGTGCGTTCGTCACCTGCGGCTTGTTCTGGTCCACCGGTGTTGCCTGCTGTGGTTGCGACGGGCCTTCCGGGCGCGGGTAGGCCTGCTCGGACACCTGCGCCAACGCGTCGGTGAGGTTCTTGTACTGGTCTTTGAACAGTCGATCGACCTCGGCGCAGACATCGGTGTAGGACGCCAGCTTGCGGTCGAAGTCCGGCTTGAACGTCTTGGTCAGCCACTCGTCGGTGACGCTGCGCACCCGATCGCCGTACGCGCCGGTGAGCAGATTCTCGCTGTCGGAGTTGATGAAGCCGAGCACGCTTTTGTTGATCTTGTCCTCCGGCACGGCGAGCGCGGGGAATATGCGCCCGAGTGCGCGGACCTGCTCCGCGTCGATCCATTCCCGCGCGTTGTACACGTCGACGATGACCTTCACATCGGCCGGAGTCTTGCCGTCGATGCTGATCGACTTGCTGCCGCCCACCGGACCCTCGAGCAACTCGCGGGTGGCGAACGCCTTCGCGGCCACCGCCGACCGCAACGAGCCGGCCATATCGGCGATCACGGTCATGGCGGCCCTCGCGTGCTGCCGGTCCTCGTCGGCCAGGACCGACTGCTTGCCGAGCATGTCGAGCGCGGCGGCCGCCGCCGTGCCCTGCCACAACTCGGGCAGCCGACGGGTGTAGCCCCGCTGCGCGTCCCATTGCCGATCCACCTCGGCGAGTGCGACTTTCAGGGTCTCCCCCGCCTGCTCCAGCTTCTCCAACCGCGTGCCGCGCTGCTCGTCGTACATCGCCAGCAGCTTGCCGACGTCACCGCGCCCGCCATTTCCGCCGAACGCCGCCTCGTACAGCGGCATGAACTGAATCCAGTACTGCAATCCCACGCTGCCCTCGTCCAAGAGGGTGTCGATCGCTTTGCCCTGCCACGAAACCGTCATGATCCCGACCCCTCGAATGTGTGGCGTCGCCGGTGCGAGCGCATGTCATTCGGCGGTCTCATGTCTTGTCCGTCTCGGAGGCGCGCTGCTGGTCGGTCTCGGCGTAGGCCACCACGGCGGCCCCGAGCGCGTCCGCGGTCGCGGTGGTGGCGTCACTCCAATCCCGCAACCACGCACCGATCCGTTCCAGCCCCTGCTGCACCGCGATGCCCTGCGGCGCGTAGTTCCGGCCCGCGTCGCCGCCGCTGCCGAACAGGTGCTCGGCAACCCGCTTCGCTTGGTCGCGAACGGCGTCCGCCGATCTGCGATAGTCGCTGCCGAGCGCGCCGAGCTCCCCCGTGCGGACTCCGACCATTTCCGATCCGCCCACGACTCCCCTCCGTCCTCGTAGTGTCGTTGCGCCGACGCGAATCTCTTCGCGCCGAATGCCGCCGTACTTCCTTCGACGCAACACACCGACACTCGGTTCCCCCCGAATTCCGCTCCAGCGGAATCGGTCAACCGCCGATTCGGCCTCGGTCGGTGCGGACCCACTCGGAGGTGCCGTCGGGGTGACGGTGGAATTCCCATGCGGCGTAGTCGCCGTCCTTCTCCACCACGGTGACGTGGTCGGCGAAGCCGTCGTGGTCGTAGTCGGTCCAGACCTGCATCGCCTCGTCACCCGTCGTGGTGATGGTGTCGAGCGAGCCGTCGCCGTCGATGTCCTGCGTCGGGTGGTGCAGTTCGATCGCACCCAGGCCGTCGAGTGACGACGACGCGTCGATGCCGGGTATATCCAGGCCCGGGAATTCGCTCGAGGTGATCATGACCCCTCCTCAGCAGGACTCGTACCGGTGGTGCGATGCCGCTCGCGCGGCATCGTTCCATCCTGTCACCCACGCGGGCTCGACGCAGCCCCGCGGCTTCACTTCTTCGGCATCAACAGCCACAGCGCCAAGTAGATGATGAACTGCGGACCCGGCAGCAGGCACGACACCACGAACAGCAGCCGGACGACGTTGGCGTTCCAGCCGAGGTACTCGGCGATGCCACCGCAGACGCCTGCGATCCACTTGTCGTGGGTGGAGCGGGTGAAACGGCGGGTGGGGGCGGTCATTGGTCTTCCCTCTCGTGCGGTGATCGCTACGTCCTCCACTGTGCCCGCCACCGCGGGTTCCGCCATCGGCCCGGCGGCCGATACCGACCCTGATTTCTCCCGGGGTCGGCCTCAGGGTGCGACCCCGAGCACGGCAGACTCGTGCTGGTGAGCACCACTCTGCATGCCCGCGGCCTGTCGGCCGGTCACGGCGAGCGCACACTGTTCGCCGACCTCGATCTGACCCTCGCTCCGGGCGACGTGATCGGCCTGGTCGGCGTGAACGGCGCGGGCAAGTCGACGCTGCTGCGCCTGCTCGCCGAACGGAAGGCGCCGACGGGCAGCATCACGCTCAGCCCCCCGGACGCGACGGTCGGTTATCTGGCGCAGGAGACACAGCGGGTCGAAGGCGAGACCGTCTTGGCATTCCTCGGCCGGCGAACCGGAGTGACCGAGGCGCAGGCGGCGATGGACGCCGCGGCCGAGCGTCTGGCCGAAGGCGGGCCGGACGAGTATTCCCCCGCGCTGGAACGCTGGCTCGCCCTCGGCGGAGCCGATCTGGACCAGCGGGCGCACGAGGTCGCCGCGGACCTCGGCCTCGCCGACAGCCTGCCGAACGGCCTGGACACTCCGATGACCGGCTTGTCGGGCGGTCAGGCCGCGCGCGCCGGATTGGCTTCGGTGCTGTTGTCCCGCTTCGACATCCTGCTGCTGGACGAGCCGACCAACGACTTGGATTTGGACGGCCTGGCCCGGCTCGAACAGTTCGTCGCGGGGGTGCGAGTCCCGCTGATGGTGATCAGCCATGACCGGGAATTCCTGGCGCGCACGGTGAATCGCGTCGTGGAGCTGGATCTCGCGCAGCAGCAGGTCGGGTTGTACGACGGCGGCTACGAGTCCTACCTGATGGAGCGCGAGATCGCCCGGCAGCACGCGCGCGAGGCGTACGAGGAGTACGCCGACACCAGAACGAGCCTGGAGGCCCGCGCGCAGATGCAGCGCAACTGGCTCGAGCACGGCGTCCGCACCGCCCGCCGCAAGGCGCGGGATCCCAGGAAGATGGACTCCGACAAGGCGGGCCGCAAGATGCGGGCCGAGGCCACCGAGAAGCAGGCCGCCAAAGCCAGGCAGACCCAGCGCCGCATCGAACGGCTCGAGGTGGTCGAGGAACCCCGCAAGGAATGGGAGCTGCGCATGAGCATCGCCGCGGCCCCGCGCAGCGGCTCGGTGGTGACGACGCTGTCGGGGGCGACGATCACCCGCGGCGACTTCACGCTCGGCCCGATCACCACCCAGGTCGACTGGGCCGACCGCATCGTGCTCACCGGCGCGAACGGCTCAGGGAAGTCGACTCTGCTCGCCCTGTTGCTGGGCAAGCTACGACCCGACACCGGCACCGCGAGCCTGGGCTCCGGCGTCGAGATCGGCGAGGTGGATCAAGCGCGCGGGCTGTTCCGCGGAACCGCCGCTCTCGCCGCCACTTTCGGCGCGGAACTGCCGCAGTGGCCGGAGGCGGAAGTACGCACCCTACTGGCGAAATTCGGCCTGCGCGGCACGCACGTACTGCGGCCGTGCGACACGCTCTCCCCCGGCGAACGCACCCGCGCCGCCCTGGCCCTGCTCCAAGCCCGCGGCGTGAACCTGCTCGTGCTGGACGAGCCGACCAATCACTTGGACCTCCCCGCCATCGAACAACTGGAGCAGGCCGTCGAATCCTTCACCGGCACACTCGTGCTCGTCACCCACGACCGCCGCATGCTCGACACGGTCCGCGCGACCCGCCGCTGGCATATGAACGCGGGCGTACTCACCGAAACCCACTGACTCGAAGCCACGCTCGGCCACAACCAGCGCGCCGCTCACACCCCCGCGACGCGCTTGGCGAGATCGTCCGCCAGCTGACGCGCCTGGGTCGGGTCGGTGGCTTCCACCATCACCCGCACCAGCTCCTCGGTGCCGCTGGGCCGCAGCAGCACGCGCCCGGAGTCACCGAGTATCCGTTCCGCTTCCAGCACCGCTTCGCGGATCTCGGGTGCGCGCGCCACCACGGATTTGTCGTTGACCGGCACGTTCACCAGGATCTGCGGCACGGTCTGCAGCACGCTCGCCAGATCGGCCAGGCCGCGCCCGGTCCGCGCCATCCGCGCCATCAGGCGCAGGCCGGTGAGAATGCCGTCGCCGGTGGTGCCGTATCGGGGGAACACCACATGCCCCGACTGCTCGCCGCCGAGCGTGAAGCCGCCGCGCCGCAACTCCTCGAGCACGTAACGGTCGCCGACGGCGGTGGTGCGCACGGTGATGCCCGCCGCCCGCATGGCGATGTGCAGGCCGAGGTTGCTCATCACGGTGACGACCAGGGTGTCGTCGGCCAGCTCGCCCGCCTCGTGCATGGCGAGGGCCAGGATCGCGAGGATCGCGTCGCCGTCGACCACATTGCCGTGCGCGTCCACGGCCAGGCAGCGATCGGCGTCGCCGTCGTGCGCCAGACCCAGATCGGCGCCGTGTTCCACCACCGCGGCCCGCACCTGGTCGAGATGGGTCGAGCCGCAGCCGTCGTTGATGTTCAGCCCGTCGGGCTCGGCGTTGATGGCGATCACCGTCGCCCCCGCTTCGCGGTAGGCGGCAGGCCCCACCTCGGCGGCGGCTCCGTGCGCGCAGTCGACCACGACGGTCAGCCCCGACAGGTCCTGTCCGGTGGCCTCGACCAGGTGTTCCACATAGCGCTCATGAGTGCCCGCGAGGCTGTACCGGTCGGGGATGCTCAGCCCGTGGTCACGCGCGCCGGCCGCGTTGCGCACCCGCCCGATGCCCGCGCCGGTCGGACGGAACGGCTTCTCGGCGGCCATGAGGGCCTCGATCCGGTCCTCGATCGCGTCGTCCAGTTTGTGCCCACCGGCGGCGAAGATCTTGATCCCGTTGTCGGGCATCGGGTTGTGCGAGGCGGAGATCATCACGCCGAGACAGGCGTCGTACAAGCCGGTGAGGTAGGCGACGGCCGGGGTCGGCAGCACCCCCACCGACAGCACGTCCACGCCCGCCGCGGTCAACCCCGCGGTCACCGCGGCCTCGAGCATCTCGCCGCTGGCCCGCGGGTCGCGCCCGACCACCGCGAGCGCGCGCTTCTTGCCCCGGCTCAGGATCTGCGCGGCCGCGCCGGAAACGCGCAACGCCAGCTCTGGACTCAATGACTCGTTCGCAAGCCCGCGGACTCCGTCGGTGCCGAACAACCGTCCCATACCTCGCCCCTCATTGGTGATCTGTGGCGTGGGCGTCGGCCCGGGAGGCACCGGCCCGTGCACCACGAAGGCCCCGCGAACGCCGCGTCTTCATACAGCGCGAGAGCAGGCGACCAGCTGTTCGCTGGGAGCCTGCTCTCGTACGGCTGCCGCGTCGACCGTACCGCCTCCGGCACCGCGAGAGTGCCGGAGGCGCAGAGCCGACGATGCCGAAATCAGCGCTTCGAGTACTGCGGCGCCTTGCGCGCCTTCTTCAGACCGTACTTCTTGCGCTCGGTGGCGCGCGGGTCACGAGTCAGGAAGCCGGCCCGCTTCAGGGCGGGACGATCCTCCGGGGTGACCTCGATCAGCGCACGGGCGATGGCCAGCCGCAGGGCGCCTGCCTGGCCGGACGGGCCGCCGCCGACCAGGCGGGCGTGCACGTCGAAGGACTCGGTGCGCTCGACGGTCACCAGCGGCGACTTGACCAGCTGCTGGTGCACCTTGTTCGGGAAGTAGTCCTCGATGGTGCGGCCGTTGAGCACGAAGTTGCCGGAGCCGGGCAGCAGGCGCACGCGCACGACGGCCTCCTTGCGGCGGCCGACGGTCTGCACCGGGCGGTCGATCACGATCGGAGCGTAGGACGCCGAGGCCTCGGAGTCCTCGTAGCCCGCACCGTCCTCGACAGCCTCGGCAGCGTCGAATTCCTCGACGTATTCCTCGTTGAATTCCTCGGGAGCGGTCACTGGGCCACCTGCTTGATCTCGAACGGGATGGGCTGCTGGGCGGCGTGCGGGTGCGTCGGGCCCGCGTACACCTTCAGCTTGCCCGCGATCGCGTTACCGAGCTTGTTCTTCGGGATCATGCCCTTGACGGCCTTCTCCACGAGCCGATCGGGACGGCTCTCCAACACCTGACCGACGGTCCGCGACTTGAGGCCGCCCGGATGCCCGGAGTGGTGGTGGATCAGCTTGTCCTGCCGCTTGTTGCCGCTGATGGCAACCTTGTCGGCGTTGATGATGATGACGAAATCGCCACCATCGACGTTCGGGGCGTAGGTCGGCTTCGTCTTGCCACGCAGCAGATTCGCTGCCTGGACGGCGAGACGGCCGAGCACTACGTCAGTGGCGTCGATGACGTACCACTTACGGGTCACGTCACCCGCCTTGGGGCTGTACGTAGGCACAGTGCTTCCCTGTCTGTCGTCGGTGTTGCCAGCCAGGCGTGCGGTCGAGCTGTTCCCGGCGGCCGGTGGAGACCCGGGGCTCGGCGGACATTCCGCACGCCAACGAGCCACCATACCAGTGGGGTATGGCGGGGAGAAATCCGTCAGATCTCGATCGGCGGGCCGAGGTCCATGGCGCCGGGCGGGCCGGGGACCAGGTAGCGCAGGGTGTCGACGTCGGGCCGCCCGCACTCCGCCGTCCT
The DNA here is from genome assembly GCF_044389845.1 of Nocardia sp. NPDC019323. Taxonomy (NCBI): domain Bacteria; kingdom Bacillati; phylum Actinomycetota; class Actinomycetes; order Mycobacteriales; family Nocardiaceae; genus Nocardia; species Nocardia sp. NPDC019323. Next base: position 243,329 of record NZ_JBIRYN010000006.1, read on the forward strand.
TTCCTTCGCTTCCCGCTGGGTTCCCCGGGTGGCGGTGACACCTGGTTTCGGCTGGGTGATCGCGTAGGGCGAGGTCGGACACCCGACCGGCGCGCCGTCGACTTCTTCCGCGGACACGACCGATGCCGCGTCGAGGGCGACCGGCCGCGCGGTCAACTCCACCCGGTGATTCCCGGACGGAAGCGCGACCACGGCCAGCGCCACCGCCCCGGCGACGGTGTTGGCTCCGAACAGGTTGCCCTTCATCTTGTTCCACAGCTTGCCCTTGCGGTGCCCGTCCGCGTCGTCGGACTCGGCGCCCGGCTCCTGCCACGGCCCCTGGTGCTGCTGACCGGCGTACCGGGACTGCTCCGGCGCGCCCGGGTAGGGCGGACGCGGGCCGACGGGATCACCGGGCGGGCGACCGCCGTCCTGCTGCTCGTCGGGCGCGCTCGGCGGCCGGGTGAAGCGGCTGCCCAGCTCGGCGAGGTTCGGCGGCAGACCGCGCGGCACGTCGTCGCGCCCGATCCTGGTCGTCGGCTCGTCGGGCTGGGTCGGGTATCCGGGGCCGTATTGGACGCCCGGCACCGGCCGGGCCGTGCGCCGACCCGCCTCCGCCTGCTGCGGGGGATACTCGGCCTGCGGTCGGGCGGGCGTTGGTTCGGCGTGCCTGCCCGAAGGCTCCGGCTCGCCCGCCTCCGGGTCGCTCACCAGCAGATGTGCCGCGCCGAGCACCAGGGCGTGCATCGGATGGTCCGCCACGTGCAGGCGGTGCCCCAGATGGTTCTGGAAGGCCAGGCGCAACGCGTCGTTGAAGCGCACGTTGCCCGACAGCAGAACCGTCGAGGTGTCCGCGCCGATCGAGCGGGCCGCCGCCATCACCTCGATCACGACGTCGTCGGCCGACCTGGCGTCGCGCATGGCCTGCGCGTCCACCGGAACGTCGACCGACTCGGTGGGCTGCTCGTCGTCGCCGTGCACAGCGACCACCAGCATGCCGCGGCCGTCGGAGTACACGCCCGTCGCGCCGATGCCGTTCGGCCTGGCCCGGTCGGGCGGGTGCACCAGCCCGAGGGCGCGGACGTAGCCGGACAGCGCGACGCTCTCCGGCAGCGGTTCCACGACGACATCGAGCTGTTCCACCATCGAGGCGTAGATATCGATCTTCTCGTCCGGCCAGCTGTCCGGATAGGGCAACGCCACCAGATCCGGTTTGCCGCGCAAGTGCTTGCCGATCTCGGCGAGCGGGTTGTACAGACGCGCGCGGAAGACCAGTTCCGCGGGCCAGGTCGCGCCGGCGACCACGATCTGCGGATGCCCGAGGATGTCGCGCACGTCGGCGATCGCCATCCCGAGATCGGGTCTGTTGCGTTCCACGCCTGCCGTGTGCAACCGGCCCGACGAATCCGCCAGCAGATAGGCCGGCGGCGTCCACATGCCCTCCACCTGCACGGGGCGGATGGGAACGCCACCGCCACCGGCCGCAACGGACACCACATCCCAGCCGAGATGCACTGCCCCTACTCGCACCGTCACAGGCATAAGTGTGCCCGGTTCGCGGCCGAGATGCTCGTCGTCGCCGTGTCACACCGCCCGGCGTCGCTTGCGCGGACCGGGGCGGGGACGGACCGTCCGGATCGCCTCACGCGGTCGACTTCTTCAGTCGCAACCGGCGCCAGGTGATGAGCGCGAGCACCAGCGTGATCAGCGACAGCACGCCGACGTCCAACGCCCAGATCTCCGGCTTGTGCTGCCAGAGCGTGTCGGCCTGCGCGTTCAGGAACAGCTCCCGGATGTTCACCGTCGAAGCGCCCATCGCGTAGCCCCAGCGCGCCGGGAACAGCCAGGACACCTGCTCGAGCACCACCCGCCCGGTGACCGGGATCAGGCCGCCCGCCATCACCAGCTGGCACATGATGGCCACCACCAGCAGCGGCATCACCTGCTCGTTCGACTTGGCCAGCGACGAGAGCAGCAGCCCGACGACCACACAGCAGATCGCGGTGAGGGCGATATCGATGTACAGCTCCGCGCTGCCGGACGCCAGCACCGCCCCCTCACCGGGACGCTTCTTGCCCGCGAGGACGATCCCGACCAGCACGGCCGATTGCAGCAGCGCGGTGAAGCTGAACACCGCGATCTTCGCCATCAGGTATGCCGACGGCAGCAGGCCGACGGCGCGTTCGCGGTGGAAGATCGTCCGTTCGCCGACCAGGTCGCGCACCGTGAGCGTGGAACCCATGAAGCAGGCGCCCAGAATCAGCACCACCAGCAACTGCTGTGTCTCACTACCGCCCTCCGGCACGAACGTGCCATCCGGCAGCGCCTTCAACGCGCCGCGCTGGAATCCGTTCTTCCCCGGCACCACCAGCGACAGGCCGCCGAGGATGAACGGCAACAGCACCAGGAACGTCAGGTAACCGCGGTCGGCCAGGATCAGCCGGACCTGCCTGCGCGCCAGAGTCGAGAACTGCTTGCCGCGACTGGACTGCGGCGGACTGCCCGCGGGCCCGTACGGCTGCGGGGGCGGCGGGGGCGGCGGGGCGAACGCCTGCCGGGAGCGATAGGCGGCGAACGCCTGATCCGGATTGGCCGCGACATTGGCGAAGATCTCCGCCCAGTCGCTGGTGCCGAGCGCCGCGCCGACACCGGCCGGATTGCCGCAGTAGGCGGTCTTGCCGCCGGGAGCGAGCAGCAGCACCTGATCGCACATGTCCAGGTGCGCCACCGAGTGGGTCACCACGATCACCACGCGGCCGGCGTCGGCCAGCTCGCGCAGCATCACCATGACCTGACGGTCCAGTGCCGGGTCCAGGCCCGACGTGGGTTCGTCCAGGATGAGCAGCGACGGGCCGGTCAGCAGTTCCAGCGCCACCGAGGCGCGCTTGCGCTGACCGCCGGAGAGACGGTCGACCCTGGTGTCGGCGTGCTCGGTGAGCGAAAGCTCCTGCAGCACCCCGTCGATCACCTTCTGCCTGTCCTGCTTGCTGTTGTCCCTCGGCAGCCGCAGTTCGGCCGCGAAACCCAGCGCCTGGCGCACCGTGAGCTGCCGGTGCAGCACGTCGTCCTGCGGCACCATGCCGATCCGGGAACGCAGCGCCTCGTACTCGGCGTGCAGATTGCGGCCTTCGAAGGTGACCACGCCGCCCGAAGGCTGTGTGGTGCCCGCGATCAGGCGCGACAGCGTCGACTTGCCCGCACCGGAGGGACCGATCAGCGCGGTGAGCGTGCCGCGGCTGGCCGACATGTTCACGTCGACGAGCAGTTGCTTGTTGCCCTCGACGGTGAAGCCGACACCGTGCACGGCCAAACCCTGCTCGGCGACCGGCTTCTGCCGGTGCACCAGCGTGCCCTGCTGGACGACGAAGTCGACGTTGCCGACGGTGATGATGTCCCGCTCGCGCAGCACCGCCCGCTGCTGGCGGTGCCCGTTGACGAACGTGCCGTTCGCCGAGCCGAGGTCCTCGATGGTGAGGCCATCGGCGGAGGCGATCAGGCGGGCGTGCTTGCGGGAGGCCAGCGGATCGTTGACGACGATCTGATTGTCGGTGGTGCGGCCGATGCTCAGGCCGGTCTGCGGGATCCGGTCGGCGCGGGCGATGGGCGCCGTGCTCGCCCTGGCCCGGACCGGAGGCATGTTCGAGGTGTCCGCCCTGGTCGTCATGTTGACGTTCACCGCGGGCGCGGGCGCGTCCTGCGGAGGCGGATAGTGCGGACGCTGGAACGGCTGCGCGGGCCGCCGGACCGCGTGCGGCGGCGGGCCCGGCGGCGGCGCGGGAACCGGTTGCGGCGGGCGCGCGGAAGGCCGCTGCGGTGGTTGCGGGTTCGCCGGCAACAGGTGCAACAGCGGGCCGCTGATCGCGTCGCCCAGCCGGACCTGTGTGGGGCGGTCGATCGACACCGGCTGGGTCAGCCTGCGCGCGTCCACGAAAACGCCGTTGGTGCTCTTGTTGTCGGTCAACACCCAGGCGCTGCCCTGCCAGGCCAGCGTGGCGTGCACACGCGAGACGAGCGGGCTGTCGACGAAAAGCGTCACCTCCGGCGCGCGGCCCATCGTGACCTGCTGGCTCGAATCGAATACTCGTTCGTTTCCATCATGGCGCACGGTGATGGTCTGCGCCCCCGGTGAAGACATGCAGCGGATACTATTCCATCACCCGGACATCGGCGGTGCCCCCGATGCGCCAAATGCCCCGATCCGGCGACCGATGTGAACGTTGTAGCGGCCGACCAGGGGGAGCCTTGCCGAGAGTCCGAGCGACCGCGCTGGTTGCGACGCTGCTCAGTGTTCTGGTGCTGGTCGGCGGATGTATCCGAGTGGTCGACGGCCGGGCCGTCTCCGTCTACGACGATCCGTTCAAGGTGGCCGGGTTGCCCACCACGAGCGGCCCGAGCGGCCCGCGCACCGGCGTCGAGGACAGCACGCTGACCGCGACCAACGGCGACGGCGGCGCCGTGGACACCCTGGCGCTCAACGCCGTCGACGATATCCAGACCTACTGGCGCGGTGAGTTCGGCAAATACTTCCAAGGCGAGTTCAAGCCGGTCGAGAAGCTGCTGTCCTGGAGCGCGAAGGCAGGGCGGCAGGAGTCGGTCGAGTTCTGCAAGGAGACCACCTACCGCTTGGTCAACGCCGCCTACTGCCGCCTGGACAATTCCATCGGCTGGGATCGGTCGGTGCTGCTTCCCACCATGGAGGAGACCTTCGGGAAGATGTCCGTGGTGATGGTGCTCGCGCACGAGTACGGGCACGCGGTGCAGACCATGGCCAAGATCGTCGGGCCGAAGGACCCGGTGATCGTCAAGGAGCAGCAGGCGGATTGCTTCGCGGGCGCTTTCATGCGGCACGTGGCCGAGGGCAAGGCCCGGCATTTCACGATCAACACCTCCGACGGCCTCAACAGCGTGCTCGCCGCCACCGTCGCCATCCGCGACTCCGACCCCGACGACCCGGAAAGCGTGCACGGCTCCGCTTTCGAACGGGTCACCGCCGTGCAGATCGGTTTCACCGACGGTCCCAAGGCGTGCAAGGGCATCGACCAGGACGAGATCGACCAGCGCCGCGCGAATCTGCCGCAGAGTTTCAGTGACGACAACGGGCGCGGCGAGTACCCCATCACCAAACAGACCTTGGTCGAATTGACCAAAGCACTCGAAGCGATTCTGCCGATCGACCACGAGCCGACCTACGACTACACCCGGGCGAAGATCGCTTGCCCCGACGGCGTGGTGACCGAACCGGTGTCGTACTGCCCCGCCGCGAACACGATCGCCACGGACATCCCCCGACTGGCCGAGCGGGGTACGTCGGACTACGGCGCGGACGACCCGCTGCCGCTCAAGGTGACCGGCGATTACAACGGCTACATCGTGTTCATCTCCCGATACACCTTGGCCGTCCAGCAGAGCCGCGGGCAGAGCCTGGTCGGCGCGAAAACCGGACTGCGCGCGGCCTGCCTGTCCGGGGTGGTCACCGGCAAACTCGCCGAATCGGGACGACCGGTCAGTCAGGGCGATATCAAGCTCGCCGCAGGAGATCTCGACGAGGCGGTCTCCGGCCTGCTCACCGACGGCCTGGCCGCCAGCGACGCCCAGGGGAAGACCGTGCCGAGTGGTTTCTCCCGAGTGGAGGCATTCCGCGCGGGAGTCCTCAACGGCGAGAGCGTGTGCGCCGCGCGCTATTCCTAGCGCGTGCTCAGCGGCCGAACGGCGGCGGCGCGGCCAGTTCGAACCGCAGCACGCGGTTGCCGAGCATGATCTCGGTGCCGGGGACGAGCGCCATGGACTGGCGCGGCGCCAGGCGCACCCAGTCGCGGTAGCCGGGCAGCCTGGTGCGGGTGCCGTTGGTCGAACCGCAGTCCACCACCGTCACGTCCCAGTTCACCAAGCGGATTTCGGCGTGGGCCCTGGACATGCCGCCGGAGGCGTCCTCCACCCGCAGCGGGACGAGTCCGCTCTCCGCGGCCGGTGAACGCTCGGGGTCGCGTCCGATCACCGCGTCCGCGGCGAGCATGTAGGTCATGCCGTCGTCGAGGATCAGCATGCCCAGCGGCGGGCGGACCACTTCGATCAGCGCCTGGGTCTGGTCGACCGGCATCCCGCAGACGGTGCAGAACGCCGCCCGCGGATCGCTGGGATGCGCCCGGGCGCATTTGAACCCCATCACCTTGACGGTCAGCGCGGTGGCCTTCGCGGTCGCCTCCAGCCGACGCTGGAGCTCCGGATCGGGCCGCGGCGCGGGATTGGTGCCGCCCAGTTGCGTCGGCGCGTGGTGCGGATCGATCGGCGTCTGCTCCGTCTGGGCGTCGAGCATCGCGGTAGACGGCGCCGTCGGGTATCGCGGCGGGTGCGGCTGCTGGCGCTGTTCCGATTCCGCGGACGCCGCGTGTTCGACACGCGCCGCCGGCAGCGCGGAGGTCTCCGGGTCGTGCTGCGCGCCCAAGGATCCGGACGCCCGGCCGTACCCGGGCAACTCGGTGCGCGCGCCTTGCGTCCAGACGATCGCGCCCCCCGCTTGCGCGATGCCTTCGACCAGCCTGCCGATGCCTGGCTCAGGCGGCAGATCCGGGATACGGCCCTTCGCGTCGTCGACGAACAGCGCCGCCGCCCGCGCCGGAACCGCCGCGACCCGATCCACCGTGAAGGCCGCGTCGCTGCCGCGATAGCGCTCGAGCCCGCCGTCACCGGCCAGCACGGCGGTGATCGCCCCGTGCAGGAAGATCGCCACACCCCCGTGCTCGGCGGTGGACAGAATGCCGAAATCGATCGGCTCTCCCGGGCTGATCCGCTCGGCCTGCTTCATCAGCCAGCGCGTCGCCTGCCGCGCCACCAGGGCGCCGGGCCCGCCCGGCTCCCGATCGGTCGCGTCGCGCACCAGTTCGGCCAGTGATTCCAGCGCGACCGCGGCGGGCGAATCCTGAGCCGGCCTGCCCGGCTTGCGGTGCGCCACGATGATCACCGCGCCCGCGACCCTGGCCACGGCGTGGCTACCGACGACGACCTCGACCTGCCGATCCTTCACCGGTATCGGCCTCCACCGGGATTGCAGTGCAAGGTCGTCGCCACACGGACAAGGGTATTGCAATAGGACGACCATCGGTCCCCCTCCCCGCCCTCTGTCGGGTAACTTCGGTGTCAGCAACGGGAGGAACGAGGGGCCTGAGATGGTTCGGACGCAACGCATCGCGCTCACCGCGTCTTGTCTGGCATTGGCGGGGATGCTGGCCGGTTGCGCAGGCGTGCAGGGCACACCGACCGCGGGTGAGATCGACGTGCGCAAGCTGGAAGTCGGCACCTATCCCGTGGACAAGCACGAGTACGACCAGGATTCGGCGGGCAAAGGCGCGCTGCTGGAAGGCATGCGGATGTCCGAGGCCGTGGTCCCGACCGTGCGCATCGATTCCGTGTTGAAGTTCGGCCGCGGCAGCACCGTCGTCAAGGACGCCGAGCAGGCGCTCGACTTCGTGGCCAAGGTGTCCAGGCCGGTCCTCGACAACCGCAAGCTGATCGTGGGATATGCCGCCAGCGGCGCGGACCGTCCCGATCCGGCCGGCCAGACCAATCCTTCCCCGCAAGCCACCGCGGTCACGAACGCGCTGTTCCGCTTCCCAGACGAGGCCACCGCGAAACTCGCCGCCCGGGAACTCGAGGACGTCGACATCGCCGTCTCGCCGGACAACCGCAAGCTGTCGTCGACGAAGTACCCCGACTCCTATATCCACTGGCGACCCGGTGTTCCCAACGTCGGCACCTTCATGGCGTACAAGGAATTCGTCATCTCCTTGTTCATCCAGCGTCCGACGGCGGATGCCGACGACCTGGTGAAGTGGGTCGACAAGACCTTGGCCGCCGAGGTGGCGCAGCTGGACAAGTTCACCCCGACCCCGGTGAACAAGCTCGACACCCTGAAGGCGGATCCGGACGGCCTGCTCGCCCGCGTCGCGGTCGCCGACCGCAAGAACCGAGAGCCCGACCCGGCGACCTTCGCCGTCTACGGCGGCTATCACACGGTGCACCGCGCCGATGACGAGTCGGTGCACCTGCGCCTGATCGAGGAAGCGGGCGTGGACCACATCGGTCTGCTCGACGACAGCTACGTCGCCCGCACCCGCGACGGGGCCGCCGCCCAGAAATTGGCCACCGGCCTGTTGGACAGTGAAGGCGCGCACTACGACCCGCTCGGCGCTCCCAAGGACGTCCCCGGCGCGAAATGCCTGCAGCTCAACAGCAAGGGCGACCCGGATCGGGAGTACAAGTACCGGTGCTACGTCGCGTACAAACGGTATGTCGGAGTCGTCACCAGTGATAAGGAACCGGACGTGCGGCAGAAGGTCGCCGCGGAGTACGCACTGCTGGCGAACAGTTTCTGAGATCGGCGGCGGTAGTCGCCCCGCGCTTTCGCGATCCGTGGCCGCGGGTGGGCCGAAGTAGGATCCGGCGCAACTACCGCAGTCAGGGGAGGGAAAGAGTGCAGCACGGCGTGATGTCGAGACCGATCCGAATCGCTTGTGCCCTGGTACTGGCCGGCGCCGTCGCCCTGTGTGCAGGGGCGTGCGGCGATCCGGAGGCCACGACACAGAAGCCCGCACAGCCGGTCGATCTGGCGCAGCTGGACGTGGGCAATTACGCGACGACGCCGCGCGTTTACGCGACAGCGAAGAATCCCGAGCAGGCGCGCATGATCGAGGCGGAGCGGCTGGCGAACTTCGTGCCCATGCCGTCGGACATCGACCCGGCGTTCGTCTCCGCGAATCCTTCGATCTCCAAGGTGTTCATCGAGCCGAAGAGTTCGCTGGGACGGATCATGAACGTCTCCCGATTCGCCGAGGCCGCCCCGGAGTTCGTCGCCGGATTCCTCAGCAGCGCGGGCACCGAGCCGGACAATCGCGGCACCGACCTGGTCAACGCCGTCCTGATCTTCCCGGATGAGCAGAAGGCCGCGGCTGCCGCGGCCGCCTTGGAACGCGTCGACTTCGAGGCCAACAACCGGAACACGCCGGTGCAGATCCCCAAGTACCCGGCAGCGCACGCGCATTGGCAGCCGCAGGAGCAGTCGATCGGGTCGTGGTTCGCCACCGGCAAGTTCGTCGTCTACACCTGGATCTTCGACTACGTGAAGATCTTCCTGGAGAAGGTTGACCTGCCCGCGCTGCTCGGTCTGGTCGAGAAGAGCCTCGACACAGTCGTCCCCGCCATCGGCCGCTTCACTCCGACCCCGGTCGACCAGCTGATGACAGTGTCGATCGATATGGACGGCATGTTGAGCCGGGCGCTGCCGAGACCGAGGGAAGACTCGTGGATCGATCCGCCCGGCGCCTACACCGGACACGGCGCGCTGCACTTCACCACCGATTCGGCCGAGGATCGCAAGATCATCGAAGCGGCCGGAGTGGACCGGTACGCCACCGACGGCACCGATCTGTTCCGCGCCCGCGACGCCGCCGCGGCGGCACAGCTGCGGGAGCAGCGCGGTGGGCTGACGAAGAAGTTCCGCGGGGCCGAGGCGCCGAAGGGCCTGCCCGCCGCGCGCTGCAAGGAATACATCGGAACCAAGACGGTGGTCGTCCGTTTCTACTGCTCGGTGTCCTACGACCGCTACGCGGCGTTCGCGTGGTCGCATCAACTGCTCGACGCGCAGCAGCGCATCTCCGCCCAGTACGCATTGCTGGTGAATGCCGCATGACGAGATTCCGCACCGCCGCCGTCGCGCTCGCCTGCGCGATGACCGCCACCATCGTCACCGGCTGTGGCTCGACGCTCGCGGGGACCGCGCGGCCGGGTGAGATCGATATTCGCGGTCTGGACACCGGCAACTACCCCACCGAGCCGCCGAACGCGCACGACGACGACTACCAGCCGCTGTTCATCGACATGGACAAGGTCGCCGCCATGCGGCTGGCCGATCACGTCGCGTCGGCCTACGACATCGATCCCAGGATGAAGTACAGCTGGACGCCGTCGAGCATCAGCAAAGGGACGCTGCCCGGTGAACTCGGGCGCCAAGAGGACATGCGGCCGATCGCGGAACGCAACCGGATGATGTTCGGGTTCCACACCAACGGCTCGGATCAGAATGTCAGCTTGATCGCCTCCGGATGGCCGACCAAGCCCCGGCCCAATTCCACGACCGTCGGCACGATCGTCATGCAGTTCCCCGACCCCGAACGCGCCCGCCAGGCCGCGACGGAGTTCTACGACGCCGATCTCGGCGCCTACCGCGAGCAGAACGAGCCGGTCACCCTGCCGCGGCAGCCGCAGGCGCGAGCGCACTGGCGTCCAGGCTCCCCGTTCCTGCGCACGATCCTCGCGCACGGCTCCTACGTGGTGGCGTTCCTCGTCTCGGCCAACGCTCCCGATCGCAACGCCCTCGTCGCGCTCGCGGAGAAGGCGTACGACGTTCAGTTGCCGCTGCTCGATCAGTTGCCCGCGCTGACCGAGGAAGAGATGCTGCGTCTGCCTTGGGACCCCGATCATCTGCTGAGCCGCACCCTGAATCCGGCCGGGGTCCACTCCCCCAGCTACGACGATTCACACGCGCTGCTCGGTCTGCGCGGCATCATGCAATACGCCGAAGACCGCGATTACGCGAAACAACGCTTCACGGCGATGGGCGCCGACAGATTCGCCGTCTCCGGGGACACAGTGGTGATTCGCACGCCGAATCCGGCGGCGGCGCGGCGGATTGTCGCCGAACGCATCACCCCCACGGTGATCGCGGGCCCGGCCGATCCACCGCAGCACCTGCCCGATTCGGTGTGCGTGGAGAACCGGGCCACGCTATTCGATGATCGGCGATTCACCTGCGTCGTCGCATACAAGGAATACGTCGGATTCGTCGGGGCGAATCAACTGCTGGACGCTCAGCAGCGCGCTGCCGCACAGTATTCCGTTTTCGCGAACAGCCGATAAATGCACCGGTTTCGTCGCGAATCCGGTCGAGTATGCTGCGTGGCGAACGCCAGCGGCCCGCGTGGAGTCAGGAGATCGTGCATATGGCGATGAGCCCGGGGACCATCGTCGGCGGGTACCGCATCATCCGTGTACTCGGCGCGGGCGGCATGGGCACGGTCTACCTGGCCAAACATCCCAGTCTGCCCAGAACCGACGCGCTGAAAGTGCTCGGCGGCGAACTCAGTCGCGACTACGAGTTCCGCACCCGCTTCGAGCGCGAAGCCAATCTGGCCGCCGGACTGGATCATCCGAACATCGTCTCGGTCTACAACCGCGGTGAAGAACAAGGCCAGTTGTGGATCGCCATGCAATACGTGGACGGTACCGATGCCTCCGCCGAACTCGCCCGCGACCCGCATGCGATGAATCCGCTTCGCGCACTGCGCATCACCACCGAAGTCGGCAAAGGCCTCGATTACGCGCACCGCAAGGGTCTGCTGCACCGCGACGTCAAACCGGCGAATTTCCTGCTGTCCACACCTGTCGACGGTGAAGAAGAACGCGTGCTGCTGACGGATTTCGGCGTGGCCAAGGCCAATGACGACACCACCGAACTCACGCAGACCGGCAGCTTCGTCGCGACCATCGCCTACGCACCGCCCGAGCAGCTCACCGGCGGCCCGCTCGACCATCGCGCCGACGTCTACAGCCTCGCGTGCTCGTTCTTCAAGTTGCTCACCGCGCGCAATCCTTACCCGGGAACGCAGCCCGCGCTGGTGATGATGGGGCATCTCCACGAACCCCCGCCGCTGGCCACCGCGGTCAATCCCGGCCTCCCCCAGGCCATCGATCATGTCTTCGCCCGCGCGATGGCGAAGAATCCCGCCGAAAGATTCAACAGCTGCCGGGAGTTCACCGATGCGGCGGCGAGCGCCCTCGTGCCCGGCTACAACCCCGTCGCCACCAACACTTCCCCCACCTATCCGATCCAGGTCTTGAATCCGCGGCCGGGGACCGATCCCCGCGTGGCCGTCTCCGGGCCGGCGAGCGCCGCCGCACGGCCCACGCGCAAGAACCGGCTGCTCGCCGCCGCCGCGGGCGTGGTGACCGTCGTGCTCGCCGCGGGGGTCGGCATTTGGGCACTCAACCGCGATGAGCCCGCATCCGGGCCCGCCGTCGCCACGCCGAGCAGCACGGCCGTCCTGTCGCCGCTGGACCGGGCGCGTGCGGACAATCCGGCGTTCCGGGGCAAGACGATCACGATGGTCGACGTGCCGCGTGGCTCGCAGATCTCGATCTTTCTCGGCGGCACACCGCAGACCGAGTTCCTGGAGGATCTCGGGTTCGTCTACAACCTCAACTACCGGCGGCAGGGCGAGGAGACATCGCCTCGCGAGCTGACCGGATCCACCCGGCTCGAAGTGGCGGCGGATGGCTACGTGCTGGCCGTGCGCAGCGACGAAAAAGCGGGCGGCGGTGGCCTGCTCGGCCTTCCGTACCAGGTCGCGGGTACCCGGGCCACGGTCATTCCACTGGACGATCCCGCGGCCGTCGCCGCGGTCCGCGACTGGAGCGAGTCGTCCCAGCAGACTCTGCTCGACCGCTTGGTGCCGGTGCTGCGCAATCGCGTGAAGTGATTCGGTCGCATCCGCTGAACGTAAGGGTTCGTGGGCTTTTCGAGTTCCGAGACCACTGGCCTTCGGCAATCTGCTGGTAGCGGCGGACTTAGGCGTTCGGTAAGGTGTACCGCAGCCAGCCCACTCGCCGATCATTACAGCAGCGAGCAGGGGGAAGGAGGGGAGCCGAGCGCTGGCGTTACAAGTCATGCAGACCCGGATCGCATCGTGGTCTTCCGAGCAGGCCCGTGCGCGGCCGCCGAAATCTACGGACGAGCCGGGCTGAGGGGCGCTGGGCGCTGATCCCGTGGGGCGATGCCGAACTTTTCTCGAGTCGGATGGAACCGATCAGACCCGCACCGCGTCCAACCAGATGTACAGGCCAACTGAGGCTTCCGCCGTTGGCCGAGACGGGAACCCGAAAGGAGCCGAAATGGCAGGACAGCTCGAAGCGAGCGAAGAGGCGATCTCGAAGTTTGTAGACAACTGCCGGCAGCGGCACCAGGATCTGCAGACCGCCATCACCGCACTGAACAGCAAGTCGGATCAGACCACCGCCACCTGGAGCGGTGCTGCCCGTCAGGCGTTCGACACGTTCATGGACAGCTACTTCGCCCAGGCGCGGAAGCTGAACGATCAGCTGGATCAGACGTCGGACAAGCTCGCCCACGCCGGCCGGAAGTTCGCCGATCAGGACCAGCAGTTCGCCCAGCAGGTGGCCGCGCAGGCCTCCAGCCTGGACCTTCCCTGATCCGACAGCCGAACCACAGACAACAAGGAGCTCCCCATGGTAGCGAACGACCCCGGTCGGATTGCTTCGAACTTCGGCGAGGTCGAGGCGGGCGCCCAGGCCATCGTGGCCGAGGCGCGCAGCGTCATGACCATGCTCGAAGATTTCCACAAGCAGGTCACCGACTTCGTGACCAACTACTGGAAGGGTGACGCGAACGACGCGTTCGCCTCGCTGCAGGCCCAGTGGAACACGCAGGTCACCCAGCTCAACACCACGCTGGAAAGCGCGGGCAAGCTGGTCAGCAGCGGCAACTCCGACCTGCAGGGCACCGACACCGCCTTGGCGGGCCTCTTCTGAGATCCCGTCTCGGCTGATTCGAGCCCCCGGTACTCGGTACCGGGGGCTCGAATCGTTCTGCGCCGCGGTGCGTTCGTTCAGGTGCTCGCGCCGGTTACGGGACGACGCGGACCGTATCTCCGAAATGCGAGCACGGGGCTTCCAATCGTCCCCAGTCGTCTCCCGCGTACTGGCAACCGATGCTGATCTGAATCCCGTACTCGAGCAAGACATGCCAGTGGACCGTTGATCCGTCTCCTGGATGTTCCAGATAGGCGAGTCCGGAGCGGCCGCCGAACATGACATCCTGCCGCAGGTCGGTCAGCACCCCCGGTGGGCGCTGCGCGATCTGTGCTTCCAATTTCGCCGCGACCTGTGCGTAACCGGACGACGCTGTCAGCGGCGCCTGCATCAGCGTGATCCGCTGCCGCGCAGCGGTTTCGGGTACCAGATCGACCCGAGCACGTCCCGTATCCGGCGACTGGGTGATGCGCCAGCCCGGAGGGACCCGGAAGCGGAGCCGTCCGAACGCCTCCGGCGCCGACTCGGCCGGTGGGGCGCCGGGCGGCGGCGCGGCGGTCGGTGACGCCACTTCCGGACTCGGCGCTGCGGCGATCTCGTCACCTCCGCGACCGGACAAGACGATCGCGCCGACGATCGTCAGGGCGACGACCACCACGGCCGTGAGCGCCATGAGCGCGATCCGCGCCGTGCTGTGCCGAGGCGGCCGTGCCGCGGCACGCTCGCGAAGCGGTCGCATCCACTCGGTCGGTGCGGCGGGTGTTTCGCGTGGCTCGGCCCCGCGCCCTCGGACCAGATCGGAACCGGCGACCGGGCGCAGTTCGGCATCGGCGCCGATGGCCTGCCGCACCGCCCCACGGATCAAGTCGACTTTCCCGGGGTCGCTGACACCCACCACCTGCACGAGGTCGATGGGTCCGGTATCGAGCACTCGAGTGAGCAGGCCGCACAGTTCGGCGAAACCCGTTGATTGGTCCGCTATTTCGGCCAACGCGAGCGTCGGCTCGTGCTCACAGGACTCGATGTGCACGCCGCGATGACTTCGGATGACCGCCGACGCAGTAGTGGCCAGCGTGCCGAATTCCAGTACCAGCGTCCGCCTGCTGTGGCTGGTGCCCTCGTCCGAGGCGACCGAACGGACCGCGATGTCCTCGAAAGCGACGTCCGAGGCGACGCGGCGTGCCGCCTGATCGAGCACGCCGCGACGGCCAGCGCCCCATTCGGTCGGACAGATCAACGTCATCCGGCCGCATGGGGTCGCGACACGAAGCTGCTCGAGCACACTCGCGAAAACCGCGCTCATCGCGTCCACCACCGAGGGTGTGCGAGGTGGCAGGGCTATGGCGTCGGCGGGCACGAACTGAACCGCCGACCCGACCTGGGTGGGCGGAGCCAGCGACTGCCCCACGACGAGATCGAAGCCATTGCTGCCCAGAACCACCGACGGCGGCGCGTCCCAGTGCGTGTCGGCGCCACGCGCCCAGATGCGCGCCTCGGTGACGACGAGCTCGACCTCGGACATCAGGGCGACGGCATCCACGCCGTCTGGACCAGGCCCTCGGCATTCCGAGTGACGTAGGTCCCTCGGCCCGGCGGCATCGGGCTCGGTCGCTTGGTGCCCATCAGGACGCCCTCGTCCTTGCTGCAGCTCAGGATGAGGCCGGCCGAGCCCAGATCGCGCATCCGCGCCAGCGTCGCCTCGAACATCGCCCTGCTCGCACCGCCCGAACGCCGGGCGATGATCACGTGGAAGCCGAGGTCGCGTGCGTGGGGCAGGTGCTCAAGCAGCGCTTGGACCGGATTGCCCGCGGAGGTGGCGACCAAGTCGTAATCGTCGACGATGACGTACAGCTCCGGCCCGCTCCACCACGACCGATCCCGCAACTGCTGCGGAGTGACGTCCGGGCCCGGCGTGCGCTTGCCGACATAGGCGGCCAGGTCGTTCATGTTCTGCGTGAACTGCGGCGCCGTGGAGCCATAGCCCGCGAGGTATCCCTCCGGAACCAGGCCGAGCATGCTGCGCCGGTAATCGCCGATGATGAAGCGAGCCTGATCGGGAGTGTTCGACGCGGCGATGCCCTCGATCAGCGAACGCAGCAGCGTCGTCTTTCCCGATTCCGTGTCACCGATGATGATGAAGTGCGGGCTCTCGACGAAGTCGATGTAGACCGGCGCGAGCTCGGACTCGTTGATGCCGAACGGGATACGCAGGCACTTCGCGTTCGGATCCACCTGCGACGGCCAATCGCCCGCCAGATACAGCAGTTGCTCGCGCGGAAGCTGCTCGGGCAGCATGCGAACCTGCGGCGCATGACGCCCCGGCGTGAGCCGGGCGATGGTCGCGACCGCGTCCGCGACGGCGTGCGTGAGGTCGGTCGGGTCGGAGCTGCCGTCGATGCGGGGCAAGCCGGTCAGCATGTGCAGGCACTCCGGGGTCATACCGCGGCCCGGCCGCCCTTGCGGAACCAGGGAAGCGAACTTGCGGCCCAAATCGGAGTCCATCGGATCACCCAGGCGCAACTCGATCCTGGTGCCGATCTGGTCCTTGAGCGCGGGCCGCGCCTCCGCCCAGCGGTTGAGCGCGATGACCACGTGCACGCCGTAGGACAGACCCTGGACGGCGAGATTCATGATGGTCTGCTCGAGCATCTCGAAGTCCTGACGGATCGAGCTGAAACCGTCGATCACCAGGAAGACGTCACCGAACGGATCCTCGTGCGCGCCCGCGGCGCCGGGGCTGCTGGCCGGGTCCATCGCGCGCAGCCTGCGGAAGTCGGCCATCGATTCGATGCCGAGCTGGCGGAAGCGCGCCTCGCGCTGCCGGACGATGGTGGTCATCTCCGCGATGGTGCGCCGGACCTGGTCCTCGTCCAACCGGCTTGCCACCGAGCCGACGTGCGGCAGCCCCTGCAGGCTCGCCAGGGTGCCGCCACCGAAGTCGAGGCAGTAGAACTGCACCTGTTCGGCGGTGTGCGTCAACGACATCGCCATGATGAGCGTGCGCAGCGCCGTCGACTTCCCGGACTGCGGGCCACCGACGATGGCGACATTGCCGCGTGCGCCGGACAGGTCGATGACCATCGGGTCGCGACGCTGGTCGTACGGGCGGTCGACGATGCCGATCGGGGCGCGCAGCGTGGACACCGCGGAGTACTCGCCGGTGAGGACGGAGCGTGGGACGAGCTGGTCGAGCGTGGGCGCCTCGTCCAGCGGCGGCAACCAGATCTCGTGCGCCGGGCGGCCGTGGCCGCGGATCCGGGAGACCAGCATGTTCAGGTTGGACAGTTGCTCGCCGTCCTCGTCCTGTTCCGGTTCCAGGCTCGGTTCGGGCGGCAGCGGGACGCGGTCCGCGGGCCGGAAGTCGACATGGGTCGCGGTGAACGGCCGCGCCCTGACGTCGATTTCCCCCGACTGCGTTGCCACGGTCATGTCACGCTGCGAGCCACCGCCGACATACGGGCCGGAGACATAGGAAGCCTGGAAGCGCTGGATCTCTCCGGAATCGGCCTTCAGATAGCCGCCACCCGGGTGGTTCGGCAGGTTGTAGGCGTCGGGCACACCGAGCACCTGACGGGATTCGTTGGCGGAGAACGTCTTCAGGCCGATGCGGTAGGACAGGTGCGATTCCAGGCCCTTGAGCTTGCCTTCCTCCAACCGCTGCGAGGCGAGCAGCAGATGCACGTGCAGCGAGCGGCCGAGGCGGCCGATCATGACGAACAGCTCGGCGAAATCGGGGTGCTGGGTGAGCAGTTCGGAGAACTCGTCGAGCACCACGAACAAGGCCGGCAGCGGATCCAGATCGGCGCCTGCGGCCCTGGCCTTCTCGTACTCCAAGACGTTGGCGAAGTTGCCCGCCGCCCGCAGCACTTCCTGCCGGCGGTTCATCTCACCGGCCAGGGCGTCCTTCATGCGGTCGACGAGGTCGGCCTCTTCCTCCAGGTTCGTGATGACGGCCGCGACGTGCGGAACACCTTCCAGGCCGAGGAACGTCGCGCCGCCCTTGAAGTCGACCAGCACCAGGTTCAACTGGTCGGGCGAGTGCGTGGCCAGCAGGCTGAGCACCAGGGTGCGCAGGAACTCCGATTTACCGGATCCGGTGGCGCCGATGCACAGACCGTGCGGGCCCATGCCGTTCTCGGCGGCCTCCTTGATATCCAGTTCCACCGGGAGGCCGTCGGCGCCGACACCGAACGGGACGCGAAGGCGTTCCCGTCCGTAGCGCGGCCGCCACGCGTGCTCCGGGTTGAAGGTGCCGATATCCCCGAGACCCATCAGCTGCGCCCAGCTCGAGATCACCTCGGCGTCGTCGTTCTCCGCGTCGCTGCTGCGCTGCGTGGCGGCACGGTAGGGGGCGAGTCTGCGCGCCACCTGCTGCGCCTGCTCGGGGCTGATCCGGTCGATCAGCGCGAACCGCTCCTGATTGCCGGTGGCGCCGCGGCCGACGCACTCGCCGTTCTCGACGATCATCTTGATGCCACGGGACACCGCGAGGCGCGGCGCGTAGCCGCACAGGTCGATGATGGTGACGCCCTCGTAGCCGGATTCGCGCAGCTGATCGTCCTCGGCCTCGAGCAGACCGCCGTCGACCACGATGACGATGTGCACCATGTTCGCGTTGGCGGGCTGGTTGCGGGAGTACCTGACCCGGTTGCCGAGCAGCGGATGCAGTCCGGCCATCGCCTCCCGGATCGAGCCGTAGAACATGCGCTGGGTGCCGATGCCGTCCTGTGCGTCGGGATGCTGGGTGTGCGGGAGCCACTTGGTCCACTCCCACTCCGGCGCGGTGTCCGGACCGCAGACGACCGCGACGAGCACTTGGTCCGGCGCCTGGAACATGCACAGCTGCACCAGCATCGCGCGCGTCATGTCGCGCGCCTGGGCGCGGTCGCCGTCCAGCGCGATGGTGGCGAAGCCCTTGACCGCGATGGCGGTCGGCAGATCCGGCACGGTGGAGTGGGCGCGCACGAAACGGCGCAGGGAGACCGCGGCGATCGGTTCGAGCTCCTCGACCGGACCGGTCTCCGGGGCCACCAGCCTGGTGGCGAGGCGCTGGCCGCCCAGACCGATGCGGGCGTGGCAGAAGTCCTTGTCCCCCGCGCGGCGCTCCCACATGCGGCTGGTGCCCGCGAGCATCCAGACCAGTTCGGGCTCCGGGTGGCTCCATTCGACGGAAGCTCGTTGCTGGGCGGCGGTCTCGTTGACGTCCTTGCGCACCTGGTCGAGGTAACGCAGGTAGTCCTTGCGGTCCTCGTTGGCCTCCGCGGCCTTCTGTCCTTTGCCCCCGCCCTGGCCCGCGAACATGCCGACCATCGAGAACAGCATCATGATCGGGAACATCATGCTCATCGGGTTGGAGGCGATGCCGCCACCCTGGGTGAACATCAGGGCCATCATGCCGACCATGCCGATCACCATCACGACCGGCATGAGTTTGAGCACCAGATTTCCCGGTGTGACCCGGGGGATTTCGGGCGGCGGCTGCAGCGTGACCTCGCCGCCGGGCGTACGGGGCATCTCGCGGCGCGCACGGCGCTGGAAGCGGACAGTGCTCATCGACGAGATTCCCCCTTCGGCCAGCTGTGATTCGGCCTCAGTGTAGAGGTCACAACCGACATGTCGTACAGTTCGACCAGCATTCTGCTGCCCGGACCGAGGGTTCGCAAGCTCGCCCCAGGCCCCGCCGTGCCGTGGAATCACCAGGTAGAAGACGGAGTTGGGGGAAGTTTGACGCACGCGCGGCTCGACCACATCGACGAAGAATCCTCGCGCGGCATCGTCCGCGCTCCCGACCTCGCCCGGGTGACGATTCTGGCCAAGCACACGCAGGTCGACATGGCCATACCGGTCGACGTGCCGGTCGCCCTGGTGATTCCGAGCGTGGTCGACATGGTCGCCCAGCACAGCCGCACCAACGACTTCGACAACGAGGGCGAGCGTTACGAACCCGCGGAATGGGTGCTCGCCCGGATCGGCCATCCGCCGTTCTCCAATTCGCTCAGCCTCGGCGAGCACGGCGTCCGCGACGGCGAACTGCTGATGCTGGAGAGCGCATCGCACACCGCGCCGACCCCGCTGTTCGACGACATCATGTACAACGTCGCGATCGCCGACACCGACCATTACCGCAGCTGGACCCCTCGGGTCGCGCGGATCACCGGCTCGGTGCTCGCGGCGCTCACCATGATCGTCGGTTGTCTCGGGCTGCTGCTGTCCCCCGGCTCGCTGCCGATCGGGGTCGGCGGCTCGATCGCGCTGGTGGTCGCGATCCTTCTCGTCGTCACCGCGATGGTGCTGAGCAGGATGTACGGCGACAACGGCACCGCGCTCGTGCTCGGCGGCTGCGCACTGCCCGCCGCGTTCAGCGCGGGCATGCTCTATGTGCCCGACGATTACGGCTGGGCGCACATCCTGCTCGGATCGGTCCTGGCCGGAGCGACCGCGATTCTGGCGTGGCGGGTCACCGGCGTCGGCCTCGCGTTGTTCATCGGCGGCGCCGCGCTCGCCACCTACGCCGTGCCCGCGGCGCTGGTCGGCCTGCTCACCGACCAGCCGGAGCGGGCGATCGGCGCGGGCGCGGCGGCGCTCGGCCTCGGCGGCCTTTCCCTGGCCCCGCGCGTGTCCATGCTGCTGGCGAAACTGCCGCTGCCGCCGGTGCCTTCGCCCGGCACCCCCATCGATCCGACCGAGGACGATCCCGACGATCACCGCGCACTGCCGACCATGGAGGTGCTGCGGGTGAAGTCGGAGCGGGCCCGCATGTACCTGGCGGGCCTGGTCGCGGCGACCACGCTGGTCACCGTCATCGGCGCGCTCGGCGCCACCGACCCGACGTCCGACGACCCGTACTGGCCCGGCATCGCGCTCGCCTTGGTCTGCGCGGTGGTGCTGATGTTCCGCAGTCGCACCTACGCGGGCGCCGAACAGGCCGTCGTGCTCATCGCAGGCGGCGCGGGCATCGTGCTGATCATGCTGGTCGGCGCCGGTTTCGCGATGCACCAGCCGCTGGCCGTCTTCGGCGCGGCCATGGCGGTCCTGGTCGCGGCGCTGATCCTCGGCATCATCGTCCCCAACCAGTCGGCCACCCCACCCATGCGGCGCGGCGTCGAACTGCTCGAGTACACGTTCGTCGCCGCGGTACTGCCCCTGGTCTTCTGGGTGGCGGACCTCTACTCCATCGTCCGCGGGCTGTGAGTTCACAGCGATGAGTTCCGAACAGCTGATCGCCAGTGGCTTCCGAGCGGTTCGGTTGGGCACGGCAGTCTGCGTGTTGGCGCTCGGCGTCTCCGTCGGCGCAACGGCCGCAATCCCGCCTGCGCAAGCGGAGAAACCCACCGTGAGCCCGAATACGCCACCGCCAGCGGGCGAGCCGGCCGCTCCACCGGACAAGACCGAGCGGGCATCAAATACCCCGTGCGTCAGTACCGGCTCGGGAGGCAACGGGCCCTCGATTCCCGAGCCGCAACGCTCCCTCGACCTGCAGCATGCCTGGGGATTCTCGAAGGGCGCAGGTCAACTCGTGGCGGTCATCGACACCGGCGTCGCCCGCCATCCGCGCCTGCCGGGGTTGATCGCGGGCGGCGACTATGTGAGCAATAGTGACGGAACCGAGGACTGCGATGCGCATGGAACGTTGGTCGCGGGGCTGATTGCGGCGACGGAGGTCGACGGCCAAGGCTTCTCCGGGGTCGCACCGGCGGCCCGAATTCTCACGATCCGCCAGACCAGCAGGCTGTACCAGCAGGAGGGAGCGAATCGGGACAAAGGACCGGATGCGCTGCCCCAGGGATACGGCACCACTCGAACCATGGCATCGGCGATCCGTCGCGCGGCGGACATGGGAGCAACCGTCATCAATATCTCCGAAGTCGCGTGCAAGCCGATCTCCGAGCCTTTTGAAGACACCGAGCTCGGCGCCGCGGTCCGGTACGCCGCGATCGAGAAGGACGTGGTCGTGGTAGCGGCAGCAGGTAACAGCAGCGAAAGCGCTGACAGCTGCAAGGGCAACAACGCGATCATCGATCCGCTCGACCCCACCGCGGATCCGTGGGGCAAAGTCGACCTGAACGTGTCGCCCGCCCGCTATGACGACTACGTGCTCGCCGTCGGTTCCATCAACGGGAACGGGCAGCCGTCGACGTTCACAGTGCCCGGACCATGGCTTGGTGTGGCGGCGCCCGGCGAGAACATCACCTCCCTCGATCCACTGTTCAATGATCCGAACAGCAAAGGAACCGCGGTTCAACTCGGCAGCGTCCAGCAATCAGGGAAGCTCGGTCCGATTCAGGGCACCAGTTTTGCGACCCCGTTGGTTTCCGGGGTGGCCGCCCTGGTGCGAGCCCGTTTCCCGGAGCTGAGTGCGCTGGAGGTCATCAAGCGCATCGAGGCGACCGCCCATGCCCCTGCGGAGGGCTGGAATCCATACATCGGTTACGGCGCTGTCGATCCGGTCGCCGCCTTAACCGCCGAAGTACCGAAAACTCTCCCGCCAAAGCGCCCAGCAGCAGCTTCGAGTGTGCAATTGCGGGTTCCTTCGCCGACTCCACCGCCCGACCATCGCGCACGAAATGTAGCGCTGATCGGCAGCGGCAGCGTCGCGGTACTACTGGTGCTGGGCATGCTCGCCTCGTTTCCGATCCGCCGCCGATTCGGCGTCCGCGAAGACGAGTGACCCGCCAGACACGGTTGTAGGCCCGTCATAGGACGGGCCTACAACCGTTCGAGTCACAGGGCGTGATCGCGGATAAGAGTTGGGCCTCCAGAACAAGCCTTAGGATTTGGTCTCCACCCATTCCCACGGCTCGCAGTAGAAAGTAACCCCGGGTGCAGTCGAACCCTCGTTACTACGCCGGTATTCGGCGTTTCGCTTCGCCGCTTCCTTCTCACATGCGTCTGGGCTGCTGTACTTGGCAATCGGGTCCGCGTACGCCTGCCCTGCATTGAGCGCGCAGACTCCTCCGACAATGGCAACTGATGCAGCGAATGACGCCAGTGCCGAAACTCTTCTATTCATGCGAAACCCTTCCCAGATCCGCCGTCCAGCAGCTGCTGCGCGGCTACGGCGACGAACACGAATGGCGATTCTTGTCCGTCGGAGGGATTGGACGGCACATGAGCGACTCCGGTTCCCGTCGAACGAAATTCGATAGGAAACCTGTGTCACACGCCTGGTGGAGGTGTCGGCATCCGCCAGTCGATCATTTCGCCGAGGCCACCGGCTGCTTTGCGGGGGCGGAATCCGGAGCGACGCCGTCGTGGGCGATCATGGCGGCCTCGCGGCTCAGGGTGGGGCCGCTTGCGAGCAGACCGACGATCGGCCAGGGGGCGGGTTCCGGCGTCACGTCCGATTCCTTGTCCATGCCGAGTGCTTTCGCGGCCTCGACGTCCTTGATGCCGAAGCGGACACCGGTGTCGGCGATGTAGAACATACTGTCCTTACGGCGGCTGTCCGGTTCGATGCCGGTGCTCTGGACAAACGCGCCGGAGCCCGGTTTGAAGTACACGGAGTCCACCTTGTCTCCCTTGCCATCGGCTTGGGCGAGCGGAACCAGCTTGGCGCTGCTGGACATCGGCAGGTCGCTGCCATCGATGACAGTGAGTTCCGCACGCAGGGCAACGTCGGCATTGCCCGCGACTCCCGGGATGGGCTTCCAGGACAAGCAGCTCACCGGTCGCGCCTTGGGCTCGATCACGGTCGGTGCGACATCGGGGTAGGAGTCGACCTTCAGCGCTTTCGAAGGCGGCGCATTGTTTGCCTCGTAGTCTCCGATGGCGGTGCCGTGATCCGGGTTGCGTTGGGAACTGCGGATGACTTCGGCTGTGAATGCACTGATGGGCTGCAAGCCGTCGTGCAGGATGACGAAGTTCTGGTTCGACTTGCCGGTCATCTGCACGACGGTGCCGATCCGCAGGCCGTTGATCGAGTAGCCGGACGGCTGCCCACCCGGATCATCGATCTTCGGCGGCACGATCGCGTCCACCTCCGGGATCGCGTTCAGCAAGCCTTCACTGATCGGGCGCGGCGTCATGCCACGGATTCCCAACGGTCCGGTGACCGCCGGTTCGTTCATATCCACGCGAGCGCGCGTCTTGTTCCAGATGAGGTAGGTCGCTTCCTTACCCTTCACCAGCAGCGCCTTGTCCTTGCCCATCGCCGCCGCCTTGTCGCCGAGTTCCAGATCGCCGACGAGAACGGAGGTGCTGCGGTCATCGGTGCCGTCGGTCTTCAACGAATCACACACCGTCCAAGCGCGCCCCTTGCCCTCCTTGTCGAGGGGCAGCGAGGCGGGAGCGCCTGGGATGCCGATCAATTGGCCGCGGGGCTTCTTTCCGAGCTCGGATTCCTTCACGGTGGCGGGCTTGGCGGCCTCACCCGCGGCAAGGCGGGCGGAGGCGAGGTTGAGGGCCGGGTGCACCACGTCGTCGATCACCACGTAGACGGCGCCGGAGTCCTTGCCGATCAGGATCTTGTTGTCGTCGCCGATCTTGCCCTGCGGCCGCAGCAACGCGAGCACACCGCAACCGGCCAGTGCCACACACGCCAGGATCAGACCGGCCGCGTATGCGCGGGACTGGGAACGCATGGGGTCGTGCAGCATTCGCACATCCCGGCGCACCAGGGCGTGCTCCATCCGCCGGACCAGAAAGCGGTAGCCGCTGACCTGCCAGCGAGTGGTGGGTTTTGAAGGCATTATTCCTCCCCCGAACAGTGCTCACGTTCGCCGAACACAGTACAGTTCCCGGGGACTCTTGTTCAGCTCGGCCGCGGCGAACCGGCCGATATCGGGTACTTGGGGGACGACGATGGCGGAACCGGCAGGCGCGGGACCACGACCGCTGCTCGGGCGCATCTCGATGCAGAACCTGCTGATCGCCCAGCTCATCGGGCTGACCGTCGGAGTCGTCGCGCTGTTGGCCGGCCTCCCGGGACTTCTCGCGCTCGGCGTGGCGGTGGTCGTCGCGCTGATTCCACTGATCCCCGTCGCCGGACGCACTTTGCTGGACTGGGCCGCCACCTGGTGGCGCTACCTCACGCATCGTGACTACGAACTCGGCGACACCGTCGACTTCCGCGGCGCCGACGGACGTTCGCTCGGCCTCTACTGGGACGGCAGCCGCGTGGTGACGGTGGTCGAGGTGCTGCCCCCGCCCGGCGGGCTGACCAGGATCGCCCGCACCACGGTGCACGCCTCGCATCTGCTCCCGCTGGCCGAGCTGGCGAAAGGCCTGAACCAGCACGACATCCTGCTCAGCGGCATCGACATCATCAGCCACGGGCATCGCAGCCGTTCCGGCACTCCCGCGGGCAAGATCTACGAATCGTTGCTCGGCCCGCTGCCCGCCACCGCGCACCGCACGGTGTGGCTGGCGATCAGCTTCGACGCGGTGGCCTGCCCGGAGGCGGCGGCGCGGCGCGGCGGTGGCGCGGAAGGAGCGTCGCGCGCGGTCACCATCGCCACCCAGCGCATCATGCGCACGCTCGAGGACGCCGATTGCAACGCCCGCATCCTCACCGCGCCGGAGATCCGCAAGGCGGTCCTGCAGATCACCGGCGGCTACGATCCGCGCACGCTCGAACACAGCTGGCGTTACGCCGAAATCGGCAACAGCGTGAACATCGGCAGCGCGATCGATCCCAAGCGACTCGAATCCGACCTGCTCGCCCAGCTCTGGGTGGCGCCGTCGCGCGGAACCACGGTGGCGGTGCGGCTGCGCCCCGGTAGTTCCGCCGACACGGTGAGCATCGGCGCGGCTTGGCGGCTGACCGCACGCGAATTGCCGGAGCGGTCCGAGCTGCCTGGCATGATCTCGATGAACGGACGCCACCGCGACGGGCTGCTGGCCCATCTGCCGCTGGCCGTTCCCGGCGTGGACGACACCGTCCCGATGATCGAGCACCTGATCGATGTCGTCGACGATCTGCACCTACCTTCCTCCGGCTGCGGCCAGCTGATCGGCTCGGACGACGAAGGCAACGGCGTTGCGGTCCGCATCGTCGGCGCGGGCATATCCACGGTGTACGTCGCCGGCGAGCTGTATCTGGCGCAGCAACTGGTCTTCCGGGCGCTCGCGGTCGGCGAACGGATCCTCATCCGTACCGACCGGGCACGGGCCTGGGAGAACCTCGTCACCACCATCGGCAATCCGGAGCGCTTGACCATCGCGGTCGAAACCCACCAGTCCGACGCGGGTTTCACCGCGACGGTCGTGGACGGGGTGCTCGCACCGGCCCCGCACGCCGGCGTCACCACCATCTACGTCACGGGTGATCCGATGGGCTGGCCCGCCAGCCGTCCCGACCTGGCCATCCACCAGCCAGGCGCGATCGGCAACCACGTGGTGCTGCGCACCGGCACGGCGCAGGTCGACCTCACGCTGGTATCTATTCCCAGTGAGGCCACCTACATCGGCCAGCCGCGCGGCCGACGGGCGATGCAACCGCAGTAGCGCAGCCGCTGAGTCACGTCGATTTCGACATCGGCTCGCTGGCCCCGAGAGCGAAGCCTGCGCAATCGGTGGCCACGTGGTGCTGAGCATCAGAAGCGCGCAGGTCGTCCTGACACCGAGGCCGATCCCGGCGAGGCCGTCGACACCGCCCACCCACCCGTCCGGCGCCCAAGCGGAGCTAGCCGGGATATGGATCGGTCGTCCTCGCGGTTCGCAAAGTACGTGCCCACCAGGCCAATTGACGCAGCATGCGTTCCGCCGCGTCGATGGCGGCGCCGTCGCGGGTCTCGCCCGTCTCGTCGAAGCGCTTCTTCGCCTGATGGAAGCTGACCGTTTCACGAACCGACACCATATGGATCTCGGCGACCACTTGGCGCAACTGCTCCACCGCACGCAAACCACCGGAAAGACCGCCATAGGAGACGAAGGCGATGGGTTTGGCGCGCCATTCGTGCTTCGCGGTGTCGAAAGCCGTCTTCAGCGACGCCGGATAGCCGTGGTTGTACTCCGAGGTGACGACGACGAACGCGTCGGCGTCCCGCAATCGCGCGCGATAGGCGGCGGTCTCGTCGTTCTCGGTGAGTTCGACCGGCAACGGCGTGTGCGCGAGATCTATGACACCCGTGTCGAATTCGGTCCGGGCACGCACGGTACGCAGGAACCATTCCGCGACCACCGGCGCGAACCGCTCCGGACGCACACTGGCCACGATGACCTCGAGCCGCAACGGGGTTTCCACCGCGCGAGCCTAACTCGGGACCTGACGGCAACCGCGTACCGGCACGCTCCGCAGCATCGGGAAACTCAGCGACGACTTCCCGCCGTTGAGGAGTGCCCGACCTGAGAGCCCCGGATACTCTGAGCCCTACAAGACAACCCGTTCGCGTCACCGCGATCCGATCCGACGTCACAATCTCGAATCCAGGCCTGCCGAAACAACAATGGACGGCAAGCACTGAAGACGGAAGGCATGGCCTACACGCAACAGCATCCGCCGTTCGCGGCCGGGCTCGCGTCCGGGCGACCGCCGCGTAAGCGACGAAGGGGCAAGCGACCGCCGTGGCAAGCCGCACACCGTCCACCTCCACTGCGCGCCTGGTGCTGAGTTCCGCTACCAACGCGCCCAGCGCACCGCAACCACGTCTTTCGAGCGAAGCGAGACCGAGCATCCGCCGTTCGCGGCCCGGCTCGCGTGTGCGCGGCCGCCGCGTAGGCGACGAAGGAGCAAGCGGCGGTCGCGCACACGCGAGCCACAAAGGGGCCGCGAACACGCCGCGACGCAGTCGCGGCAAATCGAACACGGAGAAGAAATGATCTTGGTAACCGGCGCCACCGGCAACGTCGGCGCGGAACTGGTACGGACCCTCAGCGGATCGGGCGAGCAGGTGCGGGCGCTGGTGCGCGATCCGGCCAAGGCGGTGCTCCCACCCGGCGCCGAGCCCGTCACCGGTGATCTGAACCGCCCGGAGACGCTGGCCGACGCGCTCGACGGCGTGGACGGCATGTTCCTGCTCCCCGGCTACAACGACTTGCCGGGGCTGCTGAACCTCGCGAACAAGGCTGGGGTCCGCCGGGTCGCGCTGCTCTCCGGCGGCTCCGCCGCGCTGCGCGACATGGACAACGCCGTCTCGCGCTACATGACGCTGTCCGAGGACGCAGTGCGCGCATCCGAGCTGAGCTGGACTTTCCTGCGGCCGCGGTCGTTCATGTCGAACGCGCTGCGCTGGTTGCCGCAGCTCGCCGCGGGCGACGTCGTCCGTGTGCAATTCCCCGGTGTCCGGGTCGGCGCGATCGACCCCGCCGACATCGCGGCGGTCGCGGCCGCCGCGCTCACCCGGGACGGGCTGGAAGGGCGAGTGCTCGAACTCACCGGCCCGCAGGCACTGCGACCGGCGGAGCAGGTCGCGGTACTCGCCGCGGTGCTGAACCGGCCGCTGGTGGCGCATGAGCTCGACGACCAGGAGACCGAGGCCGAGTTGGCGGCCACCATGCCGCGGGAGTACGTGGACGCGTTTCTCAGCTTTTTCGTCGAGGGCACGTTGGACGAGGCGACGCTCTATCCGACCGTCGAGCAGGTGACCGGCCGACCTCCGCGGACTTTCGAGCAGTGGGCGACGGCTCACGCCGACGCGTTCGCGCCGCGGCCGAGCTGAGCGACATCCGGCCATCCGAGTTCGGATCAGTCGGTCGCCGCCTACTCGGCCGTGCCCGGCGCGGTCGTTCCCCCTTTCCGCGGTCCGCGCGGGAACGCCGGGCGTCAGCGAGCTCGGCGGGCTTCACCGCAGCGGGCTCCCGCTGCGGTGGCCGGCCCTCGGATAGGACTCAGGGCAGCTCGAACGGCAGCGACACTCCCGCGTGGACTCGGCACCGGTCGCAGGTGTCGGTGCCGTCCACCGCGGCCACCGCGCGGCGGATGAGCTCTTTGAAGGGCGTCAAGTTGCGTTTGAACTCGGCGAAGACGTCGACGGCTCGCACTCCATCGCCCTCCTCCAGACCTGCGTCCAGATCCGTGACGAGCGCGACGGCGGCGTAGCACATCTCGAGTTCGCGAGCGAGCACCGCCTCCGGGTGACCGGTCATGTTCACCAGCTCCCAGCCTTGCGCGGCGAACCACCGGCTCTCGGCGCGGGTGGAAAAGCGCGGGCCCTCGACGACGACCATCGTGCCTGCGTGCATCATGTGCAGTTCGTCGGACTGGGCCTTGATGGCGGCGGCGCGCAGTTCCTCGCAATACGGGTCGGCGAAGGACACGTGGATGCCGCCGCCGTCGAAGTAGGTTTGCGGACGGCCGGAGGTCCGGTCGACCAGCTGATCCGGCACCGCGACCGTGCCGGGCCCCCAGTCCGCGCGCAGGCTGCCGACGGCGCAGGGCGCGAAGATCCGGCGCACGCCCAGCGAGCGCAGCGCCCAGAGGTTGGCCCGGTAGGGCAAGGTATGCGGCGCGAATTCGTGGTTCTTGCCGTGGCGAGGCAGGAACGCCACCGGCCGCCCTTCCACCTCTCCGACGGCGATGCCCGCGCTCGGTGCGCCATAGGGGGTCTCGACCTCGACGATGGTCGCCTCGTTGTCGAAGAAATCGTAGAAGCCGCTGCCGCCGATGACGGCGAGCGCGGGCCGGGGGTGCGAACTCATACCCCAATTGTCTCGTCCCGCGATGGCCGTCGCGCGCCGGGATCCGCGTTACCCTGCTTTCCGGCGACGCATGGCCGACTACGGACCGTCGCGGCGGATCGCCCACGATCTGACAAGACCCCGCGCGAGATGTACCCTAGGGGGGTATTGAACCGGTTCCGGCGACCGGCAGGCAGCGAGGAGACATCGGTGGCAGCTTCCCCCCACGACAACACGGCGGCCGACCACGCCGGGCACGGCTACATCACCGCCAAGGACGACTACCTCAAGCGGCTGCGGCGCATCGAGGGCCAGGCGCGCGGTCTGCAGCGGATGGTCGAGGAGGAGAAGTACTGCATCGACATCCTCACCCAGGTCTCCGCCATGACCAAAGCGTTGCAAGCGGTGGCGATGGGCCTGCTCGAGGACCACATCAGCCACTGCGTGGTGGACGCGGCGGTCGCGGGCGGCCCCGAAGCCGAGGCCAAGATCAAGGAAGCCACCGACGCCATCGCCCGCCTGGTCCGCTCCTGACCACCTATCCGTGCCAGCGGCGATAGACCGCGGCCGCGCCGGGATGCAGCGGAATCGGGCCGGTGCTGATCAGCGAACGGCCGTCGAGGAACTGGGTGCCCGCCGCCTCGGTGGGCACCAGCGCGTCGGCATGCCACACGAGTAGTTCCACGATGGCGGCGGCCACCTCCTCGGACATGCTGCCCGCGGCGAGCAGCAGGTTCGCCACCCCGATGGTGTGCACCGAGACCCCGCCCGGATAGGCGTCGGCGGGTATCGCGACCCGGTCGTACACCGGCCCGAAGCGCTCCCGCATCGGCGCGGCCAGTTCACCCATGTCCACCAGGCGCATCCGGCTCGGAATCGCGAGCCGCGCCGTCGGCACGCCGCCCGCCCACAACAGCGCATCCGCCTCGCCCGCGGTCAGGGCGGCCACCGCCTGCGCCAAGGGACGATGGGTGATCGTGACGTCGGCGCTCGGGTCGAGCCCCGCGACGCGCAGTATGCGCTCGCCGGTCAACGCCGCGCCCGATCCCTGCGCGCCCAGGCTCACCCGCGTTCCGCGCAGATCCGCGACCGAACCGATCGGACTGTCCGCGCGCACGACCAACTGCAGGTAGTTCTCGTACACCCGGCCCAGCGCGAACACCTCGCCCGCGCTGTCGCGCACCGAATCCGCGAGTGCCAGCGCGGCATCGACCGCGCCGCGCGCCAGCAACGCCAGGTTGTCCTGTGAACCCGAGGTGATCACCCGCTCGATCCGCACGTCCGCGGTATCGGCGGCGGCCAGGCCGAGCAGTCCCGCGAAGGCGTGATAGAAGCCGCCGACCTCGCCGGACGCCAGTCGCACGGTGGCGCCCCCGCCGCCCGGCCCACAACCCGCGATACCCGCCGCCACGGCCAAGGCTAGGAAACCGCGCCGGCCCATGCCGCGCCCGACGATCGGCTGCCTGCCCATCAGAGTGCCTCCGCCGCTGGCAGGCGCACCGAGACCGCCAGACCGTGCGGACGCACCGCCGCCACGGTGAGCGCGCCGCCGCGTGCCTGAGCCAACGCCGCGGCGATCGGCAAACCGAGCCCGGAGCCACCGGCCCGCGCAGCCGAACCCCGGAAGAAGCGGGTGGTCAGCTTGTCGAGTTCGGCGGTGGGAACACCGCTGCCGTCATCGCGGACGGCCACGGTGACCCAGCCCGGCTCGGTCGCGACGACCAGATCGACGTGCGCGCCCGCGCCCGCGTAGCGCGTCGCGTTGCTCAGCGGCACGTCCAGAATCTGCGCGAGCACCTCCGCCGGGACCGCGACCTCGGCGTGCCCGGCCACGGGCGCCATCCGCAATTGCTGTCCGGCCGCCTCGAACGCCGAGTACCAGGCGTCGAAACGGTCGGCGACCACCTGCGCGGCGTCGCACTGGTTGTCGTCCTCGGCGGTGCGGGCGACGTCGAAGGCCGCGGGCGTCTCGGCGACAGCCAGGCTGAGCAGTCCGTCGAGCAGCGCGGTGAGCCGCTCGACCTCGGCGCCCGCGCTGCGGAAGGTCTCCGCCGCGCCGGCCGGGATCGCGGATTCCAGGGAATCGAGGCGGATGGTCAGAGCGGCCAGCGGATTGCGCATCGCGTGCGCGGTGTCGGCGACCAGCTGACGTTGCGCGTCCGCCGAATCGGCCACGGCCAGCGCCATGGCGTCGAAGGACTCCGCCAGCGCCCGCATCTCCGGCGGTCCGCCGTAGCGGCCCGCGATCGACACCGGCGCGACGGTGTCGGCGCGCGGCTTGGGCAACGTCGCGGTCAACTCGGCCACACCGTGCGACAGCGCCGCGAGCGGCCGCAGCACCCAGCGGCCGATCGTCACGGCGAGCAGCACGAACACTGCCATCGCGACCGCGCCGCCGAGCACGATCACCAGCCAGGCCCGCCCGATGTCAGCGCGGGCGCGGGCCGTCGACGCCTCGATCACCACGGCTCCGTTCACCTGCACTCCGGTGCCGACCGGCCGCGCCACCAGCATGGTCGGCGCGCCCCACGGCGTCAGCTTGTCCACCGCGTGCGGACGCTGGTTGCGGCGCGCGGCCGCCACCGCCGCCTCGATGGCGGGATGATCGACGTCCGCGCCCGCGTTCACCGCCGTCGCGCCCTTGGCGTCGACCACGAGCACGTTCTCCCCGTACAGCTCGTGATAGCGCTGCACCTCGTCGGCCAGCGCGCGGTAGTCCCCCGCGGTGACCGCGTCGTCGGCGAGGGTGGCGAAACGATCGGCGTCCCCGGAGCGCGCGAGCACCAACTGCTGGGTGCGGCTGGTGGCGACGGTCAGCGACAGCGGCACCGCGAACCCCAGCACCGCGATGGCCGCGAACAGCGTCAGCGCGACCAGCAAGCGACGCCGCACGACGCACCTCCGGCCCGCCGGGCCGCGCTCATTGCCCCCACCGGTACCCGTACCCGCGGATGGTGGTGATCAGGCCGGGCCTGCCGAGCTTCGCCCGCAAGCCGGTCATGTGCACGTCCAGCGAACGCGAGACCGCGACGAAGGCGTCACCCCAGATGCGATCCATCAACTGCTGACGGCTCACCGCGGCCCCCGGCCGTTCCACCAGCGCCTCGACCAGTTCGAATTCCTTCTGCGTCAGCGACACCGGCTCGCCTGCCACCTCCACCACGCGCGCGCCGAGATCGACCCGCACGTCACCGGTGACGACCACCGATCGCTCCGGCCGCGCCGCCGCGGCCGCGCGCCTGGTGACCGTCTCCAACCGCGCGACGAGTTCCGCGATGCGCGGTGGCTTCACCAGATAGTCGTCGGCGCCGCCGCGCAGACCGCGCACGATCGAGCGTTCGTCGCTGCGCGCGGTCAGGATCAGCACCGGAACCGAACTCACCTCGCGCAGCCTGCGCAGCACCTGCAGACCGTCGCCGTCGGGCAGTCCGAGGTCGAGGATCACCGCGTCGTAGTCGCGATGCGCGATCAGCAGATCCGCGCCGCGGCACTTGCGTTCGGCGCGGTAACCGCGGGCGTTGAGCGCCTCGACCAGCGCGTCTCCCACGCCGTCGTCGTCCTCGACCACCGCAAGCCGCACGCGCCGATCCTCCCACAGTGGGCGGACCGGCGCGTGTGCCGGTCGGTCAGTCACGCACGGTGACCATCGGCCGTCCCGGCTCGGCCGCGGCGCCGGGCCCGGTGTCGGCGCTCGCGGTGGGCTCGGCCGCGTCGATCGCCGACGAGGCCGAGGTCTCCCGCATGAAGTAGTAGGTGATCAGCGAGACCGCGATGCAGCCCGCGACGTACCAGAAGTACAGCGACTCGTGGCCGCCCTTCTTCAGCGCCAGCGCGATCGTCTCGGCGGTGCCGCCGAAGATGGCGACGGTCAGCGCATAGGGCAGCCCCACGCCGAGCGCGCGGATTCGCGTCGGGAACAGCTCTGCCTTCACGATCGCGTTGATCGAGGTGTATCCGGTGATGATCACCAGCGCCGCCATCATCAGGCCCCACGCGGCGACCGGATCGGTGGTGTGCGCGAGCACCGTCATGATCGGCACGGTCAGCAAGGTGCCTGCCACGCCGAAGAAGATCAGCAGCTTGCGCCGGCCCACCCGGTCCGACAGCGCGCCCGCCAGCGGTTGCAGCACCACGAAGACCAACAGCGCGATGAAGTTGATCCACGCCACGGTCGACTTGGAGATGCCGGAGGTGTTGATCATGAACTTCTGCATGTAGGTCGTGTAGGTGTAGAACGCGACCGTTCCGCCCAGCGTCAAGCCGACGACCAGCAGGCATTCGCGCGGGTACTGCAACAGGATGCGCAACGAGCCACGCGATCGGGCCGCGGCGGTGGGCGCGCCCTTCGCCGCTTGCTGCCCGGATTCGGCGCGGAACTGCTCGGACTCGTCCATGCCGCGCCGCAACCACATCACGATCAGGGCGCCCGCCGCGCCGATCACGAACGGAATCCGCCAGCCCCAGGCGTTCATCTGGTCGGCGTCGAGGAACTGTTGCAGCACGATCTGCACCCCGAGCGCGACGAGCTGGCCGGCCACCAGCGTCACGTATTGGAAGCTCGAGTAGAACCCGCGCCTGCCCGCCGAGGCCACCTCGGACAGATACGTCGCACTGGTGGCGTACTCACCGCCCACCGACAGACCTTGCAGCAGCCGGGCCACCAGCAGCAGGGCGGGCGCGGCCAGGCCGATGGTCTGATAGCCCGGCGTCGCCGCGATCATCAGCGATCCGGCCGCCATCACCGTCACCGACAAGGTCAGCGCCGAGCGCCTGCCGAACCGGTCGGCGTAGCGGCCCAGCGCCCAGCCGCCGATCGGGCGCATCAGGAAGCCGACCGCGAACACGGCGGCGGTGGACAAAAGCTGCGCGGTGGGATCGTCCTTGGGGAAGAACGTCTTGGCGAAGTACACGCTGAACGCGGCGTAGACGTACCAGTCGTACCACTCGACGAGGTTGCCGATGGATCCGCGCAGCACGTTCGCGACCACCCGGCGCTCGCCGACGGGCTGTGTCGTAGTCACAACATCTCCTTCTCCGACGCCTCATCACGTCGTCGCAGATCAGTGTGTCGGCAGTCACACGAGCGCGGAATGGCTCTCGCGGCTTCCTAACAGTCCCTTAGGACGATCACCCGGAAACGCGAACCGGCCCCCGACGCTGCGCCGGGGGCCGGAGAAGAACATGGGTGGTCAGGATCGCGCCGTCAGCAGCGGGGCCAGGGTGCGCAACGCGGGCAGGTAGTTGTCGCCGAGGATCTGCACCGCGACGTGGTCGGCGCCCGCGTCGGCGTGCGCGGACAGCTGCGCGGCGATCCGCTCCGGCGTGCCGTGCGCGATGACGGCATCGAACAGCGCCTCGCTCGGCGGCACGGTGAGGTCGGCGTCGGTGAAACCGAATCGGCGCAGGTTCGACGCGTAGTTGGTGAGGCCGACGTAGAACGCGACCGTCTGATCCGCGACGGCGTGCGCGGTGCGGGTGTCGTCGGTCAGCACCACCTTGTGCTCGGTCGCCAGCAGAGCGTCCGGGCCGACGATCTCGCGCGCCTTCCCGGTATGCGCAGCGGGCACGAAGTAGGGCAACGCGCCCAGCGACCGCTCGGCGGCCAGCTTCAGCACGCGCGGCCCGAGCGCGGCCACCGCGCGCCGTTCTACGGGCACTCCCGCGGCGTCGAGCTCGTCGAGATACTCCACCAGCGCGTCGTACGGCTTGCGGTATTCACCGGTGTGCTCCGGGTGTCCGGCGCCGATGCCGAGCAGGAAGCGGCCGGGGAAGCGGGCCTCGATTCGATGGAACGAGTCGGCGGCTTCCTTCGCCGGCGACGCCCAGATGTTCACGATGCTGGTGGCTACGGTGATGGTCTCGGTCGCATCGAGCAGCGGTTCGACCGTCGCCAGATCCGCGGGAGGCGAGGCCCCCAACCAGAGCGCGCCGTACCCCAGCTGCTCCAATTCCCGTGCGTCTTGCGGGCTGAACCCGTTGTACGCCCGCCACACTCCGAACCGTCCGAGACTGTCGAATGCCATGTCCCGACCCAACACACGCCCGGAGACGGCTATTCCGGCTCCGCGCGCCCGGTCGGTCGAGTCGATGCCCTGCTGATTACCGAGGGCTACTGTGGCTATTGCACAGCTATCGGCGCCCGCCGCCTGGCCCGCGCCACCACTAGGGGAAATGGAGGTGATTGCTGTGCTTCGATTCGATCCATTCCATGACATCGACACCGTCGCCCGTCAATTGCTCGGGGAGAGAGCCGGAACCGGTCGCGCACCGCGATTCATGCCGATGGATCTGTTCAAAGCGGGAGATCACTACGTCCTGAACGCGGACCTGCCCGGCGTCGATCCCGGCTCGATCGACGTCAGCGTCGACAACGGCACGCTCACCCTGCGGGCGCAGCGCACCGTGCCTAGCGAAGAAGGCGTGCAGTGGATCGCCTCGGAACGCTTCGCGGGCACCTTCATGCGCCAGATGTCCCTCGGCGAGAACGTCGACGTGGAGAACATCAGCGCGACCTACAACAACGGCGTGCTGTCGGTGACGATCCCGATCGCCGAGCGCGCGAAGCCGCGCCGCATCCAGATCACCGGGGCGTCGCAGGAACCGAGGACCATCGAGGCGCAAACGAACCGGTCCGAGACGATGTCGCCGACGCAACAGGAGCAGAGTCAGCAGTCGCAGCAGCAGTACCCGCGGCAATCGAAGTGACCGCGCACGCTACCCGCACCCGCGCAGGGTGCGGGTAGTCCGTACCCTCAGTCGCCGCAGCAACCTCCGCCAGGGACCGGAACCGTCCGCGTCTCCCGCGTCTGCGCGTTGCGGGCGGCGAGATCCTCATCCGCCGGATAGTCGACGCCGATCAGACTCAAACCATGTGCGGGAGCGACGGTGACCGAACTGGAGCGCTCGGTCTCCCGCAACAGGTCGGCGACCCATTCCGTCGTCCGCCGCCCTTCGCCGACGGCGAGGACCGCGCCGACCAGGCTGCGGACCATCGACCAGCAGAACGCATCGGCGCTTACGTAGGCGATCAGCAGGTCGCCCTCGCGCTCCCAGTCGAAACGCTGCAACTCCCGCACCGTCGTCGCGCCCTCTCTGCGGCGGCAGAACGCGGCGAAGTTGTGCAGACCCAGCAGCTTTCGCGACGCCGCACGCATGGCGTCGACGTCGACGCCGGACCGGCAGGCGACCACGCTGCGGGCCAGTAGCGGCTCCGCCCCGTACGGCGCGGTGGTCAACCTATAGGCGTAATGACGGCGGATGGCGGAGAACCGGGCGTCGAACTCGGGCGCGGCCGGGCGCGCCCGCTTGATTCGCACGTCCTTCGGAAGGAATCGCGCCATCCGGTGCACGAGTTTTCCGCCGTCCAGTTCGCCGGAGGTGTCGAAATGCGCGACCTGCCCCTCGGCGTGCACGCCCGCGTCCGTACGACCGGCCACGGTCAGCTGGATCGGCTCGCGGAACACCTTGCTCAGCGCGTCCTCCAGCACCCCCTGCACGGTGCGCAGGCCGGGTTGACGCGCCCAGCCGATGAAATCCGTGCCGTCGTAGGCGATGTCCAACCGGACCCGGGTGCGTGGCGGTTCGGCCGCTGCCACGGCCGGCGCGTCCGCGTGCGGCCGGTCCGACGACGATCCCACCGATTCCTCCACGGTCACATGATCCTCCGGTAGAAACGAACGAGCCCGCCGACCCAGTGCGGGTGGCGGGCTCGTCCGCGAAGTCCGACGCTCAGCCTCAGGCGTCCTTCTTGTCCTCGGCGGCCTCGTCGGCGACCGGAGCCTCGGCCTCGGCGGTCTCGGCGGTGGCCTCCTCCTCGACGACCTCGGCGGCCGGGGCCTCCTCCGCCTTCTTCGACGCGGCCACCCGGCGAGCGCGATCGGCCTCGTTGGTCACGGTCTTCTCCCGGACCAGCTCGATGATCGCCATCGGCGCGTTGTCACCCTTACGCGGCAGCGTCTTGGTGATGCGGGTGTAGCCACCCTCGCGCCCCTCGAAGGACGGGCCGATCTGAGCGAAGAGCTCGTGCACGACGTCCTTGTTGCGGATCACCTTCAGCACCTCGCGGCGGTCGGCAAGGGTGCCTGCCTTCGCCTTGGTGATCAGCTTCTCCGCGTAGGGACGCACGGCCTTGGCCTTGGCCTCGGTGGTGGTGATCCGGCCGTGCTCGAAGAGCGCCGTGGCCAGATTGGCGAAGATCGCCTTCTGGTGCGACGCCGACCCGCCGAAGCGGGCACCCTTCTTGGGCTTGGGCATTGTGGTGTTCTCCTGTGTCTTCGGGCCGGGCCGGGGCGCCTACCCCGGCGGCCTAGAGCTGTTCGGTCTCGGCGTAGTCCTGCTCGCCGCCGTCGGTGTCGCTGAACGTGCCGCTGTCGCTCCACGTGCCGGTGCTCGCGTCGTAGCCGACCACGCTGGACGGGTCGAACGACGCGGGGCTGTCCTTGAGCGAGAGGCCGAGAGCGTGCAGCTTGACCTTGACCTCGTCGATGGACTTCTGGCCGAAGTTGCGAATGTCCAGCAGATCCGACTCGGTGCGGGCGACCAGCTCGCCCACGGTGTGCACACCCTCGCGCTTGAGGCAGTTGTAGGACCGGACGGTGAGGTCCAGGTCCTCGATCGGCAGACCGAACGAGGCGATGTGGTCCGCCTCGGCCGGCGAGGGGCCGATCTCGATGCCTTCCGCTTCGACGTTCAGCTCGCGGGCCAGGCCGAAGAGCTCGACCAGGGTCTTGCCCGCCGAGGCGAGCGCGTCCCGCGCGCTGATGGAGTTCTTGGTCTCCACGTCCAGGATGAGCCGGTCGAAGTCGGTGCGCTGCTCGACGCGAGTCGCCTCGACCTTGTAGGTCACCTTCAGCACCGGCGAGTAGATCGAATCCACCGGGATCCGGCCGATTTCCGCGCCGGACGCCTTGTTCTGCACGGCGGGGACGTAGCCGCGACCGCGCTCGACGACGAGCTCGATCTCCAGCTTGCCCTTGTCGTTCAGGGTCGCGATGTGCATGTCCGGGTTGTGCACCACCACGCCGCTGGGCGGCACGATGTCACCGGCGGTGACGGTGCCGGGGCCCTGCTTGCGCACGTACATCGTGACCGGCTCGTCCTCCTCGGACGAGACGACCAGGCCCTTGAGGTTCAGGATGATGTCGGTGACATCCTCCTTCACGCCGGGAACGGTGGTGAACTCGTGCAGGACGCCGTCGATGCGGATGCTCGTGACCGCCGCCCCCGGAATCGAGGACAGCAGGGTACGCCGCAGCGAGTTGCCGAGGGTGTAACCGAAGCCAGGCTCGAGCGGTTCGATGGTGAACTTCGAGCGATTCTCGGCGACGACCTCTTCGGTCAGCGTCGGACGCTGTGAAATCAGCATTAGGATCATCCTCCTTTTTGGGCGCCCGCTATTTGACGCCTCGTCTCAGGGGTTGCGCGTGGCCGCCCATGGGGAGCGGCCACGCACCAGCGGCACATGCGCGCTTGCCGTCCGAGGTAGCCAAGGACGGCTCGTCGAGTGTTACTTCGAGTAGTACTCGACGATCAGCTGTTCCTGCAGCGGCACATCGATCTGGGCGCGCTCGGGCAACTGGTGGACCAGGATCCGCAGCCGGCCGGGGAGCACCTGCAACCAGCCCGGAACCGGACGGTCGCCGATGGTCTCGCGCGCCACCTGGAACGGCAGGGTGCCCAGCGACTTCTCCTTGACATCGATGATGTCGTACTGGGTGACCTGGAAGCTGGGAACGTCCACCTTCTTGTTGTTCACCAGGAAGTGGCCGTGGCTGACCAGCTGGCGAGCCTGCCGGCGGGTGCGGGCCAGACCGGCGCGGTACACCACGTTGTCCAGGCGGGTCTCGAGCAGACGCAGCAGGTTGTCACCGGTCTTGCCCTTGAGGCGGTTGGCCTCCTTGTAGTACCGGCTGAACTGCTTCTCCATGATGCCGTAGGTGAAGCGGGCCTTCTGCTTCTCCTGCAGCTGGAGCAGGTACTCGCTCTCCTTGATCCGCGCGCGGCCGTGCTGGCCGGGCGGGTAGGGGCGACGCTCGAACGCCTGGTCGCCGCCGACCAGGTCGACGCGCAGACGACGCGACTTGCGGGTGATAGGGCCTGTGTAACGAGCCATTGTTCGTTATTCCTTTCCCGCTAGACGCGACGCCGCTTGGGCGGACGGCAGCCGTTGTGCGGCTGCGGGGTGACATCGGAGATCGTGCCCACCTCGAGGCCTGCGGCCTGCAGCGAGCGGATCGCGGTCTCGCGGCCCGAACCAGGGCCCTTCACGAACACGTCGACCTTCTTGACGCCGTGCTCCTGCGCCTTGCGGGCGGCGTTCTCGGCGGCGAGCTGCGCGGCGAACGGGGTCGACTTGCGCGAGCCCTTGAAGCCGACGTGACCCGACGACGCCCAGGAGATGACGTTGCCGTTCGGGTCGGTGATCGACACGATCGTGTTGTTGAACGTGCTCTTGATGTGCGCGTTGCCGTGCGGGACGTTCTTCTTGTCCCTGCGACGCGACTTCTGGCTCTTCTTCGGGCCCGCGGCCCGACTCTTCGGAGGCATCGGTTATCCCTACTTCTTCTTGCCGGCGACGGTGCGCTTCGGGCCCTTGCGGGTGCGCGCGTTGGTCTTGGTGCGCTGGCCACGCACGGGCAGGCCACGACGGTGGCGCAGGCCCTGGTAGCAGCCGATCTCGATCTTGCGGCGAATATCGGCCTGCACCTCGCGGCGCAGGTCACCCTCGACCTTGAACTCCGAAGCCTCGATGTAGTCACGCAGCTTCGTCAGATCATCGTCGCTGAGATCCTTCGAACGCAGGTCCGGGCTGACGCCGGTGGCCTCGAGGATCTCCTTGGAGCGGGTACGGCCAATGCCGAAAATGTAGGTCAGTGCGATCTCCATGCGCTTCTCGCGCGGGAGGTCGACGCCCATGAGACGTGCCATCTGGCAGCTTCCTTAATCGTTGCGGAGGTCTGCTCCCTGTCCGTCCCCTCGTCTTGGTGGGGCACCGGCCTCCGAACCGGTGGTAGGCGCGCACGCCCCAGGGCGAACCCTGGATTTCCGCAGCGTGCGGCTGGTGCTGGGAGTTCTTCTTGCCAATCCGAACTGCGGTTCGGTGCTTGGCTGGTGTCGCGTCGAGCGGCGCCGTCGGCAAGCCTCGGGCGGGTGGTGCGAGGTGGCCCTCGCCTCCGCTCAGCCCTGGCGCTGCTTGTGGCGCAGGTTGTCGCAGATCACCATGACCCGGCCGTGACGGCGGATCACCTTGCACTTCTCGCAGATCTTCTTGACGCTCGGCTGAACCTTCACGTCCGTCCAATCTGTTGTGGTTCACAGGGGTGTGAACACAGTTTTTCCCCAGTCGGCGACTGGGGAAGTTCTGGTGTGAGTCCTTCGACTCCGCCCCGGCTCACGCCGGGACCGCCGGTTCGCAACCGACTCCGATCGCGCGGGCGCGATCACTTGTAGCGGTAGACGATCCGGCCGCGCGACAGGTCGTAGGGCGAGAGCTCGACGACCACACGGTCCTCGGGGAGGATGCGAATGTAGTGCTGCCGCATCTTCCCGCTGATGTGCGCGAGAACCTTGTGCCCGTTCTCGAGCTCGATCCGGAACATCGCATTGGGCAGCGGTTCGACAACTCGACCCTCGACCTCGATGGCCCCGTCTTTCTTCGCCATGTCCTCCGCGATCCCGGTTACGCTCAACCTGGTTTGTTTGCCTGGTTCTGCTCGAATGGGACCGGGCCGCTGGAGCGGACCGCTCGCACACAAACAGGCGGCGCGTAGGTGCACCGCCGCTCCAGCTTACCGACCCGT
This sequence comes from Nocardia sp. NPDC019323, assembly GCF_044389845.1. Classification (NCBI taxonomy): domain Bacteria; kingdom Bacillati; phylum Actinomycetota; class Actinomycetes; order Mycobacteriales; family Nocardiaceae; genus Nocardia; species Nocardia sp. NPDC019323. Next base: position 284,257 of record NZ_JBIRYN010000006.1, read on the forward strand.
TCCGGATCGAGCAAAAATGCCTCCCTGTATACCGGTGTCGCCTGGGGTTTCGCAGCCGCCTTCCCACTGGTGGCGGGCCTCGGACGCGGTGCCACGACGGCGCCGGGTTGTCGCGTAAACTGGCCGCTGTTCGGGTATTTGGGTCCAGCAGATCGAGGGAGACGCGTGAGCCGGCGCAGCGTGCGAGCCACCGGCGGAGGCGCTCTCGGTCGCGGCCGAAGCGAGCGGCAGGGAGGCGAGGCCGTGAGTAAGCGTAGCGAGCGAGTCACCGGCGGGGCGCCCCTGGCCGCGACCGAGCCGAGCGGCAGCGAGGCGAGTCGTGGCTGAGCGCGGCGAGCGGATCGGCGCGCCGAGTGGCGGCGAGGCGCAGTCGTGAGCCGTAGCAATGACGGCCTGCCGATGCTGCCGCCGTGGTTGTCGGAGAGCGATGTCAGCCAGAGCGGCTACGAAGCGCCGGTGCAGAACCTTCCGCACGACGACCTCATCGAAGAGACCCCCAGCCGCAGGCGCGGCCGTTTCAAGAACCGCGCGCCCGAGGCGGAGCGCCCGGAGGCCGCGCGGCCGGAGAAGCGCCGCAAGGGCTGGCGCCGCGACAAGCAGGAAGGCCCGGCGGAGGAGGACCAGCGGCACGTCGAGGCGGGCCGCGCGCCCGCACCGGTCCCGGACGAGCCCGCACCGGTCCGGCCGCCGCAGGAGTCCTGGCAGCAGCCGCAGGAATCCTGGCAGCAGCCCGGCCACGACCGCACCCCACCGGCCCAGGACAACTCGTGGCAAGCGCCGCCCGAGCGCGGCAACACTCCGCAGCACAGCCTGCCCACCCGCAACCCGTCGCGGCCGTCGCCCGGTTTCCAGCCGCTGGGCAGCAGGTCCGCGAACCCGCCCGTGCCGAACGACCAGCCGGCGGACAGGCCCGACCTCCCGCCACCGCCGCCCCGGCAATCGGCCGAGGAACGGCCCGCCGCGACGCGGAACGGCGAGCACGCCCGGCCGTCACACGGCCAGAGCGCACCCGGACAGGCCGGCGGCCGGCCTCCGCTCAGTCCGCAACTCGGCGGATGGCCGTCCACCGGCAACCCTCGGCTCGACGCCGCCCTCTCAGCCGTGGCGCCGAGCCTGTGGCCGAACGCGGCTCCGCCCGGCCAGGGAGCGGGCCGCGGACCGACTGGCAACGAGGCGGCTCAGCCGGGTGCCGGGTCGCCCAACCCCTGGACGACCACGACTCCGACCAGCGGCGACACCTCGGTGCAGTCACCCGACCCCGCCGTGCCCCCGTCTCCGACGGACCATGCGGCTTGGACAGGCGGGCACTCACCGACGCCGCCCGGCGAACTCCCATCACACGGTCCGCAGACGCGGCCGACCGGCGAACAGCCGTTAACTCCGACCGCCGCCGAAGTGTCCGCGCAGGCGCTCCACGGCGGATACCCTGCCGCGCCCACGTCTCCGACGGACCAGGCGGCATGGCAGAGCGGGCACTCGCCGACGCCGCCCGGCGGACTCCCGGCGCACGGTTCGCAACAGACGCGGCCGACCGGCGAACAGCCGGAAACTCCGACCGCCGCCGACATGTCCGCGCAGGCGCTCCACGGCGGATACCCCGCCGTGCCCCCGCCTCCGACGGACCATGCGGCACGGCAGAGCGGGCACTCACCGACGGCTCCCGGCGAACTCCCACCGCACGGTCCGCAGCAGCCGTGGCCGACCGGCGCGCGTCCGGAAGCCCCCACCGGCGATGCGCCGGTTCCGCCGACCGTCGGCGGGCACTCCGCAGCGCCTCCGTCCACCCAGGATCACGCGACGCGGCAGAGCGGGTACTCGCAGACGCCGAAGGCCACCCAACCCGCTCCCCCGTCCGAGCTCACCACCGGCGTGGCCGCTGCGCCGACCGGTACCGAGCAGCCGGGTTCGCACAGCGCACAGGCATCGGCACCGACCGGCACACCGCCCACCACGGGCACTGCCGGGCCGACCGGTAGCGCGACCACAGGTGGAGTACCGACCGGCCTGGACCACACGGCATGGCACAACGCACCCCTGCCGACGACAACCGGCACCCAACCCACAACAGGTGACGCCCCCACCACAAGCGAAGCACCGAGCGCCGCCAGCGGGGCGCCGACCGACCCGGACCACACGGCACGGCACAACGCACCCCTGCCGACGACAACCGGCACCCAACCCCCATCAAGCGAGGTCTCGACCGCGAGCGGGGCACCGGCCGGCGCGGATTCTTCGGCACGGGAGTCGGCCGCGCTGTCGAGCGGGGAACATTCCGGCGAGCCGCAGGGAGCGCAATCCGGGGTTGCAGCCGACAAGCAGACACGGCAGTACGGCGATGGGCTATCGGCGCCCGGGGGTGGGAGCGCGGCTTCTGCTGGACCGAACCCGGTCCGGGAGGCCGGGAGCCAGGGAGCGGAACCCGGCGCTGGAGTGCGATCAAGCGGTGCGAGTTCGGACGAACCGCACAGCGAGAACACCCCTGTCGGGGCGGGCGCGGCAGCGGTTCATGCACCAGCCACAACGGCAGGTACGGAGTTCGGGCAGGGCACCAGCTACCTCACGCCGTCAAGCGAGGCCGAACACACACCACCCACAGCGAAGCATCCGCTGCAAGCCCCGCAGACCGTCTCGGCTGTTCCCCCTGCGGTGACTCCTGACGGTCCGCCACCTTGGCTCGCCGCACCCCGGCCCGAGCAGACCGAGGCGTCCGCGACCGACGCGCCGCGCCGACTCCCACCGCTGCCCGACCCGCCGCACACCGGCGGATCCGGTTCATCCCCAGCCGCTCCGGACGAGCAGCGCCTGCCGCCGCGCGGCGCGGACGGCCCGCCGCCCTGGCTCGGTCACAGTGCGCCGGAGCAACGCCGGCCGGACCGTCCGGGACTCCCGCCCACCTCTCAGGAGACCGCCGCACCGGCAGACCGGGCGCCGGAAACTCATACGCCCGCCGATCACCAACCGCCCGCGGATTACGGCGTCACGGAACCGGCCCCCTCCGCCCCGCATGCCGGGCAAGGTGGGCTCGCCGCGCCGCCCGCTCCGCACAGCGCCGCCGCGACCGGCGCTCCACCGGCTTCCGCTCGCACGCCGGAGACCCCCGTGCGGCCGAACGCCGCCCGTTCGGTCGATGTCGCTCGCGCGCAAGGTGATTCCAGCGCACACGCACCGAACTGGACCAGCGCGACCGAGATAGGCCCGGCGGCGGGACTCGGCGCAGGTGGCGGACGACACCGGCTGTCCGCGGAACCGAACGAACCGTCGGCTTCGCAGGCGCCGGTCGGACAAGCGCCCGGCTTCGACCAGCAGCCCGTCCCCCCGCCACGACCCGAAACGCCCTACGTCGCGGAGGGCACCCAGCAGCTTCCCCATGACGCAAGCGACGTAACCGCAGTCTCGCCAATGCAATTCGCGGGTGCGCAGGCGCCGGGCACCCCGCCACAGGCCCCCGCCGACCAGTGGCGCAATACCTCCGCCCCGGAATCCGCGTCGGCAGCACCGCATTCCGTGCCACCGCACCAGATCACCGGGCAAACAGCCCCCCAGTGGGGCACGCCGCCGGGTTATGCACAGCCGCCCGCCCAGCAGCAAGGCGCCCCGCTCCAACAGCAAGGCGCCCCGCTCCAACAGCAAGGCGCCCCGCTCCAACAGCAAGGCGCCCCACTCCAGCAGCAAGGCGCACCCTTCCAGCAGCCTTCGCTGGACAACGTGCCACTGCGCCGGGCCAAGAAGGCGCCGGGTACCGGATGGCGCAAGGCGGTGCACCACGTGTCCGGCGGCGCGATCAACCCCGGTATGTCCGCGGAGGAACGCAGGCTGCAGGAGCTGGTCGCGCGGATCAGGCAGCCCGTCCGCGGCGACTACCGGATCGCGGTGCTGTCGCTCAAGGGCGGCGTCGGGAAGACCACCACCACCATGGGTCTCGGCTCCACCTTCGCCTCCATCCGCGGCGATCGGGTGATCGCGGTGGACGCCAATCCCGACTTCGGCACGCTGTCGCAGCGGGTGCCGCTGCAGACCAGGTCCACCGTGCGCGACCTGCTCCTCGATTCGACCATCCAGCGCTATTCCGATGTGCGCAGGCACACCTCGCAGGCGACCAGCCGTCTGGAAGTGCTGGCCAGCGAACGCGATCCGGCCGCGTCGGAGGCGTTCAGCGAAGATGAGTACCGCGCGGTCGCCCGGATCCTGCAGCGGTTCTACAACATCATCCTCACCGACTGCGGCACCGGACTCATGCATTCGGCCATGTCCGGTGTGCTCGACCTGGCGCACTCGCTGGTACTGATCTCCTCCCCCGCGATCGACGGAGCCCGCAGTGCCGCAGCGACATTGGACTGGCTGTCCCTGCACGGCCACGACCATTTGGTGCGCAACGCTGTGGTGGTGATCAACTCCCCGCGGGCCGGATCGCCGAATGTCGGTATCCAGCAGCTACGGGAGTACTTCCTGTCCCGGTGCCGCGCCGTGCACATCATCCCGTTCGACGCGCACATGTCCGAGGGCGCCGAAATCGATTTGCACCGGCTGCACAAGCAGACCAAGCGGGCCTACGTCGAACTGGCCGCGACCGTCGCCGACGATTTCGCCACCGATCACCGTCGCTATCGCCCGTGACACCCGCCGGGCCGTGGCCCGGCGGGCAAAGGGCGAACGGATCAGCCGCTCACCACTCGGGCAGACGCCGTCTGCCCGCCATGACATCGCGCACCAGATCGTCGTAGGCGTCCGCGAGTTCGGCGAGATGATGCCACGCGTTGTGCAGCAACTCGTCGTGCGCGTTGAGAGTCATCAACGCGTGGTGTGCGCGCACCGACGACTCGGCGAGGCGATCGATCACCGCGCCCACCGTTTCGGTGTGCAAGGTGGCGCCGAGCCGATGCTGCGGCACGTTCCGCATCACCCAGTCGTCGATGGCCATCACCAATTCGATTCTGCGACGCTCGATTTCGCGGACCACCGCCACAGAGGTGTCCACCGAACCACCGCGGCCGACCAAGCGGCGCTCATGTAGCACTGCCAGATCACGAGCGAACCACAAGAGCGGACCACCGACCACGCGGTGTCCGCGACACGCCCGGACCAATAGGTCGGACGTGGGAAGCAATCCCGGTGCCGAAGAGCGCACCGAAGGATCGGCACACCTCGATGTGCCGGGGAGGGTCATTACGACCGTTGAATCCGAACCTGCCACGTTGCCTCGCCGTCATCGCCGCACAACACCGGATCAGGACTTCATTACAATAAACCTCTGAAGGCACCTGTCAAGCGTTACCGGGCCGTAGGGAGTCACGAAGAGTACACTTCGTTACCTGCATGACCAACCGAGGAGCAAGATGGCGGACGGTCCGACGTATCACCGGATCGCAGACCTCCTCCGCGAGGAGATCCGCGCAGCCAAGTGGAAACCGGGCGATCGATTGCCCAGTCACTCGGAACTTGCCGATCAAATGCAGGTCTCGATAACCACGGCCCGCAACGCGATCCAGGTGCTGGTGGCCGAAAATCTCGTCTATACAGCTACTTCCCGCGGGACGATCGTTCGAAACCAAGAGATTCTGGAATCGGTGGTCACCGATTCCATCCGCCCCGACCGGCCGCAGACCCCGCACGACATCTTCGAGGAGATCGCGCGGGCCGCGCACCGGGAGCCGTCGAAGGAGTTCAGCGCGAAGATGGAGCCCGCCAGCCCCGAGGTCGCGTCTTGGCTGGGTGTACCGCCGGATTCGTGGGTGCTGGCCAGGACGGTGGTCCAGTATCTCGACCACGAGCCGTGGTCGTGGGAGGTCAGTTTCTATCCCCGTGACCTGGCCGAGGCGACGGGAATCGACTCGCCGCACGACATTCCGGAGGGCACCACCCGCCGTCTCGCCGACCGGGGCCATGCCGAGACCGCGCACCGCGACACGCTCGTCGCGCGGCCGGCCAATGCGGAGGAAGCCTTGGTGCTCGGCGTCGCCACCGGCACCATCCTGCTCGACCACCTGCGGATCGGCGCCACCCACGAGCGCGTCACCCGTGCCACGCGGCAACGTTCGCTCGCCACCGGCAATCGGCTCGCCTACGAACTCGGCGACGCCGAAGGCACCGCGGTCATCCGGAACACGCTTGCCGATTCGCACGGGTCCGGCCGGGCGTAATCCATGACGATCGCGCTGCGCCAGGCGACATGGGGCGATCTGGGCATGATCTGCCGCCTGCGCGTGCAGCGCACGGCGTGGCTCACCGCGCGCGGCTCCGACCAGTGGACGGTCGCGGGACGCGGCCTGCCCATCGAGATCTTCGCCCGCGCCGTCGGACGCGCGCTGGACGCGGGCGAGACCTGGATCGCCGAGGTCGCGGGGGAACCGGCGGGGACCATCACGGTCAACGACCGCGCCGACGACGGTCTGTGGTCGCGATGGGAACTCGACGACGCGGTGATCGTCCATTACATGATCGTGGACCTGCGATTCGCGGGCCAGCGCGTCGGCCATTACATGCTCGCGCACGCGGGAACGCTCGCCCGCTCGCAGGGCCGCGCCTGGGTCCGGCTCGACGCGTGGACCACCAATACCGACCTGCACGCCTATTACCGTTCGGCGGGATTCCGTTTGGTGCGTGTCGCGGGGGGACCACTCGCGCTCGGACCTTCGCGTGCGCTGTTCGAGCGGAGAGCCGACACCTGGGATCCCGCCCTTCCCGTCCGGGTGACCGCAGCCGGGCGGGTGAGCACGTCGGCGCTCTTGCGCCCGCCGCCGAACAACTGAGCGCCGGTACTCGGGCGCTCGCGATGGCGGTGGCACGTCCCGATGCGCGGCGCCCCCGCACACCACCGGCGACCTCCCGCGCACGCACGCACGACGGAGGCGTCCACCGCGCGACGGCGCGCCGCTCAGATCGGCGGCAGATGCGCGATGTGCACCATCTCGATTCCCCTGCTGCGCGAGACCAGCGTTCCGCGTCCTGGCGGCAGCTTGCTCGGCCGCACGTCACCGATCAGTTTGCCCTCGTCCCGCGACCCGCTCATGATCAACGTCTCCACCGAGAGGTTCTTCATGGTGCCCAGAATCGGGTCGTACAGCGCGCGGGACACACCGCCGCTGCGGCGGGTGACCACGAAATGCATGCCGATGTCGCGCGCCTGCGGCAGGAATTCCAGCAGCGGCGCGAACGGGTTCATGCCGGTGCCCGCGGCGACCATGTCGTAGTCGTCGACCACGATGTAGATCTCCGGACCGCTCCACCAGCTGCGTTCGCGCAGTTGCTGCGGCGTGATGTCCGAGCCGGGAATCCGTTTGGCCAGATACCCGGCCACCTCCTGGATCATCGGGCCGCAGGTCTGCGACGACGTGGAATACCCGGCCAGGTGGTCGCCCTCCACCACGCCCAGCATGGTCCGGCGGTAATCCACCATGATGATCCGGGCCTGCTCGGTGGTCGACTGCTCCACCACGCCCATCACGATGTTGCGCAACAGGGTGGTCTTGCCGCATTCCACGTCCGCGAATGCCATGAAGTGCGGTTCGACGCCGAAGTCCAGCACCAGCGGCTGCAATTCGGACTCGCCGAGCCCGACGACGACCCTGGTGGGGCCGAGCTCGACGCCTTCCGCCTTCGCCGAGGCCAGCAACTCGTCCCTGGAGAACCGCAGCGGCAGCATGCGCACTTCGGGCGCGCGGCGGTCCGGGTACTGCTGTTCGAGTCCGGCCCGCGCTTGCGCGACACCGTCGGCCAGGCTGCCCGGGTCGGAGTCGGAATCCAAGCGCGGCAGGGCGATCAGCATGTGCAACTGGTCGGCGGTCAGACCGCGGCCGGGACGTCCGACCGGGACCTGGTGGGCGGTGCGCCTGCCCATCTCCGAGTCGGACGGATCGCCGAGCCGCAGCTCGATGCGGGTGCCGATCTGGTCCTTGACCACCGGGCGGATCTCGGCCCAGCGCGCGGCGCCGATCATCAGGTGGATGCCGAACGACAGACCCTGGGCCGCGATGGCGTTGATCTGCGGCTCCAGCATGTCGAACTCCTCGCGGATCGCGGCCCAGCCGTCGATCACCAGGAACACGTCGCCGAACTTGTCGTCGGCCAGCGGATCGGCGGATCCGGCCGCGCCGTCCTGGACGCGGCGGCCGTCGCCGAACTTGCGCCGCCGGAATTCGGCCATCGACTCGATGCCGAGCGCGGCGAAGCGCTCCTCGCGCTGACGCATCAGCGTGGTGAGTTCGGCGACCGTGCGGCGCACCCGGTCGCCGTCGAGACGACCGGCCACCGAACCGACGTGCGGGACGCCGGACAACCCGGCCATGCTTCCGCCACCGAAGTCGAGGCAGTAGAACTGCGCCTGTTCGGGGGTGTGGGTGGCCGCGGTCGCCATGATGATGGTGCGCAGGGTCGTCGATTTGCCCGACTGCGGGCCGCCGACGACGGCGACATTGCCCTGGGCGCCGGCCAGATTGATGGTGAGCACATCGCGGCGCTGCTCGTAGGGCTTGTCGATGACGCCGATCGGCATCCACAGCTGGCCGTGCCGGTTGACCGGCGACCGCCAGTCGGGGTCCGGCAGCAGCATGTCCACCGTCGGGGATTCGTCCAGGGGCGGCAACCACACCTCGTGGGCCGGGCGGCCGTGCCCGGTGAGCCGCTTGACCACCACGTCGAGCAACGTGTCCGGGATGCCCTCGTCGGCGCCGGGCGCGGCCCCGACGGCCGACGGTGGCGGCGGCAGCTCCAGCAGCGGGTTCGACGGCGCGACCGGCTCCGCTTCGACGCCGGCTTCGATCGCCTCCGGCATCTCCACCGGAGCGGCGGTGAACAACGCGGGCCGCCGGCCCGCGACCGGGCTGCCGTCCTCGCCGGTCACCGTGCCCTGCGGCGCGACGTACGGACCGGACACGTAACTGGCGTTGAACCGCAACGGATCCGACGCGTCGCTCTTCAGGTATCCCGAGCCGGGCACGCTGGGCAGGTGGTAGGCGTCGGTGATGCCGAGCACCGCGCGTGACTCGTTCGCCGAGAACGTGCGCAGGCCGATCCGGTAGGACAGGTGCGATTCCAGGCCGCGCAGCTTGTTCTCCTCCAGGCGCTGCGAGGCCAGCAGCAGGTGCACGTGCAGCGACCGGCCGAGGCGGCCGATCATCACGAACAGCTCCGCGAAATCCGGCTTCTGCGACAGCAGTTCGGAGAACTCGTCGACCACGATGAACAGCGCGGGCAGCGGGTCGAGCGGCACGCCGGCGGCGCGCGCCTTCTCGTAGTCGGTGACGTTGGCGTAGTTGCCCGCCGAACGCAGCAATTCCTGGCGGCGGTTCATCTCGCCGGCGAGCGCGTCCTTCATGCGATCGACCAGCGACAGTTCCTCTTCCAGGTTGGTGATCACCGCGGCGACGTGCGGCAGCGAATCGAGGCCGAGGAAGGTCGCGCCGCCCTTGAAGTCGACGAGCACCAGGTTCAGCGCGTCCGGGGAATGCGTGGTGACCAGCGAGAGCACCAGCGTGCGAAGGAATTCGGATTTTCCGGAGCCGGTGGCGCCGATGCACAGGCCGTGCGGGCCCATGCCGTTCTCCGCCGACTCCTTGATGTCGATCTCCACCGGGGTGCCGTCGGGAGTGATGCCGATCGGCACCCGCAGCCGCTCGCGGCCGGTGCGCGGACGCCACACCCGCGCCGGATCGATCTGGGCCGCGTCCGGAATCTTCAGCAGCGCCATGAGTCCGGGATCGGCCGTGGTCCCCTCGCCGAGACTGACGATCTGGGCCGCGGTCGCCAGCCGGTATCTGGCCAGTGCGCGGGCGAAGGACTCGGACTCGGCCGTGCTCACCTCGTCGGCGGTGGCGAACTTCTCCACCCCGGCGGCGCTGCGCGCGGCCACCTCACCGTCGGCGACGACCAGTTGCAGTCCGCGCCGGGCCGCGAGCCCGCCCTCCGGCGCGGTGAGGTCGAGCACCGTCACCGAGTCCAGACCCGATTCGCTGACCAGCCGTTCGCTTCCGCTCACGTAGCCGTCGTCGATGACGACCACCAGGTGCAGTCGCCCCTGGGTCGGCTGTGGGTTGCGCATGAACCGGCCGCGCTCGAGCAGCTCGGCCGCCAGCGCCGTCTCCAGCTCACCGAGCGAGTGGTACATCATGCGCGCCGAACCCATGCCGTCGCGCTGGGTCGGATGTTGCAGCTGCGGCAGCCATTTCGCCCAGGACCAGGCCGGGCCGTCCGGGTCGGAGCAGACGATCGCGATGGCGAGGTGGTCGGGACCGTGGAACACCGCCAGCTCCATCAGCATCGCCCGCACCAGCATGCGCGCCTCATCGGCCGGACCGCCGATGTTGATCGCGGGGAACGCGCGCAACGACACGGCGGTCGGCAGGCGGTGCACCACCGAATGGGTCCGCACGAATCGGCGCAGTGCCACGGTGGACACCGGTTCCAGATCCTCCAGCGGCCCCGTCTCAGGGCGCGCCAACTTGGTGGCCAGCCGGTGGCTGCCGACCCCGACGCGCACGTGCCCGAAGTCGGGGTCGTTGGGCCTGCGCTCCCACATCCGCCTGGTCCCGATCAGGGACGGCAGGTCGGCGGGTTCGGGATGACTCCAGCGCAGCGTCTCCAGTTGCTTGCCGCCGGTGCGGCGCACTTCCTTGCGGACCTGGTCGAGATAGCGGAAGTAGTCCTTGCGTTCCTCGTTCAGTTCCACCGCGCGTTTGGGCCCGCCGCCCCGGAACCCGGCCATCATGCCGACCATCGACATGAGCATCATCATCGGGAACATCATCATGAACGGATTGGCCAGCAGGTTGCGGCCCATCATCGCCATCATGGCGATCATGCCGACCACCGCGACCACCATGACGATCGGCATCAGCTTCATCATCAGCGGCGCGGGCAGTGCGCGCGCGATCTCCGGCGGTGCGGTAAGCGCCACCTCGCCACCGGGTGCCCGGGGCGGTGCGATGCGGGGGCGGCGCACAAAGCCTTCGGTAGCCATGATTCCTTCGTTCGGTCGGCGGCGAGCGGTCGAGCTGCGCCCGCGCTACGGATCGAATTCCGCGTTCAGGTCCTGCCTGGTCCGGCGGAACGGGAACGCCACGGCCACACCGATGGCCAGACCGGCCAGGCACACGATGGAGCCGAGCACGGCGATCCGGCGCGGCCGAGGGTCCGGGCCGGGCGGACGCGCCGGCGCTGCGACGGCTCGGGCGGCGTCGGCGTCGGCGCTCACGGGTTTGTCCGGCAGTTGCGCGGTCAGCGCGGCGAGCGGATCGATCAGGCCGTGCCCGATCCGGTCGTCGCGGCCGGTGCCCGGTCCGTGCGCCGTGCGGACGATGCGGTCCATCACCTGCTGGGCGGTGAGTTCGGGGAAGCGTGCGCGCACCAGCGCGGCCAGCCCGGCCACATAGGGCGCCGCGAAGCTGGTGCCTTCAACGGCCCTGATGCCGTCGGTGGTCTGGACGCCGTCCACCAGCCCGGTCGCGCCCGGCTTGCTGTCCAGCGAAACGATATTGCGGCCGATCGCGGCGACGCCCACCCATGGGCCGTGCAGCGACAGCTCCGACACCTGGCCGGTCGAGTCCACCGAGCCCACCGACAGCACATAGGGCGTGAACCAGGCCGGGCTCGCGACCGTGGCCACCGAGCCCCAGCCCGACCCTTCGTTCTGTTTCGAGCAGGCGCCGTCGGGTTGCAAGTTGCCCGCCGCCGCGACCACGACGACATTGCGGTCGTAGGCGTACTTCACCGCCGCGCCGAGCGAGGCGTCCGCGGTGTCCGATCCGGCCGCGGTGCAGGCGACTTCGGAGATGTTGATGACGGTGGCGCCGAGATCGACGGCGCGGACCACCGCCGCCGCCAGCGTGAGCACGCTGCCGTAACCGTCGCTGCTGATCTTGCCCGGCGGATCACCACGCCCCGCACGGTCTTTCGGCTCGTAGGCCAAGCTCAGCTGCCGGATGGTGAGCAGGTCCGCGTCGGGCGCGATGCCCGCGAAGGCGTCGCCGGGGCTCGGCTGGGCCGCGATGATCCCGGCGACCAGGGTGCCGTGGCCGTCGCAGTCGACCGTTCCGTCGCTGTCGGAGACGAAATCGCCGCCCGGTTGCAAGGACCGCAGCCGCGGGTGCGGATTGACCCCCGTATCGATGACGGCCACCTTCTGCCCCGCACCGCGGCTGAACTGCCATGCGGATGGCAGATCCAATACCCGCTGCGCCATCGGGGGCTCGCTGGGCGGCGCGCCGGTGAGCAGGGGTTCGGCGCACACGGCGCGCTGTTCGGTCGGTTCCAGCGGCGCGGGCCGCACGCTCAAAGCCTGTGCGACGCCGAGTGCGCCGGGGTCGATCCCGGGCGGGGTGATCGCCCGGGCGGCGGGCCACGGCCCGGCGATCGCGGCACCGACAACCGTAGCCGCGCAGGCCATTTGCATGACGCTGCGGCGGGATGCGCTGCCGGTCATATGTTCCGGGCCATCGAGTAGATGTTCATCACCCACAACACCAGGGGGATCACCGACACGATCAGCAAGTACTCGAAGATCTCGATCATCCGCCTGGTCACCGGGGTGACCTCGATGTGAGGGCCGATCACCCCGAACCCGACCACACCGGTCGCGAACGCGAGCAGGATGCCGGCCGCGAGCAAGGTGTGGTCCGAATCGCCGACGGCGAATCCGGCGGTCAGTGCGACCGATGTCAGGCAGCCGCCGCCGATCAGCGTCGCGGCCTGGACCAGATCGGCGAACGAGCGGCCGCGCAGCGCGAGGATGATCGCGGTCACGACCGCCAGCGTGACCCCTTGCCAGCGCGGCGAACCCAGCGGATCCGCCACGCCGAACGCGCCGACGACCGCGCTCGCGGTGCAGGCCGCGATCAGTCCGGACTGGAAACGGTTGGCCGTGCGGGCGCGCAGCCCGAGTCCCGCCGCGGAGGGCAGCGCGCTGGCGCCGATGGCGCCGATGCCCTCGATGGTCGGTCGCGGTTCGTGGTCGGCCGGGTCGATCGCGCCGCCCGCGGTGGGGACCGGCGGAATGGGCAGCCGCGCAAGCACGGCCGCCAGCCGCGGCACCGCCGAGATGATCGCGATGCCCGCCACCAGCAGACCGGCCGACAGCTTCGGCAGACCCGGATGCCAGATCAGATGGATCGCCGCGGCGACACCCGCGATCACGGCGAGCGCGGCGGCACAGGAGAACAGCGTCGCGCCCGCGCCGGTGATCCGGTAACCGAGCAGCGCCGCGATCAGCAGCACCGAGCTGCCCAGCAGCAGATGGGGACTGCCGAGCGTGCCGGGGACCAGCAGCGCGGCGCCGCCGAACAGCACCAGCAGTCCGTCCAGTGACAGCCAGGTCGCGGTCACCGGGTCGGAGTATCGGTGCGCGGCGATGCCCGCCGCGACGAAAGCCGCTGTGCCACAACCGAGCAGGGCGAGAGCAGGCGCGATCGGATCGCCGTTCGCGCGGGAGACCACCAGCACGGCCAGCGTGACCAGCACGGTGAGCGCCGAGACGACCAGGCCCATCCAGCGGGCGGCCACTCCCGACCAGCTCCGGAATTCCTCCGCGGTCAACCGTGATACCGCGTCGATGACGTCGTCGAACAGCGCGGGCGCTTCCTTCGCGGCGACCGACCGCAGCACCAGCAGCTCGCCGTCGTAGACCTCGGCCTCGGTGAGCGTGCGGCTCGGCGCGATCGCCTCGCGTCCGAGCCTGGCCAGCGTCCAGTGCCGCGCGTCCAGCGGCGCCGCGTCCTCCTCGGCCTCGGGACGCTCCGGATCGCGCGATTCGATGAGCGCCACCAGATCGCCGATGAATGTGGCGATCGGCACGGTGGCAGGCAATCCGACATCGATCTGAGTGTTTCCACCGATGACCGAAACACGACTCAATACGGGTTCGGTGGCACGTGTGCCGCTCGCCGACTCGATCAACGGCAACCTTCCCCCGCCCTCATCCGGAACAATGATTCTCGCATCGACACCATTTGCTGGAACCTGTCCTGAGTACCCGACTTCACCACTCGTCGAGCACACTCACACATAGCCGACTCTTGCGTTGCGACCTCCCGGCAGCTGAACCTAATGTAACGGACGAACCGGGCCGCGCGCGATCGGTAGTCTGGTATCCAGATGAACGTCTCTACTACGAGAAACGAAGATTTCGGGGTTCGACAGCAATGACCGGCAACCGCCAAGCACAACGCGCATTCGATGCCGGAATCCTGTCGCTCGGATTGTCCATCGAGGGGCAAGAATCCGCACGTGATCTCGACTACGCGAAACTGGCTTTTCAGCGCGCCACGGAGTGGGATCCCACGATGTGCGACGCGTGGCTCGGCCGCGCCGCCGCGGGCGAGCTCACCAAGGACGTTCTGTTCAACCTGTACAAGACCAGCGCGAGCACGCTCTACCGCGAGCAGCGCAGGCTCGGGTTGCGTCCGCGCGAACTCGCGGGCCGGTTCCTTCCCGGTCTGTACATCGACTATCCGCTGGCCAACCACACCGAGATCACGCTGGCCTGGGCGGCGCATCTGATCGCCGACAAGGAGTACGACGAGGCCGAGCGAGTGCTCGACGAGCTCGACACGTTCCGCCGCGGGCAACTGAGCAACCCCGAGGGCGAGATCGACGACCGCATCTGCGCGTATGTCCGTGGCGTGCTGCACTACAACACTCAGCGCTGGCCCGATGTGATGGCGGTGCTGGCGGGATCGGCGGAGTGGGAGGATCCGTACCTGGCGGCGGGCGCGCACGTGATGGTCGGCACCGCGTGTGCCCAGCTCGGCTTGTTCGGCGAGGCCATCCGGCGGATGCAGCAGGCCGAGGCGGGCCCGATCCCGGCGGCCCGGTCGACCGCGATGTTCTGTCGCGGCTTGTGCCTGCGGGAGTCGGGCAACGAGGGCGAAGCCCAAGCCCTGTTCGAGAAGGTGTACTCGCAGGCGCCGGATTTCGAGGCGAACGCGGCCGCGATGCGCGACCGCACCTATCGGATCACCGTCACCAGCCGCGAGGTGATCGACGCGCGGACCGACAAGTGGGACCCGGCGTCCTCGCCGTCGATGGAGCAGATGGCGCAGGCCGAGAGCCAGGACCGGGCGAAGAAGATCCTGGTCGAGGCTCGTGCCGAACTGGACTCGCAGATCGGTCTCGCCTCGGTGAAAACCCAGGTGGCGAAGCTGCAGTCGTCGGCGCAGCTGGCGAAGATCCGGGCCGAGAAGGGCTTGGCGAGCCAGCCGCGCGGCCAGCATCTGGCCTTCACCGGGCCGCCCGGCACCGGTAAGACCACCATCGCCAGAGTGGTCGCGAAGATCTATTGCGGCGTCGGCCTGTTGAAGACCGACAAGGTGGTCGAGGCCAAGCGCGTCGACTTCGTCAGCCAGAATCTTGGCGGCACCGCGATCAAGACCGAGAAGCTGATCGACACCGCGATGGACGGTGTGCTGTTCATCGACGAGGCGTACACGCTGATCCAGACCGGCCTGCAAGGCGGCGACGCGTTCGGCCGTGAAGCGGTGGACACGCTGCTGGCGCGCATGGAGAACGACCGTGATCGCCTCGTGGTGATCATCGCCGGCTACGACGGCGAGATCGATCGGTTGCTCGCCGCCAACGACGGCCTGGCCTCCCGTTTTTCGAAGCGCTTGCAATTCCCGTCCTACACGCCCGACGAGCTGGGGCAGATCGGCCAGGTGATCGCCCGCAAACGCGATTCCGACCTGTCCGAAGGAGCGCTCGAGCAGCTGGTCCGGGCCTGCGAACGCCTGTACGCGATGCAGAGCACCGACCAGAGCGGTCAGCCGCGCCGCGGCGTCGATCTCGCGGGCAACGGACGGTTCGTCCGCAACGTGATCGAGGCGGCCGAGGAGGAGCGCGAATACCGCCTGGCCAACGACGAATCGCTGGACCTGACCGACATCGATGAGGCGGTGCTGCGCCGCATCGAGGCGTCGGACATGGAGCTGGCCTTGGCCGGCTTGCTCACCTCGCTGAACGTCGGCTGGACGGACTGAGTCCGAGGGCGGACCGCGCGACCGGTCCGCCGCGGCTCATTTCGTGGGCAGCGAATCGTGGCTGACCAGCGCTTCGCGCGCCGACAGCGTGGGACCGGGGACCAGCTGGCCGATGATCGCCCACGGCGCGAGGCGCGCAGAGCCGCCGAGTCCGAGCACGTTCGCGGTGGCCGCGTCCGGAATGCCGTAGCGGACGCCGGTGTCGGCGACGTAGAACAGGCTGTCGCGGCGCGGGCTGCCCGGCTCCATCCCGGTAACCTGCACGAATTCCCCTGAGCCCGGGGGGATGTAGGCCGCGTCGACCCGGTCGCCGACGCCGTCGGAGGTGGACACCTCGACGGGTTTCGCGGACTCCGCGATCGGCAGGCGAGTGCCGACCAGCAGGCTGACCGCGGCTCGCTCACCGGGGCCGTCGCCCGCGTTGTCCTCGCTCGGCCCTGGAGCGGCGCCCGGCGACTTCGCCCAGGCCACGCAGGCCACGGGCGCGTCCTCGGCGGGCAGGATTCGCGGGGTGCGCACCGGGAAGTCGTCGACCGGCAATTGCCGGACCACCGGAACCCGGTCCAGCACGTCGGGCGGCATGGTCGCGATCTCGCGCATGCCGTGCGAGTCGGCGTACCTGATCACCTGCGCGGTGAACGGCGATATCGGCTGCAAACCGTCGGCGAGCACGACATACAGCGCGGAACCGCCGTCGGGGCCCACGCCGGACACCGAGATGACGCCGCCCACCGGGATCTCCGACAGCGGGCCCGGCCCGCGCTCGCCAGCCCGTGGGATCTGCGGCGGCGTCAGCGCCGGCACCTGCGTCGTCGCGCCGAGCAGACCGGTGCCGACCGGACGCGGCCGCTGGGCGCGCAGGTCCAGCGCCCTGGCCATCACCGAGTTGGCCGGGTCCACCTCGGCGCGCTTGCCGTCGTAGACCAGGTAGGTCTTGTTGTCGCGCCGCACGAGCAGGGCCTCGTCGTGATTCGCGGTCCGGATCCGGTCCGCGAGCGCGGGGTGGCCCGCGATCACCGTCGTCGTGCCGCCGGAGGACGAGGCGGCGCTACCGCCTTCGGACAGCGCGATGGTCTCGCACAGCGACCACTCCGACTTGCTGCCCTGCGCGGAGCCGGGCAGCGCGCTCGGCGCTCCCGGAATGCCGAGCAGCGGCCCGCGCGGCAGATCGTTGAGCTTGTCGTCCTTCACCGCGTGCGGCTCCGCGTCGGCGCCCGTGATCAACCGCGCCGACGCCAGATTCAGCACCGGATGCAGCGTCTTGCCGCCGTCCTGGCCCTGCACCACCACGTACAACGCGCCGCTCTGCTTTCCCGAGACGATCACGGCGTCGCCGATCGCGCCCTGCGGACGCAGGAAGGCCAGGATCGCGGCGCCCGCCACCACGAGCACACCGAGCACCGCGCCGACGAGCAAGGAGCGGATCTGCGAACGCATCGGATCGTGCAACATGCGCACGTCGCGGCGGACCAGCGCGTGATCGAGCCTGCGCAACAGGAATCGGTATCCGTTGACCTGGGCGCGGGTGGTCAGCTGTGCCGGCACATGGTCTCCATCGAGCTATCGATCACCATTCTCTTCGACACGGTACCGTAATTCACCGACGGCCCTGAACCGATGGAATCACGACCCGATCGACGGCGGCCGTCACGAAACGAAGCGGGGACGAACAACGGTGAACGAAACGATGAACGGCGAGGCAACCAATAGTGAAATAATGGATGCGCCGCCGAGAAATCAACGCCGATCGGACTACGACACACTGCGCGATCCGGAATTCTGGTTGTTTCGCATTTTTCCGCTGCGCGTGGTCGTGCCAGTGTCGATATCGGCCGCCGCCGTCGCGTGGATCGTTCTCGCCGTCGGCGATTCGATCCGTGGCGCGATCGCCGCGGGCGCGGTGGTCGCGCTGGCCGGTCTGGTGCCGGTCGGTGGACACACGCCGGCCGAGCGCATCGGTAGCGCGATCGCACGCAGGCGCCCGGGATTGCGCCCGGCCGAACGCCTGTCGCAGGCGCCCGCGCTCGACGTGCCGCTGGCCGAGGGCGGCGCCTACGGGGTGCGCTGGGACGGCGACCTGCTGCTCACCATGCTCAGGATCGATCCGCCGCCGGACACGCTGACGCTGCTGGATCGTGGCTCGCTCAGCACCGATCAACTGCTTCCGCTGCCCGAGATCGCCCGCTGCCTCGATCAATTCGATCTGACCCTGGCGGGCATCGACGTGGTGAGCACCGGCGCGCGCACCGCGGGCACCGGCGTGGCCGCGCAACTCTACGACCGCATCCTCGGCCCGCTGCCCGCCATCGCGCACCGCACCTGCTGGCTGGTGCTGCGGATGGATCCGCTGGCCAACGCCGAGGCGGTGGACAAGCGCGGCGGCGGTGGCAGCGGCGCGCTGCGCACCGCGATCATCGCCACCCGCCGGGTCGCCAACCGGCTGGCCGCGCACGACATCGCCGTTTCCGTGCTGACCGCCACCGAGATGAACGCCGCGGTGCGTCAACTCACCCACGGCTTCGATGTCGACCAGCTCGCCGAGTCACCGAAAACGCTGGAGTACCAAGGCCGTTACCTCACCCAGTACCAGATCGCGGCCGACATGATCGGCCCGCGCGGACTGGCCGGCATCTGGGCGGTGCCCAGCTTGTCCACCACGGTGACGTTGCGCCTGCGGCCGGGAACGGGCCGCCACGACCGGCACACCGATTTCGCCGACACCGTGGTGCTCAACGCCGTCGTCCGCTTCGACACCGTCGCGCCGCCCGAGGAACCACCGCTGCCCGGTTTGCGCGAGCTGATCGGCAACCAGCTGCGAATCCTGTTGGACACCCTGCCCATCGGCTACGCGGGCCGCTGGGGCAGCGACATCGCCTATCGCGGCACCCTGGCCGCGCTGGCCGAGTTCGCGGTGCCGACAGCGGGCTGCGGCCAGCTCATCGGCGCCGACGAGCGCGGGCAGGGCATCGCGGTGCCGCTGATCGGCGAGGGCACCAGGCACCTGGAAGTGATCGGCAATCTGGATCTGGCTCAGCAGGTGATCCTGCGCGCCACCGCGCTGGGCGCCCATGCCATCGTGCACACCGCCCGGCCCGAGGCATGGCACACCATGGTGGCGAATCTCGGTGCGCCGCAGGTCCTCTCGATCGCTCCGCGGGCCGCGGGCGCCAGCTACCACCCGCCCGCTCCCCCGCCGACGCCCGCCGCTCCCTATCCGAGCACGACGGTGCTGGTGTTCGACGGTCTCCCGCCGATCGCGCACGCGGGCGGCGCGACGATCGTGCACGTGCGGCGGCCGGACGATCCCGGCAGGTCGGTCGACGCCGACGTCACGCTGGTGCAGGATCCGCAGGCGCCGAACCGGATCACGGTGCGCACCGCCGCGCGCAGCGCGACCGTACTGATGGTCACCACACCGGACGAGATGCACTACATCGGCGAGTCGCTCGCGGCCCGCTGACCGCACGAAGCGGCCGGCTGGAACCCTTACCGTTCCAGCCGGCCGCCGTTCGGCGCTTCGCGCGCTCAGAAGGAGGCGAAACCGTCGCCGACCTTGCCGTCGGCCTCGATCGCGCGGTTCAGCGCGTTCTCGACCTTGACGCCGAGGTTGTCCAGCTTCTGCAGCGTGTCCTCCAGCTCGGTGGTCAGGTCGTTGTGCGCCTTGTTGAAGTTCGCGACCGCCTGCTCACCCTGCAGGTTCTCCCGGAACGACGCCGCGGCGCCGTTGAGCTCGTCGATCTGCGCCTTCATGTTGGAGCCGTACTGGTTGAGGTCACTGACCATCTCGGTGATGGCCGGGGAGTTGTACTTGATGGTCATTGTTGTCTTCCTTCTGCTGAGAGATTGGGATCCGGCCGGACGGCAGCACCGTCCAGCGGTCAGGCCAGACCCGCCTGGTCGGAGCCGACGATGGTGTTCTTGCCGGAGGTCACGGCCTGCGAGAGCCGGTCGAGCTTGCCGTTGAGCGCGGTGACCTCGTCGTGCCATTCGGCGGCGGCGGTGTTGAACTCGCGGTGGGCGTCACCCTGCCAGCCGCGCGCGACGGCCTGCACCGACTCGTCGATCTGGTTGATCGAGGTGCGCAGCGTCGAGATCGAGTCCTCCATGCGGCTGACAACGCTGTCGATGCCGCCCTCTTCGACACCGTAGGTGTTCCCCGAGCCGTCGCCGAGAGTTGTGTAAGCCATTTCGTGTGGTCCTTCCGTCAGAAGTGTTGTTGGTGCGGAGATCCGGACGATCTCACCGAGCAATGTGGCAACCGAGTTTTCTTGCGACTCGACAGCTACTGAGGCAGCCACCTCCCCCCGGGCAGCCCTTCCAGCAATGTGGCGACCGCCTGAGTCACCCGGTGGTCGGTGCCCGTCGTGACCGTCGACCAGATCTGCTGATCCGGCGCGACCATGGGGGCGACGACGATGCGGCCGCGGCCGGTGTCGTACACCACCACCGCGCCGGGCGCCCTGCTGGTCAGCCCGTCCTGATGGGCGTAGGCCACGATCTCGGCGTAGGCACGGCAGGAGCCGAAGGCGAGTCCGAGCACGGCGGCGTCACGCTCACCGACGCCGAGGGCGTACACCGCGTCGGCGAAATCACCGGAGCCTTCGGCCGCGTCCATCCGGTCGGCCAGTTCGCCAGCGGGTGCGCTGAATCCGGTGATCTGCGCGGGTTCGCACGGTCCGAGCGCGGCCAGCAGTGGGCGAGCCAGTGACGCGTCCGAGCCGTCGGCCCAGAGGGATCGCACCTCGAAGCTGTCGCCCGAGCGCACGGCGAGCGCGTGCTGCTCGCCCCGGCGCGCCAGGCAGAAGCGGCGGGCGCCGTCCTCGGCGTAGACACGGGCGACGAGCTCGCGATCCGGCTGCGCCAGCACCAACAGAGCTGCGGCCAGGCCGGATTCGACTTCGCCTTCTGCGTCGAGCAGGCCCGCGCCGACCAGGCCGGACAGCGCGCGCTCCCGTGCGGCGCGATATTCCTCGATCGAGTCCTGTTGCGGCGCCACCGAAAGCACCAGCGGCAAGGTCTGCACACCGAGCCGCTCGGCGACGACGAGCAGCGCGTCGTTCGTCAGTGACGTCACGGCGCACCTCCCGGCTCTGGACTGGTCTCCGTCTGCGCGACAGCCGCGGGTTCGGCGCCGCCGAGCACCGCGGGCGCGGCCTGGATGCCGCCCTCGAAACCGATCTGATCGCTGGTCTCCGTCGGCAGGCTGGCGCGCGGGAATCGCGCCGCATCCGGTGCGGACCCGGCCTGCCCCAATGCCCCTGGAACGAGCGGAGCCGGTTGGCCGCCCGTGTTCACCGTGGTGGCCTGCGTCGTGCGCGGAACGACGTCGGCGGCTGTGGCCGACTGCGCGTACACCGGCGCCTGATAGGCGGTGCGCACTCGCGGCATCGCCGGGATGGGCGCCGTCCCGATCGGCAGCGCACCGATCGGCGCGGCACCGCGCGGCACCGCGGCCGACTGTGCCGCCTCGGCCTGTTCGGCGGCCAGCGCCTGCTCCGGCGCCACCACGGGCGGCTCCTGGTGCTGCCACGGCAGGGCCAGCGGCTCGGTGGCCAGCTCGTAGTTCCGCATGACCCGCGAGGCCACGGCCTTCGCCGCGTCCTGGTCGGCATCCGTCTCGGCGGCGATCGCGCGGATCGGCCCACCGAGCATCCCGCCCATCGACTCCAGCATCCGCTGTAGCTGCTGCAGGTTTTCCAGGTCGGCGGTATCGGGCATGGCCAACCGGGCGATCTCGTAAGCGGTGACCTGGGCCTGGAATCGCGCGGCGTTGGCCGCCGCAGCGGCGGCGGCGTCGACCAGCCAGTCCCGCAGCGTCGAGATCTGTCGCAGCACCTCGTCGCTGCGCCCCGACTGCCAGGCTCCGCGCACGTCCGCGAGAACCTTCTCGTACTCGGCCACAGCGGCGCCGAACGACGCGGCCAGGCGCGACCACGCGGCGACGGCTTCGGCCATCGGCACGGCGCCCGGCCCGGTGGTGAGATCGCGCGCGAGCCGCTCGGGTGGGCGCGCGGTCCACACCACGCCGGTGAAACCTGGCTGCGGTGGTTCGATCATTGCTGCGGAGGACCTTTCGGTTGCGCGACGACGGTCAGGCCGACCGGCCGCCCGTGGTGTCGAAATCCGCCGTATTCGCCGATTCCATGCCGTCGAACCGGTTCGACTGCAGCCGCAAGGTGGCCGCCAGCTTGCGCAGTTCGTGCACGCCCGCCTGCGCGCCGGCCAGATACGACGACGCGACGTCGTTCGCGGTCCGCGCGGCTCGGCCGGAGACCTCGTCGGCCCCGGCGGGCACGACGGTCAGCGCCTCCTCGGTGGCGCGCAGATCCGACGCCAACCGGTCGGCCAGCGCGTCCAGCCCGGATGACGCCTTGGCCGCCGTGACCGAGTCGAAACGCACGCTGTCGTACATCTGACCCCGCCCGTCACTCATAAGACCCTCCTGTGTACTGCTCGGCACTCGCGTCAGAGCGTGAGTTCCTTGTCCGGCGGTGGTTCCGATGTCGTGTCGGCCGCGCCGACCACCGGCAGCGAGACCCCTTCGATCCGGCCGACCACTTCGTCGCCGTGCTGGCCGGTGACCATCTGGCCGCGCAGCGCGTCGGTGGTCGATTCGCCGTCGCGGGCCAGGCCCGCGCTTGCCATGCCCGCACCGCCCATCGGCACATATCCCGTCCCGGTTCCGGTCCCCGCCGCGGTGGTTCCCGCGACGGTGGCGGACGACGTTCCCGCTCCGGTACCGGCGGCGGTGGCGGCGCCGATGTTGCCGAGCGATCCACCGGCCACGCGGGTCCCCGGCCACGGGTTCAGCGGTGCGGCGGCCGCGGCGATCGCGCCGGGGAAGCCACCGCCGATGCCACCGGCACCGCCCGCGCCACCGGCGTGCTCGCCTTCCTTGCCCTCCCCGGGTGCGTCCTCGGCTTCGTGCGCGCCGGGCGCGCTGATCGATTTCGGCGCCAGCAGCGAAGGATTGGCCGCCGCCAACTGTCCGAGCGACTGCGCCACCTGACCGGCCGTGCTGATCAGCGGCGTGATCATGCTCATCAACTGGGTGAGCTGTTCGGCCGACTTCACGCCCGTAGGCGCGTTCGTGATCGGGACCTTCTGACCTGCCTGCGTCATGCTCGCGCTGTGACCGACCAGCTCGGCTTTCGTCTTGGCCGTGATCGCCAGCGCCTCGGTGGTCGCCTCGATCGCGGAGGCGACCAGGAAGCCCTGTCCCCCCGGCGAGGCCGCCAGCAGGGGCGCGAAGGCCATGGTGGTGGAGAACTTCGCCAGCACCGCCGCCATCAAGCCGGCGCCGGTGAAGACGCTGCCCGCCGCGTTGCCGAGCACCGCCTTCTCCTGCGTGCTCTGCGCCGCCAGCTCACCCGCGTCGGTCTGCGCCTCGCCGGCCTTCTTCGCGGCCTCCATCGCGGCCATGCCCTGCCATACCGACATCAGGGTCTGCACCAGGGAGGAACCGACCTGCATCACCGTCTGCATCACGGTGGACACGTTCTGCAACAACTGAGTCGGGTCCACCGGGGGAGCCTGCCCCGCGGCGGGAGCACCGGCCTGCGCCGGCGCGGGCGCGGCGAGCTGACCGGTGCCGAACGCGGAGGCGAGATCGGTCAGCGGGCGCATGAGCGCGCCCAGATCGATCGTCGGCAGCGGCGGCAGCTCCGGCAGGTGCACGAAGGCGGGCAGCTCCGGCAGATTCGGTAATCCCATGCTGCGCAGGACATCGTTCACCGGCAGGTCGAGCATGGGCGCGAGAGCGCTGCCCCGCAGCAATTCCAGGACCGTGGGATCCAGCGGATCGGCGCCAGGCGGCGGAACGGCTCCCGGCGTGGTCATGACCGCGCGCGGATCGCTCCGATGGCCGCGCCCGAGGCGGTGTCCGTGCCCTCGTAGGTGGCGGCGGCCTGATGTGCCGTCAGCGCGGTGCCCGCGTGCACGGCGGCGAGCTGCGCCACCGACGACAGGTGATTGGCCTGGGCGAAGGCGTACGAGACGAGGAACTCCTGGCCGATCAGGCCGAACACCGGGACCACCGCGGCGACCGTCGCGGCTTGGTCGGTCGCGGCGATCGCTCCCACTCCGGCGGCCATGGCCGCCGATTCGCTTCCGTACACACGCAGCGCATCCGGGACTACTTCAATGTGACTCATGATCATCGTCCAATCCCGAAACATCCCCCGACGTTTCGTATTCAACTCTACCCAGCGCGGACCGCTTATCGCGATCCCATAGTGGTTAACATCCGGTGACTACCCGGTGGCCTCCTCATTGAATGCGGTGATAAGCGCGCCGCGTTGCGCAAAAGCCTTGTGCGCGGCCGCTCGCGCGGTATCGACGACCGTTTTCTCGAACTCCTCCGGCGAAAGTTTCGACAACGCGGCGGAAAAGCTCAGTCCGACCAACGCGGCGTTACCGTCCACTTCCGCGGTCACCGCGCCGTCGGGCGATGTCTCGGCTACCCGGATCCCGTTCACGGCGTCATGGAGATCGGTGAGCCGGTAGAGCTGATTGCGCACCCGAGCGATGAGCTCGTCCATTGTTTCGACCATGCCGACCTCACGAATTCCACTGCCGCTCAGACCGATCGCAGCCAGCTCTGCGGTTCGGTGTCGTACTCCTGCTCGTCGATGAGCTCCTGCGTCGCCACCTGCTGTTCGGTGGGCAGTCCGGTCAGCGCCAGCATCTCCGCGGTGAATCCCAGTTGCCGCAATTGCGCCCGCCGCGCCAGACCCGCGCGGTTCGCCGCCTGTCTGCACAATCGCAGCACCTCGCCCGCCAGTGCTTCCGGGTCGCGGCGCAATTGATCGGCGTCGACCTTGATCCCCAGCGGCAGACCCGTTTCGGTGGTGCGCACGGAAATCGAGCCGGTGAGCGAAGTGGCCACGAATTCCGTCGGGAATTCTTCGATCGGGCCCGGCGTGGTCATCCGATACCTCCTCCGGTCGAAATGGCATCGCGCATACGTCGATCACATCCGCTCGTCTTTGATGGTTTGGACGACTTCGGCGATCCGCGCGTTGATCAATTCGGTCAGCCGCCGCACGTCCGCCGCGACGACCGTCGGCGGATTGCCCGGCACGATCGCATAGCGCCCGTCGTCGACCAGATCGCGCCAGGCCAGATCCACTCGGGCGATACCGCGCGGACCGAAGCGCGAATGCCCCTGCTCCACCACGATGGTGCCCACCGTGGCGGCGGGCGCGCGATCGAAGGACTCGCTGCGGCTCGCCGCGCGGTCTTCGACGTCGTGCACCAGGGATCGGCCATAGGAGTGGTCGAGGCCGTCGCCGTCGGGCTCGATGAGATCGAAGGCGCGCCCGCGCCCGGCATCGACCTTCGGCAGCGCGGCCGCCACGGCGTGGCCGAGCGACAGCGCGTCGTGTTCGGCGACGGTGAATCCCCCCGTCGGCCGTTCCGCTCCCGGTTTCTGGGTCACCAGGAACGCCCGGTCGCCCTTCCGGCTGGCGAGCATGCGGATCTTACCCTTCGGATTCCGCGCGTCCCTGCCGTCGATCCCACGGATCACCAGCCGGATGTCGGGAACCATGAGCACGTCCATCAACTCCTCCAGCGCACGGCCCCATCGGGTTCGGATGCGCTGCCACGCTTCGTCTTTCTGCCTGCGCGCGTCGTCGTAGTAGGTCGTGCCGCTGAGGTAGAAGAACGGGTCGGGCAGGCTCTCCTTCGCCGCGTGCCAGGCCGCGGCGAATTCGAGACCGGAGAACTCCCACGTGTCGTTCATTGCTCGACAACCGGTTTCGCTACCACGGGCGCCTCACCCAGCGCCTCTTCCAGATGCTCGGTGGAATCGAGATAGTCGGCGCGCTTGTGCTCCTTCTGCTGTCCGCCCTGGGCGGCGCCGGGGCCGCCCATCGGCATGCCGGGGCCGCCCATCATGCCCTGGCCCGCCGCGAGACCGGCGCGCCCGGTGGCGGTCGCGGTGACGGCGTTCGACGCTGCCCGCGGGAACAACTTCGACGCCTTCTCCAAGTTCTGGTTCGCCGCCGATTTCGGTGCGCCGGGACCGCCCGAACCACCGGGGCCGCCCGCGCCCTTCGCCAGCGCCGACTCGAGTTTCTTCGTCGCGTCGGACAGATTCGGCATCCCGGGCAAGCCGGCCAGCGCGGCCTGCTGCGCGGCTTGCTGGGCCGCCTGTTGCGCGGCGCTTGCCGCCTGCTGACCGATCTGCTGCGCCTGTTGCGCGATCTGCTGAGCGGCCTGCTGCGCCTGTTGCGCCAGCTGCTGCGCGGCCTGCTGGGCGGCTTGCTGCGCGGCCTGCTGTTGCTGCTGTTGCTGCTGGCGCTGTTGCTGTTGCTGCTGTTCAGCGGCGCGACGCTGGGCGTCCAGTTGCGCCTGACGCTGTGCGTCTTCCAACGCTTTGCGCTGCTGTTCGGCCTGCCGCTGGGCGTTCTGCATCGCCCGTAATTGCGCAGGGCTGGTTCCCGGCCCCGGCGCGGCGCCCGGTCCGGGACCGCCGGGGCCAGGCCCTGGTCCCGGCACCTGGCCGGTGGTCGGCGGAATCGGATCCGGCAGCACCGCGATGACCTTGTCGGTCTCCTCTACGCCGGGAACATACGCCGCTTGCATCGCTCGCACGTAATTGCGAACCGCGGCTTCTTCCTTCCGCTGCCGGTAGGCCTCGTCGGTCTCGCCCGTAGTTCGTGCGGGCGGATAGTCGTCACCCTGCTGGAGCAGCACTCCGGTGGTGTACAGCCATTCCGACACGTATTCCAGGCTGTCGCCGATGAGCTTCATATTCGTATTCAGCTGATCGGTTCCGGCGCCATAGGCGGTGATCGCTTGGCGGGCCCGGTCGGCGCCCCCATTGTTGTTCGGACTGGTCCAGCTCGCCCTGCTGGTCGTCATCTGATTGGTGAGGATGTCGAACGTTTCCTTCAATTCCCCGGCCAGCCACCGCCAATCCGACGCGGCTTGCGCGACCTTGATCGGCATACTCGGACTGCCGCCGGTGATCGAGGAAATGATCGTCTGGTACTGGGAATAGGTGAAGTTCTCCGGGTCATCCGCATGCACACCCCGGGGCTCGAATTTCACCTCGCCGGGGTCGGCCAGACCGGCCGGCAATCCGTGGTTTTCCTCGGGCTTGCGTTTGCCGACCTCGTTCCAGTCCGGATGCGCGTAAGTGTTGCCGCTGCCGTCGCCCGCCGTGGTCAAACCGGCCGGATCCCAACGCTTCGAGAGATTTTCGGTGATCCCTTTGTGTTCACTCACTCGGCGCTCGAGCGTGGCGAAATCGACCCGGTTGTCCTCCTCGGTACCCCGGTAGTGCCTGGCCGCCGCGAAGAAAGTATCGGTCAGATCATCGAGGATGGTGATGTGGTCGTCCAGAATGCTGCCCAGCTCTTTTCCCTTTTCCGAGAAGCGGGAGGCGAGCGCCTCGGCCGAGAGCAACAGATCGGCGAACGGCGGAAGGGAATCGATCTTCGACAGTTCCTTCTTGACCGACGCGATGCGGACGCGGACGCCGTTCGCCGCGTTGATCAGAGCTTCGAGCGCTCCCGGGCGCAGCTCCAAGGTGCCGTTCTGCGCCTCGCGCGACAGGCCGCTCCATGGATTCGGCTGCTCAGACATGCCACGCTCCTTCCGTCCCTCCGATTCGGAAGCTCCCCGCCGGTGTTGTCACCGCTGGGAAGAGCGCCGAGTGAGCACATGCGGCCAGGCGAGATACGATGCCGCAGTCCGATCCCGGAGCCCATGACTCCGACCCGCACAACTGCATACCTCCCCGACGTGGGCGTCGACGATGAGCGCGCCACGGCGCGGTGACCCGTTCGCCCCCGCGTACGGGATCACGCTCCTGCGCCCGGCAACTCATACGCTGACGACCCTCCTCATCGCTGGCGTGCCGCGAAGGCTGTGCGCCACAGGTCAATCTGGCAGCCGGTTCTTACGGCAAGCCGAATATTGTCTTACGACGCACCAACGATTCTATGGTGAGTCGGGTTGCCTACGCATGTACAGCCCCGAATCCCGGTGGCTCCCGCCACGCCCTGAGCCAGCCGGATTACGCTGCGGCACAGCAGGAAAGCGGAGGTCAGGACGCGCCGACCGGGCCGTGCCGGTCCCGGAACCGCCGCTCGAACTCCGCTTGGTAGACCGACGGCGCCACCGAGGACGAAGACCGTTCCAGCACACCGTCGTCGGCGACGTAGTAGATCGCCCGGCCGATCGCGATCTCACCCGGCTCGACCGGGAGGTACACCATCCAGCCGACGCTGATCCGGTCGGCGCGCAGGTCGTCCAGCGGATAGTTCGCGAGGTCGGCGCCGCTGTCCCGGAGGAACCGCTCCACCCGGGCGAGCGCGTCCGCCCGCGACATCGGCTCCGGCGCGGTCATGGTCACCCCGGCCATGGTGAGCTGGAAGAAGGCGCCGTCCACGTCGAATCGTTCGTCGTCGAAGACACCGGCGAGCGCGTCCCGCGTGACGCCACCGGTTTCCGCCGCGGACACCAGCGCGCCGACGGCCGCGCGCCGCTCGTTCGCGTCGTCGCCGAGCAGGCCGCCGACGATGTCCACGACGGTCTCCGAACTCCACACGCCCGGCATCGCCTCGGCGAACCGGGCCGGCGCCGGTGACTCACCGCGGTACCAGCGGCCGTTCTCCCACCAGTAGCAGAACGTCAGCAGACCGCTGGTGCAGCGGTGGTTCAGCACCTGCCCCGCCACCCATTCCGGCGCGCCCGCGTACAGGTCGGGCAGCCGGACGCCGTCGTTGTAGGCCGCGGCCAGTTCCGGGGCGTTCCACACCCCGCCGGAGAGCACGGCACGCCCGCCCGGCAGCGCGTACAGCGAACAACCGCTTCGCTTGGCTCCCTCGAACCAGCTCACGGAGGGCAACAACCGTGGTCCCCAGGGTGATTCGGCCGCGACGAACGCCGCGGCGAGCACGGCCCAGCGGGCGGCCATGAGCGGGAACGGCGGCAACTCGTCCTCGGACGCGACGGCGCGCACGCCCGCCTCTCGGTCCGCCCGCGCCTGTGCCGCCGCCACCCGCGGCGGCCGCGCCTGACGATCACCGTGTCCGAGGTAGGCGCCGAGCCAGACCGGCAGCGAATCCCGGGGAAAAGCCGCCAGATCCGCGAGGTAGACCTCCGGCGGGAACAGCTGGTCGTCCGGGAACGGCTCGTCGCCGTAGTCGTAGTCGACCTCCATCCGGCCATCGCTGGTCAGCGTGAAGAGCAAACGCCACCACGGTCCGTCCTCGAGCCCCGCCGCCAGCTGCCGATGCTCCCGGACCAGCGCCACGACCTCGGGATCGGGAGTCACCCGTGCGGTGCGCTCCTGATCGTCGGAGTAGACGGCCAGCGCGATCTCCGCGGCCACCGTCAGCGCGAACACCGCGTCGACCCGCTGCCAGCCCGCCGGGCCGCCCGCGGCGAGCTCGCGGGCGACCTGGTGCATGAGCGTCTTGGCGCGCTCGGCGACATCCTCGACCGGCGCCGCTTCGGACAAGGTGAAGCCGACATCGGGCTCCTGCGCTGGCTGCTGAGCTGCCGCTTCGGCCCCGTGCGCCGCGCTGCCGGTCGGTGTCTCGGCGACACCTCGTTCGTCGCCGGTGGCCGGGCCGCCTGATCTGGTCACGTCGTGGAAATCCCCTCGTCCACCGCATCGGAGCGGGCGTGCACGCCACGATGCCTGTTGTCGTTCATTCGCACGGCGCCGGTTCGCACGCGGCGCTCGTCACGGTTCCTGCCGCAGGCCCAGCAGCGGCAGGTCCAGCTTGCGGTTCGCCGAACGTTCGTTCCACGCCGCATAGGCCAAGGCGGTGGGGGCGGCGATGCCGAACCCGTCGCGCAACCCGGTGACGACCATGTCGGCCAGCCGCCGGTATTCGGTGGTCGGACTCGGCCAAGCGAGCTCGATCCACCAATTGCTGTGGCTCGCATCGCGTTCGTGCCAACCCGATCCGGCGATCAGCGCGCGTCGCTCGGCGCCGGCTTGCAAGGCGGGGTCGAGCCACTCGTCGTCGACCAGTTCGGCCGACAGCGCATCGTCGAGCTGGAGGAACTGGGCGTATCGCCGTCGCGGTCCGGCATCGGACTCCACCAGCTTCACAATGGAACCGGCGCGCAGCGCGGCCAGTTCCGCGGCCAAACCGGCGGCGAAGTCTCCCCACCCGGTCAACTCTGCTCCTGCCCCTCCAGCTCGATGGCCTGATCGTGCAGTTCGAGCCAGGAATTGGCGGTGCGGGACAGCTGGACCGAGCGGCCCAGGTCCGCCACCACCAGCGTGGTTTCCGGACCCGCCCACCGGACCTCGGCGGTGGCGCCGGGGACCCTGGCGGTCGGTTCGCCGAGCGCGCCGGTGAGCGCCGCGACCATCGCCGCGAACGCGTCTCTCGACCGGGCCCTTCCGTCCGCGTCGTCCGGGGCGAAATCGGTGACGCGCAGTTTGATGTCCACGATCAGGCCGTCCCGGCCGTGGATCTTGCCGCTGGCCATCCCGAAACCGGCGTCCAGCATCGCCCGGTCCGGGTGAGCGGTCAGTACTTTCCAGCCGAACGTCTCGGCCAGCCGCGGTATCGCGTCCATCGGCTGGGGATCGTCGAGCGACCGCAAGGCTGTGGCCAGGTCGACGATCTCGCCGTCGGTCAACGCGCGCCACTCGGTCATGTGCCCACCTTAGGTCGTGACATCGGCGCTCACCGGGCCGACCGGCGACGATTGATCTCCTCGATCTTGCGGGCCAGCGCC
This sequence comes from Nocardia sp. NPDC019323, assembly GCF_044389845.1. NCBI lineage: Bacteria > Bacillati > Actinomycetota > Actinomycetes > Mycobacteriales > Nocardiaceae > Nocardia > Nocardia sp. NPDC019323. The sequence goes on from NZ_JBIRYN010000006.1 coordinate 314,934, forward strand.
TCCTTGCGCTCGCGGGCGTTGGAGCCGTCGAGCTGGCCCGCGAACGCCGAGCGGGCCGCGTCGACCAGCGCGTCCGGCACCTCGGGATACGCTCGGGCGATCGCCCACAGGGCGTCCTCGGTCTTCATGTCGAGGCCGGTCTCCGTGCGGATGCCGCCGCCGGTCAGCACGGAGCGGAGCATCTCGTCGAAATTCTCCCGCAGTTCGTCATCGGTCGGATGGTCGATCCGCATGATTGCTCCTCACGTCGATGGTTACCTTGTCGCATCGTCGGCTTGCGGTCATCCGGCGAAGATCGCGGCGCGGCGCGCGGGGTCGTCGACCACGGCTCGGATCAGCGCACCGATGTCCATTTCCTCCGGCAGCGAGCGATAGGTCAGCTCGCAGAAGACGGCACCGCCGACGGACACCGCGAACCGGGTGGTGCGCCACCCCACCGTGCCCCATTCGACCCCGACGGGCCCGTCGAGTTCGACCGTGCGATCACCGACACGCAGGGCCAGCCTGCCGTCGTGCCGATAGAACACCACCGAGACTCCACCGAGCTCACCGTAGACGCCGCTGGGCGTGGCCGCCTCGGACGGGTTGGCGCGCAGCGCGCCGGTGCCCGGGTCGAACTCGGCGGGCACACCGAAGCCCGCGAACGGGCGGACGAAGATACCGCGTCCGGAGTCCTGGGCGCGGTGCCCGTTGCCCCGCGGTCCGCGGCCATCGGTCCGTCTGCCGTTCGTCGCTGGTCCCATCGGCATGCCGGGCGGCATCGGAGGCATGGGCATGCCAGGGGGGACAGTGCCGTCGGGGTGGCCCGGCCCGGTCGTGTTGTCCGGCCAACTCGGTGACGTGGGCGGATACGGCGGTGTGGACGGTCCCGGATACGAGGGTGTCGACGGTCCCGGAGTCGGCATCGACGGGTACGAGGGTGGGGCCGACGGGTATGGGGGTAGTGGTCCGGGCGGGGTCGGCGGGTACGGAGGCGTCGGCTCGCCAGGTGTCGGCGGGCCGGGCCGGGTAGGAGGCGACGGCGGGTACGGAGATTGTGTAGGGGGTTCCGAAGGCGTGGGCGGGTACGGAGACTGCGTGGGCGGTTCCGAAGGCGTCGGCGGCTCCGAAGGCGTCGGCCGGTCCGTAGGCGTCGGCGGGACCGGCAGCGTCGGCGGGAACGGCGGGACCGGGAACGTCGGCGAGACCGGCGGCACCGGGGACGTCGGCGGGACCGGGGGCACCGGGGGCGTCGGCGAGACCGGCGGCACCGGGGACGTCGGCGGGACCGGGAGTATCGGCATGAACGGTGGTGCCGGGGACACCGGTGGTGTCGGCGACACCGGTGGCGTGGGCGTGACCGGCTGCGTCGGCGGCTGCGTCGGCGGCTGCGTCGGCGTCGGCGTTTGCGGCTGCGGCATCGGGACGGGCCACGGCTCCACTTCGTTCAGGAACGGACCCGGCATCTCGGACTCGTAGTCCTTCGGCGGATGCGGAATATGCGAGCGCAGCGCCCAGTCCGGCGGCAACCAACGGGGACGCGCCGGAGCCGAGCCCGACGAGCCCTCGGGCGGCTCCGAACCACCGTCGCGGTTCGACCGGGCATCGCCCGACGGCTCCTCGTCACCGTCGCGAGGTACGCGAGTTCCGCCGTTCGACGAATCCTGGCCGCCGTCACGCTCCCGGCGCGACGGCTCACCCCCACCGCGGACCGTCGGCGAACCGGACCCGCCCGCCTGGGGAGAACGGTGCGCGGATCGCTCCGAACGGAACTGGCGCACAGCGTCTTCCGCCCGCGCGAGCTCGTCCTCGGCATCCAACACACGCCGGGCCGCACGCTCCAACTCCGCAACCCGGTCCTGCCATGGCTCCTGCTCATCCACCCGCAACGTGCGCCCACGCAGACCATCGAGCGCATCATCCAACGCATCCCGCGTCAGATCCTCGTCATTCACCGGCAATCCACGGCGGGCACCCGCGAGATCAGCCTGCGCGTCCGCCAACTCCCGCTCCGCCGCATCACGCCGCGCGGACAAGCGGGTCCGCTCCGCATCGGCCTCGACACGGACAAAGTTCTCGACTGCACCCGGAAGCGGTTCTGCTGGCGAATTCGTCCGCGGCTCGGCGGGCTGGATGGTTCGCGCCAAGGCGTCGTCGAGTCGGGCCACTTCCGCGGCGGCGTCGAATACACGGCGGGCGGCCTGCTCGAGGTCGGTGATCCGGTGCTGCCACTGCTGCTGCTCGTCCACTCGCATCGTCCGCGAGCGCAGGCGCTCGAGCGCATCGTCCATGGCCTCCGGCGTCAGGTCCGCGTCGTCCACGGGCAGTCCACGGCGGGCCTGCGCGAGCTGGGCTCTGGCCTCCGTCGACCTCTGTGCCGCCGCGTCACGCTGTGCGGAAAGCCGCGTCCGCTCGTCTCGTGCATCCCTCTGCGGCGCCTGATCGCTCGAGCGCGCCTCGGCAGCCCGGTTGCCCTGATCGAGCGCGGCGTCCAGGCGAGCCAGTTCCGAATCGGCGTCGAACACGCGCAGTGCCGCGCGCTCCAACTCCGCGACACGGTCCTGCCACGGCCCTTGCTCATCCACCCGCATCGTCCGCCCACGCAGACCATCGAGCGCATCATCCAACGCATCCCGCGTCAGGTCCTCGTCGTTCACCGGAAGACCGCGGCGAGCGTCAGCGAGGGCGGCTCGGGCGGCGGCCAGTTCGCGAGCCGCCGCCGTACGCTGTGCGGACTGGCGTTCCGCATCGGCGCGGGCGGCGCGCTGGATGAGGTCGGTCAGGGCAGCGATGTCGTCGGCGCGCCCGACCACCTCGGCGCGCAGCTCGGCCTGCACCCGGGCGAGCTGGGCGGGGGTCAGCCGCTCGTGCTGGTCGAGTTTGCCGTCGCGGTAGACCTCGTAGACCTCGGCCCACCGTTCCGGGCCTGCGTCGGTCAGGTCGACGCCGACCAGACGCGCGAAGTCCCGGCTGGCCCCGCGGTCGGGACCGGGCGGAATGCTGGTCGCGCCGTCCAGCATGCCGAGCCGACCAGGCGCCTCGGTGAGGTGGACGGCATCGCCGATGACTTCCAGCAGGTGGCGAACGGCCTTGTCGTGCACGGGGAACTCGACATCCGACACGCGGGGATCGAGCGCTTGGTCGCCGTGGGCACGCGGGTCGAACACATCGACCGCGGCGAGAGCGTCGGCATAGTCGGTGAGCGCGCCGACCAGGTCGGGGTGCAGGTTCGGCCGATGCGACAGGTTGGCGATCACTTCGCCCAGCTGCCCGAGGCCGGTGATGCGCACCGTTCCCGGCAAGGCGTCCAGACGCCGGACCAGGCGGTCGTTGGCCGCATCGATCGCGGCTTGGTCGATGCCACGCAACAGCTTCGCGTATTTGATTAGCGCCTCGGCCCGCTGCTGCCGCAGGGCATTGCGGATATCCGGGTCGGCCATGGCCTCGGCGAGCCGCTGCGGTGTCATGTCCGCCGCGTCCAGGCCGAGCCGGTGGGCCAGCACATGCCGGGCGTCGCCGACCTCGTGGTAGGTGTCGATGTCCCATGCGGTGCGCGCGTAGTCGATGATCGCCTCGATCTGGCCGGCGCGAATGGCGTTCTCGTCGCGCAGCGCCGCGAGCCGTTCGGCGAGCAGGTCCGGGAAGTCCAGCTCCGCTTCGGCGATGCCGAGGCGCTCGGCCAGTTCGCCGATGGCGGCGTCGATCTCGCGCCGTGACAACGGCTCCGACGCTTCCGCGGCGGGAAGCGCGTCGGCGGGGGCGTCCGGCACGACGCGCCAACCGTCGCCGTCGTTCACAACGGTGACGTCGAGGCCGCGTCCCTCGACCTCGCCGCTGAAGTGCCGAACCCGCGTTGCACCGCCGTCGACGAGCGCGATCCGGTCCGGGTGCACGTCGGTGACCAGGTAGTGGACCTCGACGATGCCTTCGTTGACGGCCTGCGCGAGCCTCGGGTACTCCGCGAGCGCGTCGGCGATGACGCGATCGTGGCCCAGCCTTCCGTCCACGACCACCAACCGCATCGGCCCACCGGGCTCGCCGGGGACCAGGCCGAGCCCGGCGCCGTCCTCCAGCAGCGCACCGCCCCGCGCGAGCACCCAGTCCCGCCCGGCCATGTCACCGATCAGGCCGGTGAGCTCGTCGGCCGCGGCGTCGGCCCGCAAGAACTCCTCGGCGTCGGCGTGGAAGGTCGTCAGGCCGCGGGCGTGCTCGCGGATCCGGTCCATCTCCTCGGCGAGTGCGTTCGCGAGCCGATTCGCGTCCAGCGCGTGCAGATCGGCGCCGAGCAGCTGCGCCCAGACCGAGCGTTCGTCCTTGATCTGGTCGCGGCGCAGCGCGTTCTCGAAGAACGCGCGCAGGCCCTGATCCTGTCCCGGCTGATCGGTGTCGTAGAGGTCGCCCCACTCGCGGCTCGGCTCGCCGCCGTTGTTCACGCCCTGCCAGTCCAGCAGGGTGGGGTTGCCGCCGAAGGCGCGCACCACCTCACCGAGGAAGCGGTTCATCGGGTTGGCGTCGAAGAAGCCGACCTCGTCGCTGTAGGGGATCCGCTCGTGCTCGGCGTTGTACCGGCGGGACGCCTCGGCGAGACCGGTGAGCGCGCCGATCCGGCGGACCTGCTGATACCGCAGCAGATCGACGGCACGGCGAACGTTCTCCGGGGTCGGCTCACCGAGGTCGACGCCGAGCGCGTCGGCCGCGGCCGTCAAGGCGTCGGCCAATTCGTGCCGCCGGACCGTCGCCTCGGACAATTCGTGCAGCCAGTCCGCGAGTTCACCGGTGCTCGCCTGCAGTTCCTCGCCGGGGCGCTCGGACGGGCGCGGCGTGGCGTCGGGCCTCTCGCCGTCGGGCGGCTCCGGCGCGGGGATCGCTCGGGCGGCATGCTCGGCCTGTCGCTTCAGCTCCTCGAGTTCCACCCCGAGTTCCCGGCGCACCAGCTCGGGATCGGCCTCCTCCAGCCAGTATCGGTACTCCGCGCCGTCGCGGGCGACCGGTATGCCGTACTCGGCGGCCGGGCTCGCCACCCGGGAGGTCAGGCGCTTCAGGAACGGAACGAGCTCCCGCTTCCGCCACATGGTGACGGCTTCCTTGAGGATGCGGACCGGACTGAACTTGGTCTGCATCACCTCGTATTCGTCGCCGGGCGCGGGAGTCGGGTCGTAGTGCTTGGTGAGCGGCAGCCCCGCTTCGTGGGCGAGCAACGACTGACCCGCGCTGTCGATGCCGGAGCCGGAGGGGTATTTCGGGCTCTCGCCGACGTATCCCCCCGTCAACGCCTCCCACAGGCGGCGCAGCCGCGACTTCGGCCGCTCCGGTTGCCGCGGTGCCCGCACACTGGCGTCCGCCGGTTCGGGCGCGCCGAGACGTTCGGGCGTCTCGACCCGCCAACCGCCGTTCTCGTCGGCCACCAGCCGCGCGGGCACCCGCTCGCCATCGACCTCGAGGGTGTACCGGCGGGTCTCGCCCGGCTGGAGCGGTTCGGCGCCGGTCTGCCCGCGCGCGGCTCGGACGGCGTCGGCGAGGTCGGCGATGGCTTGCGCGTCGCGGCGCACCGCGGCGCGGGCCTGCGCGACTGTCCCGGCCGGATCGCGATCCAGATCGGCGGGATCGATGCGGAGCCGCCGTGCCCAAGCGTCACGGGTCTCCCGCACCTGCGCGCGCAGGTCCGGATGGTGCGTGCCGTGCGCCCGCTCGGTGGCCGCCGCCAGCGCCTCGACCAGGCCCGCGCGCAACAGGTTTCGGTAGCGCAGGTCGGTGATGGTCGCGCCGAGGTGTTCCGGGGACAGATCGTCCTCGTCGAGGCCGAATCGGCGTGCGAGCCGGTCGCGAGTCCGATCGATCGGTTCCGGGCGCGGGGCACGGGAGGGCGACTCGGGGGCGTGCGCGTCTCCGGCACGCACCGGACTCGCATCCGGGTGCGGCTCGGCGGGCCGCGCGAGGGCATCGTCCACCCGGGCGACTCGCGCTTCCGCATCGAACACGCGGCGGGCGGCACGCTCCAGCTCCGCGACCCGCTCCTGCCATGGGCGCTGCTCTTCCACCCGCAACGTGCGCCCGCGCAGACCGTCGAGCGCATCGTCCAGCGCGTCCGGCGTCAGATCCGCGTCGTCGACCGGCAACCCGCGGCGGGCCACCGCCAGATCGGCCCGGGCGGCCGCCAGTTCCCGTGCCGCCGCATCCCGCTGCGCGGTCGGACGCTCGGCGGCCTCTGGGCGAGGCCGGGCCGCATGATCAGCCTCGCGCACCGCGTCTTCGGCCCGCGCGAGTTCGTCCTCGGCGGCGAACACACGTCGCGCCGCATCCTCGAGACGCGTGATCCGGTCCTGCCACGGCTGCTGCTCGTCCACTCGCAACGTGCGGTCACGCAGGCCGTCGAGCGCATCGTCCAACGCGGTCCGCGTCAGATCCTCGTCGTTCACCGGCAGGCCACGCCGCGCATCAGCGAGTTCGGCGTGTGCGTCGGACAGTGCACGGGCCGCCGTGTCCCGCTGCGCGGACAGGCGGGCCGGGTCAGCCGCAGCCGGACGGATCGGGTCAGCCGCAGCCGGACGCGCCGGGTCAGCCGCAGCCGGACGGATCGGGTCAGCCGCAGCCGGACGGATCGGGTCAGCCGCAGCCGGGCGGATCGGGTCAGCGGCGGCCGAGCGGGCCGGGTCGGCGGGTGGCTGGGCATCCGGGCTCGTGGGAGCGGCGGGCAATTGCGGTGGCCGTGGTTCCTCGATCGGCAGGCCCGCGCGGCGCAGATCGTCCTGGACCGCGCGCAGGTCGTCTTCGGGTGCCTCGGCCAGCCAGAACTGCTCGTCACCGTAGCGTTCCGCGCTGGTCAGCGGTCCGAAATCGTCCGGGTAACGCATGCGCGGGGCGTCGGAGTCGTCGAGGAAGCCGCGTGCCCTGGCGATTTCGGCGAGCTCGGCCAAGGCGGCCAGCGGATCGCGTAGCGCGGTGAACCTCTCGTCGAGACCGAGTGCCTCGGCGAGCAGGCGAACGTGCTCGGTCTCGGCCTCGGTGAGCGGTTCGGCGTCGCGCTGGTTCGGCCAATCACGCTGTTCGCGAAGGAATTCGAGCACGTCGCGGACCGGGTTGCCCATGCGACGAGCACTGTCCGAGGGGCCGTCGGCGGGTGGCTCGGCGTTCGCGGGCGGGGTCGGCGGCCCGGATGGCGGCTCGCCGCCCGCGCCTGCGCGATCGGCCCCGTCCGGTAGCTGCGTGCCCGCGCGTTCGAGGTCGGCGTCGGCACACACCGGCTCGTCTGTCTCGGCTCCCGTCGAAACCGGAAGCGCGCCCGGATCTTCCGACATCGAACCGGTCTCGGCAACTCGGGGGGCCTGCGCACGGGCGACTTCGGCCCCCGCCGGTTCGTCGGCTTCGTTTCCACGCGAAGCGTTCCGGCGGCCGGGTGTTTCCAGCGTCGAAGCGCCTTCGGCGACCCGAGGGGCCTGCGCACGGGCGACTTCGGTCCGCGCCAGTTCGTCTTCGGCGTCGAACACTCGCCGCGCGGCACGCTCCAACTCCGCGACCCGGTCCTGCCACGGGCCCTGCTCTTCCACCCGCGACGTGCGCCCGCGCAGATTCTCGAGCGCTTCGTCCAAGCCGGCCCGCGTCAGATCTTCGTCGTTCACCGGCAGGCCGCGGCGAGCGGCCGCGAGATCGGCCTGCGCGTCGGCCAGCTCCCGTTTCGCCGCAGCATGTTCGGCGGACCGAGTGGTGGACTCGCCCGGTGTGGGCGTCGCTCGTGTGGTCTGGTGATCACGCGGATTCGGGTCTGCGCCCGGCGAGGTGGATGCCCTGGGCAGGGGCGGTGTTTCCGGCCGGACGGGGCCGGTGGCGACTGCGTCCAGCTCGCGTTCGAGGTCGGCGAGTCGGTCCAAGGCGCGGCGATGGATTTCCTCCAGCTCGGCCATCAGGCGTCCGTGCAGTTCGTCCAGCGCCTGGGACTCCGGAGCCGGGTGTACCGCGTCGCCGTCTCCGGCGGCGAGCCGGTCGAGCCTGGCTACGGCGGCGTCGAAACGCCGGTCGAGGTCGGCGGCGATGCCGTCGAGTTGGGTGAAGGTGTCGCGAAGCAGTTCGTCGAATCGTTCGTCGGTGCGGCGGGCCGCGTCGTCGAATTCCGCTCGGATGCGCCTCAGTGCCGCATCCGCCGGGTGATCCGCGCCGGGGCGAGCCGTGGGCGGGGTGACCTCGTGGGCGGGCGGAACGCCCTCGTCCGGCCGAGCGGCCGGCTGATCGAACCGTTCGGCGAGCCCGGCTTCGATTTCGGCCAGGCGGTCGAGCGCGCGCTGCTCGATCCGGTCGAGGTCCGCACCCGCGCGGCGCAACAGGTCGTCGAGCTGCTGGTCGATTCGGCGGTGCAGTTCATCGAGTTCGGCAAGGGCTCGGTGCGCGTCGTCCCGCGCGGCGGAGGACGGGGAATGGTCCGGGTCGGCCTGCTGACGAGAGCGCGCCGCGGACTGTTCCCGTTCGCCGCCGCCCGAGTCGTCGGGCTCGGCCGGACGTGCGGGGGCGGGTGGGCCTTCCGGGGGCTTCTGCGCGCCACCGTCGGTCTTCGGCGCCCGCGAGTCTTCTTCTCGCGGACGCGACAGCTCGCTGCCGGTGGGCCGATCGCCGCCTCCGGGACCTCCAGCGGGATCATGGGGCCGCGACGGCATCGCACCCGGCGCGGGCGGCAAATAGCCCGGGTTCGGTGGAAGCGGAGCGGGAGCGTACGGGATGTCCGCGCGCCAATCGGTCAGCGGCGGGCGGTCGGCATCCCAGTGGTAGCCCAGCGCGATGGCGTGCGCGTTGGCCTGCTGCCAGCTCGCGCCCGGATTGTCGTCCAGGAATCGAGCCTCGGCCAGCATGTCGTTCAGCAGCACGAAGTCCTGCGGGAGCGGAGCACCGTTCATCAGGCGATGCCACGCTTCGGCGACATCGGCGAGGCGATCCATCCGCGTGTGCACGTACCGGCCGTGCGGGTCGCTGTGGTCGCGTACTCGGTGCTCGTCGACCATCAGGTGGTTCTTGATGCGCGCCAGGTCCGCGCGTGTGAAAGCGGGAACGTCGTCGCGCATGTGCTCGGCGAGGGCGGCCACGATCTGGTCGGGATCGCCGCCGGTCGCGAGCAGTTCGCGGATGTCCTCCATCGTGTCGCGGATCGCGCCGGGGTCGTCGGTGGCGAACCGGTCCGCGAGTTCGCCTGCGATTCGGTCGATGTCGCCGTGGATGCGCCCGAGCTGGGCGTCGACGTCGCCGAGCGGATCGATGCCGGGTTGCCGCCGGACCAGCCGCGCGGCAGCGTCCACCACCTCGCGCGCCCGGGTTTCCCGCTCGGCGCGCCGGTGCCGGTCGATGCCGTCGGCGACGCGGTCGAGATCGGTGTCGTCGGCCAGGAACCGCTCGTATTCCGCGTCGGCCCAGTCCTGGACCCGCTGCCATGCGGCGACGTCGCGGTCCCACTCGCGCTGCAAGCCCTCGGGGATGTCGACCCGGTCACCCGGCGGCACATGATCGGCCGTGTCCCAGGGCCGGTGCATCGGCTGGATGTTGCGTTGCGGCGGGGCGAACCATTCGTAGTTGCGGAACACCGTGCCGAACGGCGGCACATGCCGCAGCCACGGCCGCGCCCGCACCCATTCGCCGATCTCCGGATGACGCTGGATCCACGCCTTCACCGCCGGATGCTTCGGCACCTGCGCCGCCATCAGCAGCAGGCGCACGACGTTGTACGAATCGCCGCCCCAATGCTGGGTGAACACGTCGTTCTCGTCGACGCCCGAGGTGTCGTACCGCGAAGGGGCCTGCGGCATATGCACCGGAAGGGTGCTTTCCGGGATCATGCCCGGCGGGACGTCGTCGGTCGGGAGGGTGATGTCGTTGACGACGTCCTCCATCGCCCATCCGCTCACGCCGTCCGGCAGTTCCTTCGGCGAGTACTTCTTCGGCAGTTCGCCGCGGTCGCGCCCGAATTCCCAGTCCGGACGGGTCGGGTCGACGCGGTGCCAGACGCCGTCGGCGTCGCGCCAGGACGTGATGTCCAGGCGACGGCCGCCGATCCACCCGGTGCTCAACCGTTCGATCTCGGGCGGATCCATGTCCTGGGTCCGCACGTTGTCCTCGCGGTCGGCGAGCACGTGCCGGTAGTCGACCGTGGTCTCCGGACGCACGATCGCCTGCGCCACTTCGGAACTGCGGCGCAGGGCGTCGGTCAGAGCGGCGTCGTGATCGGCGCGCGGCGCGGCCGGGTCGGGCCGGGGACCGAATACGATGACGCGCGGTCGCTCGCCCTCGATGATCCCGACCCGGTCGGTCACCATCCGGCCGCCCATGCGTTCGACGAGGTCGCGGTACGCGCCCGCCACCCTGGCCATGTCGTCCTGGATGCGGCCGATCTCGTTGTGCGCGTCGTTCACCTGGCGCGCCACGGCCTCGAGCGCGTCGATGTCCCGGCGGCGAGCGGTGGCATCCTCGTCGGAGAGCGTGCCGTCGGCGAGCCCGTCTGGCACCCCCGCGCGCAGGTCGGCCACGGTCCGGTCCAGCCGCTGCGGTTCACAGGCCGCCTGCTCGACTCGTCCGTCCTGGTCCAGCAGGCCCAGGCGGGCGGCGAGGTCGTCGCGCTCGTGCCGCAGCGGCCGCACCGCGTGCAGCGCGTCGGCCCGCTGCTGGGCCAGTCCTTCCAGCGCGTCGATCACATCCTGCGGCCGGGACCGTTGCGCACCGACCCCTGCCCCGCGCAATTGGTCGAGCCGCTGATCCACCTGCCGGATCCGCTCGTCGAGCCGGTTGACCAGCTCGGCGGCCGCGGCGAGCTTCTCGATCGTCCGCCTGCGATGGTCGAGTTCCAGCGGCTCCGGCGTGAGCCGGTCGGTGTGCGGCGCTTCGTCGGGGCCGCCGATGTCGTCGACCGTCCGGACGTTCGCGGCCTCGTACAGCCGCAGGACGGTGGTCTCCAGCTGATCCCCGCGCAACGCCGACTCGTCAAGGACGACGCTGTCGTTCCACGATTCGCAGCGCGCGGCCCGGCCATCACGTTTGGCCCGCCAGAACTCGCGTTCGCGGGTCAGTGTCTGGCGCTGCTGGACCAGCCGGTCGTATTCGCCCACCGGGGTGGTGGACAGATCGAGATCCGCGAGTTCCGCTTCGAGACGCGTGGTTTCCGCGTCGGCGTCGGCGAAATCACGTGCGATCTGTTCCAGCTCATCGATCCGGGCGAGACGTTCGCGCATCTCGTCGACCGGCATGGTCCGCCCGCGCAGGTCCTCCAGCGTGCGGTCCAGGCCGTCAGGTCCGGGGCGCAGGGCCGCCCAGTCGTCGGCGTCGTCGATCGGCAGCCGCCCCGCCAGCTCGTCGCGCCGCGCGCGCAGGTCGTCCCGGCGAGTCCGTGCCCGCTCGAGTTCCTCTGTGCGCCGTTGGTATTCCGCCCTGGTCTCGGGTGACATCCGAGCGCGTGGATCGGCGTCGGCTCCGTTGGCGGGCGATTCGTCCGCGCCGAACCGTGGTGGGCGCGCCCCCGGAGTGGCAGCGGGTGACGGCTGCCCACCTGACCGTGGTGTGCCCCCCTCCGGAGTGGCGGCGGACGGCGGCTCCGCACTCAACGGCGGTGTGCCCGCCTGCGAGGTGGCAGCGGACGGCGGCGCGGGGTCGGGCCGTGCCGACGACCCCGAGTCCGGGGTGGCCGCGTCGGCGTGTGGCTCGGCTCCGATCGGCGCGTAGAGCCTGCGCAACCACCGCGCCCGGTCCTCGGCCATCCGGGCGTTCCATTCCGCCTGCTGCGCGCGGAACTCCGCCCATGAATCGTCCGGATCGGCGTCGGCCGCGCGTCGTGATCGGTCCGCTTCGAGGGCGGCGGACCATGCCTCGTTCTCCGCCTGCTCCAAACGCAGCCACGCCGCACGGTCGGCGGCCATGCGCGCGTTCCATTCCGCCTGTTCGGCGCGCAGTCGCGCCCACCGATCGTCCGGGTCGGCGTCGGCCAGCTCGCGCAACCATGCGGCGTGATCGGCGGCCGTGTCCGCCTCCCAGTCGGCCTGCTCGATCCGCATCCGGAAGTACCAGTCCGATGGCGGGCCGGGCTCGTCACCGGGATCATCCGCGGAAGGTCCTGCGGCCGGCGGCTTTTCGGCACCGCCATCGCCCGACGAGGGCTGGGCGGTATCGCCCTCGGCGGCGCTCGGACCGAGCTTCGTGGCGTCAGCAGCACGGTCGCCGGGACCGGGCTCGGTTTCGGCGTCACCGGAGCCGAGATGCGCGGTTTCGGGTTCGCCGGGCTCGCCCTGTCCACCGGGTCGCCGCCCGGTCGCGGTCCGCCCCGACTCTCCGGCAGTCGCGTCGGCGCGCGGAGTGATCGGCACGACCCGGATGGTCCCGCCCGGGTCCACCCGCAGCTCGCGGGGCCGCGCGCCGTGGGCGAGCGCGTCCGCTACCTCCGGATACCGTGCGGCGACGTCGGCCAGCTCGCGAACGGGATCGGCCCCGCCGAGATTCACCACCAGCACCATCGGCGGCTCGCCCACGAGGACGCCGACGCGATCGGTGATCGGCCTGGCGTCGGCGCGCAGCAGGGCGTCGCGTTCCAGGGCGGTCGCCATGGCCCGGTCCAGCCGATCGACGCGCTCCTCGGTTCTGGCGAGCCGCTCCGGATCGTCCGCAGCGCGTGCGGCGTCGCGTTCGCGCACCGCCTCGTGGTTCGCGGCGGCCAGCCGGTCCAGCACCGCCCGCCGCCGGTCGGCCTCGGCGCGGCGGCCCGCATCGGGGTCGGGCGGACGCGGCGGATCGAACTGCGGCGGACTGTGGTCGGTTTCGCGCGCATCGATCGCCGGCGCGGCATCGTCACGGCCGTCGCGCGACCCGAACGACAGCCGATCCGCCATGCGCCGCAGCGCGCCGCGGGGTTCGCGCCGGATCAGATCGGAGCCGCCGTCGTCGAGCAGCCGGGCGATCCGCTTGGCCAGCTTCTTGTCACTGCTGTCGGACATGCCGTGGAACAGCATGGCCAGAGCGTCTTGCAGGCCGCCGTCGCCGCTCGGTGCGGGCACGCGCCACCCACCGTTACCGTCGGCCTCGAGGATGACGCCGAACGAGTAGTCCGCGATCCGTACCGCCTCCAAAGTGGTGCGCGGCCAAGACAATTCGGGCCCGCTGCCCGGCTCGGGCAGCGGCACCTTCCTGGTGGCCAGCCGGTGCGCGACCACCGCGGGATGGGGTTCACCGACCTCCGGCTCGGCGCGGAAGTGCTTCAGCGCGTCGTGCCGCAGCGTGCCCTTGTTCTCCCGGCCCTCGTAAGCCTCGTGCGCGTCCGCCGACCGCTGGTCCTGCTTGGTGTGGAACATCTCCGGGCCGAGCTGGCGCAGCCACGCTTCGAAGCCGAGACGGGTCCGGCCGGCTTGGCGATAGCGCAGATAGTGCGCCAGGAACTGTTCCATCGTCTCGTGACGGTCCGGTGCCCGATACGGCCCCTCGGCGATGCCCGCGGGCAGCCAGCGGGTGCTCCCGTCCTCCTCGCCCGGGGACACCAGCTGGTATTCGAGGCTGTGCGTTCCGCTCCACAGCACGTCGGCGTAGGCGGTGTTCCGGACGGCCAACTCGCGCAGCGCGTCGACGTGCCCGCCGTGTTTCGCCACGACGACCAGCCTCGGCTTGCCCCACTGGTCGGTGACCAGCGCGATGCGCTCGGTCAGGCGGACACCGGTGGGCTCCTGGTCGAGCCGGGCGGCGATCGCGCGGCGCGCCGCGCCGAGGTCGTCGAAGTCGGCGGTGGCGTCCCGCGCGGAGCGCGCCGGGGCCTCGGCCATCGGCCACGGCTGATAGCGGCCGTGGTTGTCCGCGGCGCAACGGGCGACTTCCATTACGATCTCGGCCTCGGGCAACCCCACCTTGTCGACGTACTTGCGCAGCGCCGCCAGCCCGGCGTCCAGCGCGCGGCGCTCGGGCGGCACGCCGTCGCCGGCGTGCGACGCCTTCCGATAGGCGCGGTCGTAGGCCTGGGTGTAGGCGGTCTCGGCCGGGCCGACGGGCACGAACCGACCCGATTCCCGCAGCACGCGGAGGGTTTCGATCTCGACGGCGAAGTCACCGGTGCGCATCCGCCGCAACTCGGGCGAGTCCGCCCTGTGCGGTTCGGGAGTGTGGTCCGGATCGGCTGCGGTGAATCCGTTGGCCCGGTCCCATTCCGCGGCGTAATGGGTGGCGTAGTCGACGCCGTCGATCAGCGGTCCGCGCTCGACCAGCGCGGCGCGCACCTCGCGCACCGCCGCGCGGAACGCCGCGGCGTCGAGCATCGACGGCCGCACCGAGGAGTTGCCGCGATACGCCCGCGCGGCCACCCTGCGTGCCTTGTCGCGGGCCGCGTCGAACACCTCGCGCAGCCGGTCGTCGTGCCCGACGGCGCGCGGCTCGTCGGCGGGACGATCCCGCTCGCTCTGGTACTTCGCGCGTTCGTCGCGCACCCGGGTGAATTCGAAAGCCCTCGCGTGCGCTTCGGCCTGGCGGTCGAGCATGACGCCGACGTATTCGTCGCGCGACAGCGTGAGCCGCTCCAGCGGCCCGCCGCCCGTTCGCGTCTGCTCCGCCATGGCGGCGGCGTGCACCCACGCTTCGGCGAGCTCGGGCGTCGAGGAATTCAGGTGCAGCACAATGCTGTCGGCGGAGGGAACGTAGCCGCTGCCGGACCGCAACAGCTGCCTGCCGTCACGAGCGGCAGGCGGGTCGTCGAAGGTGAACCGGATATCGACGCCGAGCCGGTCGACGGTACTCATGGCCCACCGGCCGAGGGAATTGCCGTCGCCGCGCACCCGCTCGCCGCGCATGTTCTGGTAGACGCGCAGGTTGTCGCCGTCCAGCTCGCGCATCACGCGGTCGAGCCGATCGGCCGGCCGGTTCGTCCCCGCCGGTTCGTCGGCCGTGACGCCGCGCTCCGCGCCGGACCGCTCCTCGTTCCGCTCACGCATCCAGTGGCCGTCGGCCTCGGACCAGACCGCGGACGGGGAGGTCTGCTCGCGCCGCAACCACACCGCGCCGGAGTCGTCGACGTCCACCCAGACCCGGTCGGCGACGACGTCCTCCACCGCCAGGGTGTGGCGCAGCGACGTGCCGGGCGCCTCCTCGCCGGTCACCCGGGTGAACCGGTCGCCGGTCTCCGCGACGAACACCTTCGGCGGCCGTCCCGGCAGCCACGCCACGCGGTCGGTGATCCAGCTGCCACCGGCCTCGCGAACCTGCCGGTCCATCAGGTCGTGCCCGACCCGCGCCGCCAGCTCGACGGCGACCTCGTCCAGCGCCGCCACCGCGCGCCCGCGGTCGGCGGCGAGTTCGCCGAGGACCCGCAGCTGTGCGTCGAACGTGGCCGGCTCGTCGTCGCCGAGTCCGCTCCGCCAGCGCGCGAGCTCGCGCACATCCGGCCGACCCTGCGCCGGTGCGCCTCGATCGAGCACGTTCTGATCGAGGCCGCCGAGCTTGCGTACCAGCTCATCCCACACCGCGTCGATGCGGCCGATCTCCCTGGTGTGGGCCGCGTGCCTGCGCACGAGTTCCTGGGCGTCGCGCGCGGCCGCTGCGGTGCCGGGACGGTATTCACCGGCCGAGCGCTCATGGCGCTGGGCGGCGTCCCAGTCCCGGCCGTGCGCGCTGCGCGCGCTGGCGCTCTCCTGCGCGGACCACGGCGGGTCGAACAAGTCGCCGGCGAGCAGCGCGTCGACGCCCGCCGCTCGGCCCAGTTCGCGCAGCGCGTCGCCGTCGAGCGCGGGGTCGGCCTCGTGTGCCCTGGCCACGGCCGCGTCGTAGGCCTCGAGGTACTGCCCGCGCACCGCCCGCTGATAGTTCACCTCGACCGGCGCCAGCGCCGTCGGCCGACCGGGGTACCCGGCGTTCTCCAGCTCCCGCAGGAATTCCGCCTGCCTGCCGGTCGCCGCGGCATCGGCGCGCAACTGCGCCGCGATGTAGTCCTCGCGCGTCGTGCCCCGGATCCGCGACGGCGTGACCTCGACCTGTCCGGCGCGGATCGCCTCGGTCAGCGCGGCCAAGCGCACGAGTTCGCTCGCCAGCTCCACCTGTCCGCGGTCATGGGTGTCGATCAGGATGTCCATGGTGCGGCGGTCGAAGGCGTCGGCGGCGCCGATCTCGTCGCCGAGGTCGGCGAACCGCACCCGCGCGCCCTCCGCGCGAAGCAGTCGCGCCGCCTCCCGCCCGACGGCGGACTGTTCGAGCAGCTGCCAGACTTCGGTCGTTTCGACGTCGATCCGGTTCAGCTGCCACAGGTCTTCGGTAGCGGGGCGCTCCTGGTGGTCCGCCGCCGATTCTTGCTGATTGTCGTCGGTCGGCTCGGAGAATCCGGTGTCATCCGGCGTGGCATGCGTATCGGCGTCGGCGAACTGCGGCTCGGTGAAACGCACTGTGGGCGCGGGATCGCCTGCCACCACCCGAATTTCGGTGAAGCCGTGCTCGGCGGCCAACCTGCCGAGCAGGGTGTCGCGCATCGCTTCCTCGGGCGTCCGGTAGAGATCCGGGTCGGCGCCGGGGCCGCCTTCCCGATGCCACTCGCCCCTGATCTCGGTCACCCAGTGCCCGAGTTCGGACATCGCGCTGCGGAAAAGGCCGGCGCCGTCGGCCGGTCTGGTGGCGGGCTGGATTCGGACGCGCAGCACACCGTCGCCGTCGACGGTGGCGTGGATGCCGCCTTCGCCGTCGGGGTAGAGCCAGGTGTTGCGTCTGTCGTATGCGCCGACCACGGTGTGGTCGGCGCCGAGCGGCGCGGCGGCATCGGGCGGCGGCACGGGGGCTATGTCGCGCGCGTGCTCGCGCACCCGCGCCAGCCGTTCCATGGCCAGGTCGTGCCAGCCGGTGCGGCCGTAGCGCTCGAACTGCGGCCGCAACGCGGCAACCCGTTCGGTGAGGATGTCGACGGCCTCGCGGGTCAGCCCGTGGTCGCGGTAGCGGACGTTCCCGTCGGCGTCGCGGGTGAGGAATCCTTCGGCGAACGGGCTCACCGCGGCGCGGGCCTCGGCGCCGGGTTCGAAGGCGCGGCTGTGGTCGATGCCCGCGAGCTGCCGGTCGGGCCCGGCGAGCCAGCCGAAACGATCCCGGTCGGGGGGCCGGATCATGGTGTCGAGCAGACCGAGGGCGCGGCCGGGGATCGAATCGGCGTACCCGAGGTCGTGCGGATCGGCGAAGTCGCGGTGCCGGTCGCCGGCCGGTTCACCCGGCATGACCTGCTGGTAGACGAGGTTCGGCTCGTGCAGCACCGACTCGGGCACCGGGGCGTCGAGCGCCCGGCCGAGCACCCCGGTCAGCACCTCGGCGACAGCGTGCCGCGGATTGACGACGACCTTGCGGATCAGTTCGGTGCCGTTGCCGAACCGGACCAGCTCGACGCTCCTGGCGCTGTGCGGCGAATCGCCCTCGCGCAGTAGGGTCGAGCCGATTTCACCTGCGACCAGCGCCTCCGCCACGACTTGGTCGAACGAGCGCTCGCCGTGCGCGGCGTCCCAGGCGTCGCCGTAGAAGTCGGCGTAGGTCTGGTCCGGGCCGACGAGTTGGGCGTCCATCAGCGGGCGCAGCGCCTCGAACGCGGCCTCCCTGGCTTTGTCCTGAAGGTCCTCGGGCCACGCGTTCGGCTCCGCTGCCCTCGCGGCCGCGTGCGCCGCGTCGTAGGCCTCGGTGTACACCCGCTCGAGGTCGGTTTCGGGGATGTCGTGCCGCGCCGCACGCAGGTCGCCGATCGCGGCGAATTCCATGACGCGCGCGGCGGTCTCCAGATCGAGCATCGTCCCGACATACGCGCGGCGCGACGACTGTGAACGGACCCGGGCGGCGTCGGGCATGTCCGGCGCGTGGGCCAGGTCGGCGAGGGTGCCGCCGCGCACCAGCGCGAGCATCTGCTGCGTGTCGGTCAGGCCGGGGTCGAGAACCAAGCGCCGCTGCGCCGGGTAGTAGCGGTCCTGCGCGCCCGATTCGTACTCGATCCGCACCTCGTGCTCGGTCAGCGCCCGCTCGATCTGCCTGCCGATCTCGGTCCGGGCCAGTTCCGCGCGCAGGCGGGCGGTGCGCTCGGCCGCCGCGGTCCCGGCCAGGTCGCGCGGCGTCACCTCGCCGATCGGGTCGCTCGGCGCGATGGGCTCCGGCTCCGCCACGGATCGGACGCGCACGTGGCCGAAGTCGTCGATCTCCACTTCGAGGAACCGGCGGTCGACGTCGTCGCGGCCGAGCAGCGCGGCCGCGAACGGGTCGCGTTCGGCCTCCCGCATGACCCGCCGATGGTCACCGGCCTCCGCCGCGATCACCACCCGCTCCGGCTCGCCCGGCACATGCGCGACGTGCTCGGTGAGCACCCGGGCGCCCGGCTCGCCGCGGACGGCCGCGCCGAGCACCCCACGCGCGGCCAGTGCGGCGAGACTGCGCTGTTGCCCCTCGAGCCGGGTCCGGGCCTGGTCCCGCAGATCCGCCAGATCGCTGAGCACGCGCAGATCGTGCTGCCTGCGTAGCAGTTCGGCGTCGTGTCCCGACCGGGTGAGCGCGTCTTCCGCCTCCCGCAGCGCACGCTCGATCGCCGAGCGGGAGACGTCGCGGCTTCCGAACACCGCCTCGGCCCGGCGGGCGAATTCCGCGGCGGTCTCCTGCGCCCGCAGCCTGGCGTCCTGGCGGGTCAGCGCACCCTGCCACAGTTCGTCGGCGGTAGTCGGTGAGAACGAATGGTGCCTGCCCGCCTCCGCAGCGCCGTCGCGGCCGACATTGGCCTCGTCCCAGATGGTTCCGTAGTAGTCGGCGTAGTCGCGTCCGTTGTTCCACTCGGTCCGGCCGAGCGGCTCGCGCAGCGCCGCGACACCGCGCTCGTGCGCCTCGGCGCGGGTCCCCGCGTTGTCCCAGCGCCGCCGGGTCAGCTCTTGGTCGAACGCTTCCCGGTAGTGCTGCTCGAGCGGGTGTTCGGCGATCTCGTAGCCGAGCGCGCGCAGTTCCGCCGCGAGCCGGAAGTGCCTGCCGCTGGCGGCGGCTTCCTCGTCGACCATCGCGTCGACGAATTCCTCCCGCGACAGCGCGCGGATGCGCTCGGGCGTGTTCGCCGTCGTGCGCTGGAGATGACGTTGCGCGTGCAGCGATTCGTGCGCCAGGGCCAGCGCCTGGCGCACGTGCGAGTTGCCCGCGGTGAACGCCATCGCGGCCAGTTCGCGACGGCGGAACTCGCCGGTCCTTCCGTCCGGCGCGGAGCCTTCGTAACCGGTGCGGGTCGGTCCGCTGTCCAGGCTCGCCAGGATCTGTCTGCCGTAGTCGGTCTGCCGCAGCAGGTCGCGGACCTGGTCGTCGTGAGTGTCCAGCACCAGGCGGTCGTTCGACGGCGCGTCGGCGGCACGGCCGAACCCACCCTGCTCGGCGTGGTGCAGCAACAGATCGTGCAGCGCGCGAACGGGTTTGCTCACCGGCTCCGGATCGCCGAGGTGCTCGCGTATGACGACTTCGGCGAAGGCTTCGGCCACCGCCTCGTGATCGTCGAGCAGACCGTCCTGGTCGAGGCTGTATCCGCTCAGTTCCCGCAGCCACCGGCCGAAATCGCCGTCCGGGTCCGCGGCGGCCAGCTCGAGCAGATGACGCTCCGCCCGCATCCGCGCGGCCAGACCACCGGCGTGGTCGAGCACGTGACCGTATTCGTGCACCGCGACCGCGAAGACCGGCCGCCGCAACATCATCGGCTTCAGTTGGTCGTTGCCGACGGCGTTGTACACGGCCGCGCGGAAGGCCCGCGCGCTGGTCGCGTGCTCGTGGCTGAGCACTATCGCCCTGGTGAAAACCTTCTTGGTGACCTCATCGATCGCGCCGTCGGCCCACCCGAGTTCGCCCCGCTTCAACTCGCCGATGCCGACCCCGCGCAGATCGGCGTGCGGGAACCGCTGGCGCATCTCGACCACGGCCCTGGCGTATTCGCGCACCACCTCGGGATCGAGGCCGGGCCGGTCGAAGCCGAACACGTCGAACTCCGGGTTGCCCGTGACCTCGCGCAGCCGGTCCCGCAACAACTCGCCGACCTCGTGCGGGCCCAGCCGCGACCACTCGTCCGCGGCCGGTGCGCCGAGCACCTCCGTATCGGGCAGGTCGGCGGCGATGTCCTCGGGCGGATGGGCGCCGCGCGCCGACTCGTCCGCCATCCGGTCCCGGCCGGTGGGCGGCTGGTCACCTTCCGGCGCGCTCGCCCTGCCCGGTGTGAACCGATCGATGAACCGGCCGAACCTGCTGCGCGGTTTGCCGCGATCCGCCAGATCGGCAGAGCCGTCGCCGAGCACTTCCACGATCCGCGCGAGGAGTTTCTTCCGATCGGGCGCGGCCAAGCCCTGCAGATGCGTGGACAGGACATCGGATTCCGATCGGTTCGACAGCGGAGCCGGCACCCGCCAGCCGCCGTTGCCATCGGGTTCCAGGTGGATGCTCAGCACCGTCGAGCCGACCTGGAAGATCTCCAGTTGGTGATGTGACGGGCGCGGGATCCCCGGATCGCTGGGCAGCGGGATCCTGCGGGTATAGAGCCGATGCGCGACCTCGGCCGGATGCGGGGGCGTCAACGGGGGGTCGGCGGCGGCCGCGGTGCGGTATCCGGCCTCGTGGAAGCCCTCGGTCAGCCGGCCCGGCACGTGGAAACCCTGCCGGCCGGTGCCGCGAGCCCGATTGGCGTCCTCGGCGGTGTAGAACGCCTCCGGGCCGAGCTGTTTCAGCCACTCCTCGAACCCGAGACGGGTCCGGCCCTCCGCTCGGTAGCGCAGGTAGTGCGCCAGCATCTGCGTGAGCGCTTCGCTCCTGGTCGGATGACGATACGGCCCCTCCGCCGCCGTCACCGTGATGTGGTGCATGGTCGGCAGGCCGCCCGCCCCGCGCACCGCCTCGCGGTAGTCGAGATAGTGCGACCGGTCCCAGAGCACGTCGGCGAATTCCGGGTGGCTCGCCGCCAGTTCGCGCAGGGCGTCGATGTGCTGTCCGGGTTCGGCGACCACCACCAGCCGCGGCCGCCTCCCCGGTTCGGAATCGGCCGGGTAACGCGCGACGCGGTCGGTGAGCCGCTCCGGACGCGGCTCACTGTCGAATTCCTGATCCAGAACGCGCCGGGCGAGGTCGGCGTCATCGTGGCGCCCGGTCTCCCGGGTCGCGGGGTCGTCGGAGTGCTGCGCGTCCTCACGAGGCTTCGGATGACCCCAGCGCGACTCGTCCTCGTTGCCGGCGGCGCGGACGACATCGAGGGCGATCTCGGCCCGGTCCAACCCCACCCGGTCGAGATAGCGCCGCACCGCCTCGCGGCCCGCTCGGTAGGCGGCCTCCTCCGGCGGCGGGGCCTCGGGATTGCGGCGATGCGCTTTCTCCGCCTTGGGGTACGCCTTGTCATAGGCCTCGGTGTACGCGCGTTCGGCCGGGCTGACCGGAACGTATTCGCCCAGGTCGCGCAGCATGCGCAGACTTTCGATCTCCAGCACGATGTGGGTGGCGCGCTCGGCGACCCTGGCGCGGGTGTCGCGCGCGGGTGCGCCGGCCTCGACCGCGCGCTCGGTCGGTGCGATGCCGTGCGCCCGGTCCCACGCGGCGGCGAAGTGACTGCCGTAATCCCGCCGGCCGACCTGCGGCCCGAGGCGGTCGAGGTGTTCGCGCACGGCGCGCACACCGGCGCGGAACGCGGCCCGGTGATAGAGCGGGTAGGACCGGACGACGCCGGACTTCCAGTACGTCTTCTCGGCGTACTTCATGGCGTCGTCGTATGCCTCGGCGTAGGCGCGTTCCAGGTCGTCGACGCCGATCCGGTCGAGATCCGTCCTGCCGGTCTCGTCGGCGTTGCCCGCGTACATCAGGGCGTACGCCTCGGCCATTCGGTCCAGCATCAGATCGACGTATTCGTCGCGGGAAAGGGTCAGCCGCGCCAGCGGTTCGCCTGCGGCCTCGTTCACCTGCTCGGCCAGCCGCGCCGCGCGCACCAATTCCGCGGCGTGCCGCCCTGGTCCGGCGTCGGACTCCAGCACGACGGAATTGGTGGCCGGGTGATATCCGGCGTCCGGGCGCAGCTCGTACCGGCCGCTGTCCATGCGCCGGATGCTCGCCTCCGACTCGGTGGTGAACCGGATGTCCACCCCGAGCCGCTCCAGCGCGACCGCCGCCCATCTGCCCTGCGGACTTCGGGTGAGTTCGGCCAGCGCCCGTTCCAGGAGAGCGCCCGCGTGCTCGGTGATCGTCCGCGGGTGCGTCCCCTGCCCGGGCGGATCGATCGGCGCGGGCGCGTCTGCGGAGTCCCGCGAGATGCGCAGGTCACCGGATTCGTCGAGGCGCACCCGGAGATCGGTGGGCGGCGGGTCGCCGTCCAGGGCGGCGCGATGGGACAGGTCCTGCCGCACGATGCCGGTGATCTCGCCCAGCAAGCGAGCGCGATCCGCGCTCACCCGTGCGTGTTGCGCGGTCAGATCCGCGAGCAGCAGGACATAACTGGTGCCGTTCCAGATGTCGATGCGCTCGGACCGTTCCCGGACCAGGTCGAACATTTCCTGCCGGGTGGCGGGGATCTCGTCGTCGGGAAGGTTGAAACCGTCCTTCAGCCGCCGGAACGCGCGATCCCAATCCGCTTCGATCCGTACGAGTTCCCGCCCGGCCGCCGCGTCCGCCCGCTGGAGCCGCGCCAGTTCGCGGGCCGTCGCGAGATCGGAGGGAGCGTATTCCGCCGTCCCCTCGGGTGTGCGCGAGCGGTGCGCGGCGTCCCACTCCTCGCCGGCCTCGTGCCGTCCGCTCACGCCCTCGCGCGGATCCTCCTGCGCGTCGAACCGCGGATCGGCCAGCAACTCGTCAACGCCCGCCGCACGCCGTCGCTCGCGGTCGGCGCTCGCATCCGGTTCGGTGGCATCGAGGTCGAGCACGTGCCGCAGGTCCGTGCCGGCGCGGCTCAGCATCTCCTCGAGGTCGATGACCCGCAGTGCCGCCCGCTCCAGCTCCGACAACCGGTCCCGCCAGGCGCCGGCCTGATCGACCCGGACGGTCCGGCCGTGCAACTGCTCCATCGTGTCGGCCAGTGCGGCGCGCGTGGTCAGCTGCGCATCGTCCGCCAGACCGCGCGCCGCTTCCGCACGCAGGACGCGTGCCGCGTCGACAGCCGCGGCCACGGCGTCCCGCCGCGCGGTCAGCCGAGCCGCCTCCGCGTCCCGGATCGCCCGGCGCGCCGGGTCGTCCACCGCCGCGCCGTCCGGCTCGCCGGCCCGGTCGAAGGCGTCCAGGTAAGCCGATTCCAGCACGCTGCGCTGCGCGGCATCGACCACGTCGCGCACCGGCCCGCCGTACGGGTCGTAACCGGCCTCGCGCATCTCCCGGTGGAATTCGGCTTGGCGGCCGAGCGCCTCGGCCTCGGCCCGCACCCGCGCGGCGACGTGATCGGACCGATCCAGCTCCCGGATGCGGGCCGGGCTCACCTCGAGCCTGCCCTCGGCGACGGCCCCGGCCAGCTCCGCCGCCCGGACGACCGCCGCCGCCTGGGCCAGCTGGTCGCGCCCGCGGGTGCCGATGAACACGTCCATCGTCCGTCCGTCGAACCGGTCCGGCTCCCCTGGGCCGTCGCCGGGTTCCTCGAACCGGATGGCGGCGCCGAGATCGCGCAGCCGGGCGAGCGCTTGCCTGCCGATCTCGCTGCGCACCAGCACTTCCCGTACTTCCGCCGCGGCCACATCGATCGGGCGATGATGCCAACCGGCCGGTTGCGCCCCGTCCGGGCGAACCAGAGCACGCGCGCCGGTCTCGTCGCCACCGGTTGTGGCCGGAAGGGCGAGGTCGGCGGGCGGCAGGGGTTCGCCGCCGTCCTGCGGGTCCTCCACCCGGACCGCGTGCCGCTCATGGGTTTCGACCGCGTCGCGTTCGATCCCGGCCGTTTCATCGCGCGAGATGAACCGCTCCAGCCGCAGCCCGTCCATGAACCGCCCGAGCCATCCGCGGCGGCCACCGCGGTGGACCGATTCGCGCAGCAGGTCGTAGGCCACGCGCACGGGTTCGCCGACCCGGAAACGGCCACGCGACTCCACTTCGGCGAACGCCTCGGCCAGCGCCTCCGCCGGGTCGAGCAGTCCCGACTTGTCGAAGCTGTACCCGCTGAGGTTGTCCTTCAGCCACGCCAGGTAGCCCTCGGTGGTCGGTTCACCCAGCTGTTTCGACAAGTAGTGGTTCAGCAGCGCGGCGTCGAGTTCGCGCCGGGCGAAGCCGCTGCCTGCGATGTCGAGGATGTGGCCGAACTCGTGTACCGCCATCGCGTGGACGGGTCTGCGCGTGGCGGACGGATGCAGCCACCCGGATTCGACGCCCCGCTCGACGGCTTCGCGGAATTCCGTCGCGCTCGCGGCGTAGTGCGCGTTGATCAGCAGATCGTCCGCGTGCACCTTCCTGGTGCGACGGTCGATCAGCTGCCCGGTTTCGGCGAAGACGCCGCGCGGCAGGTCACCGACGACGATCCGGCGCAAACTCGCCTGCGGGTACCGCTCGAACATCTCGACCATCGACCGGGCGTATTCCCGCAGCACCTCGCCGTTGAGGCCGGGACGGTCGAAGCCCGTCACCTCGAACTCGGCATCGCCGGTGATCCGCCGCACGGTGTCGCGCAGCTTCCGCCCGACCTCCGCCGGACCCAGCCGCGACCACTCGTCGTCGAACGGCGCGCCGAGCAGCTTCGCATCGCCTTCGACCGCCTCGACCAACCGGTCGTACAGCATCCGCACCGGCTCGGGCACGTTGTCGCGGCCGTTGGCCACCACTTGGACCAGCGCTTCGGCCAGCGCCTCCGACGATTCGATGCCCTGTGCGGTCAGGCTGTAGCCGCTGAGGTGGGCGCGCAGCCAGTCCATGAAGCCATCCATCGTCCGGTCGGCCGGATGGTTGTCCAGATAGTGGTAGAGCAGCTGGTCCTCGGCCCCGGCTCTGGCGGCGTTGTCTCCCGCGAATTCCAGCGCGTGCCCGAACTCGTGGACGGCGATCGAGTACGCGGGCCGCCGCAGGACGGCCCGGTCGTACAGTCCGTCGCCGACCCGGTCGGTCATCGTCCGGCGCAGCTCCCGTGCGCTCGCGACGTATTTCGGGCTCACCGTGATGGACTCGGTGTGGAAGCGGCCGTCCGCGTAGCCGGAACGCGCCTCCGCGATCGCCTTGTCCGGCAAGTCGCCGATCCCGATGCGGCGGATGTCGACCTGGGGGAAGCGGGCGTGCAGATCGACCAGCGCGCGGGCGATCTCGCGTACCGCCTCCGGGCTCAGACCGTCGCGGTCGAAGCCGAACACCTCCAACCGTGGGTTGTCGGTCATCCGGCGCAGGTCGTCGCGCAGCTTCTCGCCGACCTCCGGCGGGCTCAGCGGCGACCACTCGTCATCGGTCGGCGCACCGAGCAGCGTCGCATCGGAATCATCGGGCCGCGCGGCGTTCTCGTCGTTGCCGGGATCCGGAGCCGGTGCGCCGGGCGGTTCGTCGTCGCGCAGCTGCGCCGCCGTATCCCCATCCGGTTTGCCGTCGCCCAACCGCTGCTGGTTGTCCCGCACGGCGGGCTGGGGATGCGCGTCGGCCGCGATGAACCTGGTCGCGCGCGCGTCGGGCAGCGTGCCCTGGATGAGCACCTGGGAGAACTGGTCCGGCAGATCGAAGATCGGCTTGAACTTCCAGGACGCGCCCTCCGGCGGCGCCCCGGTGCGCCATTCCAGGATCACCCCGTCGCCGTTGGTGAACGCCTCGGCCGCACTGCGCGTGCGCGACCACGACGTGGTGTCGCTCTCGGCGGCTCGCCGCTGGGAGATGTGCTCTTCGGCGGACAGGTCCACGGTCCCGCGCGGCACCGCGCGTCCCGAAACCGCCTGCCGATAGGACGGATTCACCGATCCGTCGGGCAGCAAGCGGGGAATGCCGCGATACAACGGCGTCCCGTCCTCCGGCAGATCGCCCTCGAAGAGAACGTCGCCATCGCGACCGAGCGAGTCGCCGGCGTCGGCACGCTCATCGATCCGCCCGCCCGGCTCGGAACCATCCGGACGCCGCGCTTCATCCGGCGCGCTCGGTTCCTCTGCCGACCGCGCGGGCGTCGACGGCGGCTCGGACGGAGGCCCGCTCGGCCGCACCCCACCCGCGGCTTCGGGGCCGTCCTCCCCCGGCTCATCGGCACTACGCTCCCGGTCCCGCGCAGCCTCCGCCGCCTCCCACTCCGCGTCCATCCGGCGCATCCGCTCGACGGTCGCCTCGAGCTTTTCGAGCATCCCGTCCAGCACGGCATCCCGCGGTGGCGGCTCCTCGCCGCGCGCACGTTGTGAACCGGGCTCATCCGGCGATTCCGCCACACGCTCGGACGCGGCCTCCCACTCCGCGTCCATCCGGCGCATCCGCTCGACGGTGGCCTCCAACTCCGTGAGCATTCCCTCCAGCACCGGGTCCCGCCGCACCGGCTCGTCCGAGACATGCCGGGACGCAGCGCCTTCCGGTTGCTCCGATTCCGCCTCCGGCGTCGAATCGAGGGCGGCCCTCCACTCCGCGTCCCGCTGACGCATACGCTCGACCGTGGCCTCCAGCCGCGCGAGCATGCGATCCAGTTCGGGATCTCGCGTCACCGAGTCCACATCTGGATCACGTCGAGAGCCGCTGTTCTCCGGTCCGTCGGTCTCCTGATCGGAAGCCGCTTCCCACTCCGCGTCCATTCGGCGCATCCGCTCAACGGTCGCCTCCAGCTCCGTGAGCATCCCCTCCAGCACCGGATCGCGCATCGGCTTGCCATCCGAAGAGCGTTGTGCCGCAAATTCTTCCGGCGACCGCGGCCCGTCGGCCAAGTGGGCGGGCAACGGCGGTGTGTACGGGATGTCGGCGCGCCAATCCGACAGCGGAGGCCGCCGATCGTCCCAATGCGGACCCTCGAGCCGCTGCACGGCCTCGTAGATCTCGTGCCAGGTGACGTTGTAGTCGCTCTCCTCGCGGAACCTGCGCGCCAGCTCCGACCACGCCCGCGCGTCGGTGACGAGCCGGAAGTCCTCGGCCAAGGGATCGCCGTTCGCAAGCCGATCCCACGCCTCGGCGACGTGGGCCAGCCGATCCAGTTGCCGCCATTCGAGCTGCCCGCTGTCCGGGTCGAGCATCAACAGCTCGTCTTCCATCAGCAGCTTCTTGATCTGCCGCACATCCTCCGCGGTGAGATCCGGGGTGCGGGTGCGGCGCATATGGTCGTGCAGGGCGGCACGCAGTGCATCGGAATCCGTACCACGCACCATCAGGTCGAGGACCTCGCCGAGGACGCGCCGGCGCTGCTCGACGTCGAGCGAACCATCGAAATGCCGGTCCAGCAGCGCGTTCGCCGCGTCGACGGCGCCGAGCAGCCGGGTCAGCTGGGCGTCCGGGTCGCCGGTCGGGTCGATCGCGGCATGGGGCAGCACCCGGCGGCGCAGCACATCGATGACCTCCTGCGCGGCCTCGTCGCGCTCCCGCCGATGCTGCTCGCGCACCCGCTCGGCGATCCGGTCGACGTCATCGGCGTCGTCGAGGAAACGCCGATACTGCTCGTCCGTCCAACTCTGGACGCGCGCCCAGTCCGCCCGCCGCTGCCGTGCGCGATCGCGCAACTGCTCCGGGGCCTCGCGGTCGTCGGTGACGTCGTCCGGTTCGGCGGGACGGACGAAGGGCTGGTGCTCGGACTTCGGTGCGCGGAACCACGGGTGGCCTTTGAATCCCGGCCGGATCCTGCCCGGGTTGTCGCGATCGGCGAACCAGGTGAAGCCCGACAGCTTCGCCGTCTCGATGATCACGCGCATCGTGGCGGAAATCGCCCCGGAGAACGGCATTTGGTAGGTGGGGATGTCGCCGGGGTTGATCGGTGACCCGCCACCGGGGATGTGCGGCAGCATGTCTTCGTTCATCGGCGCCTGCGGCGGCGGACTGTGCGGGTCGCGCATCGTGGGTTCCGGCGGCGGCGGGTCGGCGAGCCAGTCGTGCACCG
Source organism: Nocardia sp. NPDC019323 (assembly GCF_044389845.1). Taxonomy (NCBI): domain Bacteria; kingdom Bacillati; phylum Actinomycetota; class Actinomycetes; order Mycobacteriales; family Nocardiaceae; genus Nocardia; species Nocardia sp. NPDC019323. Next base: position 342,811 of record NZ_JBIRYN010000006.1, read on the forward strand.
TCGCCTGGATCTGGTCCACCGCCCAGCTGCTGACGCCTTCCGGCAGGTCACGGCTCTTGAAATCGTGCTCGGCCACACCGCGCCGGTTCTGCCGCCAATCCGGCCGGGACGGATCGACTTGCTGCCACTCGCCGTTGGCGGCGCGCCACATCGCCACGTCCAAGCCGCGCCGCGGCGTCGCCCCTTCCCGCGCTCCGAAGCGGCCACCGAGGTGACGCACCTGCGGGCCGGGCAGGTCATCGATCGTCCAGTCGCCCTCACGGTTGGAGGTGATTCTGCGGTACTCCACCGTGACATCCGGGCGCATCATCGCCCGCACCACGGCTTCGGAGGTGTGCGCGGCATGCTGGAGCGCGAGGTCGTGGTCGGTCATGCCGTTCGCGGGCGTCAGCGGTTCCCGCGGACCGTAGACGACGATCCGGGGCGGCTCACCATCGATCATCCCGACCCGGTCGGTCTCCATCCGCCCGCCCGCGGCTTCGATGTCCCGGCGTCCGGCGCCCGCGACCTGCGCCATCCGGTCCTGGATCCGGCCGATCCGATTGTGCGCGTCGTTGACCTCGCCTGCCACCTCGCCGAGCATGCCGACCTGGTCGGACCGGTCGGGATGCTCGGACGAGAGCCGCTCGATCGTGTCCGCCAACCGATCCGGACTCAGGGCGGCCTCGTCGACCAGGCCGTGCTGGTCCACGAGGCCGAGCCGCTGCGCCAGATCGTCGCGCATGGCGCGGCGCGGTTTGATCCGCACCAGCTCGCGGGCGCGCTCGGCGGCCGATCGGTGTTGTTCCGCAAGGGCATCCGCCAGCAGCGGCCTGCCCTCGACCGCGCCGTCCCGGACCAATTCCCGCAGACCGCTGTCCAGCACCGCGATCCGCTCACGCAACCGGATGACGTGCTGGGCGGCTTCTTCCAGCTTGTTCAGGTCCCGCAACCGCCGCATGCGATCGGCGGCCGAGCGCTGTTCGCTGACCTGCCCGCCCGCGTCCTCGCCCAGCGGCGCGATATCGATGGTCCTGCGGGTGGCGGCCTCGTCCAGCCGCCGCATCGTCTCGGCCAGCGATTCGCGGGAGCCGAGCGCACGCTCGGGATCGCCGACCGCCATCGACCTGGTGGCCCGGTCGTCGCGTTTGGCCTGCCAGAACTCCATCTCGCGGGTGAGCCGGTGCCGTTCGCCCAGCATCCGGTCGTACTCGCGGTTCGCCCATGCCGTGGCCGCGGCGAGATCGTCCGGCTGCGCGCCTCCGGGCGACGGCTCATCGCCATCGGGCCGGTCGGGGCTGGCGTCTCCCTGCTCGGCCGGCGGCCACACCTGCCTCTGGTAGGGCTCATCTCGTGCCGATTCCTCGCGGCGGTTGCGCGCGCCGTCATCGGGTTCGTCCGGCAATCGGGCAGGCGGGTCGGCGGGCGGCTTGCCCGACCCGCCATCGGCGGCTTCCGTCCGCGGAGGTGTCGCCTCCTGGTTCGCCGGATCGTCGCGGCCCAACGGCGCGACTTTCCGGTCGCCCGGCTCAGGCCCACCGGGGGGAGGTCGTTGCGCACCGGCGGTCTCCGCCTCCGAACCGTCGTCCGGAAGATCGATGTGGTCGGCCTCGAGCGAGAGCGGCGCGTCGCTGTTCTCCGGCGGCTCGGCGGCCGATCGGGTCAGCAGGTCGTGCAGCGCTCTGGCGGGGGCGCTGACCGGGTCGTCGTCGCCGCGGAGCACGTGATCGGCGAACGCTTCCGGCAGCGCTTCTTCCGGCCGCAGGTTGCCGTCGCGGTCGAAACTGTGGCCGCTGAGCTGGTGCAGCCAGTCTTCGAAACCGAGTTCCGGGCTGCGGGTGTCGTCATCGAGATAACGCTCGTAGAGGTATTCCTCGGCGCGATGGCGCGCGCTCTGCTGGCTGGCATGGTCGAGCGCGTGCCCGTATTCGTGCGCGACGACGGCCCGGACCGGACGGCGCAGCACGTCCGGGGAGAACCGGCCGTTGTCCACACCGATCCGCAGTCGATCCCGGAACGTCTGCGCCCCGGTCGCATGGTCGTAACTGAGGACGATCGACTCGGTGACCATGCGCCCGGAAGCGTCCAGCCGGGGCTGCGCCATGCCGATCACCTCGGGCGGCAGCCCGCCGATACCGATGCTGTGCAGGTCGGCGGCCGGGAACCGCTCGACCAGATCGACCATCGCCCTGGCGTATTCCCGCACCACCTCGGGGTTGAGACCGTCGAGGCCGAATCCGAAGACTTCGAAGCCGGGATTGTCCATCGCGCCGCGCAGGTGCTCGCGCAGCCGCTCGCCGACCTCCTCCGGACTCAGGTGCGACCATTCGTCCTCGCCCGGAACGCCGAGCAGTTCCGCATCGCGGGTGGCCGCCGCGTCACTGTCCGGGGGCGGAGGTGACGAATCGTCGGCGTCCCGCGCCGGGGTGTCGGCATCGCGAGCAGGAGTGTCCGCGTACGGCGGCCGGCCCGGTCCACCCACCAGCGCGGGCGATTCGATACCGCCGATGACGTCGATCCGCACCAGCACGCCGTCGCGATGGAGGTTGAACTCGCGCGAGGTGACGACGCCGTCCTTGGTGGCGTGCACCAGGTGGTATTCGACCGCCAGCGTCCCGTTCCGGTGCGCTTCCAGCAGTTGGTCACGCGCCCGCGACAGCGCCCGCCCACCGGGGCTGTCCGGATCGACGCCGCGCGCCGCCATCTCCTCGGGCGTTTCGGTCAGAATCCGCCGCAGGTTCTTGTCGATCGCGGCCGTGCGGCGCAGATACTCCGGCGAACCTTGTTGCGCTTCAACCGCTTTGGAGCCGCCGAGGTGCCGGTGGACACCCTTGGCCTCGATCACCACCAGCTTCGGCGGCCCACCGTCGACACCGGGGACCAGCACAGCTATGTCGACGGTATCGGCGCCATCGATCGCACCCTCGAACGGCGACAGCAGCACCGCGCCCGGATACTTGTCTCCGTCGAGCGCGAACGCTCTGCCGCCCAGTTCACCGAGCGTCTTCGACGCGTTCACCAGCAGCGGGCCCAGCCGGTTGAACTCCGCGGCGTTGCGCTCCAACTCGCCGAGACGATCGAGTTTCGCCCGCTTCTGCTCGTCGGAGAGGTCGGACTCCAAGATCTCGATCTCGAGTTTCTCCACGCGCGCGGCAAGCTTATCCTCGGCCAGATCGCTGATCTTCTTGATCTTGAATTCCGCCATGCGCCGCTTGACCGCGTCATTGGCCGTGTTGCGCCGCGTCTCCAGCGCAGCCCGCTCGGTGACCGTCTTCGCGATCTGGGCCGCGATCGCTTCGTCGACCACGGTGTAGGGCTGCTTGTCGCCGGGATCGGCCAGGAACCGGTAGGGCCTGCTCGTCAGATGGTCGGTGACGTATTCATTGTTCAGTTCGTCGCGCAACCGGAAGCTGTCGTCGCGGTAGGTGCCAGGGTCGTCGTCCTGGTGATGCCACGTGCCGTCCCGATCGCGATAGGAGTCCGGCCGATCACCGAACTTGTGCAACAGCCCGTCGGCGTCGCGGAACATGCCGGTGGGGACATCGTCGTCACCGTGTTCCGAGCGGTGCTCGGCGTCATCGGATTCCCCGAGGAAGTCGGGCGTCTCGTCGAGGGCCGGGAGGCGGTCGCGTGCGGGCCGCGCGTCGTCGCCGTCGTGCAGCGGCGTGACCTTCCGGTCATCCGGTGCCTGCGCGCCGTCGGCGTCACGCGGCCGAGTCGCCGAATCCGAGGGCCGATTCCCTTCATCCGCCGCGCTCGAGACACGGTCGCCCAGCGGAACACGTTCCGGTTCAGTGGTATCCGAATCGCTGCGTGACCGCGCCGGGACCGTATCGGCACCGTCCAGCAGCGCGCCCCTCCGGTCGCCCGGTTCTGACGCGCCGTCGGTGTCACGCGGCCGATTCCCTTCATCCGCCGCGCTCCGCTCACGGTCGCCCAGCGGCGGGACCTTCCGGCCACGGGTTTCCGCATTGTCGGCGTCACGCGGCCGATTCACTTCGTCCACAGCGCTCGGCTCACGGTCGCCGAGCGGAACACGCTCCGGACCAGGAAGATCCGGGTCGTTGCGTGACCGCGCCGGGTCAAGCGAACTCGCGTCGTCGCGCGAACGCGCCGGGTCCGTGGCCGGATCGAGTGGATCCGCGTCGTCGCGGGAGCGCGTCGGGTTCGGAGCCGGATCCGACGGCGAACGCGGCGGTATCGGGGCATCGTCCGCCGGGCGTCCTCCGGCCACTCGCCACCAGGTGTCGGCGTTCTTGCGGAACTCGCGGGCATGCCATTCCGCCTGCGAAGCCTTGATCCGCAGCTGTCGTTTTGTCACCCCTTCGGGCAGATCCGCCGGATCGACGCGGTCCACCAGGTCGCGCAGCTGTCGCGCCTGCTCGGCGGCCCGCCTGGCGTGCATGTCCGCCATCTCGGCCCGTAGCCGTGCGCGGAACTGCTCGGGCGTCTCGTCGCCGCGCCGACCGGCGATCTCGCCGTCGGGACCATAGATCGGACGCTCGTCGGCCGGTCGCACGCGCGGGTCGGATCCGCTCGGCGACACCGCCTTTCCTTGGCCGTCGAACAGGATCGCCGACACCGAGCGCAGGTCCGCGGGCACGTCGGGCGGGAATCCCTTGCGGCTGTCCGCTCCCGGATCGGACACCTCGATACGGAACTCGCCGGTGTCCGGATGCATCCGCACGGTCAAGGTGTAGGCGTGGGCGCCGACCCCGTGCTCGTCGACCGGGCCGGCGTATTCGTCCACCACGAGGGCGCGCGGTCCACGGCCTTCGGCGACATCGCGCGGATCCATCCCCGCGGCCATCCGCAGCAATTCGTCGGCGATGCCCTGGTGACGGGACTCGTCCGGCCCGCCGTCCGGGTAGTCCCACAGACGGCCGCCCGCGGCCTGCTCGATTTCGCGCAGGGACATGCCGCGCTCGCCGACCGGTTCGTCCGGCGGCCGGATGGTGTCGCTCCCGGTGGCCTCCCGCAGCTCGGCCAAGGAGAGCCGGGCGCACTCCCCGCGATTCTTCGGATGATCTGCCTGCGCATCGGATTCGGGATCGTCGCGCGTGGTTTCGTCCGTATCCCGGCGATCCGGCCCATCGGTGTCCGCACCCCGGCGACGAGCCGGGCCATCGGTATCCCCGCCCGGGCGACGAGCCGGGCCATCCGTGTCCGCGCGGCGCACCGGCCTGGCCTCACCCACGTCACCGGCGAGCGGCAGCACGACCGGCTGCGCGGCGTCGCGCCTGCCGTCCTCGGATTCCGTGGTATCGCGGCCCTCCGGCCGGTCCGCACTTGCTCGGCGCGCCTCGCCCGCCGGGCGCGCCTCGCCGTCCTGGCGGGTCTCCCCGACCTGGCGGGTCGCACCGGCCTCCCGCCTGGATTCGGCTCGCGGCGCTTCCGAGTCGGTCTTGCCCGCTCGTACTCCGGCCTCGTCGCGGCCGGAACCCGCTGCGCGATCGGCTACACCGGCCCGGCCCCGGTCGGCCACCGCCCTGTTCTCGGACGTGGCGGCCGGGGTGCGGGAATCGGCGGACGGCACAGGCCGCGCGTCGCTCGCTCCCGGCGAAGCAGGCGACGCAGGCGTGGCGCCCTGCGCGACACCGCTGGACGGCGGCGCGCCGGCGATACTAGGCCCGGTGTGCGGCGTCGCCGCCGGGCCGGTGAGCGGAACGCCCGCGACGGGTGTCGTGCCCGTCGGCGGAGTATCCGAGACCGACCGCGTCTCCGGATTCTGCCCGCCGTCGACCGCGCCGCGCTGCGTGACACTCGGGTCGCCAGCCCTATCATGCTGCGCCGCAGCAATATTCGGCTCTTCCGACCGGCCTGCTTCCGCGCCGCGGTCCTGCCGTCCTTCGTCGGCGAGCCCTGCGCCGGCGTCGGACGCCGACCGCTCGCCGGACGTGGACCGTTCTCCCGGCGTGGTCTGCTCGCCCGCCGCACTTCGCTCACCCGACGCAGACTGCTCACCGGACGACGTGCGCTCCCCCGGCGCGGAATGTTCACCCGACGCAGACTGCTCACCCGAGGCACTCCGCTCACCGGACACAGCCTGCTCACCCGACGACGTGCGCTCCCCCGACGAAGACTGCTCACCCGACCCACTCCGCTCCCCCGACGACCCCCGCTCCCCGTTCTGTGCCGTAGCGCCGGCCTCACCATTCCGCCCAGCCTCGTTGCCATTCGCCCCCGCCCCATCGGATGCCGCGCCCGATCCCCGATCCCCGGACGCGCCGGTGACGCGCGCAGTATCCGTACCCCCGGCGACATTGCCGTTCCCGGCCGCGGGCATCCCGGCGCGCGGAGCACCGTTCGTCCCGGAGGTATTCGACGCGCCGGGAGCCAGACTGCCGTCCCCCGCGCCGGGCGTGGCCGCGCCATCGGGCCGGTAGCCCACCCGCGGCCCGCCCACGTCGGCGAAGAGATTGTTCAGCCGAGTCCCCAGATCGGGACGGCTCATCGTGGTCGGCATCACCTTGTTCCACATATGCGCGGAACCGACCTTCGCTGCACTGGTCATCGCACCGTTGGACGCGCCCGCGGTGAACATGCGCCAGTCGACCGGGGTGTTCCCCAGGTTCTGCAGCGCCTTGTCCAACCCGTCCGTCGCCACGTCGAAGCCGAACTGCGTGGCGGTCGCACCGAGGAAGCCCGCACCCGCGCCGGCCAAACCCGCCGTGGTCCCGGTGATCGCGCCGTGCAGGAACGGATTGAAGTCCGGACCGAACCGCCGAGTCAGCGCGTGGCCGAGCTTCTCGCCGAGCGGTCCCGCCGCGGCGCCGCCGACCGCGGAACTCACAGCGGTGACGACGACCTGCTCGACATTGATGTTCTTGCGGTGCCCCTGCCCGACCTGATAGGCCTGCACCCCGAGTTCCTGCATGGTGCCGAGGATCGTGTCGATTGCGACGTGCCGGAGCACGAAACTCACGAACCGGTTGGCCACGATCCGCCCCACCCGCTGGATCACCGCCTGCACCAACCGCTGGCCGATGATGCGGACCGCGATCCGGGTGGCCGCGATCGCCGCCGCATCCACCGCGGGCTTGAAGGGACCGGACGCGAACGACGCCGCCAGTTCCGCCGCCAGCAACGCCAGCGACGACCAGTACATCAGCTTGCCGTACTCGATCTCGGTACCGACGTCGTATGCGGAGTCGCCGATTTCCTTGAAGTAATCGGCCAGTTTCGACAGCGTCTGGTCGTCCTGCGGGTTGCCGCCGCTGAACGTCAGGAAGCTGTCGAAGGCCTTGACCATCTCCTCGTAGCCGTCGCCGGAGGGATATGCGGTCGTCGACGCGCTTTTGGCCGCCACGATGTCGGGGATGACCGAACGCAACTCCTCGGCGGCGGTTCGCCAGTCCCCACCCAGGCCCCACATCTGGTCTTCGTTGCCCTCGGGCCACTCCATGCCGACGATCGGCTCGAGGTATTTCAGCGCGGCGGGCAGCTCGATGGCCATGGGCGGCTACCTCGACGGCCCGGTGCGGCCACCGAGCTCACCAGCTGGAATCGGTGACCGATCCACCACGATCGCGCTCTACGGTCTCGGTGAAGCGCATGCCGCTGCCGTCGGAGAACTCCCTGCGCTCCCGCGCGTTCGGCGGCGTCGTCGGGGCCGGGACGGGTTCCGGCGCGCGCAGGTCGGGCATGCCCTCCACCAGGTCGGACAGCTTCGGCATGCGCGCACGATGAGTATCCAAGGGAGCCATCAGCTCTCGCGTCTTCCGGGCCACATCGGCACTGGCCTGCTGCGCGGCCTCGGTGACGGCCTTGGCGATCTCGGCGTGGCTGAGATCTTCGATATTCGGCCCGAACTGGGTGTCGATGACCGTGTTGTCGGCATTCACGACGACCGTCACCCGCTTGCCGCGCACCGTGGCGCGGCCGGTCAATTCCGCGCGCTCCTGCTGCAACCGCGCGATGATCCGCATCTGTTCCTGGACGCCGTCGAGGATGTCGGCCAGCTCCGCTTTGGCTTGCTCGTTCGTCATCGGTCGGTGCACCCCCGGGATCAGCGGATACCGTCGCGGTTGCCGTGCTCCATGTCGCGCAGCAGATTCGCGGTCTTCGTCTGTCCTTCGCTGAAGTTCTGGAAGGTGCCGGCCACGTTGCGGGCGCCCTTGATCAGGTTGTCCCTGGTCGTGGTGTAACCGCCGGAGCCGTCGGGGCCGTTGGCGAAGTTGCGGCCGATAGTATCGTTGCCCCAGCAGTTTCCGCGCGCGGCGATCGACGCGCTCAATCTGTCGATGATGCCGTTGATCCGGTCCTCGACGTGCCCCGTCTTCTGGGCCGCCTTGCGGAACAGATGCTCGTCGAATTCGACATTGTCCGCCATCGCGTCCGCTCCTCCACCCTCGAGTCCTTCCCACCCACGGTAACACCGGATGACTAATCCCCAGTGACGCCAATATGAACGGCAAATTCCTCGATGTTTGCGGGTAGGCTCCGCACCCAGGTCCAGCAGGTGCGAGCCCGTCAGATGTGCTCGGCGCCCCCGATTTTCGGGGCAGGACGGCGACTCACAGCTCCAGCAGCACGGTGACCGGACCGTCGTTCACCAGCTCGATGCGCATGTGCGCGCCGAACCGCCCGGTCGCCACGGTTGCGCCGAGTTCGCGCAATGCCTGCGCGAAGTGCTCGACGAGGGGTTCGGCGACAGCGCCGGGCGCGGCCGCCGACCAGGACGGACGCCTGCCCTTCTTGGTGTCCGCGTACAGCGTGAACTGGCTGACCACCAGAATCGGCGCGCCCAGATCCGCCGCCGAGCGCTCCCCGTCGAGGATGCGCAGCCGCCACACCTTGTCGGCCAATCCCCGCGCGGTCGCCTCGGTGTCGGAGTGCGTGACGCCGACCAGGGCGACCAGGCCGTGCGGGAGGCCGTCGGCAGCCGGGTCGATCCGGCCGACGACCTGCTCGTCGACGGTTACCCGGGCCGAACTCACGCGCTGTAGAAGGGCTCGCACAACCGTCGATCATGCCTTCCGCCGATGCGGTGACGGCCGCCTGGGTCACCGCACGCCGGACAACCCGGTCTGCCTGGCGGGATACAGGTGCGCGCGGGCGGCAACCGTGACAAACTCGGTGCGCAGAAGATTGTGTTGCGCGGTTGCCGCGCGTTGGCGGAGGATCATGCTGGAAACGAGGAGCGCGATGGATCTGGACGCGATGGAGCGTCAGATCGCGGCGGATCGGTATGCGGCCCTCGACCGGACGGTCGAATCCGAATTGCGCTTGGCCACCTCGCTCGGCGAACTCGCCAAGGGGCTGATCGCCACCAAGAACAACGGCTCGACGCGCGACCGCACGCGCGAAGCGCTGGCGCCCGCCGAAGAGGCGGTGGCGATCCGCCTGCGCCTGCTGTCCAGGGGGCAAGTGCTCACCGCCCGCCTCGCCGGGGAGTTGAACGACGCGCTGCGCTCCTTCGAACAGGCGGCGCGGCACAGCGGCCGCAGGGAACTGGCCACCACGACGATCCGGCGCGCCTGCGACGTCTACCGGCAGGTGGCGCGCGAGCATCCCGAGGTCGCGGGCCCGTGCGCCGACGGCCTGTCCAAGTGCGGTGTCTGGCTGGGCAGGCTGGACCAGGACGCCGCCGTGGCCGCGACCGAGGAGGCGGCCCGCATCCGCGCCGCCTTGGCCGCGGCGAACCCGGAGCTGTCCGGCAAGTACCTGGCCAGTTTGAGCACGCTGCTGCGCACGCTCATGGTCGGCCGGTCGCGCAAGCAGGCCATCGCGATGTACCGGGAGCGGTACGCCGCGTTCACCTCCACCAGCATGTCGATCCGGCTGCGCGCCTGCGGCATCCAGGACCTGGACCTCACCCCCAAGTCGCACCGGGCCCTGGTCGAATTGGGTTGCCGCACCCTGGAGGGAGCCGGACGGCTCACCCAGCAGCAGATCATGTTCAAATCCTCCGGCGACCTCTCGACCGTCGAGGAGATCAACTGGAAGCTCGCCTTGGTGGGCCTGCGCCCGCTCGCGCCGGGCACCGAGCAGGACCAGCCGTCGACGCCGGTGCAGATCGGTTCCACCTTCGGCGCGCTCAGCGTCTACCTGCCGGAACGGGACGCCATCGCCCAGGTGCGCGCAGCGATCATCGCGGCCTACGCGGTCGACGACGCCTATCCCCTCGACCGGGACAGCTATCTCGGTACCCCCGAGTCGAAGTGGAAGATCCGTGAGCCGAAGCTGAACACCTCCACCACCCTCGGCGACGACATCGTGCTGATCGACCAGCCCTACGGTGGCTGGGTGACGGTCATGAGCCTGAACTGGGAACTCACCCCGGTGGCGAAACATCCGCTGGCACTGCGCCTGTCCCAGGACTGGCCCGTCGCGGCGATCACGGTCACCGAGGACGTGGCCTACGAGTTGTGCTGGTACGAGCGCGGCGCGGCCACCCAGTACGCCGCGCTCGGCCGTCCGGCCGGCCAGGCTCCCCTCGACAAACCGCTCGCACCACTGGATTTCGAGACGCTGGCCCTGTACAACCCCGATCGGGCGACGGAGAGCAAACTGCGCGCGGCCTTCGGCAACACGAAGGCCTTCGCCAACCTCACCTACCTGCCGGATTGCGGCCTGCGCCAGATCACTGCCGACACGCCGTTGTCCGAGCACGGCGACCGCGTGCTGTTCTTCCGCACCACACCCTGATCCGCTGTCGCCGCACCGATTTGCGGCAAGGTAGCACATCCGTCAGCGGGGGGCGGTGAACAAAATACCCGGCGCGCCAGCCCCGCATCGCCACAGGTCATTTGACCAGGAAACCGTACTCCGAGTTGAACGCGCCGTCGCGCCGCGCGTCCTGCTGGTTACCGCACTCACGGGTAACCAGCAGGCAAACGAATTTCTCGAGAACTAATTGAACGGAATGTTTGATCCGCTCCATGGAGTGCTCTACTGAAACAACGCCCGCACGATGTACCGGATCGCAGCACCGATGCCGCAGCGCCGTCCGGGCGGCTTGGAAAAAGTCACACGAAGCTACCCGAGGGCCCTATGGACCAACTGGCGTTGGCGGACACCCCGACCGCCCGATGCGCCTACTATCGACACACCTGCGACCTGCCCGCCGGAGTTCATCCGGAGATAGGCCGAATCGTCCTGCGCGCCGGATTCGTCGGCGCGATCACGATGCCCGCCGCGTTGGGGCAGAATGTGCGCGACGATCTCGTCCATCGCCGCATAGCGTTGGGCCCGATCATCTCTCACGTCCGGTCCAAACGATGGACGTTCCTCACCCGGCCCGACTTACCCGACGACGTCCGCCTGTTCGCCGAGCTGTTCCGCCTGAACGTCTCGATCGTGCCGAGCGGCGGCGAGATCGCCCTGCCGTCCCCCGCGGCGGCCGACGCCGACTACCGGCACTGGATCGTTCCTCCGGAGAACGGTTTCCGTCCCGCGGGCTCATCCATCGTCGATGCCGTGCGGTCCTGCACCAGAACGGTCAGGCGATGACCACCGGCGCGGTTCTTCCGGCGAAACATCAAGTGCTGCAAGCCTGCCGAGGCGAAATGCAGGAGAGCAACCCGCTGCTGCGTTGTGCGCACGAACTCACCACGTTGCACGAACGCAGGTTGAGCGCGGCACACGATGCGCTCGACGAGATAGACGCGTTGCGCGCGAGCCTGATTCGCGACATCGACCGGTGGATCACCGTGCAACTGCCCCCCGCCCACGGCGCGGCGCACGTGCACACCGAGACCGTCGGCGCGGTGATCGATCGCCTGGCCCAGTTCACCGCGAACGCCTACGCGGCGCTGGCCAGCGCTTCGGAATGGGATCTGTGGGACGCCTGGCAGCGTTTGGCCGAACTGGCCGTCGGCTACGACGACCTGGCCGCCGAGGTCTGCGCGGGCGTGCGCAGGCTGCCCGGCGCGTCTTAGGTTCCCGCGCGCGGCTCCCCATCCGTAGAGTCGAACGGATGGGGAGTCCGGACGACCACGACGAGAAGCTCGCCTTGCACGCCAGGAGAGCGAGTTCGTTCGGCGCGCACGCCGCCGCGTACGCCGAACACCGACCCGATTATCCGGCCGCGTCCATCCGCTGGGCGCTGGCCGCCGTCGCCCACCGGCAGCCGCCGACCGTCCTCGACCTCGGCGCAGGAACCGGCAAGCTGACCGAGGGCCTGCTCGAAGCAGGCGCCACCGTGATCGCCGTCGAGCCGGACGAGCACATGCGCGGTGAGTTGCACCGGCGCTTCCCGCACGTCACCGCCCACGCCGGTACGGCCGAAGACATTCCGCTCCCGGACGATTCCGTGGACGCGATAGTCGCCGGACAGGCGGTCCACTGGTTCGACTTGGACCGGGCCTATCCGGAGTTGCGCAGAGTCCTGCGGCCCGGCGGCGTTTTCGCCGCCCTGTGGAACACCGACGACAGCTCCGTGGACTGGGTCGCCGGGCTGAAAGCAGTGGCCGGATCCAGCGCGTCCACCGCACAGCCGCCGGGCGGCCGAGTGGTTCTACCCGCGCATCCGTTGTTCCGGGATCACGAGTTCGAGCGTTCGAGCTTCCCGCACCGGTATCGGCGCACCGCCGAGTCTTTGACCGCGACCATCGGCACGCAATCGCACACACTGGTCATCTCGCCCGAAGAGCGGGCCGAGGTGCTCGGTCGGATCATGGCCTATCTGCGCGAGAGGCCGGAGACGGCGGAGGGCGAGTTCGATCTGCCCATCGTCACCTTGGCACTGCGGACAATCCTGCGTCCCGCCCACTGAACGGCTACTTACGCATACGAAATAGCCAGGCCAGAGCGCCGCCCACCCTGCAACGAAGCCCTCGATGCAGGCGGAATCGCAGCGAACTGCGGAGTGCGCCAAGTCGATTCGAGTAGCGGCCTACTCACGTCAACCCCGCCTGCGCGGCCATACGCTGACGGCATCGTTCAGAACAGTCCCGAAACCCAAGGAGAAGTAACCGTTCCACCCCGCACGGGCACTGACTGGGCCCACCGCTTCGGCTCGACACGAAGGACGCGGGCGCAAGGAACGACGTCACCGATCCAGCGCACGCTGGGTATCGCCCGGGGCGTGTCGGCGCATGGTGTCGGCACGCGGAGACGCGGCGAGATCGACCAGGGCATCCTGGCGTCGGTGCGGCTCGTTTCCTCGCCGCGCAGTGTGACCGAACCGAACCGTCCGACGGCCCGCCCGCTACTCCGGACGCAGTGTCAGGATCCGGGGTCCGTTCTCCGTGACGGCGACCGTGTGCTCCCAATGTGCCGCACGACTGCCGTCCACGGTGACCACGGTCCAGTCGTCGTCGAGCACCTTCGTCTGGGTGGTGCCGAGCGTGAGCATCGGCTCGATCGCCAGCACCGAGCCCACCACCAGCCTCGGGCCCTTACCCGGCTCCCCCTCGTTGGCGAGGAAGGGATCGAGGTGCATCTCGCGCCCGATGGCATGCCCGCCGTAGCCGTCGACGATGCCGTAGGCGCGCCCGTGCTCCTTCTCCGCCGCCCGGGTACCGAGCTCGATGGCGTGGGAGACGTCGGTCAGCCGGTTGTCGGGCAGCATCGCCGCGATGCCGGCCTCCATCGACGACTTGGTCGCCGCACTGAGCAACCGATCGGCCTCGATGATCGTGCCGACGCCGAAGGTCCAGGCCGAATCACCGTGCCAACCGTCGAGAATCGCGCCACAGTCGATGGAGACCAGGTCGCCCTCGGCGAGGATTTCCTCGGCCGTGGGAATCCCGTGGACAACACGGTCGTTCACCGATGCGCAGATGGACGCGGGAAAGCCGTGGTAGCCCTTGAAGGAGGGCACCGCGCCTGCATCCCGGATCACCTGCTCGGCGACCTCGTCCAGTTCCAGGGTGGACACCCCGGGCTTGGCAGCGGCGCGCACGGCCACCAAGGCGCGGCCGACGATCGCGCCTGCCGCCGCCATGGCATCCAGTTCGCCTGCCGTCCGGAACGGCACGACCTTCTTCTTGCGGTTGAAGACCATCCGGCCTCAGCGCTCCATCGTCGACCGGCTCAGTGACCCAGCGCGCGCAGCGCCCGCGCGTTGACGTCGTCGACCTCGCCGACGCCGTCCACCGAGACGACCAGGCCGTCGTAGTGATCGAGCAGCGGCTCGGTCTCCTCGCGGTACACCCGCAGCCGGTTGCGGATCACGCTCTCGTTGTCGTCGGCGCGGCCGCGCGCGAGCATCCGCTCCACCACGGTGTCCTCGGGCACGACGAACCGCAGCACCGCGTCGAGCTTGGTGTTCATGTCCTTGAGGATCTTCTCCAGCGCGTCGGCCTGATCGACCGTGCGCGGGTATCCGTCCAGGACGAAGCCGTTGACGGCGTCGGGCTCGTTGACCCGCGCCTCCACCATGCGATTGGTCACGTCGCTCGGCACCAGGTCGCCCGCGTCGAGGTACTTCTGCGCCTCGCGGCCGAGCGGGGTCTGCTGGCTGATGTTCGCGCGGAACAGGTCCCCGGTGGAGATGTGCGGAACGCCCAGCTTCTCCGACAGCAGGACGGCCTGGGTGCCTTTACCGGCGCCCGGCGGACCGAGCAGTACAACTCTCACTTGAGGAACCCTTCGTAATTTCGATTCATCAGCTGGCTCTCGATCTGCTTCACGGTGTCCAAACCGACGCTCACCATGATCAGCACCGCGGTACCGCCGAACGGAAGGTTCTGCGTACCGCCGGAGGCGCCGATGTCGAGGAACAGGTTCGGCAGCACCGCCACCAGACCGAGATAGATCGAGCCGGGCAGGGTGATGCGGCTCAGGACGAAGTTGAGGTAGTCGGCGGTCGGCTTGCCGGGACGGTAGCCCGGGATGAAGCCGCCGAACTTCTTCATCTCGTCGGCGCGCTCCTCCGGGTTGAAGGTGATCGCGACGTAGAAGTAGGTGAAGAACACGATCAAACTGAAGTAGATCGCGATGTACACCGGGTTGCCCGGATTCACCAGGTATTTCTGGATGATCTCCTGCCACCAGCTCGGATTCTGGTTGTTCTGCGACCCGGTCAGCTGCGCGATCAGGTTCGGCAGATACAGCAGCGACGAGGCGAAGATGACCGGGATGACACCCGCCTGGTTCACCTTCAGCGGCAGGTAGGTCGAGGAGCCGCCGTACATCTTCCGGCCGACCACGCGCTTGGCGTACTGGACCGGGATCCGGCGCTGGCCCTGCTCGACGAAGATCACCGCGGTGATGATCGCCAGCGCGGCGACGCACACCAGACCGAAGACCAGACCGCCCCGGCTGTCCAGGATCGCCTTGCCCTCGCTCGGGATGCGGGCGGCGATGCCCGCGAAGATCAGCAGGGACATGCCGTTGCCGATGCCGCGCTCGGTGATCTGCTCGCCGAACCACATCACCAGCGCCGCGCCCGCGGTCATCACGAGCACGATGATGATCATGCCGAAGATGCTGGTGTCGGCCAGGATGTCCTTCTGGCAGCCCTGCAGCAGCTGGCGGCGGGCCGCGAGCGCGACCAGACCGGTGGCCTGCAGGATCGCCAAGGCGATCGACAGGTATCTGGTGTACTGCGTCATCTTGGTCTGGCCGGATTGGCCTTCCTTGCGCAGTTCCTCGAACCGCGGGATGACGACGGTGAGCAGCTGGATGATGATGCTCGCGGTGATGTAGGGCATGATGCCGATCGCGAAGACCGACAGCTGCAGCAGCGCACCACCGGAGAACAGGTTGATCAGCTGGTAGATGCCGCCGGACTCACCGCCGGAGACCAGGTCGATGCACTCCTGGACCGCCTTGTAGTCGACGCCGGGGGACGGCAGCGAGGCACCGAGCCGGTACAACGCGATCAACCCCAGCGTGAAGAGAATCTTCCGCCGTAAGTCCGGAGTCCGGAAGGCCGATACGAAGGCGGAAAGCACTGATCCTCCTGGCGAACGACATGGTCATGACATGGATGTTCAGCGATGTCCCTGCTCGACACTGATGGGACGCCGAAAACCACGACGAGGCTTGGGCAGACAACAATTGAACTCTAACAGTGGCACCGGACGAGCTGCTCACTCGTCCGGCGCCGCTGTCATGCAGAGTACCGTCAGCCCAGCTCGGTGACGGTGCCACCGGCGGCGGTGATCTTCTCCTTCGCCGCGCCGGTGACCTTGTCCGCGGTCACCTGGACCGCGACGCCGATCTCACCATCGCCGAGGACCTTGACCAGCTGGTTCTTGCGAACCGCGCCTGCGGCCACCAGCTCGGCCTTGCCGACCTCGCCGCCCTCCGGGAACAGCTTCGCGATCTTGCCGACGTTCACGACCTGGTATTCCGTGCGGAACGGGTTCGTGAAGCCCTTCAGCTTGGGCAGCCGCATGTGGATCGGCATCTGCCCGCCCTCGAAGGCGGCGGGGACGTTCTTGCGCGCCTTGGTGCCCTTGGTACCACGGCCCGCGGTCTTGCCCTTGGAGCCCTCACCGCGACCGACACGGATCTTCTCGGTCTTGGCGCCGGGAGCCGGACGCAGGTGATGCAACTTGATGGTCATGTCAGACCTCCTCAACGGTCACGAGGTGGCGCACGACGTTGATCAGCCCGCGGTTCTGGGCGTTGTCCTCGCGGACCACGGTCTTGCGGATACCGCGCAGACCGAGGGTCCGAAGGCTGTCCCGCTGATTCTTCTTGGCGCCGATCGAGCTCTTGATCTGGGTCACCTTGAGATCTGCCATTACTTGACACCTCCGGCAGCCTGGGCGCGCGCACGCAGCATGCCCGCAGGGGCGACGTCCTCGAGCGGCAGGCCACGGCGGGCCGCGACCTCTTCCGGACGCTGCAGCTGCTTGAGGGCGGTGACAGTCGCGTGCACGACGTTGATGGCGTTGTCGCTACCGAGCGACTTCGCCAGAATGTCGTGGATACCAGCGCATTCCAGCACGGCACGGGCCGCGCCGCCCGCGATCACACCGGTACCGGGCGAAGCCGGACGCAGCATGACCACACCGGCGGCCGCCTCACCCTGAACCGGGTGCGTGATGGTGGAGCCGATCATCGGGACGCGGAAGAAGTTCTTGCGAGCCTCTTCGACGCCCTTCTGGATGGCCGCGGGAACTTCCTTGGCCTTGCCGTAGCCGACGCCGACCAGGCCGTTGCCGTCACCGACGATCACGAGGGCGGTGAAGCTGAAGCGCCGACCACCCTTCACGACCTTGGAGACGCGGTTGATCGCGACGACCCGCTCGAGCTGGTTCTTCTCCGCGGCGTTGTCGCGACGGTCGCCACCGCCCCGACGGTCGCCGCCACCGCGACGGTCGCCGCGGCCGCCCTCGGGGGCGCTGCCATTCTGTCCGGCGGGTCCGCTTCCGCCGTCACGCCTCTGACGTCCCGGCATCAGACGTTCCTTCCGTTCATGATCAGCTGAACGCTCAGCTGTGTTTCCTGGATGCTTCGCAGGCTACGCATCAGAATTTCAACCCACCTTCGCGAGCGGCGTCGGCCAGTGCGGCGATCCGGCCGTGGTAGTCGTGCCCACCACGGTCGAACACGACGGCCTCGATACCGGCGGCCTTGGCACGCTCGGCCAGCAGGGCGCCGACCTTCTTGCTCTTGGCCGACTTGTCGCCGTCCAGCGCACGCACGTCGGCCTCGATGGTCGACGCGGCGGCGATGGTCTTGCCGACCGAGTCGTCGACCAGCTGCGCGTGCAGGTGCCGCGAGGAGCGGTTGACCACCAGGCGCGGGCGCTCGGTGGTGCCGGCGACCTTCTTGCGCAGGCGGAGGTGACGGCGCACCTTCGACAGGCGACGCTGGGTCGCCACGTCCTTGCCCAGGGGGATGCGCTTGGCCTTCTGGTTTTCGGTTTGCGCCATGATCACTTACCCGTCTTTCCGACCTTGCGGCGAACGACCTCGCCGGCGTAGCGGATGCCCTTGCCCTTGTACGGGTCGGGCTTGCGCAGGCCGTGGATGACCGCCGAAATCTGGCCGACCTTCTGCTTGTCGATCCCGGACACGGAGAACTTGGTGGGCGACTCCACCGCGAACGTGATGCCCTCGGGAGCCTCGATCGGCACCGGGTGGCTGTAGCCGAGGGCGAACTCGAGGTTCTGGCCCTTCAGCGCGACGCGGTAACCGACGCCGAAGATTTCCATCTTCTTCTCGTAGCCCTGGGTCACACCGACGATCATGTTCGACACGAGGGTGCGGGTCAGGCCGTGCAGCGCGCGGCTGCGGCGCTCGTCGTCCGGGCGGGCGACCTCGAGCTGGCCGTCCTCGCCCTTGGCGACGGTGATCGGCTCGGCGACGGTGAGCGACAGGGTGCCCTTTGGCCCCTTCACCGAGACGTCCTGGCCGTCGATGGTGACATCCACGCCCGCAGGGACGGCGATGGGCTTCTTACCAATACGCGACATAGTCCTGCTCCCTTACCAGACGTAAGCGAGGACTTCGCCGCCCACGCCCTGCTTGGCCGCCTGCTTGTCGGTGAGCAGGCCGGAGGACGTGGAGATGATCGCCACGCCGAGGCCGCCGAGCACCTTGGGCAGGTTGGTGGATTTCGCGTACACGCGCAGACCGGGCTTCGAGACACGGCGCACGCCGGCGAGGCTGCGCTCACGGCTCGGGCCGTACTTGAGGTCGACGATGAGCGTCTTGCCCACCTGTGCGTCCTCGGTCCGGTAGTCGGCGATGTAACCCTCGCGCTTGAGGATCTCGGCGATGTTCGCCTTGAGCTTCGAGTGCGGAGCCTTCACCTGATCGTGGTACGCCGAGTTGGCGTTGCGCAGACGTGTCAGGAAGTCTGCGATCGGATCAGTCATGGTCATGGTTCGACCTAGACACCTTTCTCGCCGCGGTTCCCATGCAGCGCCGCCATGCGCATCGGCATGTCCAGCGGTGGGCCTACGACAATTCGGATGGTCCGGCCGACCCTTGCCGACCGGAGGAGGTTCGATCACCCGGGCGCACGCATGCGGGCATGGAGGTGCCCAGGCAACCGCTCTAGTGTAGGCAAGGGGTTCACCGGGACAAAATCGGGGCCTGTGAGGTGCCCGCCGCACTGGACTCATGACCAGCGGAAACAGCTGGTGACCGGGCTAACATGGGCCTATGTCGAGCCCAGGCGTCGAGCGACCCGACCTCCCGGAGTCCATGACCTGGGAGGAGCTCGAGCAGCTACCCGATGAGATCGCCGGACAGATCGAACTGCGCAACGGGCGCGTCGTCTGGCGAGAGCGGGGACCCGCCGAACATCAAGCGTTCACCTTCGCGCTGACCAGCGCACTCAAGCGCTGCGCCCGCGATGGCATGGCCGAGCAGCCGAAAAGCTGGTGGCGCGTCGACTTCGAAACCAACGTCTTCTTCGGCAAGACCGGCAAGTCGGACTTCGCCACCCCCGACGTCCTCGTCTACCGCCGCCTCGATACCCCCTACCAGGACATCCGCGCCGATGACGTACTGCTTGTCGGCCACATCAGTTCTCCGGCGAACATCGCAATCGATCCGCACGAGGAGCAGCGGCGATACGCCGATGGGGGCATCCCCTGGTATTGGGAGGTGACGCTCGCGCGTAAGAAGAGGGCCATCGCGACAGTCCGCGCGTACGCCCTGGAAACCGTCCACGGCGAGCTCCCACCCGGCGTACGCCCGCTCTATCCGACGAACTATCTCCTGATCGACGAATGGTCACCGAACGATTCCGACGCCATCACCATCGACTTCCCGTTCCCCATCCACATCCCCTGGTCGGAGTTGGAGTTCTGACACGGATGGACGCTGCCTGAGTTCCAGACCCCGGCATATATGCCACAATACTCATATGCCCCTCAAGCGCACGATGGTTTACGCCGACGCTGAAGATTTAGCCGTCATCAAAGAAGCCGCTGCACGGAGTGATGTCAGTGAGGCGGAGATCATCCGTAATGCAATCCATCTGGCCGCGATGCGGGTGCGCCGCCGATCCGAACCATTGCGTTTGAGGCGTTTCGCGAGCGGCGATCCCACTCTGGCCGAACGCGTCGACGACATCCTCGCCGACAACTTCGGCGACGACGCAGACCGCCGGTGACATCGGACTTCGAGCGACCGGGAATCGTTTTCGCCGACACTTCCGGACTCATCGCCGCATTCGACACCTCGTCACCGGACAGCGACGGCGCCTTTCGGGTACTCGAACACGCTGGGCTCGTGGTCCTGTCGCCCCTGGTTCTCGCCGAGGTCGACCACGTCGCACGCCGGGAACTCGGTCCGCGCGTCTCCACGGAGATGATCGAAGATCTCACCGCCCAGGCGCGTACCGAGCACTTCGAAGTCGCTGTGGTGACTGCCGACGTTCTCGAGCAGGCCAACGCCGTCCGCAGGCTCTATCCCGACCTGCATCTGGATCTCGCGGACGCCGTGACAGTCGCCCTGGCCGCCGACTACGAGACCAACGAAGTCCTCACACTCGACCGGAGGGACTTCCGCGCGGTGACCCCGCTCACCGAGCACAAATCCTTCCGCGTACTACCGGACGATCTATAGCTGCACGGACCGCCCCTGGCTCAACCCTCCCGCGCACTCGACGCCCACAGTTTTGACTCACGAGTGGCACACCACTGCGCCATCAGCCGAGTAAGCCTCTCGATGGTGCGCCACTCGCGGTCCCATTCACACGGGGGTGGTTGTGCCCGGGTCGAGGATTGGTCCGCAGCTTGGGATGCGCCCGTCTTCACGGTTGCAAGTAGAGGCGCTCGCACGGCAAACGCGGCAGCCCGGCGGTACCGCCAGGTACAACGATGAGGTCGGCAGCAGCGCGCACCGAACGCCACTCCTTGATGAACCGCACGGCTGCGGTATGGCAAGCGGCGAAGTCGAGACTCAGGCCGCCGAGCAGCACGCGCAGGTGGACATCGGGCTCCTCCGGGCGCGGGGTGGTCATGCCCTCTCCCGCGACTCGGCGGCGGCAGGCGCGGGCTCCGTGTTGCGCGGAATCTTCGGACGCGCTCGACCGGCGGCTACCGCGTCCACCATGGCGTTGAACCCGTCCCAGTGCCGGACGTGGTGGAGCACCTGGTCCTCGGTGATTCCGCCGGGTTGCCGTTCCTCTCGGCGGCAGCGCACGAAATCCGCGGTGAGCAGGCTGACCAGCTCGCCGTAGGAGTAATGCATCTCCTCGGCGTCCGCAGCAGGCCGGTGACACGCCGTTTCGAGCAGGTCTTCCACATATCGGTCGATGGCCCAGATATGCAGGTCCATCAAATATGCCAAACGCTGGCTCATCGGATGGCCGAGCTTGCGGGTCTCGTAATGCCGGACCCACACGCCGAGCAGCCCCACGGCCGACACCATCAGCGCATCCGCCGGCGAGGTGCGGGCGTTGAAGATATCGAAGAAGGCACGGGTGTCCGGCAGGCGCAGCACATGAATCCGGTTTTCTTTCGGAGGAATTCGCGAGTCGGATGTCACCGAACTCCCCTCGCCGACGTGGACACTCCGGGGAAACCGAACGCGGACAGGTTGATCGCTCTCGGCGGAAGGCATCGGCTGATCGCCGCGACCACCACCATCGCCGAGGGGCGGAAACCGTCCCGAGGCGCCTCGACCCAATGCCGTACCGCAGGTGGGCGATCAGTCGGCGACGGCAACGCGATCACCCGACCGTGGGCGTAGACCGTGACACCAGCCCGATACAACTGGGCGAACACGGCGGTCGAGTCCGGAAGATCGGGACGCACGAGAAAGACCCAGCAGCCCGACCTCGGGTACGACACGATCGGTCCGGTAGCGCTTCCCCGCCGCCGCAGTTCCTCGCGGACCTCGTGGCCGAGATACGCCGCCATCCCCAATCCCCACACGCTCCCAGCCGGGACCGTGATGCGTCCGGTGTGCGGGTCCACGCCAGCGGCGAGTCCGCCGATACGGCGGTAGTACGCGCACCTGGTGGTGGGGGTGTCTCGAAAGGAGCCTTCCTGCATGGTGTTCCCCTGCCGTCGAATGAGTCCGAAGTGCGCCTATCGCGGATCGCTCGCCGCTTCCGAACCGACAAATCCCTGTTCAGCGGCCCGGCGCAGGCACAGCACACCAGCCGGGCAGGGCCCACTTCGACCTGATTCGCGTATTCCCGACAACTTCGCCGAAAGCCCTGGACGGCATCGAACTTCGGTGTATCAATGGATGCAGTTCAGACCGTGTGCTGGATTCATTCACCTGGGGGAAAGCCGATGACCGAAGTCGAGTCGCCGACGCTGCTGCGCCGCCAGCTCGGCAGATTCCTGCGCGAGGCGCGTGAGGGCTGCGGCCTGACGATCGCCATCGCCGCGAAGGAAGTTCAACTCAGCTTCAACGGGTTACAACGCCTGGAAACCGGACGAGCGGTGAAACCACGCCGCCAGGACGTGCGCGAACTGTGCATGCTCTACGAGGTGACCGCCGAGCAGACCGAACAGGCGGTGGGACTGGCGTCGCGCGCGGCGACGGCGCGAGACGAGGACGGCATCACGCCGCTCGGCGGACTGTTCTCGGATGCTTTCAACATGTACGTCGGGATGGAACGGTCGGCTCAGCGGCTCACTTCTTATGCGGTGCAGGTCCCTGGATTGCTGCAAACCGCCGAGTATGCCCGCGCACTGATCGGCGCTTTTCTGCACGACGGTCCTCACGAGGAGATCGAGCAACGAGTGCGTCTTCGCCTCAACAGGCAAGTGGCGGTCACCCGCAAGACCCGCCCGGTGGACCTTCACGTGCTTCTCGATGAATCAGCGGTCTACCGGGTGGTCGGCGGGCCGAAGGTGATGGCCGCACAACATCGGTACCTAGCCGATGTCAGCACCCGGCCGAACGTCACTCTGCGAATCCACCCGTACTCGGCCGGATACACGCGCGGCATCTTGCACGGCTCGTTCGTGCTCCTGGACTTCGGCACGGACAGCAGAGGAAGACCGATCGAACCTCCGGTGGTCTACCTCGACGGCGGGATGAGCAGTGATCTCTACCTGGAAAGGCCCGAATTGGTACAGCGTTACACTGAAATGGCCGACGCCATCCGACAGACGGCCCTGGACGAGAAGACCACGCGCGATCTGCTCCGCCGGGCAGCAAGGAGTTTTGACGGTGACCGCTGACCTATCCGGAGCGCGCTGGTTCAAGAGCAGCTTCAGCGAATCCAACGGCCAATGCGTAGAGATCGCCCACCTGACCAACGGCACAGTCGGCATGCGCGACTCCAAAAACCCGACCGGCCCCGCCCTGACCTTCACCCCCACCGCCTGGGACACCTTCCTGTCCGCAACCAAAAACGGCCACTTCCCTTACAGCTGAATCCCTTCGAGACCAGCCGCACCCCGCCGCCGGGCTGGACACTCCCCAACACGCCAACGAATCCACCCCGGCAATCAGCGGCCCCGCCGACGCCCACGAGTGGCACATGGCTGCGGCAAAACACGAGCAGACCTCTCACTGGCGTGCCACTCGCGGGACCTGCAACCGAAGAAGAAGCCGCAACCCACCTTCTCACGCATGCAAGTAGGGATCGTCCGCCCAAGGATCGCCATAGTTCTCGTACGGATCGCCCAGGTCCCGCAACCGCCGTCTGCCACTTTCGGTTATTCTCGCCCGGAAGATCTCACTGGAGCCGATCTCGCTCTCAGCGATGCTCAGGTATCCGGGCACCCCGTTATAACCATCGGAGATCCGCCTGATCGCTTCCTCCGCACCGACATTCCAGGGCTCCCACCCCTTGCCATCTCCAGGAAGGGCTCCGAACTCGATGTAATCCTTCGTTCGCCAATTCTTCGATAACACGGAGCACATAACTGCGCGAGTATTCTTGCGCTGCGATTTTTTCAATCGTCCCGTCGAACTCTCCGATCGGAGCCCAATCGTCCGCTACATTGCATAGAAGGAAGTTCTCCAGCTTCTCGTCATAGCAAGTGCACACCGCACAACCCCGGGTGAAAATTCCGACTCTTCATTTGTCCATGAGTTCACGCAGATTATTCAGACCTACAGCAGCGTCACGCGACAACCTGGACTTATCGATAGCCAAAGCATTGCGAAGCACAGGAAATTCCTCAAAATTATCGAGCTCGCTCAGCATATAAGCAGTGTAGTCGATATCAGGATCATTTCGGCGCCGACCCAGTTCGGCTAGAACCTCGAGCAATCCGTCTTCCCCGCCAGCGCGAACGAGTTGCTCGGCAGCGTCGACTCGCATGGTCACGATCTCGTCCTCGAGCATTATCTGTTGGAGCCGTTGTCGCGCACTGCTGAAGTGGATATACCGCCCGAGGTCAGGAATTGCTTCGATTCTCACAGCGGGATCACCACTGCGGGAGCGCGCCAATATCGACGACAGTTCGGTATCGACATCACCTGTATCCACTATGGAATCTCCTCGGGTAGCGCAGCCCGGACATTGTTTCTATCGGTGCGAGCGAATATCTCGCCGGTCTCCGGTTTCACATACTTCTGAATTTCGACGACATGAGGTGTTGGAATGGTTTGCCCCGTCGCCTTGTTGTAATGGGAATCGCCAGTCAAATCGACCCGCTTCGTCGCGACTCCGTCACTGTCATAGTACGAATAGTTCGTTATATTACCCTGGGGATCGCGTTTGACCAAGTATCCATTCGGCGGCCCATTCTGGGTTGGCAGATTTCCTCCGGTCCAAGTCTGCGCGTTGTCGAGTTCGTTCTTGAGCGACTTCGCCGGAGGCCTTTTTGCGTCGTCAGCCTTCCTCCGCAATCGATCACGCAGATCGGTGACTACCTTCCTGGCTTTGACAACGGCGTCTTTCGCTTCTTGTCTGACGCCCGCGATCTGGAGCGCCTTGCGCGCACGCCAGGCGACGATGCCGTCTTTGATCTTTCCGGCCCACTTCTGCACCGTGAGCAGCGCCTTTCCTGCGGTGACCGCTCCCGCTCCGAAGCTGATCAGAGAGAGGCCGATGGTGATCGCGGCGTCGATGGCGAGATCGGTGGCGAGCGACTTCAAGAAGCCCTCGATCTCGGCGCGGAGTTCGGTCAGCGCGTCTTTGTAGGCGAGGCAGGACTGGCTGGTCTGGGTGCAGGCGGTCAGCAGTTGGTCGATGGAGTTGGCCAGGGATTTGAGGTCGTCTCGAATATGGCCCGCGTCGTCGGCGGTCACACTGTCGAACAGACTCGCCGCGATCGTGATCTTGTCGCGGGCGTTCGTGTTCTGATAGATCGTGCCGAGACGGTCCCACGCGTCGGCCGCCTTGGCGAGCTTTCCGGTGTCGCCGTCGGGAACGGGAATGCCGATGTGGCTGATGATATTGATGCCCTTGTCGACGATCCCTTGACCAGGGCCACCAGCCGAAGCCGGGACCGAGAACGGGCCGAACACAGGCATTCCCGGGTCCGTGGGCCGGTCCGGCTGCGGTGCGCCCTTCATGGTGGCGTTCGCTTGCGCGTGCGTGAACCCGATGTCGTTGAGGGCGCTGCCGTACGCGTACAGCGTGGAGTGGACGTCCTGGAAGAATCCCACCGCTTCGTAGGCGGAGGTGTTGTACGAGCGCGCCCACTCCTGGCCGTTCTCGTCCACACCCGCCATCGATCCGCATTCGGACAGCTCCGCGAAGATGTACAGAAAGCTGTCCCGCAGCGCGGATGCGGCGTCGAAGCAGTTGATGGCCGCTTGGTAGTAAGCCTTCGGATCGACAGCCAGAGCCGTCATACCCCGAGGATCCTCAATCCCTCGGCGACAGCACCGGTATAGCCGTCGTGGGCGAGCTTCACGGCCTCCTCCAAAGCAGTGAGCCCTTCTCGGATATCCGTAGCGCCCCTCAGCCATTCGCCGTGCGCCTCACGGTAGGCCGCCATTGCCGCACCGGCCGACGCGGCATCGACCTCCTTGACTTTCTGGTCGATCGCCGCAAGCTGATCGGAAAGCAACCCCGCGAAGCCTCGAATTCTGGCGGCCAAGTTTTCGAGCTTGTCGAGATCGACCGAAAACGCCTGTTCATCGGACATACGGTCCCCCTCAGGGCAGATCGAGCGAGCTGACGCCCGCCGCGAATGATTGATCGGCGCCGCGCACGGTGTCCGCGGTGATCCCCAGCTTCTCCGCCAACTCGAACAACGCATCCCACACCCGCACCGCACCCTGATGGAACTCTTCCCACCCGGCCGCGAAAGCGCCTGCGTTACTACCGGTCCAGCTTCCCAGCATGTCCCGGACATCGGTCTCCAGCGCCGAGTACCCGTCCCGGCATTGTGTGGCGACATCGAACGCCAAGCGTCCCAACGCCTTGACCTCAGCGGTATCGATCGACAGTGATGGCTGTTCCCCCGCCACGCCTCTGCCCTCTCTACCAGCGAATGATTCAATCGAATGTACCCGAGTCGCGCTGCGGCCGTCACTGATCGGATGTGGCATCCGCCAACACGAAGAGGGGATCTTCCGCGTCACCGATGACACGATCGACATCGCCGCCGCCGACGGCAGCTCCATCGCGAGCGTTCCGCGCGCGCTTACGTTCGACCAGCACGTGATCACGTTGGAGCCGCGTGTGGACGTCAACGGCACCACGCTGGTCGCCGATGTCTCCGCCCAGGAGGTCGGCTATTGGCGCAAGACCTCGCCACGGCAGCGCAGCATCGAGGCGGGCATCGCGATGGGCGGTCTGATCGGCGGCGTCGGCGGCACCATTGTCGGCCTCGTCGTCGGCATCGCCGCGGGTGGACTGCTGCTTCCGATCAGCCTGCCGGTGAGCCTGATCGTCGGTGTAATCGGCGGCATGGCGGTCGGCGGTGCTGCGGGCGCGTCGATTCCCAACTCCGATGTTCCCGACCAGTGGGACTACCAGGAGGAGTGCCACAACAGCGGGCCGTACCGCTACTGCTGGTAGTTTGCGGCGGCAGTCGATGGGGGGCCGAAGGTCGAAGTCGGCCCTCTTCGCAACACACCAGCACCACAACGGCCGAGCTGATCCCCGCTACTCGCAGCAGGATTCGGCACATGTTCTTGGTCCTGATCCAGCAGCCCGCTCACGGCCTCTGGCACCGGCTGCTTTTGGTCGACCTGGCGCCGCCGACCTTCACCCCTCCGCACCGGCGACATCGCCGCCAACTCGACTGATCACGCGTCCGGCTGGAGTATCGAATTGCTGCGCGACGCCCATACGCACAGGTAGACCGAGGACGCACTGAACGATATCAACACGTGGGCCGGGAGCAGTGCGTCTCGATGGGCCGAAACGAGAGCTTCCCGCAGTCGCCCGAGGCGACGGCTGGGTCGGCGAAAACATTGCTTTCAGTTTGCCGAGATCTCATTTCGAACCCAATTACCGTGTCGCTCAATTGGTTCCACGTTGTGGACAATCTCACAAGGTTTGCCTTGACGGTCGCGCGATCGCTACCAATAGTGCGTTCACATCACACGAAACGACGTTCGATTCGTCCACGTGGGGGTGTCGGGGGTCGGGGAGGAGAATGAATTCAATGGTCTATCGCGCTGCAATTCGGGTCGGTCGGAAGGCGCTCATCGGTGCGCTGCCGCTGGCCGTGGCGACTACGTTCGCCGGTGCCGGAGCCGCATCGGCCACCAACTACGCCGAGCAGCAGGCGCAGCTGGCGCAGGCGATTTCTACGTCGGGCACGTCCGCGGACATCGGCTACCGCACCACGGTCGCGCCGGACCTGCGCAGCGTGTCCGCCACGCTGGACGCGGGCACGTTCCAGCTCGGCGATGCCTCGATCAAGGTCGTGGACAAGGCCGGCGCGGCGGTCACCGAGCTTCCGCGCACGCTGGCCACGCCGTCCGGTACCACCATCGCCCTGGATGCCAAGGTGTCCGAAGACGGCCGCACGCTGTCGGTGACGACACCTGAGGTCTCGGCGGCGACGGGCGCGGAACTGAAGGACATCGCGACCAATCCGGGCGCGCAGTACCCGGATCCGGTCATGAACGGTGCGGCCGCGGGCGCGGGCGTCGGTGCGGTCGCCGCCCTTATCACCTGCATTCCGACCCTGGCGATCTTCGTGGTCGGTTACGCGCTGTGCGCCGTGGTCGGCGTGGTGACCACCGCCATCCTGGGTGCCGTGGTCGGCGCGGTCGTGGGTACGGTCGCGCCGGATGTCATTCCGCAGGTGCTGCCCTGACAATCAGCGATTGATCTGCTGAGGTGAAACGCGAAAGGCGCTGCGGCGGACACGATCCGCCGCAGCGCCTTGCTTCTGGTCGTCCATGGTTCGCTACTTGGCACACGCTCGGTGGTCACACAGCCGCGCGGGCTCTGTCGCGTCCGCGACTACCGGTGACCTCAGGGCTGACATCGGTCGAGGAGGCCGCCAGATGCCTCTTCCGGCAACCTGTCGGTGTGACAGCGTTCGGCGTGCCATACGCCCAGCTGCGGAGTCAACGGGAGATCACATCGGGTACACCGGATGCTTGCGCGGGTTGAACTCCGGCTTGACCGGCGGCTTGTCCCGCAACAGGCGTAGCGCGTTCCGGATCTCCAGACGGGTCCGCGACGGTTCGATGACCGCGTCGATGTAGCCGCGTTCGGCGGCGATCCACGGGGTGGCGATCGTCTCGTTGTACTGGTTGATCATGAACTCGCGCGCCGCTGCTCGATGCTCCTCGGGCACCGCCGCCAATTGCCGCTTGCCGATGAGGTCGACCGCGCTCTCGGCGCCGATGACCGCGATCCGGGCCGTCGGCCAGGCGAAACTGATATCGGCGCCCACCTGTCGGGCCGCCATCATGCCGTAGGCGCCACCGTAAGACTTGCGCACGACCAGGTTGATGATCGGGACCGTCGCCTCGATGATCGCGCGCGGTACCCGCCCGCCGCGGATGATCACACCGTTGGCTTCCTGCTCGAGGCCCGGCAGCACGCCCGGGGTGTCCGCGACGAACACCAGCGGGATATTGAACGCGTCGCAGAGCCGGATGAAGTAGGTCGACTTGTCCGAGCAGGCGGCGTCGATGGAACCGCCCAGCACCAGCGGCTGGTTGGCGATCACACCGACCGGATAACCGTCGACCCTGGCGAACCCGGTGATCAGATTCGGGGCGAACGCGGCTCGGATCTCGTGGAATTCACCGTCGTCGAAAATCCGCAGCAGGATCTCGTGCATGTCGTAACCGGCGCGATCGGAATCCGGGATGATTGTATCGAGCTCCCGGTCGGTAGCAGTGATCTCCGGCTCCAGGCCGGGGTTCACGATCGGCGGCTGCTCGAGACAGCTCGTCGGCATGTAGCTCAGGTAGTTGCGCGCCCACTCGTAGGCTTCCTGCTCGGTGTCGGCCACGTGATGCAGGGTGCCGCGTTTGGCTTGGACCTCGGCGCCCCCGAGCTCCTCGGCGGTGATGTCCTCACCGTTGACGGCTTTGATCACCTCCGGCCCGGTGACGAACATGTAGGAATCCTTGGTGCCGATGAGCACGTCGGTGTTGATCGGCCCGTACACCGAACCCGCCGCGCACTTGCCGAGAATGATCGACACCTGCGGCACATACCCGGACAGTTTCTCCAACACCCGCGAAATATCACCGAACGAAGCGATCGAACCCACCGCGTCCTGGATACGCGCACCGCCGGAATCATTGATCGTCACCACCGGGCATGCGTTGTCGAACGCGAGTTGCAGCGCCCGCATGAACTTTCGGGCGGACGTGATACCGACCGACCCGCCGTACACGGTCTGATCGTGGGCGATCACCACCACCGGACGGCCCCCGATCAGGCCGCGACCGGTGACCAGCCCGTCACCGTAGAGAGCATCCGGTCGGTCGGGCTGACGAGCCAACGCACCGGTCTCGATGAATGTCCCGGGGTCGAGCAGCATGTTCACACGCTGGCGAACGCTCGGAACGCCCTTCTTCTCCCGCTTGGCGACACCGGCCTCACCCGCCGGTTCCGCAGCAATCGTCAGGATCTTGACCAGTTCCTCGAGCTTCGCCTCGGTACCTGTCACGCTCGCCGCCACCTTCCGAACCAACTGTTGTGCCCCCGCGACGTTAAGCGTTATCGACACAAAACGTGTCATCGAACTGGATATCCCGGACAAATCACAGCCGAGGTCGGCCACACATCAGATCCTCGACAGTCAGGGGAACGAAGGACTGGCAAGACGCCGTTGCATGGCGATGATCGTTTCGGGCGATTCGAAGGCACGGTCGCGGCGGCCGACGGTGAGCCGGCGCAGGATTCCACCTTCGGTCGAACACTCGACGGCGGCGTCAGCGGCGGGAAACCGCGTCCGATCAGTGTTGCCGCGGTGTAAGCGCCTCCATGAAAGGCGAGGGCACGGACTCAGTATGAGTCCGTGCCCTCGGCGTCTTGCTATTCAAGTGCGCTCACGAGGAGCGCGAGCTCACCAGGAGCTCTTGTGCACGCCGGGCAGCTCGCCGCGGTGCGCCATTTCGCGCAGGCACACGCGGCAGAGGCCGAACTTGCGGTAGACCGCGTGGGGGCGGGCGCAGCGCTGGCAGCGGGTGTAGGCGCGGACAGCGAACTTCGGCTTGGCGTTGGCCTTGTTGACCAGTGCTTTCTTAGCCATGTGCTCAGTTCTCCTTGAACGGGAAGCCGAGGTGCTTGAGCAGGGCACGGCCTTCTTCGTTGTTGGTCGCGGTGGTCACCACGGTGATGTCCATACCACGCGGGCGGTCGATCTTGTCGACGTCGATCTCGTGGAACATCGACTGCTCGCTCAGGCCGAACGTGTAGTTGCCGTTGCCGTCGAACTGCTTCGGCGACAGGCCGCGGAAGTCGCGGATACGGGGCAGCGCGATGGAGACCAGGCGGTCCAGGAACTCCCACATCCGGTCGCCGCGCAGGGTGACCTTGGCGCCGATCGGCATGCCCTCACGCAGCTTGAACTGCGCGATGGACTTGGTCGCCTTGCGGATCTGCGGCTTCTGACCGGTGATCAGGGCCAGGTCCTCGACGGCGCCGTTGATCAGCTTCGCGTCGCGGGCGGCGTCGCCGACACCCATGTTGACGACGACCTTCACCACGCCGGGGATCTGCATCACATTGGCGTAGCCGAATTCCTTGTTCAGCGCGTCCTTGATCTCTTCGCGGTAGCGCTGCTTCAGCCGGGGCTGCACTTTTTCGGTCGTGGTCATGTCAGATGTCCTTCCCGTTCTTACGGGAGATCCGGACCCGCTTGCCGCTCTCCTCGTCGGTCCGGTAGCCGACGCGGGCCGGCTTGCCGTCGGAGTCGACGACCATCACGTTGGAGACGTGGATGGGGGCTTCCTGGGTCACGATGCCGCCCGAGGAGGCGCCGCGCTGGTTGGCGGAGTTCGCGACGTGCTTCTTGATCCGGTTCACGCCCTCGACGAGAACCCGGTTCTCCTTCGGGTAGGCCTGGATGACCTTGCCCTTGGCACCCTTGTCCTTGCCCGAGATGACGAGCACGGTGTCGCCCTTGTGCACCTTCATGTCAGAGCACCTCCGGGGCCAGCGAGACGATCTTCATGAACTTCTTGTCGCGCAGCTCGCGCCCGACCGGGCCGAAGATGCGGGTGCCGCGCGGGTCGTTGTCCGCCTTGATGAGCACGGCCGCGTTCTCGTCGAAACGGATGTAGGAACCGTCCGGACGGCGGCGCTCCTTGGTGGTGCGCACGACGACGGCCTTGACGACGTCACCCCGCTTCACGTTGCCGCCGGGGATGGCGTCCTTGACGGTAGCGACGATGATGTCGCCGATACCGGCATAGCGACGCGACGAACCGCCGAGAACGCGGATGCAAAGGATCTCCTTCGCGCCCGTGTTGTCGGCGACGCGCAGTCGCGACTCCTGCTGAATCACTTCAGCGTCCTCCTTGACCTGGACGTATGTGCACGCCGGATTGCCGACCCGACGGGCATGGTCGGTTGCCCTCCGGACGCGCGCCTGCCAGCGGTTTTCTCGGTTCGAGCCAGAAACGCGGAACCAACCTCTGGGGGTTCACTGCCGGATTGCGGGCACAGCTCCCGCAGGCAACCGGTCTAGTGTAGGGGAATCCGCAGGTCGTTCCCAAATCGGGGCCACGCGGCGCTACCCGTTTCCCCAATCCCGGCCGGTCCGGCGCGGCGCCGGTAGCCTCGTGTCCTGCAAGGCTGCCTTCGTACATCAGCGGCACCGCCGCGTCGGGGAGAGGATTCTCGTGACATCTACCGGTCGGCCAGCGAAGCTGGATCGTCGTGCCTTCCTGATCGCCCTCGGAGCCGTCCCGGCCGCCGCAGCGCTGGTCGCGTGCTCGGACGACGCCGAACCCGCGAGCCGCACGCTCACCGGCGTGGATCTCAGCGGAGCGGACGAGGCGATCCGGCCCCAGGACGACCTGTACCGGCACGTCAACGGGAAGTGGCTGCGGGAGTACCAACTGCCGCCGGACAAGGTCAGCTACGGCTCGGGCAGCGAGGCGGGCGAACGCACCGAGCAGCAGTTGCGGGAGATCATCGACGGCATCAAAGACCCGAAGCCCGGCTCGGAAGAACAGCAGATCAGGGATCTCTACGACGCCAGGGTGGACTGGGACGAGATCGAACGGCTCGGCATGACGCCGCTGGCGCCGCTGCTGGCCAAGATCGACGGCGCGGCCACCAAGCCGGAGTTGGCCAAGGTGATGGCCGAGCTGCCGATCAGCGGGCTGATCGGCATCAGCATCGCCGTCGACCGGAAGAATTCCAACGCCTACCTCCCGTGGGTCGGCCAATCCGGCCTCGGACTCGGCGAGCAGTACTACCGGAAGCCGGAGTACGCGGAGGTGCTCACGCAGTACCGGGTGTTCCTCGAACGCATCGCGGCCGCCGCGGGCTTCCCCGATCCGGCGGGTATGGCTCAGCGGGTATTCGACCTGGAGAGACGGATCGCCCCCGGGCACTGGGACAACGTCCGCACCCGCGACGTCGACGCGACCTACAACGTCTACAGCTGGGCGGACATGACCGCCCTCGCCCCCGGGTTCGACTGGGATCCGTGGCTGGCCGGTAACACCGATCGTCCCCGTGAGCTGTTCGCGACCATGGTGGTGGGCCAACCGTCCTACCTCACGACGGCGGGACAGTTGTGGTCGGAAGTCGATATCGCCACGTGGCGTGACTACCTGAAGCTCAGTGTGCTGCGGGAGTTCGCGCCCTACTTGCCCCGGGCCGTCAACGACGCGAATTTCGAGTTCAAGGGCAAGATCCTCAACGGGCAGGACGAGCGCCCGGAACGCTGGAAGTACGGCGTGAGCATCGTCGACGACAAGCTGGGCGAGCAGCTCGGGAAATTGTATGTCGCCAAGCACTTTCCGCCGGAGGCCAAGGAACGGGCCAAGGAAATGCTCGACGACGTGATCGCGGCCTACCGCGAGAACTTCACCAATTCGACCTGGATGTCCCCCGCCACCAGGGCCGCGTCGCTGGCGAAGCTGGACAAGATCGATCCGAAGATCGGCTATCCGGACAAGTGGGTCGACTACTCGAAGCTGAAGATCACCAAGGGCAAGCTCATCGAATCACTGCTCGCCATCAACGAATTCGAGACCAAGCGCGCATTCGCCAAACTCGGCAAGCCGGTCGACAAGACCGAATGGGGCATGTCGCCGCAGACGGTGAACGCTTACTACTTGGCGACCTCCAATCAGATCGTCTTCCCCGCCGCCTACCTCCAGCCGCCGTTCTTCGACAAGGACGCCCTGCCCGCCGTCAACTACGGCGCGGTCGGGTCCACCATCGGGCACGAGATCGGCCACGGCTTCGACGACCAGGGCTCCAAGTACGACGGTGACGGCAATCGCCGCGACTGGTGGACGCCGGAGGACCGCGCCGCGTTCGACGCCAAGGCGAAGCAGCTGGTCGACCAGTACAACGCGCTCGTCCCGGAGGGCCTGGAGCCGAACCAGCACGTCAACGGCGAACTCACCGTCGGCGAGAACCTCGCCGATCTGCGCGGACTCCAGATCACCCTGGCCGCCTTCCGCATCGCCGAGAAGCGCAGGGGCATCGACAATCCCGACTACCGCACCATGTTCCTGTCCTGGGCCCGCAGCTGGCGCGAGAAGCAGACCAAGGAACTCACCGTCCGCTACCTCGGCATCGATACCCACTCCCCCAACGAATTCCGCTGCAATCAGGTCGTGCGCAACCTCGACGAGTTCTACAAGACCTTCGATGTGAAGGAAGGCGACAAGTTGTACATGCCGCCCGATCAGCGAGTGACCTTCTGAGCCTTCCGATCGCGCATTCGAGCCCGTCCTTCGTGGCGGGCTCGATCGCTATGCGGACCGGAGCAGGCCGTCGATGAGCGCGGCGAGGCCGAGGTCGTAGGTGTCGCGGGCGGCGAGGGAGAGGTAGTCGGAGCCGAGTGCGGCGAGGCGAGGGTAGGTCTCGGCGTCGAGGTCGGCGAAAACCTGTGCGCGGAAGGTGGGACGGTCCTCCGCGGCCCGGCGGGCGGATCGGGCGCGCACGATGAGGTCGCCCGCCGTGTAGTGCCAGATGACGCGGTACGCCTGGGCGGCGCGGTCCAGCGGCAGGCCGCCCGCGACGAATCCGTCGACGATGGATTCGCTGACCCACAGCGCCGAGACGCCCAGAAGATCGTCCGCGGCGAGGATGTCCACGATCCACGGCCGCGCGGCGAGAGCGTCGCGCATGGCGCGCGCCGCGACGCGCACGCGGTCGCGGGGTTCCTCCGGCAGGTCCGGCCAGACCACCTGGTCGGCGTACTCGTTGAGCAGTAGCCGCAGTAGGTCTTCTTTGTCCCGGACGTGGTGGTAGAGCGCCATCGGCGTGCAGCCGAGTTCGGCGGCGAGGCGGCGCATGGTCAGTTTCGCCACGCCCTCGGCCTCGATCACCGAGTTGGCCGCCGCGAGGATCTCCGTGCGGGAGATACGCGCGGGGCGACCGGTGCGCTGTGGTTGCGACGAACTCGGCATGGGTCCATCTTCACTCATCCGCCGCATCGGATGTGGACACGGGGCGGCTCGCACGGTTACTTTCTATACATGTATAAAAACTCTCATGGGCGGCCGGCCTTCGCCTTGACGGCGGTGGCCGTCGCGCAGTTCATGGTCGCGCTGGACCTGGCGGTGGTGAATGTCGCGCTGCCTGCCATCCGCGCGGATCTGGGCTTCGCTCCGGTCGATCTGGCCTGGGTGGTGCACGTCTACGCGCTGACCTTCGGCGGGTTCCTGCTGTTGGGCGGAAAGGCGTGCGATCTGTTCGGGCGGCGCAGGTTGTTCACCACCGGGCTTGTCGTGTTCGGCATCGCCTCCCTGGCGGGCGGGTTCGCGCAGGAGCCCTGGCAACTCGTCGCCGCGCGGGCAGTCCAGGGTCTGGCCGCGGCGGCCGTGGCTCCCGCCGCGCTGGCCACATTGACCACGACGTTTCCGGAAGGTCCCGCCCGGGTGCGAGCGCTCGGCGTATGGAGCGCGGTGAACGCGGCGGGCGGCGCGATCGGCGTGCTGGTGGGCGGATTGCTGACCGAGTACGCCAACTGGCGCTGGGTGATGCTGATCAACGTTCCGATCGTGGTGATCGCGTCGGTCGCGGCGGTGGCCGGTGTGGCGGCCGATCGAGTGAGCGGCCGAGCGCGGATCGACGTGCCCGGCGCTGTCCTCGCCACCGGCGGAATCGGTTTGCTGGTCGTGGGCGTGGTGCGGACCGAACACTACGGCTGGCTCTCCGCCGCCACGGCCGTGACCCTCGGGTCCGGGGTGGTGCTGCTCGCGGCTTTTCTCGCGGTGGAGGCACGGACATCGACGCCTTTGGTGCGGCTCGGGCTGTTCGGCAACCGCTGGGTGGCGGGCGCGAATCTCTTCGTATTCTTCGCCGCGGCCGGGCAGTTCAGCGCGTTCTATTTCCTGTCGCTGTACCAGCAGCAGGTGCTGGCCATGAGCGCGGGCGCGGCGGGTGCGGCTTTCGTGCCCTTCTCCCTCAGCGTCATCGTCGGCACTGTGGTGGCCACCCGCGTGGGCGGGCGGCGCTCCCCGAAAGCGGCGCTCGTTCTCGGCGGGGCGCTGACCACGGCCGGGATCGGCTGGTTCGCCTTCATCAGCGTCGACGGCAGCTTCGTCGCCGATGTCCTCGGCCCTTCGCTGCTCGGCGGCTTCGGTCTCGGGCTGTGCCTGGCTCCGGTGGCCGCCGCGGCGACCATGGGCGTCGCGCCGCAGGAAGCGGGAATGGCTTCCGGCGTGTTCAACAGCGCGCGGCAGCTCGGCGGGTGTGTCGGGGTAGCCGCGCTCGCCACGGTCGCGGCGGCGCGCACCGGCGACAGCACCGCGCCCGCGGCGCTGAACAGCGGTTACGCGCTCGCGTTGTGCTGTGCGGCGGGACTTTTCGCCGTGGCGAGCGTCGTTGCCGCGACTGTGCTGCCGAGGACGAGCCGGGTGAGTCCCACGGCCGGAGCGGACCTGATGCGGCCGGAAGCCGAAATGTCCGCAGCGCGCCCATGAAGAGCGAAATACCGCCTGCGAGCCGGAACGGCTCGGATCGCCACCGAGCCGCACTCGATCAACCCGAAAGTTTCACCCATCGCAACGAGAGGAAACCCATCATGAACGAGGCCCCGATCGACTTGTTCGGCCGCGCCATCCATTTCGGCCACGACGGCCGCGTAGCGGCCGGTGAACGGCGGATGAGCAGCGGCGACGGCGACTGGCAACTCGCGACGTTCCATGTCGAATCCGACGCCGACGTGCATGCCGATCATTGGGAAGTCCACCCGAGCGGCGATGAGGCGGTGTGCTGCTTGACCGGCGCGCTGCGCCTCTACCTGCGACCCGAGCGGCCCGGCGACGAGGAATCGATGGTGCGCCTCACCGCGGGCACCGCTTTCGTCGTCCCCCGCAACCGCTGGCACCGCATCGAACTGGACGAACCATCCGCCATCATGTCCATCGGCCTGCGCCACGAGACCCGTCAGGAGCCCGTCACCGCGCGGTGATCGCGCCGCCACGGTGCCCGCGTGCGCGTCGCGCGCGGGCGCCGGGATGGTCACCGACAGTGTTCGATCGTGCTACCGGGGATACCGCATTGGTTGCGTATCCGCACAGCGGTCGGCGATCGCCACAGCCTTGGGCCATTCGCGAGCCAATCGGATCAAGAACGCTAAATCCTTCGCGCGATCGCGTTTCTCCTCCTGCCCGACAGCACGTGCGGGGAACCCGGGCATCGGCGCGCTGCCGTCGCGTTTCGCTCGAACAGCCGACGCCACGCGCAGCGCGTAAGCGCGCACCTGGTCTTCCGTCGCGCCGGGCGAGCCGAGCCCGTCGGGGGCGTACTGCTTCAAATGCAGGAGCGCGTCCCAGATCTCGACCGTCATCCGGTAGAGCTGTGAGGCGGGCTCGCGCGGTGCGGAGGGATCGCAGAGCAGGACCACTTCCGGCACCGCGGCGGTCAATTCGCGCCACAGCGGGCGCAACCGGCGACAGCGACGGCCGGTCCGGTCCCACGCCGCGCGCGCCAGCAGCACGGTGCACAGCGGGATCGCGGTCAGCAGCGTCACCACCGACAACATGAGGAAGGACGAGACGGCCGCGACGGTCCCCGGTTCGCTCGGCGGCGTGCCCGCGAGCGAACGGCAGAGCATGAAAGACCACGAGACCGACCAATGGATCGAGAACATCAGCAACAGCGCGTAGGTGATCTTCTCTCGCGCGGCGGAGCCCGCGACGCGCAGTTCCCGAACACAGGCCCGGCCGAACAGCAACCCCGCGAACGATGCGGGGACCGCCGACAAGGTCCAGACGATCTCGGTGTAATCGATCCGCAGCAGCCGGTACGCGACAGGTGCGCCGCAGACCAGGCAAACGGCGGCCGTGACCGCGGTCGCATCGTATCGGCGCTGACGCGCCGGTGCGGCGGCGGAATCGGCGTCGTCGAGCAGCCGGGCCAACCCGTAGAAGCTCGCGAGCGCGATCAGATCCAGCCCCAGATACAGGCACCGGGCGAAGTACGGATGCCCAAGCGCGGGCACGACCGCGTACACCGACACAGCGGCCACGGTCCAGCTCCAGGTCCGGTTGATCAGCCGGTCGGAGCTGGTCTCGTTCACGAACAACCACCGCCCGATGGTCATGAGCGCGACGAAGACGATGACCGTGATCACCAACCAGGCCGGTACGACGTACATCGTGGTGACTGTAAATCCTCCGGAGCCCGCCCGGCCACCGCGAGCCAGGGCATCGGCGGATCAGCGGACCGGCACCGTGACCGGCCGCTGCGCCCGCTTGTCCGCCTCGGCCAGCTCGGCCGCCTCGTCGTAGACGTACTTGTCGCCGAGGAACCACGACGCGGCCGCGGCCAGGAACATCATCACGGCCGCCGACACGAACACCACGACCAATCCGGCATGGAACGGCCCGGTGAGCAGGTGCGGGAAGAACTCTTGTCCGGTGAGGGTCTGCGCGTCGACTCCCGGCTTGCTCAGTTCACCCGACGGCCCGAGCAGCTCCTGGATCGGGTTGTACCCGAGGAACGCCGCGAACATGCTGGCCACCGGCGGCATTCCGGCCAGTTCCGCCGCGGCTGCGGCGGAAACGCCCTGCGCGCGCAGACCGGAGTCCAGCGCCGATGGCAGGCTCGCCGCCAAGCCGACGACCATGAGGGAGAAGAAGATGCCCATCGACAGGGCGTTGCCGCCGTTGAAGAGGGTGCCGCGCATGCCGGAGGCGGCGCCGCGCTGGGCGGCAGGGACGCTGGACATGATGGCGGCGGTGTTCGGGGAGAAGAACAAGCCGCTGCCGATGCCGTTGAGCAGGGTGATCAGCGCGAACAGCCAGTAGTCGAAGTCGACGGGGATGACCAGCAGCAGCAGGAAGGTCGCGCCGGCCAGCAACGCGCCGCTGGTGGTGAAGGGCCGCGGGCCGTAGCGGTCGGACAGCCAGCCGGAAACCGGTCCGGCGGCGAGGAAGCCGATGGTCAAGGGCAGCAGGTAGATACCGGCCCACAGCGGGGTGGATTCGAAGTCGTAGCCGTGCAGGGGAAGCCAGATGCCCTGCAACCAGATGATCAGCATGAACTGCATGCCGCCGCGTCCGATGGAGACCATCAGATTGGCGAAGTTGCCGAGTCCGAAGGCGCGATCGCGGAACAGCCCGAGATGGAACATGGGATCGGGAACCCGCGTCTCCACCAGGCAGAACACCGCGAGCAGCGCGATCCCGCCGAGCACGGCGGACAGCACCCACGGGCTGGTCCAGCCGGTGGCGTGCCCGCCGTAGGGCTGGATGCCGTAGGTGATGCCAGTGAGCAGCGCGGTGAGCCCGAGACCGAAGGTGACGGTGCCCGCCCAGTCCACCTTGCCCGCGGAGCGGACGCCGACCTCGTGCAGCGAGCGATAGGACCAGACCGCGCCGAGGATGCCGATCGGAACGCTCACCCAGAACACCGCTCGCCAGTCCCATTCCGACAGCACGCCTCCGATGAGCAGGCCGAAGAACGAACCGGCCACCGCGGCGACCATGTTGATGCCGAGCGCGGTGCCGCGCTGGCGCGCCGGGAACGCGTCGGTGAGAATCGCCGAGGAGTTGGCCGTCAGCATCGCGCCGCCGATCCCTTGGATCACTCGCCAGACGATGATCCACATCGCGCCCGCGCCCCCGTGCCACGGATCGAAGGACAGGGCGACCGCCGACAGCGCGAACACCGTGAACCCGAGGTTGTAGACCCGCACCCGGCCGAAGATGTCACCGAGCCTGCCGAACATCACCACGAGCACGGCGGTGGCCAGCAGGTAGCCCATCAACATCCACAGCAGGTATCCGACGTTGCCCGCTTCGAGCGGATTGAGCCCGACGCCGCGGAAGATCGCGGGCAGCGAGATGAGCACGATCGAGGAATTGACCGCCGTGAGCAGCACGCCGAGCGTGGTGTTGGTCAGAACGATCCACTTGTACCCCGGATGGTCCCGGTCGTAGCGCATTCTGCGCCGGATGGTTCGGACGTCGCCCGGGTCGACTTCGGCGGATGGATTCGTCACGGCAGCCCCTCACCACATAGTTACCACCGCAAACTATATAGTTAGCCGATGTAACCATCAAACGCCGGGCGGCGTGGCCATCGACGCGCGAGGTCGAGCAGGAAACGCAACCGACCGGCGTGGTCGTCGCCGCGAGTGGACGGGCCGATCGGGCCGCAGCGCTCGAGCCACGCCGCATAGGCGGCACGGACCGCGTGGCGGTCGTCGGCTGGGGAGCGGCCCGGGGCCGGTGTGTAATTCCGCAGCACCACCAGCGCATCCTCGATCTCGACGCTCATCCGGTACAACCGCGACGCGGACCCGGAATCGTGCGGGGGCAGCACCACTTCCGGAACCGCCGTGGTGAGATCTCGCCACAGTGGTCGCAGCCGCCTGCAAGCGCGGGCGTCGCGATCCAGGCCCGCCCGCAGCGCCAACGCCTCCAGCAGCGGGATCGATACCAGGGCGGCGAGCACACCGAACGCCACGATCGACGCCGCAGCCCATGCCGGTCCAGGGTCGCCCGGCACAGCGCCTGCCGCGACCTGGGTGATACCGCCGACCGTCGACACCGCGCAGTAGAGGCCGAGCAGCAGCAACGCCGAGTAGGTCAGGCGCTCCCGGAGGGACGACGCGACCAGTCGCAGTTCCCGGATGCAGGCGCGCGCGAGCAGCAGGCCGACGAAGCCGATGAACACACCGGCCGCCGACCACAACAGCCCCTCCCAGTCCAGCACCGAGCCGAGGCCGGCGCCGAGCGCGTCGGCCACGGTGCAGCCGGCGGTGATCAGCGCGTACACCCCCGCGGCAGCGTTGTACCGCCGTTGCCGCGCGCCCGCGCCGGCCGGACTCGCGCCGTCCAGCAGTTTCGCCAGACCGTAGGCGTGGGACAAGGAAGCGGCTCCGATGCCCAGCAGCACCTGCTGCCCCAGTTGCTCGTTACCCGCGGCCGCGGCGATCGAGTATCCGGCCAGCGAGGCCAGATTCCAGCTCAGCGCGCGATTGATCAACCGATCGGCCGGAGCGTCGTTCACCAGCCACCACCGTCCCGCGGTGACCAGTACCGCGAAGACGGAGACCACGACCGACACGGTCGGCGGCGTGGAATTCATCGCCGAACCCCGTCCACTACCAGGATTCGCGCAGCCGGGCACGGCGCACGGGGAGCCGGTCCACGCCGTCCAGGGCCGGCGCACCGCTCGCGGCACGGACCGAGGGCCATTTGCGAGCCAGGTCGAGCAGCACGCTCAATTCCGAGCCGCGATCGACCGGTCCCGGCAGGCGCACGTCTGCCGCGCCCGACGGCCCGCCACCCGCCATCTTGACCTGGTGGGCGTGCGCCATCAGCACGGCGAGGTCGCGCTCGCCCGCGACGTCCGGCGGCACGTACGCCTTCAGATGCAGCACCGCGTCCCAGAGTTCGACCGACATGCGATACAGCCGTGAAGCCGAGTCACGGTCCGAAGGGCCGTGTTGCAGCACGACTTCCGGCACCGCTGCGGTCAAATCCCGCCACAACGGACGCAACCGGCGGCACCGCCTGCTCGCCCGGTCCCACGCGCAGCGCGCCATGATCACGTCGACCAGCCGCACGGTCACCAGTCCGGTGGTGACCACGAAGCTGGCGAGCACCACCAGTACCCACCGCGCACCGGGTTCGGTCGGTGGCGTGCCCGTGGCGGTCCGGACCATGCCGACGACCGAGCCCGCGAACCAGTACACGGCGAGTGCGAACAGCGTGCCGTACAGCATCCGTTCCCACACCGACAGATCCGCGCGCAACATCTCGACAACGCAGGTGCGGGCGATCAAGATTCCGCCCATCGCCGTCGCGCCCGAACCGGCGGTCCATACGACGCTGGGCCAGTGCAGCCAGTCGAGATGATCGTGCACCGGCAGTTCCGCCAGCAGCGATACCGCGGCGATCGCCGCGACCGTGTCGTATCGCCGCTGGTCGCCTCGGGCCCGCTCGGGCTCGCGGCCGGCAAGCACCATCGCGAAGCCGATGGCGCTCGCGCCCGCCAGCAGACCGCAACCCATGAACAACCGCTCCCCCAGCACAGGCGCGCCCAACCCGGCGCCGATGCCGCCGGCCAGGAACCCGGACAGTTCCCACGTCCAGATGCGGTTGATCAACCGGTCGATCATGGTGTGGCGCACCAACACCCAGCGACCGACCGTGACCACCGCGGCGAACACACCGATCGACAGCAGCAGCGGCGCGGGTACGGAATTCATCGCGACAGACAGTAATTCGCCGCGGCGCCGCGGCCAAGCCGATCAGTGCCGGGCGGCATCGCGGTAGCCGCGGACGGCGAGCAGTCCGAAGACCGCCGTCAACCCCACCGACCACGCGATGACCTGCACCAGCGGGGTGAGCAGCGGCCCGCCGAGGATGAACCCGCGCATCGCCTCGATCGCGCAGCTCATCGGCTGGCCGCGCACGATCGGCCGCAACCACTCGGGATAGTTCTCCACCGGGACGAAGCCGGAGTTGAAGAACATCGCCAAGAGCACGACGGCGGCGAAGATCTGGACCACCTTGTCGCCGATGCGGCTCACGCCGACCACGATCACCATCGGGGTGAAACCCGCGATGACGAGCGCGG
This sequence comes from Nocardia sp. NPDC019323, assembly GCF_044389845.1. Taxonomy (NCBI): domain Bacteria; kingdom Bacillati; phylum Actinomycetota; class Actinomycetes; order Mycobacteriales; family Nocardiaceae; genus Nocardia; species Nocardia sp. NPDC019323. Next base: position 385,186 of record NZ_JBIRYN010000006.1, read on the forward strand.
GCACCAGCAGCGCGCCGAGCACCCCGGCGAGACCGTTGTGGAACCGCAGCCCGAGCAGCACGCCGACGATCAGCACGATCGCGGTGGCAGCGAGCGCGCGCAGGCATTCGGCGAGCAGCCGGCCGATCAGTCCGACCGAGCGGTGCACCGGCAGCACCCAGAACCGGCGCAGCAGACCGCTTTCCCGCTCCCCGTAGAGCGAAAGGCCCGTGCCCATCGCGCCGTACATCGCCCCGGCCACCGCGATCATCGGCACGAAACCGTAGATCGGCTCGGCGCCGCCACCGGCCGGGGTGAGCGCCTTGCCGAGCACCAGCTTGTACATGAGCAGCAGCAGGATCGGCAGCACGAGCGTGGTGGTCACCACCTCCTGCTGCCTGCTCCAGCGCCGCAGCAGCCGCCCGGTCTCCACCAGGCTCTGGTCGAGCAGTGCGATCATCGCCGCTTCCTCTCCACCCGGATCGACACCACGATCGCCGCGACGAGCAGACCGGCGACCCAGACCGCGGCGATGGCCGAGGCAGCCCCGAAGCGTCCTTCCGACATCTCCCGCAGCGCGCCCGCCACCTGGGACACCGGCTGGTTGCGCACGAACGGCTGGATCCAGCCGGGAAAACTCTCGGCGGGAACGAAACCCGTGGACATCATCAGCAGCAGCAGTTGCGGTGCGAACAGCACGGTCGCGCCGAGTTCCGGATTGGCGGTCTTGGTGCCGAGCGCGTCCGCGCCGAGCACCAGAGCCGCGCCGAAGGCCAGGGTCAAGCCCAGGAAGGCGATGGCGCCGGGCACCCCGTGGAAACGGAAACCGAACAGCGCGCCGATGACCAGCGCGCCCGCCAGGGCCGCGCTCGCGCGCACGACGTTCGCCGAGATCCGGGCCGCCGGCGGCACCCAGGCTCGCACGGGCAGCGAGCGCAACCTGGCGCCCATGCCGCCGGCCACTTCCCTGGCGGCGCGGTCACCGGCGAACATGGCGGTGAAGAACATCGCCTGCAACGCGATGAGCGGCAGCAGGAATTGCGCGTAGTCCAGTCCGGACGCTTCCATGGAGCGGCGCAGCGGAACGTACACGCAGACGAAGAACGTCACCGGCGCGGTGAAGGCCAGGATCAGGTCGCCCTCCCGCACCGCGGCGCGAATACCGCGCTCGCTCAGCGCGCTCCACTGCGACAGTGGCGGAACACGCAGTACCGCCGCGGGGTTCGACGTCGTCACGCCACGACCTCGGTGGGCTTGGTCAGTTCGATGAAGACCTCGTCCAGCGACGGCCTGCGCAGTGCGATGTCGATCAGCTCGATCTCGGCTTCGTTGAGCCTGCGCAGCGCCTCGCCGAGCGTGACGGCGCCGTCCGGCGCGGGCAGCGAGACCCGATCGGCCGATTCGGCGACGGTGAGTTCACCGAGTCCGGTGAGCGCCGCCACCACGGCGGGCACCCGGCCCGCGTCGGCGGGAACCACCTCGCAGAAGCTGGTTCCGGTGCGCGCCTTGAGTTCGTCGGCGGTGCCCTCGGCGATCACCGTGCCCTTGTCGACGACGATGATGTTGTCGCTGAGCACGTCGGCTTCTTCGAGGTATTGCGTGGTCAGCAGGATCGTGACGCCCTGGTCCTTGAGCGAGCGCACCAGCGCCCACAGACTCTGTCTGCTCACCGGGTCCAGACCGGTGGTCGGCTCGTCGAGGAACACCACCTGCGGTGGGCGCACCAGGCCGCAGGCGATGTCGATGCGCCGGCGCATACCGCCCGAGTACTGTCCGACGCGGCGGTCGGCGGCGTGCTCCAACTCGAACTGGGCGAGCAGTTCCTCGGCCCGCGTCCGCGCCTGTTTGCGGCGCAACCCCATCAGCCTGCCGAACAGCACCAGATTCTCGCGGCCGGTGAGCATTTCGTCGAGCGCGGCGTACTGGCCGGTGAGCATGATCGAGGCGCGCACCTGCTCGGCCTCGCGAACCACGTCGAAGCCGGCGACCGTCGCCCGGCCCGCGTCCGGCTTCACCAGCGTCGACAGTACCGACACGGTGGTGGTCTTGCCCGCGCCGTTGGGGCCGAGCACCCCGAGCACGCTGCCCGCGGGCGCGCTGAAGCTGATCCCGCGCAGCGCCTTCACCTCGCCGAACGATTTCTCCACGGCTTCCACGACGATCGCCGGATCGGTGCGCGTTGTCGCGCCCCTGCTCGCCTCCACACCAGCCTCCGTTTTCCGATTGCCCCGCAGTTACTTTGGTAAAGCTAACCTAAATCGACTGGCGGCGCGAGCCCTTGGTCCATGGCCGGTGCGGTCGCCCCACACCGGCCCCGCAGGGTCGCCACTAGCCGAGCAGGGTGATCACTTCGTCCAGCGACGCCCCGCCGAGGATCGCGGTGACCGGGAGTTCGCGCCGCAGTTCCGCTTCGATGCGCTTGCGCAGATCCAGCGCCTGCAGCGAGTCGAGGCCGAGCGCCACCAGCGGCATCGATCCGTCGATCGACTCCGAGGTGTCCATGCCCATCACCGCGCGCAGGGCGAACCGGACCCGTTCCGCGGTGTCGGCGCCGTCGGGTTCGGGCACGTCCTCCGGCTCTGGCTCTGGCGCCGTCTCGACCTGCGGTGCGACGGTCCCCGTCTCGGGAACCCGCGCCAGCTCCGGCAGCGGCTCGACCTCGAGGCCCGCGAACAGCGGACCGAAGCCGAAGATCGTGAAGATGTCCGCGATCCGCTCCCAATCCGCCGCCGCGACGATGACGTTCTCCGCCGCCGTGGTGATGCCCGCGGCGGTCGCGGCCGCCGGGTTCATCGGCGCCAGGCCGGTGCCGCTGATCTTCGCCAGCGCCTCGGCCTGATCCGCTCCGACCTCGCGCCACAAGCCCCACTGCACCGACGAGCACGCGACGCCGCGACCGCGATACCGCGCCGCGGCGGCATCGAGCATGCGGTTGACCGCCGAATACAGCAGGTGACCTCGCCCGCCGATGGTCGCCGACAGCGACGAGCACAGCACGATCCGGCCCGCCTCGCCGCGCGGCAGATGCCGCACCAGATGGTCGAGGGCCACGATCTTCGGCGCGGCGGCCGCGCGCACGGCCTCCGGGCCGGGCTCGGCCGCGGCGACGTAATCGACCGCGGCGTGCACGATCAGGTCGATGGGCGTGTCGCGATAGTCCGCGGCCAGCGCGGCCACGGCCGCCTCGTCGCGCACATCGCAGGCCCGCACGACGATCTCGGCGGGCCCCAGTTCGCCGATGCGCGCGATCCGGGCGCGCACCTCCGGCGATCCGCCCGACCGGCCGAGCAGGGTGATTCGTTTCGCGCCCGCGCGCACGAACTGCTCGCAGAAGTCCAGTCCGAGTTTGCCGGTGCCGCCGGTGATCAGCACCTCGGCGAGCCGGTCGTCGTGCAGCGGCTCGGGTGCTGAGTCGTCGGCGATCAGGCGTTTGGCGTAGACGCCGTCCTCGCGCAGCGCGAGTTCCGGCTCGGCCGCGGTGTGGATCGCGCCGATCGCCTGCCGGGCCATGGCCGCGGCCGGTTGGTCCGCGGGCAGATCGAGGTGGCGCAAGCGCACGCCGAGATGCTCGGCGGCCAGGCAACGGAATCCCGCCTGGGCGGCGGCGCCGAACAGGTCGGGGGTGTCGGCGGCGAGCACCTGTTCCCCGCCGACGGTCACCAGCCAGGCATCGCCCACCCCGGTCAGGTCGGGCAGCCAAGCGCTTCCGCCGACGAACTCGGCCAGCGCCGTGACGGCGGACTCGATCTCGCCGTCGCTCGGCGCGGGCGCGAGCACGAGGACGGTGTCGAAAGCCACGCTGCCGCCGTCGTGATCGACGACCGGCACGCCGTGCCGGGCCGCGGCGGTCCGCAGGGCACCGGCCAGCTCCGCGCAGCGTCCGGTGCCGTCGACGATGGCCACCGTGCGTGGCGGCACCAGGGTGCGCGCGGGCAGCCGCACCCACGTCTCCCGCACCCGGGCCGGGGGCGCGGTCGGCGCTTCCGGCGTGGTCGTCGGTCGCGCGACGCTCTCGGTCCGCTCGTACGGCGCCCAGAGGTGTTTCTCGTTCATCCGGGTGTTCGGGAAGTCGAGCAGCGGAAGTTCTTCGCGCGCATCGGATTTCACGCGCAAGGCCGACCAGTCGTATCCGGCGTCGTTGACCGCGACGGTCGCGAGGTTGCGGGTGAAGTCCTCCAAGCCCTCTGCGGTGCGGCGCGAGGTGCCGATCACCTGGAAATCACGCTGGACGGTCGCGGTGCCCAGGTTCTCCATCAGGGCCAGTACCAGCGCCGGATGCTCGGAGATCTCGATGAACGTATCGACGCCGCTGTCCACACCGGCGGCGATGGCCAGATCGAATCGCACGCGGTTGCGCAGGTTCCAGTACCAGTAGTCACCGACCGGCAGGTCCGGGGTGATCGCGGCGCCCAGCGTGCCGCCGATGCATTCGATGTCGGTCGCGGCGAACTGCGCGCGATCCAGCTTGTCCACCAGCGTGCTGTCGCAGAACTCGTCGCGGAACTCGCTGACCACCGAGGTGTGCGCCGGATAGGCGACGCGGATCTCCTTGGCGAACTTGCCCTGGGCGGTCAGTTCGGCGACCATCTCGCCGACCGTCGAGCGATCCCCGCCGATCACCAGCACGTGCGCCGAATTGATCACCGACAGTTCGGCGAATCCGGAGTTGCGGGCCAACAGCGCCTCGCATTCCTCCCGATCGATGCCGAGCACGGCCATCGAGAACACCCGGCCCTTGGTGCGTTCCTGCTCGCCCAGGGTGTCGACGAGCCCGCCGCGCAGCGTGACCACGCGCACCGCGTCGGCCAGCGGCATCACCCCGGAGACCACGGCCGCCGCCAGCTCGCCCTGGCTGTGGCCGATGGTCACGGCGGGGCGAACGCCGGCCGCCTGCCACATCGCGGCGAGCCCGAGCATCTGCATCAGCAGCGCGGGCTGCACGGTGCGCAGCACGTCGTCGGAGAGGGAGTCGTCGAGCAGGTACTCCAGGGGGGACAGCTGGAACAGCTCTTGGAACACCAGATCGCATTCCTCGACCGCCGCGCGGAATTCCGGCGACTTCTCGTAGTAGAGCTTGCCCATGCCCGCCCGCTGGCTACCTTGACCGGGGAACACGAATCCGATCCTGCGCGCGCTCGCCGCGGCGCTGTTGCCGAGCACGGCGGGGTGCGGCTGCCCCGCCGCCACCGCGCGCAGCGCGTCGGTCAGTTCCGCGCGGTCGCGCACCATGGCCAGCGCCCGATGCCGTCGCGCCGATCTGGTCCGCAGCAGCATGTCCGACACCTGATCCGGCGTGACGCCGGGCCACCGTTGCAAGTAGGCGAGGATCGCGGCGGCCTCGGCGCGCAGCGACTCGACGCCGTCGGAGGACAGCAGGACGGGAATGCTGCCGTCCGGAAGCCGGTGACTAGACATGGATCTCCTCCTCCAGCGCGGGCATGGCGATGACGGCGTGCGCGTTGGTGCCCGCGACACCGAACGAGGAGACCGCCCCGTAGCGGACGCCGTCGCGCGGAGCCCAGTCCGACAGCCGGTCGGCCAGGCGTAGGGAGGCGGCGTCCCAATCCACCTCCGTGGTCGGTTCCTCGGCGAACCTGGTCGGCGCTATCCTGCCGTGCAGGCCGCTGAGCAGCACCTTGATCAAGCCGAGCATGCCCGAGGCGGCTTGTGCGTGACCGAGATTCGACTTCACCGAACCGAGCAGCGGCCCCGCGTCCGCACCCGCGCCGTACACGTTCTGCAAGGCGACCAGCTCGATGGGATCGCCCACCGCGGTGCCGGTGCCGTGGCCCTCGATCATCCCGACGTACTCGGCCGGGATGCCCGCCGCCGCGACCGTCTTGCGGATCAGCCGCTCCTGCGCGGCACTGCTGGGCACCGCGATCGGCGCGCCCTTGCCGTTGTGGTTCACCCGGGTGGCCAGCACCCGGCCGTAGATCCGGTGCCCGAGTTCGCGCGCTCGCGACTCGCGTTCCAGCACGACCACACCCGCGCCCTCGCCCCACAGCGTTCCTTGCGCGTGCGCGGAGTAGGGCCTGCACTGACCGTCCGGCGCGAGCGCGTTCGCCCTGGCGAACTCGAAGAAGCCCGCCGCCGAGCCCATCACGCAGACGCCGCCCGCCAGCGCCCATTCGCACTCGTCGGCGCGGATCGCGTTGGCCGCCAAGTGCAGCGCCGACAGCGACGAGGCGCACGCGGTGTCCACGCTGATCGAAGGGCCGACCAAACCGAGCACATGCGAGATCCGGCCCGCCGTCGCACCGAGCGCGGCCCCGGTGGCCCGATAACCGGTGTATTCGTTCGGTTCGTCGCCTCGTGGACCGTACTCGGTGTACGAAACGCCCATGAAGCAACCGGCTTCCGCACCGGCGAGCGCGTCGGGGTTGACGCCGGTGTTCTCCAGCGCCCGCCAGGCCACCCGCAGCGCGACCCGGTGCTGCGGGTCCATCGCCACCGCCTCACGCGGGCTGAGCCCGAAGAACGCCGGATCGAACTGCGCCGCGCCGGTGAGGAATCCGCCCGCGTCCGCGACCCGGCCCCATCCGTCGGTGTCGGCCATGCCCATCAGTCGTTCCACGGGCCAGCCACGGTCACGCGGGAACGGCCCGATCAGATCGCGCGACTCGGCCAGCGCCGTCCAGTAGTCGCCCAGCGTGTCGACGCCGCCAGGCGCTTCCACGGCCATCCCGACGATGACGATCGGATCTTCGTGGTTGTTCGCCGTCATCATGCCGCCGCTCGCTCGCCGGAGAGCACGTCCGTGATCGCCGGTACGTGATCGTGCAGATAGAAGTGCCCGCCGTCGAACATCGTCACGGTCAGGTCCTGTTCGGTGTGCGCGTCCCAGGCGAACAGATCGCCGATTCCGACGAACTCGTCCGCGCTGCCGCCCATGGCGTGGATGCGGGCGCGCACCGTCACGTCCTCGGGGCAGGTGTAGGCGTCGAACGCGGCGTAGTCGGCCTTCAGCGCGGGCAGCGCCATGCGCATCAGATCCCGGTTGGCCAACGCGTCCGCGCCGGTGCCGCCGAGCGCGCCGACGTGGTCGAGCAGCGCCTCGTCCTCGGTGGGATGCGGCGGCATGTCGGCGACCTGCCACGGGGCCACCGCGCCGGAGACGCCGAGCAGCCGTACCGGAACGCCCGCCGATTCGGCGAGCCGGGTGAATTCGAAGGCCACCATGGTGCCCATGCTGTGACCGAAGACCGTGACCGGGACATCCCGCGGCAGCGGCGAGCGGAGGTATTCGTCGAAGGCCTCCGCGGCGATCTCCTGAATCGTCTCCTTGACCGGCTCGCCCGCCCGGTCCTGCCGTCCCGGGTACTGGAAGACCACGACGTCGAAATGCTCGCTGAGCGCCTTGGAGAACGGCCGATAGGTCGATGCGCCGCCACCCGCGTGCGGGCAGATCACCAGCGGCGGGTTGCCCGCGGCGCGGGGTTTGTGGAATTTCCGGATCCATCCGGGTGAACTGGCCATCATTTCCTCACTGCCACATCCGGCGCATCACCAACATCCCGAGGTCGGCGTCGTCGACGACCTCGGTGTCGCCGATGCGGCGGTCGGGGTCGGTCGCGATCGCGCGCAGGGTGTTGCTGAACGCGGTCTCGATGATTCGGGCGTCGTTGTCGTCGAAGGAGTCCTCGGCGTAGAACAGCGCGACCTGCAACGGTTCGCCCGGGAACAGCAGGTCGGCGGGGAAGATCATGAGCAGCAGCGCGTTGTCGGTGGCGCCGCGGCCCTCGAAGCCGGTCAGCTCGAGCCCGGCGCCGCCGAGCAGCCGCTCCAGGTCCGCCCGCCCGGAGGGGTAGGACTGGAACACGAACATGCTGTCGAACAGCTTGCGCGCGCCCGCCGCGCGATTCGCCGAGGTGAGCCGGTACTGCTGGTACTCCATCAGTTCCCAGCGGCGCGACTGCATCTCGGTCAGTTGCGCCCGCCAGCTGCGGTCGGCGGGCAGTCCCACCGCGACCGGGACGGTGTTGACGAAGCACCCGATGGCGCTGTCCACCTCGTCGAGATCGGCGGGCCTGCCGGAGACCACCTCGCCGAAGACCGCCGCGTCGCCGCCGGTCACGAGGGCGAGCACGTTCGCCCAGGCCAGCTGGCACACCACGCTCACGGTGGTGCCGGTCGCCGCGGCCAGTTCGGCGAGGCCGCCGGCCACCTCGTCCGGCACCGGGAAGCGATGCAGCACCGGCATCGAGCCGCCCGGCACCCGGTTCGGCGCGACCAGGCACGGTTGCGCGGCGGCCAGATAGGCGTCCCACACCGCCTCCGTCCGCTGCTCGCGTTCCTCGGTCAGCCGCAGGAACTCCGCGAAGGTGGCCGGATTGCCCTGCGGCTCCTGCGCGGCGCGGCCCGCGTAGGCGGCGAAGATCTCCCGCGGCAGCAACTGGCCGGACCAACCGTCGGTGAGGATGTGGTGCGAGGTGAGCACGAGCATGTGCTCGGCGTCCGGCAGGTGGACGACGGTCGCGCGCATCAGCGGCCCGAGGGACAGATCGAACGCGCCCGCCTGGTCGGTGTCGAGGAAAGCGGTGAGGCGTTCGGCCGCATCTGCGTACCCGCTGTAGTCCACTTCGGCGACCGGGAAGTCCATCCGTTCGGCGATGACGGCGTACGGCTGACCGGCATGCGAGACCGATACGGCCATACGCAGGTTGGGGTACCGGTTCAGCACCGTGTCCAGCGCGCCGGCCAGCCGCGGCACGTCCAGTTCACCGCGCACGGTGATGGTGGTCTGCACCGTGTAGGCGTCGCGGCCCGCCGTGCTCAGCGCGGTGAAGTACAGCCCGGCCTGCAGCGGGGCGAGCGGGTACACATCGACGTAGCGGCCGTAGAGCGCGCGCCAGCGGTCCAAATCCAGCTGCGTGACGTCGCGGGCGAGCACATCGCTCGGCGTGAGCCCGACATCGGGGTTGTCCCGCACGGCCGCGACCAGCTCGCGCAGCGCCGCCGTCCACAGCCCGGCGAACTCGCGCACCGCCTCCTCGGCCAGCGGGCCGGACGGGAACCGGAACGAGGCGTGCAGCGTCGGGGTGTCGCCGTCGAGCACCGCGACGGTGTTGACGTCCAGCAAGGCGGGAGCCTGCATCGAGTCGTCGGCGTGGCCGCCCAGATACCCGAATTCCGGTGCGGCGGCCCAGTCGTCGAGCGCGTCGGTCCGCGCGGGGACCGCGAACCGCCCCATGTAGTTGAAGCTCAGCTGCGGCGCGGGATACCGCTCCAGCGCCTGCCTGCCCACCGGGCTGAGGTAACGCAGCAGGCCCCATCCGATGCCGGAATCCGGCACGGCGAGCAACTGCTCCTTGACCGCCTTCACCGCGGCCACCATGTCGGGCTCCGCCGCGCCCGCCGCGATGTCGAGCGCGACCGGATACGCCGTGGTGAACCAGCCGACGGTGTTGGCCAGATCCACACCGGGGAACAGCGTTTCGACGCGGCCGTGCCGCTCCATGGTGAGCGAGACCGTGTCGGCGTCGGTGTCCCTGGCCCGCCGGAACCGGTGGGTCGCGACGGCGAGCGCCGCCACCTGGATGTCCAGGAAGTCGCAGCCGAAAGCCTGTGCGGCGGTCGTCATCAAGTACTGGGTGTCGGCGGCGGTCAGCTCCGCGGTGACCTCGCGCACCGTGGCGACGGTGTCCAGCGCGCCGTCGAACGCGCGGGCGCCGAGCGGCGGATCGGGACGCTCGGCGACGGCCTGCCAAGCCGGGAGTCCGGCCACGATCGCATCCGACTGCGCCAGCCGCACCAGGTTGGTGTTCCACGTCTGCACCGAAGTGCCTTCATCGGACGCCCCGTCACCGGCCCACAGGTGACGCAGGTCGTCGGTGATGATTCGCCACGAGACGCCGTCCACCACGAGGTGGTGCGCGACGAGCAGCAGCCGCCCGGCGCGACGATCCGCGCTGCGCACCCACGCGGCGCCCACCATGCGACCGGCGGCAGGGTCCAGTTCGGCGCTCAGCTTGCGCAGCTGTTCGCGCAGCGCGGGCTCGGCGTCCTGTTCCCAAGCGGCATCGGCGATCTCGACTTCCGCCACGACCGGGTAGACGATCGGTTCGCCCGGAGTCGGGACGTAGTACGCGGGCGCGCCTTCCGGGCCGGTCGCGATGCGCGCCCGCAGCAGCGGATGACGGTCGATGATGCCGTTGATCACGGTCTGCAGCCGCCGCGGCGAGCTGTCCGCCGGAGTGACCACCGCGATCGCCTGGCTGTAGGCGGAGTGGTCGGCGCGCCGCTCGACGAGCAGCGTGGCGATCGGATTGAGCGGAATCCAGCCCGTGCCGTCGCCCACCTCGGTCAGCGCGGGCGCGGCGAGCGCGTCCAGCGGCTCGGTGGCGGCGGCGATCGCCGCGATGGTGCGCGCCTCGAACAGCGCGCTGGTCGTGATCAGCCATCCCCGCTTCTTCAGCGCCGACGCCATCCGGATCGCGGTGATGGAGTCGCCGCCGAGCGCGAGGAAATCGTCGTCGGCCGCGAGGTGGGTGTGCTCGGCGATGCCCAGCACCTGCCGCATCGCCTCGGCCACCGCCAGTTCGGCGCCCGCGCGCAGCGCCCGGCCCTGCCCGGTGCTGCCGCCCAGGTCGGGCACCGGCAGCGCCTTCCGGTCGAGCTTTCCGTTCGCGGTCAGCGGCAGCGCCGCCAGTTTCACCAGGGCGAAAGGGATCATGTAGTCCGGCAACCGCTCGGCGAGCTGCGCTTTGACGGCCTCGGTGTTCGCGGCGTCGGTACCCGCGGCGAGCGCCGATCCCGGCTCGGCCACGTAGTAGGCCACCAGCACCGTGTCCGTTTCGCGTTCGATCGCGACGGCGGCGGCCGAGGCGATGCCCGGCACCTGACGCAACACCGTGCCGACCTCGCCGAGTTCGATGCGGTGCCCGCGGATCTTGACCTGATCGTCGGCCCGGCCGAGGTATTCCAGGCTGCCGCTGGGATGCCAGCGCACGATGTCGCCGGTGCGGTACATCCGCGCGCCGGGCTCGTCGGCGAACGGGCAGGCGACGAAAGCGGCCGCGCTCAGGCCGGGCCTGCGGTGATAGCCCTGCGCCAGCTGGATCCCGCCGAGGTAGAGCTCGCCGGTGACGCCGGGCGGCACCTGACGCAGGTGCTCGTCGAGCACGTAGACGTTCGAATTCCATTCCGGCAGGCCGATCAACGCCGACCGGAACTCCTGCGGCCGCGCCAGCGCACCGGCGAAGTTCTCGTGGGTGAGGTCCATCGCGGCCTCGGTCGGTCCGTACAGGCTCAGCACCGTGCCGCCGAAGACCCGGCTGGTCTCCTCCACCAGCGGCGGCGGCACCGCCTCGCCACCGAGGTAGACGAAACGCATCGAGCGCAGCCGGTCCGGATCCGGTCCGGCGTCGAGGAAGGCGCGCACCACGCTCGGCACCAGCGACACCTGGGTGATCCGGTGCCGGTGGATGATCGCGGCCAGCGCCTCCACGTCGGCCTGCCACCAGTCCGGCGGCGGCAGCACCGTGGCCGAGCCGGTGCACAGCGCGTTCACCAGCTCGAACACCGACACATCGAAGCCGATCGGGGCCTTCTGCAGGATGCGCTCGGCTCCGAAGCCGAGATAGTCGCGCATCCACTGCACGTGGTTGGCGACCGCGCGATGGTTGATCACCACGCCTTTCGGCCTGCCGGTGGTGCCCGAGGTGTAGAGCAGGTAGGCGGCGTCCAGGGGGTGGATCGGGCGGGACAGCTCCACTTCACGGATCGGCGAATCGTCGTGGCCTGCGAGCTCGGCGACGGTTTCCGGCGCGTCCAGGTCGATCACCGCGATGCCTTCGACGGCAACGGTTTCCGCCGCGGCCAGCACCAGCAGGGCCGGCTCGGCGTCACCGAGCATGTACTCGACGCGATCGGCCGGATAGCTGGGGTCGACGGGAACATAGACCGCCCCGGCCCGCAGCACGGCGGCGAACGCCACCGGTAGTCGCTCGCTGCGTTCGGCGTAGACGCCGACGCGGTCGCCGTTGCGGACGCCGTGCGCGAGCAACAGTCTGGCGAATCGGTTGACCCGCGCGTCGAATTCGGCGTAGCTCAGTTCGATGTCGCCGAACACCACGGCGACGCGGTCCGGATGGGTCGCGGCCGAATGCCGGATCATCGCGTCCACGGTGTCCCGCTCGATCGGCACGACATCGCCGCGCGACCAGGTCCGCACGGCGAGTTCGTCCGACGGGGTCAGCACCAGCAGCCGGTCCACCGGCACATCGATCGCGGCGGCGGCCAGCGTCCGGTCGATGTAGTCGTGCAGCCGCTCGATGGTGGCGGCGTCGAAGAGATCGGTGCGATAGGTGATCTGCACGTCCACCCGGTCGGCGTGCATGAACGCCTCGACCGCGACGGGCAGCAGCGACGCGCCGTGGTCGGCCAGCTGCCAGCTGGTGACCGCGCCGGGCAACTGCGGGCCGTCGATCTTCTGGTGCAGGAACAGCACCATGGTGTCGAACAGCCGCGATCCGACATTGCCCGTCGCCTTGTTCACCGCGCGGACCAGCGCTTCCTGCGGGAAGTGCTTGTGCCGGAACGCTTCGGTGGTCACCTCGCGCACATGCTCGATCAGGTCGCCGAACGTGGCCGGGCGGTCGCCGCCGCGTACTCCGGTGAACCGCAGCGGCAGCATGTTGCTGAAGTTGCCGATCAGCAGCTCCATACCGGACTCTTCCCGGTTGGCGACCGTGGTGCCGACGACGATCTCGGTCTGCCCGGTCATCTGGCGCAGCGCGACGTAGTACGCCGCCAGGAACACCGCGAACGGCGTCGCGCCGCAACGGGCGCTCAGCGCACGGAGATTCGCGTCCGCGGTGGTCGTGAGCAGCCGGTCCAGCCGTGCGCCGCGCTCGGTGACAGTGACCGGCCGCCGGTTGTACGGCAGCTGGAGTTCGGGCACGTCGCCGTCGAAGCGCCCGGCCCAGAACGCCTCGTCGGCGGCGTGGTCCTGCTCGGCGAAACGATCCTGCTCCCACTCGGCGAAATCGGCGACCTGCAGGCGCGGCGGCTCCACCCGGATCGCACCGGCCAGCGCTTCCCGGTAGAACCGCTCCACGTCGCGCGACAACGCGGGCAGCGTCATGCCGTCCCAGGCGATGTGCTGGATCACCAGCACCACCGTCAGAGTGCGCGCGTCGGTGCGCGCGAACGTCAGCCGCATGGACGACTCGCGGGACAGATCGAAGCTCTCGTGCGCGGCCGCGGCGACCAGCGCGTCCAGTTCGGCGCGCGCCTGCGGCGCGGGCAGTGCGGTGAGATCGACCTCGCGCACCCGCGGCGGCAGGTCGGCGTGGATGAGCTGGTAGGGCTCGCCCTGCTCGTCGTTGTGGTAGGTGGTGCGCAGCACCTCGTGACGCCGCGCCAGCGCGAGGAAGGCGCGACGCAGCGCGTCGTCGACCACCTCGCCTTCGAAAGTGAGCGCGAGACAGAGGTTGTAGGCAGTGCTGTCCGGTGCGATCTGCAGATGCGCCCATACATAACGCTGCCCGAACGACAACGGCGCGCGGGCCGGGTCCCGGCGCACCGGCACCGTGGGCGCCGCGGCCAGCCCTTCTTCCGCGAGCCGGGCCCGCATCGCTTCCTGTAGCTCTTCCAGCGATCGCATCTGCGTCACACCAATCCTTGTGGGACAGAACCGAGCGGGTCGTCAGACCGCGGCGGGCTCGGGAACACTCACCTGCGCGAGTTCGAGCAGAATCCGGCTGACGCGCTCCAACCGGGCCGGATCCGCTTCCGCGGCACGCAGTCCGGCGGCGATCCCGCGCACCGTCCTGCCCTCGAAGACGCCGGTGACGCCGAAGCCGGACACCGCGAGCAGGCCGCGCACCTGACCGGTGAACGTGGTCGCCAGAATCGAATTACCGCCCGCGTCGAAGAAGTCGGTGGCGACACCGATCCGGTCCACGCCGAGCACCTGGGCGGCGATGAACTCGACCGCCGCCTCCACCTCGTCGGCAGGCGGCACATAGGTGATGCGCGCCGCCGCGTCGTCCGCGCCCAGCCTGCGCCGGATCGCGGCGCGGTCCAGCTTGCCGTTGGCGGTCAGCGGGATGTCGGCCAGCACCTCGATGACGTCGGGGACCATGTAGGCGGGCAACAACTCCCGCAGTGCGGCGGCGACGGCGTCGGCGGTCACTTCGGCATCCGCGCGCACCGCAGCGGCCAGCCTGCCCGCCTCGGTGAGCAGTGCGACCGCCTCGTCCACGCCGGGCAGCGCGGCCAGCGCCGACTCCACTTCGCCCAGCTCGACGCGGTAGCCGCGGATCTTCACCTGGTGATCGGCGCGGCCGAGGAAGTCGACCGTTCCGTCCGGCAGGTAGCGGGCCAGATCACCGGTGCGGTACCAGCGCACGCCGTCGCGTTCGGCGAACCGTTCGGCGGTGCGCTCGGGATCGCCGCGGTAGCCGTCGGCGACGCTCGCCCCGCCGATCCACAGCTCGCCGGGCACCCAGTCCGGGCAGTCCTCGCCGCGCTCGTTGACCACGCGCAGCCGGACATTGGGCAGCGGGGCGCCGTAGGGGACGTTGTCCCATTCGGCGGGGAAGTCGTCGGTCACCTCGCACACCGTCGAGTGGATCGCGGTCTCCGTGGTGCCGCCGAGCCCGGCGAAGCGCAGACCGGGCACGGCGGCGCGCATCCGCTGCGCGAGTCGAGTCTTCACCCGATCGCCGCCGGTCAGCACGACGCGCAGCGAGCGAAGCTGTTGCGGGCTCGCGGTGTCGGCCAGCATGGTGACCAGGCCGGGCGCGCAGTTCAGTACCGTCACGCCCGCCTCGGCGATCAAGGCCGCCCATGCCGCGGCGTCGCGCTCGGTGTCGGCGTCCACGCAAGCCAGCGCGCCGCCATGGGACAGCGGGGCGAAGATGTCGTAGACGGACAGATCGAAGCCGAGCGCGGACAGGCCGATGGTGCGGTCGTCCGCGCCGATGCCGAACCGGGTGTCGATGGCGTCGATGGTGTTCGCCGCGGCGCGGTGGCTCACTTCGACGCCCTTGGGCTCGCCGGTCGAGCCGGAGGTGAACAGCACGTAGGCCACGGCGTTCGGGTCGGTGTCGTGCGCGCGGTCCAGTCGCGGGCCTGCGAGCGCGTCGGCGAGCGTCAGCCCGGTGACGCCATCGGGCAGCTCGGCCGGTTCGTCCAGCAGCGCCACGGAGACCGCGCCGCGCCGCAGGATGCGATCGCGCCGGGCGTTCGGTTGATCGGTGCCGATCGGCAGGTAGGCGGCTCCGGCCGCGAGCACGCCGAGCACGGCGGGTATCTGCCGGTGGCCCTTCGCCACGATGACGGCCACCGTGTCGCCGGGACGAACGCCCGCCGCGGTCAGCGCGTGTCCGACCGCGAGGGCTTGGTCCGCCAGTTCGCCGTAGCTGCTCGTCCCGCTGTCGCGCCAGTACAGCGCGATGCGCTCGGGGTGGTCGCGCGCCGCGTCGAAGAACGCGCCGTGCAGGGTGCGCGCGCCGAGGTCGGCGTCGGTGTCGTCGGCCGCGGCCCGGACCGCACGCTGGGCCGCGGGCAACTCGATGCGCAGATCCGCCGTCCAGTCGGCGTCCGGTTCGATCAGCGCCTCCAGCGTGCGACGGAACTGCTCGAACATGGCCTCGGCCACGCCCTCTGGCAGCGCGTCCCTGCGGATGTCCCAGTTCACCAGCAGGCCACCGGACAACTCCGCCACCTGGGCGTCCAGATCCACCTGCGGACCCTGCGACATGATCCACACCGGCTCGCCGAACACCCGGGTCACGCGCTCGGAGAACAGCTCACCGAGATCCAGGCCCGAGGTGAACACCACCGACGGGGTGACCGGGGCGCCGCGCTCGCGGCCGAGGTCGCGCAGCACGTCCAAGCCCTCGTAGGCGGAATGCGCCGCGCAGGTGTGCAGTTCGCGCTGCAACCGCTTGGCCCGCGCCACCATCGACTCGGTCTCGCGTGCGTCCACGTCCACCAGCACCGAGTTGGTGAAATCGCCCACGACCCGGTCGATGTCGTCGTGCAGCGGTTCGCGGTTGAACAGCGGCAGGTTGAGCAGGAAGCGCTGCCGCGCCGACCAGCGCGCGATGGTCTCGCTGAACACGGTGGCCAGGGCGACCGCCGGGGTCACGCCGTTGCCGTGGGCGTTCGCGTGCAATCGCGCCTTCGCCTCGGCGTCGAACCAGTGATGCAGGCGGATGCTGCGCGACGGGTCGGGACGATCGCTCTCCGGCACCACCGGCAGCGAGGGGATGTCGGGCAGGTCGCCGATCTTGCCCGCCCACCACCGCGCGTCGGCCGAGTTGTCCTTGGCGGTGCGCTCCTTCGCGGCGAGGTACTCGCGGAAGGTGCAGCCGATGGGCGTCAGCGCATCGTCGTCGGCCTCGTACAGCGCGGCCAGATCGTCGAGAATCCTGCGGTAGCTCTGGGCGTCCGCGGCGACCATGTCCACATCGAGATGCAGCCGGTGCTTTCCGCCCGGCAGGACGGTGACCGCGATGTCCACCACCTGACCCGCCGCGACGTCCATGCGCTGGTGGCTCTTGTCCTGCCGGATCCGCTCCAGCTCGACTTCGATCGCGCCGGTGTCGTGGCCGTCGCGCAGGTCGTTCGCGTGGAAGACCGGCACCAGCGGCTCGGGCAGAATCCGCTGGGTGCCGCTGTCGGAGAACTGGGCCCGCAGCATGTCGTGCCTGCGCAGCAGCCGCCCGACCGCGCGCCGCATACGGTCGGCTTCCAGTCCGGCGCCGTCGAATTCGACGTACAGGTGCGCGGCGACGCCGCCGAGCCGCTGGTCCTGCCTGCGGCCGACCCAGTAGGCGTGCTGCATGGTGGCGAGCGGGAATTCGTCCGACTCGGGGGCGATTTCGGTCGTGGGGGCCTGCGCCGCGGCCTCGGTTGCGGTTTCCCCGGCCCGGCTCGCCGCGAGCAGTTCGGCCCACGCGGCGATGGTCGGTTGCAGTGCCAGATGGGAGCTGCGCACGTCGTAGCCCTGCTTGCGCCATTGCGCGGCCAGACGCATCAGCTTCATCGAGTGCATGCCCAGACCGACGAGATCGTCGTCGTCGCCGATGGTTTCCGGAGCCACTCCCAGGTCCGTCGCAACGATCTCGCGAACTTCCGCCTTGCCGAGCATCAGACTCCTCACCGCACCGAACACCGGCCTGCGCATTTAAAAGGCAAGCCTTGCCTAACTTAATGGATCCTAACCCATAGACCCCGTCATGCGGCAGAGTGTGGTTGCCTAACCTACGCACGCACCGTTCCGGCTCCGGCATTCACCCGGCTACCTCCGGATCGGCGAGGACCGCCGTCCAGCGCGTCAAGCGCTTTTCGACCTCGGCCTCGTCGAACACCGCTGAATTCACGTCGAATTGAGCGACCAGCACCGGCCCGTCCGCCCTCGGCACCACCGCTGTGGTGATGTCCACGGTGAAACGCAGCGGCAGATCCGGATGCGCCGCGATGCCGAACTCGGCGGTGAACTCCGCCAGCGGCGCGGGTGTCCACGGACCGGAGCCGAATCGCAAGAGATCGAACCGGCCGAGGTGATTGAGGCGCAACTGGCCGCGCGCGTCGAGCGTGCGCTCCCGCACCGGGGCCGCGCCCGAGCCGGGAGTCCACGCCTGGGCCGCGGCGAGCGGAACGAGCACGGTCTCTTCGACGGTGAACCAGCCGACC
Source organism: Nocardia sp. NPDC019323 (assembly GCF_044389845.1). Taxonomy (NCBI): domain Bacteria; kingdom Bacillati; phylum Actinomycetota; class Actinomycetes; order Mycobacteriales; family Nocardiaceae; genus Nocardia; species Nocardia sp. NPDC019323. Next base: position 402,817 of record NZ_JBIRYN010000006.1, read on the forward strand.
TGCCTGCTGTCGTCGTCGGCGGGCCTGCCGTGCGATTCCCTGGTCACCGCGACCCGCCCGGCGGCGTCGGCGCTGTCGGCGAAGCCGCGCGCACAGGCCAGCAGCAGGAAATCCTCCAGCGGCACGTCGTTCTCGGCGGCGGCGTCCAGCAGCCGGGCGGTCCGCCGCGCGTCCAGCTCGACCACCCGCTGCCACGCCTTGCCCGCTCGATCGACGGCGGGGTCGGTCAACCTGCCGCCCAGTGGCGTGCCCAGTATCGGCGGGGTCGCCGCTGGCGCGTGGATCGGCCCCGGCTCGGGCCTGGACTCGTTGACCGGCGGCTGCCCTTCGGCGAGCCTGCGCAGGTCGTCACCCAGGATGAGCCAGGAGACCACGTCCACCGCGAGATGGTGGATCGACAGCAGCAGCCGCTTGCCTTCCCGGCCGTTCAGCAACGTGGCGGCCATCATGCGGCCTGACTCGGGGTCGAGCCGGTCCACCGTGGCGGCCAGCCGGGCCGCCGCGGCGCCCGATTCGTCGTCGGCGATCTCGAATTGCTCCGCGACGCCGGAGGATTCGCCGACCATCAGCACGGGTGTCCGCTCCGCCGTCCAGTCCAGCCGGGAGCGCAGCGTGGGATGCGCGGAGGCCAGCGCCTCCAGCCGGTCGACGATGTCGGCGGGCGTCGCGTCCACCGGCACCGTGAGCACTTGGCTCTGCGCCAGGTAGCGATAGTCGCCGTTGGCGATGATCTCGTGCGCGAGCGCGGTCAGGGGGATGACCGTACCCGCAGGCACCCGCGGCGCTTCCTCGGGTTGCTCCGCGCTCGACAGGACCGCCGCCAGCTGCCGCAGATCCGTCGCCGCGAGCACGTCCTCGGCGCGCACCCGGAAGCCCGCGCCGCGCAGGCGCGACACCAGATCGATGACGCCGATGCTGTCGATGCCGAGGTCCAGCAGGCTGTCGTCGAGTCCGACCCCCGCGGTGGCGTCGCCCATCGCGGCGATCACCTCGAGCAGCGCGCGCTCGGTCTCGGTCGCGGGCGCACCGCCCCGCGTTTCGCGCGCGGGCCGGGCGAGCAACGCCGTCGCCGCCTGCACGTCGAGCTTGTCGTTGCGATTCAACGGAATCCGATCGACGTGCACGATGCGGCTCGGGACGAGGAATTGGGGCAGCCGCCGGGCGAGCGCGGCGCGGATCTCCTCGACCGAGCGATCCGCGACCACCAGCGCGCCGAGCCTGGTCCGGCCGTTCTCGACGAACGCTAGCGCCGCCGCATGCTCGACGCCGCGCAGTTCCCGCAGCACCACGGTGGCCTCGTCCGGCTCGACCCGGTAGCCGTTGATCTTGACCTGACTGTCGGCCCGTCCCTCGTACACCACGGTCGCCGCGTCGGTGCGCCGCACCAGATCACCGGTGCGATAGCGCCTTCCGCGCGGCCCCGCGACGAACGCCGCGGCGGTGGTGCCCGGCCTGCCGAGATAGCCCAGCGCGAGCTGCGGCCCCGAGAGGTACAGCTCCCCGTGACCGCCCGGCGGCACCGGGCGCAGCCGATGATCGAGCACTTCGGCGGTCATGCCGTCGAACGGACGTCCGATGGTGGGCCCCTCGTGCTCGAGCACGTCGGCCATCAGCGCTTCCACCGTGGTCTCGGTGGGCCCGTAGAAGTTGATCACCCTGGTGCCGTCGAGCGCGCGCAACCGCGCCCAGGTGTCGAGCGAGATGGCCTCGCCGCCGAGCGCCAGCACCCGCAGCGGGCAGTGCTCGCGACCGTCGCGCTCGAGGAAGAGCCCGGAGACGATCAGCCTGCTCAGCATCGACGGCGACGTGTCGAAGACATCGATGCGATGGCGTTCGATCGCCGCGACCACCTGTTCGGCGTCCGTGCGCACCTTGTCGCCGAGCAACACGACGGTGTGCCCGCTCAGCAGGGCCACCGTCGGCTGCCATGCCGCGTCGAAGCCGGTGGACCAGCCGTGCCCGACGCGCAGCCGCCGTCCCGCCTCCGCCGCCACCGGCGCGAGGATGCGGCGCTCGTGGTTCGCCCAGTGGTTGAGCAGCGCGCCGTGGGACACCGCAACGCCTTTCGGCCTGCCGGTGGTGCCGGAGGTGAAGACGGCGTAGAACGGCGTGGTCGGGCCCGGCCGTGGTCCCTCGGCGGGACGTCGCTCGCGGTCCCCGGCCAGGTGCAGTTCGCCGTGCGGGCCGGTACCGGCATGCCGCACGTCCGCGCACTCCGCGAGCACATCGCCGAAGGCTTGATCGGCGAGCACGACTCGCGCACCGGACGTTTCCAGGATGTAGGCCAGCCGATCCGCGGGCGTAGCGGGATCGACGTGCACGCACAGCGCGCCGATCCGCCCGATCGCGAACGGAGCGTGCAACACTCGGCGATCCCGTGGCAACACGACGGCGACCGCGTCACCCGCGCGCACTCCGGCGCTGCGCAAGCCTTCGGCCAGTGCCGTGACGGCGGCGGCGAATTCCGTGAACGTCTGTTCGCCGTCCTCGTCCACCACGGCGACCGCGTCACCCGCGCGCGCGGCCGCGGCGAACAACGCGTCCGGCACCGTCGGGTGTTCCGCCGCGCGCGGCACGGGCGCGACCAGGGCCGCGGGTTCGTCGTCCAGCAGGATGTTCACGTCGCACGCGCGGGTCGCGGTCACCATGCGCCGCACCACCTCGGCGAAACGCCGTGCCAGCCGGTCCGGTTGGAATCGGGACACCAGGTCGGGCCGGACTTCGACCCGCACGATCAGCTCGTCTTGCTCGACCACCGGGACGACCGCGATCGGATAGTGGCTCGGCGAATCGACCCGCCGCGGCAGCATCGTCGCGCCGCCCGCCATCGGCATCCGTTCCGTCACGGCGCCCAGCGGCGTGTTCTCGAAGACCAGCAGGGTGTCGAAGAGCTGCCCGATACCGGCCTGACGGGTGATCTCGGCGACCCCCAGATACTCGTGTGCGCGCAGCAGGGCCACCTCGCGCTGCAGTTGCGCGCCGATCGCCGCCGGCGCGCGCTCGTCGGCGCGGACCCGGACCGGAATCGTGGTGACCAGCGCGCCGACCAGCCGGTCGGCGTTGGGCAACGAGGCGTCGCGGCCGGAGGTGGTCTGACCGAAGACGACATCGTCGCGGCCGGTCAGCCCGGAAAGCACTCGCGCCCAGGCCATTTGCAGCACGGTGTTCAGCGTCAGGCCGTTGCGCCGCGCCCAGCCGGTGACCGTCGCGGTGGACGCGCGATCCAGCCGGGTCTGCCCCAGCACCGGGATATCGGCCTGGGCGGGCGGGGCCAGCATCGGCATGGGGGCCAGCCCCGCGAGCGCTTCGCTCCACGCCCGCACCGACTCCGCGGTGTCGCGCGAGGCCAGCCATGCCGCGTGGTCGCGCAGCGGCGGAGCGGGCGGCAGGGTCGCGCCCGCCCCGGCGTGCAGTGCGATGAGGTCGGCGAACAGCAGCGGGATCGACCAGCCGTCCACGACGATGTGATGGGCGGTGCAGATCAGCTCGTAGTCGCGCGCGCCGACCCGTGCCGCGGTCACCCGGAACAAGGGGCCGTTGTCCAGGTCGATGCGCTTGCGGCCCTCCGCCCAGTACAGCAGCATGGCGGCGGCGGCGGGATCGTCGGCGTCGCGCAGATCCACCTCCTGCCAGCCGATCCGGCCCGCCGAGGTGATCACGAGCACCGGATGCGGCAGGCCGTCGGTGACCACCGCGCCGCCCAGATGGGGATAGCGGGTCAGCAATTGATCGAATGCGGTCCGCAGCGGCGCGATGTCGGCCAGGTTTTCGATCCGGACCGCGAAGGTGACCAGATACGGGTCCACCGGGCCGGACAGGGAACTGACCGAGTACAGACCGCGTTGCAGCGGAGAGAGCGCTACGACATCGAGGATTCGCGGTGCGCTCACGACGCGCCGAATCTCTTGCCGAGGGTGGCCAGCGCCGCGGGATCGAGGCCGGAGGCGGCCATCGGCGCGACAGTGGCGGTTTGCGGCTGCGCCGGCGCCGCGTCGGTCAGCTGCGACGCCAGCTCCTGGATCGACGGATGCGCGAACACTGTTTGCACGTCCAGCGCGTACCCCTGCTCCCCGAGTTCGGTGACCAGGCGCAACGCGGCGATGGAGTCGCCGCCGAGTGCGAAGAACGTGTCGGCGCGGCCGATCTCGTCATCGTCGTCGAACTCGAGCACCTTCCTGATCGCCGCCGCGATCAAGGTCTCCGCCTCGGTCTGCGGCGGGCCGCCGAGACCAGGTCCGCCGAACCCGTCACCCGCTGCCGCTGCCGCGAACAGCGCGATCTCGGCCTGCTCGTCGCGGCCCTGCGCGAAGGCGGCGCACAGCGCCTCCAGGTGGGCGGCGAACTCGCCCGCCGCCGCGAAGGCGGAAGTGAACTCGATCGTCACGGTGGCGTCCTGCGCGCCGGTCACGACGTCGACGACCAGATCGACGCCGTGTGGACGGCCGGAGCGCCGCATCGTCTCCCGCACAGCGAAGTCGGCGGTCACGATGCCGGGCCGCTCGGCGCGCACCCCGAGCAGCGCTTGGAACAGCGCACCGGTCGTCACCGCCGCCGCGCCCTTCAGTTCGTGGGTGAGCCGCTCGATGCGGGCCGTCGCGTGCGCGCGGGCCTCGGCGAGGCGCTGCCCGGCGACCGCCAGCAGTTCGCGCGGTCCTGTGGTCGGATCGAGGCGCAGCACAAGGTGATTGGCGAAATTGCCGAGGCTGTGCTCGGTCTGATCGGTGCGGGCCGGATCGATGACGCCGATCAGGACGTCATCACCGAGGCCCGCGTCCCGCAGCGCCCGCGCCAGCACCGCGGCGAACGCCGCCGTCGTCTCCTGCTCGCCGCGCAGCGCCGACAGCGTCGCGGCGGGAACCGTGAAGCTGTGCCGCGTAGGGCCGGTGGCATCGCCCGGCACCGGCACAGCCCGCTCGGGCAGCTCCGCGAGCCGTTCGGTCCAGTAGGCCAGTTCGGGCGCGTCCCGATTGGCCAGGGCGCGCAGCTGCGTGGCGACGTACGCGCGGTACTGCGAGGTCGCCGGCTGCGCGGTGCCGAGTTCATAGGCCGCGAACAGCGCCTCGGTCAGCAGTTCGAGACTGCGGTCGTCGGCGGCCACCGGATGCACCGCGATCGAGACGACGGCGCGATCGCCCGAGTCGTAGCGGCGAATCCGGATCGGCAAGCCGCGCACCAGGTCGAATCGGTGCTCGGCGTCGGCGTGCAGCGCGGGGCCGAGCGCGGCGGCGTCGGCGTGGACCACCTCGACCACCGTGTCCGGCACCGGCAGCACACGCTGATACGGCATGCGCCGGTCGTCCGGGAAGACGCTGCGCAGAATCTCGTGCTCGGCCAGCAGCGCGGCCGCGGCCTGCTCGAAGGCGTCTCCGTCGAGTTCACCGGTGATCTCCAGCGCGACGAACAGATTGGCTGCGGGCACCCGGCGCAACCGTTCGGGCAGCAGCGCCGCCTGCTGTGCGAGCGACAGCGGCGTGCCCCGGTCACCGGTGGTGGCCCCGTTCACGGACGAATCCGACATTGCGTTCCTTCCTTACTTACCGACGGCCGCGAACGTCGGGTCGAGCTTGTCGAGCACGTACGGCACCGAAAGAGCCGTGGGGGTGTTGATGGCGCTGATGGTGGTCACGTCGACGAACGCGATGCCGTTGTTGCGCACCGACGGCAGCTCCGCGTATCCGGGCAGCTGCTTGAACTTCTCCGCGAATACCGGCATCGCGCCGCAGATCAGCAGGTCGGAGGTGAGGTCGCCGAGCCGCTCCGGCGACAGGGCCAACCGGCCGCCCGCGGGCGCCTCCTGCGCGATCTTCTGGGGGATGTCCATGCCGAGCCGGGTGAACAGCGCCGCCGAACCGTCCTTCGGGTCGGCGAGCACCATCAACTGGGCGGGACCGGTCAGCATGCAGGTCAAGAAGGTCTTGCCGCGCAGCTTCGGGTACTTGGCGCCGACCGCGTCGATGCGGGCCTCGACGTCGGAGACGACCTTGCTCGCCTCGGTTTCCCGGTGCAGCACCTTGCCGAGCGTGTTCACCTGATCGGCCCACCGGTCGACCTGCGCGCCCGGCGTCACCGGGCCGATGGTCGGAGCCAGCTTGGACAGCTTGTCGTACATCGCTTTGTCGACCATGAAGCCGGGCACCAGGATCAGGTCCGGCTCCAGCGCCGCGATCTGTTCGACGATGTCGCCGCCCATGCTCAGCGCCTTTGCCTGCGCGAGCGAGTCCGGCGCCCACGGGGGCTTGGACTGCGCGCCGATGGAGATGTTGTCGGCGAAACCGACCGGCGTCACCCCCAGCGCGAGCGTGGCGTCGAGCCATTGGTTGCCGAGGGTGACCACGCGCTGCGGGGTGCCGGAAACCTCGGTCTCCCCCAGGCTGTGCGTGATCTTCACCGCGCCGTCGGCGCTGTCGTCGCCGGTGCTGGAGCCGCAGGCCGCCAGCGAGCAGACCAGGCTCAGCGCGAGCGCGGCCAGACCCATCCGGCCGAGCGTGCCCCGGCGCGGACGCCCCGTAGTTCGGACCGTGTTCATTTCGTCAGCTCCTTGTCGAGATTCAGCCACCCGTCGGTGTCCCACCAGCCGCGATCACCGGTGCGGACCAGCCGGCCGCCCACCAGATAGGGGTCGGCGACCCACCGCGCCGCGTCGGCCGGCGCGCCGAGCCCGGCTCCGCCCACGTAGACATCGCCGATCACCCCGGGCGGCACCGGACGCCGCGCGGCGTCGAGCACCAGCACCCGCGCACCGGGAATCGGCCTGACCCGGCCGCTGCCGTCCAGCGGTCCCCTGGCCACCGGCCCGGCGTATTCGGGCACGCCGTAGCAGGCGACCGCGACCGAATCCGCCGACATCGCCGCCAGCCGGGTGGACAGCGTCGCGGGCGCGTCGACGCCCGCCACGTCCCAGCGCCGGACACTGGGCAGTTGCGGCAGTTCGTCCGCGAGCGCGACCGCGGTCACCGGCGCCAGCACCACGTGGGTCACCGCGTGCGCGGCGACGAGTTCGGCCAGCGCGACCGGATCGACCCGTTGCGCCTCGGTGGCGACCAGCAGACTGGCGCCGTCGGCGAGCGCGGCGAGCAGTTCCACAACGGCGCGCCGCGCGTCGCCGGTCACCGCGAGCAGCCGCACGTCGGGCGCGGCGAAGGCGGGATCGGCGCTGCGCGAGCGCTGGTGCGCGGCGACGGCGCGGCGATCGGCGACCGCGGCCGCGAGCGCGTCGTCCTCGCCGTGCGCGATCGTGCGCGCGAGCAAGGCGACCAGCGTGTCCACCGGATGCGCCGACGTCGCGCGCGGCGCGGCCAGTCGCTCGAAGAGCGCGTCGTAGGTGAGAGATTCGCCCGCGCACAGCAGGGCGCGACGCGGGCCTGGAACGGTGCGCGCCGAGCGGATCAACTCTTCGACGCCCGGCACGTCCGACAGCGCGACGCCGTTGGCCCACTCGCCGAGCACCCGCCTGCGCTGCTCCCCGCTCAGATCGTCGCGCGTTCCCGCGGAACTCGCTTCCAGCGCGGCGGCGAGCTCGGCGACCGTCGGGGTGTCGAACAGCACGCGGACATCGATCTCCACGCCGAACTCCTCCCTTATCCAGGCCAGCAGCCGATTGGCCAGCAGCGAATGCCCGCCGAGTTCGAAGAACGAGTCGTCCGCGCCCACTCGGTCCAGGCCGAGAATCCTGGCGTACTGCTCGGCGAGCCGGATCTCGCCTGCGGTGCTCGGTTCCCGGTACGCGTGCGCCGCGCCGCGCACCGGCTCCGGCAGCGCGCGGCGATCGAGCTTGCCGTGCGCGGTCAGCGGAATCTCCGCCAGGACCGCGAAAGCGGCGGGCACCATGTGATCAGGCAGGACGGCCGCCGCGTGCGCCCGGATCTGGTCGAGATCGATGTCGTCCTCGGCCGCCACCACGTAGGCGGCGAGCATCGGACCGATCGCGGCGTCGGTCACCGCGACGACCTCGCAGCGCGCCACCGCGGGATGGCCCGCGATGGCGGCCCGCACTTCGCCGAGTTCGATCCGGTGACCGCGCACCTTCACCTGTTCGTCGGCGCGGCCGACGAATTCGAGCACGCCCGCCTCGTCCCTGCGGGCCAGATCGCCGGTGCGGTACATGCGGCTGCCCGGCCGGTACGGATCGGCGACGAACCGCTCCGCGCTCGATCCCGGCCGGTCGAGATATCCGCGCGCCAATTGCGTTCCACCCAGATATATTTCGCCGACGACGCCGGAGGGCACCGGGTGCAGGCGAGCATCGAGCAGATAGACGTGGACGTTGCGGTTGGGCACGCCGATCGGCACGATCCCGGTGCCCTGCGGGCCGTCGACGGTGAAGTGCGTCGCCGACACCACCGCCTCGGTGGGTCCGTAGTGGTTGCGCAACTCGGCATCGAAGACACCCGCGAATCGGTCGGCGACCTCGCCGAGCAGCGCTTCCCCGCCGACCGGGACGTAGCGCAGCGCCTGCCACTCGCTGACTTCCGGCAGCATCAGGAACGTGCTCAACTGGGAGGGCACCATGTGCAGCACGGTCACACCGCAGCGTTCGATCAGGTCCGCCACGTACGGGATGTCCCGGAAGGCACCGGGTTTGGGGATCACCAGACTCGCGCCGACGGTGAGGGTCACGAAGATGTCCAGCAGCGAGGCGTCGAAACTCAGCGGCGCCGATTGCAGCAGCCGGTCGGCCGCGGTGATGCCGCCCTCCGCGGCGAAGCCGGTCAGGTGCTCGGCGAGCGCCGCGTGCGGCACCGGCACGCCCTTGGGCTTGCCGGTCGAGCCGGAGGTGTAGAGCACGTAGGCGAGATTGTCCGGCCGCAGCGGGCGCACGCGTTCGGCGTCGGTCGGCGCGTGCGACGGCAGGCCCTCGGCGGCCTGCTCGGCGGCCGCCAGCTCGTGCTGCCCGAGCCGCAGGCGGGGACCGGCCGCGCGATCGAGTGCGTCGACTCGATCGGCCGGGTCGGCGGGGTCGATCGGCAGGTAGGCCGCGCCCGCCGCGAGCACGGCGAGCACCGCGACGACGAACTCCACGGAGGTGGTCAGTCGCAGCACGACGACGTCCTCGGTCCCGATTCCCTGCCGGATCAGCCAGTGCGCCAGCCGGTTGGCCCGGCTGTGCAGCTCGGCGTAGGTGAGGGTGACCGGCGCCGTGTTCGCCAAGCCCGGCGCGATGATCGCGACCGCGTCCGGGGTGGCGGCCACACGCCGTTGCAGCAGCGCGGGCACGGTGGTCGGCGGCGTGCCGACCAGTTCGCCGTGCGACAGCGCCGCGACGCGTTCCCGCTCCGCCGCCGGGAACAACTCGAGATCGCCCACCGCGCGGGTCGGCTCGGTCACCGCCGCGCCGACCAGATGCAGGTAGTGCCGCAGCAACTGCTCGACGACCGCGTCCGGCAGCAGGTCCGCGGCATATTCGGCTTCCAGGTGCACGCCCCGCTCGTCGAGCACCACGTTGAGGCGCAGCGGCAACTGGGCCACCGACCCGCCGAATTGCACTCCGTGCGCGGTGACGCCGTCGAAGTCGAATCCGCGCGCGCTCTCGCGCACCCCGAAACCGACGCTCACCAGCTGCTCCAGCCCGTCGCGTCCGTCGGCGCGATCCGGGTTGACCTCACGGACAACGCGATCGATGCCGACATGCTGGTGCGCGAATCCCGCCGCGCAGCTCTCGGCGACGAGCGCGACGAAATCGGCGAAGGAATGTTCCGGAGCGAACCCGGCGCGCAGCAGCAGCGTGTTGCCGAAGTACCCGATGGCCGACACCGCGGCGGGACCTCGGTTGGACACCGGCACCGCCACCAGGAAATCCGTCGCGGCGGTGTAGCGGTGGATCACCGTGTAGTAGGCGGCCAGCAGCACCGCGAACGGTTTGGTGTCGTAGTCGCCCGCGAAGGCGTACACCTGGTCCACGAGTTCGGCGGGCACGTCCAGCACTCGGTGGCCCGCCTGCCGGTTCCCCGTGCCCGCGTGCGGGGATCGGTTCGGCAGTTCCAGTGGTTCCGGCAGCGGCCGCAGCGTGCGGCGCCAGAACTCGACGGCGGCGTCCTCCGGCTCACCGGTGGTGCCGTGCACCGCGACGTCCACGTACTGGGTCGGCGTCGTCGCCGGCGCGCCGCGATAGGCGGCGTTGACCTCGGCGCGGAACACGCTCCAGGAGTCGTCGTCCCAGCAGATCGTGTGGATGACCAGCACGAAGACGAACTCCGACGGGCCGGTGCGCAACAGCAGCAGCCGCAGCGGCGCGGCGCGGGTGAGGTCGAACGGTTCGCCGACCGCGCGGCGCGCCAGCACCTCGACCCGGCGGTTGCGGCTGGATTCCGGGAGATCGGCGATGTCGACTTCCAGCCACGGTGCGGACTGATCGTCGTGGACCAGCTGGTAAGGCTCGCCGTCTGGGCCGGATCCGTAAGTGGTGCGCAGGATGTCGTGCCGCGCCACCACGCGATCGACGGCCGCGCGCAGCCGGGCCGCGTCGAGCGGGCCGGTCAGCCGGTAGGCGAAACAGATGTTCAGGGTGGCGTCGTCGGGGTCCCTGGTCTGCAGGAACCAGGCCCGGCGCTGGCCCGAGGACAGCGGAACCCGCTCGTCACCGGCGCGGGCGGGCTCCGCGCCGTCGCGTAGACGCGCGGAATCGGCGATGGTCGACATGGCGGCGGATCACTCCGGCGAATCGGTGAGATAGCCCCCGCGCGTGAAGAATTCGGCTCCCGACCGTTCCACCCCGTCCGACGTGCGCACCCGGGTCAGCACCAAGCCGGGGTTGCCCCGGTAGGCGTCCGGCCCGCAGACCACGGTGCCGCCGCCCTCCTGCACGATCACCCGGCCGGGCGTGCCGCCGTAGCGCGCCTCCGACACGCGCGCCGCCAGCACCTCGATCTTCTCGCCGCGGTAGTAGCTGAACGCGCGCGGGTACGGCTCGGAAAGGGCGCGGACGAACCGCTCCAGATCGACCGCGTGGGTGCGCCAGTCGATGCGGCTGTCGCGCTCGGACCGCTTGTGGAAGTAGGTTCGCTGCGTCTTGTCCTGCGGCCGCCACACCGCGGTGCCGGTCTCCAGCGCGTGCAACGCTTCCCGCACGGCCCCGGGAATCAGTTCCATTCCGGCGAGCACGAGTTCGGTGCCGGTGGCCTCCGGGCCGATCGGCAGCGAATGCTGCACCAGGATGTCGCCGGTGTCCAGTTGCTCGTCCATCCGGTGCACGGTCAGCCCGAACTCGGTCTCCCCGCTGATCAGCGCCCACAGCACCGGCGAGAAGCCGGTGAATTTGGGCAGCAGCGAATCGTGCAGGTTGAGCGTGCCGTGCGGAGGCAGGTTGTACAGCTCCGGCGGCATCCAGGTGTACCAGCTGTTCACCACGATGACGTCCGGCTCGGCCCGCTTGACCAGGTCGATGGTCTCCGCGTCGGCGCGCTCGGTCAGGTGCACCGGGATCCCGTGCTCGCGCGCCAGTTCCTCGACCGAATCCGACCAGATGGCCTTGTAGGACTGTTCGCTGGCCGGATGCGTCACCGCGAGCACCACGTCGTGACCGGAATCGATCAGGGCCTGCAGGGTTTTGCGGCCCCAGGTCTGGAAGCCGAACGACACGATGCGCATACCGAACCTATCCTCGACGAACTCTAAGTAAGGCTAGCCTACCCTATGCAAATGCCGAGTTCGCTCCGAAGTGGCGCACTGTGGCCGAGCGCACCGGCGCACCGGCCAGCACTCGATCCGAAAGTTCGCCCAGGCAGCTGAGATTCGGGAATCCCGGCCCCTGTGCCAGCCCCGCCATATTCGGCAGATAGAGCTTCGCCTCGAGTCCGGAGACGGCGAGGTCGTGGCCGATGGCCGCCTCCAGCCGCGCCTGGGTGACCGGCCCGCCGATGGCCAGCTCCAGCAGATCGGCGGCGTCGGAATCGAACAGTTCGAGAAACCACAGCGGCTGCCCGCCGGTCGCGTCGACCACCAAGTCGAACGCGTGCACCTGATCCGGGCGCAGATCGTTGCGCAGGGTCAACGCGACCCCATCACCTTGATCGGCCACCCGCACCACCCGGCCCTGCAGATGATGGACCCGGCTGTCGGCGAGCAGATTCTCCTGCACCCGCACCGAGAAGACGCCGCGATCGGTGCGCCGCACCACATCCCGCCGCTCCCCCAGGCTCAGCGCCCGCCACTTGGCCGGATCGCTGTAGAGCGAGTTCTCGAAGAAGCTCTCGCCGCGGGTGTAGATCGTGGCCGCCGGGGAGATCACCGACACGGTCAGCACGTCGTGACGCACCAGTTCGTCCAGCGCCGATCCGGCGGTCTCCCCACCGCCGATCACCGCCGCCCGCGAGGACGCGGGCAACCGCCTGCGGCAGGCCAGATCCCAGAATTCGGCGATGCTCAGCATTTTCGGGTGCCGGGCGAGCGCGCGGTCGCTGCGCCCGGGGCCGGTGATCATCAACCGGTCGGCGTCGAGTTCGGATTCGACGCCGTTCGCGTCCACCACGCGGACCAGCCAGCCGTCGGCGGCCGCCGAGATGGTGCGCACCGTGCCGAGCACCAGCTCGACCCCGGTCTTGCGCGCGACCCACTGCAAGTATTTCGCCCACACATGGTGGTGCGGATGCGGCCTGCCCCGGTCCACCCATTCGGCGTAGGTGCCGCGCTCGATCAGGAAAGAGGTCCAGCTGAACCGCTGCATCGCCTCGTTGATGGCGCGATTGTGCCCCCGCGCCCAGGTCGAGTGATACGGGAAGCCGACATCCTTCTCCGGGCTGGTGCCGAGCCGGTGCTGACCGTCGGTCCATCCGCCGCTGGAGAGCCAATTGCCGCCGACCGCCTGCGATTCCACGACGACGACCTCCGGCGCCGCCAATCCCAGTTCGCGCAGCACGTGCGCCTTCGCCGCCACGGCCATGGCCTTGGGGCCGCCACCGACCACGAGAAGTCTGTCCACCGGTTCTCCCATCTGTGTTTCCAGCCACTGCTCAGCTATCGGTCGGGCACTCAGCTGTGCGGCTGGTCGCCCGCGACGGCGTCACCGTGAGACTGGACATGCACGCACACATGTTTGCATAGGCTTACCTTATATTGCTAGAGGCAACCGCTCCTGTGGCGAACTCCGCAGGGGCAGGCGAGCAATCGCCCTGGAACGAAACGGAAGTACGCAGATGAACAACCGCAAGATCAGAGCAACCGCGGCGGCCTTCGCCATCGTCTCGGCCACGCTCGTCGGCGGATTCGCCGGCATCGCCCCCGCTACCGCGGCGCCCGCCGTGGTCCGCACCGCGGCGCCTTCGGTCGGGGAACTGCAGGCCAAGTTGCAGGTGCTGCTGAACACCGGAGCGTCGCGCTCCGCCCGCGCCGCCGAACTGGAGGCGGGCGAGGCGGGACTGCCGATGATCGATCAGATCGCCGGCGTGATGAACTCGGTGCCCAGCTTCCGCTGGTCGGTCCAGGGTCCGGTCAGCGTCAACGGTGACACCCTCTCCGCCAACTTGATGACCACCGTCGACGGCTTCTCCCCCTTCCCGGCGATCGAGGTGTCCTGGCGCCGGATCGATGGCACCTGGAAGCTGACCCGCGAATCGGAGTGCACCATCGGCTACTACGCGTCGGTCCCCTGCAGCGTCTGATCGACCGCGGCGCGAAAACGGTCCCGTCGAACTCGGCTTCCGAGTTCCGGGGCCGTTTTCGCGTCGGCACGGCCTACGCCTCCACTTCCAAGTGTGATTAGGCTAGCCTTAGTCGCATGGGCAGAGGATTCGAAGGCTTGATGTTGAAGGCGTGGCGGGCCGATGACTATCGGCTGACCGTCACCTCGACCGAGCAGATCACCGACAAGTTCGTCCGGCTCGGTTTCAGCGCGGGGGGCCTGCTCGCCGACCATCCGGTGCACCCGACCCAGTGGGTGCGGCTGTGGATCCCCAACGGGGACAGAGAACATCAGCGCGGATACACCCTGGTCGACCCCGACCCGGAGAACGACCGCTTCTGGATCGAATTCGCCCTGCACGACGGCCCGGCCGCGGAATGGGCTCGAAATGCCGTGGTGGGCGACGAGATCGATGCCTCGGTCCTCGGTTCGGACTTCCAGCTGCCGGAGACCGCCCACAGCGAGTATCTGATCTTCGGTGACACCGCGTCGCTGCCCGCGATCAACTCCCTGCTCGACGCGATCGGCGACACCCCGGCACGGGTCTGGCTGGAATGGCAGTACGAGTCCGACCGCACCCTCCCGGTCCGCAACAAGCCGCACCACCAGGTCACCTGGCTGCAGCGCGTCGACGACGGGCGGCTGATGCGCGAGCAGGCCCACGAGATCGACTGCCCGGAGGACGCTTTCGCCTGGGTGGCCTGCGACGGTCACACCACCCGCTCGATCGTCAAGACGCTCAAAACCGCGCACGCGCTGCCGAAAACCGCGATCAAAGCGCGCGCCTACTGGAAGTAACTCCCACCGATGCGGGGCCCCGCCGCCTGTCCGGCGACGGGACCTCGTGCCCGCCTAGGCCGGAGCCGGTTCCAGCCGCCAACCCGTCGCGCGGGAGCGCTCGTTCCAGAAGGCGGCGTAGCGGCCGCCCAGCGCCAGCAGTTCGTCGTGCGTGCCGCGCTCGACGATGCGGCCACCGTCCAGGAACAGGATCTGGTCGGCGTGCGCGATGGTGGCGAGCCGGTGCGCGACGACGATGACCGTCTTGTCCCTGGTGATCTCGTGCACGCCGCGCACAACCACCGCCTCGCTGTGCGGGTCGAGCGCGCTGGTCGCCTCGTCCAGCAATACGATCGGCGCGTCCTTCAGCAGCGCCCGCGCGATCGAGACGCGTTGCCGCTCACCGCCCGACAACGCGGTGCCGCCCTCGCCGACGCGGGTGTCGAAACCGTCGGGAAGACGCTCGACGATCTCGTCCACCCGCGCCGCTTCGGCCGCGCGCCGCACCTCGGCGTCGTCCGCCCCGGGCTTGCCGATCCTGATGTTGTCGGCCACCGACTGGTCGAACAGGTAGACGTTCTGGAAGACCAGCGACAGCTGGCTCAACAGCGTCGCCGACGGCTGGTCACGCACGTCGTGCCCGCCCACCGCCACCCGGCCGGAATCCACGTCGTAGAACCGGGCGGCCAGCCGCAGCAGGGTCGTCTTGCCCGCGCCGCTCGGTCCGACGATGGCCGTGGTGGTGCCCGCGGGAACGCTGAAGGTGACGCCCGACAGCACCGGCTCGCCATCGCGATAGCCGAAGCTCACGTCGTCGAAGATCACCGATGGCGCGCCGGGCGTGACCGGGGCGGTGGCCTCCGGCAGCACCGGTTCGGCGAGCAATTCGGTGATCCGGTCCGCGGCCGTCGCCGCCGAGCGCAGCGCGTTGCCCAACTGCGCGGCTTGATTGACCGGTTCGATGAATCGCGAGCTCACCGCGACGAGCGCGACGGCGGCGGCGGCCGAGATCGCGCCGTCGGTCACCCGGGCGACCGCGACGTACACCAGCAGCAGGAACACCGCCTGCACGAACAGCGCGAACAGGATCAGGCCCGGCACGCTGGCGAAGACCATGCGCGCACCCGCCGACCGCTGCCCGGCCAGCGCCGCGTCGAGCGCGCGGTTGCCCGCGCCCACCGCGCCGAAGGCCCGCAGGACCGGCTGCGCCTGCGCGAATTCGATGACGCGCGAATCGGCTTCGGCCGCCGCGGCGTGCAGGCGCTTGTCCGCGCCGGTGTAGGCGCGATTCGCCAGGCCGTTGACCAGATAGAGCACCGGCGCGGCGAGCAGCATCGCCACCGCGATACGCCAGTCGACCAGCAGCATGCCCACCGCGACCGCGAGCGGGACGATGACGCCGGTCAGGATCTTGGCCAGCAGGTAGGCGACCAGGCCCTGCAGTTCGCGCACGTTCTCGACCATCAGCCGTCCCAGCGGTCCGGCGTCGTGGGTCTCGAACCAGCCCAGCGGCAGCGCGTTGAGGTGGTCGCCGAGCCGGGTCTGCAATCCGCGCTGCATGCCGACGCCGACGCGCAGTCCGATCGCGGCCTGCAGGTAACCGAACACCACCACGCCCGCGACCGCGGCCAGCATGCCCAGCGCCCACAGCCACGCGCGGCCGAGGTCGTCGTCGAACAGCGCCTGCAACACCGGCACCAGCAGCAGATACGCCAGCGCCTGGCTGAGCGCCTGGGCCACGATCGCGGCGAACAACCTCGGCGTCAGGTGGGCGAATTCGGCCGGAACCAGGTCGAGTACCTTGCGAATCATCGGACGCCCTCCGCACGTTCGACGAGGGCGATCTCGCCCAGCGCCGCCTCGTTGATCTCCCACAGTCGCTGATAGGTGCCGCCCGCGGCGACCAGGCTCGCGTGCTCGCCTTGCTCCACCAGCCGTCCCCCCTCGAGCACGAGGATGCGATCCACTCCGGTGATGGTGTGCAGCCGGTGCGCGATGACCAGCACGGTGCGACCCGCGACCAGAACTGCCAGCGCGTCCTGCACGGCGGCTTCGGATTCCGGGTCCGCGAAGGCGGTCGCCTCATCCAGCACCAGCACCGGGGTGTCGGCGAGCAGGGCGCGGGCGATGGAGAGCCGTTGCGCCTCGCCGCCGGAGAGGGTCGCGTCGACGCCGATCTCGGAGTCGTATCCGCGTGGCAGCGCGACGATCCGGTCGTGGATCTGCGCGGCGCGGGCCGCCTTTTCCACCGCCGCGTCATCGGCGTCCGGATGGGCCAGGCGCAGGTTCTCCCGGATGGTCCCGCGGATCAGCCGCACATCCTGGAAGACGAAACCAACGGTGCGATAGAGCTCTTCGCTCGGGAAGTCACGAATATCCCTGCCGCCGATGGTGATCCGGCCCGCGCCCACGTCGTAGAAGCGCGGCAGCAGTTTGGCCAGCGTCGACTTGCCGGAGCCGCTGGGGCCGACCAGCGCGGTGATGGTGCCCGGCGCGAGTTCGAGATCGATGTCGTGCAGCACGTCGTGGCCGCTGCGGTAACCGAAGCCGACGCCTTCGAACCGGACCAGTCCAGCGGGCGCGGAGGGCGCCGCATCGGATGCGTGCGCGTCGGTGCTCAGTTCCGGCGTCTGTTGCAGGTCGTAGAGTCGTTGCGCCGCGACCGCCGCCGCGCGCAACGCTTGCGCGCCGTAGCCGAGGTTGAGCAACGAACTGCCGAGGCCCAGGCCGACCAGCAGGAACGGCAGCACGTCCAGCGGCGGCACCCAGTCCAGACCCACCGCGGCCAGCCCGGCGAAGACCACGACCAGCATCACGAACACCGGGGTGACGACGATGTCGGAGGCCGCCTGCACCTTGATGATCGGCGTCTTCAGCCGGTCGACGCTGCGCGCCTGGTGCTCGACGGCGTCCTGGAAGACGCTGTGCGCCTTGCCCGCCTGGCCGAACGCGCGCACCACCTGGATGCCGTCGACGAACTCGATGGCCGCTTCCTTGGTGCGCTGCTCGGAGCGGGTGTAGACGACGTAGCGGTCCCGGCCGTCGCGGTCCATCATCCGGCTGTAGAGCACGGCGTAGGCCAGGATCGGCAGCAGCAGCACCAGGGCGAGCCGCCACTGCACCGTGACCAGGTAGCCGAGGGTGACCAGCGGAACGGTGAGCGCGCCGACGAACTCCAGCCGCGCGTGCGCCACCAGGTAGTGCAGCGCCTCCACGTCGTCTTGCAGGTATTTCTTCACCTCGCCCGAGGTCCGCTCGCCGAACCAGCCCAGCGGCACCCTGGTCAGCTTGGCGGCCAGTGCCCGCCGCACCGCGAGCTGGTAACCACTGTCGACCAGATGCGTCCAGGTCAGCGCACCGGCCTGGAGCAGGGCGCGGGCCAGCAGCACCACCGCGGCGACCGCGAGCAGTCGCCAGACCCGGCCGGTGTCCACGGGTTGATCGAGCAGTGCGCGGCACACTTCGACGATCAGCACGAACGGCGCCACCGCGCACACCGACGCGACGGCCATGACGACGCTCGCGGCGGCCAGGTGCCCGCGCACGGGCGCGAGGATCTCCTTGCGCGCCCGCGCCTCCCGCCGCTTGTGTTCTCTGAGCACCGCCTTCGGCGGCCGGTTCCCCGTGTCCGCCACCGGCAGCGGCGCGGCCTCCACCGTCATCTGTCCTCGTCTCTCGCCCGTCCCGGCGTTCGTTCCCGATTCGCCCCATACTCACACAGAAGGGGTTATTAAGGAAGGTTAGGCTAAGTTACTTTAGCCCGTCCGGCGCTCCGGCCCCACACCCGCCTCGCGGCCTCGTACGCGAGATCCACCCCGAGGGTGCGGCCCACACCAGGCGTTGTCTTTCGCGACTTATTTCGTCAATGTGCGAAAACTACTGCGAACCCTCTGTTTTCGAATTCTCGACGCGCTCGGGAAACCTTCATGAACGAACCCGCGTCCTGGCGCGATAGCCCCTGCGCATCGCTAACTTCCCATGCAAGCGAAACCATCGGACACAGGGGTGACGAATATGTTTGGCGCAGACACCCTTTCGATTCTGTCCAATTGCGCGAAAGACCCTGGCGAACTCACCGCGAATCAAGCGCACCGCGCCATGCAGGTGCACCTGGACTGCGGCGTCGAGATATGCCGGGTCCGCAGGCGCGCACGCAGGACGCTGGTCGAAGCCCGGCTGATGGTGCTGGACGAACGGGCCACGCCGTGACGGCCACACCGTGGTCGCCGCGACGAGTTCCCCCGGTGTCGGAGCGGCTGTCGTCCGTGCGGCGGAATCGTCACGGCAGCGGTGGCGTTGTCCTTGCCATGACCGCAACGGCATCCGATCGCTCCGCCGCCCCCGTCGTCGATACCGAGACCGAATTCGGCGCGAGAGTCGCCGCGCGACTGAACCGCGAGTCCGTCCTCTGGCTGACCACCGTCGGCCCCACCGGCACACCGCAGCCCAACCCCGTCTGGTTCCAGTGGCGCGACGGCGAATTCCTGATCTTCAGCAAGCCCGGCCAGCCGAAGGTGCGCAACATCCAGCGCAACCCTCGGGTCGCGCTGAATCTCAACAGCACCGCGACCGGCGGCGACGTGGTCGTGCTCACGGGCACCGCGCGCGTGGTCGAGCAGCGCCCCGGCGCGGCGGAGATCGACGCCTTCACCACGAAGTACGCCGACGGCCTCCGCTCACTCGGGATCACCGACGAGCAGTTCTACGCCGAGTACTCCGTCGTGCTGCGTGTGACGCCCGATCGCCTGCGCGGATTCTGATCCCGATGATGTTCGCGCCGCCGCCACCCACCGCCGCGTGGCGGCATCGCACCGCCCGCGAGGGATTCGAGGTGGCCTATTTCCGGGTCACCGAGCAGGGCGTGCTGATCGACGGCTGCACCACAGCCGTCGAGGACGGCTACCCCTGGGTGGTGGACTACCGGATCGCACTGGACACCGAATGGCGCACACGCCGCGCTCAGGTGGCCGTGCGCAAGCCCGGCGGCTGGAACACGCTGGTGCTGGAGTCCGATGGTGCGGGCTCCTGGCTGCTGGACGGCATGCCCGCGCCGCTGCTCGACGGCTGCCTGGACGTGGACCTGGAGTCCTCCGCGCTGACCAACGCGCTGCCGGTGCACCGGGCCGCGCGGGAGATCGGCGACAGCGCGGACGCCCCCGCGGCCTGCGTATACGCCTCCGGCGCCGCGGTAGCCCGGTTGGAGCAGCGCTACGTCCGCGTGGCCGAC
Source organism: Nocardia sp. NPDC019323 (assembly GCF_044389845.1). Classification (NCBI taxonomy): domain Bacteria; kingdom Bacillati; phylum Actinomycetota; class Actinomycetes; order Mycobacteriales; family Nocardiaceae; genus Nocardia; species Nocardia sp. NPDC019323. The sequence continues at coordinate 422,433 of NZ_JBIRYN010000006.1, forward strand.
GGCGCGCACGGGCCGCGTTTCCAGTACACCGCCCCGGAGTTCGACTTCGCCTGCACCCTCGACTACGACAAATCGGGCCTGGTGCTCGATTACCCCGGCATCGCGATCCGCGCACACTGAGCCCGCGACCCCGGGTCACGGACCTGCGGTCAGGCGTACCTCCGCCTCGGCTCCGGCCATGCGCGGACCGAGGACGGACGACGTCCGACCGCGCCTATTAAGGTCGGTACCGATGAGAAGGCGGCAACAACCGCCGTTGCCGAAGCGGCACGGCTTGGACCCGGCCCGGTTGCGACTGCCGGAGCAGGGCCACTGGGCGACCATCCGGGACCATCTGGTGGAACGCCTGCCCCGGGTGTCTCCTGCGCGCATCGATGAGCTGCTGCACGCGGGCGGCATCGTCGACCTGGAGGGTCCGATCGCCCCGGACTCGCCGTACGTGCCCGGCGGCGCGGTCTGGTTCCATCGCGATCTGCCCCAGGAGACGGTGGTCCCGTTCGACATCCCCGTCGTCCATCGCGACGACGACATCCTGGTGGTCGACAAGCCGCACTTCCTGGCCACGATCCCGCGCGGTCAGCACATCCTCCAGACCGCGCTGGTGCGGCTGCGCCGGGAGCTGGACCTCCCCGACTTGGTTCCGGCTCATCGGCTCGACCGCGTCACGGCCGGACTGGTGCTCTTCGTCGTCGATCCCGCCCGCCGCGGCGCGTACCAGACCATGTTCCACAAGCGCACCGTGCGCAAGGAGTACGAGGCGATCGCCCGATTCGATCCCGCCCTCACACTGCCCCGCGTGGTGCGCAGCCGGATCATCAAGGAGAAGCAGGTGCTCGCGGCCCAGGAGGTGCCAGGCGAGCCCAACGCGGAGACCGAGATTGAACTGCTCGAGCACCGCGACGGACTCGGCCGCTACCGCCTGCGCCCGCACACCGGCCGGACCCACCAGTTGCGCCTGCACATGAACAGCCTCGGCATCCCCATCCTGGGTGACGATTTCTACCCGGTGCTCACCGACAAGCCGGTCGACGACTTCACCAGGCCGCTGCAACTGCTGGCCGCCTCGCTCGAGTTCACCGATCCGGTCACTCGCGAGCCACGCCGTTTCCAAACCACCCGCACGCTCCAGGCCTGGACCGATCCGCACGGGTGGGCCGGCTGAGGAATCCACGATCCGCCCGCCGTTCGGCTGAACCAGCGGAGCCGCAACCGGCGCTCGCCCGGGCAGCGCCACCGGACGCGGATCGGCTCAACGCCGTACCTGCCCGGACGAGCGCCGCCCCGCTCCCCACACACGGCTCTCCGGCGCCCGCCTCGCCATCCACGCGAGCGCCGTCCCCCGCCGCCCGCGACGGCGGCGGGAAAGTGATCGATCCAGCAATAGCGCCGCAATCTATGGTGAACGTGTTCTTGTTCCGTAGACTCGGTCGAGATGTCTGAGCCGGACCTAGCAGCACCGCCCCGCCCACGCCACAGACTGCACGCCTACATCGACGTCGCCGTGGTAGTGATGGTCTTGGCGGGCACCAATCTGATCGCGCATTTCACCACCGCGTGGGCGAACATCGTCACGGTGCCGATCGCGGCGATCGCCTTGCTCGCGCTGATGCGCAGGCGCGGCCTCGGCTGGTCGGAACTGGGCCTTTCGCCCCGGCACTGGCGGCGCGGCTCGCTCTACGCGCTCGCCGCGGTGGCAGTGGTCCTCGCAGCCGTCGCGATCGGCGCGGCGCTGCCCATGACCCGTCCGTTCTTCCTGGCCGATCGCTACGCCACCGTCTCCGGCGCGTTGATCGCCTCGATGATCGTCATCCCGCTGCAAACCGCGATCCCCGAGGAACTGGCCTTCCGCGGCGTACTGCACGGCACCCTGCACCGCGCCTACGGCGCGCGCGGCGTGTTCGCGGCGGGCTCCCTGCTGTTCGGCCTCTGGCACATCGCGTCCTCCCTCGGCCTCACCTCTGGCAATCGCGGCCTGAGCGAGTACGTCGGCGGCGGCGTGACCGGACAGATCGCAGGCATCCTGCTCGCCGTCCTCGCGACGGCCGCGGCGGGCGTCGTGTTCACCTGGCTGCGCCACCGCAGCGGCAGCCTGCTCGCCCCGATCGCCCTGCACTGGTCGGTCAACGGCGCGGGCGCGTTGGCCGCCGCCATCGTCTGGCACACCACGCTGCGTTAGTTCTGTCGCGACTTGTCGTCGCAAACTTCGCCGGCGGCCACGAACGGCGGTCCCGGTCTTGCTTCGCGCTGAAACGCGCGGTGACCGGCCGCCGTCGCTCCGCGTTCCCCTCGGGCTCGAGCGCGCGGGCGGCAACCCCACGCGGCGGAATTCGCGTGATCGCTCTGCGCGCATTCGAACTGAGTTTCGACACGCGGAGACCAACGATAAAAGCGCCGCTCATGCGGATATTCGCGGCGAGGTGCGAATTTTGCCTGTTCGGCGTGTCGCCTTCCCCCCGGGAGACCGCTACGTTGACCACGGGAACAGGTCGGTTTAATCTCACTTCGATCACACATATGTTCGAGCAATCATGTCTCCACCGCTACGACATGAGACCTGCTCTTGGGAAGGCTCGCGATGCCCGACGAACCCTCGAACGGTAGTTCCGAGATTGCCGCGCTGGCTCAGCAAGTCGAGACCGCGCGCGGCAAATTGCCCCTGCAGCTCGATCCGGCGTTGCTGGAGGTGCTCTCCGAACGCGAGATCGCCGCGGAGCGTGAGTTGGCGGAATGGATTCGCGCGCGCCGCCGAGAGCAGCGGCGCAGGGCGATCGAGGCGGAGCTGGCCACCGAGCGGCGCGACCGGAAGTCGGCCGCGGCGTTGCGCCGCGCGGAGGAGGCCGACGCCCGCTGGCATCGGCGCGCGCTGGCCGCACGGCGGCGGGCCTCCAGCCAGGACGCGCGCTTGGCGCAGCTCTACCGGCGTGCGGAGTGGTCCTCGCGCGCCTTGATCGCCGTCGTCGTGCTCGGCATGGTCTGGGCCGGTGTCAACGTGCAGCACAATCTGGTGCCCAGCGGTGACATGTCCGACCCGCTGTACTGGTTGAGCTACGGCATCGAGGCGATGATCTCCATCCCCGTCATCACCATCATGGTCGCGGCGACGACCGCGGCGCGCTGGGGCCGGGAGCTGGCGCGCGGCAAGGTGATCTTCTTCGAGGCGGCGCTGCTCGGCACGACCGTCGCCCTCAACACCGGACCGCATCTCGCCGCGGGCGACCTCGGCCGCGCCGCCGAGTACGCGATCGCCCCGGTGATGGTCGGCGTCGTGATCTGGTTGCACGCCTGGGTTTCCGCGCGGTACGCCGTGCTCATCGACGGAGCGCCGGTGATCGATCCCGACCCGCGCACCGTCCGGGTCGATGCGCGATTCGCTGCGGGTATGCCGGAGAACGGTGACTACCAGCCGATTGCGGCGACGAACAGCCGCCGCTTCGCTACGGAAGGCGATACCTACGCCGCACCCGTGACCGATGGTCGCTACGACGCGAATCCAGGAACGCGAACCGAACATCGGGGCACTCCCGCCGGGCGTGAAACGCCGGTCTGCGCCACTGTCCAGGACAAGACGACGGACGCTCGTCCCGACGAGTTCACCCACCCGGCCGCAGCGGCCGCCCCTGCCCCGGCTCACGCCCACCGGAAGTCGGCGGCCGACGATCATCCGGCCGAACCACCGATCGGCGGCCATCCGATCACCGTCGACCGCACACCGCCCACGACGGCGGACGCCGTGGACAGCGAAATGTACGAAGGTTCCGCCGCCTCGGGCCCGACCGATGCGCGCAGGACCAACGGTCACGCCGTCGATACGCCGATCAACGGCCATCCCGTCACCCTCCCTCGGACGGGGACGGTCCCGGTGGACAGCGAAACGCACACTACCGCTTCGCACTCCGCCGACGAGCAATCACGCAACGGCCATGAGGCCGTCACCGGTCCGAATGGCGCCGCGCTCTCGCGTCCTCGCAACGGCCACTCGCACGACCTGCCCGTGAACGGCTACCCACTGCCGATCCACGGCGAAACCAACCGGACGCCCACCAACGGAAACGCGCACCCGCACACCAACGGGCACGCTTCGCGCCCTGCCACCAACGGCCACATCATCCCGGCGAGCCCTGCCGACGGCACCGTGCGGTATTCGAGTGGCGACGGGAACACCGCCCACCCCAGCACCGACGATGCGTTCCACACGACCGGTCACCCGCGGGTCAACGGGCACGATATTGCTTCGGCAGCCAACGGTCACTCCACCGAGATACCCACCAGCACAGTGCCTCCTGCCGACCCAGTCGACAAGCACACCGAGCCGCTCGTCATCAAGCACCCCACGGACGCCGTCGCTGCCGACGAAACCCCAGCGCCACAGTCTCACCCACTCGATGTCGAGCGTGGAACGTCGAGTCCAGCAGAAGCGCCCGCGTCCGACAGCCAGCTCTCGCAACCAGCGGCACAGCAGATTTCACTCGCCGACCTGCACGACGGCTTCGCGTTCCGTGAGCACCCGTCGGCAGGCGCGAACGGTGGCGCGTCACCGCACGCGTCTACCGATCGAGACGGCCGTTCGATCGAGCGAGCGCATCACGGAGACGAAGTCCGGCACCCTGGCTCCACCGAACCCATGCGCACACCGCCCCCAGCGACTGCCGACACTGCCGCTCAGGTGCACCCGAACGCCACCGCACCGCGCGCGAAACGCGGAAAGTCGGCGACCGCCGAGCAGAACGACCGCTCCGCCGACACGGAGAGCGAACAATTGGCGCTCGAGGAAGCCCCCGAGCCCTCGCGTCCGCGCGTCGAACCCATACCCGTCCTCGAGGCGGACGACGACGAGGACGATGAATTCCCCACCGAGCCCGAGGAAGCCGACACCGACGACGACGAGATCTCCGCGATCGCACGCGCCATCACCGGCCGCCGCCTGTCCCACCTCCCGATCGAGGAGGTCAGAGAGATCCTGACGCTAGCCGACCAGGGCGGCTCCACCCCCGCCATCGCCAACGAACTCGGCCTCCCCCGCTCCGCCGTCACCCGAGTCCTGGACTCAGCCCTCAAAGTCCACCGCCCCTACGCAACCATCGTCTGAGCGCTTACCTAGGGCCTTGCGCCTCAACACAACTCGCTTACCGGATAACCGCCATACTCGGCGGTCAGCTCGACGGCAATCCGAGCTTGTCGAAAAACGCTCGATTACGCTCTGTTGCGGCGTTGACGAGCCTGTCGAACGACATGACCTCTATGTACGCCTTGGCCGGCTCGTTGAAGCCGAAGAAGCCAAGGCCGTCATGAGTCCGCCGCAAGTTCGCATACTCGCACCTGTTCACCAGTGTCGGAGTCAGGTCGGCGAGGATATAGCAGAATGCCGGCGAATCCTGTGACGCCGGGATCGGACGTCCTGCAGCGGTCACTACACCGCCGCTTCGCACGCGCTTCACGTAGTCGAGCGACTGAAGGATTGGGTCCTTGTCTTCCGACACGTCGTTCCGCATCGGCCGCTTGATCTCGACCACGACGATCGAGGCCAATGGCAACGTCTCACCCTCCGCTGCCAGCACCGGCGTGTCGATGAGTCGGGTTGAAAGAATGTCCGGTTCCCTCGTCGACTCCGAACCCGTGATCGGCATGCTCTTGAGCGTTTTATCGGAGGCGAGGTAGTCGTGGAAAGCCAGCCGCTCGTCGATGATCCACAGATTGGCCGCGTCGGTGCCGATCTCATTCGAGTCTGTGCGCATAGGCATGAGCAGCGAGTGGATAGCGTCCTCTCGAGAATACCTGCCCTGCTCGTTCGTCCTGATGAGCTTGGACAATAGGTCGAGAATCACTCTACGGCGGGAGACATACGCCGCCAGGTCGGATTGATTGATGTCCCTGACTTTGTCGAGGTACTGGTTCAAGCGTTCCCGGTATTCCTCCAGGGGAGCGAAGCCGGCCTCTGCGAAGATCGCCTGGCCTTGAGTGATGGTATCGGCCTCCAGCTTCTGTAGATTGCGATGAAGCAGGAGTTCGAGGTCTGCATCCTTGATCGACGGGTCCACGGTCACACCGAGTGACTCGAGCCTGGAAAGGACCGGGCGATACCGAGGCGCGTGGTTGCTGACGAACTCGAGGACTCGCAGCTTGCCTGCGTCGCGGGCTGCGGCGAGTGAGTCGGCAAGGAGCTGTTCTACTTCCCGCAGCACGCCCGAACGGATATCTTCCAGCGAGATATCGTCTTCCAACGTCGGATCCGCCAGTCGTTCGTTGATGTCGAACGCGGTGCGATCAGCTCGAACGTGGGCGTCCAGAAAATCGGACGACAGGTAGCAGACATATGTGAACTCGGTTGCTGAGTCGTCCTTCAGCCTTCCGTACAGCCCTGGGACCTTCCCGGTGAGGTTTTCCTCGACAACGACGCGGTTGGCCGCACACCAGTACAGCCGAGGCGTGAAATTGCGTGTCGAGGACTTGAGGCGAAGATTGACCATGTCGAACTTTTTGCCTTTGACCTCGACGGCGGTCTGAGGCAACTCGGAGAAGACGAATTCTTCCATCAGTTTCGCCAGCGAGATCGCATCCTCGTCATCGACGATCGTCACGTCAGGGGCGCCGCCGGGCCTGAGGAAGTACCAAATGCAGTGTTCGAACACCGCACGGGCGATGGTCTCGCCCGTCTTCGGCGCGCTTCTCTGGAAGGCGTCTTTGAATCCGTCCAGATGGACGACTGTGCCTGGTTCATCGAAGCACTCCGGCGCCTCGTCGTGCTCGACTTCGCGGTCTACGGAGAACTTGAACTGCCGTGCGCGAAGATCGCCGTCGTCGTCGAGGTACGTACTCCGTATCGAAATCCTGTCGAACGCCTTGAGCCAGAGCAGGCGTCCTACGCCGCGGCAACCCATCTCCGCCTTGTAGTCACTGTCCAGTGTCTCGAACGAGCTCATGTTGGCTGGGGTGAATCCCACGCCGTTGTCCTCGATGAGAAATCCTGCTATCGGTTTCAGCGTCACACGGCCCGCGTCGGACAAGTCGAAGTCGAGCTCATCCTGTCCGCTCCGCCGGATCGTAACCCGAAGGTGGCCGTGTTCGGTGTCCTCACCAAAGCGTGCATCGATCGCTTGCAGACCGTTGACGACGGCCTCCAGCAGCGGCAACAGCGAATGGCTTTTAGGGAGGCTGGTATTCCGTACCCTGCCTGCCAGAGAAGTTGTCAGCGCCATCATGCCCTCCCTCGATGCTGTGAAGCCCCACTCTAGCGGGGCGCTGCTTGATATCCCAGGCAGCATGGCCAGTTGGCGGAAAGAAGACAGGACTCGTCAGCACCGACGAAACGGGACGTCTTACGAGGAAATCTCGCGCCACTACTTCATTAGCCGACTCTTCACTCGAACCGGGTGGGTAGTGCCGTAGTTTTCGCAATCGGTGATCGTCGCACTACGAGCGTTATCGAACGAAAAGCTGTGCGCCCAACGATATGGGCGCACAGCTCTATTCCGATCTCGCGAGCGTCGGTGGTGAACGCTCCGGCTTCGATCAGCCCTCGCCGACCGAACTCCCGACGACCTCCCGAGACTCCCGCCCCGCCCCACCGGGCTTCTCGTCCCCGTGCCCAGGCCACCACGCCTTGTGCCCGATCAGCGCCGTGAGCGCGGGCGTGAAGAACATCGCCATGACGAAGGCGGCGATCGCGATGCCCACCGAGATGGCGAAGCCCATCTGCGCGAGGACGTTGTTGCCCGCGAGCATCATCGACGCGAAGGTGCCCGCCAGGATCACGCCGGCCGCCGCGATGGTCGGGCCGGTGTGCCGCACCGCCAGCGCCGCGGCCTGTTTCGGTTCGTTGCCCTCGCGCGCCTCTTCCCGCAACCGGGCGACCATGAGGATGTTGTAGTCGGTGCCCAGCGCGACCACGAACAGGTACATGATCACCGGCAGCGTGAAGATCAGGCCGGTCTCGCCCCGGAAGTGCTGGAACACCAGCACCGCCGCGCCGAGCGTGGCGGCGAAGCCGAGGAACACCGAGGCCATCAGGTACCACGGCGCCACCAGGCTGCGCAGCAGCAATCCCAGCACGATCATGATCAGGATCGCCGCCACCGGGAAGACGATCGAGTAGTCACGCGCCATCGCCTCTTGGAAGTCGACGAAGACCGAAGTCAGACCGCCCACCGCGGCGGTGGCGCCTGCGGGCGCGGCCGAATGGGCGACATCGCGCAGGGGGCCGGAGACGGTGTCCAGCGCGGCGTCCGATTCCGGTGCGGCGTCGAGCGTCACCGCGAAGTCGGCGATCGACTTGTCCGTGGACAATTTCGGCTCGGCCACCTGACCCACGCCCGGCACCGCGGCCAGCGCGGCGCGATAGGCGGTGAGTTGGTCGGCCGCCAATTCGCCTGCGCCGGACTGCAACAGGACGTCCGTCGGCTGGGTTGTCCCGGCGGGCAGGCCCTTAACCAACTCCTTGCTGTAGACGACGGATTCCGAGGCCTCCGAGGTCGATCCGGAGCTGAGGTCGAACGTCGGGTGGAACCCCAGGGCGAAGATCCCGAGCACCACCAGCACTCCGCCGGAGACCGCGGCGAACAGACCGGGCCGCCGGCCGAGCGCGTTGCCGATCGCGGTGAACCGCGCCCCCTTCGGCTCGGTGCGCCACGCCTTCGACGGCCAGAACACCTTGGTGCCCAGCAGCGAGACCACCGCGGGAACCAGCGTCAGCCCCGCCGCCAGCGCGACCGCCACCGCGATCGCCAGCGCCGGTCCCATGGCGCGGAACATGCCGAGGGTGGACAACACCAGCGCCATGAACGCGATGATCACCGCGCCCGCCGCCGACGTGATCGCCTCACCCACCCGCGTGACGGCGCTGACCATGGCGGTCTTCGAATCCTCGCCGGCTCGCAGCCGCTCCCGGTAACGGAACATCAGGAACAGGATGTAGTCGGTGCCGACGCCGAACAGCACGACCACCAGGATGGCGTTGATCGATGCGTCGATCTGCAAGTCGAAGGCCTTGGCGACCACGGCGATCAACCCGCTGACCATGCTGGAGATCGCGCCGATCACGACGATCGGCAGCAACGCGATCACGGGGCTGCGGAAGATGATCAGCAACAGCACCAGGATCAGCACGACGGTGGCGATGCCGACGATCGCCAAGCCCTTGTCGCCCGATTCCCGCTGATCCAGCACCTGCGCCGCTTGGCCGGTGATGCCCGCCTTCAGCTCGGTGCCCGCGACGCGGTCCTTCAACTCCTTGCGCAGCGCCTTGACCGCGTCGCCCTGCGTGGTGTCGTTCGGATTGGTCACCTTCGTCATCTGCACCGCGATGATCTGCACCAAGCGGTTCTGTGACGGCGGCGTCGGTTGTATCCCGATGACGTCCTTGATCTGCGCCTCGCGCAGGCCGTTGCCGATCGAGACGACCGAGGCGGCGTCCGCGTCGGTCAACGGCGCGGCGTCCTTCCGGGCGAACACGATGATCGCGGCGGGAGCCGAGCTGTCCGGGAAAGCCTTCTGCTGCAACTCCAGCGCTTGAATCGACTCGTAATGCGAGGGTAGGAACGCGGATTGGTCTGTGGTGGATTTCAGCTCCGGCGCCGCGGCCACCACCGCGATGGCGAGCAGCACCCACAGGCCGATCACCTTCCACGGATTGTGGACGACCACGGCCCCCAGTCGTGCGAACATCTGCGAATAGATCCTTTCCGGAAAGTGGAAAAGCGGCGGTATCTCAGATCTGCAGGTCCTGCGAGTTCGGGTTCTCGGCCACGTCGACGACCGTCCGGTAGATGTGCTCCGGAATCCGGCCGCGCAACTCAGCGGGCGAGTCCACGATCTCCACCGTGTAATCGCCCCACTCACGCTCGCCGCTGCCCGGCCGCAGCAGCTCGCGCCAATTCTTCCATTCGGTCCAGTCGATCGCGACCGACATTTCGCGCCAGTCCGACTCCCGGCGGTGCACCACGAATTTGCCCTTGCGGCTCACATAGACCCGCACCACGTTCATCCCGGCTTTGCCGTATTCGCGGGATTCGCCGAGCAGCCTGCCGAAGAACCGCTGCTGCCGTCCGCCTCCCGGCCCCACGCGCAACACGATCTGGCGCAGCTCCTCCGCGTCGCCCGGCTCGGCCGATTCCTTCACGATGGTGACGCCGTAGGCCGGAGCCTCGACGGTCTCCGCATCAAGCGGCTTGTTCGGATCACTGGTCATAACTGTCCCCGTTTCATAGATCAGTGCGCATGTGGGCATGCGTCTACCGTGGACCGGCCCGCTCTACCGATGCGGATTCGATGCTCCCGGACCCTCCGGGCCGTCATCTCACTATAAGTAGATGTATACGTATAGCGCAAGACCTGCCAGCCTGCCCGAACACCGAACCGCTCGCCTACTCGACCAGTCCGACCGGCCGGACGTTGTCCAGGTGCTACCCCCACTCGATGACAAGATCGTGTGGTGCGAGTTCTCGTGACCGGAGCGAACGGATATCTCGGCCGGGCGGTGGTGGAACTGCTGGCCGGGGCCGGGCACGAGCCGATCGCGATGGTGCGCGCGAGGGGTTCGGCCCTGCGGGCGGTGACCCGGGTCGCCGACCTGCTGGACGAGGCCGGGCTGCGCGAAGCGCTGGAGGGGGTCGAGGCGGTGTGCCATCTCGCCGGGCTCACTCGGGCCCGGGAGTCGACGGCCGATCCGCTGGGCTACTTTCGCGTCAATACCGGCGGGACCGTCGCGTTGCTGGATGCCATGGCCGCCGCCGGAGTGTCGCGGATCGTCTTCGCTTCGACCGGATCGATATATGGAACTCCCGAACGACAGCCGATGACCGAAGGTCTGCCCGACGCACCGCCGCATCCTTACGCGGCGAGCAAGCTGGCGGCCGAGTGGGCGATCAGTTCGCAGGCGGGCGCCGGTCGCTTGTCCGCTACCGTGCTGCGCTTGACGAACGTAGCCGGTGGCGCGGACCCCGATCCGACGCGTTTGGTGCCCCGGGCGTTCGCCGCCGCGATGAACGGCTCGGCTCTGGAAGTCAACGGCGACGGCAGCGCGGTGCGCGACTACCTGCACATCGCCGACGCCGCGGCCGCTTTCGTCGCGTGCGTCGAAAGTATGCCGCCGAACGGCGAATGGCGGCGCTACCTCATCGGCAGCGGCCGCGGCAGCAGCATCCTCGACGTCGTCGCCGCGGTCGAACGACAGACCGGCCGCCGGATCCGGCTGACCCACCGGCCGCCTGCGCCGGAACCGGCCGCCCTCATCAGCGATCCCACCAAGGCGACGAACGAACTACCGTGGCGTCCTCGCCATTCCGACATCGAAACGATCGTTCGCGATACCTGGCATATCGCCCGGTCCGACGAGACCAAAGGATCACCCGGCCCGTCTTGATCGCTGCGATCCCACCATCGCCCGCGAACCAGCCCTTCCGAGCGCATCACTCCCGCGCCGGTCAACCGTGCGCGAGTGCGTGCATCGACGCGCGCGCATCCGCCACCACCGTGGCGACGTCGTGGCGGGCGAGTTCGATCAGCGGCAGTCCGAGCAGCTTGCTCTTCGACGCCGTCGTCTGCACCAGATCTCTCGCCTGCCGCTTGGTCAGCTCGGTTTCATCTGATGCATGGCGAATCAACCCGTCTCGCCACACGTTTCCGACTTTGCCGTGCGCACGGCTCAACAGGAAACCGACGACCGCGTCGTCCGGGCCGGCAGCGTCGACCGCCTCCGCCCGCACGATCAGATATCCGGCTCGCGGTGTATCTCGGACGATTCGCAGCGCGTACTTGGCGGATACCAGCGAAGACAATCGCTGCAGGGACCGAGCGTCGCGCACGTCGGGATGCGAATCGGGCACCACGGCGACCACCTCGCGGCAGTTGGCGGCCAGCAAGACCCGCAGCAGCCAGCCGCCGGGGTCCTTCGCCAAGTTCGCGACGACAGTGCAGAGTCCACGCCGACTGTGCGCGGCGGGTATGCCGTTGGCGAGCAACGTGTCCAGCCCGACTTTCGCCCGACCTTCGGCACTGCCACCCCATCCGTCGCCGACCAGCACCGTGGCCTCCCCCGTGGTCTGCTCCAGCAGGTACTTTACGAACTCGCCGTCGAGCTGCCCGGTACCTCCTTCGAGGGATTGCGGACCGTGGGTATAGATGTTCGCAGCGACGCCGCCTTGCGCGGACTCGAGCGAACGCCAGGTCCGCGAGGTCGGCCTGCACACGTACCAATCGGCCGAACTCCCGACCGCCTGCGCACCGAGATACCGGTTGAATCTCGGCAGCATCGCCTCGGTCGCCAGATGCAGATCGCGGACGGTGTTCTGCACCTTGAGCCCCAAGGCGGGTTGCCGTGCGCTGAAGCCGTAAGCCATGAGAATCCGCGAATTCTCTTTGTCGCGAAGGCCGGCAAGACCTCGGGCGAGGAAAAGCTTGATGCCTTCCGGCGTGTAGGGCGGATCCGTCACCGCGAGATCGGCGGACCGTGCGGCGGCTGTCGGCAGGCCGAGACGAAGATCGGCGAACAGGCACTGCACCTCGTTGGGCAGGTGCGCGGTCTCGGTATCGATGAACTCGAGAATCCGTTCGTCCAGATCGACCACCGTGATACTCGCCCGCGGGCACACCAGCGCGGTGGCGATCGAGGTGAGATCGTGATCGCCGACGAAGAGAATCCGCGACCCGGCCAAGTCGAAAGTGGAATCCATCCACAGCGCCCGCCGCACAACGGTTTCCGCTGTGGCCGAGACGTGGTCGATGTCCTGGCGCGAAGCAGGCGCCCGCTCGATCAGGTCCCGCACGATCCGGATGGTGTCGGCGTACTGCGCCATCCGCGCCGCCAGCGGATCGGTCAGCACGGTACTCCGCAATTGCGGAAAATCGAATCGCGCGGCGTAGCTTTCCACCCGCTCGCCGCGCAGCCGGAAGGTTTCCCCTTGATACTCCAGGTCGTCCCCCAGCGCCGACAAGACCTCTTCCACGGTCCGCCGCGGGACGGCCGTCGACCGCACCAGCGAAGCGAGCGTGTGCTCCTCCGTGCCGACCGCGTAGACGACTTCCCGCAGCTGACGTCCGGCCACACCGGCAGCTTCGACAACTGCGGCCACCCTCTCGATCGCCAGACCCCCACTGTCGAGACGGTTGTTATCGGTCACGTCCTCACGATAGTGGCCGGTCCACCTCGCATCGACGTCGGGAGCCGGTCGTACACCTCCGCATAACCACCCGCGGCGGCCACGCGCCCGTCCTCGATCACCACGATCTGATCGGCCGCCTGAACCGTGGAAGGCCGGTGCGCGACGACCAGCACGGTGCACTCCTGCGCGAGGCGCCGCAAGTTCTCGGCGATCAGATCCTCGGTGATGCCGTCCAGATGCGCGGTCGGCTCATCGAGCAGCAGCAGTTCGGGCCGCCCGAATACGGCCCGCGCGATCGCGACGCGCTGCCGTTCACCGCCGGACAGCGACGTCCCGTGCTCGCCGACCGGTGTGTCCAGGCCTTCGGGGAGACGTTCGAGCAGATCGGCCAGGCCCGCCATTTCCACGACCTGCTCCAACCAATTCTCTGCGGGCTCCCGCGTGCCATAGCAGATATTGTCGCGCAGCGTTCCGAACATGATCGGAGAATCTTGCTCGACGAGGCCGACTCGTGCGCGCCAGTCACTCAGGGAATGCGCACTGTGCGCGTCGCGCCCGTTCAACACGATCGAGCCTTCGGACGGATCGTAGAATCTGGCGAGCAAGCTCAGTATCGTGCTCTTCCCTGCGCCCGAACGTCCGACGATGGCGACCATAGTGCACGGCGCGACACGAAAATCAATGCCGCGCAGCACGGGCCGGTCCCCGTAGCTGAATCGAACATTCCGCAGAATCAGGCCGGACGTTTCAGAAGGACGGTTCGCCCCACCCGGCCGATCCGTTTCAGGTTGCCGATCCGTCTCGGCGGGAAGATCGAGGACCGTGTCCACCCGCTGGAGCGCCGCGAGTCCCGTCTGCAGTGCCCGTCCGAAATCCAAGAGCCCCATCATCGGCGCGGACAAATAATTCACATACAGCAGGAAAGCGACGAGTTCGCCGATCATCATCTGATCGCTGGAGACACGCTGCAAGCCGACGACGATCACGACGACGAAGGAGGCGTGGATGCCCATTTCGATGGCGGGCGATATCGCCGAGCTCAACCGAGCCGCCCGCACGTTGTGCTGGTAGATCTCACCGGCCACCCGCGACAATCGGTCCGATTCCCGCTCTTCCATTCGATGGATGCGAACCATGCGCACCGCGCTGAGTACCCGCTCCAGGTCGGAGGCGAGCGCACCGGTGCTGTCCTGCGCGGCCGTCACGGCCCGGCGAATGCCTTTCAGCGCACCGGCGACGACGAAGCCGGCGGCGAACACCAAGGTCAGCACGATGACGGCGAGCAGAGGGTCGAGCCACAGCAGCATCCCGATTCCGCCGATGATGATCACACCGTTGACGGCGGCGCCGACCACGTCATAGACCAACGCGTCGCGCAACAGGGTCGTATCGGTCGTCGCGCGCGAAATCAAGTCGCCGAGCCGCTGCTTTGCGAGCACGGCTAAATCGACCCTGATCAGGCGATCGACAAGGGCTCTTCGGATGCGAAGGATCATGCGCTCCCCCGCTTGATCGAGCCGGAACAGCGCGTAGGCCTGCAGGATGGCCTGGGCGAGGAAAACCGCCACCAGCAGCACGAGAAACAGGACTACCGAATTCTTGGCGATCGCCCGGTCGATGGTCCAATTGACGATCATCGGCTGCAGCAACCCGAGACCCGCCGCGAGCAAGGCCGCCGATCCGGCGAAAGACAATCTGATCCGATTGCCTTTGGTCCAAGCGAGCAGATCCCGCAGCGAAGTTCGCGCCGGCGTGTCCACTGTCGAATTCATGATCCCGTCAATCCACGATCTCGTAGCCGAGATCAATCGCTTCGGCAAGCCACAGCTCGACTTCCATGATACGGGTGGCTACCATCGGATCAATTTCTTTGCGCAGCGCCCCCGCGTCGAGGATTCCGCAGTCCACCAGCGTGTCCGCTGCGAGTACCTCGGTATCGACACGATCCAGGATCGCTCGGGAGAATATCTGCTTCTCCGTGGGCAGGTATGGCACGGCCTCGGCCGGCAGCAGCTTGACGACCTGCGACTTCCTCCGCCAGTACGCGCACGGGTAGCCAGGGTCGTACCGCATGTGCAGGGGCAGTCTGCGGGCGTCGGCGACGAATCCTGGTTCCAGGAAGGGATCTTCGGCGCGGACCAATCCTGGAGTGCGCAGCCTCTGATGCGGATAGAGGCTGCTCCAGGCATCCATCGTCGCGAAGGTGGCGTGGTGGTGCTCGTGCATGGCGACCAACGATCCGATCCAGGACCCCGCCCATTCGTCGGCGAGGCCGCGGTAGGGCTCTCGCAAGAAGTCGTGCGACGGGTTGCGGCACAGTTCGGGCCAGGATGAGGCGAGATAGAGCATCGCCCGCTTCCGCTTCCGTTCGAACGCGGCCCGCAGCGCGACGGCTTCCAGCTTCGCCGTGGAGTAGTGCTCGCCCGGATGATCGCGCCAGTAGCCGGGAAGGTCACGCCACCGGCCCGCGCGCAACAGCTCGAGGGTGAGGAATTGCGTACTTCCCAGCAGTTCGTCGGAGCCGTCGCCGGAGAGGATGACCTCCGCGCCCGCGGCATGCGCGAGCTCGGCGACAACGCGGTTGGCGTCCGGCAGCGCGTCCAGCCGCGGACCTTCCGGGTGCCACTGCGGGCGGCCTGCCGGCCTTTGCGACAGCGGGGCCGTGCGCAGTTCGCAACGCAGATCGAGACCGCGCAAAACCCGCTCGATGACCGGGATGTTGGACCGGCCCCGATCGTCGATCATCTCGATGGCGACCGCCCTCACCTTCCGCTCGTCGCCGAAAGCGCGTACGGCGTTGACGAGGACCGCGAGCGAGTCGAGCCCGCCCGACGTGGACACGGCGATATCGGCGCTGTCGCCGACCACACGTTCGATGGCCGCGACGAATTCCGCGCGCAGGTCTCGCAGGCTCCGGTCGGGCGCGGGCCACGGCTGCTCGAGCACCATGTCCGGCTCGTTTTCGAATGGATGCGTTGGGCCGAACTCGCCTCTGATCGCGGGGAGGGCGAGCCAGAGCGCCAGCTTTCTCCGCGAAATGCTATTCGTCAGCACGATGATATTCCCCCCTTTACAGAAGGGAGGCCTGCCCGGTCCGAGCGGACCTGGGCAAGCCTCCGGAGTTCCGCCCTACTTGGGCGCCTTCTGCAAGGACTTCACGGTCTCCGCCAGAGCGACCATGTTGCTCTGAATTCCCTCCGCCGCGGTGCGGTCGTAGGCATCGGCACGACCGCCGCGCACGCCCTTGCCGTGGGTGCCGTCGCCGGGGCTGCTCTTCTTCGCCATCGATATCTCCTTCATCAATTTCTTCGGTGCGTCCGGTTGATTCAACCGAGCGCCGATTCCCATGAAACCCGGACCAGAATGAGGTTTCAATGATTTCGAATCGGACGATACGGATGTACGAATGGATGCTGGGAGTATTCGAGCACCGACACGGTTTTGCACAGGAATTGGACGGATGCGCGAGCCGCTTTGCCCGCGGCGTGCCGAAACGCGAGCCGGGGGCCGCAGCGTACTGCGGCCCCCGGCTTCGATGAAGCGTTCACACCCACCTACGCCATCACGCACCCGCGCGGTAGGCGAACCGGTAGGCCGTCCGCACACGGCCGCCGAAGTGGTAGTCGATCACGTCGATGACGAAGTCGACATGCCTGGTCAGGTACTCTCCCTCGGGATGCTCCTCGACCGCGCTGCGCAGCGCAGCCAGGCATTCCGCGACCACGCTGTCCAACTCTGTGGCTTCCGCCGAGCCCGGCGCGGATGGATCGCCGGTCGACTGGCCGCCGAAACCGTCGCACCGACCGCGCGTCCGCGCGGAGGCTTCGGAATTGCTTCTCGAATTCCAGGTGATGCCACTCCGCACATTGGATAGTCCGATCGCCCGTTCACGACGCGCCATGGACAGTAGTTCGAGTAGTTTCCCCCCACCGCCGAGGACTTCGTCGGCGCGTTCGGCGAATTCCGAACTAGGCCATCGCTCGGCTTTCTCTATTTTCGCCACAGTCGATCCGCTGTGCATCAGCAGGCGCCCCAGCTCGACCTGTGATAAATTGCGCGATATTCTCAATCGCCGCAATTCCGCCCCGAATCTGTGTTGTGCCGACTGGTCAGGATTCAATTTCTTCAACGCCCGCCCCATGATCATCCTTCGCGAGATCACTGATTTGTCACTTAGCCGAACCGCCACAATGACCTATCGAGCCTCCTCCCACTCGAAAAGAATGCGCGACTTTCTCGCTTGTCGCCCCCGTTACGATGGTGACGCACACGCCGAGGCCGGACATCTCGAACGCGGCCGAACCGCGCGCCCGCCACTCGTTCGATACCGCCGCGCGCCGCCCGCCGCGGCAGAGCCGCCCGCACTCGCGATCAGTTCGCGACGCTCACGGGGGCATCACATGCCGACATCGACAGACCGAGGTCGATCCGACCTCCGGATCGCGGAGGAGCGCTCCCCCGCGCAGGCGTGCCCGATACGCTCGAACCGACATCCCACCCCCTTGACTGCGGCCGCCCATACTCGAGGCATGCTCGCCCGTGCGGGGCTGGAGTCTCCCGTCTCCTGCACACCTCACCTCCGTCCTGGAGTCGGCCCACCGTCCACAATAGACGCAAATACCGGCCGAGCGGTTCGCCGAACAAGCCGAGATTCGTTGGCGCCCATGGTCCGAGCGGCGAAGCCTTGGCCGCGACACACGGTCGGCGTTACCCGCCGAGCCCCGCGCGGTCGAGCAGATACGCGGTCAGAGGCCGGTAGTGGCCGGGGTGGACGCCGTCGTCGATGGGTACCGTGACCGCGATCTTTCCCTCGGCCTGACCGGCGAACAGAGCGGGGTCATTGCTGTCGGCGAATCCGACGGTGTCGATACCCGCCTCGCCCGCCGCTCCGGCCCAGCCGTGGTCGGCGATGACCAGACCGGGCCATCGGCCGGTCGCGGCGTCGCGCAGTTCCCGCAGAACCGCCCGCATCGGATGCGGGTCGTGAGTGTGCCGCAGCGTGCCGTCGGCGGCGAGCGCGGCGACTCCTGAGGTGTAGACGATTTCGCGATGCTGCGGACCGAAGGGCGTGCCGGCCCGGTAGGACCACCCGGCGGCAGGGGTGAGCACCGCACAGCCCGCCGCCCGCAGCGCGTCTTCGACGGCGCGATAGACGCCCATCAGCGTGTCCGGATGCCCGGTCGCCAGGATCACCGTCTCCCCGCGGCGGGCCGCGAGCCCGATCCGCTCTCCCATCGCGTCGAGCGCGTCGAGCGTCAGGTCGACGTCGATGGTGTCCGGACCTCGCGTATGACGCGGATCGGCCCCGACCCCGCACAGACGCGCCATCATCTCCAAGGTCTCGGCGAACGTCCAATCCCGCAGCGTCAGCCCGAACTGGTACCCCGGGTCTTTGTTCACCATCTTGCGATAGTTCGCGAGATTCCCTTCCCGAGGCGTCGCGACATCCCCCGCGATCCGCGTCTTCAGCAGATGGTCCCGCAGCCGCTCCCGGTCACCGGGCCGGTCGGGTCGAGTCGCTTTCCCCACCGCTCATACCTCCGCATCGGCCGTCGGCGCCAGCGATCGCGGTTTCGGTCCGGCCGGGACGCCGGTGCGCTCGATCGCTACCCGCAACACGAACCCGACAGTACCGATCCAGGGGTGTACCGCAGCGTAATTCCCGGACGCGCCCGGACACGGCGAAGGCCCGCCTCCCGGAACGGGAAGCGGGCCTTCGGGTTGCACGCCGTGGCAGGAAGGCTTACTTGGCCTTCTCCAGGACCTCGACCAGACGCCAGCGCTTGGTGGCCGACAGCGGACGGGTCTCCATCAGCTGAACGCGGTCGCCGATGCCGGCGATCTCGTTCTCGTCGTGCGCCTTCACCTTCGAGGTGGTGCGAATGATCTTGCCGTAAAGCGGGTGCCGGTTACGGTCTTCCAGCTCGACGACGATCGTCTTGTTCATCTTGTCCGAGACAACGTAGCCGACCCGCACCTTGCGGGTGCCGCGCTGCCCTTCTGCTTTGTCGCTCATGCGGCATCTCCCTTGCCAGCGGGTCCGGTGGCCAGACCGAGCTCACGCTCACGCATGACCGTGTAGATGCGCGCGATCTCGTGACGGACGACGCGCAGACGACGGTTGTTGTCCAGCTGACCCGTCGCCATCTGGAAGCGCAGGTTGAACAGCTCTTCCTTGGAGTCGCGCAGCTTGGCCACCAACTCCTCTTCGGTGAGCTCGCGGAGCTCTGCGGCCGGTGTTCCGGTAGCCATCAGAACTGCTCCTCCCTGGTCACGATCCTGCACTTCATCGGGAGCTTGTGCATCGCGCGACGCAGGGCCTCGCGAGCGGTCTCCTCGTTCGGGTAGCTCATCTCGAACATCACGCGACCGGGCTTGACGTTCGCGACCCACCACTCCGGCGAACCCTTACCCGAACCCATACGGGTCTCGGCGGGCTTCTTGGTCAGCGGGCGATCCGGGTAGATGTTGATCCAGATCTTGCCGCCACGGCGGATGTGGCGAGTCATCGCGATACGCGCCGACTCGATCTGCCGGTTGGTGACGTAGGCCGGCTCCAGCGCCTGGATGCCGAAATCGCCGAACGCCACCGAGGTGCCGCCCTTGGCCGTACCGGAACGGCCCGGGTGATGCTGCTTGCGGTGCTTCACCTTGCGAGGCATCAGCATGCGTCAGCCCTCCTGTGTCTCTGCCGGAGCGTCGGCCACCGCGGTGGCGGCGCGCCCGGCCTCGGTGCTGGTCGCCGTGGTGCCGGTCGAACCGGACCGACGCGGGCGGCTCGGCCGCTCCCGGCGCGGACGCTCGGGCGCGGCGGCAGCGGCGGCGAGCTCACGCTTGCCACCGACGATGTCGCCCTTGTAGATCCAGACCTTCACGCCGATGCGACCGAAGGTGGTCTTGGCCTCGTAGAGGCCGTAGTCGATGTCGGCGCGCAGCGTGTGCAGCGGCACCCGACCCTCGCGGTAGAACTCCGAGCGCGACATTTCGGCGCCGCCGAGACGGCCCGAGCACTGCACACGGATGCCCTTGACGTTCGGCGAACGCATGGCCGACTGGATGGCCTTGCGCATCGCGCGACGGAACGCCACACGGTTGGACAGCTGCTCGGCGACGGCCTGGGCCACCAGCTGCGCATCCGACTCGGGGTTCTTCACCTCGAGGATGTTCAGCTGCACCTGCTTGCCGGTGAGCTTCTCCAGCTCGGCGCGGATGCGGTCGGCCTCGGCGCCGCGGCGGCCGATCACGATGCCCGGACGCGCGGTGTGGATGTCCACCCGCACGCGGTCACGGGTGCGCTCGATCTCGACCTTGGCGATGCCGGCCCGCTCCATGCCGGTGGCCAGCAGCTTACGGATCGCGACGTCTTCCTTCACGTAGTCCGCGTACTGCTTGTCCGCGTACCAACGCGATTTCCAGTCGGTGGTGATACCGAGGCGGAAGCCGTGGGGGTTGATCTTCTGTCCCATTTACTTTGCCCCTCCCTTCCGGCGGTTACGAGTGGCTCCACCGGCGGTGGGGATGCTCTCGACCTCGATGGTGATGTGGCTGGTGCGCTTGCGGATGCGGAACGCACGGCCCTGGGCACGCGGCTGGAACCGCTTCAGGGTGGCGCCCTCGTCGACGTACGCCGTCGAGATGACCAGCGTGGCCGGGTTCAGGCCGAGGTTGTTCTCGGCGTTGGCCGCGGCGCTGGCGACGACCTTGGCGACCGGCTCGCTCGCGGCCTGGGGCGCGAACTTCAGCAGGGCGAGGGCATCCTCGACGCGCTTGCCGCGGACCAGGTCCACGACCCGGCGTGCCTTCATCGGGGTGACGCGAACGTGCTTGGCGGTCGCGCGCGCAGTCGGGTTCTGAGTCTCGGTCGTCGTCATCGCCGCTTGCTCTTCCGGTCTTCCTTGACGTGGCTCTTGAACGTCCTGGTCGGCGCGAACTCACCGAGCTTGTGCCCGACCATGTTGTCCGAGATGAACACCGGCACGTGCTTGCGGCCGTCGTGCACCGCGAACGTGTGCCCGATGAAATCGGGGATGATGGTCGAACGACGCGACCAGGTCTTGATGACCTGCTTGGTGCCCTTCTCGTTCTGCACGTCCACCTTCTTCAGGAGGTGGTCGTCGACGAACGGGCCTTTCTTGAGGCTGCGTGGCATTTCTTACCTCCTCCTTCAGCGCTTCTTGCCGGTCTTGCGACGGCGGACGATGAGCTTGTCGCTCGGACGGTTGGGCTTGCGGGTGCGGCCTTCCGGCTGACCCCACGGCGAGACCGGGTGGCGACCACCGGAGGTCTTGCCCTCACCACCACCATGCGGGTGGTCGACCGGGTTCATGACGACACCACGGACCGTGGGGCGGCGGCCCTTCCAGCGCATACGGCCGGCCTTGCCCCAGTTGATGTTCGACTGCTCGGCGTTGCCGACCTCGCCGACGGTGGCGCGGCAGCGCACGTCGACGCGACGGATCTCACCGGAGGGCATACGCAGCGTGGCGTAGGGGCCTTCCTTGCCCAGCAGCTGGATGCTCATGCCGGCCGAGCGGGCCAGCTTGGCGCCGCCGCCCGGACGCAGCTCCACCGCGTGGATGGTGGTACCGGTCGGGATGTTGCGCAGCGGCAGGTTGTTGCCCGGCTTGATGTCGGCCGTCGGGCCGGACTCGATGCGGGTGCCCTGTGTCACGCCCTTGGGGGCGATGATGTAGCGCTTCTCGCCGTCCACGAAGTGCAGCAGCGCGATGTTGGCGGTGCGGTTCGGGTCGTACTCGATGTGCGCGACCTTGGCCGGGATCCCGTCCTTGTCCAGGCGACGGAAGTCGATCAGGCGGTAGGCGCGCTTGTGCCCGCCACCGCGGTGCCGGGTGGTGATCCGGCCGTGGGCGTTGCGGCCGCCGGACTTGGTCAGCGGGCGCAGCAGCGACTTCTCCGGGGTCGACCGGGTGATCTCGGCGAAGTCCGAGACGCTGGAGCCGCGACGGCCCGGCGTAGTCGGCTTGTACTTACGGATTGCCATGAGTTCTTCTCTGCTTTCTGGACTCCCGGGCGCTTACGCGACCGGGCCTCCGAAGATCTCGATGGGCTTGCTGTCGGCCGAGATGGTCACGAGCGCGCGCTTGGTGTTCTTGCGCTTGCCGTAACCGAAGCGGGTCCGCTTGCGCTTGCCCTGACGGTTGGCGGTGTTGACGCTGGTCACCTTCACACCGAAGACCTTCTCCACGGCGATCTTGATCTGCGTCTTGTTCGAGTCCGGGTGCACCAGGAAGGTGTAGGTGCCTTCCTCGATCAGTCCGTAGGACTTCTCGGAGATGACCGGCGCCAGCAGAATGTCGCGGGGGTCGGCGATGGTGGTCACTTGCTCTCCTCCTGTGCAATCGCCGCAGTGTCTTGCGGAGACTCCGCGGGGCCGTGCACGAACGCGTTGAGCGCCTCGACGCTGAACACCACGTCGTCGCTGTTGAGCACGTCGTAGGTGTTGAGCTGGTCGGGAGCGATCGGGTGCACGTTCTGCAGGTTCGCCACGCTCTTCCACGCGGCGACGTCCTCGCGGCCCACCACGACCAGGAACTTCTTGCGGTCCGACAGCTCGGCCAGGAAGCTCTTGGCGGTCTTGGTGGACGGGGTCTGCCCGGCCACCAGTTCGGTGATCACGTGGATGCGCTCGTTGCGCGCCCGGTCGGACAGGGCGCCACGCAGGGCGGCGGCCTTCATCTTCTTGGGCAGGCGCTGGGTGTAGTCGCGCGGCTGCGGGCCGTGCACGGTGCCACCGCCGGTGAACTGCGGCGCGCGGGTCGAACCCTGGCGGGCGCGACCGGTGCCCTTCTGCCGGTACGGCTTCTTGCCGCCGCCGGAGACCTGGCCACGGGTCTTCGTCGCGTGCGTGCCCTGGCGGGCCGCGGCCTGCTGGGCCACGACGACCTGGTGCATCAGCGCGATGTTGGCGGTCACGTCGAAGATCTCCGCGGGGAGGTCGACGGTGCCGTTGGTCTTGCCGCCGATCTCCTTGACCGGCAGCGTCAGGTTGGCCTTCTTCTCGAGGCTCGTCATGCGTGCGCACCACCCTTCACGGCGCTCTTGACGATCACGACGCCGCCCTTGCGACCCGGGATCGCTCCCTTGATCAGCAGCAGGCCGTTCTCGGCGTCCACCTTGTGCACCGACAGGTTCTGCGTGGTGACCCGGTCGTTACCCATCCGGCCCGACATGCGCATGCCCTTGAACACGCGGCCGGGAGTGGCGCAGCCACCGATCGAACCCGGACGGCGGTGCACGGCCTGCGCACCGTGCGAGGCGCCCTGGCCACGGAAGCCGTGGCGCTTCATGGTGCCCGCGAAGCCCTTGCCCTTGCTGGTGCCGGTGACGTCGACGTAGGTGCCCTCTTCGAACACGTCGGCGTTGATCTCCTGGCCGACCTCGAAGGTGGAGGCGTCCGCGACGCGGATCTCGGCGACGTGGCGGCGCGGGGTGACCCCGGCCTTGGTGAACTGACCGGAGACCGGCTTGGTCACCTTGCGCGGGTCGATGGCGCCGAAGGCGACCTGGACGGCGCTGTAGCCGTCGCGCTCCACGGTGCGGATCTGGGTGACGACGTTCGGCCCGGCCTTGATGACGGTCACGGGCACGACACGGTTGTTGTCGTCGAAGACCTGGGTCATGCCGAGCTTGGTGCCCAGGATGCCGGCGGCAGGCCTGTTCTTGTTGTCAGTCATGTCTCGAGTCCCCGTCACTGAATGTTGACGTCGACGCTGGCCGGCAGGTCGATGCGCATGAGCGCGTCCACCGTCTTCGGCGTCGGGTCGAGGATGTCGATAAGGCGCTTGTGCGTACGCATCTCGAAGTGCTCGCGCGAGTCCTTGTACTTGTGCGGCGAACGGATGACGCAGTACACGTTCTTCTCGGTCGGCAACGGCACCGGGCCGACGACGCGTGCCCCGGTGCGGGTCACCGTCTCCACGATCTTGCGCGCCGAAGCGTCGATCGCCTCGTGGTCATAGGCCTTGAGCCTGATGCGGATCTTTTGTCCCGCCACGCTAAGTGTCCTTTTCTCCGCTTTCCTTCGTGATCCGAAGCCCGGCTACACCAGTCCTCTGGACCACCCTCATTTGCACAGCCCGAACACACGAAGACGTCCCACACGGTGGAGACCATGACCGGGCATGCCCGATCCTCGCCGCTGTTCATCTGTCATGGTTCTCCGGTCCACGCGGTCGGGCGTGTCGCCCGTCCGCTCATTCCTCGGCCTCGGATCGCAACGTATCTCAGACCTGGAACACTGTCCCGGACGTACCCACGCCAGAAACCCGGCGAGGTACACGATGGGTACTGCTCGCCCTGCCCGACCAGCAGTTTCACGGAGAAACAGGCATGGCCCGGTGCAAGGCAACCCGAACAGTATGCACGACCCCCGTGGGCCACTTCAAATCAGTGGGGCCCGAGACAAACTTACTTCTGAGTAAGATAGCCGCCATGACGAAAGAGACCGTGACCTATCGCGGCTGGAAGAAGCTGCCGGACAACCGGCTGGGACATGCCCTGTTCTCGCTGGGAATGGTGGCCAGGGTGCCGTACTTCGGTACCGTGCTGCCGAACGTGGTCCGGCTCGAACCGGGGTTGTGCGAGGTCACCTCGCCCAAATGGTTCGGCATCCACAACCATCTGGGCACTTTCCACGCCATCGCGGCGTGCAACCTGGCCGAGGTGGCGATGGGCATGCTCAGCGAGGCGACCGTGCCCGCGACGCACCGGTGGATCCCCAAGGCGATGAACGTGCGGTACCTGGCCAAGGCGGAGACCGGACTGCGGGCGGTCGCGAAGCTGGCCGAGATTCCCGACTTCGCGAGCATCACCGAGGGCCGCGAGCTGGTGGTGCCGGTGTCGATCTACGACAAGCACGGCTTGGAAGTGGTGCACGCCGATATCACGACCTGGGTCACGCCCAAGTAGTCACCGGCGACCCCCGCGCGGCCGGTCCCGCCGACGCTTCGGCTCCTACTGCGCGGGAGCGGGTTCGTTCACCCCGCGACGACACGGCCCCGATCGATGCGCAGGATGTGCTCGGCGCATCCGGCGAGATCGTCTTCCAGGCAAGCCGAGACGACGATCGTCATGTCCTGCCGCGCCAGAGCGCGCAGCATTCCGGCCAGGTAGCGACGGCCGTCGTCGTCCAAGTCGGCCATGGGATTGTCGAGCACGAGCGCCGTCGTACCGGCGGCGAGCGCTTTGGCCAGGCCGAGCCATTTCTTCTCGCTGCGGGACAGCCGCAGCACGGGCGTGGCCGAGGACGCCGCCAAGCGCGCGAGATGCAATGCCCGATCGACCAGTTCCTCGGCCGCGTCCCCGCTGTGCCCCGCGACCTTCGCCGAGAACTCCACCACCTCGGCGACCGACCAGGTCTCGCTGCCCTCGTACACGTCGGGGACCCAGCCGACCCTGGCGCGGACCGCCCACGGCTCGACGCTCGGATCCGCGTCCTCCACGCGCAGCCGCCCCCGGTGCGGCCGTAACTGGCCGGCGAGCATCGACAGCAGCGTCGTCTTCCCCGCGCCGTTCGGCCCGACCACCGCGGTGACCCGGCCCGCGGGGGCACGGAACGTCACGTCGTCGACCACCGCGACGCCGGCGTATTCGCGGCGCAGCCCGCTACAGGTGATGCCGAGGGCCACCGCGGTTCTCCATCTCGTCTCGTGATCTCATCCGGCCGCAGGTGCGCTCAGCAGGGCAGCGTCCGCCGATCTCCGGCCAGCGCGGAGAGCACGGCGGCGGTGGCGCGCGGGTCTTCGAGCATGCCGCTGTGGTCGGCCGCGTCGCCGGGGCATCCGTCCTGCAGCCACACGTTGCGGTCGGCGGGGGCGGGTGCGGCCAGCAGGGCGGTGTCCTGCGGCGTGATCACCTGGTCGGCGCGGGAGGCGATGGCCGTGTACCGGGGACCCGGCACGGTCTCGCCTCCCGCGTTCAGCCGGTTCAGCAGCGGTGACCCGACCACTTGCTGCTGCCCCGGAGTCCCGAAGACCTGGGCGGCGATCTGCGCGTCCCCCAAGCCGAGCGCGGCCAGGTCCGGATAGCCGGCGCGCAATCCGCCCCAGGTAGTGCCGCGATACGGGGTGCCGAGCGTCACCACCTGGGACACCGCATCGCCGCCGCGGGCGCGCAGATACTGCCGGATCACGGTGCCGCCGGTGGAGTGGCCGACCAGCGCCACCCGGCTCGCGCCCGTAGCCTCCCGCACGGACCGCACGACCTCGGCGAGCTCGCCCGCCATCCGGTCGATGTCGGCCACGCCGTAGACCGCGCGGCCCAGCAGTGCGGCGCCGATCGGCCCGATGCCGGTGGAACTGGAGCCGCTCTGCCCGCTCACCGCGTCGACCACGCCGGGCGCGGCGCCGATGTTCGCGGCGAACACGCAATGCCCCTCGGCTCGGATGGCGGGGGCGAGCAGCGGGAAGCTGCGGCCGATATCGGTGCCGGAGCCGTGCACGAGCACCACCGGCTCCGGTCGCGCCGGTGTCGGCTCGCAGGTCCAGTCGTTGGCGCCGTCCAGCGCCGGTGTCTCCGGTGCGGCGGCCGCGCTCGGCGCGTGGGACAGCGCCACGCAGGCCGCGGCCATCATGAGGCCGACGACGCGCGCGGCCCTGGTACGAACAGTCATCTCGAATTCCCGACCGATCAGATTCCCAATCCAGCGGCCAGCGTCGGCCAGGAATCCTTCAGCGCGTCCTCCCAGTAGCCCCAGGAATGAGTTCCTTCCGGGCGGAAGTTGTAGCGCGCGGGGATACCGAGGCTGTCGAGCCGGTCTTTCATGTTGTGTGAGCAGTAATTGGTGGCCGCTTCGATCACGCCGCCGACGACCAGTTGATTCGCGAAACCCCATGGGCCGTTCAGCGAGTATTTGCCGCCGTATCGGTCGTAGACGCCGGGCATGCCATTACCGCTGGCGATGTAGATGGATTTTCCGCGCAATCCCTCCGCCTGCACGTAAGGATCATTGGCCGCCCATTGCGGTGCGCCGGCGGGACCCCACATGTTGTCCAGCTCCGCCAGTCCCCATTCCTCGACGGTGAGCCGGACGAACTCGCGGCCGACCGGATCGCTGGTCTGCGCGCAACCGCTGTAGGCCGCGACGCTGGAGAACAACCCGCCCGTGGTCGCGGCGAGGGCGAGCGTCGTGGTCCCCGACATCGAGAAGCCCGCGAGCGCGTTGCGCCCGCTGGTCCCGAGGTACGCGTCGATGAGCGGGGGCAGTTCGCTGCTCAGGAAGGTGCGCCATTTCTGGCGGCCCAGTCTGGCGTCGTCCTTCTCCCAGTCCGCGTAGTAGCTGAACATGCCGCCGATCGGCGTGACCGCGTGCACGTTCTTGTCCGCGAGGAATTGCATGGCGTCGGTCTTCGTTGCCCAGGTGGAGCCGTCGACGCCACCGGCCGCGCCGAGCAGCAGATACAGCACCGGCCGTGGCACGCTCGTGTCCGCGGCGCGCTGCACCTCCACCGGAATGTCGATATCCATCGCGGCGGAATGCACCGTCAATGTCAGGCTCCGCGCATTGTGCTCCTGCACGGAAACAATGGAAGACTCCGCCGGCGCGGCCGAGGCCTGCGTCGAAATCATCGCCGACGCGGCGGCCACGGCGACGACCGCCGACAACATCAGCCGGCGGAGGTGGCTTCCTCTCATGACTCCCCTTATCCCGAATCCCGGTACGCCTCGCGTTCCGAGCTCAGGCTAGGGTCTGTCCCGAGCCGATTCACGACTGAAGTTGCTGGGCCACCAATTCTGGGGGCAGGCATCGAAAAGCGGAATTATCGTTGCTCCATATCGATCCGATCCCGAAATAGCGAGCCCCCGATTCCTTGGGCCCAGGAGCGCGGAATAGTTGCGCTGCCGTCGTCCCAACGGATTGAATGCCCGTATGGGTGTCAGCGCGGACCGGGAAGTCGATGTGTGCGTGGTCGGGCTCGGTCCCACCGGGCGGGCGCTCGCGCACCGCGCCATGAACGCCGGGCTGTCGGTGACCGCGATCGACCCACGCCCGGAACGGCTGTGGCCGCCCACCTTCTCCTGCTGGGTGGACGAGCTGCCGCGATGGCTGCCCGCCACGGCGATCGCGACGACCATCCCGGCGCCGACGGTATGGACGAAGACCGAGCATCGCATCGAGCGTCCCTACTGCGTGCTGTCCAAACCGGGCCTGCGGGCGGCACTGCCGCTCGATGACGCCACCGTCGTCGCGGGCCGCGCCACGCGGGTGGACGCGCACGAGGTCGAACTCGCCGACGGCGCGGTGCACCGGGCGGCGGCGGTGTTCGACGCCCGTGGGCTGCCCTCGCTGGGACGCCGCAGGGCGGCGAGCGCGCACGGCATCTTCGTCGACGCCGAGACCGCCGCCCCGATGATCACCGAGGGCGAGGGCTTGCTGCTGGACTGGCGGCCGGAGAACGGCGCGGGCCCGGACGAGCCGCCGTCGTTCCTCTACGCGGTGCCGCTCGGCGACGGCACGGTGATCTTCGAGGAGACCAGCCTCGGTCTCCGGGGCGGCATGCCGCAGCACGAACTGCGTAAACGCACGCTCGCGCGGCTGGCCGCGCACGGCATCCGGCTCAACGGCGCCGAACCGAGCGAGGCGGCGCACTACCCGCTGGACCAGCCGCCGCCGCGCAGAGGCGAGGCGCGCGCGATTCCGTTCGGTTCGCGCGGCGGCATGATGCACCCGTGCACCGGCTACAGCGTCGCCGACTCGTTGGCGCTGGTGGACACCGCGGTCGCCGCGCTGATGGAAGGCCGCGACCCGATCGCCGCGCTCTGGCCGCCGCGCGCGCGACTGGTGTATTGGATGCGGATGCGCGGCCTCTACGGCCTCGGCAGGCTCACCACCGAGCAGTCCGTCGCCATGTTCGACGCGTTCTTCAGCGCGTCACCGCGCGGTCAGCGCGCTCTGCTGTCCGCCCACGACGACTACGCGGCGCTCGGCGCGGTGCTGTTCAACACGGTCGCGCACACCTGGCCGTTCCGCTGGCGCTACGACCTGGTCGGCTGGACCAACCGCGACCGCTGGCTGGACTACGACTTCGCCGAACCGCGGGAAGACGTCGTGCGCCGGATTGGCTGACCCGGCGGACGGCGACGTGGGTGGTTACGGCCCCGTCTCCGCGGCCCGCCGGTAACCCCTGATCGCGGGGTAGGCGAAGACGACGATCATCCCGATCGTCCAAGCCAGCGTCTCGAGCAGCGGGTCGGCGACCGCGCCGCCGTAGGACAACCCGCGCATCGCGTCGATCGCGCAACTCATCGGCTGATGCGCCACCACGTCCTGCAACCAGATCGGGTAGGCGAAGACCGGAACGAAACCCGAGTTGAAGAACATCAGCAGCGTGCTGATCATGCCGATGATGTTCACCAGCATGACGCCCTCGGACACGGTGGCCAGCGCGGTGACCAGCACGGCGAACGCCACCCCGAACAGCACCGGGATGCCGATCAGCGCCAGCCCCGCGAGCGGACCCTGCTCGAATCGGAAGCCGAGCAGCAGACCGACGGCGACGACGAACACCGTGGTCACCAGGACCCGGATGGCCTCGGCGAGCAACCGGCCGGTGAAGCCCGCCGCGCGGTGCACCGGCATCGTCCAGAACCGGCCGAGCAATCCGGTCATCTTCTCGGTCTTGAAGCCGAGTGCGCTGACCACCGCGCCGGACATCGCCGCGACCAGCGTCAGCAACGGGACCGTCCCGTACACGGCGGGCATGCCGGTCGCACCGGAGACGGGCTTGTTCAGCACGATGTAGAACATCACCAAGGTGAGCGCGGGATACACCAGCGTCTGGATGGTCGTCGCCGGATCACGCGCCCAGACCAGCAGCAGCCGCTTGCACTGGATCAGGCTCTGCACCACCCAGGTGACCAGCGAACCTTCCGGCTTCGCCCGGACCACGGGCAGCGGTTCGCTCGCGCGCACCTCCGCCTGCTCGGCCTGCGGCGCGGTGCGCTCCACGGTCGATTCCACCGAACTCATGACCGCCTCACACTCGCCCAGATCGCCAACGGGGTGAACACCGCCGCCAGCCCGATCAACCACACCAGCGGCACCCACAGCACCTGCCAGGTCACGCCGTCGGCCGCCATATCGCGCAACGCGAAGGAGAACTGGGAGATCGGCTGATTGCGCACGAACGGGCGAATCCATTCCGGGAAGTTGCGCTCGGGCACGAACCCGCAGGAAAGCATGCCGAAAATCAGCGTCGGCAGGGTCAGCGCCTGACTCAGCGACTCCGGGCTCTTGGTCAGACTGCCGAGCCCGTCTGCGCCGATCGCGAGCACCGTGCCGACCGCGAGGGAGAACGCGCAGAACAGCACGGCCTGGCCGGTGCCAGCGACGAAGCGGAAGCCGATCAGGTGCCCGAACAGCACCGCGGCGGTGAGCGAGGTCACCGAGCGGACCAGCCCGGCGCAGATGCGCGAGGTGAACGGCACCAGCGTCCCGATCGGCATGGTCTGCAGGCGGGTGCTCAGGCCGGTCATCGCCTCGAACGCGGCCAGCTGCGCGTTCGACATCATGGTGAAGGCCATGGTCTGCAACACGATGATCGGCATGACGTACTGGGCGTAGTCGACGCCCTGGATCTTCATCACATAGCGCAACGGCAGATAGAAGCCGAGGGTGAAGATCAGCGGCGTGACCGCGGCGACGATCAGCTCGCCCTTGGTCGCCATGGTGCGCACGATGCGGCCGGTCAGCGCGCGCCACTGCGCGAACGACGACAGCCGCGCCGCGGGCAGCTCGGCGAACAAGGTCACGTCGGCTCGGACGTGCTCCGGGGCGGTCGCAGCGGTCACGCTCGCCCGCCCGAGTGGCCGGTGATGGACAGGAACACGTCGTCGAGCGAGGGACGGCGCAGCGCGATGTCGGCCAGTTCCACGCCGGCGCTGTCGAGCCTGCGCAACGCCTCGGTCAGCGTGGCGGCTCCCTCCGGCGCCGGGATGGACAGCCGGTCACCGCCGTCGATGTCGGCCAGCACCGCGGGCGGCACCAGGTCGCCGAGGGCATAGGCGGCGGTGCGCAGCTTCTTCTGGTCCAGGGGGACGACCTCGCAGTAGCTGCCGCCGGTCTTCTCCTTGAGTTCGTCGGCGGTGCCCTCCGCGATCACCGTGCCCTTGTCGATGACGATGATGTTGTCGCTGAGCACGTCGGCTTCCTCCAGGTACTGCGTGGTCAGCAGCACCGTGATGCCCTGGGTCTTGAGCGCGGTCACCAGATCCCATACGCCCTGCCTGCTGCGCGGGTCCAGACCGGTGGTCGGCTCGTCCAGGAACACCACCTCGGGACGCACCACCAGGCCGCAGGCGATGTCCACGCGGCGGCGCATACCGCCCGAGTAGTGGCGCACGGCGCGGCGGCCCGCGCTCACCAGATCGAATTCCTCCAGCAGGGTGTCGGCGCGCTTGCGGGCCGCGGACTTGCCCAGGCCCATCAGCCTGCCGAACAGCTCCAGGTTCTCCCGGCCGGAGAGGTTCTCGTCCAGCGCCGCGTACTGACCGGTCATCATGATCGATCGGCGCACGCCCGCCGGGTCCTTCAGCACGTCGTGCCCGGCGACGACGGCGGTGCCCGAATCGGGGCGCAGCAGCGTGGACAGCACCTTCACCATGGTCGTCTTGCCCGCGCCGTTGGGCCCTAGGATGCCGAGCACGGAGGCGCGTTCGGCGACGAAGCTGACGCCCTGCAGCGCATGCACATCGCCGAACGACTTGCGGACGTCCGCTACCCGGACCGCAGGCTCACTCGCATGCGAATCTGCTTGGTTGGAACTCGGCATCAACTCTCCACTATCGGCCGGTGCGGCGACCAGGTCGCCCAGAGCGCAGGCGCACGCTCGGATTGGTGATCCGTCGCGCTCGGCGTGATGTTACCGGCCCGATCGCCCGGACTTCCGCGTCGCGTGAGGTACCCGCACCGAGGCACGCCCATTGTGTCCTTACTCACATTTCTCGCTGCCCGTTCGCCAGGCGAAGAATCGGCGCTGGTGAGCGCGATCCGGTACGGACGCCGAGCCGCGGCCGAGCCTTGTCGGTCCGCTGCGCGAGACCATAGTCTGCTTTGCGGGGGAAAACACTCACTCGTCCGCGGCTGTGGCCCCACTCAGCGGTCCGCAGGCTGGTTTCGACACTGCGAGAGGTGATCATGGCCGAGTCCGCGCAGTCACGGTTGGCGGCGCGTCCGGGCGGAACGGGCCCTGCGAACGTCCTGACGTCCTATGATCCGCGCACCGGCGAGGTCGTGGGCAACTACGCCGTGATGAGCGCGAGCGAACTGAATCGCGCGGTGCGCGCGGCCCGATCCGCCGAAAAGTGGTGGGCCGAACTCGGATTCAGCAGTCGCAAGCGGTGGCTGCTGGACTGGAAACGCGAGATCGCCCGGCGCTCCGGCGAATTGGTCACCCTACTGTGCGAGGAGACCGGCAAGCCGGTGGCCGACGCCGCGATCGAGGTGATGCTCGCGGTGGAGGACCTGGACTGGGCCGCGCGCAACGCGGGTCGCGCGCTGGGCAGGCGGCGCATCGGTTCCAACTGGCTCACCCGCAATCAGCGCGCCTCGGTCGGTTATCTGCCGCTGGGCGTCGTCGGAGTGCTCGGCCCGTGGAACAACCCGGTATTCACCCCGATGGGTTCGATCGCCTATGCGATGGCGGCGGGCAACGCCGTGGTGTTCAAGCCGCACGAGCTGACCACCGGCGTCGGCGTGTGGCTGGCCGACAGCTGGTCGCGGCTCGCGCCGAACCAGCCGGTGCTGCAAGTGGTCACGGGAGACAAGGCCACCGGGACCGCGCTGTGCCGGGCGAAGCTCGACAAGATCGCCTACGCCGGTTCCGAGGCGGGCGCGCGCGAGGTGATCTCGGTGTGCGCGCAGACCATGACGCCGGTCGTCGTCGAGCGCAGCGGCAAGGGCAGCATGGTCGTGCACGTCGACGCCAAGCTGGACGACGCCGCCGAGGCCGCCGTGTTCGGCGCGATGGCCAACGCCGGGCAGAACGCCACCGGCATCCAGCGCGCCTACGTCGCCCAGTCGGTCTACGACCGCTTCCTGGACCTGGTCGCGGACCAGGCGCGCAAGCTGCGGCCGGGCGCGGACCGGAAGGCGTCCTACGGCCCGATGATCATGGAGTCACAGGTCGAGGTGGTGCGCAGGCAGGTGCGCGACGCGGTGGCGCGCGGCGGCCGCGCGGTGGTCGGCGGGCTCGACTCCATCCGCGATCCCTACATCGAGCCGATCGTGCTGGCCGAGGTGCCCGAGGAGAGCATCGCGATCACCGGCGAGGGCATCGGCCCGGTGCTGATCGTGAACAAGGTGGCGAGCATGGACGAGGCCGCCGAGCGGATCAACGCGGTGGGCACCGACGTCGCGGTGTCGGTGTTCACCAGGGACGTGCACGAGATCGAAGCGTTCGCCGAGCAACTGCGCGTCGGTGTGGTGACCATCAACTCCTCGACCGCCTACGCGGGCATCCCCGCGCTGCCCTTCGGCGGCGTGGGCGAATACGGCCAGGGCCACAGCCACGGCGACCAGGGGCTGCGCGAGTTCAGCCGGACCCTGGCCATCACCCGCAAGCGGTACCAGGCGCCGGTGAACCTGTCCACGTTCGATCGGCACCCACGCCACCTCCGCCTGGCCAGGACGATCTTCCGCATCCGGCACGGCCGCCGCCCCTGAGCGCAGGGCTAGGCGCGCTTCCGGCTTTCGCGGACTACTACGGCCCCGTGCGCGTCGTATTCCACCCGCTCGAACGTGGCGAAGCCCAACTCGTTCAACGCTTTCAGCGCGGTGTGTGAGTTGTAGTTGTTGGTCCCGCCGACGCTTGCCTGCCCTCCCGTGGCCAACCCGATGAGTTGAGTCGGCGGCCAGAGGACGTTGTCGACAAGGACCGCATAGGTCTGCGGCAGCCTCGGAGTTCGGTCACGGGTTGCGAGGTGCGGGGTCAATCGCGGTGGTTGTGCGGCTCTGCCTGTTCGGCGAGCAGCACCGCGTCCATGAGCGCGGTCACCCGGGCCAATTGCGCTGGCCGGGAATCGAATCGGATCAGTCTGCCCACATCGATCACCTGGCTGATGGCGGCGTGCACCCGAAAACGCGCTTCCACCGGGTCGCCGTCGAGCAGGTTGGCCCACTCCAGCACGTTCTGCCGCTGGATGGCGCGCAGCTTGTGCTGCTCGGCCTGCGGCAGATTGCCGAACTCGGCGTAGTACACCGCCATGATCTCGGGCATGGCGAAACTCAGCTTGGCGTAGCGCTCGGCCACATTCCGCGCGGCGTCCGCCCGGCTCGTCGCTTCGGCCAGCGCCTCGGTGATCGCGATGGCCAGCCGGTCGCCGGTGCGGTGGAAGGCCGCGGCGAGCAGGTCGGCCTTGCTCGCGAAGTACCGGTACACGCTGGAGGCGTTGATGCCGACCGCGGCGCCGATCTCCTCGATGCTCGCCTCGTGGTAGCCCTGCCTGCCGAAGATCCGGATGGCCTCGGTGAGCAACTGTTCGCGCTTGGAGGTCACCGGGATGCCGCGAACGGGCGGCCCTGGATCGGGTTCCGCCGGCGCGGGAGGCAGGTCGGTGCGCAGGATGGCCCAGGACATCTGATGCAGCAGCGGAAGCAGCCGGGCGCTCGACAGCGCGGTGCGGTGCGCGGCGATGCTGGCGATCGCGCTGAGCACGCCCGCGGCCAGCATCGCCACGTCCGCGGGCGGCGCCTCGGGGCGCAGCAGCGCGATCGGCGCCGCGAGGGTGTTGTTCAGGTCGTCGTAGATCTTCTTGATCCGGACGCGATCGTCCCGCTCGAGATAGCGCCGCTCCCAGCGGTAGAGCCCGGCCTCGCGGCGGATCTCGACGGTGTGCTCGCTGATCGCGCGAATCAGCGCGTCCGCGCGCCGCTGCGGGTCCAGCCGCGCGTCGTCGGCTCCCTCCGCGACGCTGAGCAGGTGTCGCGCGCCTTCCTCCGCCGCGGCGACCAGCAGCGCGTATTTGTTCGTGAAATGCCGGTAGAGGGCGGGACCGGAGATGCCGACCTCGGCGGCGATCTCATCGACGCCGACCGGGTAGTACCCGCGTTCGCTGAACGCGCGTGCGGCGGCCCGGATGATCTGCACCTTGCGGTCCTTCGGACGGCGGCGCACCGAAGGCGCGCCCGCCCGCCTGCCCGGTTCGGGGCGCGCGGGAGCGAGATCGATCTCGCTGCGATCCGCGACCATGCACCTCTCCGTTCTCCGGCGGCGCTGGTTGACAGCGCCCGTCACTGGACCCTAAGTTAACCACAATTCGCAAAGTTAACCACTATTCACGGCCTGGCGCCCGCCGAATTGCAGCTTAGGAGCAAACGTGAGCAACAACGATTCCGCGGCCCCGGCCGCGCCCTCCGCCGCGAAGTTCACCGCGGTCCAGGACGGCAAGGTGCTGCGGATCACGATCACCAACCCCAAGCGGAAGAACGCCATCGACTACGACACCATGGTCGCGCTCGGGGACGCCTTCCACGCGGCGGCGGACGACCGCGCGGTGCGGGCGATCGTACTGACCGGCGAAGGCGGCGATTTCTGCACCGGCGCCGATCTGTCCGCGAGCGCGGACGAGGCGCAGCGTGGCATCACCTCGGACATGGTGATGGACGCGGCGAACCGGCTGGTGCGCGCCATCGTCGACGCGCCGGTCCCGGTGATCGTGCGGATCCGTGGCGCCGCGGCGGGCGTCGGCGTCGGCATCGCGCTGGCCGCCGACCTTGTCTACGCCAGCGAGGACTCCTACCTGCTGCTGGCCTTCATCAACATCGGCCTGATGCCCGACGGCGGGGCGGCCGCGCTGGTCGCCGCGGCCGCGGGCCGCCCGCTGGCGGCGCGGATGGCGCTGCTCGGCGAACGGCTGCCCGCCAGGGAAGCCGCGGCCGCCGGTCTGTTCACCGCCGTCGTCCCCGACGCCGAACTCGACGCCGCGGTCGAGGCCGGGGTCGAGAAGATCGCCACGGGTCCGCGCCGCGCGCTCGAGCTCACCAAGCAGGCGCTGAACCAGGCCACGCTGACCTCGCTGGACGCGGCGCTGGCCGCCGAGAAGGCGGGGCAGACCGAGCTGCTGCGCTCCCCCGATTTCATCGAGGGCGCCACCGCGATGCTCACCAAGCGCAAGGCCGTCTTCGCCGACTGATCGGCCCGCCGGAACGTAGCGACCGGCAGGCGACTATGTTCATCGGCTATGACTTACCTGGTTACCGGGGCAACTGGGTTCATCGGTCGTTTTCTCATCCCTGAGCTCCTGAAACGCGAGGGTGACATCCACGTGCTGGTGCGGCCGGGCGATGCCTCGGCCGACCGGTTCGCCTGCTGCGCGCGGGAATGGGCCGGCGGCGACCGCGTCCGCCTGGTACGCGGCGATCTCGGCGCCCCGGGGCTCGGCATCGATCCGACCTGGCTGGCCCGGCATCGCGGCGCCATCGAGCACGTCTTCCATCTGGCCGCGGGCTACGACCTGACCGAGCGCGGCGGCGGGACCAGGAACCTGGTCGACGTCGCCGAGGAACTTGGCGTCGGCCTGCTGCACCACGTCTCGACCG
The DNA here is from genome assembly GCF_044389845.1 of Nocardia sp. NPDC019323. Classification (NCBI taxonomy): domain Bacteria; kingdom Bacillati; phylum Actinomycetota; class Actinomycetes; order Mycobacteriales; family Nocardiaceae; genus Nocardia; species Nocardia sp. NPDC019323. The sequence goes on from NZ_JBIRYN010000006.1 coordinate 459,078, forward strand.
TAGAGGTGGCCGGGTCCAGCGAAGGGCTGTTCACCGAGGACATGTTCGATCACGGCCAGACGCTGGCCACCCCGATGCAGCGCGCGCAGTTCGAGGCCGAGCGGATGGTGCGGGAATCGTCGCTGCGCTGGCGCATCTACCGGCCATCGATCGTGATCGGGCATTCCAGGACCGGCGAGATCGATCGGATCGACGGCCCGTACTACTTCTTCCGCCTGCTGCGCATGGGCGCGCAATTGCCGAGGCTGCTGCCGGTGCTGGTGCCCAAACTGGGCGAGACAAACATGGTGCCGGTGGATTTCGTGGCCCGCGCCCTCGATCACATCGCGCATCGCCCCGGCTCTGACAAGATCGCCTATCACCTGGTGGATCCGCGCAGGCAGAGCGCGGTCGACGCGCTGAACCTGTTCGCCGACGAGGCGGGGGCGCCACACCTGGTCGAGGTGATGCCAAAACGCACCCTGAACATGATGTTGCGGGTCCCCGGCGTGAACTGGCTGCTGCCCCGGGTCGGCGTGCCGCTGGACGTGCTGGAGCACAGCGAATTCGCCTGCTGGTTCGATTGCAGGCACACCAGCGCGGCCTTGGCCGGCACCGACATCAGGGTGCCGCCGCTGGAGGCCTACGCGCCGCGGATCTGGAAGTACTGGATCGAGAACTGGGTCTGACCGGCGCGCCGCACCGGGCGGGCTACCGCCCGGTGACGGTGAGATAGATCAGGGCGGCGTTGAGCACGGAGATGATCGCGGCGACCGCCCAGGCCAGCGCGGTGGTCAGGCGATGGTTGACGTCCGCGCCCATCAGCGTGCGGTCACTGGTGAAGCGCACCAGGGGGATCAGCGCGAACGGGATGCCGAACGACAGCACCACCTGGGAGATGATCAGCGCGCGGGTCGGGTCGATGCCCAGCGCCAGGACCGCGATGGCCGGGATCAACGTGATCAGCCTGCGCGCGATCAGCGGAATCCGCTTGTGCAGCAGGCCCTGCATGATCATCGCGCCCGCGTAGGCGCCGACCGACGTGGAGGCCAGACCGGAGGCCAGCAGGCCGATCGCGAGCAGCAGCGCGGCGGCCGGGCCGAGCACGTCGCCGACGGCCGCGTGCGCGTCCTCGATGGTTTCGACGTCTCGCCCGCGCAGGGTGTTGGCGGCCATCAGCAGCATGGCCAGGTTCACCGTGCCCGCCAGGATCATGGCCAGCCCCACGTCGACCTTGGTGATCCGCAGCAGCCTGGCGCGCAGCGGCCCGGCCTCCGGTTGCCCGTGCCGGTCGCGGGCCAGGCCGGAGTGCAGGTAGACCGCGTGCGGCATGACCGTGGCGCCGATCATGGCGGCGGCGAGCAGGACGCTCTCGGTGCCCTGGAAGCGCGGCAGGAGCCCGCTTGCCGCGTCGGCGGCCGACGGCGGGGCGATGACCACGCTGGCCAAAAATCCGATCGCGATGATCGCGAGCATCCCGGTGATCACGCGCTCGAACGGTTGCTGGCCACGGCGGTCCTGCACCAGCAGCAGGCCCATCGAGACCGCGCCGGTGATGACCCCGCCCACCAGCAGGGGCAAGCCGAACAGCAGATGCAGCGCGATGGCGCCGCCGACCACCTCGGCCAGGTCGGTGGCGATCGCGACCGTCTCGGCCTGACCCCAGTACGCCAGCCGGACCGGGCCGCTCGCCTTCGCGCGCACCGCTTCCGGCAGCGACCACCCGGTGACCAGGCCGAGCTTGGCCGAGAGGAACTGCACCAGCCCCGCCATCACGTTGGCCAGGACGATGACCCAGACCAGGAGGTAGCCGAACTGCGCGCCCGCACTGATATTCGACGCGACGTTCCCGGGATCGACGTACGCGATGGCCGCCACGAACGCCGGTCCCAGCAGGACCGTCGCGGCACGCGCGCGCTCGGTGGCGGACTTGGTCGACTCAGCCAGCGTAATACCCACGAACTGAATTTTACGGCCTCCCGAACTTTTTGTGACGGTTACCCCACAAAGACGACCGCCTGGTCCCCGCGACTGCGGAGACCAGGCGGTCGGTGGAAGCGGACCGGGCGTCCCGGCTCAGTCGATCAGATACCGAGACCCTTCGCGAGCACGGGCCACGACCGCTGGAACTCGTCGCGCCAATAGCCCCACGAGTGGGTGCCCGAGTCGCGGAAGTTGTAAGTAGCCGGGATACCCAGCTCGTCCAGCCGGTTCTTCAGGTTGTGCGTGCAGTAGTTGGTGCCGGCCTCGATCACGCCGCCGATGATGATCTGGTTGGCCAGACCGTAGGCGCCGGGAAGGGCGTACTGACCGTTGAGCGTGTCGTACTGACCGGGCAGGCCGTTGCCGGTGGAGATGTAGAGGTCGAGCCCCCGCAGCCCCTCGGCGTTCACGTACGGGTCGTTGGCCACCCACTCCGGCGAGCCTTCCGGACCCCACATGTTGTCGGTGTCGCCGCCGCCCCAGGTCTCGACGGTCAGCTTGACGAACTCGGAGCCGACCGGGTCACTGGTCTGCGCGCAGCCGCTGTAGGCCGCGGCGGCCTTGTACAGGCCCTTCTTGGCGATCGGCAGCGCGAGCACCGTGGTGCCCGAGGTGGACAGGCCGGCGATGGCGTTCACGCCGTTGGTGCCGAGCGCGCCGTCGACCAGCGGGGGCAGCTCCTCGGTGAAGAAGGTCTTCCACTTGTTGCGGCCGAGCACCGGGTCGTCCTTGATCCAGTCGGTGTAGTAGCTCCACTTGCCGCCGATCGGCTGGATCACGTTGACGTTCTTGTCCGACAGGAACTGCAGCGCGTCGGTCTTCGCCTGCCACGAGGCTTCGTCCTCGCCGCCACCCGCGCCGTTGAGCAGGTACAGCGTCGGACGCGGCACGGAGGCGTCGGCCGGGCGCTGGACGTCGATGATGACCTTCTCGTCCATGGCCGCCGAGTACACGTACAGCCGGATGCTGCGCGCGTCCTTGTACTCGGCCTTGGTGATACGCGAACCGTCCGGGGCGACCGGGTCGGCCAGCAGGCTTTTGGAATCGATGATGGGATCAGCTGTCGCGCTGGACGCGCCGAGACCGGTCATCATTCCCGCGAGCACCGCGGTTGCCGCGATCGCGGCCGCGGCCCGCAGGCCACCGCGCCGGCTCTGTCGACGTATCAATTTCGCACCTTCGCTTCGTCTCGAGATTCGCTCTGCATGCCCCACGCGCCGGGTGGACGTCCAGGCATCCGCCCGACCATACGGCCTATGTAGTCGTCACAACAGTGGACTTCGTTACCGCACCGTTGCCCATCATGCCCGAACGGTGTCGGTCCGATCATGACCGCCCCATGTTCCGTGTCGCTTCCCACCCCGGGGGATCGAGCAACTCGGACAATCGGGGCCCGATCTGGGCCAGCGCTTCGGGCGATGTCATCTGATCGTGCGAGACGCCGACGGGATGATCGTCCACCCGGCCGTCGACGTAGGGTTGCCAGCCGGCCGCCGCGGTGTCGTGACCGGCCGCGCTGAAGTAGTCCAGCCGGCCGCGGAAGACCGCAGGCCGGTGCTCGGCGATCAACTCGGCCGAGCGCACCGCGCTGCGGTAGATCCGGCGCACCCGGTCGGGGGTGAGCACCGCCATGTCCGGCGGAATGGTGGCGTGCAGCGCGGCCAGCGCGTCCTCGCTCAGATCGTGGATGTCGCCCTCGCCGGGCAGCAGGGCGTCGGCGCCGATGCCGAGTTCGGCCAGCGCCTCGCGGATCGCCGCCCTGAAGTCCGTGACGTCGATGTCGGGGTGGCTGTCGAGCATGGTCAGCAGGCCGATCTGCTCGCCCGCGGCCTGCAACTCGGTCGCCACCGCGTGCGCCAGCACACCGCCGAGCGACCAGCCGAGCAGGCGGTAGGGCCCGTGCGGCTGCACCGCGCGGATCTCGGCCACGTAGCGGTGCGCCATCTCGGCCAGCGACCGCGGCAGGTAGCCCTCTTCGGTGAGCGCGGGCGACTGCAGGCCGAAGATCGGCGTGCTCGCGGGCACGTAGCGCGCCAGGCCCGCGTAGCACCAGGACAACCCGTACATCGGGTGCAGGCAGAACAGCGGCTCGGCGGCGGCCACGTCGTGCGGAACCATGGTGCGGATCGGCAGCAGGACGCCGAGCGCCGCGTTGGAGTCCTGGTCGTAGTCGTGGTCGTCGGCCAGCGCTGCCATGATCCTGGCCGCCAGCGCCGCCGGGGTCGGATCGGTGAAGAACCACTGCACCCGCACCTCCGCGCCGGTGAGCGTACGCAGCCTGCTGACCGCGCGCGTTGCGACCAGCGAGGTGCCGCCGAGCTCGAAGAAGTCGTCGTCCATGCCGACCCGATGCCCGACGCCGAGGTCGAGCACCTCGTCGAACACCTCGAGCACGGTCCGCTCCAGCGGCGTGCCGGGGGCGCGGTACGGACGCGTCACCAGTCGCGGTTCCGGCAGCGCCTTGCGGTCGAGTTTGCCGCTGGCGTTGAGCGGAAGCTCGGCGAGCGTGACGACCGCCGAGGGCACCATGGACGACGGCAGCGCGGCGCGGGCGTGCTGCAGCAGCGCGGCTTCGTCCAGGGTCTGCCCCGGCGCGACGACGACGTAGGCGGCCAGCCGGTCGCCGGAGCCGCCACGCACCACCGCGACCGCGGCGTGCCGCACCTGCGGATGACGCGTCAGCACGGCCTCGATCTCCCCGAGTTCGACGCGCTGGCCGCGCAGCTTGACCTGGAAGTCGCCGCGGCCCAGGTATTCCAGTACGCCGTCGCGCCAGCGCACGATGTCCCCGGTGCGATACAGCCGCGCGCCGCCCGCGTGGGCGACGAAACGCTCGGCGGTCATGGCCGGGGCCCCGAGATAGCCACGCGCCAATTGCACGCCCGCGACATACAGCTCCCCTGGAGCACCCGGCGGCACCGGTAACAACTGCCGGTCGAGCACGTGCACCCGGGTGTTGGCCACGGGCACCCCGATCGGAACCGCCACCGCGGCGTTGTCGCGCACGGGATGACCGGTGACCACGGTGGCCTCGGCGGGACCGTACCAATTGACCAGCTCCGCGTCCGGCACGGTCGCGGCGAACCGCGCCGCGGTCTCCCCCGACAGCGCCTCGCCCGCGGCGAACACCCGGCGCAGCGACGGATACTCCACGGTCGCGTTGGCGACCGGGTCCAAGAACGCGTCCAGCATCGACGGCACGAAATGCACGGTGGTCACGGCGTTCTCGACGATCACGCGGGCCAGATAGGCCGGGTCGCGATGTCCGTCGGGCGCGGCGATCACGATCGAGGCCCCGGTGTGCAACGGCCACAACAACTCCCAGGCGGAGATGTCGAAGGTGATCGGCGTCTTGTGCAGCACGACGTCGCGGCCGTCGTGCGGGTAGGCCGACTGCGCCCAGCGGAACTGGTTCACCATCTGCCGGTGCGTGATCATCACGCCCTTGGGCCTGCCGGTGGAGCCGGAGGTGTGGATGACGTAGGCGACGGTGTCCGGATGCACGTCCTCCTGCGGCCACGGGTCTTCGTACGACGGCAGATACAGCGTGTCCACCGCGATCACCGGCACACCGGTCGCGGTGTCGAACGCGTCCGCGGTGGTGGTCAGGACACAGATGGGAGCGGTGCTGCCGAGGACGTACTCGTTGCGTTCGGCCGGGTGGTCCGGGTCGATCGGGACGTAACCGCCACCGGCTCGCAGCACCGCGTGGATCGCCACGACCAGGTCGATGCCCCGCCGCATGGCCACGGCCACCAGCGTCTCCGGGCCGACGCCCCAGCGCATCAGCTCCACGGCCATGGACCGCGCGCGCGAGTCGAGTTCGGCGTAGCTCAGCGTGGTGGCGCCGAAGCGCACCGCGGGCGCGTCCGGCGTGCGCGCCACCTGCGCGGCGAACAGTGCGGGCAAGGTCGCGCCGTCGAGCAGTTCCGGCCTGTCGGTGGCGTTGCGCGCGGCCAGTTCGGTGCGCTCGTCGTCCAGCAGCACGTCGATCTCGCCGATCCTCGCCTGCGGGGTGGTCACGAAGCGGCCGATCAGCGCCGAGAGCCGCTGGGCGAGCGCGAGCGCCGCCGGTTCGCCGGCCACGTCGCGCAGGTACTTCACCGAGACGCGCAACTGGTTGTCCAGCACCACCATCACCGTGAACGGGTAATGGGTGCCGTTGACCGCGCCCACGCCGGTGACGTTCATACCGTCGATGGCGCCTGCCCGGTCCAAGCCCTCGCGGTCCACCGGGAACGACTCGAACACGACCAGGGAGTCGAACAACCCCTCGATACCCACGGCTTCCTGGATGTCGCTCAGCCCCAGGTAGTGGTAGTCCAGCAGCGCGGCTTGCTCGGCCTGCAGCTGCCGCAGCAGCCCGGCGAGCGTGCCGGCCGGGTCGAGCCGCACCCGCACCGGGATCGCGTTGAGGAACAGGCCGACCATCGCCTCGACGCCGTCCAGCTGCGGCGGCCTGCCGGACACGGTGGCGCCGAAGACCACGTCGTCACGGTCGACGGTGCGGCCGATCAGCAGTCCCCATGCGGCCTGTACCACGGTGTTCACCGTGACGCCGAGCCCGGACGCGAGCCGGGTCAGCGCGGTGGTGTCGGCCGGGGACAGCTCGAAACCGACCTCGCCCACACCGGAGGCGATCTCGCGGCCGGGATCGACCGGAGCCAGCGGCGTCGGCTCGGTGACACCGGCCAGAGCGGCGCGCCACGCGGAACGGGCTGCCTCCGTGTCCTGCGCCACCAGCCAGGCCAGGTAGTCGCGGTAGGACCGCGCCGGGGGCAGGCGCCTGGAATCGGCGCCGAACGCGTACAGGGTGAGCAGATCCTTCATCAACAGCGGCATGGACCAGCCGTCGACGAGGATGTGGTGGCTGGTCACCAGCAGGTGGTAGCGGGCCGCGGCGGAACGGATCAGCGCGAACCGCAGCAGCGGCGCGGTCCGCATGTCGAAGTGGTCGGCCAGATCCGCCGCTTTGATCCGCTCCAGTTCGGTTCCCGCCGCGGCGGGTTCCAGATGGCTCAGATCGATCAGCCGCCACGGTACCTCCAGCGCGTCCTGCACGATCTGCACGGGCTTGCCCTCGCTGTCGTCGGCGAAGGCCACGCGCAGGTTGTCGTGCCGGTCCAGCACCGCCTGCGCGGCCGCGTGCATCCGGCGCGCGTCCACCGCGCCGCCGAGATCGAGCACGAACTGGGTGGTGTAGACGTCCACCGAGTGCTCCGCGAGCAGGGCGTGGAACAGCATGCCCGATTGCAGCGGGGTGAGCGGCCAGGCGTCGGACAGGTCGGGGTAGGCGCGGGTGAACCGGTCGATGTCGGGCTGTTTGAGCCGCACCAGCGGGAAGTCCGAGGGGGTGTAGCCGCCCGCGTCCGGGCGCAGGCCGTGTTCGGCGAGGCCGCCGAGCGCCCGAATCCAGTGCTCGGCGAAGGTCTTCGCGTCCTCGCCGCGGAATGCGGCGGCGGCGAAGTTGAACCGGGCGAGCAGGCCGTCGTCGGTGGCGTCGACGGTCAGCACCAGCAGCAGGTCGTCGGACGGGATGTCGGTGTGCACCCGCGCCGGACGCAGATCCCGGTAGCGCAGCGCGAACCGGCCGCGGCCGAGGCGGCGCAGTTCGGCGGCGGTCTCGGCATTGAGGTGGCGCAGCAGGCCGTAGCCGACGCCGCGCGACGGCACCGATCGCCGCAGTTCCTTGATCTGCGCGATCGCGGCGCCCGCCGCGGGTCCGCCGATCAGGGCCTCCTCGATGTCGATCCGGCTCAAGCGCAACGGAAGCGGATATTCGGTGACGAAGCCGCCCACCGTGCTCGCCGCGTCGGCGTCGGTGGCCGCGCGACCGTCGGCGCACAGCCGGACGACCGAACCGATGGCGCGCGTGACGGTCTCGCCCGCGGAGGTCTGCAGCGCCAGCGCCAGCGCGGTGAGCAGGATGTCGTCCACTCCGGCGTGGTAGGCCTCGGCCGCCGCGGCGACCGCCGCCGCGCCCTCGGCGGTGATGGTGAGCGACACCCGGCTGCGGGCGCGCAGATCACGTCCCTCGGTTCCCGCGCCCTCCGGGACGGAGCCGAGCGCCAGCCGCCACCAATCCATTTCGGCGACGGTGGCCGGATCGTGCGCCTTCGCCGAGAGGGCGCGGATGAGCACGCCCAGGCCGGATTCGGCGCTCGCGGGCGCGGCGTGGCGCGACCGCTCCCATCCCGCGGTCAGCTGGTCGACGACCGCGCGCCAGGAGACGTCGTCGACGACGAGGCTGCTGGCCACCACGATCAGCGTGGAGCGGGCCTCGGGACCGCCGGTGAGCACGAAGTAGATATTGCGGCCCTGCTCCGGGTCGAGGGCGGCCGCGGCCGCCTGCACCACGTCGTCGATGGGCAGCGACGTCTCGCCGCGCTGCGGATCCAGCCTGCGGAACGCCTCGCCGGTGCGTTCGGCGGCGGCCGGAATGCGCAGCACGGGCGTGCCGTCGTCGCCGTACTCCACCCGCACCCACAACATCGGATGCTGCTCGAGCACAGCGGCCACCGCGTCGTGCACGGTCTCCACGGAGCAGGTCTCGGGGACGTCGATGGCGACGGCCCGCACTTCGATGCCGTCGTCCAGCATCCGCGCGGCGTGCGGCGTCAGCGGCAGTTCGCCGGCCTCGTCACCGGGCGCGCCCGCGACCACGGCGGCGCGCGCCAGCGCCGCGACCGTCCGCTGCTCGAAGACGTCCCGTGGCGTGAAACTCACGCCGCGGGCACGCGAGCGGGTGACCACCTGGATGGACACGATGCTGTCGCCGCCGAGGGCGAAGAAGTCGTCGTCCAGGCCGACCCGTTCGATGGCGAGCACCTCGCCGATCACCTCGGCGATCACCAGTTCGGCCGGGGTCGAAGGCGCGCGATAGGGGCGGGTGTCCGGCTCGGGCGCGGGCAGCGCCTTGCGGTCCAGCTTGCCGACAGGAGTCAGCGGAAGCGCGTCGAGCACGACGATCGCCGCCGGAACCATGTACTCCGGCAGTGTGCGTGCGATCCGCTCGGTCAGCACGGCCGGGTCGGCCGTCGCGCCTTCGGCGGGCAGCACGTAGGAGACCAGCATGGTTGCGCCGGAATCGGTTGCGCGGCCGAGCGTCACGGCGAAGCCGACTTCGGGCTGGGCGGTGAGCGCGGCGTCGATCTCGCCGAGTTCGATGCGGAAGCCGCGCACCTTGACCTGGAAGTCGTTGCGGCCCAGATACTCCAGCACCGGCGCGTCCTCGGTGCGGCGCCAGCGCACCAGGTCGCCGGTGCGGTAGAGCCGCTCGCCCGGCACGCCGTACGGGTCGGCCACGAACCGGGCGGCGGTGAGGGCGGGGCGGGCATGGTAGCCGCGCGCGAGCTGGATGCCGCCCAGATACAGTTCGCCCGTGACGCCCTCGGGCACGGGGCGCAGCCTGCCGTCGAGCACCAGCGATCGCATGCCGCGGATCGGTCCGCCGATCGTGACCGGTTCGCCGGGCCGCAGCGGGTCGCTGATGGTGGTCATGACAGTGGTCTCGGTCGGCCCGTAACCATTGTGGAAGTCGCGCTCCGTGGCGGTCGTCCACTTGGCCGCCAGATCGGCGGGCACCGCTTCGCCGCCCGCCACGATGGTCCGCGTTCCCGGCAGCGCGTCCGGATCCAGCGAGGCGAGCACCGACGGCGTGAGGAAGGCATGCGTGACGCCTCCGGCGCTGATCAGCTCGGCCAGTTCCGCACCGCCGAAGGTCAGCGGCGGCGCGACCACGAGCCCGCCCGCACCGCCCAGGGCGAGCAGCAGCTCCAGCATCGACGCGTCGAACGACGGCGACGCGAACGCCAGGGCGCGGGTGGATCGGTCGAGCCGGTAGCGCTGCACCTGCTCGGCGCTGAAATTGGCCAGGCCGGCGTGGGTGACCACGACGCCCTTCGGCACGCCGGTGGAGCCGGAGGTGTAGATCACGTACGCGGCGTTGCTCGCGTACAGCGGTCCGCGCAGTTCCTCGGGACGCAACGGCTGGTCCGAGCGCACCGCGACGTCGAGGGTGAAGTCGTGATCGTCCAAAGCGAGCCAACCGCCGGGGAGGGCGGGCAGGCTGTCCAGTTCGGCGGTGAGGGTCACGCCGAGTGCCACGCCGGAATCGGCGACCATGTGCGCGATGCGGTCGGCCGGGTAGGCCGGGTCGATCGGGACGAACGCCGCCCCCGTCTTGGCCACCGACCACAGTGCCAGCACGTATTCCACCGAACGACGGATCGCGATGGCCACCAGCACGTCCGGTCCCGCGCCGCGATCGATCAGCGCCCGCGCCAACTGCGCGGAAGCCGCGTCCAGCTCGGTGTAGCTGAAGGTGCGGTCGTCCGCGACGACGGCGATACCGGACGGATTCGCGGCGACTGCGGCGGCCATCAGATCCGGCAGCGTGCGCGGCGGCACGGCGGGTGCGCCGGCGCGGGTGATCAGGTCCGCGCGCTCCGAGTCCTCCAGGATCTCCAGATCCCCGACGGCGATGTCCGGATTGCGGACGATCGCGGACAGGATGCGACGGAACCTGCGGCCGAACTCGACCACGGTCTGTTCGTCGAACAGATCACGGGCGTAGGTGAATTCAGCGGCGAGACCGGCTTCCGCCCCGGACTCCGTGCGCTGCTCGCGCACCGTCAGCAACAGGTCGAACTTCGCCGTGTCGGCGGCCGGATCCAGCGCGGTGCAGCTCAGGCCGGGTAGCTCGAAGCCGGTCGCGGATAGGTTCTCGAACGACAGCGCCACCTGGAACAGCGGATGGCGACCGGCCGAGCGCTCGGGGGCGAGCGCCTCGACCAGCCGCTCGAACGGGATGTCGGCGTTGGCGAAGGCGCGCAGGTCGGTTTCCCGGGCGCCGGCCAGCAGTTCGGTGAAGCCGAGACCGGGCGTGACCCGGGTGCGCAGCACCAGCGTGTTGACGAACATGCCGATCAGGTCGTCCAGTTCGGCATCGCCGCGGCCAGCGACGGGCGTGCCGATCGCGATGTCCTCGGTGCCGGACAGCCGCGCCGCCAGCACCGCGAACGCGGCGTGCACCACCATGAACAGCGTGGCGTTGTGCCGTCGCGCGAGATCGGTCAGCGCGGCGTGCACGTCGGCGTCCACGGCGAAATCGGTTCTGCCGCCGGCGAAGGACTGGGCGGGCGGGCGCGGCCGGTCCGCGGGGAGGTTCAGCTCGTCGGGCAGGTCGGCGAGTTCGGTCGTCCAGTAGGCCAGTTGGGCGCCCGCGAGCGATTCGGGATCGTCGTCGGCGCCGAGCGTGTCGCGCTGCCACAGCGCGTAGTCGGCGTACTGGATGGGCAATGGCGCCCACGACGGCTCCTGCCCGCCGCCGCGAGCGACGTAGGCCAGCATCAGATCCCGGGTGAGCGGGCCCATCGACCAGCCGTCGGCACTGATGTGGTGCGCGACGAAGACCAGCACGTATTCGGTGCCCGCGAGCTGGAACAGCTTCGCGCGGAACGGCACGTCGGCGGTCACGTCGAATCCGGCTGCGACGATCCGCTGCACCTCCCCGGCGACGTGCTCGTCACCGATCTGCGCGGGCGTCAGATCAACCGGCACCTCGTCGGGCGCGAGCACCTGCTGCACGGGGCCTTCCGGTGTCTGCGGGTAGATCGTGCGCAGGATCTCGTGGCGGGCGACGAGGTCGGTGACGGCGTGCCGCAGGGCATCCACATCCAGGTCGCCGGACAAGCGGATCACGGCCGGGATGTTGTAGACCGAGGCCGAGGTGTCGAACTGGTTGAGGAACCACATGCGCTGCTGCGCCAGCGACAGCGGGATGCGGTCGGGACGCGGACCGGCGACGAGCGGAGCGCGCTTGCGTTCACCGGTGGCCCGTTCGACCTTGATGGCGAGTGCGGCGACGGTGGAGGCTTCGAACAGCACACGCACCGGCACACGGGAATCCAGCGCCGCACCGATACGCGCCGCGACCTGCGTCGCCAACAGCGAATTACCACCCAAAGCGAAGAAATCGTCATCCGCGCCGACACGCTCCACACCCAGCACCTCGGCGAACACCGTCGCCACGATCTCCTCGATCGGAGTCGACGGAGCACGGAACGCCTGAACCTCGAACTCCGGCTCCGGAAGCGCCTTACGATCCAGCTTGCCGTTGACATTCAACGGCAACGCATCCAACACCACGAACGCCGACGGCACCATGTACGACGGCAAACCAGCAGTCAGCTCCGACTTCACCTGCGCCACATCGACACCGGCCTCGGCATCACTCGCCACCAGATAGGCCACCAAACGGTCACCGGTCTTGGGATCGGACTTCGCGATCACCGCTGTCTGCGCGATCTGCGGCAGCGCCAGCAACGCAGCCTCGATCTCACCCAACTCGATACGGAAACCACGGATCTTCACCTGGAAATCCGTACGACCCCGGTACTCCAATTCCCCGGCGCTGTTCCACGCCACCAAATCACCCGTGCGATACATCCGCTCACCAGGCTCGAACGGATTCGCCACGAACCGATCAGCCGTCAAATCCGCACGACCGAAGTAACCCCGCGCCAACTGCGCACCAGCCAAATACAACTCACCCGACACACCCACCGGAACCGGACGCAAACGCCCATCCAGCACAAACACCCGACTGTTCCACTCCGGCGCACCGATCGGCACCGACGTCTCATCAGCCACCGTTACCCGATGACTGGTAATCGACACCGCCGCCTCGGTCGGACCATACAAATTGAACAACTCGGTCCGCGGATAACCACGCAAGAACCGCTGCGCCAAAGCACCCGGAAGGGATTCACCGATCGCCAGCACCCGCCGTGGCGACCAGTCGTCCGCGACGGGCCGGTGCGCCAGTAGCGCCTCCAGCATAGATGGCACCGCGTGCAGGGTGGTAACCGATTCCCGCGCCACGAGGTCGTTGAGATACACAGAGTCCCGGTGACCGTCCGGGGCGGCGATCACCAGGCGACCGCCGCAGACAGCGGCCGACCAGAACTCCCACACCGACAAGTCGAACGTCGCCGCCGTCTTCAACAGCACCGAGTCGTCCTGCGTCAGCGCGAATTCGGCCACCTTCCAGAGCAGCTGGTTCACGACCGCCGCGTGCGGCACCGCGACACCCTTCGGGCGTCCGGTCGAACCGGAGGTGAAGATGACGTAGGCCGTGTTCTCCGGCCGCAGCGGTACGACCCGCTCGGAGTCGGTGAGCGGCACGCTCGCGACCGCGGTCAGTTCGAGATCCTCCAGCCGCACCACCGGCGCGACGTCGGTGTCGAAGTCCGACTCCGCGTTGCTCAGCACACACACGGGCGCGGCGACGGAGAGGATGTAGTCGGTTCGCTCGGCGGCTTGGTCCGGATCGACCGGGACGTAGGCCCCACCGGCCTCGGCCACCGCGTACATCGCCACGACCAGGTCCACCGATCGGCGGAAGGCGAGCGCGACTCGGGTTTCGGGGCCGACGCCCACCGAGATCAGATACCGGGCGAGGCGGTTGACGCGGGCGGCGAGTTCGGCGTAGCTCAGCTCGGCGCGCTCGCCGCCGGGTAGGTCCGCGACCAGCGCGACCGCGCCCGGCGTCGCCGCGGCGGTCCGGCGCAGCAATGTTCCCAGCGTGGCGGGCTCCACCGAATGGGTGGTGTCGTTCCATGCGGTGAGGACGTCATGCCGTTCGGCGTCGGAGAGCAATTCGATCTCACCGACCGGAATATTCGCGTCGGCGACGACAGCAG
>NZ_JBIRYN010000007.1:0-393332 GCF_044389845.1 Nocardia sp. NPDC019323
ACACGGGGGTATGAAGAGCCGAAACCAAAAATAATTGGCACTGACATTCATCGACACACTATTGAGTTCTCAAAGAACACACGCACACACATCCGATCCGAATTTCTCCGGACTTTCTGTGAAGCAACTTTTCCAGCTTAGCTCATTCGTTCACCCGATCAAAATCGGGCTCCCGATCGAGCCAGTGTGATCGTCAGGCGCTCCTCGTCCTACCTCGTTTCCCGGTCCATCCGCTCGGCGTCTCCGCCTCGCTTCTCGGCTCCGGGTCGGTGTCCGTGTCGCTCTGACCTGGAATAAGTTACGCGGCGGATAACGCTTCGTCAAATCGCCTGTCCAACGCGCTTTTTCGCAGGTCAGAGACACGCGAACGGCGGTAAGCGAGCGCGAATGACACAAGTGTGATTCAGACCACCACAAGATCACTCCCAACGCCTCGGAAGACAATCGCGCCGCGCCCGATCTGCCGACAAGCCGCACTCAGCGCGGTTCCCGCGCGGCACGCAGCAATTTCGCCCCGAGCCCGGCAAGCAGGTCCCTCATCTCGGTGGGTTCGACGACCTCGAAGTCCAAGTCCAGGTGCGCGATGCGGAGGGCGGTCCACTCCAGCGAATCCGCGCAGGTGCGCAGTAGACAGGTCCGCTCGTCCAGCGGCTCGATCTCCTCCGCGCGCACGCGGAACGTTTCGGCCAGGGTTGCGGCGGAGGCATGCACCCGCAGGACCACAGGACGGACCGGCCTGGAGCGCGCCAGCTGGCTGGTCACGAAACTCGCCGCATCCTCGGTGGGCAGCGCGCGGGGTGCGCAGCGTATTCCGATCGGTCGCGGCGCGGTCAAGCGGTCCACGCGGAAGGTGCGCCAATCGGCGCGGTCGACGTCCCAGGCGACCAGATACCAGCGGCGGCCCGCGGAGACCAGGCTGTGCGGTTCGGCGAGCCGGCCGCTCTCGGTGCCGGTCTTGTCGCGGTAGCGGAACCGGATCCGTTCGCCGTCACGCGCGGCGGCGGCGAGCGTCACCAGCACTTCGGGATCGATCAGGGGCCCGGCAGCGGGGCCGCCGAGCGACACGGTGGTGGTGTCTATCGCGTCGACCCGGCGTCGCAACCGGGACGGCAGGACCTGCTGCAATTTCACCAGCGCGCGAGCGGCCGATTCTTCGATGCCCGCGATCGCGCCCTGCGCCGCGCCGCGCAGTCCGAGGGTGATCGCGACCGCTTCCTCGTCGTCGAGTAGCAGCGGCGGCAGCGCCGCGCCCGCTTCCAGGCGGTAGCCGCCGATCGCGCCGAGGCTCGCGACCACCGGGTATTCCAGCTCGCGCAGGCGTTCCACGTCCCGGCGCACGGTCCGCACCGTGACCCCGAGCCGCGCGGCCAGTTCGGGGCCGCTCCATTCGCGGCGGGTCTGCAACAGCGACAGCAGCTGGAGCAGTCGGGCGGCGGTCTGGGTCACGTCCTCGAGTATGGCGGCGAACGAGGACGAAATCCGACCTCATCCGTTCCTAGCGTGAGGTCCGTGCATGCAGATCGAGACACCATCAAGATCATCGGGGCTCGCGAGAACAATCTGCGCGACGTCTCGCTGACCATCCCCAAAGGCAAGATCGTGGTCTTCACCGGCGTCTCCGGCTCGGGCAAGTCGTCGATCGTCTTCGGGACGGTCGCGGTGGAATCGCAGCGGCAGCTCAACGAGACCTTCACCTGGTTCATCCGCAATCGGCTGCCCAAGTACGAGCGTCCCGAGGTGGAGGCCATCGACGACCTCGCGCCCGCCGTCGTCGTCGATCAGAAGCCGATCGGCGGCAATTCCCGGTCCACGGTCGGGACCATGACCGACATCCACTCGGTCATCCGCGTGCTGTTCTCCCGGCACAGCGTGCCGAGCGCGGGCGAGGCCACCCGCTATTCGTTCAACGACCCGCTGGGCATGTGTCCGGCGTGCGGTGGTCTGGGCCACGTGGTGCGGCCCGATCCGGACAAGCTGATCGATGCGGACAAGTCGCTCAACGAGGGTGCGATCACGTTCGGCCCGTTCGCGGTCGGAACATTCCAGTGGCAGCTCTACGCCGAGTCGGGACTTTTCGATCCGGACAAGCCGCTGCGGGACTTCACCGCCGAGGAATGGCAGCTGTTCCTGCACGGCAAAGGATTTCGGGTGCCGCGCAAGAATCGGAACGGATCGGCGGGGAACAACGCCTACGAAGGACTGCTGGAGCGGTTCGACCGCCTCTACATCAAACGTGATCTCGCCGCGCTGTCGGACAAGAATCGCGCGGCCGCCCGCGCGGTGGTCACCGAGAAGGTCTGCCCGGAATGCGGGGGCGCGCGGCTCAACGCCGCCGCGCTGGCGAGCCGGATCGACGGGCTCGGCATCGCCGACTACGGCAGGATGGAGATCACCGATCTCATAGACGTGCTCGACCGCTTGGACGATCCGGTGGCGCGGCCGATCGCCCAGGCAGCCGTCGCCAGGCTGCGGCGGATCGAGGAAGTCGGGCTCGGCTACCTTTCGCTCGATCGGGAGACCGCGACCCTGTCGGGCGGCGAGGCGCAGCGCCTGAAGGTGGTCCGGCATCTGGGCTCCAGCCTCACCGGCATGACCTATATCTTCGACGAGCCCAGCGTCGGCATGCATCCCCGGGACGTGGGACGGCTGAACACGCTGCTGCGCCGGCTGCGCGACAAGGGCAACACCGTGTTGGTGGTGGAGCACTCCCCGGACGTCATCGCCGTCGCCGACCACGTGGTCGACATGGGGCCGGGCGCGGGTTCCCATGGCGGGCAGGTGGTGTTCCAGGGCACGGTCGATCAGCTGCGGCTCGCGGAGACGCCGACCGGTGCGGGCTTGCGCCGGGTCCGCCGGGTGAAGGAGGACGTCCGTGAGCCTGCGGGATGGCTCACCGTGGCCGATGCCGATGCCTACAACCTGAAGAATCTCACCGTGCGCTTTCCCACGGGTGTGCTCACGGCGGTGACGGGTGTGGCGGGCTCCGGGAAGAGCACGCTGGTGTCCGGCGCGTTCGTCGCGACGTATCCGGAGGTCGTCGCGGTGGACCAATCCGCGATTGCCGCGTCCCGGCGCTCCAGCCCGGCGACCTATCTCGGCATCATGGACCCGTTACGTCAGCTTTTCGCCAAGCGGCACGGTGTGCGACCGGGCTTGTTCAGTTTCAATTCCGACGGAGCCTGCCGCGAATGCGACGGCGCGGGCGTGATCTTCACCGACTTGGCGTACATGGATCCGGTCACCACGGTCTGCCATGCCTGCCACGGACGCAGGTACCGTCCGGAGGCGCTCGCCTACGAGATTCGCGGGGCGTCGATCGCCGACGTGCTGGAGATGCCCGCGGAGCAGGCGCTGAACTTCTGGGCCGAAGCACAGGACCGGCGGATCAGCACGCCGTTGCGGTCGCTGCTCGATGTCGGTCTCGGGTATCTCACCCTCGGCCGGTCGCTGTCCTCGCTGTCCGGCGGCGAACGCCAGCGCGTGAAGCTGGCCGATCACCTCCAGCGGCGCGCCGAAGCCACCGTCTACGTGCTGGACGAACCGACCACCGGACTGCACATGGCCGACGTGGACACCCTGGTCGGGCTGCTGGACCGGCTGGTCGACGCGGGCAACACGGTGATCGTCATCGAGCACGACCTCGATCTCGTCGCTCGGGCCGACTGGGTGATCGACCTCGGACCCGACGGCGGAAAGCACGGCGGCGAACTCGTTTTCGCCGGCACGCCTGCGGACTTGCTGACCGACGGCCGGTCGCTGACCGCGGAGTACTTGCGGCGCAGTGTGGTTGCCCGATGATCCCGCCACCGTGGACCTGATCGCGGCATCATGAACCTATGGCGACGCGGGAGGTGGTCCGAGCGGGAAGTTTCGCGCGGATCTACGACCCGAGCGCCGGGGAGCCGGAAGCCTGGTACATCAACGACCACACGATTGTTCGCGACGACTACGGGCGGTGGCACCTTTTCGGCATCACGCATCCCGAACCGGCGGACCCGTTCGATGAAATCGAGTTCGCCCACGCCACCGCCGACCGGTTGGCCGGCCCGTGGACCAAGCATGCCTCCGCGTTGCGGGTGGACCGGAACTACGGCGAGACGCATCTGTGGGCGCCTTACGTGCTCGCGGCCCTGGGCCGGTACCACATGTTCTACGCGGCGGGCGGCGCCGACCGCACCGCCGCGGCGATGAACCTGGCGACCTCGCCCGACCTGTTCCACTGGACCAGGTCCGCGGCGGGGCCGCTGTTCCGCGACGGCTACGACGCGCGCGACCCGATGGTGGCGCGGGTGGGCGACCAATGGGTGATGTACTACTGCGCGACCAGTGCCCCGGACGGTGGTCACCACGTCGTCGCCTACCGCACCAGCACCGACCTCGTGCACTGGGGCGAGCGGCACATCGCGTACACGGACCCGGCAAAAGGCACCGGGGCGGGCAACACCGAGTCGCCCTATGTCCTCCGGCACGGCGGATGGTGGTACCTGTTCATCGGTCCGCGCCCGCATTACGTCGGCACCGACGTCTTCCGCAGCGACAACCCGTTCCGCTTCCGCATCGGCGACAAGGTCGGCCATATCGCGGCGCACGCCGCCGAGGTGGTCGAAGCGGACGGCCGCTGGTGGATCACCAGCGCGGGCTGGGGCCAAGGCGGGGTGCATCTGGCGCCGCTCGGCTTCCCGCGGGGGCGGGTCGTCAAAACGGTTCCGCGCTAAGCGGTCCGAAACACCGAGCCGAGCGCCATTTCGGCGAAACCCGTCTATGGGCGCGGTCTCGGCTGGTATCTGTTGAGCGAGTCGAACTCTCCGATCACCCCACCTACGGGAGGGACCGGCATGGCCCGTATCGGCATCATCAGCATCTCCGATGGCCGCGACTATGTGCATGCGGGCATCGCCGATTTCATCGCCTCCACCGAGGACCGGCTCGTGACCGCGCTGACGGCGGCGGGGCACGACGTGGTTCGCGGCGCGGCGCCGATCAGCGACAACGCGCTGGCAGGCACGGTAGCGCGCACGGTCGCCGCGGCGGGCGTCGATCTCACCGTTCTGCATTACGCGGTCTGGGCGTTTCCGCACTTCACGATGCTCGCGGCGGGCGCGATTCCCGGTCCGCTGCTGTTGCTGTCGAATATCGACCCGGTCCAGCCCGGCATGGTCGGCATGCTGGCCGCCGGAGGCGCGCTGGACCAGATCGGGCGCAAACACAGCAGGCTGTGGGGTGATCCGTCCGATCCCGGACTGATCGAGGCCATCGGCGTTCGCGCGCGGGCCGCGGCCGCCGTGGCGAGCTTGCGCGGTTCGACCTTCGGGCGCTTCGGCGGGCGGCCGATGGGCATGAACACCGCGGTCGCCAACACCGATCAGTGGCAGCGCCGATTCGGCATCGACGTCGAGGAAATCGATCAGTGGGAGATCGTGCGGCGCGCCGAACTGGCCGACGCGGGCGAGGCGAAGGCCGCGCGCGAATGGCTGGAGCGGCACGCCGCAGGCGTGCACTACGACGGCGCGAAGCTCACCCCGCAGTTGCTGGAACGCCAGATCCGCTCGTATCTCGCGGTGCGCGAGCTGATCGCCGAATGGCGCCTGGACTTCTCGGGGATCAAGGGACAACCGGAGCTCACCCAGTATTTCGCCACCATGGACATCACCGAGGCGTTCCTCAACGATCCCTACGACTGGAACGGGCCGAAGGAACCGCACGTCTGCGCGACCGAGGCGGACATGGACGGCGCGCTGACCATGCAGCTGCTCAAAGCCGTCGCGGACACCCCGGTGCTGTTCGCCGACGTCCGCCACTATCACGCCGATCGGGACATCTGGGATCTGTGCAATTCCGGTCAGCACGCCACCTGGTTCGCCGCGCGCAGCGACGATCCGGCCGAGAACCTCGCGAAGGTGCATTTGTATCCGGAGGTGTTCTTCTTCCCCGCGGGCGGCGCATCGGTGCATCATCTGGCCGCGCCGGGCCGGATGACCCTCGCCCGGCTCACCCGGCTCGACGGCGACTACCGCATGCAGCTGATGCTCGGCGATTTCGAGCACTACGACGAGCAGACCAACGATGCGCTGATGAAGCAGTCGACCCGGGAGTGGCCGCACGCCTTCGCCCGGCTGGACGCGCGCGCGGAGGATTTCCTGAACCGGTTCGGGGCCAACCACATTCACGCGGTGCCCGGCGACCACCGGGAAGTCCTGCGTGCGACGTGCGGCTTGCTCGACATCACGGTGGACGAGTTCACGCGGTGACGATGTTCCTCGGCATCGACATCGGGACCTCGAGTTCCAAAGGCGTGCTCACCGACGCGCGCGGCACGATCGTCGCCAGGGCCGAGCGCGCCCACGAGGTGTCCATGCCGCGCCCCGGCTGGGTCGAGCACGACGCGGAGACGGTGTGGTGGGCGGATTTCCGCGCACTCGCCCGTGAGCTGGTGGCGGCGGCCGACGGCGCCACGCTCGCGGGCCTCGGGGTGTCCGGCATCGGACCGTGCCTGCTGCCCGCCGACGCGGAGGGAAGGCCGCTGCGCCCTGCCATCCTCTACGGCGTCGACACCAGGGCGAGCGCCGAGATCGCGGAGCTGAACGACGAATTCGGCGCGCGGGCCGTGCTCGACCGCGCCGGGTCGCCGCTGACCAGCCAGGCCGTCGGCCCGAAGGCCCGGTGGCTGGCCCGGCACGAGCCGGACGTCGCCGCGCGCACCGCGATGCTGCTGATGGCGAGTTCCTTCCTGGTGCACCGGCTCACCGGCCGCTACGTTCTCGACCATCAATCGGCCAGCCAGTGCGTGCCCCTCTACGACCTGCGTGAACGCGCGTGGGCGACCGACTGGGCCGAGCGGGTAGTGCCGGGCTGGAGGCTGCCGGAGCTGGCTTGGCCCACCGAGATCGTGGGCCGGGTGAGCGCGGACGCGGCGGCCGCCACCGGGCTCCCGACGGGGCTGCCCGTCACCACCGGGACCATCGATGCCTGGGCCGAGGCGGCCAGCGTCGGCGTCCGCGCCCCGGGCGACGCGATGATCATGTACGGCACGACCATGTTCCTGGTGCAGGTGCTCACCGACCCGCGGCCGCATCCCGGTCTCTGGGGTACCTGCGGCGCCTGGCCGGACACGTATACCCTCGCCGCGGGCATGGCCACTTCCGGCGCCGTCACCGACTGGCTGCGCAAACTCGTCGGCGGCGAGTTCACCGACCTGGTCGCCGCGGCCGCGGAGGTGCCCGCGGGCAGCAGGGGCCTGCTCGTGCTGCCCTATTTCGCCGGGGAGCGCACTCCCCTGTTCGATCCCGACGCACGCGGCATCGTCGCCGGATTGACCCTCGGGCACGGACGGCCCGAGCTCTATCGGGCGGTGCTCGAGGGCATCGGCTACGGGGTGCGGCACAACCTCGAGGCCATGACCGAAGCGGGCGGACGGGCGAGGCGTCTGGTCGCGGTGGGCGGTGGCACCAGGGGCGGGTTGTGGACCCGGATCGTCTCGGATGTGACCGGCCTGCCCCAGCAGTTGCCCGCCGAGACCGTCGGCGCGAGCCTCGGTGACGCCCTGCTCGCCGCCGAGGCCGCCGGGATCGAGACCTCGGCGTGGAATCCGATCGTCGACACCGTTCGCCCGCACCCCGAGCACGTCGCGAAATACGAGCAGTACTACCGGCACTACCGCGATCTGTACGATCGAACCACGAATATCGCGCACTTCCTCGCGGCCGAACAGCATCGTGCCGGGGCGGCTTCCTGAGCGCGAAATCCGTGCGACGGTGGACAGTCGCGCCGCGGAACGATACGAGGACTTCATGCCCACGATCACCCTGACCCAGGACAATTTCGACTCCGTCGTCACGTCGCATCCGATCGTGCTGGTGGATTGGTGGGCCGGGTGGTGCGGGCCGTGCCGGTCTTTCGCTCCGGTGTACGAGGCTTCCGCGCAGCGGCATCCGCAGATCGTGCACGGCAAGGTCGACGTCGAAGCCGAGGTCGCGCTGACCGCCGCCGCGCAGGTGACGCAGTATCCGACCGTGATGGCGTTCCGGGACGGCCTGCTGGTCTATTCCGCGGCGGGCGCCATGGCGTCGGACGCGCTGGAGGACCTGGTGCAGCAGATCCTCTGGCTGGACATGGATCAGGTCCGCCGGGAACTCGCCCAGCAGGCCGACGCCCGGCAGCCGGCCGCGACCGGTGCCGTCACGGCGCACCGGGCCGGGCTCGCGCCGACCGCTCCCCGATACGGGTGGCCGGGACTGTGACCGCGCCGGGCGGTGAACTGTGGCGGCTGGACGGCACGCGAACGCGGTCGGTCAGCGCCGAGAATCCGACGGGGGCGCCCGGCGCGGGCGCGCGGGCGACCGACGGCACCGGAGCGCACGCGGCGCGGCTGCTCGGACCGGGATGGAAGATCTCCCCCTCGATCGCCCTCGCGCATGGTGGAACCGCCACGCTGGCCGACGTGTCCGGTCCCGGGGTGTTCCGGCATTTCTGGCTGACCACGGAGCGTTCCGTGCTGCGCGGGTTGACGCTGCGGATGACCTGGGACGACGCGACGCGACCCGCGATCGAGTCGCCGCTGGGCGACTTCTTCTGCAACGGATGGGGCGAGACGGCCCTGCTGAGTTCGGAGATGGTGGTGGTCGCGCCCGCGGGCGGATTGAACAGCTACTGGCCCATGCCGTTTCGGCACCGAGCGCGTATCACCCTCGAAAACCATTGCGGCCGTGAGGTTCCGGTGTATTACCAGGCGACCTATACCGAAGAGGACGTGCCGGACGACGCCGGGTATCTGCACACTCGGTGGACGCGGACGACGAGCTTGGGAAATCCCGCCGTCCACACCGTTCTCGACACGGTGCCGGGGCCGGGCCGCTACGTCGGCACCTATCTCGCCATCCGCCCTGGTGCGCCGGGATGGTGGGGCGAGGGTGAGGTCAAGTTCTTCCTGGACGGGGATACCGACCATCCCACCATTTGTGGAACGGGCACCGAGGACTATTTCGGCGGCGCCTGGAATTTCGACCTCGACGGGACGTACCGGACATACTCCACGCCTTATCTGGGGCTGCATCAGGTACTGCCGCCCGAGCAGATCTATCGAGCGGATCAGCGCTGCGGCATGTACCGATGGCATGTGCGCGATCCGATTTGCTTCGAGCGCGAGTTGCGCGTCACCGTGCAGGCCCTCGGATGGCAGGACGCGGAGACCTATCTTCCGCTGGAGGACGCCGATGTGGCGACCACCGCCTGGTGGTATCAGGGCTGATCGGGGCCTTCGCCATCCGGTGGGAGCGCCAGCAGTTCGTCGGCGCGTGCCAGCGCCGCGTCCATGCCTGCGGTGAGATCGTCCAACCCGGTCAGGCCGTCCAGCAGCCCGGCGAGTTCGTCCTGCACGGCGCGCAGTTCGGCGATCGCCGGGTCCACCCGGAACCACGCCACCGCGTCGCGCCACCACGGATCGCCGGACAGCCAAGCCCACAGCACGTCGCGCACCAGCACCGGGTCGGAGGTGTACATCTGGAAGGACTCGGTCGCCGAACCGGCACGGTGCTCCAGCTCGTAGACGCCGTCGGGCAGCAATCCGGCCCGTATCTCGTGCAGATCGGCACGGCTGAGTTCCAGCACGGCGTGTTCCGGCCCGGCCGGTTCACCGAGCAGCTCGCCGAGCGCGTCTTCGGTCAGTTCCGGCAGCCGCGTCCCGTCTCCCGTGCGGATGCGCACGTCGGTGGGGTCGATGCTCATCGCGCCAGTCTGCCCGATACGGCGGCGGAATACCCGAAACGCTCCGGTGCGTGGCGGCGAGGTGCAAGGTGATCGTATGGGTGTGCTCGAGACGATCGGACGGTTCGCCGGATCGCGCGGCGGGCTCGTCGTGCGAATGCGACCGCGTTCGATCCGCCCCCGTCCGCCGCGCGGCGGGTGCCGTATACGCGTCACGAGCGAGCTTCGACTGGGGCAGGCCCGATGACGACGGTGGCGGGAGTCGACAGCTCCACCCAGGCGTGCAAGGTCGTCGTCTGCGACGCCGACAGCGGTGAGATCCTCGCCCAGGGGCGGGCCACGCACCCGGAGGGAACCGAAGTCGCACCGGCCGCGTGGTGGGAGGCGCTGCGGACGGCGAGCGCGGGATTGCTCGACGACGTGGACGCGATCGCCGTCGCGGGGCAGCAGCAGGGCTTGGTCCCGCTGGACGCGGCGGGCATCCCGGTGCGGGACGCGCTGTTGTGGAACGACGTCCGCTCCGCCGATGCGGCGAAGGACCTGATCGCCGACCTCGGCGGGCCGGGGGCCTGGGCCGATGCCGTCGGCAGTGTGCCGGTGGCAGGCTCGACCGTCGCCAAATTGCGCTGGCTGGCCGACCACGAACCGGAACTCGCCGACCGCACCGCTCACGTCGTGCTGCCGCACGACTACCTGACCTGGCGACTACGGGGCGGCGGACCGGGACGCGTGCTCGAGCCGACCACCGACCGGGGCGATGCCTCCGGCACCGGCTATTGGTCGCCAGCCGGCGGCGGCTATCGCGAAGACCTGCTCTCCATGGCTTTTCGCGGACGCCGCCCGGCGCTGCCGCAGGTTCTCGGCCCGAACGAATCCGCGGGGCACACGCCGTCGGGCGCACTGGTCGCCGCCGGAACGGGGGACAACGCCGGTGCCGCGCTGGGCTTGGGCATCACGGACGGCGACGTGGTGGTCTCCCTCGGCACCAGCGGGACGGCATACGCCCGCACCGGGCATCCCGCCGCCGACGCCACCGGCGCGGTCTCCGGGTTCGCGGACGCCACCGGCGCGTTCCTGCCGCTGGTCTGCACGCTCAACGCCGCCCGCATCCTGACCTCGACCGCCGCTCTGCTCGGCGTGGATCTGCCCACGCTGGAATCGCTCGCCGCACAGGAGCCGCCCGGCGCGGACGGCGTCGTCCTGCTGCCCTATCTCGCCGGTGAACGCACACCCAACCTGCCGCATGCCGCGGGCAGTCTGCACGGGTTGCGGCCGGAGGCGATGCGCCCCGGCACGGTGGCCCGCGCCGCCTTCGAGGGGCTGCTGTGCCATCTCGCCGACGCGCTCGACCGCCTCATCGAGATCGCCGGGGTGACGCCGCGGCGCGTGCTGCTCATCGGCGGCGCGGCGCGCTCCCGGCTGGTGGCGGCGATCGCCGCGCAGGTCTTCGGCGTCACGGTGACGGTGCCGGAACCGGCCGAATACGTCGCGCTCGGCGCTGCCCGCCAGGCGGCGTGGGCGCTCAGCGGCGCGTGCCGGCCGCCGACCTGGTCCGCATGCCCGGTCGCGGAGGTTGCGCCACCGGCCGATACCGCGTCCGGACGGGAGATCCGGGCCGAGTATCGCAGTGCTCGCCAGGCGCTCTACGGCTGACCGCGCTCGTCATCGCGATCCCCGGCCGTGCGCGCGGGGATCGGGATATACCCCATCCCGCGTTCCGGTTGGCCGATTTGTGTCGCCGGCTGGCGCCTCGACGGACAGAGGGGTTGGATCACCCTCGTCGAAGAGAGGTGGACGAATGACCGATACCCTGGTGCGGAGGGCGGTGACGGCGGAACGGACCGAACTCGCCGAACTCCTGGCCGGACTGGACGCCGAGGGCTGGGACGCTCCGACGCTGTGCGCGGGCTGGCGGGTACGCGAAGTGGTCGCGCACATCACCATGCCGTACCGCCTGTCGAGCGGACGCTTCACGCTGGGGATGATCGCGGCGTTCGGGAACTTCAACCGCATGGCCGACCGCACCGCCCGGATGGACGCCGCCACGCTCAGCACCTCGGATCTGCTGAAAACGCTGTGGGACAACGTCGATCATCCCTGGCGGCCGCCGGGCGGCGGACTGTCCAACGCGTTGAGCCACGATGTGATCCACGGATTGGACATCACCGTGGCGCTCGGCCTGGACCGCGTGGTGCCCGAGGAGCGGATGCGCTTGGTTCTGGACACGATCGATCCCAGGACCGTCAAACTGTTCGGCGCCGAGCTCGGCGGCATCGAACTGCGCGCCGACGACCTGGACTTCAGCTACGGATCCGGCACGGTGCTGTCCGGTCGCGCCCAAGACCTGCTGCTCGTCCTCTGCGGGCGCAAGTTGCCCGCCGGCCACCTCAGCGGCGAGCCCGCGCAGCGATTCACCAGACGCGAATGATCCGGGTGCCCGCTCACCGGCGGGCTTCGGCAAGCTCGCGCAGGTAGGCGGCCGTTTCATCGTCGGCGGGGAAGTACGCTTCGACCGCGATCTCGTCGAGCGTGATGTCGAAGGCCGCGCCGAAGGTCGTGATGGTGCTGAAGAACCCGAGCGGCGCGTCGCGGTGGCGCAGCCGGATCGGCAGCAGTATCTCGGCGGAGTCACCGTCCGCACCGCCCGGCGAGCCGTAGGAGCGCAATTCCTCGTACAGGGCCGCCAGGGCGGGATCTCCGGTCGCCATGACCTGGCGGGCCAGGCGAGGCAGCAGGAAAGCGCGGACCTGGTCGAGATTGTCCAGCCGGGAGGCGAAGCCCGCGGGATGCAGTCCGAGTCGCATCATGTTGATCGGTGGTTCGAGCAGTTCCGGAGCCACGCCGTCGAAGAACACGCCGACACAGGCATTGGCCTGCACCAGGTTCCAGCGCCGGTCCACCGCCAGCGCCGGATACGGTTCGTGCAGCCGCAGGACCCGCTGCACCGCCTCGCGGGCGCGCCGCAGCGCGGGATCATTCCAGTCGCTGCGCCGGAACTCGGGAGCGTGTCCGGCGGCGACCAGCACGCGATTGCGTTCGCGAAGCGGGATGTCGAGTTGCTCGGCCAAGTGCAGCACCATGGCGCGGCTGGGCGTCGTGCGGCCGGTCTCGACGAAACTGACGTGCCGGGCGGACACGTCGGCCTGGATGGCCAGGTCCAGCTGGCTCAGCTTCCGCCGGTGCCGCCACTCCCGCAGCAGTTCGCCCACCGGTCGATCACCGTTCATCGGCCAAGTATCACGGCGCCCCGTTCGCGCCCGCCATTACATGGCAGGTAATCGACACCCCGGTTCGCCCGCTGCCAGTGTCGGCGGCATGACGAAAGACAACACGGCACTGCGCAACAAGGAACTGCTCTCCAGCGGCTTCGCGGAATTCGCCGCGGGCAACCTGGACGTACTGCGCACGCTGCTGCACGACGATTTCCTCGAGCACAGTCCCGGGAATCCCTCGGGCAAGGAGGCCTTCCTCGAATTCATCGCACAGGCGGCGGTGACCAGGTCGAAGCTGGAGCTGGCACGGGTGATCGCCGACGACGACTACGTGGTCATGCATTACCGCATGGTCCCGCCCGGCGGCGAAGAGCCCGACCTGGCGGTGGTGGACATCTGGCGGGTGGCCGACGGAAAGATCGTGGAGCACTGGGACGTGGTGCAACCGGTGCCCGACCCAGGGCAGATCCCGCACGGCATGTTCTGACCCGGTGCCGGTCGGTTCATCGGGAACCGACCGGCACCGGTACGTCCGCATCGATCCGATCGTCAGCGGTCATCCGTCCCGGCCGGCCCGTTCCGTCGCGTCGAGCGCCGACCGCCGCGGCACCGCGCGTCGGCTCCTCACCGCGCCGCGCGTGCGGCGGCGCGCACGACCGCGGCAAGCGCCGCCGCCTGGGCGGAATCGGCTCGTCCGCAGGTCCACCCAGTGTGGTCGGCGCCGCGGTACTCCAGATAAGCGATGGCGCTGTCGTCGCTGTCGATCGTGTGCTGGGTCAGGCCGAGCACCTCGATGCGATACCCGGCCGCGGCCAGTGCCTCGGTGAGCGCCGCGACGGGGCCGCCGCGACGGCGGGTCCGGTGGGTGACCCCGTCGATGATCAGCGTGATCTCGGTGTCCCCGTCGTCGCTGGTGCGCCAGTCTTTCAAGGCCGGCCCCGAGAGTTCGTCGCAATAGACCGCCTCGAACAGGTCACGCAGTTCGGCGGCGGTGATCTCGGCGCCGGTGTCGTCGGCGAGCGCTTGCGCGTGCCGGGCGAAATCGATCTGCAGGCGCCGTGGCAGGTCCATGCCGTATTCGGTGTGCAGCAGGTAGGCGACGCCGCCCTTGCCGGATTGGGAATTGACCCGGATCACCGCGTCGTAGCTGCGGCCGATGTCGGCGGGGTCGATGGGCAGATAGGGGACGCGCCAATCGAGTTCACGCTCCGGGATGCCCGTCGCGGCGGCGCGGGCTCGATGCTCGGCCATGCCCTTCTTGATCGCGTCCTGATGGGTGCCGGAGAACGCCGTGTGCACCAGATCGCCCACGTACGGGTGACGTTCGTGGATCGGCATGCGCGTGCAGTACTCGACGGTGCGCCGGATCTCGTCGATGTCGGAGAAGTCGATCATCGGATCGACGCCCTGCGCGTGCAGGTTCAGCGCCAGCGTGGCGATGTCGACGTTGCCGGTGCGCTCGCCGTTGCCGAAGACGCAGCCCTCGACGCGCTGCGCGCCCGCGAGCACCGCGAGCTCGGCACACGCGATGCCGGTGCCGCGATCATTGTGCGGGTGCACCGACAGGATGACGCTGTCGCGGCGGGCCAGATTGCGATGCATGTATTCGATCTGGTCGGCGTAGACGTTCGGGGTGGCGACCTCGACGGTGGCGGGCAGGTTGAGGACGACCGGCCGCCGCGCGGTGGCGTCCCACAAAGTGGTCATCCGGTCGCAGATCTCGAGCACGTAGTCGGGCTCGGTCAGGTTGAACACCTCGGGTGAGAACTCGAACCGCACGTTCGGCAGGTCCCCGGCGCAGTCCAGCACGGCACGTCCGCCGTCGAGGATCAGTTCGGCCAGCGCCGCGCGGTCCTTGCCGAGCACGACGTCCCGCCACGCGGGAGCCGTCGCGGTGTACATGTGGATGACGACGTCGTTGCGGATACCGCGGATCGAGGCGACCGTGCGCTCGATGAGATCGCGCCGCGCCGGGGTGAACACGGCGATCGTCACGTCCTCCGGCGCGAGATCCTCCTCGGCGATGAGCCGTACGAAGTCGAAGTCGGTCTGCGACGCCGACGGGTAACCCACCTCGATTTCCTTGTAGCCCATGGCGACCAGGAGCTCGAAGAAGCGCCGTTTGCGCGCCGGGTCCATCGGTTCGGCGAGTGCCTGATTGCCGTCGCGCAGGTCGACCGGCACCCACAGCGGCGCCTGCGTGATCCTGGCCTGAGGCCAGTCCCGTTGCGTGAGCGGCACTTCCACGCGTTGATAGATGTCCCGGTAGCGGTGCGACGGCATGTGCGAGCGTCGTTGGCGATTCCACGCCGGAGCCTGTTCCGGCATGTCGCCCGCAGGGGTGTGAATGGTGGGGAAAGCGGTGGTCATGGGTCTGCTTT
The DNA here is from genome assembly GCF_044389845.1 of Nocardia sp. NPDC019323. Classification (NCBI taxonomy): domain Bacteria; kingdom Bacillati; phylum Actinomycetota; class Actinomycetes; order Mycobacteriales; family Nocardiaceae; genus Nocardia; species Nocardia sp. NPDC019323. The sequence goes on from NZ_JBIRYN010000007.1 coordinate 15,293, forward strand.
CTGGCCGTTGCGGCCGTCACGACAAAGGTGACCGGCCACGACGAAGCCCCACGGCGGGCGGCCGGTCGTTCAGGCCCCGCCGTGGCGGCTGAGCAGAAGCATGGTGCGCATGATGGCTAGACTGTACACGACTCCTCAGACAAGTAGAGAGGTAGCGATGATCTCGCAGGTACGGCGCCATCCGCTGGCCGCGCAGGCGGCCGAGGTGCTGCTCGCCAGGATCCAGGCGGGCGAATGGCCGCTGGGCCACCGCCTGCCCGGCGAGACCACCCTGGCCGCACAGCTCGGCGTCGGACGCTCCACGCTGCGGGAGGCGATCCGCGAGCTGGCCGGAAAAGGCGTGCTGGACAGCAGGCAAGGCGCGGGCGTCTTCGTGACCGCGCTCGACGTGAGCGAGGAGTGGGACGCGGTGCTGCGCCGCGCCACGATCGCCTCGGTGATCGAAGCGCGCATCGCCATCGAGGCCGAGGCCGCCGCGCTGGCCGCTCAGCGGCGCACCCCCGCCGACCTGCGGATGATCCGCCGGACGCTGGCCGCGCGGGAACCGCACGGCGGGCCGGTGGCCGAGCACGTCGACGCCGATATGGCGTTCCACCGGGCGGTGATCGTGGCCGCGCACAACGACGTGCTGACCCAGTTGTTCGACAGCTTCCTGCCGCGACTGCGCCTGGCGATGATCGACATGCTGAAGATCCGCCCGGTGCCCTCGGAGCCCGCCGATCATGCCGCCCACCAGCGCCTGGCCGACGCCATCGCCGACCGCGATCCCACCGCCGCGGCGGAATACAGCCGCGCCCACCTGACCACTTTGAAAGAGGCCTTCACGTGACCGATCCGGTGCTCGAGCTGACCGACGTGACCTTCCGCCGGGAGGGCAAGAAGATCATCGACGGGATCTCCCTGACCGTGCGGGCCGGTGAGCGCTGGGCGCTGCTCGGCCCCAACGGCGCGGGCAAGAGCACGCTGCTCGGCTTCTGCGGCGCCGTCACCTTCCCCACCTCCGGCTCGGTCCGGGTGCTCGGGGCGGAACTCGGCCGCGTCGAATTGCAGCGGCTGCGCCGTGGCATCGGCCAGGTGAACCCGCGGCACCCGCTGCGCTCGCCGCTGACCATCCGCGAGGTCGTGCTGACCGGACTGACCGCGACCATCGACACGCCCATGCGCTGGACCCCGACCCCCGACCAACTCGACCGAGCCGACGCGATGATCGACACCGTCGGCCTGACCGGGAAGGCGAGCGAGATCTGGCCCACGCTCAGCCAAGGCGAGCGCGGCCGCGCGCTCATCGCCCGAGCGCTGATCGCCGAGCCCCGGCTGCTGCTGTTCGACGAACCGTCCACCGGACTGGACGTCGCTGCCCGCGAACAGTTGCTGGACACCCTCGACACCCTGGACCGGACCCACCCCGAGGTCGCCTCCATCCTGGTCACCCACCACCTGGAGGAACTGCCCAGCACGACGACGCACGCGTTGCTGATCGCAGGCGGCCATGCCGTCGCGGCGGGTCCCGCAGCGGAGACGATCACCACCGAGAACGTCACCGCCGCCTTCGCACACCCGGTCGAAGTCCGCCACGACGACGGCCGCTGGACCGCGCGGGCAGCCCGCAAACCCTCCGCCTGGCCGCGATAATCCCGGCTCGCCCTGAAGCCGGACCGAGTGCAGCTCGAACGGGCCGCCTCCGATCACCGCATTCACCGAGGTCGTCGCGGAGCCGAAGCGCGCGGTCGCAAGGCGCACGGCGGTGGGACCGGTGCCGGTGGACGCGCTCGTCGGCGCGAAGGCCATCGCCCCCCGTGCTACGCCGGGCGCGGCGACCTGCGCGCCCAGCGCACCGAAATCCCGCACCAGGCGCACCACGGTGGTAACGCCGCTGTAATCGCCACACCGCAATCGCGTGTGAGTATGCAGCGAAATCGACTACCACCGAAGGGAATACGGCTACGTGTGGCAGCTCTACCGAGCAGTACTCCGCACCGACGACCATCGTGTACTCGGCTATGTGGACGTCGGCCCGAGGCTCATGGAACACGCCAGAATCGGCCACCACCTCGTTCAAGGGATCGAACGACTGCTCACCGAGCCCACTCGGGTCACCTGGGCCGGACGGGACGCGCCGACGCCGGAGCAGGGCGAAAACCTCTATCGCACAGTGGGTTGGGTCGCCGCGCTGGTACCGCCGGAACACGGCGCGGCCGGCCGCTATCTCCTCAATCACGACCTGCGGGTCTTCGTGGACAAAGCGACCGTACTGGAGAACGAGGCCCGTCACCGCATCCACCCGCTGCCCTTGCTCACCGCGGAACCCGTACCCGCCCCCGGCCGCACGGTGGGCGACCACACCGTCCTCGGCTCGTGGGCACACGCCCTGATCTCGGTCCGCGATACCGTGCCCAAGGGATACGAACAACGGAAGTTCGACCTGGTGGAAAGTCTTTCGTGAAGGCCACCCCGATGACCGGGCTGTGCGCCAGTGGGCGATCGACAGCGGTGGCGGACTCCAGGCACGCATGCCGATGACGCGCCCGTCGCCGGTCAGCGGCGCAGTCGGACAGCGCGGATGACGAACCGGCTCATCGCCTGGTGCGCGCCGCGGCTTGCTCGGGCGGCGCTCCGACCCCGGCTCACTGTTCCGGTGCGACCGTGGAGGACGCCGAACCGGCGCGGTGCTCGGTATCCGGACCACAAGCCGCGTTCCCGCGCGTTCTGGACGCACCGCGTAGGTGACGCACACCTTGCCCGAGACCAGGGTGATGTGCCTGCCCAGGACGAAGGAGACCAACTCGAATCGGGACATGAACCGTTGCCCCACCGCGAGTTCGGTGAGCATCGGATCGCGCCGGCGCGGGCTGCGCCTGCCGAAGTGGTCCAGCAAGTCGTAGCTGTAGGGCGCGACGCGCAACTGGCACAGCCAGGCGTAGACCAGAGCGGGCGGCGCGTCGATGCCGATCGCGTGATCGGCCTGCAGGCCGCCGGGCTGCCGGTCGTCGCACGGCAGGGGCGCCTCGCGTTCGGCCTCGGTGGCGCCCCACACCGTCCCGGGGATCATGCCGCCGCCGCGATCCGGCGCAGCATGTGACGAACCACCAAGCGGTGACCGCCGCTCCCCACGACCAGCGCGCGATAGATTCGGCCGTGCAGACCGGGAAAGTCGCCGTAGCTGCGCGCGCGGACACGGGTCCGGCTCGGGCCCTCCTCGTCCAATTCGAAGATCAGCGCGTATTTCGAGAACCAGTGCTGTCCGCGCAGAGCCAATCGGTGCGGTCGCGTCACGGAATCGATGACGAACCCCGCCGGCGGCGACGGCTCGTGCGGGTCGGGACAGACGACGTCCAGCACCGCTTTCCACGCCCGATCCCGATTCGCGGCGACCGATCTGGCATGCTCATCTATATAGGACAATCGCTCCATATAGAAGGAACGTACTAGTACATGGCGCCGCCCCGCAAGCACGACACCGACGTGATCCTCGACGCAGCACGCGCGCTCGTCCTCGCCGAAGGGCCGCGTGCGGCCAGCGTGTCGGCCATCGCCGAGGCCAGTGGCGCTCCGGTCGGCACCCTCTATCACCGCTTCGGCAACCGCAACGGCGTGCTGACCGCGGCCTGGCTGCGCGCGCTGCGCCGTTTCCAGGACCGCACCCTCGCCGCCGCCGACCAGCCGGATCCGGTGGAAGCGGGCGTCGGGATGGTGCGCGCCGCCCTCCGGTTCGGCCGCGAGCTGCCCGAGGACGCCAAGCTCCTGCTCGAGCTGCGTCCCCGCGATCTGCTCGACGGCGAACCGGACGCCGAGTTCCGCGCGACCCTGTCCGGCATGAACGCGCCGCTGATCGAGCACTTGCACCGCATCGCGCGCGCTTTGCTGGGCCGGGACGGCGAACGTGAGATCGATGCCGTCAGCCGCGCGATCGTCGATCTGCCCTATGCGGCGCTGCGCCGCCACGCCTACGCCCCGGAACTGCCCAGGTGGCTGGAGGAAGACCTCACCGCCGCCGCCCGGACCCTGCTGACCTCCTACCGCCCCTGATCCGCTGCAAGAACCTCAACCGGCGATCAACGCCGGAGCGAGTTCGTCGAGGCCCGAGATCACCTTGGCGGCCAAGCCGAGCGCATCGGAAGCAGGCGGGTACTCCGGGCGCGGCGCCGCGATCACCCGCATCCCGGCCGCGTGGGCCGAGCGCAGGCCGTTGCTCGAGTCCTCGACGGCGACACAGTCGCCCGGCCGCTGCCGCAGGAACGTCGCGACCGTCAGGTAGACGTCCGGCGCCGGTTTGCCGCGATCGACCTCCTCGGTGGAGAAGGTGACGGAGAAATACTCGATCAGACCCGTCCGGCCCAGCACCGTGTCGATGAGCGCGCGCGGCGACGAACTGGCCAGCCCGAGCGGCCAGTGCTCACACATCCGCTGCACGGCCTCGACCGCGCCCGGCAGCAGCGGCACCCCGTCGGCGTAGCGCTCGGACATCCGCTCGATCACCTCCCGCGCGACGGTCTCCGGCGGCTCGCCGACCCCGAGTTCGCCGCTCAGGTAGGCCGACCATTCCCCGGTGCTCATCCCCATCAGCCGCTGCTGGGTGTCGGGCAGCCACCGCCCGCCTTTCTCCGCGACGTAGCCACGCCGCACCAGTTCCCAGACCGGCTCGGAGTCGATCAGGACGCCGTCCATGTCGAACACCACCGCGGTGATACCCATGCGCACAGAGCCTTTCGCCAGCCGAAGCGGTCACCGATCCAGCGAGCCGGGACGCATCTGCGGCCGCGGGAACCGGGGCCGATACCACCCGGGAAAGGGTGATATCCGGTCGCGCACCAGCCTAGGCGGTCACGGCCCGTGACGACGGACACAGCACCCGCGCGGCGAGCATTCGCCGGGCAACCGATAACTTGTTCTTATGAACGAACCGCAGGCCGGCGACTCGCTGCCGAGCAAGGAGCACCACGAGGGCGGGTTCCGGCCGATGACCGAGTTGATCGCCGCGCACGAGGCCGCCAAGGACGACATCTCCCGCGGCGGGCCGCACTACGGCCAGTTCATCGAGCAGGTGCGCGGCCTGATGGACCGGGTTCGGCTTGCCTCGCCCTCCGACGAGCTGGCGGTGGAGGCGATCGGCGTGCTCAAGGAGCTGAACGACAAGCTCGACGCCGCCAAGGTGGACGAGTGGTCGACCCCCAATTGGACCCGCTTCGATCTGCCCGCCCGCGGCAACATCACCCTGCCGCCGTTCCTCATCGACCATGTCGACCCGCAGGACGGCGTCGACGCGCGTCTGACCTTCCGCACCTTCCACCTCGGCGGCAACAGCGCCGCCCACGGCGGCCAGATCGCCATCGCCTTCGACGACCTGCTCGGCATGGCGGCGGCGGTGCGCTCCGGCTCGGTGACCAGGACGGCGTCGCTCACCGTCGACTACCGCTCCATCACGCCGCTGAACACCGAGCTGAAGGTGCGCGCGTGGGCCGAACGCCAGGAGGGCCGCAAAGTCTACGTGCGGGCCACCCTGCACGACGGCGACCGGCTGTGCGCGGAGGCGAACGGCTTGTTCATCGTGCTCAAGCCCGGACAGCCCTGACACACGTTCCAGCACATCGAGGGCTGACCGGTTCGCGGGGGCGTCTTGGGGACGCCCCGCGCCACGCTGAGCGGCGTTGGCTTCCGGCGCGGGGCATTCCGGCTACCGATTAGTTGGGTACACGCTCTCCGCCGCTCACCCCTGCCGCTTCGGCCCGCCGCGGGGGTCGCGCTGTCGCTCGTCCTGGTGACCGCGGCGGTCCGACGGAGTCCGTGCAAGCACGGCGACGACGGGAATCGTCAGGCGCCGGGCCATCGGGTCGCAGGCCATCGATCGCTTGCGACGCAGAATGCCGTCGCGAATGGCGTACGGTGCAAGTTTGCACGAAACGCGCTGCATAGCAGGGGAATTCGTGTCTGCCGGAAGAGCCCAGGTAGGCGAGTCGAGCGCGACCCGGCAGCCCCGTACCCGCACTCGATGCACACTCGCGCGCGATGCGTTCGCGGCCGGACGCTGCGGCGCTGGCCGGTCGGAAGTCCCACCGGCGAGCGCCGACCGATCACCGCCCCGGGAAGTGCGCTTCCCGGTACGCGCCGAACCGGGCGTCCACCTGCTCGGCGCTCAATCCGAAATCGCCGAGGGTGTAGCGGTGCGCCGGACGCGCGGCGCCCGAGGTGCTCTCCGCGTGCAGCGCGGTCATCGCCGCCTCCGCCTCGTCGGTCAGCGGCAGCCCGAAGTGCCGGTAGATCGACGTGACCGTGCCGATCGGATCGGCGACGAACTCGTCGTAGTCGACATCGCAGAACTGCGCCGCGTCGTGGCGTTCGCGGTCGGCGAGGAACCGCTCCGCGCCGCGCGCCCACAGATCCAATTGGGTCGCGCCGACCACCGGGCCGCGGAACTTCTCCGACCAGCCCGCCGACGCCTGCTCGTTCAAGCTGCACACCGACGCGATGATGGTGCGCGGATCGCGGTGCATCTGGATGACCAGCGCGTCCGGATACACCTCGAAGATCGCGTCCAGCGCGAACAGGTGGCTGGGGTTCTTGAGCACCCATCGCTTGCCCGCGTCCGGCAGCCCGATCAACTGGAGGTTGCGCCGGTGCCTGCGGTAGGCGGGCGTCCAATCCCGGTCGCGCAGCCACTCGGAATAGGTGGGCAGGTAGGCCAGGCACTCGTAGGACACCGACATGGCCGACTGCCGCAGCAACTGCCAGCACTCCTCGACCTGATCGGCCGAGATGTGGTGCACACCCATGAATTCCGGGTGCTCGACGTGGTGCTTGTCGTAGGCGGCGGCCAGACGCTGGTAGACCGGGTTGCTCGCCCAGGTCTCGCGCGGCGGGCGCGGCTGCGGCATCTCGGTCAGCCACATCTCCAGCCCCTGGTGCGCCGGGTCGGCGTTGAGCAGGCGGTGCACCGCCGTCGTGCCCGAGCGCGGCAGGCCGGTCACGAAGATCGGGCGCTCGATCGCCACCTCCGCGTGTTCGGGATGCTGCCGCCAGGCCGCCTCGCTGAGCAGGCGGGCGATCAGCGCGCCGCGCAGGAAGGCGCGGTTGACCTTGTTGCCGAACGGCGTGAGTTCGGCGTCCTTCGCATAGGACTCGAGCAGCACCTCGAGGCCATCGCGGTAGTCGTCGGCGCCGAAGTCGTCCAGCCCGACGACCTTGGTCGCCGAGGCGTGCAGATCGTCGATGGTGCCGACGTCGTCCCTACCGATCACGGTCATCTCCTAGTGGTGGAATTCGCCTGCGTTGACGTCCAGGCACGCGCCGGTGATCGCGCGCGCCATGGCGGACGCGAAGAACACGACCGCGTCGGCGATCTCGTCGGGCTCGGGCAGTTTGCGCAGGTCGGTGGTCTTCGCGGTCTCGGCGTAGACCTCATCGGGGGTGATCCCCCGCTGCTGCGCCAGATAGTTGAAGTACCACTTCAGGTTGTCGGCCCAGATATAGCCGGGCGCGACGGAATTGACCCGGATGCCCTTCGGCCCGAGTTCGGTGGCCAGGCTCTGCGCCAGCGCGAGCAGGCTGGCCTTGGCCATCTTGTACGGCCCGAAGGTGCGCCGCGAGTGGTGCAGCACCGCCGAGTTGATCATCACCACCGATCCCTTGGTCTCGGCGAGGGCGGGCACGAACAGCCTGGTCAGCCGCAACGCGGCCAGCACGTTGGTCTCGAAGCCCGCGCGCACCTGGTCCAGATCGACATCGGCGAGGTCCACGATGGGCGGAATCGCGAAGGCGTTGTTCACCAGCGTGTCCACCTTGCCGAACGCGCTGTGGGCGGCCTCGACCAGGTTGGCCGCCGCCGCCTCGTCGTTGATGTCGGTCGGCACGACCACCGCGCGCCTGCCCAGTTCGGTGATCTCCTTCGCCACCTCGGTCAGCCGCGATTCGGTGCGGGAGGCGAGCACCACGTCCGCGCCGGCCTTCGCGCTCTGCACGGCGATCGCGCGCCCGAGTCCCGGCCCGACGCCGGAGACGACGACCACTTTGTCCTGCAACAACATCAGCCCAGCATCCTCTCCGCGACGGCGACCTGACGCGCCGCGATCCGGTCGCGCCACTGCTGCGGGGTGACCCGCGCCTGCTCGTGGAACGGCAGGCGGTTCGGCAGGTCCGCGACGGAGACGACCTCCACGGTGGGCCCGTCGTCGGGTTTCATCTCCCGCGACAGCCGCTGCCAGCGGAACTGGAGGTAGCCCCGCGAGTGCCCGGTGCGCTCGATCCAGTTGGCCAGGCCGGGGTCGCGCTCGCTGACCACCAGCCGGATCTTCCCGTCCGGGTCCACGTGCGCCTGGTCGGCGGTGAGGCTGGTCTGGTGGTTGATGTAGTCCAGCGACAGGTACCACATGCTGCCGAGCTGGAAGCCCTGGTAGGGCGCGTCCGATTTGGGCACCGTGATGATCATGGCCTGGTCGTCGTCCAGGTCGTAGTGACCCACCGAGGAGAACTGGGTGCTCAGCCCGCCGGGGGTGGGCCTCGGCTCGGTCAGCGTGTTCACCGGCAGGTTCAGATAGAACCACTCCGGGAAGGCCAGGAAGGTCTTCAACCGCGACACCAGCATCTTGCCCGCCACGCCGTACCGCTTGGCCAGCAGGTCCTTGGTCGGCGGCGGCGGCGCTTCGCCGATCCGGTCGGCGCGCTGGATGCGGATGGTGCCCGCCTTCTCGGTCGCCCAATCGCTGTGCACCTCGCGGACTACGAGCATCGCCGCGTCGGTGCCGAGGTGGACGTAGCCGGGGCGCGCCTCGCCCGGACCGAAGCGGATCTCGTAGCTTCCGTCCGGACGGATATCGAGTTCCCGATCGTCGAAGGCGGTGAGGCTGTCGGGCACGTCGACGGGCGAATAGTTGCCGTTGAGCACCTGGAAGCTCAGGTCGCGGGTGGTGCCGCGGGTGCCGGTCACCACGTATTCGGCGTCCGGGCGCAGGTAGGAGTGGTAGTAGAGGGTGTCGGGGTTGTCCAGCCCCATCTTGGTGTACGGGCCGGTGGACATGACGAAGAACGGGAAGTCCAGCTCGTAGGCCCAGGCCATCTGCAACGACGCGCGGATGCTGCCCGCCAGATAGTCGTAACCCTCGACGAGGTCCTGTTCGGTGCGGATGTGCGCGGCTCCGGTGATGATCTGCTCGGCGGCGGCGATGGCGTCCGCGAACGGCTGTGTCAGCAAGAGGCTCTCTCCGGTGTTCCAAATATGTACCGCTCTGGTACATTTCGATAGGAGAAAGATTAGAACGTGTTCTAGGAGTGGTCAATGGTCGGCCGTCGGTCCGCGCCCACCGCACGGGTGGTGCAGGTGCTGGATTTCTTCGTCGAACAGCGCGGCAAGCGCTTCAGGCTGTCCGAACTGGCCCGCGAACTCGACCTGGCGAAACCGACCTGCCTGGGCATCCTCACCGAGCTGACGGCGGGCGGCTATCTGGTACGCGACGCCGACGCCCGCACCTACGGGCTCGGACCGGCGCTGATCGCGGCGGGCCGGGTGGCACAGGACAGCTTCGCCATCTCCGCGCTGGCCCGCGTCGAGCTGGAGAAACTCTCCGCGCGCTACCACACCACCTGCACCGCGTCGGCGGTCGTCGGCGAGCAGATCATGGTGCTGGAGAGCACCGGTCCCGGCCTGGTGAAGGTGGGCGCGGCCTACCATTTCGCGCCGCCGGTCGGCCTGATGTACGTGCTCTGGGACACCGACGCGGCGTTCGACGCCTGGCTGGCCAAGCCGCCCGCGGTGCCGCTACGGCAGGACGAGGCGCGCCTGCGCCAGGTCGTCGCCGAATGCCGCGAGCGCGGATTCCTGGTCGAGAGCATGACCACCGCGGGACGGCGGCTGTACTCGCTGCTGGCCGGAGTCGCCGATCGCGATCTGCCTCCCGAGCTGCGGGAACTGGTCGGCGAACTGGTGACCAGCCTCGGTGAACGGGTGTACCTGGGCGCGGACCTGCGGCCGCGCAAGGAGCACGCGGTGAGCCTGCTCGCCGCACCGACCTTCGATGGCGACGGCAGGCAGAACATGGTGCTCACGATGTACGTCGGCCGCTCGATCACCGGAGCGGAGATCACCCGCCGCGGCGCGGCGCTGGTGGCCGCCGCCGACGCGGTGACGGCGAACTCGGGCGGACGCAGACCATTGACCGAAGACCGAAACGTGTTCTAGTTTTGCGGTGTGAGCCAGTACGCGAAGTCGACGGCGAGCACCTACGAGCTGCCCCATCTGGACGCGCTCGAGGCCGAGTCGGCGCACATATTCCGTGAAGTGGCAGCGACATTCGAGCGCCCGGTGTTGCTGTTCTCCGGCGGCAAGGATTCGGTGGTGATGCTGCACCTGGCGGCCAAGGCCTTCTGGCCGGCGCCGCTGCCGTTCCCGGTGCTGCACATCGACACCGGGCACAATTTCGACGAGGTGATCGCCTACCGCGACGAGACGGTGGCGCGCCTGGGGCTGCGCCTGGTGGTCGGGCGGGTGCAGGACGACATCGATGCGGGACGGGTGGTCGAGGAGACCGGGCCGCGCGCGTCGCGCAACCGGTTGCAGACGACGACGCTGCTGCGCTCGATCCAGGAGGGCTCGTTCGACGCGGTCTTCGGCGGCGCGCGCCGCGACGAGGAGAAGGCGCGCGCCAAGGAGCGGGTGTTCAGCTTCCGCGACGAGTACGGCCAGTGGGATCCGCGCAGGCAGCGCCCCGAACTGTGGAACCTCTACAACGGCAGGCACCGGGCCGGCGAGCACATCCGCGTGTTCCCGCTGTCGAACTGGACCGAACTGGACATCTGGAGCTACATCGCCGCCGAAGGCATCGAGCTGCCCGCGCTGTACTACGCGCACCGCAGGCCGGTGGTGCAACGCGACGGAATGCTGTTGGCGCACACCCGTTTTCTTCAGCTGCTCGACGGCGAGGAGCCGTACGAGGCCACCGTACGGTTCCGCACCGTCGGCGACGCGACCTGCACCGGCTGCGTCGAGTCGAACGCGGCCACGCCCGCGGAGGTGGTCGCCGAGGTCGCCGCCGCGCGGGTCACCGAGCGCGGCGCCACCCGCGCCGACGACCGCATCTCCGAGGCGGGGATGGAAGACCGCAAACGCGAAGGCTACTTCTGATGACGACCACACTGTTGCGCCTGGCCACCGCGGGCAGCGTCGACGACGGCAAATCGACGCTGATCGGCAGGCTGCTGTTCGACTCCAAGACGCTGTTCACCGATCAGCTCGCCGCCGTGGAGCGCACCAGCCGCGACCGCGGCGACGACTACCCGAACCTCGCGCTGCTCACCGACGGCCTGCGCGCCGAACGCGAGCAAGGCATCACCATCGACGTGGCCCATCGCTATTTCGCCACGCCCAGAAGGAAATTCATCATCGCCGACACCCCGGGGCACGTCCAGTACACCCGCAACATGGTGACCGGCGCGTCCACCGCCGACCTGGCGCTGATCCTGGTGGACGCCCGCAAAGGCGTGGTCGAGCAGACCCGGAGGCACGCGTTCCTGGCCAGCTTGCTCGGCATCCCGCACCTGGTGTTGTGCGTGAACAAGATGGACCTGGTGGACTGGTCGCAGGACCGATTCGAGGAGATCCGCGAGGAGTTCGCGCGCTTCGCCTCCAAACTCGACGTCTCCGATCTGACCTTCGTTCCCGTGTCGGCGCTGCACGGCGACAACATCGTGCACCGGGGCGCGAGCATGCCGTGGTACGAGGGCACTCCCCTGCTGCACCACCTCGAAGAGGTGCACATCGCCTCCGACCGCAACCTGATCGACTCCCGCTTCCCGGTGCAGTACGTCACCCGCAGTCACGCCCATGACTTCCGCGGCTACGCGGGCACGGTGGCGGGCGGGGTATTCAAACCGGGCGATGAAGTGGCGGTGCTGCCGTCGGGCTTCACCACCACGGTGGAGGCGATCTGGGGGCCGGGCGGCGCACCCGTCGCGGAAGCGTTCCCGCCGCAGGCGGTCACCATCCAGCTCGCCGACGAGCTGGACATCTCCCGCGGCGACCTGATCTGCCGCCCGAACAACCGGCCGAACACGGGACGCGACCTGGACGCGATGGTGTGCTGGTTCGCCGAGGACACCCAGCTCACCCCCGGCGCGACCTACACCATCCGGCACACCACCCGGGCGGCCACCGCCGAGGTGCGCTCGCTCGACTACCGGCTGGATGTCAATACCCTGCACCGCGACGAGCACGCGGAGGCATTGTCGCTCAACGAGATCGGCCGCGTCCAGCTGCGCACCCGCCAGCCCTTGCTGTTCGACCCCTACCGGCGCAACCGCGCCACCGGCAGTTTCATCCTCGTCGACGACACCACGAACAACACCGTCGCCGCGGGCATGATCACCGGCCCGAGCCTGCCTTCGTCCCGGGTGGTCTGGCACTCCACCGCCGTCGAGCGTGACGAGCGCGCCACCCGCGGCCTGACGGTCTGGCTCACCGGCTTGTCGGGCTCGGGGAAGTCCACCGTCGCGGTGGAGTTGGAGCGCAGACTCGTGGCGGCGGGCCGCCCGGCGTTCCTCCTCGACGGCGACAACCTGCGCCACGGCTTGAACTCCGATCTCGGATTCAGCGCGGCCGACCGGGAAGAGAACGTGCGGCGCGTGGGCGAAGTGGCGAAACTGTTCGCCGAAGCCGGTGTGGTGGCGGTCGTTTCGCTGATCAGCCCCTACCGCGCCGACCGCGACCGCGCCCGCGCCGCCCACGAAGCGGCGGGCATCCCGTTCCTCGAGGTTTTCGTCGACACGCCACTGGCGGTCTGCGAGGCCCGCGACCCGAAAGGCATGTACGCCAAGGCCCGAGCGGGCGAGATCCGCGGATTCACCGGCATCGACGACCCCTACGAAGCGCCGACCGAAGCCGAGATCGTGCTGCGGCCCGACCACGGGGATCCGGCGGCGATGGCGGCGACGATCCTCGCGCGGTTGAGCCGGATGGATTGATCCGGCCTCGGTGCGGCGGCCGCCGTGCCGATCGACGGTCCGTAGCTGACCGCCGGAGCCGGCTTCGTGGATCGGCTATCCCCTCCACAGTCGATACACGAAGCCGGCTTCGGCGACATCCCCGTAATCGGTTCGGATACGAGCGTAGGGCGCTAGGATCCGATTGTAAAGCGCTAGATTTCTAGCCGGTGCGCTCTGATCCTTTACATGCCGATACCATGGTTCCACGGGGACGGGCCGAATCGGGAGGTTGGTGGCACAGGTCGTGTCTGCGGATGGAGAGGACTTCACCGAGGAGCAGGCGGAGGACGCCGGTCCTATCGCGCGGCACCTCAATCGGGTGATCGCCGCCGCCCAGCAGCGGGATGCGCGTAGCTACTCCAACAAGGACATCGCCGAGCGCTCGACCGCGCTCGGCTATCCGCTCAGCCCGGCGCAGGTGTCGCACATCCGGCTCGGACGTGTCCGCAACCCGAGTTTCCGCACCATCGAAGGGATTTCCGTGGCGCTGGGCGTGGACGTGCGCGAATTCCTCGACGGCGCCGCCGCACAGCAAGCCGACGTCGACTCGCGGCTGGCCGCACAGCTTTCCGAGGCAGGCGTCGAGGCGATCGGCTTCCGCCTGTCCGAACTCAGCACACTGAACGAGTTGGGCAGGTCGACGTTCGGAGCCATAGTCGGCAATATCCTCCGCGACCTCCAGCAGCACGAACTCTATCGCCGACCGGCCGCCACCGAGGAAGACGACGAGACCACCGGCTGAGCGACGGCTGTCACCCCGTATCAGAGCTGCAGGTCGGCCGCCGGGATTCGCGGCGCGGCACCGGGCCGGAAGGTCGCTTGCGCTATCGGGCGGCGAACTTCCGTGTACGAATCCAACGCGGCGGCAATGGAGTTCGCACTGCGCAACGCCTTCGCCAAGACGATCGCGTCCTCGATGGCAGAAGTCGCACCCCGCCCCGCCGCCGGTGAAACGGCATGCGCCGCATCGCCGATCAGCACCGTATCCGCGTTGTGCCACCTTCCCTCGGGTTCCAGTTCGTACAGCGCGATCGGCGCGCTCACCTCGGAGCGCTCCAGCACTTCCGCCACCGGCGTGACCCGCAGGGCGTCGAGGAACACGTCGGGATCGGTCACCGTGGCCGCGGAAGCGACGTTCCGTCTGCTGAACCAGAACGATCCATCGCGATCGTCCCCCACATACCCCACCACTCCGTCCGGATGCGACCAGAAGTGCAGCACGTTCGTCGGCAGCCCGCGCACCGGTTCCGGGAAGTGCCCGTACCGGATCGACTGGCCGGTGTAGGTGGGCTCACGGCGATCGCCGAGCATGCGCCGGGTAGCCGAACGAGCGCCGTCCGCGCCGACCAGCAGATCGCCCGTGCGTCCACCGGGGTCGGCCCGAGTTCCGTAGTCGCAAGAGATATCCGCTCGGTCCAGTCCTTCGCGCAACACGGCCAGCAGATCCCTGCGCCACACATGGGTACTCGACCAGCGATGACCGGGCTCGGTCCGGGGGAAGGAACTCGCCCGTCCGGTGACCGTGTCGACGGTGCTGACGCCGACCACCGGGAATCCGGCAGCCCTGACCCTTTCCCCCAATCCGACCTGGTCGAGCGCGGTCGATGCCGCCGGACCGAGCGTGACCCAGCCGCCCACATCGGCCGCGCGCGTCGCGTGCTCGTAGACTTGAACGCGGACACCGACTTTCGCCATCGCGAGTGCCGCACATGCCCCTCCGATACCGCAACCGATGACTTCGGCTCGAAACATCAGGTCACACCTTCACCGCTGGGCGGAACCATCGACGACGCACCCGAATCATGTCCTCCCCCAGGCTGGCCGCCAAGGCCACGAGCAGTTTACGGTCGGCGTCGAACGTATCAGCCTTGTCCACGGCCGCGCGGTGCGGCTCACCGTACAGCACCGGCCGCTCGCGATTGGCCGTGGCGACGCGCTGGAGTTCGCGCGCGTATCCGGAAAGCGTGGCGGTCGACGTCGGGTCGACTTGGGGACTGAGCAACATCAGGGCATCGCGAATGTCGACCATCATCGCTTGACGCCGCTCCATGATGGCGGCCAGCGGTTGCCGGAGTCGGAAAGCGGGATTCGGCCGTTCCGGAAGGAACCGGGTGATCACGCCGACCGCGAAACGCCACAGCCGCCAGAGCAGCAAAACGTCACGCAGTGCCCCGAGGCCGGCGACCAAGGCTCGGATCCGCATCACCAAGCCATACCAGGACACGCCCAGCAGGAAGATGAACTGCCCCAGATAGACCTCCCATCGACCGAGCACGACGAGCGCTCGCGGCGGCTTCGCCGATGCGGCGTGATAACCGAGCTGAACGGTGAACGCCACGGTCGCCGCGAGCATCAACACCGCACCGATCACCGCCAGCATGATGCCGTGCGCAGGCGTCCCCGACAGCAACCGCAGGTATGCGACGCAGTAGTAGACGATCAGCACCCCGATCGGCACGGTGATCACCTTCTCGCCGAGCGAG
Source organism: Nocardia sp. NPDC019323 (assembly GCF_044389845.1). Lineage (NCBI taxonomy): Bacteria > Bacillati > Actinomycetota > Actinomycetes > Mycobacteriales > Nocardiaceae > Nocardia > Nocardia sp. NPDC019323. The sequence goes on from NZ_JBIRYN010000007.1 coordinate 30,739, forward strand.
AAACCGACCACGGCAGGGTCGGTGAACCCATAGGGCTTCGCGTCCGGCCCGGCGGCGACGGCGAACACCGCCAAGGCCGCGATGGAGGCGACCAGCGGGACGGCGACGGCGATCAGGATCTTCTTCGTCTGCGCGGTGTGCCGCGCGGCCAGCACGAAGAACGCGACGATGCAGACCTTGCCGCCCACCAGCAGCACGGTGCCGATGAATTCGTATTCCATCGCGGTCAGCAACCACGGATCCGACCGATCCTGGACATACTCTCCGAAGGAATATCCCGACGCCAGGAAGAAGAACGCCCCGACCACCGCGAGCAGAGCGACGTCCTTGTTCCGGCGGTACTGACTCGCCTTCCAGATCATGGCCACGGTGAATGCCGCGATGAGCCACCCGTGCGGTATGTAGATCACAGCCAGCCCATTCTCTCCTGCAGCGGCAGGGACGGGTCTTCTTCTCGCTGCATCGGACGCAGGGCGCGCTGCCGGTCGAGCACCCGGCTCACCTGATATGCCCACCGCGCCAGCAGGTTCGCGGTGTACTCCGCTTCCCATTCCCGTTCCGGGGACATCGCCGAATGGCGGTGCACGCTTCCGGTCTCGTAGTGCCCGGCGATGATGTGACCGAACTCGTGCCCGATGCCGTGATCCTGATGCCAGGCGGGTGTCGCCTTCTGGTACGCGATGACATACGTGTCGGGCGGCGCCGAGAGCTTCAGCGTGATCGCGAAGAAGCAATCGACCGGCAGCAGCTTTTCCTGCAGCAGCACCGTGGCGCCGGTGAACTCGCAGTAGCGCTCGATCAGCTGGCGCATGGTCAGCAGTTCACGCACCTGCATGCGCTGAAGCAGCAGCCGGGTGCGATGTTCGACCTCACGCACCATCGCGGGGTTCGGGACGAAACGCGATTCCGCGTCCGGCCCACTTCCGGCGATCGCCGCCGGATCGCCGGGCGAGCGTCTCACGCGCCCGCGCCACACGGGAATCATCAGACGTCACACTCCGCAGCCCACCCCACCGCCCGACCTTCGGCAACCGGTGTGTCGAACGGTACGAATACGATGCCGAGCGCCGCGCCTGATCGACCGATGCCGTTCCAAGCCCCGTGCCCGGCGGTTCGGCGTTCAAAGTACCATCACCGCGACCGAACAGCATCAGTCCGAATCGGGCTGCCGTGGCGTAGCATTCGCGGTTGTCATTGCGCGGCCCGACCCGATCCGGCGCGACATGGTGTCATTCAGCCGAGTGAATCGACTCCGGTGTTCTCGCCGCACAGCGCGGCGCGGAGCGTGTCGCGCAGCCAGCGCTGGGCCGGGTCGGCGTCGAGGCGGGCGTGCCAGAGCAGGCGCACATCGACCTCCGGCAAGGTGTCGGGCAGGGGGAACCAGCGGATGCCGAGAGCCGGGCCGTACTGTTCGGCGAGGCGCTGCGGGACGAGGCCGACGTAGCGGCTCGTGGCGACCAGTAGCGCCGCGACCGCGAAGGACGGGACGACGGCCGCGACGTGGCGTTGCAGCCCGACGGCGTCGAGTGCGTCGTCGAGCGGTCCGCGCGCCCGGCCGCGGCGGGAGGCCGAGACGTGCGGATGGCGGCACAGTTGGCGCAAGGTCGGGCGGCGGCGCATGCCCAGCGGGCTGTCGGCTCGGACGATGCCGACCATTCGTTCCCGATACAGCACGGCTGTCCGGATGTCGGGAGCCGCGACGTCGCCGACGCCGATATCGAGATCGACCGAGCCGTCGCGGAGGGCCTCGGCGCTTTCGCTGCCTTCGGTGACGAAGCGCAGCACCACGCCGGGAGCGGCGGCGGCCGTGGCTTCGACCGCAGCCGTCGCCAGTGTCGCCGCGACGCCGTCGTTGATGCGGATCGTGAAGGTGCGCTTCAGCTCGCCGATCGAGACCTCGCGGTCGGCGCTGATCAGTGCGGATGCCTCGTCGAGCAGCGACCGCACTCGCGGAGCGGTGCGCAGCGCGAACGGTGTGGGAGCCATTCCGCGACCGGCCCGTACCAAGATCGGGTCGTTCATCGCCCGGCGCAAGCGGCCCAGTGCCCGGCTGGTCGCCGGGATGGACAGATGCAGGCGCTCGGAAGCCGCCGTGACGCTGCCTTCTTGGATCAGCGCGTCGAACACGCGCAGCAGGTTCAGATCGAGCTGCTCCGGCATAGTTGCATGGTACGCAAGAGATAATTGCCAAAGTTGCGTGGCATGCAGACACGCGAGGTCCATACCGTCGTCGACATGCCGTTCAATGTCTTGATCCGGGATCGTGGGCCGTCACCGGACCCGATGTCCCCTCCCGTCACCCGGCGTGGCCTGCTCGCGGTGATGTGCGCCTGCGTGGTGCTCGTCGTCGGGATGGTCGCCGCCATCAATCTCGCCGTCCCGATGCTCGCCGCGAGCGCGCTTCACCCGTCCGCCTCGGCGCTGATCTGGATCATCGACACCTACGTGATCGTCTTCGCGTGCCTGGTGATCCCAGGCGGTGCCGCCGGAGATCGTTTCGGGCGCAAGGGAGTGCTGCTCATCGGGCTGGTGCTGTTCGCGGCGGGCGCACTGCTCTGCGCGCTCGCACCGAACGTGGCGCTGCTGCTGGCGGGCCGTGCGATCACCGGAGTCGGCGCCGCCGCCGTGCTGCCCAACACCCTTTCGGTCCTGCTGCACGCCGTCCCCGCCGAACGCAAGGGCGCGACCATCGCCACCTGGGCCTCGATGACGGGCATCGGCGGAGTCGTCGGCAACGTCGGCGGCGGCTCGATCCTGTCGGGTGGATCGTGGCGGTGGTTGTTCGCCGCCGTCGTGCCGATCTGCCTGGTTCTCGCCGCGCTGGTGGGACGCGTCGCGCCGGTGTCGCCGCGCCATGATCGCCGCCTCGACCCGATCGGCACGGTGCTGCTCGTCGGTGCGTCGGTCGCGCTGCTGCTCGGCATCGTCCAAGGGCCGGAGGCGGGGTGGGACAGTGTGGTGGTCGTGTCCGGATTCGTCTGCGCCGCTGTGCTGTTCGCCGTGTGGACGGTTGTGGAACTGAAAGTCGAGCACCCGCTGCTGGATCCCCGGTTGTTCCGAGTACCCGGCCTGCGCAGTGCCTGCCTCGGTATGACGGCGGTCTTCTTCGGCATGTTCGCGCTGTTCTATGTCAACGCGTCGTTCTTGCAGTACGGCAAGGGGTTCGGCGTGCTGCGCACCGGGCTGGGCATCGTGCCGCTGACCCTCCCGATCATCCTCGGCGCACGACACGCCGGACGCGTCTCGGGACGCATCGGCCTCGACGCGACCATCGCGCTGGCCTTCGCGTTCGTCGGCTGCGGACTGCTCGGACTGTCCACCAGCGGCACGCAGACGTCCTATGTCGCCTACGCGGCGTGGCTCGTGGTCACCGGAATCGGTGTGGCACTGGCGCTTCCGACGCTCTCCGGCGCCATCGCCGGTGCGCTGCCGCGGGAGCAGGCCGGAGTCGGAGCGGGACTGCAAGCCACCACCAGGGAATTCGGCAGCGCCTTGGGCGTCGCCGTCATCGGCACGGTGCTCACCGCACGGTTCGCCGCCGCCCTGCCGCCGGACATCCGCGCCGGCCATTCCCCGCACACCGTGGCCGAAGCCCTCGCCTCGACCGCCCCCGATCGCGCCACCGAAGTGATAACGGCGTTCGTCTCGGGCGCGGACGCCGGACTCCGCGCGATCGGCGTGATCGTACTCGTCCTCGGCGGTCTGGTGGTGCTGCAGTCTGCGCTGTCCCGGCGGAGGGGGCCCGCCGCCGGTTGATCAGCGGACGATATCGACATATCGGGTGCGGTAGTCCGACAACCATCGAACAGCTTTCCCCCAATAGCCGCCATCAGCTCAATATGCCGGCCGATTCAGCGCTTTGCCCAGTGCGCTGCGCCGTGTCAGCACCGGCAGCCGACCAGCGGATACCTCTGCACGGGTTACGGGCGTCCGCCTACATCACAGACCGCTGGTTGCCGCTCCGCTCGCCGCCGGATCGAATCAGCGAAGTAGTCGCGGACCTACACGAAGGAGTATCAGCATGGAAATCTTTGTCACCGCAGCGACCGGATGGATCGGTTCGGCCGTCGTCGACCAGTTGCTGGACGCTGGTCACGAGGTCACCGGGCTCGCCCGTTCGGATGCATCGGCCGCCGCGCTCGAGCGGAAAGGAGCCCGGGCGAGACGCGGCGACCTCGATGAGCTCGACAGCATCACTCGGTAGCCGAATCAGCTTGTGGCCGAGTTGATGACGTGAGCGAGGTTGTCCAGCAGCTGATTCCAGCCGAAGCGGATGCCGGCCATGGCCGGTTCCGAGCCCGGGGCCGGGTCGGACACGTCGATCTGTAGGTCGACGCGGGTGCCGCCGGTGACGCTGGTCAACTCGAGGAGATGGTCGGCCCGGAACAACGGGGTCCCGTTGCCGTCGAGCGGTGACAACTCGAACCGGAGCCGTTCGGGCGGAACGACTTCGAGGTAGCGCCCGGCGCTGGAATACAGCGCACCGTCGCCCTCGCGGAGCACGATCGACAGGGCGCCCCCGACGACCGGCCGCAAGACGCAGTCGGCGATCTCGAAATGCGCTGGGTGCCACCACCGGCGCGCCAGGTCGGGCGAGGTCCACCACTCCCACACGGTCGCCGGCGGCGCCGACAGCGTCCGATGGAATTCGTGGGCAGACAACGGCTCGGCGGCGATTGCCACCCGGTATTCCGCGAGCACCGACTCCGAGGGATGGTCGGCCTCGAATCCCGCCAGCCACTGTCGCAGCTCGCGCAGCGGACCCCGGCGCAGGGCGTAGATGCGGCGCTGCCCGAGCGGTTCCATTACCACCAGGCCCGCGCGCTGGAGCGCCTGCAGATGTTTGGTCGTCTGCGGTTGTCTCAGGCCGAGTGCGGTAGCGATCTCGCCGACCGGACGCGGCGCGGCGTTCAGCAACTCCACGATCCGCATGCGGTTCGGTTCGGCCAGAGCGGCGAATAGTGCGGGCTCCATTGACCAAGCATGCCTCCTCAGATATATTCCTTTCAAGGAATACTTCTGAACCAGGAGCACGACATGTCCGAGCAGATCCGCATCGAACGCGACTACCCCGCCACCGCCCAGGCGATCTGGGAACTGTGGACCACCCCGGCGGGCATCGAGAAGTGGTGGGCGCCCGACGGTTTCACCGTCCGCGTCGACCAGCTCGACCTGCGCCCTGGCGGCGAACTGGTCTACACGATGACCGCGACCGCCCCCGAGCAGATCGAATTCATGCGATCCGCGGGCATGCCACTGTCGACCGAGTCCCGCAAGACGTTCACCGACATCGACGGCCCCGACCGGCTCGCCTACACCTCCCTGGCCGACTTCATCCCCGGCGTCGAGCCGTACGAATTCCTCACCACCGTCGAGCTCGAGCCGACCGACGCGGGCGTCCGCGTGGTCATGACCGTCGACGCCATGCACGACGACGTCTGGACTCAGCGCCTCACCCAGGGACGGGAGAACGAGCTCGCCAACCTTGCCGCCATCGTCTCCGGCAGCTAGTTTTCGGACCGGACGACCGAACCCGAAACCAGCAGCGCGGGCAGCTTCGACGCACCACGTCGACTGATCAGTGGGCTCACAAGAACGGTCTGTGGACTCAACGCCTCCGAAGGAAATACGTCGATCACACCATCGCTCCAGACGCCGCTCGACGGCCTCCGGTCCGCGAGCGAGTCCTGATTACGGTGCTTCCACGCGATATCACAGCTGTCGCGAGCGTCTGACCCTCCGAGTACGGGGCCGGTGATGCTGTTGCTCCGCGATGCCGAGGCAATTTACGGCCCGTCGTGACGACGAGCCGGTGGTTCGCGGAGCACGCGACGGTTGCCGACCGGTGGGTCAACGGCGGTCCGGACGGCGCGGATACTTGGAAGGGCGCATCCGGCCCGTGAGCCGCAGAGCCTCGACCGCCGCGCATTTCCACGAGCATTCGTTCGCATCGCATTCCAAATGCACCTGCATGAGCGCGTGCGCATCGCCGGGAGCGAATTCCGGGCCGTCGGTCGGCTTTACCGCAGGCCAACCCAATGGCGGCCAGCCCAGCAGGCACAGTTGCTCATGGCCCACGCGTTCGGCGATGTGATAGACGCTCGGACCACGCAATGGCTTCCGCCACCATCGGCTCGCCGCGAACAAGACCGTCAGCAGTACTGCGACCGCGACCGCCCCCACCATCAGCGCTGTGCCGAACTCGGACCAGCCGGACATCAAACGCCCACCCCGCTCTCCGACGATCCGAACGTCGGCCACCGGTGCCCACGCTCCCACATCTGTTCGGGCGCAACGACAATCAGCGCCACCTCCTCCGTGAGCGCACGCCTGGCAGTCCAGATGTGCTCCCGAGTCGGAGCGATGACGGCCGAAGCGCCCACCCGGCGGATCGCCTGTACAAGCAGCAGCGTCGGCATCAGCGCATCGCGATCCACGACCAGCACTTCCGGCTCGGGATAGCCCTTTCGTTCGGCTAGCGCCCGAATCGCGCGCTCCTCCTCGACGTGGTCCTTGCCGGACTGATCCAGCCGGATGTAGCCCAGCGCGATTTCCACCATGTCCGCCCCTTATCCGTCGATGTGGTGTGGCACCCGGTGCCGGGGATCCCGTGACCCCTGGGAACGCAATCACTACTGAGACAAGGGATGTGCTCACCCGGCGCCGAGGCCGGAACAAACTGTGACCGACGAACAAGACAGCGAATCGGCAAAAGATTTGTCACCCTGGGGATAAGGAAGTCTGTGGAATGGAATCCATGATGACGATGACCCAGGAGTCCGGTGTCGGCGACAAAGTACGTGTCGCAAGGAAGCTAGCGGGATGGAGCCAGGAAAGACTCGCGCGGGAAGCGAACTTCTCGGCGAGCTTGGTCCGCAAGGTCGAACGCGGCCGCGCGCCCGCGTCTCCGGCTTTCGTCGCGGCCTGCGCCCGCGCGCTGCGGGTGAACCTCGCCGACCTCCTCGAACAGCCCTACCCGCGCCAGACTCGCGACGAACAGCAAGTGCATGCCGGGGTACCCGAGATCCGCCGTGAACTGGCTGCCTACAAGATAGAGCCGGACGGCACGATGAACGCGCGGCCCGAACGAGAACTCGCCGCTGACGTCGCGAGGGCGTCCGCGATGCGTCACTCCGTCAACCTCGGCGATCTCGGCACGCTCCTACCCGGCCTGCTCGCGGACCTCCGCGTCGCATGGCACAGCGCGAGCGGAGCGAAGCGCGAGCGCCTCTTCGGGCTCCTCGCCGAAGTGTTCGCCGCGACCGGGCAACTCGTGTACAAACTCGGCTACATCGACCTTTCCTCGCTGTGCGTCGAGCGGTACGAATGGGCAGCCGCGCAATCCGGTGATCAACTGGCCGTCCTCGCGGGCGATTATCAGCGCGCGGGCGAGCTGATCTGCACGGCCGAATGGTCTACCGCGCTGCGCTTTCTCGAATCCAGCCGCGCAACCCTCGAATCCGAGATCAGCGGCAACGATCCGGCTGTCCTCAGCATGTGGGGCAATCTGCACCTGAAATCCGGTCTCGCCGCAGCTCGCGCGGGGCGGCGCGATGTAGCCGACGAACACCTCGCCGCAGCGCGGGAGACTGCCCGCCGCCTCGGTGGCGACCGAGACGACTACCGGCTCTGCTTCGGCGTCACGAATGTCGGCATCTGGTCGGTCGGGCTGGCCGTCGAGATGATGGATGGCACCGAGGCGGTGAAACGCGCCGAGCACGTGCGTCTCCCGGCCACGACGCCCCGGGAGCGCGCGGGCCACCATTACATCGACCTGGCCCGCGGATTCCTGCTCCACGGCGATCGGACGAAAGCCCTTACGTCCTTGCGCAAAGCCAAGGAGATCGCGCCGACGCAGACCCGCTACCACCCCATGGTGCACGAGACCATCCGCGTCCTCGCACGCGACGACGCACGCAGCAACGAGAGTGTGCGAGGTTTCGCCGCTTGGTGCGGGATCGATCGCGGCTGATCGGTTCGGGTGATGAGGCGATGCCGATAACCGGGCCGCTAATCGATGGCCCGGCAGCGGCTTGTGAGAAGCGCTTCGAACGCCGTGTAAGCGTCCGCTAAGGTGTGCTTCGCCGTGTCTGTCAGACCGGGAGAGGCACCGGCCGCGACGGCCGTCGCGACGAGGGTGGCCAGATCCACGATCAGTTTTCCTCTCCGAGTGCTTCCACGACGAACGGTGGCCCCCCGGCCCCATCACCTACCCGGATGCGGGTCCCGGGCGCGGGATTGTGCTGGATGATCCACCGATTAAGCGGATGCCGAATCCATTGTTCCAACAGTGGGCTGCGAATCCGACGTGCGCCCAGCGCCGTCCCCGCGCGGCCGAGCTCCTCCGACACCGCCCGCGTGATCGACTCCTGATCGAAGACCACCTGATAGCCGCGATTCGCGGCGGAGGCGGCCAGCTGGCCGAGGAACTTCGCGACGATCGAACCGATCACCTCGGGTCGCAGGATGTCGAAGACGACTATCCCACCGCCCAGTCTTCCGAGCAGCTCAGGGCGGCCGAGTTCGGTGGACATGTACTCGGCCACGGCGTTCTCGAAATGCCTGCGAACGTCGTCGTACGAACGCTGCGAGGCCGGTTGACCGTTGGACAGCACGGAGTTCTCACCGATGGGTTGCGGTGTGAGGGGATTCTGCCACCCGGAACCCCGCCCGATGGGCCCGTGCCCGACCGAGGTCTGCGCCAAGGCGCCCTTGCGGAGGGAACTCTGCCCGAGCAGGCTTCTGCCGGTCGAGTTCTCGGCGGACGCGGCGGTTCCGTTCAAGGTGTCGGCGCCCAGGTTGGAGGTGAAGATCACCACCGATTGTGAGAAGTAGGCCGTTCTTCCCTGGCCGTCTGTGAGCCTGCCGTCGTCGATGATCTGCAGGAACTTGTCGAAGATCCGGGGATTGGCCTTCTCGATCTCGTCGAAGAGCACCACGCTGAACGGTCTTTCCATGATCCAGTTGGTCAGTGCGCCACCGTTCTCGTGGCCGATATACCCGGGTGGGGCGCCGATGAGGCGCTCGCTGGCGTGGTCCTGACTGAATTCGCTCATGTCGAATCGTCGCAGCGCGGTCTCGTCCTCGAAGACCAGTTGCGCGATCGCCTTGGCCAGCTCGGTCTTGCCGACTCCGGTCGGGCCGACGAAGAAGAACACTCCCTTCGGGCGGCTGGCCGGACCGTCCGGATCGGCGACGAAATCGATACCGACGCGGGCGTCGACCAGCATGTCCGCCACCGCCCGTACGGCGGCTTCCTGCCCCATCACCCGGTCGGCGAGAACCGTTTCCGCGTTCAGGATCTTCTCGCTGTCGAGCTGCTCCCACGGGTCTTCACGGATGCCGAAGCGGTGGCGCATCACGAGCCGCCGCGGGGAGGCCGGGGAGATCCTCGCGAGGTGTGAGGTCGGCGCCAGCGCCGCGACGTCGCGCAGCGTCATCCCATCGGTGAGGCTGGTCAGCGACTTCGCGGCGGCGTCGGCTCGGTCGGGTGCCATGGCCGTGTCGCCGTAGTAGGTTCCGATGGTGCGGCGCAGGAAGATCAGGCGTTCCGCCGCCGTCGGCGGCGGGATCTCGAAGGTGGCGACATGGGGATTGCCCAAGTGCACCCATTCCGGCAGCGTGCCAAGACGTTTGGTCAGCAGGACCAGGATGTTGCGCAGCTGATCGTCCCTGGCCCCGGGAGCGTAGTGCTCCTCGGTGAGCATCTTGCGCAACCAGGCCAGGTTCAGTTGGTATCCCTCCTCGGCGGCGGCGTCCCGACCGAAGATCAGGTCGGCCTGGTCGATGATCACCGCGCAAGCTCGGTGCTGTTGCGCGAGCAGCGATCTGGTCGCGGCCAGCAGATCGGCGGGGGTCCGCACCGCGGGCGTCGCGGTCGAATCCGCGCGGGCGCGCAGTCGCTGCTCGGCGGCGCTGATCCGGCGGCCACGCGCGGATTGCTCGGACGTATCGGCAGCAGGCAGCGGTGCCGCGGCTGGCATGTCCAGGCGGGAGTGGACGAAACTCCTACTGGTCTCGTCGGCGTAGGACAAGCCGTCTACCAGGTCGTAGCGCGTGGTCGCGGTGTAACCCGTCCAACCCAGGAATCTCGGAAACGCGACATCGACGGGGTGGAAATCGTCGTCCCACAGCACGAGATCGTCCACGTTGCCGTGCAGGACCAGATGGCGCCCACGACGAACCTCGTGGAAGATCCTGGCAAACCAGGTCGCCACCGGTTGCGTCTGCTCGCTCACGCCGGCCTACCCCCCTGCCGCACGTTCTCCGCTGCCGCCTTCTGCCGCGCGGCGCCAGGCGGTCTCGGCGATCCACCGTCATCCCAGGACACCGCCCCGGTGTCGAAGCCGTTGTGCCGCAACGACGAATTGAGCGTCTCCGCGAGGTCGCGCAAGCTCCCGCAGGCGCGGCCGTCCAGGGCGAACTCTTCGTCGGCTCCCTCCCGGATGTAGTTGACGCGATGGTCCCGCTCCTCGTCGTCTTGCACGACCACCAGCAGCGGATCGCCACGGCGCGGCTGGGCGCGTAGCGCCACACTGCCGTCCGCACCCGTTTCCAGTGAGGAGGAATCGACCGCGAAGCCGAGGCCGGGCAGCGCTTCGAGGATCGCGCCGAGCATCTCGCGGCGCTCGGTGAAGCGTTCGATGGCCGCATCGAGGTCGCGCTCGACCGCCACCAGACGGCCTGCCACCCGGTCGGTGAGCTCCGCCGCCGCATCGGGCCGATCCTGATCCAGATAGGCGCGGACCTGTGCGAGCGCTTCCCCCGCCATGGTGATGTCCGGCAACGAGACATGAGCTGCGGCGGCCTCGCCTGCGAGAGCGCGGATGCGCGCGGCCAATTGCTGCTCGGCGGCGTCCGCGGCGCGAACCGCTTCCGCGTGCTCGGCCGCGTGCTCGGTGACCGCCGCATGGTGGGCCCGCACCGTGGCGACCGCCGTATCGGCTGCCGCGAGGAACGACGCGACGTCATCACGCCCGAGGAATCCGTCCAGTTCGGCGATGGCCGCGTCGCTGCGCGTCGCGCCGTCCGGGTCGAACCGCAGGCGCTGCCGAATCTCGTGCCGGCCGAGCAGGTCACGCAGCATGGTCACTTGCTCGGCACCGCTCGCCTTGCTGCGCCGAAGGATCTCCGTGGACGCGGACGCACGCACCACCTCGGCGGCGGTGACGGCCCGATCGGCCTTGCCGAGCTGCTTCATCGTGGTCGCGGCGTCCAGCAGTGACCGAGCACGGTGCACGGCGGTCTGCACCGGCTCGACATCCGATGCCCGCGCGCCGGGTTCCCGCGGCAGTGCCGCACAGGCGTCGGTCAGCGTCGCCAGCCGCCGCGCCGTCTCCGCCCGTGCCGCTTCCAACGCCTCCTGCGCTCGCCGGGCCTGCTCGGCTTGTCGTACGCGTTCGCGCTCCTCCCGCTCGCGTTCCAACCGCCGCCGGCGTTCGGCATCGGCGGTGACCGTACTGTATTTCGGCGACCTGCTCACCGGGCTCTCACTCGCTCTCTTCTGCTCGCAACGGCGCCACCTGCAGCGCTCGTTCGAATCGGCTACGGAAGTTCGCCACGGCGGGCACGCCGAGCCACTGGACGCTCCCGTCACCGAGCACCTCGATCTGCAGGCCCGCACTGCGGTCGGGCCCGGTCAGGTCGGCCGCGTGGCGTGCGGTCAGCTGGTGGATCCGCTGATTCGCCGACCCGCGCCAGCGCAGATCTGCCTGCCGGGCCGCGATATATGGACCGTCGACGAGCAGATCGACCTGGCTCAGCAACTCCTGGACGGCGGCGTCGCCGCGGTAGCGCAAGTGGCGCAAGGTGAAACCGGTGAAGCACAGCACCGACAGGTCGCGTTCCTCGCGCACCGCCCGGATCAGCGCGGCCAGTGCCGCCGCTTGGGCGAACGGCTCGCCGCCCGAGAGCGTCAACCCGTCCACCCCGGAACCGGCGATCTCGGCGGCGAGATCGGCCACGGCCACGCGGCGACCGCCCTCGAACGGTATCCACTGCGGGCTGACGCACCCGGGACAAGACAGTGGGCAACCCTGCACCCAGACCACGAAACGTGTTCCCGGCCCGAGTGTTCGGCATGCGGGGTGGGTCTCCGCCACCACGACGAACTCGGCGGCGCTCATCGCAGCGTCGCGAACGCGAGAAGCAACAGGATGACCACCAAGGCGATCACGAACAGCTTCGCGAGCAGACGCACCGACGTCGGTGCGCGCGCCGGCGTAGGAGCGCGCCTCGGCGTCGGCGGCGCCTTGCGCTCGGCAGCAGGCGTGGTGGCTGACCGCGGCGTGGCCGGCCGCGGTGAAGCCGGACGAGGGCCGGGCCGGGGCGAGGTCGCGGACGGGACGACGCCGACCGGCCTGCGCCGCGTAGCCGGACCGGTGACCGGCGGGGCGGGTGGTGGGATGACCAGCTTCGGAATCCCGGCCGCAGGGTAGTGTTCGCCGAAACCCGCCCTGCTCATCCCGCACCAGACGCACTCCGGCAGCGAGCTGTGATACACGTGCCGCTCGTTCTCGCGGCACCCCATCAGCTGGAAACCCGCCCGGTCGAGCGCGTCCGCCCACGCCTGCGCGGTCGGACGTGCCGCGGGATCACGGTGGCCGGCTCCGAAGCAGTCCACGACCAGCTGCCGAACCTCCGGCGGCAGCAGACCCACCGGCGCGGCGCCGGGAACGGTGACGAAACGCTCCGGGAAGATGATGCGGTTGTTCTGTTGCTGGATGTTCTCGGCGGCGGCGAAATCGGGGGCGTTCGGATCGACCGGCACACCTTCGAAGGGGTGGTCGCCTTCCATCAGCAATTGACACACCAGAATCGCGAGGCCGAAGTTGTCATGGCTCGGTGTGAGCGCCTGCCCGTTCGCCGACATGGGCGGCGCGTATTCCGGCGTCACCTTCGTGCACCGGAACAGTTCACCGCTGCGCGGATCAGTGAATTGCACTGCATCGCAATCGATCAGGGTGACATGGCCGGACCTGGAAACCAACATGTTCGTCGGGCTCACGTCGCCGACGACGATATCGGCCGCGTGCAACATCGCCAGCAACCGCGCGGCCCTGGCCGCCACCGCGACCTGCACCCGCCAGGTGGGATCGTCGACGGCCTCGATCCGCTGGCCGGGGTCGAACAACGCGGTGAGCGACTTGCCTTCGACCAGCGGCATCAGGAATCCCGCTGTGCCGCCCGCATCGTCGTGCAGCACTTCCCGCGGCCACGCCACGTGCAGGTGCTCGGCATTGTCGCCCTCCCAGGTCGCCGGAGCCGTCCTGCGCAGGGCAGCGAGCCGAGGCCCCCGGGTGGGGTCGCCCTGGTCGAGATAGATCTTGGCGCACAGGTCCGCGGTGCCGTCGAGCCCGTAGACAAGGCCCTCGGCGCCGCCGCCGAGGTTGTTCGGCTGCAGCAGGACACGGCCTCCGCCGGGAAGAAGGAAACTCACTGCCCCACCTGCGCGTCGTCGTTCACATCTGTCGGCTGCACCGACTCGGACCTGCGTGCGGCCAGCACGATCGTCTTGTCGTCGCTGGAGGTCGCCGCCATCTGCGCCGAGTTCAGGTATGCCTGCAGTTCACCGGCGGCTGCCGCAGGACGAAAGAAATACTCGAAATATCGGCGGAACTCCGGTGGCGCCTGGAAATGCAGTTCGCCGTCCGGTGCGGCGGCCACTGCGAGCATCCCCTCCGCCAGCCCGTCGGAACACACCGCCATCGCGGTGATGCGGTCGTCCACGATCACGTGGCTGCGGAGCTGCGATTTCCGGCTCACCGAGGTCAGGAAGGTGGTGGCTCCGGTGTTCTCGCGTGGACTCGCGGTCACGACCAGCCGCGGTCCGCCCGGCTCCCGATCGACGACCAGAAAGCAGTCCCCGACGCTCACATACAGGAAGTACGGCGGCTGCGCGACGACCGCGAGCAAGGTGGTCGCGAAAGACGCCCGGATGTCCGGCTCCGGCTCGTCCGGATGCTCGGCAAGAATCTGCTGCGTCGCCTTGTCCACACTGTTGTCGAAACGCCTCAGGCACTCGGCCTGGAACTCGGGGAGCATCGCCGACCAGCCGCCGAATCCGCTCGGCGTCCCGGCGCCGAAGACATGCTCGGCCGCGTCCCCCGCCGCGCCCACGGCGAACGTCGCGCCGAGGTCCGAACGACGGTACGAGCCCGCTCCGTCCGCGACCGCGAACAGGCAACAGCCGGGATTGATCGAGCGGACCAGCTTCCTGTCCTGGTTGGGCAGTCCGCGTCGCACGTGTCCCGGCCCGGTCACCGTCGCCGTGTCCGCGGTCCACACCGCCCCTGGCCCCCGCATGCACTCGTCCCGCATGGTCAGCCTTGATTCCGGATCCAGTTATCGATCCGGATCGTCTTGGACGCCTGCTCGTTGGCGCGGGCGTACACCGTCTCGGCCGCCTCCGAACGGGACGCTCCCGCGACGGACTCGATGCTGGCGGAGACGAACCGCAGGATGTCGGTGAAGCTGACATCCGCGAGATAGCGCCAGGAATCGGGCGCCAGCTCGGACAGCACTTCCTGATCGGCACCGGCTACACCGAGGGCGAAGAAGAGAAGGTGCCTGCCGTTCTCCTGCTGCCGGATGGCAGGCGCGAGATCTCGCCACCGGTCGGTGCGATGCCCGGCGCTGTCGGTGGGGACGCCGTCGGTGATCATGTACACCATCGGCCTGCTGCTGAGCGGATGCCCGCTCAGGCGCAACTCCTGTCTGCGCGCGGCCATGAGTTCGAACGCGTACTGCAACGCCTCCACCATCGGCGTGACGCCACCGGCCTTCAGCGGCGCGGGGTTGAACTGGGCCACCGGCACATAGGGCTGGGCCGCCGCACCAGGGGTCCGGCCGCTCGGATCGACCGCACGGACTCCGCCGTCACCGAAGGCGATCAACGCGATCTCACCCTGCCTGCGCACGTGATCGTCCTTCAGCAGCTCGGTGCGCCAGGTCGCCAGGGCCTGATTCAGTTCACCGATGCGGTTCGCCTCGTTCATCGAATGCGACGTATCCACGACCAAGGTGATCAGGATCCTGCTCTTCGCAGGCTGCACCGGCAGAGCATCGATTCCGGCAGGTGGTTGGGTCATGACGTAACCTCGTTCGTCGAGAGAGGGAATCTTGTGTCAGTGTTCGAGTCCGTTGTGCCGCAATGCGATTGCTCGAACTCGGTCTCCCGGACATGCGGTGCGGGAATCCGGGTCGGCATTGTCGACCCACACGACCAGCTCACCGAACTCGGCGTAGCCGCCCGCGGCATCGACATGGGTGCGGGCGATGCCGTGGCTGTCGCCCGAGGCGAAGAGTTGCGCCAGCTCTGGAAGGCCGGACGCGTCCACGTGGACCGCGATGTCGCGCGGCGCTTCCGATGGAGCGGGTGGGTCCGCGGTTGTCGTCGCCCGCATGGCAGGCGAGTGCACCCCGTGTACGGCAGGCACGTCCGCCGTGCGCACGGCTCGCCCGAGCGGCGGATGCACGGGGGATCGACCGTTCGGCCATGGTGTCGATCGCGGGCCGGGGCCTGTCGCGGTCGAAGGCCGATCATGGGGAGCCGGGCCACGCCCGCAACCCGCTCGCAGCGCTGCTTCGCGCTCGGCGGCCTGCCGCCGAGCACGCACCCGCAGCCACTCGGTGACGGAATACACCAGTGCCAGGACGGCCGGTAGCAGAAGCGCGGTGGCCACGGCAGGCAACCACCCGAAGTCCCGCCGGGTGACCTTCACGTAGTAGAGCCGATCACCTTTGGGGTCGATCGCGACAGCGCCGTCACCGGCCTCCCACGAACCGATCGACTGATAGTAAGCGGGAGAACAGATCTGAGGTGGGGTACATGGTGCCTCGACCACCACGAGGATCGGCCCCGAGAAGTTCGTCTCCTGGCGGACCTGATCCGCGAGACCCTGCTGGGTTCCTTCCTCCCGCAGACCCACGACCAGAGCTGTCACTCTGTGCTCGCTAGTGGTTTTCCAGCCGACCAGGAGAGGTGCCGACAGCAGGAGAGCGACGGCCGGCCAGATCAGATGGGCCAATCGCGCTTTCGGACCCCGCGCGGCGCGTGATCGTTCAATTCGTTGCATCGATGATTCTCGTCACTATGAATGGCTCGGCGCCGAGCGAGCGACGGCACGAAGCACGAAAAAGAAACCGGGAAACGTCCCGGGCAGTAGGTTTTGGATCCGATCTCCCCGAACGACCGCGTCCTCCTTCACGACAGGAGCACGAGCTCATCGTACCCCACTCGAGCACACCATCCGCAATTTCGCGAGAACCCGATAGGCCGAGCAATGCCCAATTCATATCGCGGTGCGAAACATTCGACTGGTCGGCTTATCACCTTAGGGGAATAGTTTCTTCACAACGCGGCGCGCAGGCAAATTAGCTACCGCACAGCGGCGCCTCGGAGCACTTTTAGCTCGCGCCCTCGAAAGCTGAGCAAGATGTTGCCTGAATTTTCCGCAGCGAGCAATTTTCTACGAAAGAGTTCGCTGCCGGAGCGGTACCGCGCAGACGTCGCCTGTTCGTACTGGTGCCGCGAACGAGCGGCGCGGGTGACAACGGGCAGGCGAGTAGACGTCCGACTGTCCGTCTCTTGGCCGGCTTCGTACGACACGGCCTGGAACGACTTCGTCTGTCCCGGTGAACGAAAGGTCTACGCGCCGAACACCAGCACGGCCGTGGCGGGATTCCGATCGGCCACATGCTCGAGTGATCGCGGTTTCGGCGGTTCGGCCGGCTTGCTGTCGACGGTGGCGATCAGGTACACGCAGGCCCCGATCCCCGCGATCAGAACAGCGATGAGGGTGCGCATTCGCGCCCTGCGCAACAGATGCCGGACATGCCACGCGTGGATCAGCGCCAGCAGCCTGGACCGCAGCCCCCGGTAGTAGGCGATGTTCGCCTCGGCGTCGCGCGATGCGAGCTCCAGTAGGGCGCGCTCGTGCGGTCGGTCCTCGACGGCCATCGCACGAGCTATCTCCCCTGCGATGCGCTGGTGTAGTTCGGACTGCCGCTGGAGGTCCGCGACACGGGTACCGTTCGGACCGAAGAAGTTCTCGGGTGACCGAGCGATGAGCCTGCTCAACCCGGCCAAGTGGGTCATCGAGCCGTCATCCAGGTCCATCAGCGTGCTGACCGGTGGTGTCAATGCGTCACTGGTGACCCAGATCGCCCAGCAGACGGCCAGTAACGCGATGGCGAGCCCCGTGATCGCCGCGACGATGTGCCAGGTGCCGTGCAGTCTGCCCAATGCCGTGAGCGGCGCCGTGCCGACGAGCAGCGCTCCGATCGCGGCGGCCGCGCCCACGGTCCATCGAGCGACGGCACGCATGTCGGCGATCGCTTCGAGTGGCGAGGGCAACCGGTCGCCGGCCGCACCGCCGTCGGCGCCGCTCATCTGGCGGGCTCGGTGCCATCGTCCAGTGACTTGGTCACCTCTATCGGGCCGAGATCGGGAACCTGACCGTAGGGAATCCAGTTGGATTCCACTGTCGCGTCGGCACCGTCGGGCAGGTAATAAACCTGTCCGCGAATAACTCTGACCGACTGGGAAGGACCGTCGGGCGAATCAATGGTCACTCCGAGATTGTGACACGGCGGCGCGCTCGGCGGTACACAATGAGCTCGACGAAACATTGCGCCGACGCATCGCGATGGAGAACATGGCGGTCCCGCACCAGTCGTCGGTGAGCGGTTCGTCGCAAGCGATCCATGGAGGGTACGACACGATGTCGGTCGAATCGACCAGCCGGGCGAATTCCGATGCGCGGACAGCGGCAGTCCTGCGGATCGCCGAATCGTACGTTGAATTCGAGACCGGTGACGAGACTTTCCGGCACAGCGTCGGCGGCCTGACGCTCGAGGCCGCCGCACTGGTGGCGGAATTGACCGAGCAACGCGCCCTGCACTCGGTCCGGCCCGGCCTGATCCGTGAGGTCGGCAACGCGCTGGGTGAGTCGTTCCTGGACGGGCAGGCCGGAGTGGCGCTCACCGCGGCGGCGATGCGCGGTCACGAATTCCATCTGTCGATCGAGACGGAATCGGCCCGGCTCGGCCATCTTCCGTGGGAAGCCATCGTCGTGCCGGACACCGCCGAGCGGCAGACGCCGCGTGAGCCCCTGGGGTTGTGCCCGGACGTCTTCGTGTATCGCGGTGTGCCGCGCACCCTTCCCGCGACGACGGACACGCAGGCGTCGAATGCCCACGCGCCGAGCCGCTTTCGCATCGTGGTGGCCATCGCCTCACCGGAGAACGGGCGGGGGTCCCTGCTGAACTACGAAGTCGAGCTGGAGCATGTACTCGCCGCACTGTCGCCTGCGATCGACTCCGGAGCGGTCGACGTCGAGATCCTCAACTGGGGGACCGCCGACGCGATCCGCGCGGCATTGGCCGAGCGCCCCACCGACATTTTGCACATCTCTTCGCACGGTATTCCCGGGTATCTGTGTCTGGAGACCGCCACCGGCGACGACGACCTGATCGATGCCGAGGGCGTGATCGCCCGCATTCTGCCGGAGGACCGCGCGATGCCCTTCCTGATGCTGTCGGCATGCCATACCGGACGTGCCGCGCGCGCCGGTGGCGCGGACACCGCGGAGTCGGCGGGCGCGCTGGCGGCCTCTTTGGTGGCACACGGCGCGCCGGGCGCCGTAGCAATGACCGACGAGGTGTCCGATCGCTTCTCCACCGCGCTGGCGCACCAGTTCTACCGCGCGGTGGCGGCGGACCCCACCGGCGACCCAGTGCACACGTTCTGCCGAACGCGATCCGAACTCGCGCGGCGATGCGCCGAAGACCCCGCGCAGGCATCGCTGGCCGCCGAGTGGGTCATCCCGACGGTCTTCGCGCCACCTGGCAGGAGCGGGCCACGCCGAAGTCTGCCTGCCGAAGCGGCGCACACCCGACGCGGCGCCGTGGTCGGTCGCCATGACTTCGTCGGCCGCCGTGCGGAACTCCGTGGCCTGGTGGACATAGCGACCTCGCGGCACCCCTGGGTCGTCTTGTCCGGCTTGAGCGGGATCGGCAAGACAGCACTCACCCGAGAGACCGTTCGCCTGCTCGGCGCCGACGCAGGCGACGTCGCCTGGGTGACCGATCATCACTCCCCCGACCGGATCCTCGACTCTATCTGGGGGCAGTTGTGCAGCGGACCGCACCGGGAAGCCTTCGTCTCATGCGCCCGCGACGACGACCCGACCGACGGTTGGCGCAAACGGCTCCGGCAGATGCAATCCAAAGTCCTGTCCCGCAGGCGGATCATGTTGGTGCTCGACGCTTTCGACGCGAACTCGACCGAGGACGAGAACGCGCAGTTCCGCTTGGACACCGAAACGTCGGAATTCGTCGAGCATTGGACGAGCTGTGGCGGCAATGCCGGACTGATCATCACGAGCCGCAAGGCGTTGTCCACGGCCGCAGGCTCCCTCGCGTGGTTACACCAGCGGTTCCTCGGCCCGCTGTCGAACGCCGAGACGGCCAAACTGATCGTCGGACTGCCCGCCGTCACCGAGGTGATGGCGCGCAACCCGCGCAACCGCGCGTCCATCGACTGGGTGGGTGGGCACCCGGGAGCCCTCCAGCGAATCGAAGAACTCCTCACCGGTTCCGACGTGTCCGTCGACGACGCGGTGGATCAGGCGCTCCGGCAGGTCGCTGTGGACAGTGAACTCGACCGGGTCGCGGCCCGCTGGACCGCGGACGACCCGGTCGGCCGATTGGTGCACGGTCTCACGGTGTACCGGAGACCGGTGGACCGGGTCGGGCTGAAGTGGCAGGCCGCGCAAGATGCCCCCGAGACGGTTGACGACGCTCTTCTCGCACTCGACCGGACCTACACGCATCCGGTCACGATGCCGCAGCCGGACTCCGGTAGGAGGTCTCGGGCAGCGCAATCGGATCGGCAGCGCGAACACGCGCTACGAACGGCGTTGAGCTGGAGCTTGGTCTACTGCGGTTTCGATCCTGACGGTGACAACCGGATGTATTCGGTGCCGCAAGCGGTGAAGGCCTTTCTGACGGAGACGAGTACACGGGGAATCCAGCACGCGCACCTTCGTGCGGCGAACTATTGGCGGTGGCGGGAAGAGCAGCGCCTGGGCGAGGACGACGTCGAGTGGTCCGACGCGACCTGCGTCGATGAGATCCACTACCACCTCCTGTGCGGCGCGGGACCGGATGCGGCGGTCAAGGTGACGGACGAACTCGTCCTCGCGTTGTTCAATGCGGGAACCCCGGAGGCCGCCGAGAAGGTGATTCTGCTGACGAGGGACGTGATTCGTCGTCCGAGCACTTCCGCGTCGGAACGATCCGGCGCGCTGCTGTCTTCCAGCAGCGCGTACGCCCTCTTGCGAAGGCCGCGAGAAGCCGTCGCCGAAGGGCGCCGCGCGATCGAGGCGGCGCGGGACACCGGCGATCCGTTTCTGGTGGCGATCTGCTCCCTGGTCGTCGCCGCCTACCTCCAGCGCGCAGGCGACCACGCGGCGGCGATCGCGCTGATCGAGCAATGCCTCGCCGAGACCGGGCACGAACAGGATCTCGTCCTGCATGCCTACGGATTCGCGCTGGCCAGCACGCTGGCCGGGGAGGCGGGTGATCTCGACGGTGTCCTGCGGTTGGCGGGTCAGGCGCTGGAGCTGGCCGGGCGCGCGGATACCTCACGCAGGTCGGCATCGGAGTTGCGGCATGTGCAGGCGCTAGCCCAGATGGTCGCCTACGGCACTCGTTCCAGCTCGAGTCCGGCACCGGATCCGACGGCATTGCTCGAGCTCATCGGGACCGAAGCCGAACTCATGGCGGTGCTCCAGCTGGGCGCCGTGCATCTGACGCGAGGCGAGATGGCCGAGGCCGAACGGGCCGCCCGGCGTGCGACGCAGCTGGCAGGCGATTTCCAGATGCCGTTCTATGTCGCGGCCGCAACCTATCTCACCGGGAGTATCGAGCTGGTCGGCGGGAAGATCGATTCCGCCGAAGAGACGTTGCGCCGGGCGCGGTTGCAGGCAGCGAGAACGGGTGACGGTCTGACCGAGACTCGAAGCCTACTACTGCTCGGAGACCTGACGAAGCAGCGAGGCGACCTCCGCGGAGCCACCGGATGGTACCGCCGCGCGCTGGAGATGGCTGAGTCGATCGGCAACGACACCTTGTGCGCGTTCGTCTGCCTGTCCTTGGCGATGCAGTCGCTCGCCGAAGCGGACGAGGTTCCCGCCGCGGAATGGGTTGCCCGCGCCGAGCTGTACGGCAACAGCGCGGCCCACCCGACGGTGGAGGCGGTCAAGCGTTTCGTCGCGGCGGTGGAACTCAACCTCCGGGGCGACACCTACGAGGCGGCCCGGGTCCTGCAGACCGCGCTCGACCTGCTCGCCTCGACGGGCGGGAGCCCGCTGTTCGAAGCCGAGATCCTGCGGTTCATGGCGATCAACGCGATCGAAGGTGACGACCGTGATGCTTTCCTCTCCACGCTGCACGCGTTGTCCGACATCGTGGACCGGACCGGGAACCTGCCCGCACGCGGGATGTTGCTGTTCTTCACCGCCCTCGAGATGGCCGACGAGGCCGAAACGACCGAGGGTCTCGCGCGGGTGCGGGACCGGATCGATGAGGCCCGCGCGATCTTCGAGAGCATCCAAGCGCACGCGCTCGCGAGCCTGGTGCTGCAGTTCACCCTCACCTTCTCCGAAGAACTCGAGCTGACCAGCTCGGACCGGACCGAACGCGCGCAACGCATGCAGAATCTCGCTCGTGTCGTCGGCGAGGGCGATCTCGTGGTCGACGCGGTGGAGCATGAGATCACTCGCGCGCTGGCGGACGATCGGGTGCCCGACGCCCGTGCGCTCCTCGAGGATCTGCGCAATCGTCGTCTGCGCAGGCTGGACGCGCCTTACCGAGTCGATATCCTGGTCGGCCGCGTCCTGCAGGCGGAAGGCGATCTGCCGAACGCCTGGGACCATGTGCTGCGGGCACACGAAGACGCATCGGCACGCGAGCACTGGGGCGCGGCCGTGGAAACCGCCACCGCCCTCGCGAATCTCGCCGCCGAGGCGGAGCAACCCGGCCTCGCGGTGGAGGCGGGGACCCGGGCCTTCCTGGTCAACGCACAGGGGGGCGACTATCCCACGACGCTCAGATTGGTGGACGCGCTTGCGGAAGCGTCCGACTGGTATGCCGAAGTGGACGAATCGTGGGCGTGGAGCGAGGGATTGGCGCGGGCGGCGCAGGAATGCTCTTCGCCGTTCGAGCAGGCGGTGTGCTATCGCACACTCGGTGGCCACGCACTGGAGCGCGAGGCGAAGGAATCGGCGGAGAGTTGGCTGCTCGCATCGCTTTCGCTGAACGACGGTTCCTCCCCCGCCCACGAGCTGGAACGACATTTCGCCCGCACCACATTGGTGCGGTTGCTGCTGGGACAGGAAA
Organism: Nocardia sp. NPDC019323; assembly: GCF_044389845.1. Taxonomy (NCBI): domain Bacteria; kingdom Bacillati; phylum Actinomycetota; class Actinomycetes; order Mycobacteriales; family Nocardiaceae; genus Nocardia; species Nocardia sp. NPDC019323. Next base: position 53,143 of record NZ_JBIRYN010000007.1, read on the forward strand.
GATATCCGGAGCTGGTCGAGGTCCTGGCCACGGATATCGATGAGTACGGCGGCGACATGACCATGATGAGCAGCGTCCGTGGCCTGCTACCGGACGAGCAGTTCCTGGGCATCGTGCGCCGCACCGTCGGTGCGGACACCTACCAACGGATCGCGACCGAGACGCGGACGCCCTGGTGGGAGCAGCGAGACCGAGCCGCTCCGGAGGCGTGAAGGGGGCGGTCCGTGACCGCCCCCGGTCGATCAGCCGAGTGACCGGAAGAACTCGCGGATATCGCCGATCAGCAGCTCTGGTACCTCGAGCGCCGGGAAATGCCCGCCGGAGTAGAACTCCGACCAGTGGGTGATGTTGTGGGTGCCTTCGGCGAAGCGGCGAATGGCGTAGTCGCCGTCCTTGAAGACCGCGACGCCGGTGGGTACGGTGCCCTTCGGTTTCGGGGCGAACATGGCGGCGTCGTGGAAGCGTTCGTAGTACAGGTTCGCGACACTGCGGGCGGTGTCGGTGAACCAGTAGATGCTCACGGTGGTGAGTAGGCGGTCGATGTCGACGGCTTGTTCGGGCAGGTCGTGGGCGCTGTCGGTCCACTCGCGGTATTTCTCGACGATCCAGCCGAGCAGCCCGGCCGGGGAGTCGGCGAGCAACTGGGCGATGGTGTCTGGGCGAGAACCTTGCAGGTTCATGTAGGCCGAGCCGTCGTCCTGGAATTTCTTCATCGCGGCGAGTCGCGCCTTTTCCGCGTCGGTTAGGGCGGCCATGTCGGCGGGGTCGCCGGTCGGGAAGGTGACCAGCGCGTTGACGTGTACGCCGAGGACGTGGTCGGTGTCGATCCGCGCCAGGGTCGGAGCGATGAACGCGCCGTGGTCGCCGCCCTGCACGCCGTAGCGGTCGTAGCCGAGGCGAGCCATGAGTTCGGCGAGCGCCGCCGCGATCCGGCCGTCGTTCCAGCCTCGCTCGGTGAGCGGGCCGGAGAAGCCGTGACCGGGCAGCGACGGGATGACCAAGTGGAATGCGGGCGCGTCCGAGTCCGGGTCGGTGAGCGGACCGATCACGTCGCGGAAGTCGGCCACCGAACTGGGCCAGCCGTGCAGCAACAACAACGGGGTGGCGTCCTCCCGGGGTGAACGCACGTGCAGGAAGTGCACGTTCTGGCCGTCGATAGTGGTGGTGAACTGCGGGTAGGCGTTCAGCTCCGCCTCGGCCGCACGCCAGTCGAATTTCTCGGCCCAGTACCCGGCCAGCTCCTTCAGGTACGCCGTCGGCACACCGCGCTCCCAGCCGGCGTCGGGCAGTTCGTCGATCCAGCGGGTACGCGCCAGCCGCAGCCGAAGCTCGTCCAGGTCGGCCTGCGGAATGTCGATGCGGAAGGGGCGGATCTCGGTGTTCGTCATGCCATTGATACTTCGCGTAACGAGGTCGCCGCCGAATCACGAGAAATCACTATTTCCGCACTCGCCCAGCCCACCGACGAGTAACGCCGAATCCAGGCCATACCACTATCGGCCACGAACCCGGCGGCGCGCTGGTCGGGGCCGAGGCCGCCCCCGGTCCCGAGTTCGCGAGTGGCACACCACTGCGGCATCGGCCGAGAAGACCTCTCGATGGTGTGCCACTCGCGAACTGGCGTCGAGCGCGCGGTGCGGGCATGATCGCGCCGTGGTCAGCCTTCCGGTGTGCGGCGCGTTTGTGGGGCGGGCCGCTGAGCTCGCGGCGTTGCAGGATGCCTATCGGGACCCGGCGGTGCATACCGTGCTGGTCGGGGGTGAGGCGGGTATCGGCAAGTCGCGGTTGGTCGCGGAGTTCCGGACGCGGCTCGGGGCTCGTACGGTAGTGGCATACGGAAGGTGCCCGGAATTCGGCGCGAAAGGGGTGCCGTTCACGCCGTTCGTCGCGGTCATGCGCACACTGCTGCGTGGCCAGGGTGTGGAGGCGCTCGCGACGCTGCTCCCGGTGCGACCGGCGCTGGCGCGCTGGCTTCCGGAACTGGCGGCGCGGTCGGGCGCGGCGGAGGCCGACACCGACAGGATCCGGTTGTTCGGTGAGATCCTGACCGTGCTGGAACAGTTCTCGATGACCAAACCGCTGGTGGTGGTGCTGGAAGACTTGCACTGGGCCGACGACGCCAGCCTGGAATTGCTCGCCTTCCTGGTGGCCAACGTCGCCGAAGGCGATCTGTTCTTGGTCGGCACCCACCGGCCTGCCGATTCCGAGCCGTTGCGCAAGCTGATCGCGAGCCTGCGCCGAGACCCGAGTGTCCGCTTGCTGCATCCAGCACCGCTGACCAGGCACGAGGTCGGCAGGCAATTGGCCGCGCTGCGCGGCAGGGAGCCCGAGCCAGGGACCATCGGGCGGATCTTCGAGCGCAGCAGGGGAATCCCGCTGTACGTCGAGGCACTCGATCCCGCACCGGAGGACACGCCCGCCGAGCTGTCGGAGCTGTTGCTCGATCACCTGTCCGACCTGCCCGATCAGACCGCGTCGGTGCTGCGGCTCGCGGCGGTGGCCGGGTCGCCGGTCCGGCACACCCTGCTGACGGCCGCCTCCGACCTCCCTGAGGGCGCGCTCGCCACAGCACTGCGTCAGCTGGTCGACCAGCGGCTCCTGGTTTCCACCGACACGGGCTACCAGTTCCGGCACGTTCTCATCCGCGACGCCGTCTACGGAGACCTCCTACCGGCGGAGCGAAAAGCACTGCACAGCAGACTTTCCCAAGCCCTGGCTACCCGGCGAAGGAAGCCGGGCGCGGACCGATGCCCGGCCGCCGAACTGGCCTACCACGCGTATGCCGCCGGAGACCTGCTGCTGGCATTCGAAGCCGCGTGGGACGCCGCGGCGGAGGCGGAAAGGGTGAGCGCGCACCGCGATCAGGTGCGCCACCTGGACCGGGTGCTCGATTTGTGGGATCGCGTACCGGAAGCGGCGCGACGGGTGGACGCCGATCGGCTCGACGTCTTGGCAGCGGTCGTGGCCGCGTGTCATCGCGGCGGCGTCATCGAGCGCGGCATCGCAGCGGCCGACGAGGCGCTGGCCACCATCGATGCGGGGGCCGACCCGGAGCGTGCCGCGTGCCTGCACTACTACCGCGCCGGACTGCGCAATCAGAGCAGCGGCGGCGGCGAAGACGATCTGCTCGCGGCGCTGGCATATCTTCCTTCGGACCAGCCGACCCTGCTGCGCGGTGAAATCCTCGCCGAACTCGCCGCGGCGCGGGTGTTCAGCGGCGCCGCCGTGGCCGAGAACGCTGCGCGGGCCGCTGTCGAAGTGGCCGAACGGTTACGTGGTGGCCCGACCGCCGGCGGCACCTCGTCGGTGTCGGCAATCGCGCTCCGCACGCCGGGCGCGGTCGCAACGCACCCGGCCGGGGGCGTCGCAGCAGAAGACACGGCCGGTGCCGACGCCGCGTCCGCGACGAGGCACCGGCGGCATACGAACGACCTTCGCGAGGACCGGAGCGCCGCCGCGCTGGCCGCGCGTGCCCACGCCTATCTCGGGCTGGCCACCGCGAACCGTCCCGACGTCGCCATGACCCATTTCGAGCGGGCGCATGCCGCCGCTGAGGCCGCGGGAGATCCGGGCACCTTACTGACCGTCGTGCTGTGGCAGACGGCGCTGCTGGTCTCGGCAGGCGCCGACGAGGCGGCCATCACGGCGATCCAGCAGGGGTTGCGCGCCGCGCACGAGAGTTACCGATTCGCCGAGGCCGCGCCGATCCTGCTGGTCAAGTGGGCGCAGGCGCTCACAGCGCTGGGGCGCTGGAACGAGGCGCTGGATCTGATCGACGAATCGCTCACCGAGCAGTTGCCCCCGTTGAGCACCGCCGCGCTGCTGCTGTGCCACGCGCGGATCATGCTCGCGCGTGGGGACGACCAGGCCGCGGCGGCGAGCGCTGCGACCGCGCAACCCTTGCTCGGGAATCGGCGCTGGGCCAGGCAATATCAGATCCAGCTGCACACCGTGCAGACCGAGATAGCGCACGCGGCGGGCAATCCGCAGCGCGCCGCCGAGATCGGTGCCGCGACGCTGACCGCGGACGATCTGGTCGCGCACCCGCACGAGGCGTGGGCACTGGCCGATGCCATCGCGCGGACACGTTGCGCGCCCATGGTTCTCGGCTCCGCTGTCGCGAAGCTGCCGGTGACCACCGCGGTCGACGCCGCGTACCGGGCTTCCTGCCACGCGGTGCGCAGCGGCCGTCCCGCCGACTGGGCCGCGGCGGCTTCCTCCTGGCGAGCCCTGGGGCGGCCGTACGAGCTGGCGCGCAGCCTGCTCGAAACCGGCCGCGCGGAATTGGCCGCGGGTGATCGCGCGGCGGCCCGCGGCGCACTGCGGTCGGCCCTCGGGCTGGCGGACGAGTTGGCGGCGGCGCCCCTCGCCGAGCAAGCCAGACAGCTGGCCGACCGCGCCGGCATCGACCTCGCCGAAGCCGGGAACCCGTCCGCCCCGGCCCGGTCGGCGAGTACCTCGGGCCTGACCCCGCGTGAACTCGACGTCCTACGCCTGGTGGCCACGGGCGCGAGCAACCGGCAGATCGCGGCCGAGTTGTTCATCAGCGCCAACACCGCGGGTGTGCACGTCTCGCGGATCCTCACCAAGCTCGGGGCGTCCAGCAGAACCGAGGCGGCCGCGATCGCGCGAGAACGCGGATTGCTCGTCGCCGAATGACGACCACCGCGATCCCCGGCGAACTGTGTGGGCCCGCCTGAAGCGATCGCGGAGGCACCTCCTCTGCGGCAACTGCCTGCCTCCGCGCATGAGCCGACGCCACTGAGCGGCGAGCGCGGCCGGACGGCGAGCGGCGGTTGGCGATGAGCGGACGGCGAGCGGCGGTTGGCGATGAGCGGACGGCGAGCGGGGAGGGCGAGCGGCCGGGCTTCGGACAGCGGACGTCAGGCGGCAAGCGGCGCATGGCGGGCTGCGCATGGCGGACGGCCGAGCGTCGGACAGCGGACGACGGACCTTGGGCGGTAAGCAGCCGGGCGGCGGGAGTTGGGCGGTAAGCCAGCCGGGGGACGGGCGGCCGGGTGCGCACGGCGAGCGGTGGGCGGCAAGCCGCGCATGGCGAGCGGCGGAGCGGGCTGGGCGGCGGACAGCGAGCGGCGGGCGACCCGCGACCGTCGGCGACCGGCAGCTCGCGGCGACGGCGACGGCGACGGCGACCGGCAGCGACGGGCGACGGGCGACGGGCGACGGGCGACGGGCGACGGGCGACGGGCGACGGGCGAAGTGGGGCCGAACGACCCGGCGGGCGTGCCCGGGAGCACGTCGCCGCCAGCCGGTACAGCGTTGGGCACGGATACGCATTCGGCGCGGACTACCGGTCCCGTGCCCGGCGACCGGCCCGTAAGATACAGTACGTCGAACATGTCTCGAAAGGACTGGCTGATGCGGTCGACCTTGCTGTCCCGGCGCGATCTCGAGTTCCTGCTCTACGAGTGGCTGGACGTGGAGGCGCTCACCAAACGCGAGCGGTACGCCGAGCACTCGCGGGAGACCTTCGACGCCGTGCTCGAGCTGAGCGAGCAGCTGGCCACCAAGTACTTCGCGCCGCACAACAAGCTCAACGACGCCAACGAACCCACCTTCGACGGCGAGCGCGTGACCATCATCCCGGAAGTCGGCCAGGCGCTCGCCGCCTTCGCCAAGGCCGGATTGCCCTCGGCCGCGATGGATTACGAACTCGGCGGCGCCCAGCTGCCCGCGACCGTGGCGCAGGCGAGCTACGCCTGGTTCCAGGCGGCCAACCCGGGCACCGCGGGCTACCCGTTCCTCACCGTGGCCAACGCCAATCTCCTCATCGCCCACGGCCCCGAACACGTCGAGAAGTTCGTCAAGCCCATGCTCGCGGGCCGCTTCTTCGGCACCATGTGCCTGTCGGAGCCGCAGGCCGGTTCCTCGCTCGCCGACATCGTCACCCGGGCCGAGCCGCACGACGACGGCACGTATCGCCTGTTCGGCACCAAAATGTGGATCTCCGGCGGCGATCACGAACTCGGCGAGAACATCGTGCATCTGGTGCTGGCCAAGATTCCGGGCGGCCCCGCGGGCACCAAGGGCATCTCGCTGTTCGTGGTGCCCCGGTTCCTGGTCGGCGACGACGGCGCGATCGGGGAGCGCAACGACGTCGCGCTGGCCGGGCTCAACCACAAGATGGGTTTCCGCGGCACGGTCAACACCGTGCTGAATTTCGGCGAGGGCCGCTGGACGCCGGGTGGCGCGCCCGGCGCGGTCGGCTACCTGGTCGGCGAGGCGCATCGCGGACTGACCTATATGTTCCACATGATGAACGAGGCGCGCATCGGCGTCGGCTTGGTCGCCACCGCCCTCGGCTACACCGGATATCTGGAGTCGCTCGACTACGCCCGCACGCGCACCCAGGGCCGGGCCAAGCTCCCCGCCGACCCGTCCGCGCCGCAGCGCCCGATCATCGAGCACGCCGACGTCAAACGGATGCTGCTGGCCCAGAAGTCCTACGCCGAAGGCGCGCTGGCGCTGGTGCTCTACTGCGCGCGGCTGGTCGACGAGCAGCGCACCGCGGAATCCGACGAAGACCGCCGCGCGATCACCCTGCTGCTGGACATCCTGACCCCGATCGCCAAGAGCTGGCCCTCGCAGTGGTGCCTGGAGGCCAACAGCCTCGCCATCCAGGTGCTCGGCGGCTACGGATACACCCGCGAGTACAACGTCGAGCAGCACTACCGGGACAACCGGCTCAACCCGATCCACGAGGGCACGCACGGCATCCAGGGCCTGGACCTGCTGGGACGCAAGGTGACCCAGCAGGGCGGCGCCAGCCTGCTCGCCCTCGGGTCCCGGGTGGACGCGACCATCGCGGCCGCGCGCGCCGCGGGCGGCGAGGCGGCCGAACTCGCCACTCGGCTGGACCCGGTGTGGCGGCGGCTGATCGAGGTGACCGCGGGGCTGTTCGCCTCCGGCGACATCGAAGCAGCGCTGGCCAACAGCTCGGTGTATCTGGAAGCGTTCGGGCACACCGTGCTGGCCTGGATCTGGCTGGAACAGTTCCTCGCCGCCGCGGATCGGCCCGGTGATTTCTATGATGGCAAGCGGCACGCGGCCCGGTTCTTCTATCGTTTCGAATTGCCCAAGACCGCACCGGCGTTGGATCTGCTCGCCAGCCTGGACACCACCACCTTGCAGATGCGCGACGCCTGGTTCTGACGACGCCGCGTTTCGATACATGTTCTAGAAGATGTACCATTCCGCGGTGATCGATTCCAGTCAGCGGACCACCCGACCTCCCGGCCGCCCGGCCTCCGCGACCAGGGAACAGGTCATCGAGCACGCCCGCCGGGCGTTTCTGGCCGGAGAACGCGTGGACATCCAGGCGATCGCCGGACAGCTCGGACTCAGCCGCGCCTCGGTCTACCGCTGGTTCGGCTCCCGCGACGGAGTGCTCGGTGCCGTGCTGGCCGGGGAGTTCGAAGCACTGCTCACCCGCGCCGACGCCCGCCGACGCTCCACCGGAGCCCGGCGCATCCTGGACGTGCTGTACCGGGTCAACCGCTGGATGACCGACAACGAACCGTTCCGGCGCTACTTCGAGAACGAGCCGCTGTCGGGCCTGCGCATCCTCACCGCGAGCGACGGGCCGGTCCAGCCGCTGGTCGTCGGCACCGTCCGGGAGCTGATCGCGCGCGCCGCCGAAGAGGACGGATACGATCCGCCGCTGGAACCGGCGCTGCTGGCCTACGCGCTGGTCCGGCTCGGCGAGGCGTTCCTGTACAACGACAACGTCGCGGGCATTCGCGGCGACGTCGACCGGCTGCACGAGGTGCAGGCGGCGCTGTTGGGCATCCCCGACGCGATCACGCCATGAGCGGGCCGCTGCTGCACGAGCGTTTCCCGCAGCTGGCCGACACCTTGCCGTTCGTGCGCCTCGGCACCGCTCCGACGCCCGTCCGCCGCTGCGACCTCGGCACCGCGGCCCAGCTGTGGTGCAAGGACGAAAGCGGCTACGGCGACGGCGGCTGAGGTGGCAACAAGGTCCGCAAGCTGGAATGGCTGCTGCCGGAGGCACGGCGGCGCGGGGCGCGCACCATCCTGACGGTAGGCGGCACCGGAACCAATTGGGGGCTCGCCACCGCCCTGTACGGCCGCGCCCAGGGCATCGACACCGAACTCGCCTTGGTGGACCAGCCGGTCGACGACCATGTGCGCGCGCAACTGCGGCGGCTGGAGAAATCCGGCGCCACTCTGCATTTCACCCACAGCAAAGCCCGCACAATCCTCGCGGCGCCGTGGTTGTATCTGCGCCGGATGCGGAGCGGCGGGCGTCCGTACTTCCTGCCCGCGGGCGGGTCGTCGCCGATCGGCGCCTTGGGCTACGTCGAGACGGCATGCGAACTCGCGGCCCAGATCGCCGCGGGTGAGCTGCCCGAGCCGGGCCACGTCGTCACCGCCGTCGGATCAGGCGGCACCGCCGCGGGCCTCGCCCTCGGTCTTCGGTTGGCCGGACTGCGCACGCGCGTCGTCGGAGTCGTCGTCAACGACACGCTACCTCTCGACGCGAAGCGCATCGTCCGGCTCGCCGGGCGGACCGAGCGCCTGCTCCGCGCCCGAGGAGCACGCTTCGCGCCGACCGGGCTCCGACCGGAGGACGTCACGATGACCGCCGAATGGCTCGGCCCCGGCTACGGCCACCCCACGCCCGCCGCGCTGGATGCCGCCCAGCGCGCCGAACAGGCCGGACTGCGCCTGGAGGCCGTCTACACGGCCAAAGCGCTCGCCGCGTTGCGAGCTCTCGACCACGCGGGCCTGTTCGGGGCCGGACCGGTGCTGTTCCTCAATACGTACGGCCCGCGACCGTAGATCCGCACGCCCCGGCCCGCGCGACCCTGCTTTCGAATCGCTGTGATCGGAATTCGGCCGACGGCACCCGACATGGCGTAATGGCCGGAGCGCAGGGCATATCGCCAGGTCGGGACGCGGGGCACCCGGCGCAATAACATCCCCTGATTTCTTCCGGCGGCGACGCGGGGAACCGCGCGGCCACAACCGCACTATCGTCGCTATTCGTGCAGGTCAGCGACAGAAAGGCGGAGGCGGTGGCAGCGGAACCCACGCCGGTGCGGCAGTTGCGCGCCGATCAGGCGCGGCGGGTGGCCGACATCTTGCGTCACCAGCTGCACGCGGGCGCGTTCGAGAACACGCTGCCGAGCGAGCAGGAACTCGCCGCCGAGTACGGCGCCTCGCGCAACACCGTCCGCGACGCGCTGGCGCTGTTGAAGGACGAAGGCTTGATCGACCGGGCCCCCAAGGTGGGCACCCGGGTGGCCACCCGCAAGTACGACCACGGGCTCGACGCGCTGCTGGGGTTGCAGGAGACCTTCAAGGGCCACGGCACCGTGCGCAACGAGGTGCGCGCGGCGATGCACGTCGCCGCACCGCCCGCCGTAGCCCGCAGGCTCGGTCTCGCGCCGGGCGAGCCGGTGGTCTACCTGGAACGGCTGCGCTACCTGGCGGACCTGCCGCTGAGTCTCGACCTCACCTACCTCGTGCCCGACATCGGCACCGAAATCCTCGGCCACGACCTCGAGCACACCGACGTCTTCGTGCTGCTGGAACGCATCAGCGGCCACTCGCTCGGCTCGGCCGACCTGGCCCTGGAGGCGGTGCCCGCCGACCCGCACACCGCATCCACCCTCGACATCCCCGGCGGCGCGCCGCTGCTGATGCTGGAACGACTGACCCGGCTCGACGACGGCCGCCCGGTCGACCTGGAGTACATCCGCATGCGCGGCGACCGCATCACCATGCGCGGCAGCCTCACCCGCAGCACCCCCGAATGGAAGGTCCTCTAGATGGCACTCGTCAACCAGCGCGCCGACATCCCCGTCACCATCGACGAGTCGCTGTGCATCCAGGGCTGCACGCTGTGCGTCGAGATCTGCCCCCTCGACTCGCTGGCCATCAACCCCGAGAACGGCAAGGCCTTCATGCACGTGGACGAGTGCTGGTACTGCGGTCCCTGCGCGGCCCGCTGCCCCACCGGCGCCGTCACCGTCAACATGCCCTACCTGCTCCGCTGATCTGGAAGACCGATGAAAGTGAAACTCGCCCCTGTCCTGCTCGCCGCCGCGCTCGCGTTGACCGGGTGCTCGCTGGAGCAGTCCGACGACGCGCCAGCGGGCACCGTCAAGGTGGTCGTCGGCTACCAGTCCAAGACCATCAACACCGTCACCGCGGGCACCTTGCTGCGCGCGCAGGGCTACCTGGAACAGCGGCTGCAGAAGATCACCGACAACGGCGGAGCGAAGTACCAGATCGAATGGCAGGACTACGACACCGGCGCGCCGATCACCGCGCAGATGGTGGCCGAGAAGATCGACATCGGCTCCATGGGTGACTACCCGCTGCTGATCAACGGCTCCCGCACCCAGGTCAACGAGCGCGCGCGCACCGAACTGGTGTCGGTCACCGGGTACAACCCCAAGGGCGCGCTGAACATGGTCGTGGTGCCGAACGACTCCGCGGCCACCGGCATCGCCGATCTGGCGGGGCAGAAGATCTCGGCCAGCGTCGGCTCGGCCGGGCACGGCACCCTGGTGCAGGCGCTGTCGCGGGCGGGAATCGACCCGGCCAGGGGCGTGGAGGTGCTCAACCAGCAACCGCAGGTCGGGGCGACCGCGCTGGAATCCCGCCAGGTGGGCGCGCTGTCGCAGTTCGTCGCGTGGCCCGGTCTGGTGGTCTTCCAGAACAAGGCCAAGCTGCTCTACGACGGCGCCGAACTCGGCGTGCCGACCTTCCACGGCGTGGTGGCGCGGCGCGCGTACGCCGCCGATCACCCCGAGGTCCTGCAGGCGTTCCTGGCCGCGCAACTGGATGCCACACAGTTTTTGCAGCAGAAGCCGTTCGAGGCCGCGAAGATCGTCGCCGACGGGTCCGGGCTGCCGCAGGAAGTGGTGTATCTCTACAACGGTCCCGGCGGAACGAGTTTCGACACCACGCTGAAGCCGAGCCTGATCGACGCGCTCAAAGGCGATGTGGCCTACCTGAAGTCGATCGGCGACTTCGCCGACCTCGACATCGATCGGTTCGTCGACGACGGGCCGCTGCGCAAGGCGTACGCGCAGACCGGACGCGGCGACTACGACCGCGACCTGGCCGCCACCGCCAACCCGACCCGGGTGACCGGCACCGATCCGGTCTGCGGCAAAGCGGCGGAAAACCCCGCGTCGGCCGGCGAACTGTGGGTGGACGGCGCGGCGACGCCGCAACCTGCCGCCGACCCGACCTGCCTGCTGCGCGCGGTCCAGGCCGCGAAAGCGCAGGGCCGGACGATCCGCGCCGCGTACGTCCCCGATACCGAACTCGGCACCCGCTGGTTCGCCGACAAGTCGATCTGGCTGCGCGACGGCGCTGCCTACCTGCCCTTCACCACCGCCGCCGCCGCGCAGCGCTACCGGCAGGCGCACCCGTCCGCCACGCCGGTCGGCTACGACCAGGCCGTCACGGAAGTACGCGGATGACCAGCGAACTCGCCGCACCGGCGGTGCGGGCCGCGGCCGAACCCGCCGCGGCCGGATCGGACGCCGCCCCCGCGTCGCGGTCGGCTTGGCGCTCGCGCCTGCTGCGGGTGGGCTCGGTCGCCGCCGCGGTCGGACTGTGGCAGCTGCTCACGGTCAACAACGTGCGGGCGGCGGGCCTGCGGTTCGACACCCTGCCGACGGTCACCGAGATCGTCGCCGAATTCGGCACGCAGTTGCGCTCCGACCAGTACTACCTGGACATCGCGCAGTCGCTGATCCGGATCGTCACCGGCTTCGGGCTGGCCGCGGTCATCGGCGTGATCGCGGGTATCGGACTGGGCCGGTCGCGGCTGCTCGCCGACACCTTCGGCCCGCTGGCCGAACTGGTTCGCCCGATCCCGGCCATCGCCTTGGTGCCGGTCGCGATCCTGCTGTTCCCCAGCGACGAATCGGGCATCGTGTTCATCACCTTCACCGCGTCGCTGTTCCCGGTGCTGGTCAGCACCAGGCACGCGGTGCGGGCGCTGCCGACGATCTGGGAGGACGCGATCCGCACGCTGGGCGCGTCCCGGCTGGACGTGCTCACCCGCGTGGTGTTCCCCGGCATCCTGCCGGGCGTCTTCAGCGGCCTGTCCGTCGGCGTCGGCGTGGCGTGGATCTGCCTCATCTCCGCGGAGATGATCTCCGGACGTCTCGGTGTCGGCTACCGCACCTGGCAGGCCTACACCATCGTGGACTACCCGGCGGTGTTCGTCGGCATGATCACCATCGGCGTCCTCGGTTTCGCGACATCGGGGCTGGTCGAACTGGCCGGCCGCCGCATCACCCGCTGGCTGCCCAGGGAGGTCGAAGCATGACCACAGTGATCGACGCGCCGGCGTCGACCGGAATGGCGTTGAGCCTCAGCGGTGTTCGCATCGCCTATAGCGGCGAACCCGTGCTCGACGGATTGGACCTGGCGATCGCGCCGGGCGAAATCCTCGTCGTAGTGGGTAAATCAGGATGCGGCAAGTCCACGTTGCTGCGAGCGATCGCCGGACTGCGCGCCCCCGAGGGCGGAGTGATCCTGGCCGACGGCGACCACGTCACCGGACCGGCGGCCGACCGCGCCCTGGTGTTCCAGGACGACGCGCTGCTGCCGTGGCGCACCGTGCGGCAGAACATCGAACTCGCGCTGCGCCTGCGCGGCACACCCCGGGCCCAGCGGCGCTCCACCGCACTGCACTGGGTGGACGAGGTCGGGCTCACCGGCTACGCCGACTATCTGCCGCGCGACCTGTCGGGCGGCATGCGCCAGCGCGTCCAGCTCGCGCGCAGCCTGGCCGCCGCGCCGCGCGCCGTGCTGATGGACGAGCCGTTCGGCGCCCTGGACACCCAGACCAGAGAAACCATGCAGCGCCTGCTGATCCAGACCTGGCGCGCCCATCCGACCACCATCGTCTTCGTCACCCACGACCTCGACGAGGCCCTGCTGCTCGGCGACCGCATCACCGTGCTCGGCGGCGGCACGTTGCGGGCGCTGGTGCCGGTGCCGAGTCCGCGCGAAGCGATCGACCGGGCCGCGACGAAGGCCGAGATCCTGGAGAAACTGTGAACATACCGCCGCTGTCGGAACGGATTCGGCTGGACTGCGACGTGCTCGTCATCGGCGGCGGCACGGCGGGCACGATGGCCGCGCTCACCGCCGCCGAGCAGGGCGCGAACGTGCTGCTGCTGGAGAAGGCGCACGTGCGCCACTCCGGTGCGCTTGCCATGGGTATGGACGGCGTGAACAACGCCGTCATCCCGGGCAAGGCCGAACCGGAGGACTACGTCGCCGAGATCACCCGCGCCAACGACGGGATCGTGAATCAGCGCACCGTCTACCAGACCGCCACGCGCGGCTTCGCCATGGTGCAGCGGCTGGAACGCTACGGCGTGAAGTTCGAGAAGGACGAGTACGGCGAGTACGCGGTGCGCCGGGTGCACCGGTCGGGCTCGTACGTGCTGCCGATGCCGGAGGGCAAGGACGTCAAGAAGGCGCTGTACCGGGTGCTGCGCCAGCGCAAGATGCGCGAGAAGATCCGCATCGAGAACCGGCTCATGCCGGTGCGCGTGCTCACCGACAACGGACGCGCCGTCGGCGCCGCCGCCCTGCACACCCGCACCGGCGAATTCGTGGCCGTCGCCGCTAAGGCCGTCATCCTGGCCACCGGGCCGTGCGGCAGGCTCGGGTTGCCCGCCAGCGGATACCTGTACGGCACCTACGAGAACCCGACGAACGCGGGCGACGGCTACTCGATGGCCTACCACGCCGGAGCCGAACTCAGCGGCATCGAATGCTTCCAGATCAACCCGCTGATCAAGGATTACAACGGTCCGGCCTGCGCCTACGTCGCCAATCCGTTCGGCGGCTACCAGGTCAACGCCGAAGGCGAACGCTTCGTCGACTCCGACTACTGGTCGGGCCAGATGATGGCGGAGGTCAAGCGGGAGGTCGAGTCCGCGCGCGGCCCCATCTACCTCAAGGTGTCGCACCTGCCCGACGAGACGCTGAGCACGCTCGAAGGCATCCTGCACACCACCGAGCGCCCCACCCGCGGCACCTTCCACGCCAACCGCGGCCACGACTACCGCACCCACGACATCGAGATGCACATCTCCGAAATCGGGTTGTGCAGTGGGCATTCCGCCTCCGGCGTGTGGGTCGACGAGCACGCGCGCACCACGGTGCCCGGCTTGTACGCGGCAGGCGATCTGGCGTGCGTGCCGCACAACTACATGATCGGCGCATTCGTCTTCGGCGATCTGGCCGGCGCGCACGCCGCGTCCACCCTGGGCGAGGTCGCCGCGCCCGCCGAACTGCCCGAGGACCAGCTGGCCGCCGCCCACGAGCTGATCTACCGGCCGCTGCGCCAGCCGGACGGGCCGCCGCAACCGCAGGTCGAATACAAGCTGCGGCGCTTCGTCAACGACTATGTCGCGCCGCCCAAGACGGCGACCAAGCTGGCCATCGCGGTGGAGACCTTCGACCGGATGCGCGCGGAGGTCGACGGCATCGGCGCGCGCACCCCGCACGAGCTGATGCGCGCGGTGGAGGTGTCGTTCATCCGCGACTGCGCCGAGATGGCCGCCCGCAGCTCACTGACCAGGACCGAATCCCGTTGGGGCCTCTACCACGAGCGCGCCGACCTACCCGAACGCGACGATGTCGGATGGCGATACCACCTCAACCTGCGCAAGAACCCCGACGGAACCATGGCGTTCCTGAAGCGGCCGGTGGCGCCGTACCTGGTTCCGGTGCCAGGACTCGACGACCTGCCCTCGGCCGATGTCGAGGCCGTGCCGGTGCACCAGCCGCACCAAGTCGTCGGCCGTGCGCCGCACACCGGCGGCGACGCTGATCGCGATCGCACCGCTTCCGGTACGCCGTCGCAGCCTGCCTCTCCCCCGTCACCCCGCATCGTCGCGCTGCTCGCGCTCGACGAACCCACCGTGGCGCAACTGTCCACCTATCTGACGGATCCCGACGCGGGCGTGCGGGCCGCGGCGATCTCGGTGCTGACCGAGCACACGCCGGAAGGCTTCGCGACCGCCTTGGGTGACGCGCTCGACGACGCGGCGGCATCGGTGCGGCGCGCCGCCGCCGCCAGCCTGCGCGAGCTCGTCGAGGTCCTGCCCTCGGCGGCGCGGCTTTCCGACCGGCTCGGTTCCTCCGATCCCGTGGTGCGGTCCACGGTGATCGACCTGTTGCGCGCCCTGCGTGCGGGCGAGCCCGCGCACTACCGCGCCGCGCTGGCGGACGAGGACCATCGCGTGCGCATCGAGGCGGTCCGCGCGCTGGTCTCGCTGAACGATCGCGACGGCGTCGCCACGCTGGCCGCCGACGGCAACCGGGAAGTGCGGATCGCGGTCGCCCAAGGCCTGGCCGCCATCGGCGACGGCGGAGCCGAGGTGATCCGTCGCCTCGCCGATGACCAGGACCCGCTGGTCCGCGCCGCGGCGCTGACCGCGTTCGCACAACTGGGCGCCGAGCCCACCGACATCACCGCGCTGGCAACCGCCCTGCGCCACTCGGCCTGGCAGATCCGGGTCGGCGCGGCGCGCGGGCTCGCGGGCGCCGACCCCGACCTCGCGGTGCCGATCCTGGCCGCGGCACTGGGCGATCCGCATCTCGACGTCCGCAAGGCGGCGGTGCTGTCGTTGTCGGCGTGGCCGGACCTGCCCGCGGCGCACGACGCGCTGCGCGCCGCGATCGACGACACCGACGCCGACGTGCGCGCGTATGCCCGGCGGGCGCTGGCCACCCAGCCCACGGCCTAGCGTGACATGGTTGCCGCAGCTCGAATCGCTGATTAGATTAGCGGCTCGACCGTTGCCGACTCGTCGGCCGTGACACAGCCGGACGGCGACGGGGCGGCCGACGACGAATCCGTCGCCGTTGTCCATCAGCAGCGACGGGAGTGTGGCGTTGACCTTGCCGAACTGGCTGGATCTCGCCGTGCTCGGCACCGCCGCGGTGGCCGCGGTGCTCGGTTGGCGCCGCGGCGCGATCGTGGGACTGCCCGGTTTCGCGGGCGCGCTCGCGGGGGCGATTCTCGGCGCGGCGCTTTCGGCCACGGCGCTGGGTCGGCTCGCCCCCGGCGCGGTGCGGCTCCTGCTCGCGCTGACGGTGGTCCTCGGGCTGGTCGCCTTCGGCGCGGTCGCCGGGCACCGGGCCGGGCGAGCCGCGCGTGCGTCGGTGTCCGATCCTCTCACCCAGCGCATCGACGCCGCGTTCGGATGCCTCACCCACGCGCTCGCGGTTCCGCTCGTGGTGTGGCTGTTCGCCGCACCGCTGGAAGCCGCCGCGCTGGTGCGTGATTCGACGACCGTGCGGACCGTCGACGACGTCGCGCCGTTCTGGCTGTCCGGCCTGTCGGAGGTGCTCACCGGACCGATCGTGGACGCCGGACTCGGCCGCCCGCTCGCGCCACCCGATCCGGGCATCACCGAGGGCCCGGTACCCGCGGCACTGCGGCAGAGCGTGCTTCGGGTGCAGGACCTCGCGCCGACCTGCGGCGTACGCCAGTCCGGCTCGGGCTTCGTCATCGCGCCGGAACGGGTGCTGACCAACGCGCACGTCGTCGCCGGTTCCAGCAAAGTCTCCGTCGACGCCGCCACGGGATCGCTCACCGCGACCGTCGTGCAGTTCGATCCGACCATGGACATCGCGGTGCTCGCCGTCCCCGGTCTCACCGCGCCCGCCCTCACCGTGGCGCCCGAACCCGCCGATCCCGGCGACGACGCGATCGCGCTCGGCTACCCCAGGGGCGGGTCCTACAGCGCGTCCGCCACGCGCGTGCGCGGCCGGGCCGACCGCCAGGTGCGCGACATCTACCGCACCGGTGTGTCCGAACGCGAGATCTACACCTTGGACGGCTCGATCCAGCACGGCAATTCCGGCGGGCCGCTGGTCGACCGCGACGGCCGCGTGCTCGGCATCGTGTTCGGCGTCGACGAGAACAACAGCAACGTCGGGTTCGCCACGAGCCTGCCGGAGATCATCGACCGGCTCGACCACGGCTGGCGCTCCGACCGCCCGGTCGACACCGGGCCCTGCGCCTCCTGACCGGCGTCAGGACGCGTCGGCGACGATCACCACGCCGCTCGAGGCGTCCAGCAACGGAATGGTCCGCTCCGCTGCGTCGTCGACGTGCACGCGCGGGTGCGCGGGCAGTTCGGTCTCGTAGTAGGTGCCCGGCCCGTAGAACTGGCCGTACTTCACCACCACGCCGTCGTAGTCCAGGACGGCCGCCTCGTGCTCCTGGATCACCGCTCCCCGGCCCGCCGGCGGCTCCCACGCGATGCTCTGCGCGAGAAACCGTTTCGCGCCGGCCGTCCGCGCGGCGGCGATCAAGTTGCGGGTGCCCTCGGTACGAATGCGCGCGTTCGCCTCGGCCCGCTCCGGCAGCAGCGCCGCATCGTCGGGCAGGTCGGTGAGCTGGTGCATCACCAGATCGGGCCCGAACCCGACCACGGCGGCGCTCAGCGCGTCGGCGTCGTACACATCGCACACCACCGGCTCGGCCCCCAGCGCCCGCAACGGATCGGCCTTGCCCGGCGACCGGGTCATCCCCGCGACCTCGTGCCCCGCCTCGATCAGCAGCGGGATCAAGCGGACTCCGATAACGCCGGTCGCACCGGCCAAGAAGATGCGCACTGGATCATTTTGCCGCGACTTCGTCGCGGCGTGTTCGCGGCCCCCTCATGGCTCGCGTCCGAGCGACCGCCGCTGGCGACTTCGTCGCGGACGCGGCGGCCGCTCGGACGCGAGCCGGGCCGCGAACGGCGGATGCTCGGTCTTGCTTCGCTCGAAAGACGTGGTGGAGGTGCGCTGGGCGCGTCGGTATCAATGCTGCGACCTCGCGCGCGGTGGAAGTGGCCGGGCGGCGCGTTGTTCGCCGCACAGGCGGAGCACCTTGGGCGCGAGCCGGGGCCGCGACGGCGCACGTGGTCTCGCTTCGAATTGTGCTGCGTTCAAACGTTTGCAGGGCTCGCGGCCATGCTCGGTCTCACTTCGCTCTATCGGAATGGGGGGCGGTGGTCACGTGTGACGATCACCTTCTCGATAGGACACGAGGGGCATGCTGCCGATCTGCCGGCGAAGATCACCTGTGCGATCGTTCTCGGCCGGTCGCGGGTGCACTCGATTCCGTACTCGCGGAAGATCGGCTTCAGCCGCAGCGAATCCACGCGGTGGCCTCGTTGTCGTGCAGGGCGTAGTCGATTCCGCGGGCGGTCAGTAGGCGGAGTACGGGGATGTTGTCCGGCGTCGTGCTCACGAACAGCCTCGAGTAGCCTTCGGCGGCCGCCCGCTCGATCAATGCGGCGAACACGGCGGTGCCGATGCCCGTGCCGCGGCGGGAGCGGCCGAGCCAGACTCCTGCCTCGGCGGCGTCGTCCGAGGCGGGCATCCGGCACAGTCGTGCCGCGCCGGCCACCTCGCCGTCCACCCGGATGCCGTAGGTCGACTCGACGGGCGGGTCCGCCAGCGCGCGGCCGCGGTGGAAGGCGCGGAAATCCGCTTCTCGGTCAGCATTCCAGCTCGCATCCGGCGCTTCGACCGGCATGACCTCGCCGGGATGCGCGTCGGCCACCGCGGTGTGCAGCAGATCGGTGAGCAACGCTTCATCGAGCGGTTCGAGGACGACATGGCCGGGCACAGCACCGATCCTGGCACCCGGACCCGCCGCGCGCGACCGGTTTTCCGCACGCTCAGACCGGCGTGATCGGCAGCCGCAACGCGCCGGGCGCGGCGACCGGAACCACCGGGTTCTTCGGTTCGATCGGCGCGAGCCTGCGGTAGGCCGTTCCGAGCGGCGGGCGCGGGTCGTCCTCGCCTTTGTTCGGCCACAACGCCATCGCGCGTTCGGCTTGGGCGGTGATGGTCAGGGACGGGTTCACGCCCAGGTTGGCCGAAATGGTCGAGCCGTCGGTGATGTGCAGGCCGGGGTATCCGTAGACCCGGTGATAGGCGTCGACCACGCCGGTCTCGGCCGAGTCGCCGATGGCGCAGCCGCCGATGAAATGGCCGGTGATCGGGATGTTCAGCAGTTCGGTCCAGCCACCCTGCGGCAGACCGTCGATCTTCTCCGCGATCCGCCTGGTCACCTCGTGTCCCTCCGGAATCCAGGTCGGCGGCGCGGCGCCGTCGCCCGGCTTGGTCGTCATGCGCCTGCCGAACAGGCCGCGCTTGGTGTAGGTGACGATCGAGTTGTCGACGTTCTGCATGACGAGCACGCCGATGATGCGCTCGGACCAGCGGCGCGGGCTGTGCAGCCGGATGAGGTGGCGGCGGTGCGCGATCAGCTCCCGTACACCGAGCCACCAGCGGGCCTTGCCCTCCTGCCCGTCCACGAGCACGGTGGCCAGCAAGCTCATCGCGTTGCTGCCCTTGCCGTAGCGGACCGGCTCGATGTGGGTGTACTCGTTGGGGTGGACGGACGAGGTGATCGCGACGCCCTTGGTGAAGTCGGTGTCCTTGCGCAGCGAGCGCGCGGCGAGCACCGCTTCGGAGTTGGTGCGGGCCAGATGCCCCAGCCGCGGCGAGACGCGCGGCAGCGAACCGTTCTCGCGCAACCGATGCAGCAGTTTCTGGGTGCCGAGCGCGGCGGCCGCGAAGATCACCTGGTCCGCGGTGAACGTCTGCTCGCCCTTGCGCAGCCACCGCCCGGTGCGCTCGGTCCGCACTTCGTAGCCGCCCGCCGGCCGCGGTCGCACGTCGGTCACCGTGGTCAGCGGATGCACCGTCGCCCCGGCTTTCTCGGCCAGGTAGAGGTAATTCTTCACCAAGGTGTTCTTCGCGCCGTGCCTGCAGCCGGTCATGCACTCGCCGCAGTGGGTACAGGTGGAGCGCGCGGGCCCGACGCCGCCGAAGAACGGGTCGGCGACCTGCTGACCCGGCCGGGAATCGTTGTCCGCGAAGAGCACTCCCACCGGAGTGCGGCGATAGGTGTCGGCGATGCCCATGTCCTGGGCGACTTCGCGCAGGATCCGGTCGGTGGGCGTGGTCGCCGGGTTCTGGGTGACGCCGAGCATGCGCTTGGCTTGGTCGTAGTACGGCGCCAGCTCGTCGCGCCAATCGGTGATGTGCGCCCACTGCCTGTCGCGGTAGAACTTCTCCGGCGGCTCGTACAGCGTGTTGGCGTACACCAACGACCCACCGCCGACTCCCGACCCGCTCATGATGAACGTGTCGTTGAGCAGGGTCATCCGCTGGATGCCGTAGCAGCCGAACTTCGGCGCCCACAGGTACTCGCGCAGATGCCAGGAGTTCT
Source organism: Nocardia sp. NPDC019323 (assembly GCF_044389845.1). NCBI lineage: Bacteria > Bacillati > Actinomycetota > Actinomycetes > Mycobacteriales > Nocardiaceae > Nocardia > Nocardia sp. NPDC019323. Next base: position 73,424 of record NZ_JBIRYN010000007.1, read on the forward strand.
TCGCGTACTCCGTGTCGGCGAACCGCCGGCCCGCCTCGAGTACGCCGACCCGGTATCCCTTCTCGGTCGCTCGCAGCGCGGCAACGCTGCCGCCGAAGCCGGAACCGATGACGAGCACGTCGTAGTGGCTGTCCATGCGCTCGAGCGTATGGCGGCGAACACACCGCCCGGACGAGAGATACGGACGCGATATCGAGATTTCCGGCCATATCGCACCACCCCGCGCATTCCGATCTTCAGCGACCTACGGCGACCACGACCGGAACCGGCGTGCTGCCCCAGGCCGACGTCGTGGCAGCCGGATACGGGGGCGATCAGTCGTGCCAGCCGCTCGACGCGAGGATCTCGTCCCAGGTCAGCGACGGCAGTTCCGGATGGCGCTGCCGCAGGATCGAACCGGCCAGGCTGCCGGGCGGAGCCTTGCGCGGATTCGCCAGAGCTCGGGTTTCGACCACCGCGCCACGGGCAGGCGCGGTGCGGCCGATCTCATCCGCTCGAGCGGATGAGATCGGAGCGGTGTCTCAGGCGATCGGGTTTCGCCGGCCTGCACCGAGTGCTGCTGCCGCAAGCTCGGAGTCACATCTCGGCGGGAACTGCGCCACCAGCTCTGAGCAGAGCGCCACCTCTCATCACGGCATGCCGGACGATTCGCTCTGCCTGCTCACCACGCGGCGGGAGGCTGATCCGGCGGCTGCGGCAGGCTCACGGGCGATCGCCACAGGCCGAACGGCGTGGCCAGGCAACTCGCTCCGCTCTGCAAATTCCAGGCGAAGGCGCCGGAGCCCAGGCACACCACCGCGCCATCGGGCGTGCCACCCACCTCGGATCTGGAGCCCTCGAACGCGATCGCCACCCCCACCGCCGGGCCGTCGCGCAGGTGGTCGTCGACCACCGTGCTCAACGCTACGGCGTCCGGACCGATCCCCAGCGCGATAGGCATGCCGCCCGCTCCCTCGCTCGCCCCGACGCCACCCGCCACGCCGACGCCGAGGGCGGTCGCGCCGAGGGTGGCTCGGGCGTAACCGACCCCGTCGACGCCATCCGAGCGCGCCTGCCCCCTGTGATCGCTGGCCGCCCGGCACCCCGTGTTGCCGTCGATGACGGTGGCGTCGACACCGCGCTCGGCCGCACAGGACAGGGAGGTTGCCGAGGCCGCCGCGGGGACCACGAAAGCGGTTCCCACCGCGGCGGCCGAGCAGAGAATCGCACTGATGGTATTCATGGACAACCTCTTTCCGCGCCACGCTGGGAATCGCGAACCAGCATGGCGGCCTGCTGGTCCTTCACCCGGCGTTACCCGCCGAACCGGCACGGAAACACACGAACGTTTCGCACACCGATCAGCCGGAGGCGGTGTGCCGCGCCGCGTCCGCCGGCCTGGTTCAGCGGGAACCTCTGACCGATCGGTCGCGGACGCGATACCGCCCATGGATTTCGACGACGGTACGGCCGGACGACGGGCAGTGCGTGATCAATTCAGTTGCGCGACAGCGGTTGCGCCGATCTTGTGATCGGTGATCGAGGATGCCGCACCGGACACGCCGAGCGCACCGAGGACCGTGCCGCGGATTCGGATGAGCACGCCGCCGCCGTTGGGCACCAGCGCGTGCGCATCCGCGCGCCGCGCTTCGCCGAACAGCGACCGCCCTTGCGGTGCGGCGGTCATGTGCACGGTGTCGAACCCCAGCGCGACAGCCGCCCGCGCCTTGTGTTTCGCGATATCGCTCGCCGGTGGGGGCGCACCGTCCATCCGCGCGACGGCCACCACCGTTCCGCCTGTTTCCACGATTGCCAGCGACACGGCCTCGCCGAGTTCGGCCGCCGCCTTGCGTGCGGCGGCGATCACCGAGTCGGCCTGGTCGAGCGAAATCGACATACGACCATTCTTGCCCGGGATCGGCCACGCTCGAAGGCCACCCGCACGAGCGTCCGTGCGATTCATCGAGTGGACGACCGCCCGCGACACGCCGTGTCTCGAACACACCGAAGACTCTCCCTGTAGCAACTATCGAGCTACCATTTCGTCAAGTTACTCACCGGCGTTTCCCTCGACCTGTGATCCACAGAGCCCGCGCGGACGCGGCGACGGACCAGCGCCGGTGAGCCGCCCACCTCGCCCGCCCCGGCGGTGGGACTTCCCAGCCCTGACTGGGATGGAGCCCGTAGCCAACATGTCGCAACATAGGATGAATTCTGGATCATTGGGGTGGCAGTGATCGCCGACGAAGCAATTGCACTGAGCGACAAATGAATTCGGTTGCTTGTCACCGAGCAGGAAGCGGGCAGGAGGTATGCGAGTGGGCGCGCCAGCACGGTCCGGAAAGCAGCGAGGTGTTCGCGGTCGGCTGAGAAGAACCAGCGCCGTCATGGTGACGGCGGTGCTGATGTCGCCCATCGGCGCGACCGTCGCCACCGCCGCGCCGATCCACACCCCGGTGCTGCGCGCGCCCGCGCGCGGTTTCAGCGAGCTGTCCGTGCCGTCGAGCATGGGGCCGATCAAAGTCCAGGTGCAGTGGGCGGCGCGCGGCGGCAGCGCGGCGCTCTACCTGCTCGACGGGCTGCGCGCGCCCGCCGACCACAGTCAGTGGTCGAGCGACACCGACGCGCTGAGCCAATTCGCGGACGACAACGTCACGCTGGTGTTGCCGGTCGGTGGCCACTCGAGCTTCTACACCGACTGGTACCGGCCCAGCAGCACCAACGGCCAAGAGACGACGTACAAATGGGAAACCTTCCTGACCCAGGAGTTGCCCGCCTATCTGCAGCGCTACGGCGTATCGCGAACCAACAACGCCGTCGTCGGAGCCTCCATGGGCGGCAACGCCGCCCTGATCCTGGCCGGATACCATCGCAACCAGTTCAAGTTCGCCGGATCGTTCTCCGGGTTCCTGCACCCGACGTTCCCGCTCTGGAACGAAGCGATGCGCGCCGCCATGCGGGACGAGGGCAATTTCAACGTCGACGACATGTGGGGGCCGGTCGACGACCCGGCCTGGAGTCGCAACGACGCCACCGTGCAGGCCGATTTGCTGCGCGGACTGCCGATCTACGTCTCGACCGGCAACGGCCTGCCCGGCCCGCTCGACGTGCCGTTCGGAGTCGGGAACACGGTCAACGCGATGGGCCTGGAGTCGATGACGACGATCGCCGCCCAGATGTTCCGTGATCGCCTCGCGGAGCTGGGGATGACCGCCCGCGTCGACACCGTCGACGGGACGCACACCTGGCCGTACTGGTCGCAAGCGCTCGCCACCGCGCGTCCGATGATCCTCGACGCGCTCGGCGCGCACTGACCGCGTTGCACCCGCACTAGCCGGACAGCACGCCCGCGACGACCGCGCTCACCGCGCCGCCGACCGCCGCGCGCGAAGGTGGACCGGCGTCCCGGTCGGCGAACAGCAGATGCGCGGTTCCGATCAGCATGGGGGCGAGCGTGCCGATATCGGCGGTCGCGGCGATCCGGCCGAGATCGCGTTCGGCGGTGAGGTAATCGGCGATCATGGCGGTCGCCTCCGCCAGCACGGGGACGCCGGTCGGCCGGTCACGGCGCAGGCGCGCGCGCAACTCGTCCCGGAACGCGATCAGGCTGACGATGGCCGTGGTGACCGGGCCGAACAGGTCGGTCAGCGCGTCGGTGAGGTGCTCGACCACCGCGCCTTCTCCGGCGGATTCCCGCAGAGCGGCGGCCCGGCGCTCGTTCTCGGCGATCCGGGCGGTCACCAATTCGGCGAGGAAGTCGTCGAAGTCGGCGAAGTGCCGGTGCAGAACACCTTTCGCGCAGCCCGCCTCCGTGGTGACCGCCCGGCTGGTCAACGCGCTCGGCCCGTCTCGAAGCAGGATCCGGTCGGCGGCGTCGAACAGTTGCTCGCGCACGTCGCGGAGGGCGACTCCGGTGGGCATGCCGATGTCCCTTTCGGTTCGGATCGGCCCACCCCATTGTCGAGTGGGCACATGCCCATTTACAGTGGGCACATGCCCACTATACCTTCGCCGGAGGAAACGCCGCACCGGCAACGGCAGATCGCGGAGTCGTTCGGGGTGGATGCCGAACGCTACGACCGGACCCGTCCCAGCTATCCCGACGCCCTCGTCGAGCACATTGTTTCCGCCAGCCCCGGGCGTGCGGTCCTGGACGTCGGCTGCGGCACCGGCGTCGAAGCCAGGCAGTTCCAGGCAGCCGGTTGCACGGTGCTCGGCGTCGAACCGGATTCCCGGATGGCGGAATTCGCGCGGTGTCAGGGGCTCGAGGTCGATGTGACGACCTTCGAAGCCTGGGACAGCGGAGGCCGCGTTTTCGATGCCGTGATCGCGGCAACGGCCTGGCACTGGGTCGATCCGGTCGCGGGAGCGGCGAAGGCGGCGGAGGTCCTGCGCCCCGGAGGCGTGCTGTCCGCGTTCTGGCATGTGTTCCAGCTCCCGGACGAGGTAGCCGAAGCGTACGGCGCGGTATACCGGCGGGTGGTGCCGGACTCGCCGTTCCCCCTCCAGGCGGGCACCCGAGCCGCGGCGATGTACCGGCCGATCCTGGACAAGACCGCCGAAGGAATCCGGAAGACCGGCCGCTTCGACGAACCTCTGGAATCGAATTTCCCGTGGGAGCGGACCTACACCAGGGACGAGTGGCTCGATCAACTTCCCACGCACGGCTCGATGACCCGGCTGCCGCAGGACAAGCTGACGCAAGTGCTCGACGGCGTCGGCGCGGCGATCGACGCGATGGGCGGCAGTTTCACCCTGCCTTACACGACGGTCGCGATCACCGCGACCCGCTCCGCCACGCCCTGACCCGCCGGCACGGTCGGCGCGGAGTTCTGCGTCCGGGCGCGCTCAGGGTGCGTCGGCTCGGTGGTCGGCCCACAGACGGTCGGCGTCGCCCGCGGTGATCCGGCCGCGGTAGACGTCGATCTTGTGGTCGATGAGTTCCAGGTTCTCGTGCAGCTCGGCGATTTTCGCGGCGACCTCGGCGCGGTGCGCCTCCATGAGGGCGAGCCGTTCGTGTTCGTTGCCGCGGCCCGCGGCGACGAGTTCGGCGTAGCGGCGGATGGTTCTGATGGCCATGCCGGTGGCTCGCAGCCTGGTGCAGACCCTGATCCAGTCCAGATCCAGTTGCCGGTAGCGCCGCCGGCCCCCGGCCGCCCGGTCGACGGGGGTGACGACCAGGCCGGCGCGTTCGTAGTAGCGCAAGGTGTGCACGCTGACCCCCGTCCGCCGGGCGGCCTCGGCGATGTTCATGCCTTCGCCAGACGGGTCGGAATCCGGCTGCGGCTTGACTTCGAGCACGCTCTAAAACTTAGCGTCCGTGCTCATGACGACAACACTGATCACCGGAGCGAACAAAGGTCTCGGTTTCGAGGCCGCCCGCAGGCTCCTCGCCGCGGGCCACCGCGTCTACCTGGGCAGCCGGGACGCCGAGCGCGGGCGCCGCGCCGCCGAGCGGTTGGGCGCGCGGACGGTCCAGCTCGACGTCACCGACGACGCGTCCGTGGCCGCCGCGGTCGCGGTCGTCGAAGCCGACGGCGGCTTGGACGTGCTGGTCAACAACGCGGGCATCGCGCCGGAATGGACCGCGGCAGGCGCCGTGACCGGCGCCGCGGAACTGACCGCCGACCTGATGCGGCAGACCTTCGAGACGAACGTCTTCGGCACGGTGCGCGTGCTGCACGCGTTCCTGCCCTTGCTGCAACGTTCCGCCGCGCCCGTGGTGGTGAACGTCAGCAGTGGGCTGGCCTCACTGACCCGCATCAGCACCCCCGGCAGCCCGGCTTACGCCTACCCGGGCGTCGCCTACCCGGCATCGAAAACCGCGGTCAACGCGCTCACGGTGCAGTATGCGAAGGCGTTCCCGAATATGCGGATCAACGCGGTGGAGCCCGGCTTCACCAAGACCGACCTCAACGGGAACACCGGCCTGCAGAGCGTGGAGCAAGGCGCGGAGATCATCGTGCGGATGGCGCGGATCGGCAAGGACGGCCCCACCGGGGCTTACGTCGCGGCCGACGGCGTCCTGCCCTGGTAGTCGGCATCGGGCGAGGTCCGCGGACGCGGACTGCATAGTCCGCGCCGCGCAGGGCAGTCCCGATACGAGTCGCCACGGCGCCGAACGGAGGGCTCTGCAATGGACCTGTCCATCACATTCGTCGGCAACGCCACGACCTTGCTCTCCTACGGCGAGATCACGCTGCTGACCGACCCGAACTTCCTGCACCGGGGGCAGCACGCCTACCTGGGATACGGCTTGCTGTCCAAGCGGCTGCGCGAACCCGCGCTGACGATCGATGAACTGCCGCCCATCGACGCCGTCGTGTTGTCGCACATGCACGGCGATCACTGGGACCGCACCGCGCAGCGCGACCTGGATCACGCCCTGCGAATTCTCACCACGCCGCATGCTGCCGAGCGGCTGCGCCGCCGCGGTTTCACCTCGGCGAAGGGGCTGCGTACCTGGCACAGCGACCGAATCGCCCGAAGTGGGCACAAGGTGCGCGTCACGTCGCTGCCCGGCCGTCACGCGCCGACCTGGAGCTGGCGCCTGTTGCCGCCGGTGATGGGGACCATGCTCGAGTTCGGGCCGATCGCCGGCCCGCCCGAGCGCCGGATCTACATCTCCGGCGACACCCTCCTGGTCGCGGAACTCGCGCAGATACCGGTTCGATTCGACGACATCGATGCCGGCGTGCTGCATCTGGGCGGCACGCGACTGCCCGCCGGAGCGCGCCTGCCGTTCGGGCTGACCGTCACCATGGACGGTCGCCAGGGCGCCGGCCTCGTCGACCTGCTGCGTCTTCCCCGGGTCGTGCCGGTGCACTACGACGACTACACCGTCTTCGCCTCTCCCCTGAGCGATTTCCAGGCGCAGATGCAGCGACGCGGGTGGGGCGATCGCATCGTGCAGGTTCCCCGAGGCGAGACGGTCACATTGTGAGACGCCTGCGGCGTGCGGAATAGCCGACGGTTGGTGACGGTCATGGCGCGACGGACGCGCCGTTCTACTGCGCTGCCGCGGGTGAACGGATCGCGTGTGCTCGCGCGATGACCTCCGTCAGTCCGTATGCGTTGACGATGGGGATCCCATAGCGGTTCTTGAACCTGGTGCGCAGGTCGACTCCGGCCGGCGCCGCGCAGCACAGGGCGAAACGCACCGACGAGGTGTCCGGCCGCGTCCGGCCGGGCAGGTCGGACAGCGCCGCGTACAGGTTCGGCACCGCGGACGAGTAGGTGGGCCGGGTTCGCTCGACCCGTTCCAGGAACGACTCCGGGTCGAGCTGGCCCGCCATGGTGGCGCGGCCTCCGGCCACCAACGGCGCGAGCGCGCCGACGACGAGGCCGCAGATGTGCCGCATCGGCAGGGTCGACAGGCTGTGGTCGGCACCGGTGAGGGCGAAGACCTTGATCACCAATCGGCACATGGCCTCGAGATTCCGGTGATCGAGCAGCGCCCGGTCGCCGTCGCGGTAGGTGATCAAGGCCAGCGTCTCCGCGCCGGGCCGCACGGCGGGGGTGCGGTCGCGTTCCCCCGCGCCGAGTGCCACGGCGACCGGGAGTACCCGGACGGACGAAGGGATCGCCGCCGGGCGTTCGTGCACGATGAGTACCTCGCACTCCGCGTCGCCTACCCGCTGACCTACTTCCTCGTCGGAGGCCACCGGATCGATCACGGCCGCCGTGGCGCCCAGCCGCCAGATCGCGAACAGCGACACCATCAGGTCGACGGCGCCGGGCAGCACGGCGCCGACGACATCGCCGGTCGTCACGCCCGCGCCGCGCAGGCGGGCCGCGGCGCGCTGGACGGCGGACAGGAACTCACTGTTGGTCAGCTCGGCTCCGTCGGCGGCAAGGGCCGGCTCGTGCGGGGCGGCAACAGCGCGACGGTCCGGAAGGGTGGAAAGCGTCATGCGATGTCCTCAGCAGCGGCGTAGTCGTTCGATGACAACGCTAGAAAGCACCGCTCGGCTCGCCACCGTCGTACAACGATCAATTTCGCCGCCCACCTTGTCGCCGGAAGACAACATCCGCCGCCGCGGTCGCGGCCAGGTAATACGATCGGCTCGTGACGAGTTCTCGTCGCAACGGCGAAGCCGACATCGACCGTTGTGTCGCGATGATCACCGCCCGCATGAACGAGCGGGTGCGGGAAATCAGCGCGAGCATCCATAGCGCGCTCGAGGAAGAGATACCCGAGCTGCGCGCCGATGTCCGCACCGTGGAACTGCTGGGCGCCAGTGTGCAGGGCAATGTCGACACCATGCTGCACGCGCTGCGCCACGACATCCCCGTCGCGCGCACCCACCTGCCCTCGGCCGCGACCGAGTACACCAGGCGTCTGGCCCAGCGCGGCGTCCCGCTCAACACCCTGGTGCGCGCGTACCACGTGGGACAGCGGCGGGCGACCGAACTGGTCTTCGCCGAACTGCAAAGCGCCGACGTCGCGCCGGTCGATCGCTTCGTGGTGGCCCAGGCCATCGCCACCAGGCTGTTCCGGTACCTCGACCAGGTGATCCAGCAAGTGGTCGCCGTCTATGAAGGAGAGCGCGAGCAGTGGCTGGACACCCGCAACAGTGTGCGCGCGCTGTGTGTGCGCGAGCTGCTGACGGGCAAGAAGCCGGTCGACGTCGACAGCGCCACCGAGCAGATCCGCTATCCGCTGCGTTGGCATCACTTGGCGCTCGTCGTCTGGTATCCCGGCGTGGAATCCCGCGGTGACGAACTCGGCGAGCTGCAGCGGTTCGTTCGCCGGTCGGCCGACACGGCGGCGACCTCAGCGACCCCGCTGTTCGTCCCCGACGATCAGCTCTGCGGCTGGGCCTGGCTGCCCTACCGTTCGGCGCGGCCCGAAGCCGTCGCCGAGGTCCGTGGTTTCGCGGCCGCGCGACGCGACGGCCCGAGCGTGGCGATCGGAACGATGGCGCCAGGACTGTCCGGGTTCCGCCGGTCTCATCGCCTGGCCCAGGACGCGCGGTCGGTCGCGCTCGCGCGGGAAGACGCCGGACACCGCGTGGTCGCGGCCGACGACCCGGGACTGTCGGTGGCGGCGCTGCTCGACGGCAGCACCGCCGAAGTCAGGGAGTGGGTCGTCGACGTGCTGGGCGACCTGGCCTCCGACACCGACAACGACGCGCGGCTGCGTGACACGCTGCAGGTCTTCCTGCGCACCGGATCGAGCTACAAGGCCGCCTCCGCGGAACTCGACCTCCACTCGAACTCGGTGAAATACCGGGTGGGACGGGCGGTTTCGCGACGCGGCAGGCCCATCGGCGACGACCGGCTCGACGTCGAACTCGCACTGCTCATCTGCCACTGGTACGGACCGGCGGTACGGCGACCCGATTCGGCGTGACCCTGCTGCCGCGCCCTCGGCGGCGCGGCCCGGCTCCGTGCGGAGGGATCAAGCGATCAGGAATCGAGAAGCGCTGGTCAGCGGGCTACCGCTACGTTGGACGCGAGCCGTTCGGACACAGAGGAGGACGAATGAACTGGGACAGACGGGTTCGGCAGACGCACCGGTGGCTGGCCGTCATCTTCACGGCGAGCGTCGTCGTCACCGTGGTCGCCTTGGCACTGAGCGGCCCGGTGTGGTTTTCCTACGTGCCGCTGCCACCGCTCGCCTTGCTGCTCTTCTCCGGGCTCGGCGTCTTCGGGTTGTCGTGGGCGGCCAGGCGACGCGGCCGGGCTGCCGGGAACACCGCACCGCGGCCAGTCGTGTCGGCGCCGCGGGTCCGGCAGTTGCACCGCTGGTCGGGCATCGGCTTCGTCGTGACCGTTCTCGCCACTTTCGTCGCCTTGGCGCAGCAGGAGCCGGTCGTCTGGGTGTCCTATCTGCCGCTGTTGCCGCTCGCCCTGCTGCTGTTCTCCGGCCTCTACATGCTGGTGCGGCCGCTCGCCCTCGAGCGTCGGCGCGCCGGCCGGGTCGCCACGTCCTAGGCGCCCTCCGGCGCGGCGCGGGCAGCGATATGGTCGGAGCATGCGATCCCGGCCCTTGACTTTGATCCAGGACGACCTCGTCGACTACGACAAGGCCATGGAACGGATGGGGGAACTGGTCGACCAGCGCCACAGCGGCGCGCGGCCGGACACCCTGTGGCTGCTGAGCCATCCGCCGGTCTACACCATCGGGCGGAAGACACCGCGGGAGCACCTGCCGGACCCGGCTCACGACATCCCGGTCGTGCAGACCACGCGCGGTGGCCAGCTCACCTATCACGGGCCCGGCCAGCTGGTCGGCTACCTCGTCGTCCGGCTCGATGCCGGCGAAGGTGTGGTGGACTACATCCGTGAGGTCGAGTTCCGCCTGATCGAGGCGCTCGGCCGGTTGGGCGTTCCCGCCGAACGCCGCGACACTCCCCCCGGCTCCGAGCTGCTCACCGGCGTGTGGACCCGCGACACCGGCCGCAAGATCGTCTCCATCGGCATGCGCCAGAGCCGAGGGATCACCAGTCACGGTTTCGCCCTCAACGTGAACGGCGACCTCGAGCCCTGGCGCTGGGCCGTCGCCTGCGGGCTCCCCGACGTAGACATGACCTCCGTGGCCCGCGAATCCGGCGCGGCCACCATGGAACACGTGCGCTCGATCGTCGCCACCGCTTTCGAAGCGAGCTGAACCCGGCGCGCGACGCATCCCCTGTGCGGCAACCGCTGACCGCGCGTGTGCCCGCAGGCCGACGCACCTCAGGCGCAGGCCGCGGTGTCGAGTGAGCGGCGACCGCTGACCGCACGTGGGCATATACCTGCGGGCGGGCACTCCTCAGGCGCGGGCTGCGGGGATCAGCCGGGCCCGCGGTGTCAAGGTGCGCATGCTCCTCTTCACGACGGTGGCGTAGGCGGTGGTGGCGGCTCGATCGGTGGGCCGTAGCGGGATGTTCAGCAGTTCGCGGGTTCGCTGGTGCAGCACCGTGCGGACCGCGAAATCCGGGAGCGCGCGCGGAATCCAGGTGTCGGGGCGCAGCAGTTCCGGCGCGAGCTTGTCGCTGTGCGGGGTGACGGCGAGTTCGGTGGCGCACACCGATTTCAAATAGTCGTCGAAATCCGCCCAGGTTCGCGGCATGTGCCGCGCCGAGATGCCGTAGCGCAGGTACCACTCACAGCATTCGGCGTAGAGCGTCTGCTTCTCGTCGAGAGTCAGTGGGCGGTCGAAGGTTTCGATCGCGGTGTAGAGCGCGTCGACGTAGGTGGCGTGCTGGAAGAAGAACAGCTCGGGGGTCAGGCCGCTGTAGCGTTTTCCCCGGCTGTCCACGCCGTGCACCAGTCCGTGCCCGTACAGAATCGCCGGATGCGGATCGCACAGCGTGTAGGCCAGATGGATCATTCGCGACACGGTCCGCTTCTTGTGCGCCCACAGGCTGCTCGGCGCGTGGGCGACGATGGCCGCCGCGACGGACGGGTGCAGGATCTGCAACCCGACCGCACGCGGCAGGCTCAAGACGAAGCGGCGGTCGCCGAGATACCGCCCGAGAAGCGAATCCCGGTCGAGCGGAGCGGATTTCATTCCCGCAGCCTCATCCGCGCGACGACCGGGGCGAGCAGGCGGGGAGTCCACCAGTTGGCGGTGCCCGCTATCCGCATGGCGGCGGGGACCAGGATGGTGCGCACGAGCGCGGCGTCGAGGACGACGGCCAGGGCCAAGCCGACTCCCAGGGCGCGCATGATCGACACTTCGCTCGTCGCGATGCCGACGAACACCACGGCCATGAGCAGCGCGGCGGCGGTGACGACCCGCCCGGAGCGGGCCAGGCCGACGGCCACGGCGGTGTCGGCGTCGGCGCGGGTGCGCGGGGAACGTTCCCATTCCTCGGTGAAGCGGGAGAGCAGGAAGACCTCGTAGTCCATCGACAGGCCGAAGGCCACGCAGAACAGCAGCACCGGGACGGTGGCGACGGTGTAGCCGGTGGCCGTCGTGCCGAGGCAGCCCAGATGGCCCTCCTGGAAGATCCACACCAGTGCGCCGAACGTGGCGCTCAGCGAAAGGGTGTTCAGCACAAGGGCTTTCAGCGGCAAGACGATGCTGCCGGTGAGCAGGAACAACAGCAGCGCGGTGGTCGCCACGATCCACAGCAGCGCGACGACGAAGCCGCGGGAGATGCCCGCCGAGGTGTCGGCGGTCTGCTGCGCCAGCCCGCCGACGAGGATGTTCCCCGGTGCGTCGACGGCGCGGATCGCGTCGAGCTGGTCGCGCCCCTCGTCGGAGTACGGGTTCAGCGCCGTCGCGACGGTCAGGTGCGCGGAGCCGCCGGACCCGGTTCGTCCATCGGCCGGGCCCGCCGCCGAACCCGCCACGTAGACACCGGCCGGACCGCTCACCGCGGTGACGCCGTGGACCCGGGACAAGCCCGCGGTGTACTCGCCGAGCCGCTCGGCAGGCGCCCCGGTGACCACGATGTGCACGGTGCCGGTGATGTTCTGGTCGAACCCGTCCCGGATGCGGTCGCCGACCTGCCTGGACTGCGCGTCGGCGGCGAGCACCCGATCGTCGGGCAGGCCGACCCGCAGGTCGAGCACCGGCGATCCGGCCAGCAGCAACAGCGCGAGCACCGGCAGCGCGGCCAGCAGCGGACGTCGCTGCACCGCGCGCGCCACCCGGTAGAGCCGGGTGCTCTCGGCGGGAGCGGCCTCGCGCGGGGGCTTGCGATTCATGCGTGGGCCCAACAGGACCAGCAGCGCGGGCACGCAGGTGAGCGCCAGCAGGATGGACAGGACGACGACGGCGACGCCCGCATAGCCGATGGAGCGCAAGAAGGCCATCGGGAAGACCCACAGGCCGACCAGCGCGGTGCCGACGATGACGCCGGAGAACACCACCGCCCGCCCGCCGTGGCGCATGGCCGAGGACAACGCCTGTTGGTGCGGCAGTCCGCGGCTGATCTCTTCCCGGTAGCGGCCGATCAGCAGCAGCGAGTAATCGATCGCCAGCGCCAGGCCGAGCGCGGTGGTGATGTTGAGCGCGAAGATCGACAACTCGGTGAGGAAGGTGAGCGCGAACAGCACCGCGGTGGTGCCGACGATCGCGAGCACGCCGACCACCACCGGAACGGCGGCGGCGATCACGCTGCGCAGGAACAGCACCAGCAGCAGGAAGGTCAGCGGCACGGCGATCGCCTCGGCGAGCACGAGGTCGCGGGAAGCGGCGGCGTTGATCTCCTCGAACGCCATCGCCTGGCCACCCGCGAGCACGGCGACGCCGTCCCGGTCGCCGGTGTGGCGTTCGGCGAGGGCGTGCGCGGTGCGCTGGGCGGTGTCGTCGTCGCCGTCCAGGCCCGCGATCACCAGACCCGTGCGGTGGTCGCGGCTGACCAGCGCGGCGCCGGTGGGCTCGAGCCATGACGTCACGGTGCTCACCCGGTCGTCCCGGCGCAGGTCGGTGACGATCCGGTCGGCGGCGGCGCGCGCCGCGGGCGAGTCCGCGCCGCCGGGCGCGTCGACGGCGAAGATCAGTTGCATGTGCGAGACGCCGTGCTCGGCGGCCAGCACATCGGCGGCGTGCGCGGACTCGGCGTCCGGGTCGACGAACCCGCCGGAGGTCAGCCGGTCGGTCACCAGCCCGCCCAGGGAGCCGAAGACGAGGAAGGCGACGCCCGCCACGACAAGGACCAGTTTCGGCGCCCGCGCGCAGATCTCGGCGACGCGGGCGATCACTCCGGTCGCGCCCGCGGTGTCGGCGGTGTCGGCGGAAGTCGTCATTTCCCCTCCACGGCGGGCAGCCACCAGACGGGAGTGACCTTGTGCCCGGCGCCGATCTCGATCGGCGGATGCGATTGCCAGCCCAATATCTCGCACATCTGGACCACGTCGGAGGACTTGGCTTCGCCGTAGCCGGGCAGGCCCTTGGCCCGCGCCACCCGCATGACGCGTTTGAGCAGCGCCGCGCCGCCGCCGAGCGTTCTTGCGCCGACATACCAGAAGTAGAAGTGCGGTTCGGTGGGGTGCGCCGCCTCCACCTTGGACAGCATTCTCGCCATCAGCACCGTGCGCGGCGAGCCGAGCAGCACGATGGCGGGAAGCCGCAACAGCCAGACCCACAGCGGGAAGCGGGGTCCGGTGCGCTCGTAGGCGATGAGCACAGCGGAGGGTGACCGGTCGGCGTCGAACGTGGCCTGCAGGTAGCCGCCGAGGCGCGCGCAGATCTCCACCTCGCCGCGGAAGAACCAGTACAGCGCCTTCGCCGCGCGGGCGGGCCGCTTCGGGCGCACGTCCTGCCAGATCGCGTCGTCGGTGAAGGCGTCGGCCAGCACCCGGGCGGCGGCGGCCCGCTGGTGCCTGGCGACGTTCGACGGCATCGTCACGGTGGTCATCTCAGCCTTTCTGGTCACGGTTCACCCGTGGGCGCCCTGGTAGAGGGCGTCGAACTTCTCCCCGCCCGCGGGTCGGCCGAGGGCGGTCAAATACAAGGTCTGCCTGCCCGGGGGCAGCGCGCGGTTCCAGTACTCGGGCGCCAGTCCCCCGACCCCCGTGACGCCGGCGCCGTGCCGGGCGGCGAGGAGGTAGAGCACCTGTCCGGCGACTCCGGTGCCGAGCAGCAGCGCCTGCCGGTCGGCGTCGATGGTCGAGTCGTCCTCGCTGGCAGGGGCGCTGAAGACGACGAACGCCTCGGCTCCGAGCAGGTGCTCCTGTCCGGCCAAGCCGGTCAGCAGGTCACCGGGCGGCAGTGCCGTTCCGCCGGGCGCTTGCCCGACCACGTGCATCGTCGGCGTCGGTAATCCCAGGCGGCTCAGCGCGATCGCGGCGATCTCACGGGCGCTCGCGACCACGGCGCCGAGGTCGTAGCCGGGCGGCGTGCCGGTGCCGAAGGCCGCGGCGGAGCGGCGGATCGGGATGAACCGGGCCAGATTGCCGGGCAACTCGCCCGCACGGTCGAAGAACACCGGCTGCGGTGGTCCCGGCGGTCGCAGGCGATCCGCCCACTGCTCGAATTCGTTGCGGCCCATCTGCACTCGGGGCATGGACGTGGTGACCAGCCGCCAGCCGTCGGCTTCCCCGTCGTGCGGCACGAAGGCACGGACCAGTCCGGCGGCGAGCACGTCGCCCGCGACGCCGCCGGCCCCGGTGCCAGGCAGCCCGTCGGCGAAGCGATCGGCCGCACTGTCGTCCCGGTCGAGCAGCGCCAAGGAGAACAGGGCGTGACCGGCGTCGATGAGATGGTAGAGGTAACCGCGGGCGCCGTATTTGCGCATGGACAGCCAGGGCCGCCCGACCAGCAGGCACAGATAGTCCTCGGCGCCGGTACCGAACTCGGTGTCGGCGCGCACCACCAGCTGCTTGCGAGCGGGGTCGAGCAGCGCGATCGCGCCGGATTCCGGTTCCACCAGGAGGATCTCGTACGGATACGTCGCTCCGGCGGAAGGCACGAACCGTGACCGACCGCCGCGGCGGCGGCCGATCAACCGGTCCACGTGGCCGACCGCGCCCGCCACCGGACCGGTGAGCGGTTCGATGCCGACGGTCTGCGGCAGCGGAGGATGGATCACATCGCCCCAGGCCAGGGCGGATCCGGTCATCTGCACGTCAGCTCCATTCCGCGGTCTCCGGGTGCGCGCGGCGCACCCGCCTGCGGGTGTGCTCCCAGTACGAGCGCACCGAGAGGTCGGCGAAGATGTAGTCGCGCTTGGCGGCGACGTCGAGGGGATTCGAGATCGAGAACGGACGCCCGCTGGCCAGCGCGTCGAGCTGGAGCCGGCAGGCGCGCTCGAGCATCAGCGCGAACACCACCGCGTGGCGCACGCTGCGGCCGACCACCACGCTGCCGTGATTGACCAGGAACACCCCGACCCCGTCGTCCAGGGTCTTGGCGATCGCCGCGCCGACGTCGAAGGTGAGCACGGTGTTGCTGGTGTCGTGGAACCGGTGCACCTCGCCGCCGAGCAGCGCGCCCTCGTGGCTGAGCGGCGCCAGCTCGGCGTCGAGCGCGCCGAAGACCAGGCTCGCCGGGGCGTGGCTGTGCACGATGCCCGCGACGTCCGGGCGAGCGGCGTAGATGGCTTGGTGCAGCGGTAGTTCCGGGGGCGCCTGCGCGTCCGGCGGCTCGGCCGCATCCACCGCGGCGTCGACGAAATCGGCGGGCGTGGCCTCGTCGAAACCGACCAGCGCGCCCTTGATGGCGAAGCGGTCCCGCCCCGGCCTGCGGACCGAGATCTGTCCTTGGTTGAAGTCGTCGTGGCCGCCGGACGACAGTGCTCGCGCACCGATCGCCGCTTGGATCACCAACGGGGAAGTCATAGCGTCCTCACAGTCGTGCCGCGATGGCGTTGCGCTGGATCTGATTGGTGCCCTGGATGATCTGCAAGAGTTTCGCTTCCCGCATCCACCGCTCCGCCGCCTCGCCCGGCAGGTAGGCGGAGGCGCCGAGGACCTGCACGGCGTCGGTGGTCACCCGCATGGCGGTGTCGGTGGCGAAGAGTTTCGCCTGGGCGGCGAGCAGCCCGGCCTCTGGTCCGCCCGCGTCGATCTCCGCGCAGGCGCGGTGCAGCAGCTGACGGGCGGCGGCGAGCTGGGTGGACATGTCGGCGAGCAGATGACCGACGGCCTGATGCCGGATGATCGGCACGCCGAACTGGACACGCGACTTGGCATAGGCGGTCGCGCGCCGCAGCGCCGCGGCGGCGAGCCCCACCGCGCACGCCGCCAAGCCGACCCGGCCTTGGGTGAACATGTCGTCGGCCACCCGCGCGCCACGGTTCACCCGGCCCAGCACGCGGTCCGGGGGCACCGCCACCCCGTCGAAGACGACGTCGGCGCTGGGCAGCGCGGCGGCGCTGTGCTTGCGCGCCGCGGGCGCGACGGTGACGCCCTCGGCGGCGGAGTCGACGGCGAAGCAGGTCAGGCCGCCGAGTCCGGCGTCGCTGGTGCGCGCGTACACGACGAACACGCCCGCCACCGGCGCGTGCCCGGCCCAGGTCTTCCTGCCGTGCAAGCGGAATCCGTCGCCGCTGCGTTCGGCGCGCAACTCGATGGCGGACATGTCGGATCCGGCCGCGGGTTCGCTCACGCAGTTGGCGCCCAGCATGCGGCCCTCCGCCAGCGCCGGCACCAGCTCGTCCCGCACTCGTGGTCGCGCGTGCCTGGCCACGGTGAGGGCGACGAGCGTTTGCAGATGCACCGATTCGGCGAGGGCGAGCCAGTTCTCGGCGATGACCTCCACGTTCGCGCAGAACGAGCGCACCGCGCCCCGGCGGCCCGCGATCACCGGCTCGGCCAGGCCGGTCGTCATGATCCGGCGGAACAGTTCCGCCGGGAACCGGCCCTCGTCCTCGTATTCATCCACCATTCCGGCGCAGCCGCCGAGCAGATCGCGCAGCAACTCTGTGGCCTGCGCCGACGGCTCGGAGGCAGCCCCCTGCGGTTCCCGCCTGGTGTCGTGCGCGTGTTCGGCCGCCTTCGCGGCCGCCCCGCTCATACCGGCACTCCCGCGAGTTCGGCGAACGCCTCGGCCGCCGTGTACCGGCCGGGCTCCGCCTGTTCCAGCCACGCCGCCAAACCGAGCGCCGCTGCGGCGGGCCCGCCCAGGTCGCGGACGCGGTGGCTCAGTTCCCAGCTCTCCCCGGCCGACGCGATCACCACGTGGTGGTCGCTGACCGGCATGCCGTAGCGCTGCGCGAGCACCGCCGCGCCGTCCGGCAGCAGAGCGGCCAGGTTGGTCGCGGTCGCCGACGGCGCGTCGATCTTGGTGGTGGGATGGCGGTCGAGAACGGTGAACTCGGCGTCCGGGACCAGCGCGACGGCCAAGCGAGCCGCGAGTTCCACCGCCCGCGCCTGCACCCAGTGCAGCGGGCTGAGATTGGCGGCGACCATGACCGGAACCCGTTGCGCCAGAGCGGAAAGCGTGTCCTGCGCGCTGCCGGGCCGACCCGACACGCACGACAGCAACGCCGCCCCGGTCCGCACGCAGTACCCGGCCACCGCGTCGAGCGCAGCGGGCCTGCTGGCGTCGATCACCACACCCGGCGCTGTTTCGCCGACCGTCCACCCGGCGGAGTCGGCGGTGGTCACCACCGGCACACCGGCTCGCTCGCACGCGGCGAGCACGGCCCGGCCGAGGCGTCCGGTCGCGCCGATCACCGCCACCGGACGATCAGGCGTCCTCGACACCCTGGTTCCTCAGATAGGCCACGATCGCGGCGACCGTGCGCAGGTGGTCGAGGTCGTTCTCCAAGTCGATCTCCACGCCGTAGCGGATCTCCAGCGCGTCCACCAATCGCAGGAACGACAGCGAGGTCATCCCCGCTTCGGCGAAGGTCTGCTCGGAGCGCTGCGCGCTGTCGGCGTCGAGCGTGCCGTCGGTCGCGGTCGCCACCAGATCGGCGACCGCATTCGTGAGCGAATCCTGCACTACGTCGGACATCAGCGGCCTCCCGTGACCGGTTGCTGGAATGTGTGCATGAGCAGCTCGC
Organism: Nocardia sp. NPDC019323; assembly: GCF_044389845.1. NCBI lineage: Bacteria > Bacillati > Actinomycetota > Actinomycetes > Mycobacteriales > Nocardiaceae > Nocardia > Nocardia sp. NPDC019323. The sequence continues at coordinate 91,795 of NZ_JBIRYN010000007.1, forward strand.
GCACCGCCGCGGCCTTGACCTTGCCGGTGGCACCGCGGGGCAGTTCCCCCACGGTGACGAGCACCTCGGGCACCTTGTAGTCGGCCAGGCGTTCGCGCAGGAACCCGCGCAGGTTCGCCGCGTCGAGCGGGACGCGGGTCTGCACGGCGGCGCCGACGCAGTCGCGGCCGCTCGGCGTCGTCAAGGCCAGCACCCGGCAGTCGGTGACGTCGGGGTGCGCGGTGATGGCGTCGCTGACCGATTCGACGGTGAATTTGCGCCCGCCGATGTTCAGCACCGGCTGGGCCCGGCCGCCGAGGAACAGCTCACCGCCGGTCACGGAGCCGGTGTCGGAGGTGACGTAGCTGCCGTCGGCGGCGATCGCGCGCTCGAATTCCCCCGGATAGTTCAGGTACCGGGTGCCCATCGAGGCCGTGCGGACGTGCAGCACCTCGACACCGTCGGCGCCGGGCCTGGATTCGACGGTCACTCCCGGCAGGAGCATGCCGTTGCCCTCCGGCCGGGTGCCGTCGGCGAAGGTGACGGGCCCGGTCTCGGCGATGCCGTAGTAATCCGAGATCGGCCCCGACAGCGCCGCCACGTGCGACGCGACCGACGCCGACAGCGGCGCCGCCGACGACAGCCGTAACCGGATGCGGCGCAGGGCTTCCCGGGTTTCTTCCGGGAGCGCCGCGGCGGTGTAGTCGGTGAACCGTTCGTAGGCCGCGGGAAACGCCACCAGGATGCTCGGGCGCAGCGCCGTGACGTGACGCATGATCGCGCCGCCGCTCGGCATCCCGCCCGGCAGGGCCAGGCTCGCGCCGGTGAGCAGGCTCGGCATCAGCGTGGTGTTGAACGCCAGGCCGTTGTAGCAGCCCGCGAAGCACAGGCTCAGATCGTCGCGGGTCAGCCCCGCCGCACCCGCCCAGGTCCCGGCCGCGTTGAGCACGGCGCGGGCGGAGAACTCGATGCAGGCGGGAGCGCGGGTGGAACCGGAGGTCAGCCGCCCCAGCTCGGTGTCGGCGGCCAGGGCGGGACGCGCACCGGTGAGACCGGTCGCCTCCGCCACCGAGCGTTCGTCGAGCGCGACCGCCCCGGCGGGAACGTCACCGGTCGGCGCGTGGACGACGGCATCGATGCCGCAGCCGCGCACCAGCGTGTCGATCTCGGCCCGCCCCAGGCTCGGGTCGGCCAGGATCGGCAGATCCGCGCGCGACCACACGGCCAGCAGGGTGGCGATGTAGTCGGGATGATTGGCCAGGGCGAGCAGGATCCGGCTGCCGCCGCGCGGCGCGACCGCGTCCAGGAGACCGGCTCGGCGCTCGGCGTCCGCGCGCAGTTCGGCGAACGTGCGCGTCTCCCGCAGGGTGAGCACCCTGGCGTCGGGCGCGTCGTCCATCGCGGCGACCAGCGCCTCGTAGATCCGGGTCGGGCGCGCGGCGGCGCTCATGCCGGTCCGCCGAATTCGATGTCCGGCCCGAACAAGCCCCGCAGGATCTCGGTGGTGTTGGTGCGCAACGCCCGTTCGGCCAGCGGGTCGAGCATGTCGGCCAGTGACGGGATGCCGAGGTCGACGACGGCGTCGAACCGCACCGTCACCGCGTCCTCGTGCGGCGTCACCCGCCACGCGCCGTCGAAACGCGCGAGATCACCGGTGATCTGCTCGAACGACAGGGTGCGCGCGACGTCGTCGACCACGTCGCGCTCGGTCCACTGCAGCAGCCCGTTGCGGAACCACACCGACCAGCTGCTGACCTGGGTGCCGTGCGGATCGACGTCGAGGGTGATGTCGCGGACGACATCGGCGTGCTCGGCATAGGACGGGAAATCACGCAGGCGCGCGAACACCACGTCGGGATCGATGTCGCGCACGGTCGCCCGCACCGCCACGGAACGCTCGGCCATCAGACCATCACCTCGCTGCGCTCGTGCGCGGTCGCGGCCATGTTCTCGCGGGCGATCACGGTGCGGTAGGTGGTGCGCATGACCTCTTCGGCTTCGGCCGCCGAATAGGCCTGCGGCGCGCCGGGCAGCGTGCCCAGCGAGGTCGGCATCGGATCGGGCTGGAACAGCGCGGCCAGGGTGGTCATCAAATTCGCCATTTTCGTTTTCTCGGAGGGGCGCAGATCGTCGAAGAAGGCCGGTTTGAGCAGACGCGAGAAGATTTCGGGATCGACGCGGCGTGGACTGCGATGCGGCAGGCCGTATTCCGCGGCGGTCTCGTCGAAGATCTCCAGCAGGCGCTGCGCGGTGATCGCGGCGGGGCCGATGGTCGCCCACGCGAGTTCCGGTGGGGTCTGCGCCTCGACCACGGCCGCGATCACACCGGCCACCACGTCGCACGGCACCAGGTCGTAGCGCGCTTGCGCCGCGCACAGGAACAGCGGCACCGAGCCACGCAGCATCGCGCGCGAGATGCTGTGCACGCCTTGGTATTCGGTGATCGCACCGGTCTTCGAATGTCCGCCGATCGCGGAGGGGCGCACGATGGTGTACGGCAGGCCGCTGCCGCGCACCGCCGCCTCCCCTGCGCGCTTGGCCACGAGATACTCGCCGGGACGCAACGTGGCGTGACCGCCGGTGATGTCCTCCGGCAGATCCAGATCGACGAACGCGGTGCTCACGTGCACCACCCGCGCCGAGGCGCGCGCCGCCAGGTCCAGCACACGCTGGGTGCCGACGACGTTCACCGCGTGCAGTTTCTCGGGTCCGGCGGCGAAGTCGACGTTCGCCGCGCAGTGCACGACGAGATCGAGTCCGTCCAGCACCATGTCGGTGTCTCGGGCGTCGAGCCCGAGACCGGGCGCGGTGAGGTCGCCGCGCACCACGGCGTCGGCGCCCGCGACGGGACGGCTGTGGGTGAGCGCCACGACTTCGTGCCGGGCACCGAGCATCCGCAGCAGCGGCACTCCGACGACACCGGCGCCGCCGGTGACGAAGATCTTCACTACTTCTCCTCGCAGAAGGTCAGATCGCGTGGGCCGCGAGGCGCACGCATGCTTTCTCGAAGGCCTCGAGCAGCCATGCCTCGTCGAGTGGCTGCAGCGTGGCCGGTGGGGTCAGACGCAGCACCGGTCCCGCGTTGAGCGAGTGGTTGACGACCACCCGCGCGTCGATCATTTCCAGCAGGAACTCGCCCGCCAGCCCGGCGTCGGCGAATTCCAGGCCGAAAAGGGTTCCGGCGCCGCGGATATCGATCAACTGCCGCGGGCAGGTGCGGTCGCGGATCTCGGAGAGGCCGGTACGCAGCCGGTCTCCGATCCGCGCCGAGGCCGCGACCAGGTCCTCGTCCCGCAGCACCGCCAGCGTCGCGGCCGCGGCGGCCATGCCGAGCGGGGCCGCGGAGAAGGTGGAGGTGTGCAGGCACAGGTCGGCGTCGAAGGCCGCGTAGGCCTCCTCGGTGGCGATCGCGGCGGAGACCGGGAGCACGCCGCCGCCGAGGCTTTTGCCGACCAGCAGCACGTCAGGGGTGATCTGCTCGATCTCGCCGCGCCACCAGGTGCCGGTCCGGCCGAGTCCGGTCATGATCTCGTCGAGCACCAGCATTGCGCCGCGTTCGCGGCACAGCCGCTGCACCTGTGCCAGGTATCCGGCGGGCGGCACGATCACTCCGCCCTCGCCCTGGATCGGCTCGAGCACCACGCAGGCGTCCGAGCCGTCGGGGCCGAGCGCCTCCTCCAGCGCGGCCGCGTCGCCGTAGGGCACCCGGGCCGCGCCGTGCAGCAGCGCGCGGAACGGCGCCTGGTAGGTGTCGTTGGCGGTCAGCGACAGCGCGCCGATGGTCTTGCCGTGATAGCCGCCCGCCGCGCCGATCAGCCGCGTGCGTCCCTGGATGGCGGCCATCTTCAGCGCCGCCTCGGTGGCCTCGGTGCCCGCGCCGGCGAAGTACACCTTGGTCAGCCCGGCCGGGGCGACCTCGGCCAGAGCCGCCGCCGCGCCCGCAGCGGCGGCTTCGAGCATGCCGCGGGTGCCGACCGGATGGCGACCCAGTTGCTCGGTCACCGCGTCAACCACCCGCGGATGCCTGGCGCCGAGCAGGAAGACGCCGTAGCCGCCGCAATTGAGGAATTCGCGACCGTCGGTGGTCCACAGCCGCGTCCCCTCGGAGCGATGCTCCACCAGTCCGCCGAGCAGGCTGCCCAGCTGCGCACGCGCCCTGCCGAGATGCTGCCGAGTTTGTTCCAGAACCACGAATTCCGTTGTCATACAAGACTTTCCGGGTCATAATGAGGGCGCCCCGCACACCCCCTGAGGACATGAGAGACACTAAGTTTCAGTCTCTCAGAGCGTCAACTCGAACCCCGCGTCCCGCACACTGAACGATCGACCATTAAGGCCGGGAGCTGCCCGGTTGCGACCGGTTGTGGCATGGCCCACAACCGCAGGTCACAGCAACTTCCGCGGCGCTCGGCAGCCGGCCCGCGGCCGCCGCGGCACGACCGAGCTCGTGCCGTACGGCGATCGGCCGCCCTTATGCGTTACCGGACGTATCCCAAACTCGGTGAGCCGCGGTACTGGCAGACCACGAAATCCGCGCGTCGATTCGCGCGGGCCGCACGAGCTGTGAAGAATGCTCGCAATCACGAGATCAACTGTCCGCCTGGGGATAACGCGCCATACGGAGCGGACGCGACGACTGGAGAAATAGCGGTGGTACTGCTGTGGGTGGTGATCGTTGCCATCGTCGTGGTTCTGCTCGGCGGTGCGGCCGCGGCGATGGTGTGGGATCCGAATTCCCGCCGGAAAGCCAGAGCGGCCGAGCGGGTCGCCCCGCCGCCGCTGACGGCCGTTCCCTCGGCGTACGACAGTTGGCCGCGGCGATCCTGACGCCTCATCCGGCCACGGTCCGCTCCGTCCGGCCGTCGAGCCGACCCGCCGACCCGCAGTGTTGCCAAACGGTTGCCCACCGGTGAGCATTTCGGGCTTCCCGGTGCACGCCCACGGGGTACGGTGCGGAGGAAGAGCGCTGCGCCGAGCCTTGGCAGGCGTCCGCGTGCGGCACTGGCACCGATGATCCCGAGACGACGGAGGTGCGGCGGTGACAGGCACAGAGGCAACGCAGTGGCCGGCGTTGCGCGTCGACGACTGGACTCCCACCCGGGAGACGCTGCACATGTGGACGCAGATCATCGGCAAGATCAGGCTCTCGCACGCTCCGCTGGTCAACCACTGGTGGCAGGTCACCTTCTACGTCAGCCCGAGGGGCCTGACCACCTCCGCCATCGCGCACCCGGCCGGATGCTTCGACGTCGAGTTCGACTTCCTCGATCACCGGCTGCGTATCCGCTCCAGCGACGGCCGGACCAGGCAGATCGCGCTGGAACCCAAGCCGGTGGCCGACTTCTACGGCGAAACCGTCGCCGCGTTCGGCGAACTCGGTATTCCCGTGCGAATCCAAGCCAGGCCCAACGAGGTCGAGCCCGCCATCCCCTTCGCCGACGACTACGAGCACCGCTCCTACGACGCCGCGGCCGCGACCTTGTTCTGGCGCCAGCTGCTGGCGGCAGACCGGGTCGTGCACGAGTTCCGCGCGCGCTTCATCGGGAAAGTGAGCCCGGTGCACTTCTTCTGGGGAGCAACGGATTTGGCGTGCACCCGATTCTCCGGACGGCCGGCTCCGCGACATCCGGGCGGCGCGCCCAACTGCGGCGACTGGGTCATGGTCGAGGGTTACTCGCATGAACTGAGCAGTTGCGGTTTCTGGCCCGGCGGCGGGGCGGAGGGCGCCTTCTACGCCTACGCCTACCCGGAACCGGACGGATTCGCCGAGTATCCGGTCGGCCCGGCAGACGCCTTCTACAGCCGGGACAACCGCCAATTCCTGCTGCCGTACGAGGCGGTTCGCACCGCCGCGGCGCCGGAGCGCGCGCTTCTGGAATTCCTCGAGACCACCTACGCGGCCGCCGCCGACCTCGGCCACTGGGACCGCGCCGCCCTGGAGGCCGACCCGAACCGGTGGAAGCACAAACGCCGAGCGCGCGAGACGGACATGTCGCGGCCGCCCGGCTAGTGATCCGGCTTCGTTGCGTCGCTCGACGACCCAGCGGGCGCGAGACCGGGCACCGACCCGCCCTCGTCCCTCCGGACATCACCGGAAGAGCAGGTGAGTGACCTGTTCAACGGTACGTTGGTCAGGTAATGCGCGTCCGATGATCGCCGATTCCCGAATCGATCCCGAACGAGCTGGGCAGAGCTTCGCGCCAACCCTAAATCTCCCACAGATGGGAAGCCCCTGTCGGACGGATCACCAATCAATGTATCGTTATATGACGGCACGTTAATCGACGGGATGAATCTTATGCACAACACGAGGAAGCGCGTGACAGTGCGTCGAGTGGTGGCCTCGGCGCTGATCGGTGGGGCGGTCGTCGTTGCGGCGGCGGTCGCTTCGCCCGAACCCACGGTGACCACCACCGCGGACCGGTACTCGCACAACCCGGCGGACAAGCGCGGTTCCGGCGTGGGCGAGCGCGCCCGCAGCAGCAACCACGGTGGCTACCAGGGACGCAACGAGCGCCCGTGCCAGTACACCCCCGAGGGTTACTGCACCGGAGGACGCTAGCTCCACGCAGCGTCCGGCGCATCGCAAGGGCGGCCCGAAAGGGCCGCCCTTCCGCGTGCCATCAGTCCTGCGCCGGACCGTAGGCGAGGTGGACGACGCCGTTGGCGTAGACCTCGTGCTCTTTCAGCGCGAGCTTGGTCGCGTCGACGCCGTCGCTCCACAGGCGCTTGCCCTTGCCCAGCGCGATCGGGTAGACGAACAGGTGCAGGTCGTCGACCAAGCCGTCCGCGAGCAGCGCCCGCACCAGTGTGCCGCTGCCGCTGATGTAGATGACGCCGTCGATCTCGTCCTTCAGCTTGCGGATGACGTCCGGGTCGTAGCCACCGATGCGGGTGCTGTTGGCCCACTCCACCTGCGGCTCCCGCGCGCCGACGACGTACTTCGGCGTGTCGTTGAAGAACGGCGCGCCCGGGTCGTCCTCGACGGTGCGGGTGGACCAGGCCGGAGCGAACATCTCGAACGTGTTGCGGCCCAACAGGATCGCCTTCGACGCGGAGGTGATCGCGCCGAGCGTCTCCCCCATCTTCGGATCGAACCCGAACTCGAAGGTCCAGGACGGATCCTCGTACACGCCGTCGAGAGCGATGAATTCGTGAACTGCGATGGTTGCCATGGGTGTTTCCTTTTCTCGGGCGCTGCGGCCGGTGCCGCTGTCGGCGACGACTCTGCCGGTGCCGCCTTACGGTTTGTTTACGGTCGGTCCGCCGCCTTCGGGCGGACCCGGTGTCGAGGTTGCTTTCTACCGCACGAACGGCGTTTCGGCCCGTGCCGCGCGCAAGGCGCACGCCCACCAGATGAGCTGGTCGAGCGCGGCGTCGGCGTCCTCGTCGAGTTCGGCGTCGCGGCGCGGCCAGCTGCCGTCGCCGGCGAAACGCTGCCAGGCCTTGGTGACGGTGACGGTGCGTCGGATGAGCACCGCGTTCAGTTCGCCGAAGACCGGACGCAACTGGGCCGCGGCGTGACCGCCGTCGGCGTCGCGGCCGTATCCCACCACCGTGACCGGCTTGGCGGCCCACTCCTCGTCGAACCAGTCGACGGCATGCTTCACCGCGGCCGGAAAGCTCCGGTTGTATTCGGGTGTGACCAGGACGAACGCGTCCGCCGCTGCCAGCCGTTCACCGAGAGCGCGCACCTCGGGCGGTAGCGGCTCGTCGGGATCGGTCAATCGGCCGGGCAACGCGGTCTCGGCGAGATCGATACGGTCCACGTCCGTGTCGCGGCGGCCGAGCCGCCCGGCGAACCAGTCCGCCACCGTGGGGCCGAAACGGCCCGCGCGTGTGCTGCCGACGATCAGCGCCACCCGTATCCGGTGGTGACCGGTCATCGCGCGTCCTCCGCTGTCACACCGGCGTTCGGCTTCGTGGGGTCGGGGGCGAGCGCGTCATCCGGCGGTCGTGGCAGGCCGTGCGCTCCGTCATGCGGCCCACGGTCCCGGGGCAGTCCGTCCGCGCGGGCAGGCGTCCGCGCGGTGGAGGCCGCACCGCGGACGTTCCGAAGTGCGGTGGTCGTGACGAGTGGCATGTCGGGCTCCCTTTCCCCGAGTACGGTGTACGGCTTCCTCACTGTGGGCCGGCCGCCTTCCGGTTTGTTTGCGGTCGCCTTCCCGCACCGCTCGCCTAGGCTGGCCCCCATGCGTTTCGGGGTGCTGGGTCCGTTGGCGGTCTGGACGGACGGGGGCGCCGCAGTGCCGATTCCGGGGGCCAAGGTGCGCGCGCTGCTGGCCGACCTGCTGGTCACACCCGGCCAACCGGTCTCCGGCGATCGGCTGATCGACGACATCTGGACCGATGACCCGCCCGGCAATCCGGCGGGCACGCTGGCGGCGAAGGCCTCGCAACTGCGCAGGGCGCTGGAGGACGCCGAACCCGGCGGCCGGGACCTGGTGGTGTCCCCGCCGCCCGGGTATCGGCTGGCCGCCTCCGCCATCGACGCGCAGGATTTCCGCGCCTTGGTGGCGTCGGCGCGGGCGACGACCGACACCGCCGAGCGGGTCCGGGCGCTCTGCGCGGCGCTCGCGCTCTGGCGCGGGCCCGCGTTCGCCGATTTCCGGGACGCGTCCTTCGCCCGGGCCGCCATCGCGCAGCTCGAAGAGCAGCGTTCGGTGGCGGTGGAGGAACTGGCGGAGGCGCGGCTGGCACTGGGCGAATACCGCGAGGTGGCAGGCGAACTCACCGGCTTCGTGACGGCGCATCCACTGCGCGAGCGGCTGCGCGCGGCCCACCTGCGCGCGTTGTACGGCGCGGGCAGGCAGGCCGAGGCACTGGACGGTTACGAGGACCTGCGCAGGCGCCTCGCCGACGAACTCGGCATCGACCCGAGCCCGGAGCTGGTGGCGCTGCAGCGCGCGATCCTGGCGCAGGACCTGCCGCTCGCCGCGCCCGCGCAGATCGTGGTCGCGCGGCGGCGCAGCTCCAACATCCCAGCGCAGCGCACCGAGTTGATCGGCCGCGACACCGACCTCGCGCAGCTGTGCGACGCCGTGCAGGACGCCAGGCTGGTCACGCTCACCGGGCCCGGCGGCGTTGGCAAGACGCGCTTGTCGCTCGCGGCCGCGGCGGCGCTGACCCGGCGATTCGGCCACGGCACCTGGCTGGTGGAACTGGCCGCGCTGCAACCGACCGCGGCCGACGGCGCGACGTTCCTCGCCGACGCCGTGGCCGGCGTGCTCGGCATCCACGCCGCCGACGGCGCCGACAGCACCGCCTCGTTGTGCGAAGCGCTGGCCGACCAGGAACTGCTGCTCGTCCTGGACAACTGCGAGCACGTGGTGGATCGCGCCGCCGAACTGGCCGAGATGCTGCTCGGCGCGGCCCCCCGGCTGCGCATCCTGGCCACCAGCCGGGAACCGCTGCGTCTGCCCGGCGAGGACATCGTCGCGCTGCAACCGCTGGATGTGCCCGCCCGGGAGGCGTCTTTCGACGAGATCGCCCGAGCGGGGGCGGTGCGGCTGTTCGTGTCCAGAGCGCGAGCGGCAGCCCGCGATTTCGCGCTCGACGCCGACACCGCGGCGCCGGTCGCGACGCTGTGCCGCAGGCTCGACGGCATCCCGCTCGCGCTGGAACTCGCCGCCACCCGCGTGCGCGCATTGGGCGTGCACGAGATCGTCGCCCGGCTCGACGACCGGTTCAAACTGCTGGCCACCGGGCATCGCGGCGTGCCGCCGCGCCAGCAGACGCTGGCGGCGATGATCGACTGGAGCTGGGGACTGCTGGACGCGACCGAGCAAACCGTGCTGCGCAGACTGGCGGTGCACACGGGCGGCTGCACCCTGGCGGCCGCGGAGGCGGTGTGCTCGGCGGGCGGCGAACCCGCGGTGGACGCCTCACTCGTCGCCGACGTCATCGCCAGGCTGGTCGACCGCTCGCTGGTGCACCGGGCGGGACGGCGTTACCGCCTGCTGGAATCGGTGGCCGCGTTCAGTCTCGACCGGCTGGCCGAGGCGGGCGAGTTCGACGCGGTGCATCTGGCCCACCATCGGTATCACCTGGCGCTGGCCGAGCGCGCCGAGCCGGAGCTGTACGGCGCCGACCAGCGCCGCTGGTTGCGCCGGCTGGACGACGACTCGGCCGAGCTGCGGGCGGCGCTGGACGGTTTCGTGCGCGCGGGCGACGCGGATCAGGCCCTGCGGCTGGTGAACGCGCTCGCCTGGTACTGGCAGTTGCGCGGCAGGCCGACCGAGGCTCGGCGCTGGCTGGAGGCGGCGCTCGCGCTCGGCGGCTCCCCGCGGCACCGGGCGCGGGCGCTGGCGTGGAGCGTCGGATTCGCTTTCCAGCAAGGCGATTTCGAGGATGGTTCCGCCAAGCGTGCGGCGGTGTTCGCGGTGTACGACATGGTCGACGATCCGGCCGGGCGGGCGCGCGCGGAACTCTTCCTCGGATTCTCCGCGCTGGATTCCGGTGACGTGCACGAGCTGGAAGCGCTCCTGCGCAAGGCGCTTCCGGTCTGCACGGAACTCGGCGACCGCTGGGGCGTGGCCTGCGGGCATGTGGCGCTGGCCAAGGCCGCCCACAATCGGGTCGATCTCCCGGCGCTGGAGCGGCACGCCCGCACCGCCGCACGGCTGTTCGCCGAGCTCGACGACCGCTGGGGCAGGCTCCAGGCCGCCGAATGGCTCGGCGGCCTGGCCGAACTCACCGGCGACCTGACCTCAGCCGCCGCCATCCACGCCGAAGCGCTCGGCTTGGCGCAGGAGCTGGAGCTGTGGGGGCAGGCGTGCACCCACCTGTGCTGGCTGGGCTGGATCGCCATGCAGCGCACCGACTTCGGCCGGGCGCAGGAGCTGGGCGAACAGGCCCAGCGCGTCGCGGCCGAGCACGGGTACGAAGCGGGCCGGTTGTTCGCCGCGCTCGTGCTCGCGTTCACCGCGCGGCGCGACGGGCGGTCCGAGACCGCCGAGCGGATCCTGCGCGAGCTGCTCGCCCTCCCCTTGGCCGCGGGCGAGGAGACTCCGCTGTTCCTGCCGATGCTGCAAGTCGAGCTGGGCTACATCGTCGAACAGCGCGGCGAGCCCGGCGCCGCTTTCGAGCTGTATCTGACCGCGTTCGACGGCGCGCGGCGCATCGGCGCACCCCGCGACACCGCCTTCGCGCTGGCCGCGCTGGCATCGGCGCTGACCGAGCTGTGCCAGCCGGAGATCGCGGCCCAGTTGCTCGGCGCCGCGGCGGCGGTGCGCGAGGCCAACGGCATCGCGCTGCTTCCGGCCGAGCGCCCCGATATAGACCGTCCGGCGACCCGCGCCGCCGCGGCGCTCGGCGAACGCGTGTTCGCCGAGCGTTATGCCGCGGGAACGCGGTCGGCTCCGGTCGCGGCGCGCGACCTGGCGGCCCGCGCGGTGCGCGTCAGCCGATGATCGCGTTCATGATCGTGCCCGCGCTCGTCGCCACCGCACCGCCTGCCATCGCGCTTGCGACCATCTTCGGCGACTGGAGACTGCCGCCGTTCCATTTCTCCCATGCGAACCTGCCCCCGCCGTAGGTGATCGCCGTGATGCCCGACAGCTGCACCAACCAGGTGAAGTAGCGGCCCATCTGCATCAACTTGTCCGCCAGCGGCGGCTCTTCGGCGGTCGGATTTTCGAATTGCTGCGCCATCACGGTGTCGTGCAGGGCGGCGAGAATCATGCTCACGTTCGTGCTCCTTTTTCGCATGCCGAGGTGATGCTGGAGACAATCCGAGAGAAAGAGCTGCGCTACCGAGGAGTTCGGCGCGCCACGGGCACTGCGACGGCCGCCGGTCCGGCGGTCCCGTGTCGTGGTCGTGTCCCGCTTTCCGGATGGTTGCCGGTGAACACGTGACAAGATCGATTAGACCGCACGCCACAGGTGTATTCCGCACGACACACCGTGATCTGCATGATTCAACTCACAGCCGCGCGCCGTGCCCGACCACGCCGCGCCAACTACGATTTCACTAGGTGCAGGGACTGACATGATGTCGGTGCAGTGCGGCGCCGAACTTTCCGCTGATATCAGCGTGACCGCGGGGAGGGCACAATGCACACCGCTTTCTTGATTCCACTACTCATCACACTGGTGATCGTCACCGCGACGGCCGTCGTAGCCGGTTATGCCACCGTTGTCGCAGCCTATTGGTGTGAGCTGCGCGCCGCCGAAAGGCACGGCGGCCATCCGGACATTTCGCCACGCTGACTCTCGCCCGCGCGCGAACCCCGGCCCGTCGGTTGTCTCCCGCCGAACCCGGTGCACGCACAGAGGGTCACCGCCGGGTCGGCCGCCGCCGAAAACGGACCATTCGGCCGAATCGCCGCTCATTGTGGACGCGTCACCCTATTCTTGACGCGTAATTCGCAGCGCGAGGGTCGCCTTCGGAGGCGACAGCGGTGCGGCGCCTCCCGCACCGGCGCCGCCCGGGAAGGGAGTCGCACATGCCGGACGGTCACGCGCGAGTGCGCGCCGGATCGTCGACCAAGCTCGACACGAGCCTCCCGCACGAGGCACGGGTCTACGACTACTGGCTCGGCGGCAAGGACAATTACCCCGCCGACCGCGCCCTCGGCGACACGGTCGCCATGCACATCCCCGGCATCCGCGACATGGCCCGCGCCAATCGCGCGTTCCTCGGCCGAGCCGTGCGGCACCTGGCCGGCGAGGCGGGCATCGATCAGTTCCTCGACATCGGCACCGGCCTCCCCACCGCGGGCAACACGCACGAGGTGGCCCAGCGCATCGCTCCGGCCGCGCGCGTGGTCTATGTCGACAATGATCCGCTCGTGCTCGCCCATGCCAGAGCGTTGACGGCGAGCACACCGCAGGGCAGGATCGCCTACCTCGACGCCGATCTGCGCGATCCGGGCGCCATCCTGGACGCGCCCGAGCTGGCCGACACCTTCGACCCGGACCGGCCCCTCGCGATCTTGCTGGTCGCGGTCATGATGTTCTTCCGCGACAGCGACGATCCGTACGGCGTGGTGAGGCGCCTGCTGGCGGCGGCCCCGTCCGGCAGCTACCTGGTGCTCACCCACTTCACCGGCGATTTCGACCCGCGCCCGATGGCGCGCGCGAGGGCCGCCGCCGAGCAGGCCGGCATCGCGTTCCAGCCGCGCAGCCGCGCGGAGACCGAATCCTTCTTCGCCGGAACGGAACTCGTCGAGCCGGGGATCGTTCCTGCCGACGCCTGGCGTCCGGACACCGATGCCGCCCCTGCCGCGGCGCGGTCGGCCTGGTATTGGGCCGGGGTCGGACGCAAACCCTGAGCGGCGTTTGAGCCACCGCCGTTCGGCAATCACGTCGGAGGAACCGGACGGCGAGGTGGTGCACATGGTCGACGACGTGGAGAAACGCTGGCGCGATCCGCGCGGGTTCCGGCGCGCCGCGACCTACGTCGTCTCGGTGCTCGCCACCGCCGCGCTGGTCTTCCTGCTGACCGTGCTGTGGGCCGCGCAGCGCGAATGCGTGGACCAGGACAAGCTGCTGTGCGACACCGCCGCGCAGCTCGCCGTGGTGCTCGGCCCCTCGGTGGTGCTGCTGATCGGCGGCATCGGCGCCTTCGTCGAAACCTACGTGCAGTGGCGCCGCGGACGGACCTGGCCCATCTGGCAGGGCGCGGGCTGGTTCCTGTTCGTGCTGATGCTGGCCTATCTCAGCATCGGCAGCGGCGCGCTGGCGGGCTGATCAGTCGGCGACCCGCACGACCAGCTTGCCGAAGTTGCGGCCCTCCAGCATGCCGATGAACGCCTCGGGGGCCGCGGCCAAGCCGGACACGACGTCCTCGAGATACCGCACGCGGCCGTTGGCGACCCACTCACCCATCTCACGCAAGAAGTCCGGGTACAGCGCACGGACGAATTCGGACTGGATGAACCCGCGCACAGTGAGGCTCTTTGTGAGGATCCGGCCGTAGAAGCCCGGCAGCCGGTCCGGGCCTTCCGAGGCGCCGGTGGCGTTGTAGTTGGCGATCAGTCCACAGACGGGCACGCGCGCGTAAGTGTTCAGCAGCGGGTACACCGCGTCGGCCACCGCGCCGCCGACATTCTCGAAATAGACGTCGATGCCGTCGGGGACCGCAGCCGCGAGTTGCTCGGCGAAATCGGGGGCGCGGTGGTCGAGTGCGACGTCGAAGCCGAGTTCGTTCAGGTAGGCCACCTTGCGCGGGCCGCCGGCGATGCCCACTGTGCGGGTGCCGCCGATCTTGGCGATCTGACCGACGGCCGAGCCGACCGGCCCGGTGGCCGCGGCGACCACCAGCGTCTCGCCGGGGCGGGGTTTGCCGATCTCGCGCAGTCCCGCGTAGGCGGTGAAGCCGGGCATGCCGAGCACGCCGAGGGCGGTGGAGACCGGAGCCTTCGCCGGATCGAGCTTGCGCAGCCCGCGCGCCGGGGCGACGTCATGGGACTGCCACCCCGAATAAGCGAGCACCACATCGCCTTTCGCCAACGAAGGGTCGCGGGATTCGAGCACTTCGGCCACGGTCGCGCCGACCATCACCGCGCCGACCTCGACCGGTTCGGCGTAGGACTCGGCCGCACTCATCCGGCCGCGCATGTACGGGTCGAGCGACAGATAGAGCGTGCGCAGCAGGACCTCGCCCTCGGCAGGAGCGGGGAGTTCCGCGGTCTCGGTCCGGAAATTCTCCGCCGTGGGCGCGCCCACCGGCCGGGAAGCAAGCACGATTCGTGTCGACTCGACCATGCGCCCACCCTAGCCGCAGGCTACCGCCCCCACCGGCCCGTGCCCGACCGTGTCCGGCGACCCGACTCGACTGTGATCAGTACCGAAGAGCCATCCAGGCGGTGATTCCGGACAATCCGGGGATCGCTGTCGTTCATCGGGGTCGGCCGACGAGCGGCCGAGCACGCGTCGCGCGAACAGCCGGGTCGGAGGCTCGGGCGTCGCCTGCCCGACGGCGGTCCCCGAAGAACCGGGGTGCGGGCGCAACTCAGATGCTGCTTCGCCCGCAGTCCCCCGACCACGGATCGCCCCGCGACCACCGAGCCGCATGCCGCCGGCCAACTCTCCTCAGCCGATCTCCAGGCTCGCGGCCGACGCACCGGTGCCGCCCCGTGACCGTCGCAGCACACCGCAGCGGAGAGCGTCCCACCGTGGCGCGGCACGCGCTCTGCGCCGGTGGGTTCGGTGTGAGCGTCCGAGACATCGACTCGAGCGAGCGGAACATTGGCGTGGGCGCGAGGCGTTCGTAGCGTCGAGAGCATGACCTTGGAAGTCGGCATCATCCTGCCCACCTCGACCCCCGATCCCGCGCGACCCATCCTGGGCGACGTGCGCGCCGCCGCCCGCCTCGCCGAGCAGGGCGGCCTGGACTCGGTGTGGTCCACCGACCATCTCGCGGCCAGCGGGCCGATGCTGGACAGCACCGTCGTGCTGGCCACCGCGGCCGCCGTGACCGATCGCATCCGCATCGGCTACGGGGTGATGTTGCTGGCGTTGCGGCCGGCCGCATGGGCCGCCAAGCAGATCGCGACGCTACAGTACGTCTCCGGTGACCGGCTGATCCTCGGGGTCGGCACCGGCAACCCGGTGCACGGGGATGCCGCGTGGCGTGCCGCGGGCGTGTCCTTCGCCGAGCGCGGCCGTCGCACCGACGAGGCGCTGCGCGTGCTGCCCGACCTGGTCGCGGGGCGGCCGACCGTGCTCCCGGACGGCACCGAGATCACCTTGGCACCCGGTGCGACCATGCCACCGGTGCTCGTCGCGGGCGACGCCGAAGCGGCGCGCCGCCGCGCCGCCGCCTATGCCGAGGGCTGGGTCGCCATCGGACTCGAGCCGCGCCGGGTCGGCGCGCACGTGACCGAATTGGCCGCGCTGGCCGAGGAATACGACCGCCCGCCGCTCACCGTGACGGTCGTCGCGCCGACGCTGGCGACCGATCCCGGCCGTGCGGCCGAGCAGCTGAACGCCTACGCGGAGGCGGGCGCGGCAGGCGTCGTACTCGCCGTCTCCGGCCCGCAGTGGCAGGCCGGCTACGAGTTCGCCGCGAAGATCAAGGCGCAGCTGTGACGTCGCGGTCTCATCCGGAGCACAACAACCCCAGCCCGAGACCGAGCAGCACGGCCGCGATCACCGAATCCAGCACGCGCCACGCGCGCGGGCGGGCGAACAGCGGGCCGAGCAGACGCGCGCCGAAACCGAGCGCGGTGAACCACAGCACGCTGGCCAGCATCGCTCCCGCGCCGAGGAACCAGCGATCCGGGCTCGCGTAGGTGCCGGCGAAGGAGCCGAGCAACACCACGGTGTCCAGGTAGACGTGCGGGTTGAGCCAGGTCAGCGCCAGGGCGGTGACCACCGTCGCGCCGAGCGCCGCGGTGGTCCGCCCGGATCCGGCGCTCAGCGCGGCGGAGCCGAACGCCCGCCGTGCCGCCAGCGCCGCGTAGCCGATGAGGAACGCCGCCCCGGCGTAGCGCGCCGCAACGAGCACCCCGGGAGCCGCCTGGACGACCACGCCGAATCCGCCGATCCCCGCCGCGATCAGCACGATGTCCGACACCGCGCACACCGTGACCACCGCGAGCACGTGCCTGCCGCTGATCCCTTGCCGCAGGACGAACGCGTTCTGCGCGCCGATCGCCACGATCAGCGACAGGCCGAAGCCCAAACCGGACGCGGTCGCCACCACCGCCGAGGAAACGCTCACGTCCAGCGACGCTAAGGCCGCGGCTCATCCCCAGGCAAGCTAAAGATTCTAACCTATCATTAGGATGCCTTAATATGGATCTCCAGCTCGATCAGCTTCGCGCACTCGACGCCGTGATCACCGAGGGGACCTTCGACGCCGCCGCGCGGCGGCTGAGCGTCACACCGTCGGCGATCAGCCAGCGGATCAAGGCGCTGGAGGACGCCGCGGGCCGGATTCTCGTGCAGCGAACGAAACCGGTGCGCGCCACCGAATCCGGGCTGGCCGTACTCCGATTGGCCAGGCAGATCCAATTGCTCACCGGCGACACCGCGCGCGAACTCGGCGGCGAACCCTCCGACGGCCCCATCCGGGTGCCGATCGCGATCAACGCCGACTCACTGGAGACCTGGGTGCTGCCCGCCCTCGCCCGCGCACCGCACGGCGTGTGCTTCGAGATCCACCGGGAGGACGAGGAACACACCACGCGCCTGCTGCGCGACGGCACCGTGATGGCGGCGATCACCTCGACCGCACAGCCGGTGCAGGGCTGCAAGGCCGAACGGCTCGGGGCGATCCGCTACCGGCCGATGGCGAGCCCGGATTTCGCCGCCACCTGGTTCGCCGACGGCGCGACCGCGAAGTCCTACGCCGCGGCTCCGGTCGTGCTGTTCGACCGCAAGGACGACCTGCAGGATCGCCTCCTGCGCAGGCGAAGTCGCAAACCCCTTGATCCGCCGCGCCACTATGTGCCGTCCTCCACGGCGTTCGCCGCGGCGGTCCGGCTCGGGCTCGGCTGGGGCATGCTTCCCGACCTGCAGACCCGCGAGGACCGAGCCGACGGCCGCTTGGTCTCGATCGCTCCCGGCGCGGTCATCGATGTCCCACTGTACTGGCAGCAGTGGCGTCTGGACTCCCCCGCTCTCGGTGCGGTCGCCGCCACCATCGCCGCGGAGGCGGCGCACGTCCTGCGCTGACTGCGCACGACTTGCCCTGCCCGGCACCATCTTCCGTTCGTGACACCGCCGGGCCGAGAGTGCGAGCACCACGCCCCGGCGGCGCCGTATCCGAGAAGGCGCTCCCGTGGGCACGGCAGCACCGCCAGTTTGTTCGGAGCGAGGGACGAGTTGGATGGCCGCACCACCCCACCGCACGACACCAGGCCATTCGAGTACCCCGTATCGCTCCGCATCGCGTTCCGGCGAGGTACTTTGATCTCCGCACGCCGACCGAAAGCAGCTTCAGCTCCATCCCGCACCCACCCGAGATGCACAGGAGTTCCCTTTGGCACGGCACCGTCGCCCGAACCGCTCGCGCGCCCGCGGGGCGCTCGCCATAGTCGCCGCGTTCGGCATCCTGCTCGCCGGCATCGCACCCGATACGGCGGCGCGTCCGATCGGCCCCTACGACGTCGGCGGGGCGATCGAAGTCGAGTACGACCAGGCGGGTGGGCCCGCGTTCTTCGGCGACCCGGTCACGCCGGAGGACTCCACCGCCCGCGGTGGCCGCTATCAGGCGTTCGAGCGCGGCTCGTCCATCTATTGGCACCCCGACACCGGCGCCCATCAAGTCGGTGGCGCCATCCGCGACAAGTGGGGGAACCTGGGTTACGAGGGCGGAGCGCTCGGCTATCCCGTGGCGCGCGAAGCGGCGACACCGTCGAAGCCGGGGAGCTACAGCGTGTTCCAGAACGGTTCGATCTACTGGTCGATCGGCACCGCCGCGCATCAGATCGGCGGCGTGATCCGCGACAAGTGGGGCGCCTACGGCTGGGAGAGCAGTCCGCTCGGGTTCCCCATCACGGACGAATCCGCCGCCCGCGCGGGCAACGGCCGCTACAACTTGTTCGGCGGCGGGGCGATCTATTGGGCACCGCGCACCGGCGCCCATGTCGTCTGGGGGTCCATCCGGGAGACCTGGGAGGCCGCGGCGGGTGAGGCGGGCCGGTACGGCTACCCCACCAGCGACGAGTACGACTTCGAGAACGGGAAAGCCCAGGACTTCGAGGGCGGCCGCATCACCTGGACGCCCTAGTCGATCGCCTCGACCGCTGCGCGGGCATCGCGGCTCCGGACCGGAGCATCTGCATCGGAGAAAAGGAAGGCCATTCGATCCGGATTGTGCCGATGCCGTGAACTCTCGGCAATCCGGACATCGGAGCGATCCGCGACGGCTCCGCCGGCGGCCCCAACTCGCGTTGGGGCCGCCGCGGCCGAACCAGCCAGTGCCCGAGTCGATCCTCAGACCCCGACCTCGACAGGGATACTGCCACATCACGACGGCCGCGTCGCATCGGTGATCGTCCATCGGTACGTACATGCGCGCGTGCATGTGCATGAGCGCCACCGGCATCGAAATCCTCGAAAATCGAGGTGAACGCGGAGAGACGGATAACGAATGAGCATCATGCAGCCGGTCGCGATATGAAACTGTTATATCTTCGCCGCGCGTTTCGCCGAGTTCGGTTCGACGACAATGCTTTTCACCGCCCGAAACGTGGATTCGGTTCGAGGCCTTCACCCCTCACCGCGCAGCAGCCGAATCAGGCCGACCGGCCGGCTCCCGAGCGCTCCCACGCCGAACCCCCATCGACAGGGCGCCACGACGGTCCTCCCGTCGCGAAGGACTCGCTCGGCAAACTCCCCGCAGGCGCGACCGCGCCCCGCCCCCGAGCAGGGCTGCCCCGCTCGGCGGGGACGCTTGAAGTCCTACTCGCCCGAGCGCGTCTCGGTGAGCAGCTCGCGTAGGAAACGCACGCTGTCGGCGGGAGACAGCGCCTCCACGCTGATCCGGTTCATGACCGACATATACAGCTCCACATCGCGCTGCTTGTCGAAATACAAGGAGCTGGTGAGCTGCTCGGTGTAGACGATGTCGGGCAGCTCGGGCTCCGGGAAACGCAGAATGCTGAACGGGCCGCCCGCCGCGGAGTGCCCGCCCGCCGCGTACGGCAGCACCTGGATCCGGATGGTGGGACGGTCGGCCATCTCGACCAGATGCTCGATCTGCTCGCGCAGCACCTCCGCGCCGCCGACCGGCCTGCGTAGCGCGTTCTCGTCGATGACCGCCCAGAGTGTGGGCGCGGCGGCCCGGTAGAGGATCTGCTGGCGGCGCATGCGGATGGCGACGCGGCGTTCGGTCTCGTCGATGTTGCCCAGCTGGATCACCGCGCGCGCGTAGTCGGCGGTCTGCAACAGGCCGGGGACGAACTGCGCTTCATAGGTCCGGATCGTGGTCGCGGCCTGTTCGAGGCCGATGTAGGTCTCGAACCACGCCGGGAGCAGATCGCTGTAGTGCTGCCACCACCCCGGGTCGTTGGCCCGCCGAGCCAGTTCGAAGTACGTTTCGCGTTCAGCGGGGTCGACAACGCCGTAGAGGCTCAGCAGGTCCTGCAGATCGCGTTCCTTGAACCCGGTGCGGCCCAGTTCCAGGCGGCTGATCTTGGCGTGCGAGCCGCGGATCGCGTCGCCCGCGGCCTCCCTGCTGATCCCGCATCCCTCGCGCAGCTGACGCAACCGGCTGCCGAGCGCGATCCGCAGAACAGTCGGACCACGTTCTGCCGCAGGGAATTCGGCGTTGTCACCACTGTCCTCGTCGTTGGTCATGCTTGCCTCCGGTCGATCGGGGGTTAGACCGCGGGGCGTAGTGCCTCCACCATCACTGCTGTCGGAACGTCGGCTGAAGATCCTACTCGGCCGGGTCCAGCGACCGTCCCCGGCGCGAACGCGTGGCGCGGATCGCGCGCGCACGCGAGTATTCACAAGAGCGCCAAGGCGATATCGAAGCCGGATTCCCGCGCGCGCCCGGGCGGCCGTGCGTAGAGTCGCCCCCGACGGTGGCCACGCGAAGGAGGAGCGCCATGTCGTCGGCCGAGGGATCGACCCGCTCAGCGGGTGCGGCCCCGACGGCACCCGCATCGCACGGGTGCGCGGCCCCTCGGCGGGACGGAACGGCAGGCGTATCGGCGCCCGAGGCCCGTCACCACCGCGAAGTCCTGACATCTGTGCCGGAAGGAGCCGGGAATCGAATCGTCCTCGTCCACGCCCGTCGAGGCGGGTGGTCGCCCGGACGGGCGCCGCACCGGCCACGGCGCGTCCCGAGTCACCGCAGACGACCGATGAGTACCGACCGGTTCCCATGCTCGATGCCGGTCGGCAGGATGGCCATCGGTTCCCGAAATCACCACCGGCCGAACGCATCCGCACGGATTGCTCGCCGATTCGGCGGTCCCTAGGCTGGTGAGCCAGGCGACGGAATCCAGAGAGAGGTCTCCATGTCCGATCCCACTCCCCAGACCGGTGTCCGCGCGCCGGTAGGCGTGGACACGACCCGCGCGAGCATCGCCCGCGTCTACGACGCCACCCTCGGTGGCAAGGACAACTACGAAGTCGACCGGTTCGTGCGCGACAAGGTCGCCGAAGTCGCGCCGCGGCAGAGCGATGTGGCCCGGATGAACCGCCGCTGGCTGCACCGCGTGGTGCGCTATCTGGCCGGCGCCGTCGGCATCGACCAATTCCTCGACATCGGCGCAGGCCTGCCGACCGTCGGCAACACACACGAGATCGCCCAACAGCAGAATCCCACGGCACGTGTGGTGTACGTCGACAACGATCCGGTGTGCAACATCCACGGCCGGGTGCTGCTCGAGCGCAACGAGTTCACGCATTTCGTACCCGCCGATCTGACCGCGCCGGAAACCCTGCTGGAGCATTCCGAGGTCACCCAGCACCTCGACCTCACCCGCCCGCTGGCGCTGATCCTGTGCGGCATCCTGCATCACGTCGACGACGAGCTCGATCCGGCGGGGATCATGCGCCGCTACATCGACGCGCTGCCACGGGGCTCCTACGTCGCGATCACGCATTTCTACGATCCCGCCGACGGCGGCGAGGCGCACGAGATGGCCATCGAGCTGCAACGGCGTTTCACCGAAATGGGCCTCGGCTCGGGCTGGTACCGCACCCGGGAGCAGATCGCCTCGTATTTCGGCGATCTGGAACTGATCGAGCCCGGTCTGGTCGAGCTCGACGACTGGTGGCCGATGGGCCCGGCGCTGCGGCCGCGGCTGACCGAGGAACGTCTGCTGCTCGGCGGTGTCGGCTACAAGTCCGGATCGTCGAACGGTGTGGTGACCCCGCTGCGCCGCCGGGCGACCAAGGACGACCTATCGGACCCCGAATCACTCGGTTGAAAGGTAACTCCCGCAATGACCTACGACGACCTGAACGGACCGGATCTCAGCGCTGACCGGTGGCGTTTCCTGGAAGTGCCGCTGGGCCCGGAGCAGACGTGGCGCTACGCGGACCCGGCCGCTCGCACCGAGGTCGGCGCGGGCGCCGTATCGGTCCGGATCGACGCCTTCACCCGATCCCACGCCGAGGTCCAGATCCTGGACAACCCGAAACATCTGCTGGTGTCGACCGAAACGTTCGACCTCACCGGCGGACCGCGGACCTTCGCGGTGGAGATGGCTTCGGAGAACATCGGCGCCACCGGCGAGGACTACCGCGACGGCTTCGCCGCGTTCAACGTCCTCGACATGAGCACCGCGCAGGTCTTCGACCTCATCGCGACCAGCAGGCACGCGTACGCCATCCACGAACGGCTGTTCGTGCCGGGGGTCGTCCCCGCGGCGGAGGCGTTCACCCACGTGGTGCACGCGCCGCTGGCCGGGATCGACATCAAGCCCGGCGAGTTCCACCGCTACGCCGTCACCATCGACCGCGCCGCGGGCACCGCGGGCTGGCACGTCGACGACGTCCCGGTGTACACCACGCGCGCGCCGCAGCTGCCGGAGTCCGTCCAGATCGGTTTCGGCATCATCACCCTGCATCCGATCGAAGACGGGCGCAGCACGTCGCTGCGCGGGCAGGGTCTGCACGCGTCGTGGCGCGACTTCACCGTGGCGTGACCGAACCGGCCCAGCGCCACGGAAAAGAATGGCGCCCAGCCGCACTCGACTGGGCGCCATCGTCTCCACCGCCGGTCCGGCGGCGGCTTCCACCGATCAGACGCTTTCCTTGCGGGGCCATTCGACACCGCGCGGGCGGGCGTACTCGTCCGCCGTCGCGTCTTCCCCGTTCATGTCGTACTCGTAGTCGTACTCGTCCGACTCCGTGCGACGGCGCGGGTCCCACACCATCGCGACGGCCGACACGGCCAGCAGTGCCACGACAATGGCCGCGATGACAACATAGAGCACGTCTTCCATCCTCCTGAGGTAAACAGAACAGCACGCAGCCGTGCCGGATACTCAACGCGCACAGCTTGTTTCACGCCGCTGGCATAGTAAGCCGCGCCGCCGGGAACCGGACATTCCGACGGTGGTTACCGGCCGGTCGCCACCGGACGGCCGCTCTCACCGATTCACGGAAACGCCCCCGCGAATCTTCAGCGTCGCTTAGGCTCGTCATCGTCCCGGTGGCTCCGGGACGTCCGGCGCGGCACCGGCACGCCCAAGCCTGCCGCGATCGCTGGTGGTAGCGGTGGGGTTCACCCGAATCGATGAACCTCGCCGTCCTCCATTTCCGATGAAATCCGAGGGACATTCAGCGGGAATCACCCACTCTGGGCATCCTTCGAGCTACCGTGAGCGGTCATGGACGACATCGAACTGCAGCCACCGACCGTCGCCTCCGCCAAGCAGACCGGCCTGGTCCTGGACATCGCCGCGCTCGACATCCACAACCCGCTCGCCCGGCCCGGCGAGACCACCTATCCCTACGTTCGCTGCACCGATCACCGGGTTCTGCGGCTACCCGAGCCGTTGCACCGGTGGGCCACCGAAACCATCGCCCTCAACCACAGCAAGCACGCCACCGGCGCGCTGCCCCTGTTCCCCGGACAGGTCGAATTCGGCATCCTCGACGGCACCATGTACGCCGAAGTCCTCTGACCCGCGAGAGCCCGGCGGACCCGGCCGGGCTCATTCCGATCGCCGGTGCGACCGGATCGCCGAGACCTCGGGGCGACACGGCGGCCCTGCCACGGACCGCCTGACGAAAAGACCTCGTGGACGCCGGGTGCGGGTAGGCGTGTGGCGCACGTCGCGGGCGCACGACACACTGGAGCCCGTGAATCGCATGTCAACCCGACGACGCCGCCGCGGATCGGACGGCCTGCCGTGACCGATCTCGCCCGCGGTGAGAACCGCCCCGCGCCCGGCGACCGGCTGACGGTGACCGTCACCTGCTCGGCTCCCGTCGACGTATCGGCGCTGCTGCTGAACTCGGCGGGGCGCGTGCGCTCCGACGCCGATTTCGTCTTCTTCAATCAACCGGTCGCCCCTGGCGTCACCTACCGGCACGGTCAGGGCGCGGGCGACGTGGTGGACATCCAGACCGGCGCGCTACCCGCCGACGTGGACCGCGTCGTGGTCACCGCGAGCCTGGACGGCAGCGGTCCGCCCACCTTCGCCGCCGCGGGTTCGCTGCGCGCGACCATCGCGTCCTCGTCGGGCACGCTCGCCTTCCCGATGACCGGGTTGAGCACCGAGACCGCCGTGGTGTGCGTGGAGATCTACCGCCGGGCAGGCGGATGGAAGGTGCGTGCGGTCGGCCAGGGATACGACAACGGCCTGGCCGGAATCGCGACGGCGTTCGGTGTGAACATCGATGACGAACCGGCCCCGCCGCCTTCGGCGCCCGCTCCCCCACCGGCGCATCAACCCGCGCCGCCCCCGGCGTATCAACCTGCCCCACCTCCGGCGTACCAGCCTCCGCCCCCGCCCGCCTATCCACCGCAACCGGCCTATTCCGCGCCGGCCGCCGCGGTGCCGCCACCACCGATGCCATCACCTCAGCAAGGAGCGCTGCCGATGCAGAGCGAACTGTTCGCCCCCAGCCACGCCGAAGTCACCGGCGCGGGTATCCAGAAGCAGGGCGGCAAGATGATCAAGGTGGCCGTCAACGGCGAGGTGATGGCTCGGGCCGGATCGATGGTCGCCTATCAGGGCGATCTGCATTTCCAGGCGCTCGGCGCGGGCGGGATCGGCCGGGCGATCCAGCAGCGGCTGACCGGTGAGGGCGTCCCGCTGATGAAGGTGTCCGGGCGCGGCGACCTGTTCGTGGCCAACGGCGCCGCCGACGTGCACACCATCGACCTGGACGGCACCGACGGCCTCACCATCAACGGCGCCAACGTGCTCGCCTTCGATTCCGGCCTGCGCTACGACATCCGGATGGTGCAGGGCGCCGCCGGGTTCGCCAGCAACGCCGGGTTGTTCAACTGTGTCTTCACCGGCCGTGGCCGCATCGCCATCACCACGCACGGCACGCCCGTCGTGCTCAACGTCGACCAGCCGACCTACGCCGATCCGCAAGCGGCGGTGGCGTGGTCGTCGAGCCTGCAGACGGGCATCAAACGCAACGACTCGTTCGGGCTGGGCAGGCTGATGGGCCGCAGCACCGGCGAGGGGATGACGCTGTCGTTCTCCGGACGCGGCTTCGTCATCGTGCAGCCGTCGGAGCTGCCGCCGGGCGGTTTCGTCGGCGGTACCGGTGGCGGGCAGGAAGCCGGCCAGAGCGGCGGCGTGCTGGGCGGCCTGTTCGGCTGACGCGGGCGCTCAAGCCCGCAGCGACACCAGTTCCACGACGGTGATGTCCGACGGTGCGCCGACCCGCACCGGCGGACCCCAGGCTCCGGCGCCCCTGGACACGTACAGCTGGGTGTCGCCGTACCGCTCCAGCCCGGCGACGGTGGGATTCGCCAGGCCGGCGAGGTAATTGCCGGGCCAGAGCTGGCCGCCGTGGGTGTGGCCGGACAGCTGCAGATCGACGCCGTGCGCCACCGCGTCCTCGATCAGCACGGGCTGATGCGCCAGCAGCACGGCGGCGCGCGTGCGGTCGCGGTCGCCGAGCGCCTTGCCGAAATCGGGGCCGTGCCCGGTTCGTTCGCCTTGCACGTCGTTCACGCCCGCCAGGTCGAAGCCGGGCAGCTCGGTGCGTGCGTTCGCGAGCAGGTGCATGCCGAGTTCCTGGACATGCTCCACCCACTGCTCGGCGCCGGAGAAGTACTCGTGGTTGCCGGTCACGAAGAACGCGCCGTGCCGGGCCCGCAGCCCGGCCAGTGGCTCCACGGCCGAACGGAGATGCTCGACGCTGCCGTCCACCAGGTCACCGACGACCGCGATGAGGTCGGGCCGGGTGTCGTTGACGGTGCGCACCACGCGTTCGGCGAAGCCACGGCCCAGGATCGGGCCGAGATGCACATCGCTGACCACCGCGATGCGAAACCCGTCCGCTCGGCGCGGCAACTTCGCCAACGGCACGGCCACCCGCTTGACACTCGGTCCGTTCAGCACGCCATGGGCGCCGATGCCGACGGTGGTCGCGGCGGCGGCGACAGCGGCGGCACCCATCACCCGCGCGACGAAGACACGGCGCGGTACCCGAGGCGGCGTGGAATCGGCAGCAGTGGCCGGGTCCGATAAGGATTCCGGCGCGGACTCGATTCCGGCCGAGGATTCCGGCGCGGACACCGTCCCAGCCACAGATTCCGACGCGGACCCGGCTCGCACCGACGATTCCAGTGCGGACACCGTCCCAGCCACGGATTCCGACGCGGACCCAGCTGGCACCGACGACTCCGCCGCAGACACCGTCCCAGCCCAGGACCCCGGCACGGACACAGTTTCAGTTGGAGATCCCCGCCCAGACTCGGTTCGCACCGACGATTCCGGCGCAGACACAGTTGCAGCCGAAGACTCCGGCGCGGACACGGTTCCAGCCAAGGGCCCCGGCACGGGCGCGGTTTCAGTTGGGGATTCCGGCCCGGACTCGGTTCGCACCGATGATTCCGGCGCAGAGACAGTTGCCACCGAAGACTCCGGCTCAGACCCGGGTTCCGCCGAGAACTCCCGCCCGGGACGAGCTCTCACCACGGAGTCCAGTGCAGGATCGACCCCTACCGGCGACCCCGATGTCGGCCCGACTTCCGTAGGAGACTCGGATCCCTCTGCCGCCCGGCTCCGGTCGAGCCGGCGCAGCGCCAAGGCTCGGATCGGCTCGCCGACCGCCAGCGCCAGCAGCAGGTACAGGAACAGGGCCCCCCACAGGTAGCCGGGCCAGGCGATGATCCGGATCAGCGTGAACGGAGCGGACGCCAGCTCCGCCACGGTCGTGCCCAGCAGCAGCAACGGCCCGGTCAGCACGATGGCGGTGCCGACGCGTCGTGCGCGCGATGTCGCTGTGGTCGTGTCCCGCACGAGCCGCCGCCATATGTACCAGTGGGCGCCGACCACCGTGAGCACGACGACACCGACGAGAGCGAGCACGGCGACACCGACCAGAACAGTTTTCACGACCACGGCGGCACTCTCTGTGAACATTCGGCTTGCGCGGCATCAACTTACGGCACGGCGCGAACCACGCGGGGCCGCCGACTTCCCGGCGCCGGTTATCCCGTCCGTTCCAGCACGCCG
Organism: Nocardia sp. NPDC019323; assembly: GCF_044389845.1. NCBI lineage: Bacteria > Bacillati > Actinomycetota > Actinomycetes > Mycobacteriales > Nocardiaceae > Nocardia > Nocardia sp. NPDC019323. The sequence goes on from NZ_JBIRYN010000007.1 coordinate 118,842, forward strand.
CGCAGAAACGCCGCTTGGCCCGCGTGCTGCAGATCGTCCGAGATCACGCTGACCAGCCGCACCCCCAGCGTCACCGGCGGATCCCACCGGGTGTCGACGATACGGTCCAGATCGCCGTCGGCGAGATCGCGGACGTAGCGCAGCGTCTGCTCGTGCACCGCGTCGTAGTACCCCGTGAGCAACTCCGCGGGCGCTCGCACCACGGCCACGTCGGCGGGCCGGTCACCGTAACCGGTCGCGCCCTTGTCGATCGGCAGACCGAAGCGGTCGTACCAGCCTCGAGCCGTCCAAACCTGCTCGACACCGGCCACATCGGCGATGTGGTCGTCCTGCACGCGGGTCAGATGCCAGATCAGCCATGCGATCGAGTTGGCGCCCGCATCGATGCGCTGAGCGAGGATGTCCTCGTCGAGTCCGTCCACCGCTTCGTGCACCACCTCCCTGATCCGTTCGAAGCCGTCGGTCAGTACGTCGGCGCTGGTCGCCATCAGTCGACTCCTCTCGAAGTGTCCGCTGTCCCCGACCGTACCGAGCGGAACCGCCCGGCACGACCGACAGGCGGGCCACGAATTCTCGCACGATCGAACCACATTGAGTGTGCCGTTATTCAACGGTACGATGCATGGTGGTGAGGTTGGGTCGATGACCTTTCGAGTCGGTCACCGACCGGAGGAACACATACCGAAGTGAGGAAGTACCGATGATCAACGACGTCGAGATCGGACACGTCCGGCGAGCGTTCGTCCGCGTGGCGATGGTCGCCGCGCTCGCGCTGACCCCCGTCGCGGCGGTCGCCGCACCCGCGATCGCCGCACCCGCCGTGGCGCAGCCGACCGTCGCGCAGACGAGTCAGGCCGAAGAGATCCACGGCGGCTGGCATCGCCATGGCGGGTGGGGCCGCGGCGGCTACGGCGGGTGGGGTGGCTACGGCGGCTGGGGCGGCTACGGTTACTGGGGTAGCCCGTTCGGCTACTGGGGTAGCCCCTTCGCCCCCTGGCCCGGCATCGCGTGGCTGCTGCCCGGCACCGGAAGCGCTTTCTGAGTAGGAACAACCCCGCACAGTCGGCCAGATGATCCGGCCGCGCGCTCCCGTAGGGCACCGCGAGCGCGCGGCCGATCGCTGCCGCCGCTGCGAAACGATCGCCCATTTCCGGCGACGCTCTCGGCACCGACGCACACTCCACCATCCGGCACGAGCACCGCGACCTCGCGGTGACCGTCGACTCGCGAGCCGCGCCGATGCATCCGGCGATCCGACCGACCGCAAGCCGCGTTTCGGACCCGGACGCACCCGGTCCAGCATCCTGGCAGCGCACCGCCGTTCGTGGCGACTTAAACAGTCGCGAGACCAGCGCGTTTCGAATAATTTTCGAGTCGTTCGATCGAATTATGCGTCGCGGCAATGCATTAGCACACATATGGCAATCAGCCGACTCCATCGGCGAAACAAGCACTGACTCCGCATATTTCATGTCCATATCCGTGGCGGGCACCGCACGGATTTTTCCGTGGAATTCGCAGAACGATTGCTTCGGGAAACCGCTGCGGCCAGAATGGGTGGGGCCGAGAACCGGCATCTTGGGGATCCGTCGGCACTCGTGGCCGACACGACTAAGTGGGGAAATACGATGAGAGTCAACAGATTCGCCGCAACCGCCCTGCTCGCGGTCGGTGCCACCGGAATAGCGACGGGCGTCGCGCACGCCCAGCCGGCGGCGCCAGCGCAGGTCGGCGTGCACGGTGTCGAGCAGGGCATCGGTTTCACCTCCGCTCCCGCCGCCGACGGAACGGGGGTGGTCACCACCCTCGACGCGGGCAGCTTCGCGTTGACGGCCGACGCCAGGGCGGTCGAGCTGCGCAGCGAAACGGGACAGGTCGTCGCGACCCTGCCCCTGGCATTCCAGGCCTCCGGCGCCACCCACGGGCTGGCGCCCGCGATCAGCGACGCGGGCCGCACCCTCACGGTGACGCCGGTGGGCTCACCCGCCACCACCGAGCGCCTCAACCAGTTCGTCGGTGAGGACGAGACGCTCGCCCGCAAGCAGTACAACGCGGGGATCGGCGCTCTCATCGGCGCGGGGATCGGCGCGGTGATCGGCTTCTTCCTCGGCGGGGTCGGCGCGCTGGTCACCATCCCGATCGGCGCGGGCATCGGTGCGCTGATCGGTTTCTCCACGCCGTAATCGGCCGGTCCGGTGTGCGGGCGTCGCAGGACGACCGCACACCGATCGCCGGTCGGGCCGCCGGGGCTTCCCCGGGCGTGCGCTCTCGCAACGCTCGCCGAGGGAGTCGCGGCGATCCGACCGTCGTCCAGCCCCGTGGACGGCGAGCCGAAACGAAATGCCCCGGCGGCGCGCTGGGGCATGATGGGATGGCACGAAGACGATCGGAGCGAAGACACAGGATCGGCCGAGATGGCACAGCGCAGTTCCCTCTCGCAGCGGCGCGCTGCACTGGAACAAGAGTGGTCCCGATGGATACCCGCCGGGACGCCGCAGGGTGATTCCGCACTGCGCAGCGAGGTGGCGCAATCGTGGCTGCGGTCGCTGCGCACCGTCGATCCGGCGTGCGAGCACGCGCCGCTCGCCGAAGCGGACGTCACCGCCCGGTGGGCCGAATCTCCGCTGCGCACACCGGTGTCCGAGCTCACCGATCAGCTGCGCGACATCACCGAGGGCGCGGGCTACGTCGCCGCGATCACCGACGAGACCGGCACCATCCTGTGGTCGCACGGCGGCCCGGTGATGCGCCGCCGCGCCGAACAGGTGAACTTCGCGCCGGGTGGTCGATGGGACGAGGCGCACATGGGCACGAACGCGCTGTCGCTGGCGCTGCGCACCGAACAGCCGCACACCGTGTTCTCCGCCGAACACCTGGTCGCCGCCCTGCACGGCTGGGTCTGCTACTGCGCACCCATCCGCGCGGCGGACGGTCGCCAGCTCGGCGTGCTCGACCTGTCCACCACCTGGGACCGCGCCCACCCGCTGGCCATGTCCACCGCTCGCACCCTGGTCACCGCCATCGAGACCAAGTTGCACCATCGGATGGCCGCGCCAGGGGTCCGGCTGACCTGCCTCGGCGCCGCCCGCCTGATCCGGGACGGCGCGCCCGTGCGGCTGCGCCCCCGCCACCTGGAGATCCTGACGCTGCTGGCGCTCGAGCCCGAGGGTTTCACCCACGAACGCCTGCACTTCGCGGTGTACGGCGACCGGCCGGTCGGCGCGAGCACGCTCAAATCGGAGATGTCCTACCTGCGGCGCGCCACCGGCGGCGACATCACCAGCCGCGTCTATCAGTTGGTGAGCCCACTGTCCTGCGATGCCGTGGACGTGCTGGCCGCGCTCGAGGCGGGCGACACCGCTACCGCGGTCGAGTTGTATCGCGGTCCCCTGCTGCCGGACTCGGACACGCCGGGCATCGTGCAGTGGCGCGAGTATCTGGAAGTCGGCGTGCGCACCGCCGTGCTGTCCAGTGGAAACGTCGAGCACGCGCTGCGCTACGGCGAGCGCGCGCCGCACGACGTCGAGATCCACGAACACGCGCTGCGCCTGCTTCCCTTGGGCGACGGCCGTCGCGCCCTCGCGGCCGCCCGGCTGCACGGCGCGCTGCGCGACTGAGCTCGCGCGCCTCAACGTTTCGTCAACCCTCGCGCGGCATAGTGACCCGCATCACGTCCGCAACCAGCGAGGAGTCACCCGCCATGAGCTACGCGAAGCCGGGAACCGAAGGCAGCGTGGTCGAATTCGCCACACGCTACGACAACTTTATCGGCGGTGAGTGGACCGCCCCGGTGGACGGCCGCTACTTCGAGAATCCCTCCCCGGTGGACGGCCAGACGTTCTGCGAGGTCGCGCGGTCCTCGGCCGCCGACATCGAACTGGCCTTGGACGCCGCGCACCGGGCGGCCGACGCGTGGGGCGCGACGTCGACCACCGAACGGGCCAACATCCTCAACAAGATCGCCGACCGGATCGAGGACAACCTCGAGGCGCTGGCGGTGGCCGAAACGTGGGAGAACGGCAAGCCGGTGCGCGAGACGCTGGCCGCCGACCTGCCGCTTGCGGTCGATCACTTCCGCTACTTCGCCGGAGCGGTCCGCGCCCAGGAAGGCGGGATCAGCGAGATCGACGCCGATACCATCGCCTACCACTTCCACGAGCCGCTCGGCGTCGTCGGGCAGATCATCCCGTGGAACTTCCCGATCCTCATGGCCGCATGGAAGCTCGCGCCCGCGCTGGCGGCGGGCAACGCGGTGGTGCTCAAGCCCGCCGAGCAGACCCCGGCCTCCATCCTGAAGGTCGTCGAACTCATCGCCGATCTGCTGCCGCCGGGAGTCCTGAACGTGGTCAACGGCTTCGGCGTCGAAGCGGGCAAGCCACTGGCGTCCAGCCCGCGGGTGGCCAAGGTGGCCTTCACCGGTGAGACCACCACGGGCAGGCTGATCATGCAGTACGCCAGCGAGAACATCATCCCGGTCACCCTCGAGCTGGGCGGCAAGAGTCCCAACATCTTCTTGCCCGACGTCATGGCCGCCGATGACGCCTTCCTGGACAAGGCCGTGGAGGGCTTCGTGATGTTCGCGCTCAATCAGGGCGAGGTGTGCACCTGTCCGTCCCGCGCGCTGATCCACTCCTCGATCTATGACGAGTTCATCGCCCGGTGCGTCGAACGCACCAAGGCCATCGTCAGCGGCAACCCGCTGGACGAGGCCACCATGATCGGCGCGCAGGCCAGCAACGACCAGTTCGAGAAGATCCTGTCCTACATCGATATCGGCCGCCAGGAAGGCGCCGAGGTGCTCACCGGCGGCGGCCCGCGCAAGGTGGACGAGTTCCCCGGCGGCTTCTATGTCGAGCCGACGATCTTCTCCGGCCGCAACGACATGCGGATCTTCCAGGAGGAGATCTTCGGGCCGGTGGTGTCGGTGACCACGTTCGACTCCGTCGACGAGGCGCTGAAGATCGCCAACGACACCCTCTACGGCTTGGGCGCTGGCGTGTGGACCCGCGACATCAACGCCGCCTACCGCCTGGGCCGCCAGATCAAGGCAGGCCGGGTGTGGACCAACTGCTACCACGCCTACCCCGCGCACGCGGCCTTCGGCGGCTACAAGAAGTCGGGCATCGGGCGCGAGAACCACCGGATGATGCTCGATCACTACCAGCAGACCAAGAACCTGCTGGTCAGCTACTCGCCGGACAAGCTCGGATTCTTCTGATGCCCGGTCCGGTCCACCGCGTCGAGTTCACCGCGCCCGCGGAGGCGCTGCTGCGGCGACTGATCGAACAGCACGGTCCGGTGATGTTCCATCAGTCCGGCGGCTGTTGCGACGGCAGCTCGCCGATGTGCTATCCGCGCGGCGAGTTCCGGGTCGGCGGGTCGGACGTGCTGCTCGGGTATCCGGCGGCGGACACCCCGTTCTGGATGAGCGCCGATCAGTACGAGTACTGGCGGCACACCCATCTCACCGTCGACGTGGTGCCGGGACGCGGCAGCGGGTTCTCCCTGGAGGCTCCCGAAGGCGTGCGTTTCCTGATCCGCTCGCGCTTGCTCACCGACGAGGAGCTCGCGGTCCTCGAAGCCGAGCCGCCGCTGACCGGGGCGGATCTGCCGCACTGATCCGAAGCGTGGGCTGCTCACCGGACCACCGGTGAGCAGCCCTTTCCTGTCCTGAGGACGAAATAAAGCCCATGCGGGAATAGTCGGGAAGCGGATACGGTCGTTGGAGGTGGTTAGAGAGGCGAACGAGAGGGGCCGCGGGTGGCGACCGAGACGGCGACGGTGTCCGTGGGATTTCGATCCGAGCGCGGCGCGATTCTCGGGTCGCTGATGCTGGCGACCGCGTTGGTCGCGCTCGACTCGACGGTCATCGCCACAGCGGTGCTCACCATCACCGGCAGTCTCGGCGGCTTCGCGCAGTTCCCCTGGTTGTTCTCCATCTATCTCCTGGCCCAGGCGGTGACGGTGCCGATCTACGGCAAGCTCGCCGACACCGTTGGCCGCAAACCGGTGATCCTGTTCGGCATTGCGATGTTCGCCTTGGGTTCGCTGCTGTGCGGCGTCGCGACCAGCATGCTGGGGTTGATCGTCTTCCGCGCCGTGCAGGGCATCGGCGCGGGTGCGATCCAGCCGATGACGATGACGATCGCGGGCGACTTGTACACGCTGTCAGAGCGCGCCAAGGTCCAGGGCTATCTGGCCAGCGTGTGGGCCATGTCCAGTGTGGCGGGCCCGCTGCTGGGCGGTCTGTTCGCCGAGTACGTCAGCTGGCGCTGGATCTTCCTGATCAATCTTCCGCTCTCCGCGCTCGCCGGATGGATGCTGGTGCGCAACTTCGCCGAGAGCGCTCCCCGGCAGCGGCAGAGCGTGGACTACCTGGGCGCGGCGCTGCTGACCCTCGGCGCGGGAGCGTTGATCCTCGGCCTGCTCGAAGGCGGTCAGGCCTGGGTCTGGTCGTCTCCGGCGAGCATCGGGATCTTCGTGGGCGGCGCGGTCGTGCTCATCCTGTTCGGACTGGTGGAACGCACTGCGCGCAATCCGATCCTGCCGCTGTGGGTGTTCACCCGGCGCGTGGTGATCGCGAGCAGTTTGGCGTCGGTGCTGGTGGGGGCCGTCGTGCTGGGCGCGACGTCCTATGTCCCCACCTTCACCCAGGGCGTGCTCGGCACCGGGGCGCTGGTCGCGGGCCTTACCGTCGGCGCGCTGACGCTCGGATGGCCGCTGGCCGCATCGCAAGCCGGAAAGGTGTACTTGCGCTTCGGCTTTCGCGCCACCGCCCTGATCGGCAGCGGATTGGCCGCGCTCGGCGCCACCAGCACGCTGTTCATCACGCAGCACTCGGCACTGTGGCAGGTCGCCGCGTCCTGCTTCGTGATCGGCACCGGGATGGGACTGGTCGCGACCCCGACCTTGATCGCCGCGCAGACCAGCGCCGAATGGACCGAGCGTGGTGTGGTCACCTCGGCCAACATGTTCGCGCGCTCGATCGGCAGTGCGGTGGGCGTCGCGGTGTTCGGCGCGATCGTCAATTCGCGTGTCGGGCACACCGATCACCCGGAGCCTGCCGCACTGGCCTCGGCGGTGCATCTGGTCTTCGTCACGATCACGGCGATGGCCGTCGTCATGCTCGTCGCCTCGGCCATGATGCCCCGGCGTTCGGCCAGCGCCTGACCGGTCGCGGCGGCCCAGGGCTGGGTAGCGTCCGTCCCCGGCGATACTGTCGGTCGGTGAACTCCAGTGCGCGCTGGACAGCCTGCGGGAGCATGCGGCACAGCCCGCGAGGCAGCGGGTTTTCCGGAAGCCTTCGGCACCGGCCGTGACGCGAGCTGGGCTTTCCAACCGAGCGAGAATGTGGAGGTCGCAGTGGCGCAGGCCGTATGCGTGATAATCGGGGTGTTCTTCCTGGGTATGGGTGTCTACGCGCTCGCCGCGCCCGCCGCTCTGATCCGGCCCTTCGGTATCCGGCTCACCGAACCGAGCGCGCGCTATGAGGTGCGCGCCGTCTACGGCGGCTTCGGACTGGCGATGGCGGCCGTGCTCGCGGTGGCCGCCGTCGACCTCGCCGCGCTGCGCGGCGGGATCATGGTCGCGGTCGGCGCGGCACTGGCCGGCATGGCCATGGGCCGGGTGGTGTCGGCCGTGCTCGACGAGCGAACGGCCTTCTATCCCACCTGGTTCTACGCCGCGGTGGAGACGATCGGGGCCGCCGCGCTCTTCCTCGCCGCCTAGCGCAAACGGTCAGCTGGTCCGCGCGGCGTCCGCCGCCGTGCCGGAGCCGGCGAGTTTCCGGAGCGCGACGTATCCGGCCGACACCAGCACCGCCCACACCGCGCCGACGACGAGCGCCGTGCGGCCGCTGTCGGTGAACAGCAGCAGCACGACCACCAATCCGAGGAACGCCAGCGCGAGCACGGTGGTGTAGGGCGCGCCGGGCAGCCGGTAATCGCTCGCCGGCAGCTCGCCGCGGGCGACCTTGGCCCGGTAGAGCAGGTGGCAGACCAGGATGACGCCCCAGACGAAGATTATGCCGATGGTCGACACCGAGGTGATGTAGGCGAATGCCTTGTCCGGGGAGACCAGGTTGACGATCACGCCGATCACCATCGCCGCCGCCGACGCGGTGATGCCGATATAGGGCACCGCGTTCGCGCTCAGCTTGTTCAACCGCGCGGGCGCCTCACCGCGCAGCGACAAGGTGCGCAGCATCCGGCCGGTCGAATAGATCCCCGAGTTGCACGACGACAGCGCCGCGGTGAGCAGCACGAAATTGACGATGCCCGCCGCCCCCGGAATGCCGATCAGCTCGAAGACCTCCACGAACGGGCTCTTGCCCGCGTGGAAGTCGCGCCAGCTGGACACCGACATGATCACCACCAGCGCACCGACGTAGAACAGGCCGATCCGGAACGGGAGCGTGTTGATCGCCTTGCGCAGGGTCTTGCGGGGCTCGCGCGCCTCCCCTGCGGTGACGCCGACCAGCTCCACGCCGACATAGGCGAACAGCACGATCTGCAACACGAGCAGCGACTGACCGATGCCGTTGGGGAAGACACCGCCGTCGGCCCACAGATTGGTGACCGTGGGGTTCGGCGCGTGTCCGAAGCCGAACAGCAGCACGCCGATGCCGAGCAGGATCATGCCGACGATCGCGGTCACCTTGATGGTGGAGAACCAGAACTCGCCCTCGCCGAACAGACGCACCGAGATCAGGTTGGCGCCGAACATCACCGCGAGCACGACCAGCGCGGTGACCCACGGCGCGATGTCGAACCAGTACTCCACGTACTTGCCCGCCACGGTGATCTCGGCCATGCAGGTGGCCACCCACACCGCCCAGTACGACCACCCGGTGACGAAACCGGCGAAGCGGCCGAGGAACTCGTGCGCGTACTCGGCGAAACTGCCCGAGATCGGCCGGTAGGTCAGCAGTTCGCCGAGCGCACGCATGATCACGAAGATGGCAAGGCCCGCCGCGAGGTAGGCCAGGATCAGGGCTGGCCCGGCCTGCTCGATCGCGCCGCCCGCGCCGTAGAACAGGCCCGTGCCGATCGCGCCGCCGATGGCGATCATCTGAATGGTGCGCGGGCTCAGCCCCCTGGCGTAGCCCTCCGAGTCGCCGCTGTCCGCCGGATCCGATGGTCGGGCGTCCTGAAGGTGACGGTCGGAGGCTGTCATACTGCGGTCCTTTCGCTGGGCAGCGATGCGACGATCGGTGCGCCGGACTTACGACGAGGGATCATCGCACGTCCAGCCTGGATCACTTCGCCACGCTACCGCTGCGTCGGTGCGCGTCGTCTCCGGGCCGCGGGCGGTGGACACTTACCGGACGCGCGTCCGGCATGTCATCATCGGATTCCCCGACGATGGGTTCCGTCATGACCGAACCGCGATCCCGGCGCATCCGGCCGGGCCGCTACGCGGTGCGCACCGCCGCCGTCCTGCTCACTGTCGTCGCCGTCCTGCTCGGCGCGGCGTTCGCCGCGACCGCGGTCCTGCACATCCCGTCTCCGCCGACGCTGCTGCGATTGATGACCGACCCGCCCTCGGCCCAGGGGGAGTTGTTCGAGAGCCGCACGGTGGCCGCCTCCCCCACCCCGCGGCCGCTGCCGATCGCCCCGCGGCCGCTGCCCGACCGGGTGCCGTGGAAGGGCTCGCGCGTCCCGATCGCCGAGTTCCTCGCCGCCACGCACACCAATTCGTTCCTCGTCCTGCGCGGCGGCGCCCGCAACCACGAGTGGTATCGCGACGGCTTCTCTGCCACCACTCGGCAGTCGTCGTGGTCGGTGGCGAAGTCCGTCGTGTCGCTGCTGACCGGCCGGGCCATCGCGGCGGGACGGCTGCACGAGGACGACCGTCTGGTGCAGATCCTGCCCGAGCTGACCACCGGCGGCCCGTACGACAGCGTCACCATCCGCGATCTGCTGGACATGGCCTCCGGCGTCGACGTCGCGGAGAACTACAACAAGTATTGGCCGCTGACCGGCACCGCCCGGATGTACCTCACCGAGGATCTCGCCGGGTTCGTCCGCGACCACCAGGGCCTGCGCTTCCCGCCGGGCAGCGCGGGCGAGTACCGCAGCGTGGACACCCAGCTGCTGGGCATGGCGCTGGCGCGGGTCGCCGGCCTGCCGCTGAGCGAACTGCTGGAACGCGAGCTGTGGGCGCCGATCGGCGCCGAGGACGACGCGCGGTGGAACCTCGATCGCGCGGGCGGCCAGGAAAAGGCGTTCTGCTGCCTGAACGCGACGGCGCGCGACTTCGCCAAGATCGGCCAGGTCGTCCTGGACGGCGGCCGCGCCGGTGACGCGCAGATCGTTCCGCCGGCCTGGATCGAACGCATCCGCACCCCCGTCCGCCGAGTGGGCGAGTGGCCCTACGGCGCGCAGTGGTGGCACCCGACCGGCGGGGACGGCGCCGATCTCACCGCCGTCGGCGTCTACGGCCAATACGTCTACGTCGATCCGCCCAGCGGCACCGTCATCGTCAAACTCAGCGACCACGGCACCACCCAGGACGAGCAGGAGACCATCGAGGTCTTCCGTGCGATCGCGCGCGGCTGAGCCGGCCCGCGAAATACCGCGGGGACCCGGGACGTTGCCAGTGGAGATCGCCACTGTGGAGGAGACCCATGATCGACGTCCCGCTGTCCGTACTGGATCTCGCGCCGGTGCAGTCCGGCCGCACCGTCGGCGAGGGGCTCGACGCGACCACCGAATTGGCCAGGCGCACCGAGGCTTTGGGCTACCACCGGTTCTGGGTCGCCGAACACCACAACATGCCCGGCATCGCCAGCTCGGCGCCGAGCGTGCTGCTGGCCCACCTGGCCGCGGCGACCTCGACCATCCGGGTCGGCTCCGGCGGGGTGATGCTACCCAACCACGCGCCGCTCGTGGTCGCCGAACAGTTCGGCACCCTGCACGCGCTGCACCCGGGACGGATCGATCTGGGCATCGGGCGCGCCCCTGGCACCGACCAGGCGACCGCACGCGCGCTGCGGCGGACCGCGGACGGACTGTCGGCGGAGTCGTTCCCCCAGGAACTGGCCGCCTTGCTGGGCTATTTCCGCGGCTCCGATCCCGGCGGCATCGCCGCGACGCCGGGTCGCGGCGAGGAGCCGGAGATCTGGCTGCTCGGCTCCAGCGGCTACAGCGCCCAGGTCGCGGCGCTGCTGGGGCTTCCGTTCGCCTTCGCTCACCACATCGCCCCCGACAACACCGAGCCCGCGCTGGCGCTCTACCGCGAGCACTTCCGGCCTTCGGAGGCCCTGGAGCGCCCGCACGCGATGGTCGCGGTCGCGGCGATCTGCGCGGACACCGACGAGCGCGCCGAAGTCCTGGCCGGTCCGCGCGACCTGGCCTTCCTCAATCTGGTGCGCGGCACGCCGCGGGCGCTGGCCACGCCGGAGGAAGCGGCCGCCTTCCGTCCGTCGGAGCAGGAGCGCGCGTTCATCCGGCAGCGCAGGGCCGGGCAGTTGCTCGGCTCCCCGGAGACGGTGCGCGGACAGCTGGAGGATCTGCTGCGCCGCACGCAGGCCGACGAGCTGATGATCAACACGCTGGTCTACGACATCGACGACCGCGCCCGATCGTTCGAGCTGCTCACCGAGAAGGTCGCGGCCTGAGCCGGGTCAGTGCAAACGGAAGCCGTGGTCGGCCAGCGATTCACGCAGCCGGTGCCTGCCGTTCAGCGCCGCCGCCGAGCCGAGCCGGGCCAGCACGCGTTCGGTCCAGGAATGCGACAGCTGTTGCTCGGCATAGAATTCCGCGATCCTGGTCTCGTACTCGGCCACGTGCGCGCGCTGCGCGTCCAGATCGTAGGTCTCCCGGTGCAGCACGGCCTCCTGCGGCAGGCGCGGCTTCACCCGCGCGTCCTCGGCGGGGTCCGGGTGGCCGACCACCAAGCCGAAGACGGCGAAGACCTGCGGCGGCAGCCCCAGCTCGGCGGCGACTTCTTCCGGCTTGTTGCGCAGCGCGCCCACATAGACGGTGCCCAGTCCGAGCGATTCCGCCGCCACCACCGCGTTCTGCGCCGCGAGCGCGGCGTCGATGAATCCGACGTAGCTCGATTCGAGGTAGTCCGCGCCATCCAGCGGCGCGCTCCGGTCGTCGGCGAGCTGGCGCAGGCGCGCGAAATCGGCCGTCCAGACCAGCAGCACCGGCGCCTGCACGATGTGGGCCTGGTCGCCCGCGAGCGCGGCCAAGCGCGCCTTGCGCCGCGGGTCGCGCACCGCGATGACGCTCCAGACCTGCAGGTTCGACGAGGTCGGCGCGGACTGCGCCGCGGAGATCAGCAGCCGCAGGGTGGCGTCGGGCACCGGGTCGGACAGGTAGCGGCGCACCGAGCGATGCTCGTGCAGCACTTGCAGAACCTGGTTCCACTGCGCGGGTTCGACCGGTCGCGGATCGCGGTAGCGCTGTTGCACGGCGTGGGTGGGGGTCGGCACGGACTGCGTCATGGGCGTCATCCTTTCGCCGGGGCGGCGCGCCGTCGACGGTTCCCCGCAGCTCGAGCGGAACACAGGTAGGGTAAGTAAGGCAATCCTAATTAGTATTATCGGAGGTTCTCTTGGCACGTCCCCGCACCACCTTCACGGTGCAGCGCACCGAATGGCTCACCCCGCACCTGATTCGGGTGCATCTCGGCGGCCCCGGCTTCGCCGCGTTCCGGCCCAGCGAGTTCACCGACTCGTATGTGAAGTTCATCTTCCCGCAGGACGGCAACGAGGTGCTGCGCACCTACACCGTCCGGTCCGTCGACCCCGTGGCCGGGGAGATCGCGGTCGATTTCGTCTTCCACGGCGCGGAGGGCATCGCCGGACCGTGGGCCGCCGCGGTCCAGCCCGGAGAGACCATCGACTGCTACGGACCCGGCGGCGCCTACGCCCCGCGCCCGGATGCCGACTGGCATCTGCTGGCCGGTGACGAGGCGGCGCTGCCTGCCATCGCCGCCGCGCTCGAGGCGATGCCCGGCGAGGCCACCGGGCTGGCGTTCGTCGAAGTCGCCGGTCCGGACGACGAACTGCCGTTGAAGAAGCCGGACGGCATCGAGCTGACCTGGCTGCACCGCGGGACACGCGCCCCCGGCGAGGTGCTCGCCGAGACCGTCCGCTCCGCGTCGTGGACGCCGGGGCAGGTCCAGGTGTTCATCCACGGCGAAGCGGAGTCGGTGATGAAGAATCTGCGCCGCTACATCCGCAAGGATCGCGGCGTCACCGCGGAGTGGGCGGCGTCGATCTCCGGATATTGGCGCCGCGGCCGCACCGAGGAAGGCTTCCGGGAATGGAAGGCCGAGCTGCGAGCGGCCGAGGGGGCCGACGGCTGAGCCCTCAGCTCAGCAGTCCGACGATGGTGGCGGACAGGAAGCTGACCAAGGTGGCGCCGTAGAGCAGGCGAAGCCCGTTGCGGGCGATGACGGTGCCTTGTTTCTCGCTGAGGCTGCGGACCGCGCCGGTGACGATGGCGATGGTGGAGAAGTTCGCGAACGACACCAGATATGTGGACACGATCGCGACGGTGCGGTCCGACAGCCCGGCGTGTTGCCGGTTGAGTTCCTGCATGGCGACCACCTCGTTGGACACCAGCTTGGTGCCCATGAACCGGCCCGCTGCCGCGGCCTCCTCCCACGGGATGCCGGTCATCCAGGCCAGCGGGGCGAAGACGTGGCCCATCACGTCCTGGAACGTGGTGCCGTGGAACAGCGCGGCGAAGATCCCGTTGACCATGGCGAGCAAGGCGATGAATCCGATCAGCATGGCCGCGACGGTGAACGCCACCTTCCAGCCGACCAGGATGTACTCGGTGAGCATCTCGAAGAACGACTGCCGCTTGCGGCTGTCGGCGATCTCCTCGCCGAGCAGCCGGGCGTCGTCGGCGGCGGCGACCGCGTAGGGATTGATCAGCGAGCACACCACGAAAGCGCCGAGCATGTTCAGCACGATGGCCGCGATCACGTACTTCGGGTCGATGAGCAGCATGTAGGCGCCGAGGATGCCCGCCGACACCGTGGACATCGCCGAGGCCGCCAGGGTGTACATCCGCTGCGGCGGGATGTCGTCGAGCATGGCGCGCAGCGAGATGAACACCTCGGACTGGCCGAGGATGGCGGAGGCGACCGCGTTGAACGATTCGATCCGGCCGAAGCCGCTCACCCACGCCAGCAGCAGGCCGAGGTACTTGATGATCACCGGCAGCACCCGCAGGTGTTGCAGGATGCCGATCAGGGCGGAGACCAGCACGATCGGCATCAGGACCGCGAACAGGAACGCGGGCCCGCCGCTGCCCACGGCGGGCAGCTCGCCGAACACGAACGCGGTGCCATGGGCCGCGTAGCGGAGGATGTGGGCGAAGGCGTCGCTGACCGCGCGGATCACGGTGGCCCCCACCCCCGTCTTCAGCAGCAGGAACCCGAACGCGATCTGCACGAGCAGCAGCAGGGCGATCCGGGGCAGCCGAGCGGCAGCGGCGCGGCGGTCGGTACTGGGCAGCCAGGCCAGCAGCAGGAAACACACCAGCCCGGCGCTTCCGATCAAATGATGCACGCGGACCTCGGCGGCCGTGGCCTACAACAGCTTGTGGGAGCACCTCTCATGTCGGTTTATGCTGCGGTGTCTCCACAGTTGAGAAGCCGCGGCCACCCGCGGGCACACCGGCAGCGTCCCGGCCGCCCGGGACGATCCCGGGCGGCCGGACATGGTCGTAGACGCCGCTTCACTGTCGCGGCGCGCGCAACGCCTCCTCCACGAACTGCGTGGTGTAGGTCGCGGACAGGTCGATGCGATCACGCACGGGCCGCACGTTCTTCGAGTACTTGCCGAGGATCTCCAATACGTTCTGCGCGCCTTCGGGTTTCATCAACCCGTCGCCGTTGAACATGCCGATGGAGTCGCGGATCGACTGGACGTAGAGGTCCTTGCCCGCGCTCGCGTACTGCGGCGGCATCTTCTCGGCGATCTCCTCCGGCGTGTGCGTATCGATCCACTGCAGCGTCTGCACGAACGCGGCGGCGAGCTTGCGCACGATGTCGGGGTGAGCCTCGATCGTCGCGCAGCTCATGTACAGCGACGTCGCCGGATACAGTCCGCCGAGCGCGGCCCTGGTGCCCGCCTCGGTGCGCAGATCCACCAGGATGCGCGCATCCCCGGAGTTCACCATCTGCGCCACCGTGGGATCGGTGGTCATGCCCGCGTCGATGCCGTCGTGGTTCATGCCCGCGATGAACGTCTGCCCCGCACCGACTTTCACCCGGGTGTAGTCGGCGGTGCCCATGCCGGCCTGGCCGGTGAGCGCCTGGGTGAGGAAGTCGGTCGATGAACCGAGCGAGGTCACGCCCAGTTTCTTGCCGCGCAGGTCGGCGACCGAGGTGATGTCCGCGTCCGCTTTCGACACCAGTTCGACCTCACCCGGCACGTCGGACATCTGCACCACCGAGCGGATGCACTGGTCCTTGGCCTGCAGATCGATGGTGTGGTCGTAGAAGCCGACCACGCCCTGCACGTCGCCGGTGAGCAGCGCAGTCTCTGCGGTGGCTCCGGACTGCTCGCCGAGCAAGGTCACATCGATGTCGTTGCGCTCGAAGAAGCCGAGCTGGCGGGTGAGCACGGCGGGCAGGTAGATCACCTTCTCCAGTCCGCCCACCATGATGGTGATCTGCGGTCGGCCGCCTGCCATGGGGATGGTGCGGGAGTCCCGGCATCCTGTGGCCGTCAGCAGTGCCGCGACCACCACGGCGACCAGCGCCAATTGCTTGCGATACCTCATCATCAGATCCCGTGGTCGGAGGTCGTCTGCGAGGGCCGCCATTTCAGCAACCGGTTCTCCGCCGCGCCGATGCCCCACTCGGCGATCAGCGCGATCACGGTGATGATGATCATGCCCGCGTAGATGCCCGCCGAGTCGAAGGTGCCCTGCGCGTTGCTGATCAACAGTCCCAAGCCCTTGCTCGCCCCGGCGTATTCGCCCACCACCGCGCCGATCAGCGCGAAGCCGAACGCGGTGTGCAGGCTGGACAGGATCCAGGTGGTCGCGCTCGGCAGCACGATCGACACCAGCACCTGCCTGCGGCTCGCGCCGAGGATGCGGGCGTTGTCGATCACGTTGCCGTCCACTTCGCGCGCACCGGTGAACGCGTTGAAGAACACCGCGAAGAACACCAGCACCACCACAGTCGCCACCTTCGAACTCAGCCCGAGCCCGAACCAGATGATGAACAGCGACGCCAGCACGATGCGCGGAACGGCGTTGAGCGCCTTGATGAACGGCGCGAGCACCTCGGCCCAGTACCGGCTGCGGCCGAGCAGCACACCCAGCACGACGCCGGCCACCGTGCCGATCACGAAGCCGAGCACGGCCTCCTGCACGGTGGTGTAGACCTGCAACCAGACCGAGCCGAATTGCGTTCCCTCGGTGAACCATTCGACCAAACGCGCCCAGATCAGCGACGGCTTGGAGTAGAAGAACGGGTCGATCCACACCGTGGCGGTGAGTTCCCACGCGCCCAGCCACAGCGCGACCAGCGCGGCGCGCAGGCCCCAGGTGCGGATCCTGGCGCGGCGGGCGGAGGCGCGCACCCTGGCCAGGATCTGCTCCTCGGTCTCGTTCTCCACCGCCGGCTCGTCGACGGCATCCTGGACCAGCACGTCATGCGACACGGGAGGCTCCCTTCGCCCGAGCCGCCTCGACCTGATCGCGCAGCGTCTGCCAGATCTCCTGGTAGATGTCGCGGAATTCGGCCGTCAGCCGCACGTCCTCGACGCTGCGCGGCCGGGCCAGGCCCACGGGGAAGTCACCGCAGACGGTGGCCGGGCTCGCCGTCATCACCACCACCCGGTCGGCGAGCACGATCGCCTCCTCCAGATCGTGGGTGACGAAGACGACCGCCGCGTTGGTGCCCGCCCAGACCCGCAGCAATTCGTCCTGCATGAGCTGACGGGTCTGCACGTCCAGCGCGCTGAACGGCTCGTCCATCAGCAGGATCTCCGGCTCGTTGACCAGCGTCTGCGCCAGCGCGACGCGCTTGCGCATCCCGCCGGACAGCTGATGCGGGTAGTAGCTCTCGAACCCGGCCAGCCCGACCGTGCGCACCCACCCCGCGGCTTTCGCGCGCGCCTCGGCCTTCGACGCGCCACGCAGGCGCGGGCCCAGCGCCACGTTGTCCAGCACGCTCTTCCACGGCAGCACCGCATCCTGCTGGAACATGTAGCCGATGCCATCGGGGATGCCGTCGACGTCCTTGCCGCGCACCAGCGTCCGGCCGGCCGAGGCCGGCTCCAGGCCGGACACCAGCGACAGTGTGGTGGACTTGCCGCATCCGGTCGGGCCGACGACGGCGACGAATTCGGCGGGGCGCACGGCGAGGTTCAGATTGCGCACGGCGGTGTGGATGCCGCCGCCGGTGCCGGGGAAGCGCTTGGTCGCGTTCCGCAGCTCGATGAGTGATTGCGTCATTGCTTCCTACTCCTGCGAGATCGGGTCGGGGGAAACGTACGTGGCCCCGGTCACACGCCGGAGCTTGTGCGCACAACCGCCACAAACGCGGGATCTGCGGGTTTTGCGCATTCTGCTCATGCGCCGCGCGCGGGGGTCTGCGCTTATGCTGCGGCCATGGCCACTGAGGGCGCGCGGGCCGTGCGATTGCGGACCCAGGTACTGCTGTCGCAGATCCTGGTGGTCGCGCTGACGCTCGGCGTCGCGTTCGCGGTGTTCGGCTATCTCAGTGACCGGCGGCTGCGCGACGCCTACGGCCAGCGCGCGCTGGCCGTCGCCCGCACTGTCGCCGCCGACCCGGTGGTGCGCGCCGAAGTGGCCGGGTACGCGCCGGGCGCGGTCGATCCCGGCGTGCGTCGGCAACTGGCCACCGGCCCGCTGGAGCGGGTCGCGGTGGACGCGACCCAGCGCAACGATGCCTTGTTCGTGGTCATCACCGATGACGCGGGAATTCGCCTGGCGCATCCGGACGCCGGGCGGCTCGCCGAGCACGTCAGCACCGATCCGTCGGAGGCGCTCGCGGGCCGCGAGTCGATCACCGAGGAACGCGGCACGCTCGGTGACTCCGTGCGCGCGAAGGTTCCCGTCACGGCACCCGGTTCCGACCGTGTGGTCGGGGCGGTCAGCGTCGGCATCGCCACCGACGCGGTGCACGAGCAACTGCTCGGCGATCTGCGCACCGCGGGCGGGCTGGTCGCGGTGGCGCTCGCGGTCGGCATCGCCGGATCGGTGCTGCTCGCCCGCCGGTGGCGCGGGCTCACCCTCGGGCTGGAGCCGGACGAGCTGGCCGAGCTGGTCCGCGGCCAGGCCGCGGTGCTGCACGGCATCGGCGGCGGCGTGCTGGCCGTCGACGCGGCGTGGCGCACGACCTTCGTCAGCGACGAGGCGCGCAGGTTGCTCGGCGTCGCGCCGGACATCGGATGCCCGGTGGACCGGATCGGACTCACCCCGCGGGTGCTGGAGGTCTTCCGCGACCTCGACCAGCAACCCACCTCGGCGACGATCGGCGCGAACGTCGTCATCGTCTCCGCTGGCTCGGTCAGCCGCGACGGGCGTGATCTGGGCGCGGTGCTCACGGTGCGCGACCGCACCGACGTGGAATCGCTGACCAGGCAGCTGGACGCGGTGCAATCGATGAGCACGGTGCTGCGCGCGCAGCGCCACGAATTCTCCAACAAGATGCACCTGATCAGCGGACTGCTGCACAGTGGGCACGTCGAGGAAGCGGCGCGGTCGGTGGACGAGCTGATCGGCGCGGGTCCGCTCGGTCCGGCGACGCCGGGTATCGACGCCATCCACGACACCTACCTGCAGGCCTTCCTGGCCGCCAAGGCCGCGCACGCCAGGGAGAGCGGGGTGGAACTCGTGCTCGGGCCCAACACCTGGGTCGAGGGCGATCTCGCCGATCCGGTGGACGTGACCACCGTGCTCGGCAATCTGCTGGACAACGCCATGGAAGCCGTCCGCGCCGGGGACCGGCCGGTGCGGCAGGTGGAAGTCGAATTGGTGCAGGAGGATTCGACACTGCACATCACGGTCGCCGACAGCGGCGACGGTGTCGGCCCCGATCTGGTGGACCGGCTGTTCATCGAAGGGATCTCGACCCGCGACGATCGCGGCGTCCCCGGTGGGCGCGGGGTGGGACTCGCCTTGATCCGCCAGATCGTCCGCGCCCACGGCGGCGACGTCCGCCTTTCGAGTGCGGGCGGCGGGGAACCGCCACTCGTCGGCGCGGAGTTCATCGCCCGCATCCCCGGGGTGCTCGTGGAGAGCGAGGTGTCATGGCCTCGACGACCCTGACCGTCCTGGTCGTCGACGACGACTTCCGGGTGGCGAACCTGCACGCCGGAATCGTGCAGGCCATCCCGGGTTTCACGGTGGCCGGCACCGCGAACACCCTTGCCGCCGCCCGGGACATCATCGCTACGCAGCCCATCGACCTGGCGCTGGTGGACGTCTACCTGCCGGACGGATCAGGGATCGATTTCGTCCGGGCGCTGCGCTGCGACGCCATGGTGCTCACCGCGTCGACGGAGAGCGAGTCCGTGCGCGCCGCGGTGGCGGCGGGTGCGGTGTCCTACCTGGTCAAGCCCTTCCCGCAGACCGAACTCGCCGCCCGGCTCGCCGCCTACGCCCGCTATCGGCGCATCCTCGCCGTGCCGCAGGCCGACAACGCCCGGGTCGCCGCTGCGCTGCACGCGCTGCGTCCCTCGGTCACCGCGACCCCGGCGGCAACCGTCGCCTCCCCGACCAAAGACGCAGTCCTGCAAGCGATTCTCGATGCAGACGCGCCCCTGTCGGCGGGCGAGGTCGCGAGCGCCATCGGTATCTCCCGGGCCACCGCGCAGCGCTATCTCGCCGCGCTCGTGTCCGGCGGCGCGGTGCGCATGAGCCTGCGCTACGGCAGCACCGGGCGGCCCGAACAGGAGTACTCCGCCGCACCGCCGCACTGAGCCGACGCGGTGTCTCAACGGCTGCCGAGCCGGAATCGGGCTTTCCGGGTTGCAGCGACGCGTGGGCTGGGTCGCGACGCCGTGGCCCGGCGGTCACCGGTCGCTGAATCCGCCGGTTCTGCGCCCATCCGCGCGCTCCGGCACAGGGCTCGGCCGGGTGAGGGCGCGCGGCCATGCCGTCCCGAGCCGCACCGTCCGGCAGGGTCCGATCGTCCGGCGCGGCGGCGCTCACTTCGAGCCGCGCACCGCTTCCTGCCCTGCTCAGCCACCGCCCCATGCCCACCACATCCTCATCGGCGCGCCGGCGTCCGGGCACGAGCATCGTCTTCTGCTCGGGCGCCGCCCCGGCTCGGATGCGGGTGCCCGCCACGCTGTCGTCGGCGCGGTAGCGTCGGGACATGAGCATCGTCGAGGTCGCCGTTGTCGGCTACGGATTGGCCGGGTCGGTCTTCCACGCCCCGCTGATCGCCGCGCAGCCGCGGATGCGGGTCGCGGCCGTGGTGACCTCTTCGGCGGAGCGTGCCGAACGGGCGCGCGCCGAACACCCCGGTGTGCGGGTGGCGCCGCGCGCCGAGGAGTTGTTCGCCGCACCGGACGGCATCGATCTGGTCGTGATCGCGACACCGAACCATACGCACGCACCGCTGGCCGGGCAGGCGCTGGAGGCCGGGCTGCCGGTGGTTGTCGACAAGCCGTTCGCGGTCACGGTGGACGACGCCGAAGACCTCGTCCGGCGCGCGGAGCGGTCCGGCCTGGCGCTGTCGGTCTTCCAGAACCGTCGCTGGGACGGTGACTTCCGGACGGTGCGCGAACTCGTCGAGACCGGAAGACTCGGCCACGTGCGGCGTTTCGAGTCCCGGTTCGAACGGTGGCGTCCGGTGCCGAAGGGCGGCTGGCGGGAGGTCGGCACCGACGAGGAGGGCGCGGGCATTCTGCTCGACCTCGGCAGCCACCTGGTGGACCAAGCGGTGACCCTCTTCGGTCCGGTGGCTTCGGTGTACTGCGAGCTGGACCGGCGGCGAGAAGGGATCACCACCGACGACGACGCGTTCGTCGCGCTCACCCACACCGGCGGTGTGCGCTCCCATCTCTGGATGAGCGCCGTGGCCCCGCAACTCGGGCCGCGTTTCCGGGTGCTCGGGTCGGAAGCCGCGTATGTCACCCATGGGCTGGACCCGCAGGAGGACGCGCTCCGGTCGGGGCGTCGTCCGGAGAGCGATTCCGATTGGGGCACAGTCGATCCCGAGCGCTGGGGTGTGCTGGGCGCGGAACCGGACTTCGCCCCTCTGCCGACCGCACCCGGCGCATATCCCGAGTTCTACTCCGCGATGGCCGCCGCGCTGCTCGACGGCGGGCCCGTGCCCGTCGACCCGCGCGACGCCGTCACCACTCTGCGCCTGCTGACGAAAGCCCGCGAGTCGGCGGCCAGGGGTGTGACCGTCACCGCCTGACCGCCACTGGCTACCTGCGCCGCGACTCGATAACGTCGGTCCCTGGGCCGGCCGCTCCCGGCCGCCCGCCGGAGAGGAGAACCGAGTGGGTGCAACGGTTTTCGCGGTGCTGCTGCCGCTGGCGCTGGCCTTGGTGATGTTCGGGCTCGGATTGACCTTGACGACCGAGGATTTCGCGCGCGTGCTGCGGTACCCGAAAGCGGCGGTGATCGCGCTGGTGTGCCAGATGATCCTGCTTCCCGCGGTATGCCTGGGCCTGATCCGCCTGTTCGGGCTGGACGGCGCGCTCGCGGCGGGCATGCTGCTGCTGGCGGCCTCACCGGGCGGAGCGTCGGCCAACCTGTTCAGTCACGTCGCCGGAGGCAATGTGGCGTTGAACATCACGCTCACCGCGATCAATTCGGTGCTCGCGGTGTTCACCCTGCCGGTGGTGGTGGCGCTGTCCTACGCCTTGTTCCTGGACGGCACGGGTTCGGTGGGACTTCGACCGGACAAATTCGCGCAGGTCTTCGCCATCGTGCTGGTGCCCGTCGCGATCGGCATGGTGGTGCACCGGCGGTTCCAGCAGTGGTCGCGGCGGATGCGCGGTGCGGTCAAGATCCTGTCCGTCGTGGTTCTCGCGCTGGTGATCGCGGCCGGGGTGGGCTCCGATCCGGACATCCTGACCGAGCACATCGGCGAGCTGTCGGCGATCTGCCTGTGCTTCGCCGTGATCAGTCTGGCCGTCGGCTACTTCCTGCCCCGGCTGTTGCGTGTGGAAGCCGATCAGGCGATCGCTTCGGCGATGGAGATCGGCGTGCACAACGCGGCGCTCGCGATCGCCGTCGCCGCTTCGGTCTTGGACAACGAGACCATGGCCGTTCCCGGCGCGGTGTACGGGGTTCTGATGAACATCCCGGCGGCGATCGCCGCGTATCTGCTGGCCAGGCGGGCGCGCCGCGAGCAGTCCGCGCCCGCGCCGAGCATGGCGGGTTGACGGAGACGGTCCGAGCGGACACGGACGGGCCCGGTGAGTAGCCTCTCGGAGGGTCGATGCCACGCGAAGGGAGTCAGCTGCGCGATGCAACCGCTCGGCACGAACGATCCGGCCCGGATCGGGGATTACCGCCTGCTCGGCGTGCTCGGCGCGGGCGGCATGGGCCGGGTCTACCTCGGCCGCAACTCGGGCGGGCGCACCGTCGCGGTGAAGGTCATCCGCCCGGACATGATCGACGCCGAATTCCGTCAGCGCTTCCGGCGCGAGGTGGCCGCGGCCCGCCGGGTCGACGGGCACTTCACCGCACCGGTGCTCGACGCGGACGTCGACGCCGATCCACCCTGGCTGGCCACCGGTTACGTGGCCGGATTCCCGCTGGCCGACGCGGTCGAGCGGTACGGGCCGTTCACGGAGAATGCCCTGCTCGTGCTGGCGCACGGGCTGGTCGAGGCGTTGACCGCCGTCCATGGAGCCGGTGTGGTGCACCGCGACCTCAAACCGTCCAATGTCCTGCTGGCCCTCGACGGCCCCAAGGTGATCGATTTCGGCATCGCCCGCGCCGTCGACGACAGCAGGCTCACCACCACCGGAAAGGTCATCGGCTCACCGGGGTTCATGTGTCCGGAGCAGGTGACCGGCGACCCGATCGGCCCGCCCGCCGATGTCTTCGCACTCGGCGGCGTCCTGGTGTTCGCGGCGACCGGCCACGGCCCGTTCGGCGTCGGCGAGGCGGTGCACATGCTGTGGCGGGTGGTGTACGAGCAGCCGCGGCTCGACGACGTGCCGGAACGGCTGCGCCCGCTGGTGGCCGCCTGCCTGGCCAAAGACGCCGCGGCGCGCCCGACTCCGGAACAACTGCTGTCCCAGCTCACCGCGCTGGGCATCCCCGACCGCGGCGGCTGGCTGCCCGGCCCGGTGCTCGAGGAGGTCGGCCGCCGTGCGGTCGAGTTGCTGAATCTGGACTCCGGGCCACTCGACCACCAGCGGTTCTTCGTGCCCGCTGATCCAGCGCGCACGGCCGACACCATGGTCGGCCCCGCACCACCTACCGACGCGCGGTACCCGCGAGGCGATCCAGGACGATCGGCGTCCACGCCGCACTCCCTCCCGCCGCGAACGCCTCCCGCGTTCGCGAGACCTCCGACGCCTGCACCCGCGCACCAGGTTTCGCCCGCGTTCGGTCCGGTCCCCGCCGCGCCACCCGCACGCCGCCCCGGCCGCGTTCTGCTCATAGCCGGAGCGTTCGTCGTCTGCCTCGCCGTCGCGATCGCCGCGTTCGTGGTCGGCGCTCAGCTACGGAACCAGAACGCGAACGAATCGGCCGACCAGATCACGCGAACCACCAGCAGCTCCTCCGCGGCCACCGCCACCGAGGCCGTCGACGCGGAACCGACCGGCAGCGGTCCTTCCGGCAGCAGTGTTCCGGAGGCTTTCGTCGGAGAATGGAAAGGCGTGGCCCGCGACCCCTTGTTGTCCTTCGACATCGTGCTGACCATTCGTGACGGCGCGGTGGGCCAAGAAGTCGCGCAGTCGTCGAACACCGGCAAATTGAGCGGTGAGCGCTGCGAACGCACGGAGACGCTCACCGCCGCGGGCGAGAGCCAGTTGTCGTTCGTCGCGCGGCTCTCCGGCGGCTCCCCGGCCTGCTTCGACAATGGTTCCACCTCGACGGTCACCCTGCAGCCGGACGGTTCCCTGTCGTACCGGACCTCCGGCGTCATCGGCAACATCGAAGGCGTCCTGCGCAAGAGCTGACGGCGTGAGGACCGGGCGCCGTGCGCGGGAACGTACGCCCGAGCGCCGCGGTCCGCGGGCGGTTAAGGTGCGGCGGTGGACAGAGCGGAATTCTTCGAGCGCGGCGCTTCCATCGCCGATCGTCTGACGACGACGCAAGCGCAGCCGCCGTGGTGGCTGGTGGCGGCGGCCGCGGTGGCGGCGCTCGTGCTGGTGGGTTACACCCCCGTCTGGCGGTTGACCCGCAATATCGTCACCATCGCGCACGAAGGCGGGCACGCCTTGGTCGCCCTGCTGACCGGCCGCAAGCTCAACAGCATCCGGTTGCATTCGGACACTTCGGGGCTCACCGTGTCGAGCGGCAAACCCTACGGCCTCGGAATGATTCTCACCACCATGGCCGGTTACCCGGCGCCGCCGCTGCTCGGTCTCGGATTCGCCGCGCTGCTGGGCGCGAGCCGGATCACGCTGCTGCTCTGGACCGCCATCGTGCTGCTCGCCGCGCTGCTGATCAAGATCAGGAATGTCTACGGCGCCATCACCGTGCTCGGTCTCGGAGCGGTGGTCTTCGTGGTCTCCTGGTTCGGCACCGACACGCTGCAAGCGGGTTTCGCGTATCTGGGCGCCTGGTTCCTGCTGTTCGCCGGGGCGCGTCCGGTCATCGAGCTGCAACGAAGCCGTTCCCGGCAGCAACGCGCCCGCTACCACGAGGTCGACTCCGACGCCGATCAGCTCGCCCGGCTCACCCGCCTGCCCGGCCTGCTGTGGGTCTTCGTGTTCGGCGCGATCGCCGTCGGTTCGCTCGCGGTCGGGGCGTGGCTGCTCGTCTCCGCCATCGCCGAAGTCTGCCTGCCTGGCGCGCCTTCGGGGTCCTGCTTCGCGGCGCGCTGACCGCCGCGCTGCGCCACCCGGTCGGCTCGACTAGGCTTCGATTCCGCCCAGTGCCGACGCCTCACCTGCGGCGGCGGCGCATTCGCCGAGCTCACCCCTTCGGCCGTCCGACGCCGGATCGCGATTCACGACCCCCAGGGAGCCAGCATGGTGAACATTCCCGCGCGCGCACCGAGCACCGCTGCGCGGCGGCTTCTTCCGGCACTGGTCTCGGCCGTCACGGTGCTGCTCGGCACGATCACGCTCGGTCCGACCGCCTACGCCGCACCTTTCGGCACGGCCTGCGGCACACCCTTGACGCGGGCGGAGACAGCCGAGATCGCGCAGCTGTCCGCGGCCGGGCCGCAGGCCGGTACCTCGTTGTGGCAGTTGGAGCAAGCCATCGACCGGCACCGCCGGATCACCGATATCCTCGTCCGCCACCACGATTCACGCGGTGTGTTCGCCCTCGGGCTCGACGCGGTGGAACAAGCGGCCGTCCTGCCGCTGCAGCGCGACCCCGCGTCGTTCGACGACCCGGAATGGGCGCACCGGATCAGTCTCGAGCTGCTGTCGCGGTTCCTGCGCGCGCTGCACGCCGAATTCACCGGCGCACCCGCCGAACCGCAGTGGGCGCACTACTTCGACCTGACCCGCCGCTGCGAGCTGTCCCCCGCGCGCGTGGCGATGGCCGGTTACGACGCGCATTTGACCGTCGATCTGGCCTACTCCGTCGCGGCCATCGGAAGCTCGGCCGCGAACGCGCGGGACTACTTCCGTATCGTCGACTCGATCGCCCAGCAAGGAGCGCTGATCGTAGCCGCGACCAGATCCGTCTACGGCGGTGACCTCGGGCCGCTGTGGCGCTTCTATTTCGTCGGCGAGGGCTTGGACGCGGTGCTCGGGCAAGGCGTGGCGACCGGCCCTCTGCTCCGGCTGGCCGACGCGGGCGCCAATGTCGTCATCTTCGGCAACGGACTGGCCCTGCAGGACCCGGCCGCGGCGCCCGCCGTCACCGCCGAGATCGACGCCCTGTGGCGCGGCCTGGATCTCGGTTTCGAAGTCCTGTCCGGCCTCGGCGGGCTCTGACCGGCGCACCGTCACGCCAGCGCCGCGACGGCGGCACGCACGACGTCCTCGGGCGGTCGGGTCGCGTCGACGGCGCTCCCGCGCTCGTCGGCATCGAGCCGCTCCAGGGTGGCCAGCTGGGAATCCAGCAGGTTCGGTGGCATGAAGTGCCCGCGGCGTGCGGCCAGGCGGCGTTCGAGTTCCTGGCGGGGCGCGTCCAGATGCAGGAAGAAGACGCCGGTTGCGCGGCCGCGCAACCGGTCGCGATACGCCCGTTTCAGGGCGGAACAGGTCACGACGCCTCCGCGACCGGATCGCTCGGCCATCCAGGCGGCCAAGGCGTCGAGCCACGGTGCGCGGTCGGCATCGTCCAGCGGCGTGCCCGCCGCCATCTTCGCGATGTTCGCGGGCGGGTGGAAAGCGTCGCCTTCGGCGTACTCGACCCCCAGCACTTCGGCCAGGCGGGCGCCGACCGTCGTCTTCCCCGATCCCGACACCCCCATCACGACGATCACCGGTAGATCACGCACTCGGACCCTTCTCCCTCCGATGGCGGACTCTCCCGCGCACACGGGCTTGTCATCGGCAACAACCTAGCCGCCGAGCACTTCGTCGGCCCGTGCAGTGACCCTGCGCGCCACCGCCGATACATTTCGAGAACAGCGGGAGGACCTCGCCCTGGAATGCCAGCTCACCCGGCCGGGGCCGGGGCGCGACCGGCTCGCCGCCCTGCTCGACCCGTTGGAGGGCCACCCCGAACTGTTCGACACCTTGCGCGAGCACATCCGCAACGACTTCAACCGCCTGCGCACCTCACGGACGATGTATCCGCACCCGAACACCGTCGACCATCGGCTCGAGCGCATCGGCCGCCTCACCGGCTCGGACACCGCCGTTGCGCACGCGCTCTACCGACTGCGCGCCGCGCTCATCGCACGGACTTACACGCAGTCCGCACCCGCGCCGGACCGCCCCGCGCGGTGAACACGTTTCAGGCGCGCCGCCGCACCGGGTCGGCCCCGTTCCGGCTGCTCCGGCCCCCGGCCGAGCAGCCGAGGCGCGCCACTGACGCGACCGCTAGGGTCATCGACATGGAACTACGCATCTTCACCGAGCCGCAGCAGGGTGCGAGCTACGACACCTTGCTCACCGTCGCCAAGGCCACCGAGGACTTGGGCTTCGACGCGTTCTTCCGCTCCGACCACTACCTGAGCATGGGTGGCGCCGACGGGCTGCCCGGCCCCACCGACGCCTGGATCACCCTCGCCGGTCTGGCGAGGGAGACCGAGCGCATCCGGCTGGGCACCCTGGTCACCGCCGCCACCTTCCGGCTGCCGGGCCCGCTGGCGATCCAGGTGGCGCAGGTGGACCAGATGTCCGGCGGCCGAGTCGAATTCGGCCTCGGCAGCGGCTGGTTCGCCGAGGAGCACGCCGCGTACGGCATCCCGTTCCCCGCCGACAAATTCTCCCGGCTGGAAGAGCAGCTGGCCGTCATCACCGGGCTCTGGGCGACCAAACCCGGCGACACCTTCAGCTACGACGGCAAGCATTACCAGCTCACCGACTCCCCCGCCCTGCCCAAACCGGTGCAGGACCCGATCCCGGTGGTGATCGGCGGGCATGGCGCCACCCGCACCCCGCGGCTGGCCGCCCAGTACGCCAGCGAGTTCAACATGCCGTTCTCCTCCATCGAGGACAGCACCCGGCAGTTCGACCGGGTGCGCGCGGCCGCGGAGGCCTACGGCCGCGCCGCCGGCGACCTGGTGTACTCCAACGCGCTGGTGGCCTGCGTGGGAGCGAACGACGCCGAGGTGGCGCGCCGAGCCGAGGCGATCGGCCGCGAGGTGGACGAGTTGAAGGCCAACGGCCTGGCCGGCTCGCCCGCCGAGGTGGTGGACAAGATCGGCCGGTACGCCGAGATCGGCACCACCCGCATCTACCTGCAGGTGCTGGACCTGACCGATCTCGACCATCTCGAGCTGATCTCCGCGCAGGTGCAGTCGCAGTTGTGAGGTAGCGCTCAGCCCAGCGGACGGTTGGTCGGCACCACGACGAAGCTCGGCGCCGACGGGTCGAGTTCCAGGTGCTGCGGTTTCAGCTCGGTGTTGTTCAGCATCGGCCGGAAGGCCAGCGCCTTCGGCGAGTTGCCCGCGAACACGTCGATCCGCAGCCGGTGGCCCGGTTGCAGCGCCGCCTGGGTGGGAATCACCGCGATGTCCAGCGCCACCGGCTCACCGGGAACGACCGGCTGCACACTGTCGAGGGTGATCGGATTGAACGGTTCGGTCAGGTCGCCGGTCGGTGTGCGGCTGCTCTTCTGCTCGTCGACGGCGCGCAGTGAGGCGGTCAGCTGCCCGGTGGACAGCACCTTCGAACTCCCATCCGGCGCGACGTCGTTCATGGTGACGCTCCAGTAGCCGTCGGTGGCGTCGTGCACCGTGTTCAGGTGCACGTTCACCGGCCCCGAGATCACGGTCGGCTCGGTCATCGGGGCGCTGGTGAAGGCCAGCGCGTTGCGCTCGGCGATGCGCGAGTCCTTCGCGCACACGTCCAGCACCGCGGCCATCCCGGCCGAGCCCTGCGCGGTGTCGCGGGAACATGCCGAGGCGAGGCCGGGCCCCACCGTCAGGGTCCGCCGTTCGGCGGGAGCGCTCATCGTCAACGATCCGTCGTGGACGGCCTTCCCCGCGGTGCCGCTCGGGTCGGCCGACAGATACACACGGCGATGGTTGAGGTCCTTCTGCGGGAACTGGCCGAGGGAGATCCAGCCGCCGCCTTGTTCCCACACGGTGATCGGCCCGAAATCGCCCAAGCCGTGGTCGATGTCCTTCAGCCACTTGTCGAACCACACGCGCTGCAGCACGTCCAACCGCGGCGGCGCACCCGGAACGCCGGTGCCCGCACCGGGATTCGCGTGATAGGTATCGCCGACGACCAGTTGCTTCTGTCCCGCGGGCAGCGGAATCGCGTTGTACAGCTTGGTCGCGCTGTTGGCGAAGATGTCGTGCCAGCCGCCGTAGACGAAGGTGGGCACCGTGATGCGCTCCGGATGCCCCTCGATGCCGCGCCGGAAGTAGCTGTTCTCGTCCAGCGCGTCGGCCAGCGCGGGCGGCACGTGGTCGAGCGAGGGCGTCAGCAACGCCTGGGCCAGCAGATCCACATT
This sequence comes from Nocardia sp. NPDC019323, assembly GCF_044389845.1. Taxonomy (NCBI): domain Bacteria; kingdom Bacillati; phylum Actinomycetota; class Actinomycetes; order Mycobacteriales; family Nocardiaceae; genus Nocardia; species Nocardia sp. NPDC019323. The sequence goes on from NZ_JBIRYN010000007.1 coordinate 148,037, forward strand.
GCTGGCCGGATCGGACATCCGTTCCCGCAACCACTCCCAGTCGAAGGTGCCCTTCAACATCGACTGCACGTCGGGAATCAGCTTCAGCTGGTTGACCGTGCTGAGCCACATCGGAAGGAACGTCGTCCCCACGCCGCCGCCGGGTGCGACGACATCGCGCATGAGGTCGCTGCCCGGTTCCACCGGGAAGATCGCCCGCAACGGCGCGGGCGCGTTCTCGGCGGCGCGCAGCTGGTTGATGCCCGAGTAGGAGCCGCCGCTCATCCCGACCCGACCGTTGGACCAGGGCTGCGCCGCCGCCCACTCGATCACCTCGCGGGTGTCGAGCTGTTCCCGCTCGCCGAGGGTGTCCCACGATCCCTGGGAGAAGCCGGTGCCGCGCACGTCGGCGATGACCTGGGTGTATCCGGCGCGGATCAGATCGCGATCCAGCCCGAGCACCGTCTGCACGGTGCCGCCGTCCACCGCGTGCAGCAGATCGCCGAAACCACTGACCGGCGTGCGGGACAGATTCACGCGATTGACCAGCCGCACGGTCAACGGCTGCAAGCCGGGCACCGCGAGCGCCGTGTCGATCAGGGTGGTCATGAGCTTGGTGTAGGGCGTGAGGTTCACGATGGTCGGCAGCGGCTGCCGCTCCACCTCGCCGCCCTGCTTCACCGGCCGGTAGACGTTCGCCTTCAGCACGACACCGTCGCTCATCCGGATCGGCACATCCCAGTCGATGTGGATGTCGGCATACGGCTGGGGGCCGTCGTGCAGCGCGGTCCACGCCACGCTGTGGGCGTCGGCCGCCGGTTCCGCGGCCGCCGGGACCGCCGCGCATCCCACGGCCGCGGCCACCGCGACCGCGGCCACCGTCCGGATCACCCTGCTCATCGTTCGTCTCACGTCACGCCCCGCTGCCATCTCGCTCCCTCGACCGGTATGCGGACCGACCATCGATCACCCGATTGGGCGACAACGTAGCAATCTGCTGGCGAATAACGCGGGACGTGCGGTCGGGCCGGATTGTCGCGGGCCGACAGAGAGTGAACGCGCCGCCGCCACGCACGACGCGGCTTAGGGTGGAGCACATGACGCCGCTGCAACGCTACATCGCGGAGGAGATCGCGGCCGATCACGCGGACGGCCTGCTCCCCCGCCGGGAGGCACTGCGCAGGCTGGGACTGCTCGGGCTCGGCGCAACGGCCGCCGCCGCCCTGCTCGCCGCCTGCGCGAACTCCGATACCCCGATCACCGACTCCACGCCGACGTCGCCATCGACACCACCGGGGTCCGCCGCCGCTCTTCCGACGAGCGCCGTCACTTTCGCCGGTCCCCGTGGCACGCTGCAAGCCGCCTGGGCAGCGGCGCCGCAACCGCGGGGCGGGGTGCTGGTGATCCACGAGAACAAAGGCCTCACCGACCACATCCGTTCGGTGGCAGGTCGTTTCGCGGGGGCGGGGTACTCCGCGCTCGCGGTCGATCTGCTGTCGGCGCGAGGCGGCACCGCGACGTTCACCGATCCCGCCGAGGCGACCGCCGAGCTGAGCCGGATCCCGCAGGACCAACTCGTCGCCGACCTGCGTGCCGGGCTGGACGAACTCGGACGGCGGGTCGAGGGAAAGAAGCTCGGGACCACGGGTTTCTGCTTCGGCGGCGGCCTGACCTGGTTGCTGCTGGCCTCCGGCCCGTCGCCGCTGGCCGCGGCCACACCGTTCTACGGACCGTTCCCGGACAACGGCGATCTGTCGGCGTCGAAAGCGGCGGTGCTCGGCGTCTACGCGGCGGCCGACGCCCGCGTGAACGCCTCCCGGCCCGCCGCGGAAGCGGCACTGGCCCGCTCGGGCAACCCGCACCAGATCTTCACCGCACCCGACGCGGATCACGCCTTCTTCAACGACACCGGTCAGCGGTACAACGCCACGGCCGCCACCGAGGCCTGGCGTCGGGTATTGGACTGGTACGGAACGTATCTCGGCTGATGCGCACCGGGTCGGGACGTTTCCCCGGTGTCCGGAGCCCTTCCATGAGCTCCGACCCCAACCGGGCAGTTCGGCGCGCGCACGCTCGCGAGGGCAGGCTGCCGGCACCGGAACGGCTTCATGCGCGCCGCTCGTGCACGGCGATCGCCGCACTCCTGCTCGCGACGGCGCTGACGGCGTGCGGCGAAGACGCGTCGACCGCGCGCACCAGCACACCCGCGGCGGCGGAAACCACCGCCGCGCCGAGCGATCCCGCCGGTCGACCCGACCTCGATGCCGCCGAGGAAGTCGCCGGCAACCTCGACGTGCCCTGGGGGCTGGCCTTCCTGCCCGACGGCGCGGCACTGGTCGCAGAGCGGGACTCCGGACGGATCCTGCGCGTCGCGCCGGGCGGTGCGCCGCAACAGGTGTACCAGGTGCCGGGCGTCTCCGCCCGCGGCGAGGGCGGACTGCTCGGGCTCGCGGTCGCGCCGGACTACGCCGAAAGTCGTTATGTCTACGCCTATCTCACCGCCGATACGGACAACCGGATCGTCCGGTTCCGGCTCGACGGCCCACCGGAGGTGCTGGTCGACGGGATCGCGAAGGCCGGTAACCACAACGGAGGACGGATCGCGTTCGGCCCGGACGGCATGCTCTACGTCGGGACCGGCGACGCGGGGCAATCCGGACGTTCGCAGGATCCGGCGAGCCCGAACGGGAAGATCCTCCGGCTGACTCCCGAGGGCCGCCCCGCTCCGGGCAATCCGTATCCCGGCTCACCGGTCTACAGCCTCGGCCACCGCAACGTGCAGGGCCTGGCGTGGGACTCCGGCGGCCGATTGTTCGCGGCGGAATTCGGGCAGGACCGGTTCGACGAGATCAATCTGATCGAGCCGGGTCGCAACTACGGCTGGCCCGCTGTCGAGGGTTCGGGCGGGGCCGAGCGCGGCTTCACCGATCCGTCGCTGACCTGGACCACCGCGGAAGCCTCACCCTCTGGCATCGCCATCGCCGGAGACACCTTGTACGTCGCCGCGCTGCGCGGCCGCCGACTGTGGACAGTGCCGCTGGTGAACGGCCGGGTGGGTGCGCCAAGTGCCGCACTGCGCGACCGCTACGGCCGGTTGCGCACCGTGACGGTGGCGCCGGACGGAGCGCTGTGGCTCACGACCTCCAACACCGACGGCCGTGGCGACCCCGCCCGCGGTGACGACCGCGTCCTTCGCTTCCCGGCCCGCTGAGCTTCGCCGTCGGCAGTCCTGATGTGACGAGCACGACCATCATTTTGGTTGTGCACAACTAAATTGCTCACTACATTATTGCTCATGCCCGATCACCTGAGCCTCGACGAGCAGCTCTGCTTCCCGCTCTACGCGGCGTCCCGGGCGATGACCGCGGTCTACCGCCCGAAGCTGGAACGGCTCGGGCTCACCTACCCGCAGTACCTGGTGATGCTCGCGCTCTGGGAACGCGACGAACGCAGCGTCGGCGACGTCTGCCACGCGCTCGACCTGGACTCCGGCACGCTCTCGCCGCTGCTCAAGCGGCTGGAGGCGACGGGCCTGGTCGAGCGGCGGCGCTCGGCGGCCGACGAACGCCGCGTCGATATCCGGCTCACCGACCGCGGGCGCGCGCTGCGTGCCGAGGCGGGCGACATCCCGGCCAGGATGGCCGAGGCCAGCGGCCTGTCCATGGACGACATCGCCACACTGCGCGACATCCTGCACCGACTGACCGATTCGCTGAAGTCCCAGCTGAACGAAGGAGAATGACATGCCGATCCTCTACACCGCCGAGGCCCTGGCCAGTGGCGACGGCCGCAACGGCCGCGCACGCACCACCGACGGCAAGCTCGACCTGAACCTGTCGGCGCCCAAGGAGATGGGCGGGGACGGCGAGGGCACCAATCCCGAGCAGCTGTTCGCGGCCGGCTACGCCGCGTGCTTCCATTCGGCGCTGCGGCTGGTCGGTAAGCAGGCCAAGGCGAACATCGACGACTCCGCGGTCGGCGCCAAGGTGGGGATCGGGCCGAACGACGCGGGCGGCTTCGGCTTGGCGGTTACCCTTGAGGTGTCACTCCCCCACCTGTCCAGGGAGGACGCGCAAGCGCTCGCCGACAAAGCACACCAGGTCTGCCCGTATTCCAACGCGACCCGCGGCAACATCGACGTCCAGGTTCTCATCGCCGACGACTGATCGAGAAGGAGCGGATATGCGTGCCGTAGTCATCGAACGGTTCGGCGAACCGAAGGATGTACTGACCGTCGCCGAACGCCCGGTACCCGAGCCAGGTCCTGGCGAGGTGCGACTGGCGCTGATCCTGTCGCCGATCCACAATCACGATCTGGCCATCGTGCGCGGCGTGTACGGCTACCGGCCCGAGCTGCCCGCCATCCCGGGCAGCGAGGCGGTCGCGCGCGTCGACGCGGTGGGCCCCGGCGTCACCGATATGTCGGTCGGACGGCGGGTGACGGTGTCCGGCGCGATCAACGTGTGGGCCGAGTACTTCGTGGTCCCGGCCCGCCAGGTGGTCCCGTTGCCCGACACGGTCTCCGACGAGACCGCGGCCCAGCTGCTGGCCATGCCGTTGAGCGCGCTGATGCTCATCGAGGACCTCGAGCTGCGCGCCGGCGAATGGCTGGCGATCAATGCCGCCAACGGCGCGGTCGGCAGGCTGGTCAATGTCTTCGCCCGGCAACGCGGTCTGCGCGTGCTGAACCTCGTGCGCGGTCCGAGTTCTGTCGCGGCGCTGCGCGAACTCGGCTACGAACCGGTGCTCGACACCGAGAGCGAGGGCTGGCGCGACCAGGTCGAAGCGGCCACCTCCGGTGCGCCCATCCTCCGGGCCGTCGATCAGGTGGGCGGTCGCGCCGCGGCCGACGAGCTGGCGCTGCTCGCGCCGGGCGGTCAACTGATCTCCTTCGGCGCGCTCTCGGGCAAGCCGCTGACGCTGGATACGGGCAACCTGATCTTCGGCCAAGCCGTGGTCAAGGGCTTCTGGGGCGCCAAGCGGATCGAGGAGATCGGCGCCGACCAGCGCGGACGGCTGATCAGCGAACTGATTGATCTCGCCGCCCGCGGTGAGCTGCGGCTCGATGTCGAAGCCGCCTACCCGCTGGACGCCGCGGCGGACGCCGCCGTCGCCACCGAGACGCCGGGGCGCGCCGCCAAGATCGCGCTGCGCGGTCAGCCCGCCTGACCGGCGTCGAGCACGGCCATCGCGGCGTTGTGCCCGGGAATCCCGCTCACGCCGCCGCCCCGGATGGCGCCCGCACCGCACAGGAACACATTGCGGTGACCGGTCGCCACGCCCCACCGGGCGGCTGGGTCGGCCGGGTCGGCGTCGTCCGGGAGGTAAGGGAAGGCCAGATCCCGGTGGAAGATGTGCCCACCGGGCAGGCCGACTTCGCGCTCGAGTTCGACGGGCGTCTTCGCCTCCAGGCACGGCACTCCGTTCTCGTCTCTCGCCAAGCAGTCGGCGATTGGCTCGGCCAGTACCGAATCCAGCTGTACCAGGGTGGCTTTCACGAACTCGGCTTTCGCTGAAGCGTGGTCGGCGGCGAACAGCTTCGCGCGAGCGTGCAGTCCGAACAGGGTGAGGGTGTGCGCGCCTCGGGCGGCGAGCTCCGGCGACAGAATCGTCGGATCGGACAAGGTGTGGCAGTAGATTTCGGCGGGCGGCGCGGACGGAATTCGGCCGATCGCGGCCTCGCCGTAGGCCCGGTCGAGTTGGGCGTACGACTCACCGATGTGGAACGTCCCGGCGAACGCTTCGCGAGGATCGGCTTCGGCGTCGCGCAATCGCGGGAGGCGGCTCAGCAGCATATTGATCTTCAACTGCGCGCCTTCCGGCTTCGGCGGCAGAGATTCGCCGAGCAACCCGGCGAGCGTATACGGCGCGACGTTCGCCAAGACGTGTCGCGCCGCGATCTTCCCGTCCTGGTATCCCACTTCCGCTGTGGCGCCGTCGGTTTCGATGCTCGCCACCTCGCGGCCGGTGACGATCTCCGCACCCGCCGCGCGGGCGGCGGCGTCCAGCGCGCCGGTGAGCGCGCCCATGCCGCCGATCGGCACATCCCAGTCTCCGGTCCCGCCGCCGATCACGTGATACAGGAAGCAGCGATTCTGCCGCAGCGACGGATCGTGCGCGTGGGTGAACGTGCCGATCAACGCGTCGGTGAGCACCACGCCGCGCACCGTGTCGTCGGCGAAGGCCGACTCGATCGTCTCGCCCAAGGGGCGCTCGAACAGCGCTTCCCAGGTGGCGGCATCGTCCACGATGTGCCGCAATGCCTCCTTCGACGGGAGCGGCAGGGTCAGCGTCGGAAAGATCCGCCGGGCCAATTGCCCCGTGGTCGCGTAGAAGCGCTGCCATGCCCGGAATTCCCGGTCCGAGCCGGTCAGCCGCGCGAAACTCGCCGCTGTGCGCGCGTGCGCCGACGAGACCAGCAAACCCCCTTCCCGCACCGGCGTGTAGGACGAGACCGCCCGCCGCCGCGTCTGGAACCGCAGGCCCAGATCCGTCACGATCGACCGCGGTAACAGGCTCACCAGATACGAGTACCGCGACAGCCTGGCGTCGACGCCCGCGAACACCCGCTCGGACACCGCGGCCCCGCCGGTGTGCGGCTGGCGCTCGAGCACCAGCACCGACCGCCCGGCCCGCGCCAGATACGCGGCGGCCACCAAACCGTTGTGCCCGCCACCGACGATCACGACATCATAGAAGGACCGCGTCGGTGTCATCTGTTCTCGATAGCACGAAGCGGCGCCTGGCGACAGCGACGCGCCCGACGACGAGAATTCTTGAAACGCCGCACGGGGTTCGTCCGATGAGACGATCAAGTTGCCGGGGCGGCTGCGGAGGAAGCTGACATGATCGACGGAATGGCCATTGCCACTTATGTATCCGCGGCGCTCAGGGCAACCGGCGGACAGGTCATCGACCGGCCGCTCGATCGAGAACTGACCGCGCTCACCGGCACGGTCACACGCAGGCTCGGACGACGCGCACTCGACGACCTCGACCGGAACCCGCGCAGCATGGCGGCACGCCGCCATCTCGCCGATCAGATCGAACGGGCGGCCGTCGGCGACACGGAATTCGCCCGCGACCTCGCGGCCCTGCAAGCGACGCTCGACCGGATGAACGGGGCGACCGTGATCAACACCGCGACCCACAGCAGCCGGATCGTCACCGGCAGCAGAGGCATCACGGCGGGAGGAAGCATTCACAACACGGTTTACGACATCGCCTCGGACGAAGATCTGTCCCGTGCTCCGATGTGGACCAAAGTGCTGTTGTGGATCGGCTTGGCGTTCATCGGCATCGGCTTCGTGGGCGGGCTGATCGGTATGTCCCAGGGCGCTTCGGTGTCCGAGCAATTCAGCTTGGCGCCATGCTTTCTCATCGGCGGTGTGCTCATGACCTTCGCCGAGCTCGGCGCGAGGACATCGGCACCGAGACGCCGCCGGTAGTTCGCGACTCGGACGCTCCCTGCGGCCGGCGGAACGCCCGTGCGAGGAGTGCGATCGGCAGTAGAGAAGTTCGATGCGGTAATAAATGCGGCAGTTCAGCTGGAGGACCGCTGAGCCAAACATTCTCACGAATCAGATGGACGCATAGCTGCGGGTATGGATCGTCGATATCTGCGGTTTGCGATCGAATTCGACTTCTGGCACGCGGCCCGCTACCGCGTAGACCTACCGGAACCCGGTGAACTGGTTTTCGGGTCGAAATACCTGAAACGACACCGGCGGTTCGTTCGATGAGATGATTATGCTGCCGGGGCGGTTTTGCAGGAGGCTGACATGATCGACGGAATGGTCGTTGCCGCATACGTGGCCGCGGCACTGGGCGCAGCGGGCGGACGGTTCGTCGACCGGTCGCTGGATCAAGGACTGACCGCTCTCACCGGCGCGGTCACACGAAGACTGGGCCGACGCGCACTCGACGACCTCGACCGGAACCCGCGCAGCATGGCAGCACGCCGCCAACTCGCCGACGAGATCGAACGCGCGGCGGCCGCCGACGCCGAATTCGCTCGCGAACTCACCGAACTTCGCGACCGACTCGATCGGATGAACGGCCCGACCGTCATCAACACCGCCACCCACGGCAGCCGGATCGTCACCGGCGGCGACGGCCTGACCGCAGGCGACGATGTCTACAACACCACCTATGATTCCCCGGCGCCGGGCGATCTGTCGGGTGCGCCGCTGTGGAGCAAGGTCCTGCTCTGGATCGGCACGACAATCGGCGTGATCGGCTGGGGAATCGGCGCGATCGCGATCGCCCAGCACACTCCGGGCCACATGAACGATGCCACCAACGGATTCGTGATTTTCATGATCGGCGTAGGTATCGCGCTGGTGGGGCAATACGGCGCGAGCACGTCGACACCTCGACGGCGGCGGTGACGCCGGACATTCGACCGAATAGTCCCGCGAACCGCGGTGCGGCGACCAGGTCGGAATGCGGGGGCAAGACTGCGCGCTCGCTGGACGAGCGAATCGGGGCGCGACACCTCGGTATAGCCCGAAAGTCTCGAGTACACTGACCTGCGAAGCGCTCGGGTTGCGCCATCGCCGGAACCGGCGATCTCGTCCATCAGCATCCGCAGGGTCACGGAATGTTTCTCGAGCGGAAGGGCGTCCATCGCGCTGCGTGCGGTCCGAATTCCTTCGGCTCGATCACCCGCTCTGACCAGCATCAGACCGCGATGCATCTCCAGATGCGTTGCGAAGCGCGGCAACTCGGCCGGAAGCATGAGCCGGGCAGCAGCTCCCCACATCTGCGGACTGTCCAACTGCTGTTGCAGGACCGCCAGGTCAACGGCCAAGCGCCGCTGGATATCCGCCGCACCGAGCGACATGTAGTCGAGGGTTCCCGTGCCGGATCGACCACTGCGGCTCTCCCGGTGAGCGGCGATCGAGAGGCCGAGCGTTCCGCCGCCGAACTCGATGTTCTCACCGAGGTTATCGGCACGCTGGTGACCATTACCGGGGATGCGGTACGCGACGGGATGACCGAGGCCGCCCGCGCCAATGTGATGGCGAAGGTGATCTATGTCCTGATCACCAGCGCCCGCACCGCCGCAGCGCCCCACGCCGGGCGGCTCTATGCCGCCGCGGTGCTCGACCCGATCATCGAAATACCTCCGCCGCTGACGAGATCACCCCGTTGGATCTGCTGATACCCCCGCGCTCATCGGCCAGCGCGTCGGCGGTGTCTGAACCGAAGCCATCGCTACGCCGATGATGCGACCGTCGATCTGCGCGCTACATCTACCTATCCGCGCATGCCCCACGAGCGCCTGTATCTCCAACCGTGACCGAGCGCCGACACGACATCTTGCTAAATACATACGGCCGACCGTATATTTTTCCCCATGGAGCACAGCGTCTTCACCGAGGAGACCGACCCGTTCTGCCTGGATCAGGCGGATGCCGTGGCAATGCTGGCCGAGGCCCCGTGGGGCAGGTACGCCGTTGTCGGCGACAGTCTTTCGGCGGGAATCGGCGATCCCACCCCGGGCTACCAGGATCAGGGCTGGTCGGATCGGGTTGCCGGTGTCCTGCGATCCGTCCGGCCGGATCTGGATTACCTCAACGTCTCCGAGAACGCAGCGACCACCGCCCAGACGCTCGAGAAGCAGGCGGCCCGCATGGTCGAGTTCTCCCCCGACCTGCTCCACCTGCCCTGCGGGGCCAACGACATCGTGCGGCGCAGGCCGGATTTCGGCGAGATAGAGCGAACGCTTCGGCAGATGTACGACCTGGCGAAGGGGACCGGCGCGCTGCTGACAACTTTCACGCTCGGCAGGGCGTATGTCGTCCCGGTCTTCTCCGACTGGGCGGAGCGGGTGGCCGCGGTGAACGAGATCGTGCGCGGGCTGGCTTCGGAATACGACGCCATCGTGGTGGACATGTGGGACCACCCGGTCAACGACCGCGACAACCTGCTCAGTGCGGATCGCATCCACTTCTCGACCTCGGGTCAGGCCGTCATGGCGGCCGAGGTGGTCAAGAAGCTGGCTGATTCCCTGGGCACCGGCAAATGAAGAGGTCTCTCATCGTGGCGAGTAGTCGGCAAACGGCCAGTCGGCCGGTAGTGGCCGCGGAAGCGGACGCGATTGCGTGGATGACGGTATCCATCCTTTTGACCGCCCTGTTCATGGCGGTCCTCGACTCGTTCATCGTCGTGGTCGCGGGCCCATCGATCGCGGTGGACCTGCACGCGTCCGACGGCGATGTCCAGTGGGTGCTGGCGGGCTATCAACTGAGTTACGCGGTCTTCATCATCACGGCAACTCGCCTGGCCGACATGTACGGCCGCAAGCGGATCTTCCTTCTCGGGGTGGCTCTGTTCACGCTGTCGTCAGTCGCTTGCGCGCTGTCGCCCAACGCGGGCAGCCTCATCGCGGCGCGTGTCGTCCAGGGCCTGGGAGCCGCACTGATGGTTCCCCAGGTGTTCGCGTACGTCACGGTGCTGGTACCGGCGGCGAAGCGGCACAGCGTATATGGCGTGCTCGGCATCGTCATGGGGATGGCCACCATCGGCGGGCAGGTCATCGGCGGGTTGCTGATCGGCGCCGACCTGTTCGACTCCGGCTGGCGCCTGGTGTTCTGGGTGAACGCGCCGATCGGAATCGCCATGCTCCTGCTCGCCGTGCGATACGTGCCGGAGACAGGCTCGGCCGTCACCCGCAAGCTGGACATGCCCGGGGTGCTGGCGCTCAGCGCGGCACTCTTCCTCCTGGCACTCCCGCTGATCCAAGGGCAGGAGGCAGGCTGGCCGGGGTGGGTCTGGGCGTGTTTCGCGGGCAGCGCGGTCGCGTTCGGCTCGTTCGTCGCGCTCGAGCGACGCCTGGAACAGCGGGGCGGGGATCCGCTGGTACCGCTGACGCTGTTCGGACAGCGCTCGTTCTCGCTCGGTATCGTTCTCGTCCTCGCGCTGTACGCGTTGATCTACTCCTATTACCTGGCCTTGTCGGTGACGATGCAAGAAGGCCTGGATATGTCGGCGCTCGGCGCGGGCCTGGTCTACACGCCGGCAGCCATCGCATTCTTCGTGTTCAGCATGGCGGCGAGCCGGATCATCCCGAGATACGGCCGACGTGTCCTCGAGATCGGGGCGCTCATATTGGCGAGCGGTTATCTGGCGACCGGCCTGCTGCTGGTGTCCGGCCCGCGGATCACCCCGCTGCTCGTGATCCCCACCCTCGTACTGCAAAGCGTCGGCGGCGGACTCGTCATCACACCGGCGCTGAACACGGTGCTGAGTCGCGTGAAGCCGGAGTCCGCCGGTGTGGCGTCGGGAGCTTTGTCCACGGCCCAGCAGTGCGGCGGGGCGCTGGGCGTCGCCGTTATCGGAGCGGTCTACTTCAGCTCGTTCCATCCCACGGAAGTCGGCAGGGTTGCCGCCGCAGGCCACGCCTTCGCCGTCGCATCTTTCGCGACGTTCGTCATCGCTGTCATCGCGGGCATGGTCGTCTTCCTGCTTCCGAAGCAGCCGGCAGGCCAGGCCTGAGTGCGAGGATCACCGACGACTCCCTTACCGAGCTCGACGAACGTCATCGAACACCCGCGACGCGACTCAGGCGCTCGGTAGCTCGGCGGCTTCTCGTTCTGCGCGCGCAGGCTCACGCGCTGGGCGAGCAGGTCCATCAAGTGATGACCCATTCCTCTATCAGAAGTGCGCCTTCACTTGACATGCGATATGCCGTCGGGCGACTTCCCTTCCGCCGCATGTAGGGCTTCAGAGTGCGGATTAGTCCTGATTGCGCAGCAGAGGCCAGCAATCCACCGGAAGATCCTGACCGCAAGCGGCGAGACTTGCTCCGCGATCTCGCGCACACCCGGACGAAACTCTCGCTACTATGTGAACGACAATTCTTCAACAGAGGAGCGCAATGATGCGTACGCCCCTTCGCCTCGCCGCCGCCTCGGTCGCGGCGGCGGCTCTCGTCGCCACCGCAGCCGGTGCGACCGCCGAACCGACCAGCTCCACCCCGGCGACCGCGGTCGCAGCCGGAACCGGCTCGTCCGCGGTGGATTCCGGCGCGGCGGCGGCGCAATCGGCCGTGTACTTCCTCCAGCGCGGTGACGTCATCGGGATTCTCGTACTCCTGGTCACCGCGCCCTTGCAGATATTCACCGGCGCCGTCTGCGATCTGGCCACCGGGTCGGCACTTCCCAGTCCGTGCGCCACACCGAGGTGAATACCCAGAGACGCATCCGCTCCGGCGCACCGGGATAGGCCCGCACAGTCGGAATTCGTCCGCCGATAGCGTGCGCATGGCCACCGACGGCGGGTGCCGCATAGCCGCGGCCCCGGTGGTCGCGCAGTTCACGCGCGACCACCGACCCCGCGTGGCGGGCGGCCGCGCTCGGCTGCTGGTCCGCGAGAGAGCGCATGGCAAGACCCCGCCCGGCGATGCGGCCGGACGGGGTCGCGCATTCCCCGTCCGAAGATACATCGGGTTCCTCGCCTAGGCATCGGCCCGAGCACCGCACAGACCGAGGGGCGAGGCACTAGCCGAAATACCGGTGGAACCATGCCGTCAGGTCGGCTTCGGTCTTCGGACCCGGTTCCGGATGATCGGCGCGCAATGTGCAGAAATGACCGATGATCGCGAACTTCTGGTGGATCAGCATCAGGCAGCTCGGCCCGAGCGCCGGGTCGGTGTTCGGATAGCAGAAGTAGCGGCCGAGCACGTTGCCGTTCTGTCGCCAGACATCGTCGCCTTGGTCGCCGCGACCACAGACATGGCCGGAGAACTGCCCTCGATCCGCCTCGTACAGGTACGTCGCGGACTCCTGGCTCGCGAAGCCGTAGAACTCCGCGGACGGAAACCCGGCCTTCGTGCCGCAGGCCAGCGCCGCGGCCACCGGACCGGGCGGCGGGTCGGCGTGGCGGCAATTGGCAGCACCGAAATCACCGGCCAGATGGTTCAGCACGGCGCGATCGGCCGGCGTGAAATAGTCCGGATCCCGGGCGAGGTCGGCGGTGCGGAACCCGAGGCGGTTGCGCACGGCGGCATAGTCGCGGTAAGGCTGCTCGTCGGAATTCCAGATGTACACCGCGGCGGCCGGTATCCGCTCGTCGGTGAGCAGCAATGCGGGCCGCGGCGCGGCGGGATCGTCCATCTTGCTCTCGAAGCACGCCTTGCGGCCGACTTCCACGCCGTCGCGCAGCATCGGCCCGTCCGACCCCGGCGGGTCTCCCGGACAGCTGTGTCCTTGCAGGCCGGCCAGCAACGACTGCGTGTAGCCGCGCATCTGGTCGGGGGTGCGGAAGCGCAGGAACCGAGCCACCGGATCGCTCGCCGCCGGATTCGCCGCGCAGAAGACGACGGCGACGCTGGGTGCGTCGGGGTTCTCGTGCACGCAGTTCGCGCGTTTGTAACCAGAGGGGCCGACCAGCGACAGCAACTCGATGTCCTGGCCGTTGGGCGCGCTCGCGTCCGGCACGGCGGTGCCGGTGGTCGGCCGGATCAGCTCCCAGCCCAGGAAGCCGATCGCGGCGGCGAGCAGGACGACGCACAGCAGGGCGAGCATGCGCAGCAGCCGACGGCGGTGTGGCCGCCCCGAGCGGTGCAGTCCCGGCGCCGTCGGCCCGTCTTCGCGGCTATCCGCACCGGCCGAAGCCTCTACGGCCGGGGGCGGCTCCGACGGCCCCGTGGCCCGGCCCGCCACCACCGCCGCCTGCGCGGCCGCGCCGAGTTCGCCCGCGGTGCCGTAGCGCGTCTGCGGATCTTTGGCCATGCCGCGCGCGACGACGTCGTCCAGCCGGGCGGGCAGTCCGGGGCGGTGCGCGTGCGGCTGCGGCGGCGGCTCGAACAGGTGCGCGGAGATGATCTGCGCTTCGGTGTCCCGGGGGTAGGGCCGCGAACCGGTCAGGCATTCGTACAGCACACAGGTCAGGGCGTAGATGTCGGCGGCGGGGGTGACCGTGCGGGAATGGAACCGCTCCGGCGCCATGTAGTGGAACGACCCGATCGCCGAGCCGGTTCCGGTGAGACTGTCCCCGGTGGCCGATTGCGCGATACCGAAGTCCACCAGATAGGCGAAGCCGTCGGGGGTGAGCAGGATGTTGTCCGGCTTGATGTCGCGGTGCACCAGGCCGTCGGCGTGCGCGGCGTCCAGCGCAGCGGCGACCTGCCGCACGACCGCGACCGCCCGTTCCGGCTCCAGCGGCCCCTGCGCCTTCAGCAACGCGCGCAAGCTGTCGCCGCGGACCAAACGCATATCGATGTAGAGCCTGCCGTCGATCTCGCCGTAGTCGTGGATCGGGATGATGTGCGGCTCCTGCAGCCGCGCCGCGACTTGCGATTCGCGCCGGAACCGTTCCCGGAACACCGGGTCGTCGTGCAACCGCTCGGGCAGCACCTTCAGCGCGATGACGCGGTCCTTGACGGTGTCGTAGGCCTCGAACACTTCCCCCATGCCGCCACGACCGATCAGGCGATCCAGGCGATACGGCCCGAATCGCGACCCCACCTCGAGCATCTGACGTCGCGTCGTCATCTCGTCCTCCGTGACGGGGACCCGGAGGGTGTCCGGCGCGGACCGAGCCGAACGCCTTCCCGGGGCCGTGACCCGGGTTCCTGCGCTCAACTGTAGAGCGCGGCGACCCCGCCCGGCAGACGTATCCCGGTCGGCCGCCGATTCGCTCCGGCCGACTCGCCGGTGCCGGTTCGAAACCGCCCCGCTGCTCGCGACGGTCGAGGCCGAGACGACTCGGTGGGTCGCGACCGCGCAGAAGCCGTCGTCAGCCCGGGCGGCGGTGCAGGGCGAGCTGGATCTCCAGCAGCAGTCGGTCGGCGGGGTCGTCGAGGTCCATACCGAGGATGTCCTCGACCCGGCGCAGCCGGTAGCGCAGCGTGTTCGGATGCACGCACAGGGCCGCGGCGGCGGCGCGCACGTCGCCGTGTTCGCGCAGGTAGGTCTCGACGCTCTCGCGCAGGCTCGCGGCGTGCTTGCGGTCGTAGTCGAAGAGTGCGGTCAGCCGCGGATCGCGCAGCTGCGCCCGTGCTCCGACCAGATCGAGCACTTCGCCGAGAAGCACCGCGGTACGCGCCTCGGCGAGGGTGGTCACCCGGCTCGCGGGCGATCCGGCCGTGCGGTCCAGAACCCGATCGACCTCGGCGCGCGCGTCGGCCACCCGCCCCGGATCGGGTACAGGACAGGCGATCGCGGCCCGCAGCGACAGCGACCGCTTCGCTTCGAGTTGCTCGATCAGCTGCCGCGTCCAGGCGGTCACGGCCTGCGCCGATCGATAGCCGGGCAGCAGCACGTAGACACGGTCACCGATCGCGGCGGTCACCGAGTCGGCGCGAAAAGCACTGGCGCGCAATCGAAGAACGCCGCCCAGCGCCGACCGCTCGAGGCCGGGGGCCTGCTCGCCCGTCGTGAGCGCGAAGCCGATCACCGCGGCAGGACCGGTCGGCGGCAGGTGCAGCGCGTTCGCCACCGCCGCGGCGTCGACCGCAGCCCCGCCCGCGCCGAACAGCCGACGGGCCAGCAGCGCTTCGGTGGTCGGCGCGTCCAGGTTGCGGGAGATCAGTCGTCCGGCGATGGCCGCTGCGCCGCGCAGGATCTCCGCCGCGTCCGGGTGGAACGGCCGATCGCCCTGCTGCAGCCAGATCGTGCCGAGCATGCGCGGGGCGCGCGCGTGCGCGTCCGCCGGCTCGCGGATGCCGATCACCAGCCTGCGCTTGATGTTCAGTTCGTCGTGCGCTGGCACGTCGACGACCTCGTCGGTGTCGCGCAGCCGATCGAACACGCCCCACTGCCGCAGCAGGGTCAGGTACTCCCGCGGCCCCTCCCGGCCCAGGATCGATCGCACCCGCAACTCGTCGGCGGTCTCGTCGGACGCCGAGTACGCGAGCACGTGCGACCCCGAATCCTCAATGGATACCATCGCGCCCGCGTTGTCCGCGATCATCTGCGCCAGCGCGAACAGGTCGATGTCCGCGGCGACCTCGTCCCCATCCCGGCCCACGTTTCCGTCCTTCGGCCAACTCGACAACGCACTTGCCTCATCTTTGTCCAATCGGCTCATTATCCGGGCAGTTTTCCGGCGTTGACTTCTCACTACCGAAAATTCATCTGCCATCTAGGAGGTCCCATGGATGCCGTCGTGTCCCCGCCCCCGCCGGTCAACGAACCCGTGGGCAGCTTCGCGCCGGGCACGCCGGAACGCGAGCGCCTGCGCGCGAAGCTGACCGAACTCGCCGCGACCCCGACGGAGGTCACCCACGTCATCGGCGGTGCGCACCGGCACGGCTCGGGCGAGCGCGTCACGGTGGTGCAGCCGCACCGGCACGCCGCCGTACTGGGCACGCTCACCACGGCCGGACCGGGCGATGTCGACGACGCCATCGCGGCGGCGGCCGCGGCGGCCCCGGAGTGGCGCGCGCTGTCCTTCGCCGATCGCGCCGCGATCTTCCTGCGGGCCGCCGACCTGCTGGCCGGGCCGTGGCGCGAAACCATCGCCGCCGCAACGATGCTCGGCCAGTCCAAGACCGCCTACCAGGCCGAGATCGACACCCCGTGCGAACTGGTCGACTTCTGGCGGTTCAATGTGCACTTCGCTCGCCGGATCCTCGCGGATCAGCCGATCTCGGCGCCCGGGATGTGGAATCGGATGGACTACCGGCCGCTGGAGGGATTCGTCTACGCGATCACGCCGTTCAACTTCTCCGCCATCGCGGGCAACCTGCCCACCGCGCCCGCGCTGATGGGCAACACCGTGGTGTGGAAGCCGGCCGTCACCCAATCGGTGGCGGCGTACTGGACGATGGCGTTGCTCGAGGCGGCGGGCCTGCCGCCAGGGGTGATCAACATGGTGCACGGCGCGGGCCAGGAGGTGTCGGAGGTCGCGCTGGCCGACCACCGGCTCGCGGGCATCCATTTCACCGGATCGACCGCCACCTTCCGCCACCTGTGGCGCACCGTCGCGGCCAATCTCGACCGGTACGACTCCTACCCGCGCCTGGTCGGCGAGACCGGCGGCAAGGACTTCGTCGTCGCGCACAGTTCCGCCGATCCGGACGTGCTGAGCACGGCCCTGATCCGCGGCGCGTTCGACTACCAGGGCCAGAAGTGCTCGGCCGCCTCGCGCGCTTTCCTGCCGCGATCGCTGTGGGACCGGATGGGCCGCGAGTTCATCGACCGGGTGTCCGCGCTCAGCTACGGCGACGTGACCGACTTCGCCAACTTCGGTGGAGCCCTCATCGATCGGCGGGCTTTCGACAAAAACGCCGACGCCATCGCGCGCGCCAAAGCGACGCCGGGCCTGACCATCGCCACGGGCGGCCACGCCGACGACAGCGTCGGCTATTTCGTCGAGCCGACCGTCCTGCTCGGCGACGACCCGGCCGACGAGGCGTTCGGCACCGAGTACTTCGGCCCGATCCTGGCCGTGCACGTCTACGACGATTCGGTGCGCGGCGCGTTCGAGTCCGTGCTCGACCTGATCGACCGTGGTTCGCCCTACGGCTTGACCGGCTCGGTCATCGCCCGGGACCGCGCGGCGATCGCTACGGCCACCGAGCGCTTGCGCTTCGCGGCGGGCAACTTCTACATCAACGACAAACCCACCGGCGCGGTCGTCGGCCAGCAACCGTTCGGCGGGTCGCGCGCCTCCGGCACCAACGACAAGGCAGGCTCGGCACAGAACCTGCTGCGATGGACCTCCGCTCGCACGATCAAGGAAACCTTCGTTCCCGCGACCGACCACCGCTACCCGCACCAGGAGTTGTGATGGCCTTCTCCGGACTGCTGCGGCCCGCCGTGCTGGCGGCCTCCCGTTCCCCGCGCATGGAGCGCGCGATCACCCGCATGCCGGCCACCAAGAAGCTGGTCGACCGTTTCATCGCGGGCGAGACCGAGAGCGACGCGGTCGCCGCGGCCTCCGCGCTGCTGGGCTCCGGCCGCTCGGTGACCATCGACTATCTCGGCGAGGACACCACCGACCTCGACCGCGCCCGCGGAACCGTCGCGCACTACCTGCGACTGCTGTCGGCGCTGGCCGAACTGCGCGCCGTGGACAACCCGCCGGTGCCGCGACTGGAAGTGTCGCTGAAACTCTCCGCGCTCGGGCAGTCGCTCCCCCAGAACGGGTACGCCATCGCCAGGGAGCACGCCTACGAGATCTGCACGGCGGCCAAGGCCGCCGGGGTCTGGGTGACCGTGGACGCCGAAGACCACACCACCACCGACGCGACGCTGGCGATCGTGCGCGAACTGCGGGTGGACTTCCCGTGGCTCGGCACGGTCCTGCAGGCCTATCTCAAACGCACCGAGGAGGACTGCCGCACCTTCGCCGGCCCGGGTTCGCGGATCCGCTTGTGCAAGGGCGCCTATCGCGAACCCGCCTCGGTGGCCTATCAGAGCCGCTCCGCGGTGGACGAGTCCTACCTGCGATGCCTGCGGGTGCTGATGGAGGGCAACGGGTACCCCATGATCGCCACGCACGACCCCGCGCTGATCGACGCGACGCTGCGCCACGTGCGGGAAAGCGGCCGCAAATCCGGCGACTTCGAATTCCAGATGCTGCACGGCATCCGCGACACCGAACAGCGCCGCCTCGCCGGAGCGGGCCACACGCTGCGCGTCTACGTGCCCTACGGAGACCAGTGGTACGGCTACTTCATGCGCAGGCTGGCCGAGCGCCCGGCCAACATCGCGTTCTTCCTGCGCTCCCTCGGCCGCGACCGCTGAGCGGGGACGGTGCGGTGGCGCGGCGCAACGCGGGTGACGCGGGCAGGGTGGCGCAGCCGCAACGGGGATGACGCGCGCGACACCGGCAGCAGCACCGATGGCGCGGCGCGACGCGGGTGACGCGGGCGCAACGCGGGTAACGAGGCAGCGCTTGGAGCGATCAGCGGCCGGAGGAAGACTTGTGATCGGTCGGCCGCCCACCCGAACCGAGTAACCAGGATTGGCGTGCTTTTCGCCGCCACGTGCGACGCCACGCGACCATACTGGCGGAACCTACGGTTTCGAGCGAAGCGAGACCGAGCATCCGCCGTTCGCGGCGAATTCAACACAGGAGTCGTATGTCGCTCGCGCAGTTACGAGCCCAGATGACGCGCCGCAAGCCGCTCGGCGAGGTCGAGGACGAAGCCGCCGCGGCCGACGAGCAGCTGTCGCGATCGCTGGGCCTGTGGCAGCTCACCGCGATCGGTGTCGGCGGCATCATCGGCGCGGGCATCTTCACGTTGGCCGGCGCGGTGGCGCACTCGGTCACCGGGCCTTCGGTGCTGATCTCGTTCCTCATCGCGGGCGTGGCCAGCGCCGCCGCCGCGCTGTGTTACGCCGAGTTCGCCGGGATGGTGCCCAAGGCCGGGTCCGCCTACACCTACGGATACGTGTCGCTCGGCGAGATCGCGGGCTGGTTCATCGGCTGGGATCTGCTGCTGGAGTACGTCGCGGTCGCGGCGGTGGTGGCCATCGGCGTCTCCGGCTACTTCAAATTCCTGCTGGAACAGGTCGATATCGCACTGCCGGATTGGATGCTCGGCGCGGCGGGCACCGGCGAAGGACACGTCGTCGACGTGTTCGCCGTGCTGTTCTGCCTCGGCACGGCCTGGCTGCTCTCGCGCGGCATCCGCAGCGTCGGACGGTTCGAGACCGTCGCCGTCGGCATCAAGGTCGCCCTCGTCGTGCTGATCATCGTGCTCGGCGTGTTCCACATCGACAGCGCCAACTACACCCCGTATTTCCCGTTCGGCACGGGCGCGGTGTGGACCGGCGCGGCCACCGTCTTCTTCGCCGTGTTCGGCTACGACGCGATGAGCACCGCCGCGGAGGAGTCCACCGAGGGCAAGAAGCATCTGCCGAAGGCGATCCTCTACTCGCTGGCCATCGCGATGGTCCTGTACGTGCTGGCCACCCTGGTGCTCACCGGCATGCAGAAATACACCGAGATCAGCCCGACCAGCGGGTTCTCCACCGCGTTCGAGTCGGTCGGGCAGCCTGGCGTCGCGAACGTCATCGCGATCGGGGCCATCATCGGCATCGTCACCGTGGTGCTCACCTTCATGCTCGGCGTCACCCGCGTGTGGTTCGCCATGAGCCGCGACGGGCTGCTGCCGGAGTGGTTCGCCAAGACCCATCCGGTCCGGAAGGTGCCGACCCGGGTGACCTGGATCGTCGGCATCGGATCGGCCCTGATGGCGGGGCTGCTGGACATCACCGTGGTGGCCGAGCTGACCAATATCGGCATCCTGATGGCGTTCATCGTGGTGTCGGTGGCTGTGATCGTGCTGCGGCGCACCCGCCCCGACGAGCCGCGCGAGTTCCGTCTGCCGTTCATGCCGGTGGTGCCGCTGATCGGCATCGGGTTCTCGGTGTACCTGATCTGGTCGCTGCCGTGGGAGACCTGGGCGCGTTTCGTGATCTGGCTGGTCGTCGGTCTGATCGTCTACTTCACCTACTCGCGCACCCATTCCAGGCTCGAGCGCGCCCGGCCCGCCGCTGCGGAAGGCTCAGCGGCTTCCTGATCCGTCGTCGGCCGGGTACCCCATTGCGGAACGGCCGCTCGAGTGCATACGGTCGAGAACGTCGGCATCGGCGACAGCCGCGTCGTCGCGCGGCTCGGAAGGAGCGGTGGCGGATGGATCTGCGGGAGGTCGTGTCGGCGGGTGTGCTCGAACAGCGCGAGTTGCTGGCTCAGGGCGCCCTCTCGGCGGAGCAACTGGTCGAGGCGACACTCGACGAAATCGACGCGGCGGCGGATCTCGGCGCCTTCACCCATGTCCTGCGCGAAGAGGCCAGGGCAGCGGCCGTCGAGCGGGACCGCGAGCGGGCGGCGGGCGAGGCGATCGGCCCGCTGCACGGAATTCCGGTCGCGGTGAAGGACGAGTTCGATGTCGCCGGCGTGGTGACCACCTTCGGCACCAGGGCGAACGCCACGCCCGCCGTGGCGGACGCGGAGGTGGTGCGCAGACTGCGCGCGGCAGGGGCGATCATCGTCGGCAAGACCGCCATGCCGGAATTCGGGCAGTGGCCGTACACCGAATCCAGCACCTTCGGCGTGACCCGCAACCCGTGGGACCCGAGCCGCTCCGCGGGTGGATCGAGTGGCGGGTCCGCCGCCGCGGTGGCGGCCGGGCTGGTGCCGGTCGCGCTCGGCGGCGACGGCGGCGGGTCGATCCGGATCCCGGCGGCGTGCTGCGGATTGTTCGGTCTCAAACCGCAGCGCGGGCGCGTGCCGATCGCCCCGAACGAGCACCTGTGGTGGGCGCTGGGTGCCGCCGGGCCGCTGACTCGCGGCGTGCTGGACTCCGCCGTCGTCTACGACGTCATCCGCGGCAGCACTCCCACCGACCGCTTCCGCGCGCCGGAACCGGCGACCTCCTTCGAGGCGGCGGCACGCGAGCCGGCCCGGCCGTTGCGCATCGGCTACAGCACCAAACCGCACGCCCTGATGGTGAAACTCGATCCGCAGCACGTGCGCGCCATCCGCGACACCGCGAAACTGCTCACCGAACTGGGGCATACGGTGGCCGAGATCGATGTGCGCTACCCGGATTCCATGCACGCGTTCTTCCCACAGTTCTTCGGCGGGGTGCGCGCCGAACTGGCCGAAATAGATCATCCGGAACTACTCGAACGCCGCACCAAGCAGACGGTCGCGGTCGGCGCGTGGGCGCGCAGGCCGGTCGTCGAGTGGGCGATCCGGCGCGGAGCGGCGTTGACGCGGAAGATGGACCGCGTCTTCGCCGAATGCGATCTGCTGCTGACGCCCACCATCGCGATCCGCCCGCCGCTGCTCGGCGTGCTCGACGGCGCGAACACGGTACGCGCTCAGCTCGCATCGATCCCGATGGTCGCCTACACCGAGCTGTGGAACGTCACCGGCCACCCCGCAGCTTCGCTGCCCGCGGGCGTCGGCGACGACGGCCTCCCGTTGTCGGTGCAGCTGGTCGGCCCCACCAACGGCGAGACGGCGATTCTTCCGGTCGCCGCGCAGCTCGAGCAGGCGCGCCCGCATCCGCGACCGGCGGCCCTTTCGAACCGCTAGTCCGACCTGCACGACATCGCGCCGGAATCGGAAGCACCGGCTCCGGCGAAAAGCCTCGCGAGCGTGCCCGAATACGCGGCCCGGTTCGCGCTCGGCGTCGCGTCGCACCGTCCCGACTGGTACGCGCAGCCGCATGCCGCGTCCCGATCGGCGGTCCGTACCCGCGTCTTGGTCGGCCGTCCCCGCCGCATCATGATCGGTCCTCCGCGCCGCGTATTGATCGTTCTCTGTACTGGGCGGCCCGATGATTCGATTACGGCGCGGCCGGGGCTGATGTGGGGTCCTCGGCGGGTGCAGGCCGACAGCACCTGAATTTGCCGGGCCGGGTGCTTATTCGATGGTTTCGGCGGAGACGCCGGTCAGGTTTTCGGCTTCGGCCCCACAGCCGTGCCGCAGTTGCTTTGTCTCGGCCCGGCCGCGGCAGTGAGAAACGTTTGGTGGGACCGACCAGAGCCCACGGGGCCCGTAGTGCGCACCTGCGAGAACCGACACCCACAAGGCCTGCTACTGCCTGATGTTGCTCTGGATCGGCGGTTGCGGTGTGTTCGCCACGGGCGCATGCCCGCAGTCGGACCACTGGACCACCAGGACACTACGAACAGGCCTCCGGTGGTCAGGGCTCGGCGGTCGCCGCCGAGGACGACATGGCCGTTTCCGTCGAAGACCTGCCAGCCTGAGGAGCCGGCCCTCGATATATCCACCGCGCACCCGGGCGTAAGATACAACTTGTGTCTAAGACGTATTCATCCGCTGAACAGGCCTATCGCGCCGTGAAGGAGCGCATCCTGTCCGGCGCGCTCGCGGGCGGAGAGCTGATCAGCGAGGGCGAGATCGCCGCCGACCTGGGCACCTCCCGCACGCCGGTGCGCGAGGCGTTCCTGCGGTTGGAGACCGAAGGGTGGATGAAGCTGTACCCGAAGCGCGGCGCTCTGGTGGTTCCGATCCCGCCCGACGAGGCCGAGCACGTCGCGCACGCGAGGTACGTGGTGGAGACGGCCGCGGTCCGCGGCGCCACCGCGAAAGACACCGGCATGCTGGTCGAAGCGTTGCGTTCCTCGATCCTGCGGCAGCGCGAACTGGCCGCCGCGGGCGATCTGGACGGCTTCGCGCTCGCCGACACCGACTTCCACCGCACCTACGTCCTGGCCGGCGGCAATCCGCTGCTGTCGGGCTTCTACGACTCGCTGCGGGAACGCCAGCGCCGGATGAACAGCGTCGCCCTGCGCCGCGGCCCGGTCGACATCACCCGGATCATCGAGCAGCACGCGCGACTGGCCGACCTGGTCGCGGCTTCCGACGTGGACGGGTTCGCCGCCGCGCTGGTCGAGCATCTTTCCGGCGTGCACCAACTGGAACTACGAGGCCGGTGATGGCGACACTCACCGTCACCGCGCCCCGAGACCTGGCCGTCCCGAGCCGATGGCGCGGCGTCGCCGCCGCGATGTTCGCGATCGCCTGGGGCGGCAACGAATTCACGCCGTTGCTGGTGATGTACAAGCACAACGGACTGGCGGCCACGACGGTCGACCTGCTGCTGTTCTATTACGTGCTCGGCATCGTGCCCGCGCTGCTGATCGGCGGCCCGCTGTCGGATCGCTACGGCCGCCGCGCCCTGCTGCGGCCTGCACCGCTCATCGCCGCGACCGGATCACTGCTGCTCGCGTTCGGGTCCGCGTCGGTGCCGCTGATGTCGATGGCACGGGTGCTGTGCGGCGTCGCGCTCGGGCTGGCGATGGCGGTCGGCGGCAGCTGGCTCAAAGAGCTGGCGCAACCTCCCCACGGCCCGCGGCTTGCCGCGGGCACGGGCGCGCGTCGCTCCGCGATGAGCCTCACCGCGGGCTTCGCCATCGGCGCTTGCTGCGCCGGTGTGCTCGCGCAGTGGGCGCCGTGGCCGAACACCTTGGCGTACCTGATCAACGTCGCGCTGTGCCTGGTCGCCGCCGTGTGGGTGCGGCGTGCGCCCGAAACCGTGCCCCGGCGACGGAATCCGGGCAGTCTCCGCGACGACCTGCGCATTCCCGCCGCAGGCCACCGCCGCTTCCGCGCGGTGGCGCTGCCTGCGGCGTTGTGGCTGTTCACCTCCGCCGCGGCGGCGTACGCGGTGCTGCCCGCGCTGATGGCGCCCCGGGTCGGCGCGGCGCCGATCGCCTTCTCCGCCATGATCTGCGTGATCACCCTCGGCTGCGGATTCGCCGTCCAGTCCGTCGCGCGCCGGATCGACCGGCCGGGCACCGCGCGGGCGGTCGCCGCCGCGCTGATCGCGGTCACGCTCGGGATGGCGCTGGCCGCGACGGCCTCCGGGCTGCTGACCCTGTGGGCGACGGTGGCCGCCGCCGTGGTGCTGGGCGCCGGATACGGCATCGGCTTGGTGGCCGGGCTGCAGGAGATCGAACGCATCGCCCGCCCGGACGATCTGGCCGGGCTGACCGCCGTGTTCTATTCGGCGAGCTACTTGGGATTCGGCGCCCCGGCCCTGCTTTCGTTCCTGCACGACACGTTCGGTCTCGGTTATCCGGCGATGTTCACCGCTGGCGCACTCGCCGCGGCCGGGTGCCTCGCTGCGGTGCTGCGCAACTATCGCGCCTGAACGGCAGCGGTCAGCCCTTCGGGGTCAGCAGTACGAGCGGGATCTCGCGCGTGGTCTTCGTCTGATAACCGGCGTAGACCGGCTGCGCGGCGGTGACCCGTGGCCACAGCGCCGCCCGCTCCTCGGCGGTGGCCACCCGCGCCGTCATCGGCAGCTTCGGGCCGTTGCGCACCGAGACGAGCACATCGGGGTTGTCGCGCAGATTCAGGAACCACGCCGGATGGACAGGGTCGCCGCCACGGGAGGCGACCACGACGTAGGTGTCGCCGTCGACGATCGGCGCCGTGAGCATCACCGCGTGCCGCCGACCCGATTTGCGGCCGGTGGTGGTGAGCTCGAGCGACGGCATGCCGGAGAAATCGTTGCCCAGCTTCCCGAAGCTGATCTTCAACAGCGCGCGATGCGCCGTATTCATGGCCTTCAGCGCGAAATTCGAGGGCATACGATCCTCACGATCGGCTCGACGGGTGGTTCGGCTCGACGACTCCCGCAGTGGGAGACCGTGAATCGGACTGTACCCGAAGCGGCGCGGCTCGCTCAGCGGGCGGACCATCCCGACCAGCGCGCGACATCGATGGCGATCACCGGGCCCGGCGGCGGCTGCCGCTCGTACTGGGAGTAGCGCACGGTCAAGTGGCGGATCGCCGCTTGCGCCTCGGCGCCTTCCGCGATGCGAGCCGTTCCGTCGGCACGGACCCACCACAGCTGCGTCCAGTCGTCGTCGTAGCGGTCCACGAGCACCGCGACGGCGGGGTTGGCCGCGATGTTGGCCAGCCTGCGCAACGCCGTGGTGATCTTCGGTTTCGCGTCCACGCTGGTGTAGACCACCTCCCCCGCCACGGCGAAGACGATGGGCACCACATGCGGGCGCAGTTGCGGCGAAACGGTTGCCAACCGCCCGACCGGACTGGTCGCGAATCGTTTGCGCGCTTCCTCGGAACGCAGCAGCAAATCCGCCTCCTCGAGATCGTTGTCCCCGCGAATCGGGGATCGAGTATGTTCCGCCCCCTATGCAACCGGACATTTGCCGTGAAATCGCGGCGATCGACTACTCCCACGCTACGGTCGAGGCAATGTGTGACCCGTCAACAGGCTAAGTCGCCAGAAGGTGGAGGCGGTCGTGGAAATCGATATCACTACCCGGCTGAACCTAGCGTTCGAGATGTGGGAGCGCGCGCACGGGCGCCCGCTCGCCGACGATACGGTCGAGACATGGGTGACCGCAGCCGGGTACGACCTGGAACCAGGTCACCTGACCAAAGTTCGGCGCGGACATCTCGCCACGCTTCCCGAACAGGCCCGCGCCGGGCTGGCCCACGTGTTCGGGCTCGACCCCAGCTATTTCGGCTTCGATCCCGGCCCCGACCGGGCCGACGACGCGGAAGTCATCGCGCACCTGGACAATTCGGCCCTGCGCCGCCTCGGGCAAGCCGTGAACGGCGTGTCGCTGCGCACCCTGCTGTATCTGGAGTCCGTCGCCGAAGTACTCCGCCAGGCCGACGGCCTGCCCCCGTGCGAGCAAACCGCGCAACTCTGATCGAACGACAGCGGCTCGGCTTCGGCCCCCGGGAAGCCCGGCGGGCCGGCCACTCCGCCCACGCGGCGCCACCGCCGCTCACGGACGCGAACACATGACGCGTCGATAATTCGAGATTCACATACCGCTTCGGTGATACGGCCGCACGTGAGCGCCCCCAGCACACCGATAGTGAATTACAGGCAAACGAGAATTCACTCATTTCGCGCTGAGCGCGCGGTCGCGCCACATTTTTCGGCCGTAGTCAGCGTAATCCGAGCATCGGCACGGCAGCGAAAAAATCCCCCGCGCCGCCTTCTCGTGAAATCCGCCCGAGTGGCGCCGCATCGCGCACGCCGCTATGCTCGGGCCGCGATATTTCGAAACTGCTTGTCGGTCTGCGTATTTGGGGTGCCGAGGCACGCGGACGAGGGCAGTTGTGCCGTTTCCTGCGGCAAGCGCGAGTGCGGAAGTACGGAATTTGTCAGAGTTGTTGAATGCGTCGGCGAGCGGGCGCGGCGAGGACGTCGTCGGACACCCGAAACCGCCGTACGCGATATTGTCGGCCTGCCTGATCGCGAGCGCCGCCATCGTGACGGCGGCGGTGTACTACGCGCCCGCCGAATTCCGGATCCCACTCGCGGCGGGCGCCACCGCCGCGGCCATCGCCCTGTGCGCCGCCACGACGGCGGCGGTCCACTTCCGACGGCAAGCGCGGCACGCCCAGCGGGACGCGGGGCAGGCCGTCCAGGACCGAGCGCGCGTCGCCGGCGGCGCGGAAGCCGAGATCGCCGCCGCGGCCGCGGCGGTCGCCGAATACGAGGCGCGCGCCAAGGACAGCGAGAGCGGTCGCGCCGCGGCCATGGCGGCTTTCGCGGGCGCGGCGGGCCGCATGCAGGCGATGACCACCAGCATGCTCGCCGAGCTGCGCGAGATGGAGCATCGCCACGGTGATCCCACCGTGCTCGCCGACCTGCTGCACCTGGATCACCGCACCGCCCAGGCGGGCAGGCTCGCCGACAGCATCGCTGTGCTCAGCGGCGCGCGATCGGGCCGCCGCTGGGCCAAACCCATTGCGATGGAATCGATTCTGCGTGGCGCGATGGGCCGCGTCGCGGGCTACCAACGGGTCCGGTTGCGCGCGATCGCCGACATCGCGGTCTCCGGTCACGCCGCGGAAGGCGTCATGCACGCGCTCGCGGAGCTGCTCGACAACGCCTGCAACTTCTCCCCGCCCACCACCGAGGTGCACGTGTACGCCGCCGAGGTGCCCGCGGGCGTGATCATCACCATCGAGGACAGCGGATTGGTGATGAGCGAGTCGGCGCTGCGCCGGGCCGAGGCGGCGGTCTCGGCCACCGGGCCGGACGCCCGCGGGGCCGGAGCCGACCTGTCCTCGCTGACCGGAACCAGACTCGGCCTGGCCGTCGTGGGCAACCTGGCGCGCAAGCACGGGCTCACCGTCTCGTTCCGGCCTTCCGCCATCGGCGGCACCGCCGTGGTCGTGGTGATCCCGCGCGACCTCACCACCCGCGCCGAGCGCCCTCACCCGTCCACCACCACCGGCACGCTGCCGGTCGCGCGAGAGCCCGCCCGCACCGCCGCGCCGGAGCACGCGTCCGCCGAGCCGCGGCCCGTGCGTCCGTCCACTGCGGAAGACGCTCCCGCCGCCACCCGGACACTTCCCAAGCGGCGTCGAGGCAGCACGCTGGCCGCCGTGCACCCCGATGGCCTCGCCGCGCCGGAGCCCGCCGCACCGACCCCTCCCGCCGCACGACCGGACTCGCTCGGCGCGTTCCAGCGCGCGGTGACCGGCTCCGCCAGCGGCAGCGCCGCCGCCACTCCCCCCGTCCCTTCCGTCTCCGTGGAGCACGAACGATGACGACCTCCGAGACCGCCCAGCTGAGCTGGCTGTTGGAACAGCTGCTCACCCGCACGCCGCGCAGCAGGCATGCCCTGCTGCTGTCCAGCGACGGGCTGAAGATCTGTCACACACCCGAACTCACCGTGGACGGCGCCGACCAGCTCGCCGCCATCGCGGCCGGCATCCAGAGCCTCTCGCACGGCGCGTCGGTGGAATTCGGCGACGGCCGGGCCGGGGTGCGCCAATCGATGACCGAGTTCTACGGCGGCATCCTGTTCATCGTCGAAGCCGGGCTGGGCGCGCACATCGCGGTCGTCGCCGCCGAGGACGCGGACGCCGGGCTGGTCGGCCACAACATGCGGGAGCTGGTGGAACAGCTCGGCGAACATCTGGCGGCCACGCCGCGCTTCCCTGGAGCGGGCGTGTCGTGAGCAGACCAGGCCGCGACGACGACCCCGATCGGCTGTACACGCTGACCGGCGGGCGGAGCAAACCGGACTCCGACACCTTCGATCTGGTCACTCTGGTGGTCAGCGAATGCGCGCCGGCGTCCGGCATGCAGTCCGAGCACGTCGCGATCCTCGAGCTGTGCCAGGCCCCTACCTCCGTCGTCGAAATCGCCGCCGAGCTGCGGATTCCGGTCGGCATCACGACCATCCTGCTGTCGGACCTGCTGCTCGCGGGCAAGATCACCGTTCGCCCGCCCCAAGCCGGTCCGCCCGGTTCGCCGTGGCACTGCCTGCCCGACACCACGACGCTCGAGAAGGTGCTCGTTGGACTTCGCAAACTCTGATCCGCGTCCCGCCCGCGCGGACGCGCCCCTGCACCCTGCGGCGACGCGGGGGCTGAAGATCGTGATCGTCGGGGGTTTCGGCGTCGGCAAGACGACGATGGTCCGCGCGGTCAGCGAGATCCGGCCGCTGGACACCGAGGCGATCATGACCGACGAGGGGCTCGGGATCGACGATCCCAGTGGCGCGCCCGGCAAATCGACCACGACCGTCGCCTTCGACTTCGGGCGCATCACCATCGATGACGAGCACGTGCTCTACCTGTTCGGCGCGCCGGGGCAGGAGCGGTTCCGGTTTCTCTGGGATCGGCTGTTCACCGGCGCGCTCGGCGCGATCGTGCTGGTCGACCCGGACCGGATCGCGGACTCCTGGTACGCGGTGGACCGGCTGGAACACCAGCGGACGCCGTTCGTCGTCGCCTGCAACGACTTCGGCGACGGCCACCGCCCCGACCCGGTCCGCGACGCGCTCGACCTGGATCCGCACGTGCCGGTGATCGACTGCGACGCCCGCTCGCGCGAGTCCGGCAAGGGCGTGCTGATCGCCCTGGTCGAACACCTCTATTCCCGCGCGCCGTCCCCGGCCGCCCTGCTCCCCACTCCGGAGGCCGCGTCATGACCACGCCCGCGCCGAGCTCCACCGACAGCTGCCCTGTCCACACCGCGCCGGTCACGTTGAGCGGTCCGCGTTTTCACACCGACCCGCATCAGCTCTATCACGAGATGCGCCGGGAGCACGGCGCGGTGGTCGCCGTGGAGTTGCCGGGCGGCGTTCCCGCGTGGCTGGTCATCGGCTACCGCGAACTGCATCAGGTGACCAGCGATCCCGAGTTGTTCCCCCGCGATGTGGGGCGGTGGAACCAGTGGCCGAACATCCCTCCGGACTGGCCCTTGCTGCCGATGGTCGGGCAGCCGACGCCGTCGATCTATTTCACCGCGGGCGCGGAGCACCGCAGGCACCTGGCGATGGTGGAACCCGCGCTGGAGAGGATCGACACCTTCGCATTGCGCCGTGCGTGCGAGGAGCTGGCCGACCGCCTGATCGACGCGTTCTGTGGGCGGGGGGAAGCCGAGCTGGTCGCCGATTTCGCCGAGCCGCTGCCGGTGCTGGCCCTGGCGCGCGTCCTCGGCTTCCCCGACGAGGACGGCCCGCGGCTGGCGTGGACGATGAAGACCCTCGCCGACGGCGGCGCCGACGCCCAGGCCGCGCATCAGCAGTTCGGCGAGCACATGGGGCGCCTGCTCGCGACCAAGAAGGTCGCGCGGGGCGCGGACCTGGTGTCCTGGATGCTGGCGCATCCCGGTCCGTTCACCGACGAGGAATACGTCCTGGATCTGATGGCGATCACCGCAGCCGGATATCTGCCCACGGCCGACTGGATCGGGAACTCGGTGCGGCTGATGCTCACCGACGACCGGTTCGCCGCCGCGCTCGGCGGCGGGCGCCACAGCGTGGGCCAGGCGATGAACGAAGTGCTGTGGGAGGACACGCCGACCCAGATCCTCGCCGGGCGATGGGCCGCGCGGGACACCCGGCTCGGTGACAAGGTCATCCGGGCCGGAGACATGCTGCTACTCGGCCTGGCCGCGGCCAACGCCGATCCCCATGTGCGACAGCATGTCTCCGACGGCGCGGACCCCGCGCACACCGGCAACAGCGCGCACTTCGCGTTCAGCTACGGCGAATACCGCTGCCCGTTTCCCGCGCAGGAGATCGCCGAGGTCATCGCGCGCACCGGCATCGAGGTCCTGCTCGACCGGCTGCCCGACCTCGATCTGGCGGTGCCGGCCCAGAACCTGGTCCGGCGGCCGTCGGCCTTCCTGCGCGGCATGACGTCCCTGCCCGTCCGCTTCACACCCGTTCGCGCCGTCGGAGGTACCCCGTGACCAGAGAATGCCCGCACGCAGCAGCCCTTGTCATCGATCCGATGGTCGGTGACCTCGCCGGAGAGACCAGCAGGCTGCGCGCCGCAGGCCCGCTCACCCGGATCGAGCTGCTCGGCGTGCCCGCCTGGACCGTCACCCACCACGCGCTGGCCAGGCAGCTGCTCGTGGACACCAGGCTGGTCAAGGACATCGACGCGTGGGCGCTGTGGCGGTCCGGCGCGGTGACCAGGCAGTGGCCGCTGATCGGCATGATCGACGCGGGCCGCTCCATGTTCACCGTCGACGGTCCCGAGCACCGCAGGCTGCGGATCAAGACCACCCAGGCGCTGACCAAGCGCAGGCTCGACGCGCTGCGTCCGGCGATCGAGCGCATGACCGCCGAACTGCTCGACGACCTCGCCGCGGCCGGGCGCGACGGGGCGGCGGTCGACCTCAAGTCGGTGTTCGCCTATCCGCTGCCGATGCGGGTCATCAGTGAGCTCATGGGCGTGGACCGTGCCGACCACCCGATGCTGCTCGACTGGTACAAGGCGTTCTTCTCACTGCTGACACCGCAGGACGAGCGATTGCGGGTGATCGACGAGCTGGACGTGTACTTCACCGACCTGGTGCGCAAGAAGACCGCTGACCCGACCGACGACTTGACCAGCGCCTTCATCGTCGGCGGCGACGACATCGAGCCGCTGACCGAAGAGGAAGTGGTCGGCAACCTGAAGGCGCTGGTGGCCGCCGGGCACGAAACCACGATCGGTCTCATCCTCAACGCCGTGCGCGCCCTGCTCCAGCGGCCGCAGCAGTTGCACGCCGTCCGCGCCGGGGACCGCACCTGGGCGGACGCGGTGGAGGAGACCCTGCGCTGGGACAGCCCGGTGACCCATCTGCTGATGCGTTTCGCCACCGAGGACATCGCCGTCGGCGACACCGTCATCGAGAAAGGCGAAGGCGTGGTCATGTCCTACCGCGCGATCGGCCGGGATCTCGCCGTGCACGGTGAGGACGCCGACGACTTCGACGTCTCCCGCCCGACGGCCAACCGGCACTTGGCTTTCGGCTACGGCCCGCACATCTGCCCCGGCGCGGCGCTGGCCCGGCTGGAAGCGGGCATCGCGCTGCCCGCCTTGTTCGCCCGCTTCCCCGGCCTGCGCTTCGCCGTGCCGGTCGAACAGATCCGCAACCTGCCGGTGCTCACCCAGAACGATCTCGAGGCGTTCCCGGTGTATCTGGGGAACTGATCCGGCGCATCGGTTGTTACCGTGCCCATGGCCAGTGATTCCCCGGCGCCGCACCGGCGCGCGCAGCTGCGCGACTTCCTCCGCACCCGCAGAGCCCGGCTCACACCGCGAGACGTCGGCCTGCCGACCGTGGGCAAACGGCGGACACCCGGCCTGCGGCGGGAGGAGGTCGCGCTGCTCGCCGGAGTCGGCGTCTCCTGGTACACCTGGCTGGAGCAGGGACGCGACATCACGGTGTCGGCGGAGGTGCTGGACGCGGTCGGCGCGGCGCTGCGCCTGTCCGGCCCGGAACGACGGCATCTGTATCTGCTCGCCGGTCTCAACCCGCCGCCCCTGGGCCCCGGCCGTGACGCCGAGGTCACCCCGCAGTTGCGCCGACTGCTCGACGCGTGGGGAGCGCGGCCCGCCGTGCTGCGTGACCGTTACTGGAATCTGCTCGCGGTCAACGACACGGCGCGCACCGTCTTCGGATTCACCGCCGCCGACCACAACTGCCTGGTCTCCTTCTTCCGCAACCCCCGGTATCGCGGTATGCACGTGGCGTGGGCCGCGATCGCGCCCGCCGTCGTGGCCGCCTTCCGCGCCGACGCCGCCTACGCTCCCGACGATCCCGAATTCGGCCGGGTGGTCGGCGAACTCAGTGCCGCCAGTCCCGAATTCGCCGGCTTGTGGGCCCGCCACGACGTGGACGCCGCCGTCCAAGCCGTGAAGGCGGTACGCCATCCCGACGCCGGCGACCTGGTGTTCGACACGACCACCCTCGCGGTGGCCGGCCACCCCGGCTGGTTCCTGGTGCTCTACAACCCGCAGCCGGAAAGCGCGGAGCGGGTGGAGGACCTGATGCGCGTCGCGCTCACCGCCCCGGCGTGACCGCAGCCTGGTGGCGCCAGACCTAGGTCGACTGGACACTGTTCGCCCGCGCCGACCTTCGGCACGCTGACTCTCATGACGCACAACAACTCCCGATTCGACGGCAAGGTCGCACTCGTCACCGGCGGCTCCAGCGGCATGGGGCTGGCCACCGCGCGACGGCTGCTCGCCGAAGGCGCACAGGTGGTCATCACCGGCCGGGACAGGGCCCGGCTGGACGCCGCGGTCGACGCGCTGCACGGAGGGGAACGGGTGCTCGCGATCCAGGCCGACGCGGCGCGCCTCGCCGATCTCGACGCGCTCACCGCCGCCGTCCGCGACCGGCACGGCCGATTGGACGTCGTGTTCGCCAACGCGGGCGTCGCGTCCTTCCAGCCGAACGCCGAGATCACCGAGGACGAGTTCGCGCGCGTCGTGGACATCAACTTCAAGGGTGTGTTCTTCACCGTCCAGAAGGCGCTGCCGCTGCTGTCCGAGCACGCGGCGATCGTCATCAACGCGTCGTGGACCCTGCACCGCGGCCTGCCCGGCGCGTCGCTGTACGCGGCCACCAAGGCGGCCGTGCACAACCTGGCGCGCAGCCTCGCCGCGGAATTGGGGCCCAAGGGGATCCGGGTGAACTCGGTGAGCCCCGGTTATATCGAGACTCCGATGTTCCACGACAACGTCAGCCCCGACGCGCACACCGCCGTGCTCGCCGAAGTGGCCAGCCGCCGGCTCGGCACCGCCGAGGACGTGGCCGACGCCGTGGCGTTCCTCGCGTCCGCCGAGGCGTCCTACGTCAACGGGCAGGACCTGATCATCGACGGCGGTTTGGTCGCGGCCATTTCCCGGGAGATGATCTGACCGGCGCGTACCGCGTCATGCGCGGGAACCCGTTTCCCGGCGCACGGATTCGATGATCGCTTCGCCGATGGGCCGCCAACGCACACCGAGTTCGGCCAGTGTGCGGGAGTCGTCGGTCGGTGTGGCGGTGGTCAGCAACCAGGCGGCCTCGTAGCTGAGGCCCGCGCTGATCGGGAGGAAGCGGGCGGCGGCGTCGGTGAGCCGTCCGAGTCCGAGCAGCGCGGCCTTCGGCACCGGGATCCGGCGGATGCGTTGTCCGGCAGCGCTTTCCAAGATGTCCACAATTTCGTCGAACGCCACCAGGTGACCGCCGCACAAATAGCGCCTCGGGCCGAGACCGGGGCGCATGACGGCGGCGTGCACGGCGGCCACGTCCCGGACGTCGATCATCTGCATCCCGCCCCGGATTCGCGGAGCGACGCGGGCCCGCAGTATGGCGCCCCAGCCGTCGGAGGTGATGCCTGCCTGCGTCCCGAGACCGGGCCCGACGACACTGGACGGATAGGTGATCACGACCGGGGCGCCGGTGGCCTGCAACGCACGCGCGATCCGGTCGGCGGCGGACTTGGTGCGGCCGTAGGCGCTGCGCCCCGGCGCGGTCGGGCTGTCCGGCGTGATGACCGGATCGGGGCTGGGAAACAGCGCGCTGTAGCTGGCGACGTGCACGATCGGGTCGAGTCCGAGCGCCGTCGCGCGGGCGAGCACGGTCGCCGTGGCGTCCGCGTTGACCTCCCACATCAACTGCTCGCGGCGGTTGTCGGTGCCGACGACGCCCGCCGCGTGCAGGACGGCGTCGCATCCGACGAGCAACTTCTCCACCGTCCGCGGGTCCCTGATGTCGCCCGGCAGCACCGACAGCGCCTCGGGCGTGGCGTCGAACATGCCGACGACCTCCGCGACGGACTCGCTCGGATGAACGAGCAGGACGACCTGATGCCCGTCCCGCAACAGCGCGGAGACGGTGTGCGCGCCGAGATAGCCGGTGCCGCCGGTGACCGCGATTCGCATACCGGCTATCCCTCGTCGCGTCCGGTCGTCGGCGTCCAGGCGCTCGCCGCCGTGCCGGTCTCAGCCGGTATGTGTCCACCCATTTCGATCCTTCGTCAGCATGGTTCCGCCGTCCGATCCACCGCCCATGCCCGCCGCACACGCGAGAATGGCCGCACATCGGAAGCATCGGCACAAATTCGATGCCAGTGGCATCGTAATGGAAGTCAGGGAGCGGCATGGGCGAAACGGCGCAGGACCCGCCTGCGGCGAGCAGGAGCGCGGGCAGGCCCAGGGACGAGTCGGTCGAACAGCGGGTGCTGGCGACCGTCCGGGAGATGCTGGTCGAAGTGGGGTGGGACGAGTTGAGCGTGCGGGCGGTGGCCGCGCGCGCCGGCGTCGGCCGGGCGTCGATCGCTCGCCGCTGGCAATCGAAGGCCGAATTGGTGCTGCACGCCGTGCTGGGTGAGACACCGGATCTGGGCCCGTTCGAGGGCGCCGACCAGCAGGGGTGGATCGAGTGGGTGCTGCGCGGCAGCCGGGAACTGTTCGCCCGCGACGACGTTCGCGCCGCCGTCCCGGGGCTGTTGACCGCACTCGACCGCGATCGGCAATTGCGCGACCGGCTGTGGGCGGGATTCAGCACCCCGGCCGCCGCGCTGTTCGCCGCGGGCGACACCGAATCGCGTGCGCGGTCCGAGCTGGACGCCAGGGCCGTCATCGCGCTGGCGGCCGGTGCGGCGCTGTTCCTGGAATTCGTCGCCGACGGCGACGACACCGCGCAGATCCACCGGCGCATCGGCGAACTGCTGCACCGCGCCGTGCCGGAGCGCTGAGCCGCCCGATTCCGGTTGGCGTCGGGTTCGCGCCGCTCAGTACAGTGGGCCGGTGATTCGCACCGCCGCGCTGGCCCACGTCCGGGATCGCCGCCTGCTGCAGGCGCGCTCGGTGGGCAAGGACGTCTTCTACATGGCAGGCGGCAAGATCGACCCCGGCGAGACACCCGAAGCGGCGCTGCACCGCGAGGTGCGCGAAGAACTCGGCGTCGGCGTCGTCGCCTACGACGAACTCGGGGTGTTCCAGGCGGAGGCGTACGGGCACTCCCCCGGCACCCGGTTGCACATGACCTGCTTCACCGCGGAACTCGACGGCGAGCCGCGTCCCACCAGCGAGATCGCCGAGTTGCGCTACTTCACGGTGAGCGAGTACGCCGCCATGGATCACGTGGCCCCCGGCTCGATGATGGTCTTCCGCCGACTGCACGAACTCGGCGCGGTCGACTGGTAGGCGGCGTGCGAGCCCGCCGTTGCGCGCCGGCCCACCTGCTCGGTGATTTCCGGACCGAGCGCGGTTGCCGCTTGTTCCGGCTCTTCGGCTTTCGAGTGGATTCCCCGGCGTGCGCTAAGGTGCGAACCCGTGTCCAAGCTGAAGCGGCGAGTAGTCGAAGCTGCGGAAGCGTCGCTCGTGCAACGCAAGTACGTGTCGGCGGTCGATGTGTTCACCGTGCTGGGCTGGGTGCGGTCCGGTCAGGTCGATCGCTGGCGGCAAGGGCAGGTGCGGTCGCTGGAGCAGCTCACGGCAGTCGATGGGCGGCGGTTACGGGAGGCGGCGGACCTACTGGGCGAGTGGGCCCGCGAACACGGGCTCAGCGCGAGCACCGCGGCGTATCTGTCGGGTGGGCGCGATCGCGAGGCGCTGCGTTTCGTCGACCACGGCGAAGACGAGGTGTTCCGAGTGCACTGGCTCTCGGCGGACCTCAGCCCGGCGCGGCGCGAACAGGTCGTCCAACGCCAGAACCGCGCCCCTGATCTCACCGTGATCGAGGCCGCGGAGTCGTGGACGTGCGCCGAATGCGCCGAGACCGGCCCGTATCTGATCACCTCCGCGGCCGGTCCTCTATGTCTTACCTGCTCGGACCTCGACCATCTGGAGTTCCTGCCCGCCGGGAACGCGGCGCTGAGCCGGCGAGCCAAGAAGAAGAGCACCCTCGCCGCCGTGGTGGTCCGCTTCAACCGGCGGCGCAAGCGCTACGAGCGGCTGGGCATCCTCGTGGAAGAGGCCGCCCTCGCCCGCGCGGAACAG
The DNA here is from genome assembly GCF_044389845.1 of Nocardia sp. NPDC019323. Lineage (NCBI taxonomy): Bacteria > Bacillati > Actinomycetota > Actinomycetes > Mycobacteriales > Nocardiaceae > Nocardia > Nocardia sp. NPDC019323. The sequence continues at coordinate 184,685 of NZ_JBIRYN010000007.1, forward strand.
CAATGCCTCGCCGACGAAGAGGCCCGCGCGCGCCGCCGCGATCGCGACCGCGTCCGCCGCGCCGTGGAGGACGACGAATACCGCGCCCGCATGTCCGCCGAGATCCGGCGGCTGTTCCCCGGCTGCCCCGCCGACCGTGCCGCCGAGATCGCCGAACACGCCGCCGCCCGGGGCAGCGGCCGCGTAGGCCGCACCGCCGCCGCCAAACTCCTGTCCCCCGAAGCCCTCACCCTGGCCGTCATAGCCTCCATCCGCCACCGCGACACCGATTACGACAACCTGCTCATGACCGGCGTCCCTCGCCCGGAGGCCAGAACCCGTATCCGGCCCACCGTCGACCGCGTCCTCGACAGCTGGCGCGACGGAAGACGTTGCAATATCGTTGCCGTTCCCGAGTCGCCGTGATCAGGTCATCCTTCGGCCCCGTCTCCCGCCGCCGCGGGCGAGCGGCGGGCGTGCTCGGCCACCCAGACGCCCACGCCGATCGCTCCGGCGACCGGCCACGACACCAATCCGGTGACCGCCGCCGCGCCGAGCCCGCCGAAATAGAGCAACGACTCACGGTCCGGCACCCGGTCGCGCACCGCCGTGGTGGCCGAGGAGACTCCGGTGGCCACGGTGCGCGGCCCTGGTAGCAGCGGCACTCGCGCCATCCGCATCCCGAGCGTCGGGATCGGGACGCGCAACCCGCCGCGCTCGGTGGTCGCGGCGTCGGAGCCGGCCGGCGATCCGGTCTCGGTGGACGGCGCGGAACGTGCCGTCTCCGGTGCTTCGGAACCGGACTGGCGGACCTTCTCGGTGGCTGTCTTGGACATGACCGCTCCTTCCTCGCCCTGCGCCTCGTCGCTGTGTATGTGATCCAGCCAAGCCGTGCTCGCCCCGCACCGCAACCCCTGGTAGGCATGCTTTTCATCGCGAAGTGACAAACGAACGGGTCCGGCGCGGGTGTGCGGACTCCGCCGCGGAGGAAGAGCTGTGCGGGTTGGTTGCCAGCCATCACGATACATTGCGCGAGCGCGATGAAAACCCTCAGTTTTAACTGATGCCAAAAGGTTTTTCGCGCATTCATGACTCAGCCCGGCGTGTTGCTGATAGTTTGCCGACGAAGGCACTTTGAGGCAGACCACTGTTCGGCGAATACGGCGAACTACCCCTGGAGGTCAAGGTCGTGACTCGTCCGTTTCTTCGATTCCTCGGCAGAAAAACCATCGGTTCCGTCCGCGCCATCGGCGCGTGCGGCGGAATGGCACTCACTCTCCTGATCGGGACGGCGGCGGCCGCGGAACCGCTGTATCCGTATCCCGACCCGGACCCGTTCTACGCCCCCCCGGCGGACGTGGGCGCACACCAGCCCGGCGATGTGCTCGACACGCGGATGCTGCCCCCGCTCGCGCTCTTCCCCGGCACCACCGTCCGGCTCGTCGAGTTCCGCTCCACGAACTCGCATGGCGCGCCGATCTCGGCGACGACGACGATCCTCACCCCGCTGGGCCATCGTCCCGACATGCCGCTGCTGTCGTATCAGCACTTCATCAACTCGCTCGGCACGCACTGCGCGGTATCGCACCTGCTCTACTCCAACGATCTGAACCTGTCGGCTTCGACAGGGATGTTGAACGTCCTGCTGGCGCAGGGCTGGAGTATCGCGCTGCCGGATCATCTCGGTCCGCAGTTCGCGCTCGGCGCCGGACGTCTGGGCGGCCAGATCACGCTGGACGGAATCCGCGCGGCGAAGCGGCTCCCCGAACTCGGCCTGCAGAACAGCCCGATCGCGCTGACCGGTTACTCCGGCGGTGGCCTCGCCACGGCATGGGCGGCCGCGCTGCAGCCGACCTACGCGCCGGAACTGCGGCTCGCGGGCGCGGCCATCGGCGGCGCCCCGATGAACCTGGTGACGATGGCCAAGGCGCTGGGATTCGAACCGCATCCGGCGTTCGGCCTGGCCATGGCGACGGCGATCGGGCTGGAACGGGAATACCCGGACCGCGTGCCGACCAGCCAGTCGCTGAACGAGCGCGGCCTCGCGCTGCGTGACGAGATGGCCAACAGCTGCACCAACGAAATTCTCGCCGCGGGCATGAACGGCAACGCGCGCGACTACGTGACCTCCGCGTCGGTCTTCGACACCACGCCCGGCGCGTGGTCGGTGGTCGAGGAGAACAGCGTGGAGCTCTACCCGAACGCCCCGCAAACACCGATCTTCGAATGGCATTCGCCGAGCGACCCGCTGATTCCGATCGATGCCATCGACAACACCAACCGCCATTGGTGCTCGGCCGGGGTGCCCGTGCAGACACTGCGCGTGCCCGACGCGGAGCATCTGACCGCGGCGGTCCTCGGCGCGCCCTCGGTGCTGCCGTGGCTGCAGAGCCGGGTGCGCGGCGAGCCCGCGCCCAGCACCTGCTGACGCGAGCCTGCCGTCGGTTCGCCGCCTCCGGGGCGGTGGTCGCGGGTGACGGGCCCGGCGCGCGAGCCGGGCCCGATCCGGATTGCGCGCAGATTCCCGGGGTAGACCGCAGACACAGGAGGTGATGACATGCCGAAGGCTTGGACCGACAAGCAGGAACGCCAGTACGAGCACATCAAGGATTCGGCGAAATCCCGGGGCGCGAGCACCGGACGCGCGAAGGAGATGGCCGCACGCACGGTCAACAAGAACCGTGCGCAGTCCGGGCAGTCCAAGACCGCGAGCAAGACGTCGACCGACGACAAGTCTCCGCAGCAGCGCGGCGGGCAGCGTTCGCACAGCGGCGCCCAGGGCCCGACGCGGGACCAGCTGTACAACGAGGCCAAGAAGCGCAATGTCGAAGGCCGCTCGAAGATGACGAAGAAGGAGCTGGCGCACGCGCTCGGACGGGACTGAGCCCGGCGCGCAGCTCGGCGACGAAGAAGCGAAAGGAGTGGAGATGACCAAGCAGCAGGAAGAAACGGGCACCATCACCGGCACCAGGGACAAGGACTACAACCTGATCTGGTTCGTCGAGGCGTCCCTCGAGAACGCGCTGCGTCTGGACACGTTCATCCAGGACGCGGAACGTGCCGGGGACACCGAGCTGGTGGAGTTCTTCCGCAAGGCGCAGGCCGACAGCCGCAAGGGCGGCCGGATGGGTAAGGAACTCCTGGCCAACCGTCTCGCGCAATCGAATATGTGACGTTTTCCGATGAGCCTGCGGGCCGGAGCCGAATGGGCTCCGGCCCGCCGCGCTGTGCGCAGGTTCCGCGCGGCCGAGCCGGGAGAAATCCGGTGGCCGGTGTCGTCGCGGCGATCCTGGGTAAGTCGCTCACGAACCTCGTCGCCGAGCCAAGGAGCGGATATGCGCGTCGTCGTGGTCGGTGCCACCGGAAACGTCGGAACGAGCGTGCTGGAGACACTGTCGGCAGAAGCGGGAGTCGGTTCGATCGTGGGGATCGCCCGACGCGTGCCGGGCAAACCTCGCGCGGGCGTGGAGTGGGTGCGCGCGGATGTGCGCACCGACGACCTGGAAGCCCACTTCCACGGAGCCGACGTGGTCGTGCACCTGGCCTGGTTGTTCCAGCCCACCCATCAGCCCATGGTCACCTGGCGCGCGAACGTCGGCGGCACCGAACGCGTGCTGCGCGCGGTCGCCGCGGCCCAGGTACCCGCGTTGGTCTACGCCTCCTCGGTCGGGGCCTACTCCCCGTGCCAGAGCGACGAGCCGGTGCCGGAGAGCTGGCCGACCGATGGCTGGCCGCCTGCCGCGTACATGCGGGAGAAGGCCTACGTCGAACGGCTGCTGGACCGGTTCGAGGCCGAGAATCCGGATCGCCGCGTGGTTCGCATGCGCCCGGCGTTCATCTTCCGCAGGCACACCGCCAGCCAGCAGCGTCGTCTGTTCGCCGGACCGCTGCTGCCGAATCGCCTGATCCGGCCCGGCCTCCCGCCGATTCTGCCGATTCCCCGTGGTCTGCGCTTCCAGGCGGTGCACAGCGCCGACGTCGGCCGCGCCTATGCCCTCGCCATCGCGACCGACGCCCGCGGACCGTTCAACCTGGCCGCCGAACCGGTGATCGATCGCTCCCGGCTGGCCGAGGTCTTCGACGCCAGGGTGGTGTCCGTGCCGCCCTCGCTGGCGCGCGCCGCGCTCGCGATGGGCTGGCACGCTCGCACGCTGCCCGCGACGCCGGACCTGCTGGACGGGGTGCTGCATCTGCCGATCATGGACACCGGCCGCGCACGGGCCGAGCTGGGCTGGACGCCGCGGTTCACCGCCGTCGACGCTCTGCGCCACCTGCTCTCCGGGTTGCGCGCGGGCGCGGGCGATGACACCCCGCCGCTGGCCGCGGACGCGGGCGGACCCTGGCGCTGGAAGGAGTTCGCCTCCGGAGTCGGTGGCCGAGAAGTCGGCGTCGGCTGACCTCTCGGCCGGGCGCGGCGCGACCGATCGCCACGAATCCGACGATCCGCGCACGGGCCGACCGAAGGGACCGTCCACCGTCATGAACGGCCCCTTCGGATTCGGATGACTCGTATCCCGAGCCCGGACTGCGGCTGTGTCAGACGTAGGTGAAGAAGACGCCGGTGGCGATACCACCCGGTCCGGTGACGGTGACCGGTACCGGACCCAGCCCCACCGGGGTGATCGCGGTGATCTGCGTATCGGAATTCACCGTGAACGACACCGCCGGAAGGAAACCGAAGAACACACCGGTGGCGCCGGTGAACCCGCTGCCGGAAATCGTGACCGCGGTGCCGCCCGTCACCGGACCCGTATTCGGTGTGATCGATACCAGCGTGGGAACGGACACATACGTGAACGGCACGCCCGGACTCGTCCCGGCCGAATTGGTGACGGTGACCGGAACGGTGCCCGTTCCCGGCGGGGCGATGGCGATTATCAGCGTGCTGGAAATCGCGACGAAGAACGTGGCCGGTGTGGCGCCGAAGTTGACGGAAGTAACTCCGGTGAATCCGGTACCGACGATCGAAACCAGTGTTCCACCGCTCGCGGGCCCGAAATTCGGAATGACCGATGCCACCGCGGGAACAGGAACGACATAGGTGTAGGGAACGCCATTACTGGTTCCGTCCGCGTTGGCGACGGTGACCTGTACCGTCCCGGTTCCGGGCGGAGCGATCGCGGTGATCTGCGTAGTGGAATCCAGTGTGAAAGTCGTTGCCGTGCCGCCGAATCGCACGGTGGTCGGCTGCGCCGTGAATCCGGTTCCGGTGATGACCACGCTATTTCCTCCCGAAGCCGGGCCGGTGGTCGGAGATACAGAAGTTACAGTAGGCATGACTCTGCCCCCTTTTCAGCGTTGATTCCTGTACCGGGGGGTGCTCGACCTTCAGGAAGCCCGGCTGTAACCATTAACGCTCCGGAAACGTTGCCCGGCAATATATATCGCGATCCGTTTTGGTCTGTTCTGGTCCGATTTCGTCCGTTTCCGTACGGCTCGACCGGCGAATGAATCCGGGAAGCACTAGTGGCGCACCCCGGCCAGCATCTGTTCGATGCGGGCGCGCACCGACCGGCCCGCCGCGCGCAGCGGTTCCGTCGAACGCAGTGTGCGGCTGAGGACGAACGCACCCTCGAGGCTGGTGAGAACGGCGAGGATGAGTTCGCGGGCGTCCGTGGCGGACAGGCCGCGACGGACGAAGTAGTCGGTGCCGTCGCCGATCCAGGAGGCGATGACTTCGGCGGCGACCTCGCGCAGCGCGGGTTCGCTGTCGGCGACCTCACCAGCGACGGTGCCGACCGGGCACATGTTGATCCAGCCGGTCTGCTCGATCTGTTCGGCGGCCGCGGCGAAGGCCGCTGGTATCGCTTCGCGCAGGTCGTCGTCGGCGTCGAGCAGCAGCGGGAGCAACTGGATGTACGCGGCGCCGGACGTGCGCAGCGCCGCGGCGGCGACCTGCGGTTTGCCCTCGGGAAAGTGGTGATAGAGCGAGCCCATCGGGGCCCGAGCGGCGACGGTGAGCTGCTTGACGCTGGTGCCCGCGTAGCCCTGCGTCCGCATCAGCTCGGCCATCGCGGTGACGAGGCGTTCCCGGGTGCTGGTTGACATCTTCTCGGTCACCCTCCCAGACTAGAGCAAATACTCTAGAGCGATCGCTCGAACGGAGGCGGACATGCCTGAGATCGAACTGCCCGCGGGCCGGGTGCACTATGTCGAGCGCGGCGAGGGGCCCCCGGTGGTCCTGCTGCACGGCCTGCTGATGAACCACACGGTCTGGGACGAGGTGCTCGACGCCTTGCCCGACGGATTCCGGTACGTGCTGCCGGACCTGCCGCTCGGCGCCCATCCCCTGCCACTGCGTCCCGGCGTCGACCTGAGCTTGCGCGGTTTGAATCACCTGATCGCCGACTTCCTCGCCGCGCTGGATCTGCACGAGGTCACGCTCGTGCACAGCGATTGGGGCGGTGCGCTGTTCCTCACCGCCTACGGGTTGGACGAACGCGTCGGCAGGCTCATCGTGCTGCCGTGCGAGGCGTTCGACAACTTCCCGCCCGGCCTGCCCGGCAAGATGGCCACCGTCGCCGCCTATCTGCCGGGCGGCATCTCACTCGCCCTGCGGCAGTTGCGCATTCGGTGGCTGCGCCGATCGCCATTGCTGTTCGGCTGGATGGCGCGGCGACCGTTGCCCGACGCGCTGGTGCGCGGCTGGACCGAGCCGGGGCTGCGCGACGCCAGAATCCGCCGGGACCTGCTCGCCTACACCAGGTCCGGGTTCCCCCGGGAGGAATTGATCGCCAACACCGAAGCACTGCGCAACTTCCGGGGAGACGCGCTGATCCTGTGGTCGTCGGCGGGCAAGGTGATGCCGCGCGAGCACGGCCGTCGGCTCGCGGACCTCATTCCCGCGGCGCGGCTGGTCGAGATCGACGACGCGTACGTGCTGTCCATGCTCGATCAGCCCGCCGCGGTGGCCGAGGCGATGTCGGCGTTCCTGCTCGACACCACCGCGTCTGGGCGCGACAGGCCTGCGCCGCGCTAGCGCCGCACGAATGCCGACGTGCCACCAGCGCATGAGGTCTCCCCCGGGCAGGCAGCGCGGCGGCTTGCCTTGACGCCGACGAGAAGGTTTAGCGTGGCGGTAGCGGAGGCGAAGGAGGACGGATGCGCATCGGCGAACTGGCGCAGCGGGCGGGCACCAGCACGCGCGCCCTGCGTTATTACGAGGAGCACGGGTTGGTGCGGCCGCGCCGCGCCGCCAACGGGTACCGCTCCTACGACGACGGGGAGGTGCTGATCGTGGCGCAGATTCGCGAACTGCTCGGTGCGGGCTTCGATCTCGACGACATCCGCCCGTTCGTCGCCTGCCTGCGGGCGGGCAACGGCTCCGGGGACGTCTGCCCCGATTCGGTGTCCACGTTGCGGCGCAAGCTGGCCGAGGTCGATTCCTACCTGACGCGGCTGGAGCACGTACGGACCCATCTGCGCGCGCGGCTCGCGGCGGCCTGCGAGTTCGACCGGATCGAGGAGCCGAGGTGAAGTTCGCGGTCAGCTACAGCACCCCCTTCTTCGGCGTCGACCCGGACCGGTTGATCGGCTACGCCCAGCATGCCGAGCGCTGCGGATTCGAAGCGATCTACCTGCCCGAGCACATCGCGTTGTACCCGGGGGCGACGGTCGGGCCGATGGAGATCACGCCGACGGTGCCGTTCGCCGATCCGCTCGACGCGCTCGGTTTCGTGGCCGCCGCCACCGAGCGGATCCTGCTCGGCACGGCGGTGCTGCTGCTGCCCTATCACCATCCGGTGGTGCTGGCCAAGCGCCTGGCGACGATCGACGTGCTGTCCGAGGGCCGCATGCGCCTGCTCACGGTCGGGCTCGGCACCCTCCCCGGTGAGGCGCGAGCCGTCGGCGTCGATTTCGCCTCCCGCGGCCGTCGCGCCGACGAGGCCATCGACGTGCTGCGGCTGCTGTGGTCCGGTGACGCGGAGGGGGTGAGCTTCGACGGCGAGTTCTTCCGGTTCGAGAACCTGTGCAGCTACCCGAAACCCGTGGGCGGCGAGCCGTTGCCGATCCATGTCGGCGGATCGAGCCGCGCCGCGGCGCGGCGCGCGGGATCCCGCGGCGACGGTTACTTCCCGGGCGGGATGCTCGCGCCGGCCGAACGCGCTGCCCAGCTGGAGACAGCCCGCGCCGCGACGAGCGCGGCGGGCCGCGATTCCGGCGCGTTCGAATACACGCGGTGGGGATCGATCGACATGCCGGTGGAGCGGGTCCAGGGACTGGCCGATCAGGGTGTCACGCGCATCGTGGTGAGCGCGAGCACGGGTGACCCGCAGCGCGCCCGCGACGAGTTGTCCGCCTTCGCCGCGCGATTCGATCTTGCGAACGCACTGAAGTAGCGTTCACGCCGAGGGGGCGGCCCCTAACCTACTCAGACGGTATGTCCCGCAACCAGATCCGCGACCGAGTGATAGTGCATTGTTTCCGCGGCGGGCCGCAACACCGCCGCGTCCTCGGGCTCCAGCAGCATTCCGACGTGATCGCCGAGGTCGTACCGGTCGCGGATGCGAGCGACGAACCAGCTGGGCACCGTGCTGAGCACCGGGATGCCGCCGGGGCCCGCGTGCCAGTCGCAATGCACGAACTTGTCGATGTCGTCGCCGGTCTCACCGCCGAAAAGCCGCGCGAGGGACAGTTGTTCGCTGCCCAGCAAATGCACCGCGAGCCGGTCGGCGTGCTGCGCGACCCGGTAGGTGTAGTTCTTCTTGGACAGGCCGACCAGGAACCGGCGCGGCTCGATGCTGACCTGTGTGGCGAAGCCGACGAGACAACCGGCGCGCCGGCCGGCCGCCTGCACGGTGACCAGCAGCACGGGATAGTCCGCCGCCGCGACCACCGCGTCGAACACTGCGGTCCGGTCTTCGGTAGCCATCGGTCCTCCCAGCGTGATACGACGTCTTCCCCGGATGCCCGCGCGATCGTCGCGCAAACATGCCGGGACGAGCAGCGCTCACCCTACAACCGTGGCGGCAAGGCGTCTGAGACGCTGATGCCGGCAAGGGTGGGGCGCCCGAGCGACGGCCGGTAGATCGGCTCTTTCCGATCTACGTTGCCGTGGATGATAGTCCACCACAACGACTTCCGCGCCGACACCGAAAACGCATGGTGGCGGTCGCCACATTGCGAGCGCATCCGGCACGATCGAGGCATCGCGCGGATCCGCGCCTCCGGCCGCGACCGGAGGCGCGGATCGGGCCGCTAGTCCGCCAGGTACACCGGCAGCCTGGCGTGCCCGTTGGAGATGAAGCTGGACACGGTGCCCAGTTCGGCGGGATCGGCCGCCAAGCGCAGGTTCGGGAACCGCTGGAAGAGGGCGGGCAGTGCGACTTCGGCCTCCAGCCGGGCCAGCGGCGCACCCAGGCAGTGGTGCGCTCCGTAGCCGAAGGCCAGATGTTCCTTGCTCGCTCGCCGCACGTCGAACTCGCTCGCGGTGGGACCGTGCAGATTCGGATCGCGGTTGGCCCCGGCGTAGGAGGCGAGAATCGGTTCACCCTTGGTGATGCGCAGACCGGCGATCTCGATGTCGTCGGCGGCGAAGCGCAGCGGCAGGTGCGCCACCGGCGACTCGTACCGCAGCGCCTCCTCGATCAGATCGGTCCAGGCCGCACGGCCCTCGGAAATCTCGGCACGCTGGTCGGGGTGGGTCAGCAGCGCGAAGACGGCCTGATCGATCAGGTTCACCGTGGTCTCGTGCCCGGCGCTGATCACGAGCAGCAGCGTATCGATCAGCTCCTGCTCGGTCAGCTGCGAGCCGTCCTCTTCGTCCCGGTGCGAGATCAGCAGGCTGGTCATGTCGTCGCCGGGCGTCTCCCGCCGGTACGCGACGAGCTCGCCCAGGATCCGGTACATCTCCATATAGTTCGCCTGGGACTCCTCGGGTCCGAGCGACGTGTCGAAGATGCCGTCGACGCAGGTGCGCAGACCCGCGTTGAGGGCTTCGGGAACGCCCATCAGCGCGCTGATGACCTGGATCGGCAGCGGGTAGGCGAAACCTTCCCTGAGATCTACCGCCTCGCCCGCCGGTGTCGCCGCGAGCGCGTCGAGCAGGTCCGCGGTGATCTGTTCGACCAGCGGTCGCATCGCCTGGGTGCGGCGGTGCGTGAAGGCGGGCGCGACGAGTTTGCGCAGCCTGCGGTGATCGGCGCCGTAGGCGGTGAACATGTTGTTCACGGCGACCCACGGCAGCAGCGGCCAGTCCTGCGGTATGTCGCCGTTGATCAACGCGGGCCAGTGCTGCTTGGCGTCCTTCGACACCCTGGGATCGGCCAGCAACCGCTTGAGCACGTCGGCGTCGGTGACCGACCACGCACGCACGCCGCCAGGCAATTCGACGAGCGTCACCGGCCCGCGCGCGCGAATGCGGGCGGACTCGCCCTGGATGTCGGCGCCCGTCGGGTCTAGGACCAGGGGCTGTGTGGTCATCGGGGACTCCTTAGAAGACGGTCAGCGGAGGGGATTCGGGGAAGACGACCGGCAGCGACACCAGCGCACGGTGGAACGGCCCTGGCCGCCAGCTCAATTGATCGGGTTGCACGGCCAACCGCATCTCGGGCAGCGCGTCGAGAATCTGATCGATCGCGTCCTGCACCACCAGGTACGCGGCCGACCGGGCGGGGCAGGCGTGCGGGCCGACGCTCCAGGCCAGATGGGCACGGCTGTCGGTGCGCTGCCCGACGCCGATCGCCGGATCGTTGTTGCATCCGGCCATGCTGATCAATACCGGCTGGTGCGCGGGTAGCCAGACGTCATCGATGAGGATGGGCTGGCGCGGAAAGCTGACGCAGTAGTTGGCCATCGGCGGATCGTTGAACAGCACCTCGTCGAGGGCGTCGCGGGTGGAAAGGCTCCCGCCGAGGAAATCCCCCGCGAAACGTTCGTCGGTGAGCATCAGCAGCACCGTGTTGACGATCAGGTTCTGCATCGGTTCGATGCCCGCGCCGTAGAGGGTGATGAGCTGATGGATCATCTCGACGTCGTCCAGCCCGGCTTCGTGCCGCAGCAGCCGGGAGGTGATGTCGTCGCCGGATTCCTTGCGCTTGAGCTGCACCAGTTCGAACAGCGCGTCGCTGAGCATCGCGTTGCCCTTGTCCGCGTTGACGCCTTCGAAGATGGCGGCCATACCGGTCGCGACCTGCTGGCCGATGTCGGGCGGGCAGCCGATCATGGCGTTGAGCACAGCGAAGCTGAGCGGAAACGCGTACTGGCTGATCAGATCCGCCGCGCCGTCCTCGCAGAAGGCGTTGATCAGCGGGACGGCGATCTGCTCGACCGTTCCGTGCAGCGCGTGCAGATCGACCCCGGCGATGCTGGCGACATTCGCCTGCCGGTAGCGCAGATGCTCGAGGCCCGAACTGCGCAGCGCGTTCTTCCGCCACTCCAGCATCGGCAGGACCGGGCACTCGCCCGGGATGTCCTTCTGCCAGATCCGCGGATCGGCCGGGAAATGATCGGGATCGTTCAGGATGCGCAGCGCGGTGTGGTAGCCGATCACCAAGGTGGCGGGCACGCCGGGCGACAGCTCGACCGGGACGAGGGAACCGTACCTGCGGCGCATTTCACGGTATGCCCCGTGCGGATCTTGGGCGTATTCCTGCGAATACAGCGGGTAGCGGGGGCCGCTGGTGTCGATCGGCGAGCCGTGCGCGACGGGGCACCCGTTCGCGGAAGTGGACGGCGGGAAGTGTGGCGTGGTCAAAAGACGAAACTCCAGAGGAACGAACATGCGACGAACGCGATCGACCGGGCGCTGGCGCGCCGCGACGGCGTAGGCCGGCGTGATGCGTGGGATCGGTGACAGGCCGGCGCACACCCTCATCAGCTGTGTGCACGACGACCTCTGAGCGGCAACCTCCTTCCGGATCGGAACGCGGCGATGTCGGCTCGCCGGAGCAGAGCGCGGCTACCTCGCCGCGCTGCCCTCCGGCTGCGACGCATAGCCCGGCAGGGGCGGGGATGCCGGGAAGAGCACCGGCAGTGCGGTCAGCGACCGATGGAACGGACCGGGCCGCCAGCTCAGCTCCTCGGCGGGGACGGCCAGCCGCAGCTCGGGCAACGCGTCGAGCAGCTGATCGATGGCGTCCTGGGCGATCAGATAGGCCACCGACCGAGCCGGACAGGTGTGCGGCCCGACGCTCCAGGCCAGATGAGCGCGGTTGTCGGTGTAGGCGCCGGTGTTGATGGCCGGATCGTTGTTGCATCCGGCCATGCTGATCACCACCGGCTGGTGGGCGGGCAGCCAGACGCCGTCGACGAGCATCGGCTGCCGCGGGAAGGTGACGCAGTAGTTCGACAGCGGCGGGTCGGTGAACAGCACCTCGTCCAGCGCGTCCCGCGTCGACAGGCTGCCGCCGAGGATGCCGCCGGCGAACCGCTGGTCGGTGAGCATCAGCCGCAGCGTGTTGACGATCAGGTTCTGCTGCGGCTCGATGCCCGCGCCGTAGAGCATCAGCACCTGCTGGACCATCTCCTCGTCGTCGAAGTCGACGGGGTGGCGCACGATCCGGGAGACGATGTCGTCGCCGGGATGAGATCGCTTGAGTGCCACCAGGTCGGACATCGCGTCGTTGAACATCGCGTTGCCCTGCTCGGCGTCAACGCCTTCGAACATCGCCGCCAGTCCCATCGCGGCCCGCTGCCCGATGTCCGGCGGGCAGCCGAGCATCGCGTTGATCACGGCGAACGCCAGCGGGAAGGCGTACTGCGCGATCAGGTCCGCCGAGCCGTCCCCGCAGAAGGAGTTGATCAGCGGAACGGCGATCTGCTCCACGGTGTTGTGCAGCGCGAACTGGTCGATCTCCTCGATGCCCGCGACCGTGGCCTGCCGGTACCTGGCATGCTCTTGGCCGGAGTTGCGGATCGCGGCCGGACGCCACTCGAGCAGCGGCAGGACCGGGCAGTCGCTGGGCACGGTCTGCTGCCAGGTCCGCGAATCGGAGGGGAAATGATCGGGATCGTTCAGGATGCGCAACGCGGTGTGATAACCGATCACCAGCGTCGCGGGCACGCCCGGTGACAGTTCCACCGGCACCAGCGAACCGTACCGCGCGCGTGCTTCTCGATAGACATGGTGTGGGTCCGCCGCGAAATCGTCCGTGTAGAGCGCTATCCGCGGGCCATCGGCGCCGACCGGGGACCCGTGCGGGATCGGGCAGCCGCCGAGGGAGGACGATGTCGAGGACTGTGGGTGGGTCAAAACGTGACTCCAAAGTCGGAACGTTCGACGAGCAGGGTTGCCGGACGACACGCGGCCCCGGGTCTCGGGAACCGAATCCGCCGTGCGAGCGTAGCGAATTCCAGTGATTGATCGAATTCCACTGCGGCAGAGCATATCTCGTACTTCGCAGCGACGCGATGGGGCAGGTTCCGCGTGCGCCCCCGCGCGGTGGAAACACCTGTACCCGCGTATCCGCGAGGGATACGCGGGCGGTCCAACCCGGCACGGCAGCGGCGAGCACCCATGCCGGGATGTGCTCGAGATGTCCTCGCGGCCTGCTACTCCGTGGCCTCCAGGAACACCGGCAGCTCGGAATGGCCGTTGGAGATGAAGCTGAGCACGGTGCCCAGCTCCGACGGATCGACCGCGAGGCGCATGTCCGGGAAGCGCCGGAAGATGGCGGGCAGAGCGATCTCGGCTTCCAGCCGGGCCAGTGGCGCGCCCAGGCAGTGATGCGCCCCGTAACCGAAGGCCAGGTGATCCTTGACCGTCCGGCGCGGATCGAACTCGTCGGCGTTCGTACCGTGCACCTTCGGATCCCGGTTGGCCGCCACATAGGAGGCCAGGATGGCTTCGCCCTTGGGGATGCGGACGTCGGCGATGTCGATGTCCTCCACCGCGTAGCGCAGCGGCAGGTGCGCGACCGGCGCCTCGAAACGCAGCGATTCCTCCACCACGTCCGACCAGGGGATCCGGCCGGAGACCACGTCGGCACGCTGATCCTGGCGGGTGAGCAGCGCGAAGATGGCCTGATCGAGCAGGTTCACCGTGGTCTCGTGCCCGGCGTTGATGACCAGCATCAGGGTGTCGACGAGTTCCTTCTCGGTCAGCTGCGAGCCGTCCTCCTCGTCGCGGCTGGCGATCAGCACGCTGGTGATGTCGTCGCCGGGGGTCTCCCGCCGGTAGGCCACGAGCTCGCTGATGAGCCGGTACATCTCCAGGTAGTTGGCCTGGGCCTGCTCCGGCCCGAACGACGTGTCGAAGAACCCGTCGACGCATTTCCGCACGCCGGGGCCGAGATGCTCGGGCACGCCCATCAACTCGGTGATGACCTGGATCGGCACCGGATAGGCATAGCCCTCACGCAGATCGACGGCGGTACCGCGCGGGGTCGCCGCCAGCCCGTCGAGCAACTCGGCGGTGATCGCTTCGATGCGCGGTCGAAGCGCCACCGTGCGACGGTGCGTGAACGCGGGGGCGACCAGCTTGCGCAGCCGCCGATGCTCGGCGCCGTAGGCGGTGAACATATTGTCGACCGCCACCCACGGGAGCAGCGGCCATTCCTCGGTGATCTCGCCGTTCATGAACGCGGCCCAGTGCTGCCTGGGATCTTTCGACACGCGCGGGTCGGCCAGAAGGCTCTTGAGCACGACGGCATCGGTGATCGACCACGCCGGCACCCCGCCGGGCAGTTCCACCAGGGCCACCGGCCCACGCTCGCGCAGCCGCGCCGCCTCGCCTTGGATATCGGAACCGGTCAGATCCAAGACTATCGGCTCTTGCGACATCGGACGCTTCTCCTTACACCATGTTCAACGGAGGGGACTCGGGGAAGACGACCGGCAGGGCCGCCAACGCCCGGTGGAAGGGGCCGGGCCGCCAGACCACGTCGTCCGCGGGCACGGCCAGCTGCATTTCCGGTAGCGCATCGAGGAGTTGGTCGATGGCTTCTTGGACGACCACGGACGCGACGGACTTCGCGGGGCAGGCGTGCGGTCCGACCGCCCACGCCAGATGCGAGCGGTTGCCGGTGCGGTCACCGCCGCGGATCGCCGGATCGTTGTTGCACGCGGCCAGGCTGACCAGCACCGGCTGGTGCGCGGGCAACCAGACGTTGTCGATCAGGATGGGCTGGCGCGGGTAGGTGATGCAGAAGTTCGCCATCGGCGGGTCGTTGAACAACACCTCGTCCAGCGCGTCCCGCGTCGAGAGGGCGCCGCCGAGCATGTCGCCGCCGAAACGGTCGTCGGTGAGCATCAGCAGCAGGGTGTTGGTGATCAGGTTCTGCTGCGGCTCGATGCCGGCGCCGTAGAGGCTGATCAGGTTGTACAGCAGTTCTTCGTCGTTGAGACCGGACGAGTGATGGACCAACCGGGAGGTCACATCGTCGCCCGGCTCCGCGCGGCGCTGCTGGATCAGCTCCATCAACGCCTCGGAGAGCATCTGCATGCCCTTGGCCGCCTCGACGGTGTCGAACAGCATCGCCATGCCGGTGGCCACCCGCTGTCCCAGTTCCGCTGAACAGCCGACGATCCGGTTGAGCACCTCGAACACGAGCGGGAACGCGTATTGCGTGACCAGATCGGCGGATCCGGTGGTGCAGAAGCTGTTGATCAGCGGAATGGCGATGCGCTCCACCATCGAGTGCACCTCGTGCAGGTCGATGGCGTCGATGCTCGCGACGTACGCACTCCGGTAGCGGGCGTGCGCCGCGCCGCTGTTGCGCAGCGCGTTCGGGTACCACTCCATCATCGGACGGATGGGCGAGTCCTCGGGGATGTTCTTCTGCCAGACGCGCGGATCGGCGGGGAAGTGCTCGGGATCGTTGAGGATCCGCACGGCTTCCTGATAGCCGATCACCAGAGTGGCGGGCACCCCCGGCGAGAGTTCGATCGGGACCAACGAACCATGGCGCCTGCGCATTTCCCGGTAGATCCCGTGGGGGTCGGCCGCGAATCCGTCGGTGTAGAGCGGGATTCTGGGACCGTCGGTGTCGATCGGCGATCCGTGTGCGACCGGGCAGGCGCCGCTGGATAGGTGCGCGAGGTTGTTCGAGGACTGTGGCGTGGTCAAATGCGCGACTCCAAACGGTGGAACAAGAATTCGACAAGCGTGATCAGCGAACGCAGGCAGGTGCCGCGGTCCCTGGCGTCCAGCGACGTCAGGGGGGTGCCGGGTTCCAGGTCGAGGGCATCGCGCACTTCGTCGAGCGGATAGTGCCTCGCGCCTTCGAATTGGTTGACGGCCACCGAATACGGCACGCCGCGTTCCTCCAGCACCGAGAGCACCTCGTCGGACTTCTCGATGCGGCGGGTGTCCACCAGCACCAGCGCGCCGAGCGCACCGCGGGCAAGTTCCTCCCACAGGGGGACGAACCGCTGCTGGCCCGGAGTGCCGAACAGGTAGAGCGCCAGTTTGGGACTGAGGGTGATGCGGCCGAAGTCCATCGCGACCGTGGTCTGCGACTTGCCGGGCAGCCCCGCCATGTCGTCGACGCCGACGCTGGCTTCGGTGATGGTCTCCTCGGTGCGCAGCGGTTTGATCTCCGAGACGCTGCTCACGAACGTGGTTTTGCCGACACCGAAGTTGCCGGCCACCAGCAGTTTCACCGAGCGGGTCACGGTCTCCGGCACGTAATCGACGGCGCGATCAGACGGCGAGAGCACGGAGCCCATTGAGTACCTCCTCCAGCAGAGCGATCTCCGGCAGGGACTCGGCCGGGGTGGGTGTGACCAGGTGTCCGCCGTCCATGAGATCGGACGCGACGATCTTCACGACGGACGGCGGAAGGTCGAGGTACGCCGCGATCTCCGCGATCGACAGCGCACCCCGACGGCTGCACAGGGCCATGACCCGGCGCGCATCGGGCGACGCGCCGGGGAGTGGATCTTTGGCGGTCAGGACCAAAGTGACCAGGTCCAGCTCGCGAGTGGGGCGCGTACGCCCTCCGGTGCGCACATAAGCCCGGACCAGGTCCGGATCGCGCCGCGGCTTGCTCATGACGGCACCTCGCTCTCGCTCGGCTCCGTGCTGCCCAGCGGCGCAGTACCTCTGACTCGCTCGCTGCGCTCGATCATGGCATTTCGCTGCCGTCTACGCGCCTGCGCGGCTGACTGCCGAGCTCGCGTCCGACCCGGCCCGCCAGCTCGTTCATCCGGTGGGCGACGAGGCCCACGTCGATGTCGTTGGTGGTGGCGACGCCGAGCAGCGCGCCCTCGCCCGCGGCGGTGATGAGGATCATCCCCTGGTCGTACTCGGTCATGTTCTGTCGCACGCCGTTGGTGGCGTCACCGCAGAATTCGCCGAGCGCCTTACCGAGCGAACGCAGGCCGGAGGCCGCGGCGGCGAAGCGTTCCGCCTCGTCGCGGGCGATCCCCGTGGAGTGCGCGATCCGCAGGCCGTCGTCGGACAGCAACACCGAGAACCGCACACCCGTGATGCTGAGATCTTCGAGTAGCCAGCCCAGTTTGTTGCTGCTGTCGGTCACGGGTGTGGCCATCAGGATGTCATCCCTTCCGTGTCATCAGATGCGGCGGCACGGCCGCTCTTGGAGCCGGTATGCCAAGCTGCGGCGACCTCTGGGCGCGCGAGGCCGGGTTCGGTGCGCGGCCCGACCGGGGCGAGCGCGACCGTTCTGCGTCGCCGCTTGGGTAGCCCGCCGCTGGTGATCTCGCTCACCGACAGCGACGGCTCGTTCTCGCCGGGCTGTTCGCTCGGCGCGTCCTGCGCGGGAACCGTGACCGGCTCCGGTTTTGCCTCGGTCACGGGCGCGACCTCCTGGACGTTCTGCGGGGCGACCAGCAGCGACTCCGGGATGTAGACCATCGCGCGCATGCCGCCGTAGACGTTCGGGCCGTCGATGTAGACGGTGAAACCGTAGCGGCGAGCCAGCGCGGCGATGCCCGGGAAGCCGACCTTCGGCGACGGGCCGAGCTGGTGGATGTCGACGGGCCGCTCGTGCGCGAGCACCTGGCGGGCCTCCTCCATCTGCTCGGCGTTCATCCGCACGCCCGCGTCATCGATGATGACGGTGACGCCGTGGTGGCCCTCCTGGAAGTTGACGTCCACATAGGAAGTCGGCGGCGAATACCGCAACGCGTTGTCCAGCAAGGTCGCCAGCGTGTGCACGAGCGGTTCCACCGCGCGGCTGATCACGACACGGTCGAGCTGGTTGGGCCGCACCCGCAGGTACTCCCTGACGCGGCCGATGGCTCCGCCGACCACGTCGGTCAGCGTCTGCGCGGGCCAGCGGCGGCCGGGCAGACCACCACAGACGATCACGTAGGACTGCGCCTGACGGATCATCTGCTGCACGGTGTGGTCGATGCGGGTGAGGGTTTCGTACACCGCGTCGTCGCGGTGCTCGCGCAGCGCGGCGCTCACCACCTGGCTGACGTCGGCGCCGAGACTGACCACGGAGGTGCCGAAGGAGCGGACCGCGGCGCTGGTCGCCTGGCGCGACGCGGCGGCGACCTCGTTGCGCGCGGCCTCCTCCGCCGCCTTGATCGCCTGCTGCGCCTCGTTGTTGGTCAGGTCCCTGGTCTCCGAGCGCATCAGGCTCAGGTCGTCGGCGTACCGCTCGGAGATCCACCGTAGGATCTGCGCGAGCCGCGAATTCTCCATGCCTGCCTGCACTTCGACCGGAGGCACCTGCGACTCGAACCGGCGGATCGAATCGGCCACCGCGGGTAACGTGGTGGCGGCGAACCGCTCGAGCGTGTCCTCGGTCGCGCGCTGTTCCCTGGCCAGAGCCTCGACCTTGGCCCGTTGAGCCCTGGCATACTGCACTGCGTACAACGCCCCCGCTACGGCGATCACCAAAGCGGCGGCGAGGATCCATGAAAGCACCACGGCGATATCTTGATTCATCAGTTCTTTCGTCGTTGACTGGTCTCGAGGAATCGGCCCACTGCCATCCTGCTTCGCTCGCCTTCCCTCGCCTGCCGACCATGAACGGACCGGTCGGTGGAGTCCGCGTCGGAGTACCGGAACCCGCGACGGCACCGGCGCTCACCGAGAGCGCCTACCGCACAGTGCCCGCAGGACAGGCGATTACACGTCAATCGCCGACCGCCCGGATCGTATCCGAACGGTAACCAGAACCCGACCATTCGCACATTAGCAGCATTCCAACGAAGTCTCTGCCGATCCCATCGACACTTTCCGGATTCCCGGAACTGGGACGATAGGTGCCGCGGATCGCGACATAGCCGGGCAATAATGTTGGGCTGTCGTGCAACCCGCGCACCATTCGTCCTGCGTACGGGCCCGCGCGCCGGACGGGCACCGGGGAGGCCGTGGCTGCGCGAAGACAGGGACACCGACCGCATCCGCGGCCGAACAGCGTGAATGCGCGTTCGCTGACGCATCAACAAATGCATTGGCGGCTGTTCGAATTCGGGTTCGCAAAGTTGCGTCCACCTCGGCGCCCGGGCGACCGCCGGGCTCGGCCGCCCTCGCGACGAACCGGGCCACCGGGGCCGGATACCATGCGCCCATGGCAAAGCTGAAGGTCTCGGTCGACGTTCCGATCTCGCCCGAGCAGGCCTGGACGCACACCTCCAACCTCGCCGAACTCGACAAATGGCTGACCATGCACGAAGCGTGGCGCGGCGAGGTTCCCGCCGAACTGACCGTCGGCACTCAACTGGTCGGCATCGCCTCGGTGAAGGGCCTGCGCAACCGGGTCACCTGGACCGTGCGCGCCGCCGAGCCGCCGCGCCGCCTGCAACTGACCGGCGCGGGCAAGGGCGGAACCAAACTGGGATTGCAGCTGCTCGTCGCCCCGAAGGGCTCCGGTTCGGAGGTCACCGTTGACATCGAGCTCGGCGGCGCACCGCTGTTCGGGCCGATCGGATCCGGTGTGGCCCGCGCCGTCAAGGGCGATATCGAACGTTCCCTGGACCGCTTCATCGCCCTGTACGGCTGACCTCGTCACCCACCGAAGACGTCGAAGATCGCTTCGGCACGGTCGCGGGCGCGGTACATGCCCCACGCGGTCTCGGCCAAGTCGTCCGGATCGAGAGTGTGGCCTTCCGTGCTGCCGAAGCGCGCCGGGTCGGCGGAGACCATCGCGTGGATGTCCCCGCGCTCGACGAGGCCGCCGATGGTGAGCGTGCCCGCGTAGAGCCCGCGTTCGGCCAGCGCCGCGTTGAGAGTGAGCGCGTAATTCCGCAGCGCGGCGGCCGCGAGGGCGAGGTGGCCGAGCATGGGCATGGCACGAACGCTGGAAAGCCCGCCCGCGAAGAACAACGCTCCCTTCCCACGATCGAGCATGCCCGGCAGCACGTCGCTCACCACGTCGACCGCGGGCCACACCCACTCGAACGCCGATCGCGCCGTTACCGCGTCGATGTCGGTGATCGGCACGGGCTGCTGCGTCGGTCCCGGTCCGTAATAGACCATTCCGATCGGCCCCGCCCCGTGGATGTCGCCGAGTACCGCGCCGAGCCGCGACCGGTCGGTGACGTCCGCGACGTGGGCGGTGGCGTCGATCCCGCGCTCGGCCAAGTCCGCGACGTACGCGGCGTGCCGTGCGTCGCTGCGCGAGATCAGCGCGACGCGGAAACCTTCCCGTCCGAAGCGCCGGGCCATCGACATCCCGAGGCCGGGCCCGACACCGACGATCACCGCTGTTCCCTGATCCACCATGGATTCTCCTTACTTGAGGCCCCCCTCGATTTATCACCGTAGCACGAAAATCGAGGCAGCCCTCAGGTTCGGTAGGATGATCGCGTGACCAAACCGCTGCGCCGGGACGCCGCTCGCAATCGCGACAATCTGCTGCGGGCAGCGGCCGAGGTGTTCACCGAACAGGGCCTCGACGGCTCGCTGGAGGAGATCGCGCGGCGCGCAGGCGTCAGCATCGGGACGCTGTACAACCATTTCCCCACCCGCGACACCCTGATCGATGCCCTTCTGCCGCCCCGGCTGGCCGCGGTGGACGAGATCGCCGCCCGCGCGGCGGCCGAACCCGACGCGTGGACGGCGTTCACCGGATTCGTGGAAGACCTGCTCGGCAGGCTCACCGCCGATCGCGGGCTGCTCGAGGCGTTCACCGGGGATCATCCAGCGGCGGCTCAGCTGGCGCAGGCCTGTCAGCGCGGGATGTCGCACCTGTCGGCGGTGCTCGCGCGCGTCCGGGAGGCCGGCGCATTGCGTGCCGACGCGACCGACGAGGATGTCGTCAACTTGGTGTGGGCGCTGTCGCTGCTCGGCGAGACCACCGGCTCGCCGTCGTGGCGGCGCGGCCTGGAGATTGTCTTCGACGGGCTTCGCAGCGATCGCTGAACTACATTCCGCTCGGCGACTCGGCCATGCCCGCCTACGCGAAGCGAAGGCATCCGCACGCGAGCAACAAGCACGACGCACGGCACCGAGGACCGCTTCGGTCCCGCCGCAAGAAAATAGGGGCCGCGGCGATACGCCCGGCCCCTGTCGCGGTACCGGCCCCGGGATCGGCAGGCGACCCCGGGGCCGGTACCCCTAGGCGTGCACCACCGTCGCCGGGTCGGCCGCCTGCGGGTTCTTCGGCTTCGTGCGCGGCAGGAACGACGCCGGGATCAAGGTGAGCACGATCAGCACCAGCGCGACCACGTAGGTGTGGCTGAAGGCTTCCGCGGCCTGCTGCAAACCGGTTTCGACGGCTCCGGGCGGAAGCTGGCCCGCCAGATTCGGATCGAAGTTCGCCGCGATCGCCGGGCGGGCCAGCGGCTGGTTGTTCAGCAGGTTGGTCAGCACCACCGACATCGTCGCCGTGCCGATGGAGCCAGCGGTCTGGTTGACGATGTTCATCAGCGTCGACCCGCGCGCCACCTGCTGGTGGGTCAGGGTCTGGATCGCCGCGGTCATGATCGGCATCATGGTGCAGCCCATGCCGAGGCCCATCACGAACAGGGCGCCGATCATGGGGAGATACGAGCTGTCCGCGTCGAGTTGGACGAAGTAGGCCGTCCCGATCGAGATCAGCGTGATGCCGATCATGACGATCTTGCCAGGGCCGATCTTGTCCACGAAGCGGCCCGCGATCGGCATGCTGAGCATCGCGCCGATGCCCTGCGGCGCGATCAGCAGACCGGCTTGCAGCGCCGACTCACCGCGCACCTGTTGCAGATAGGTCGGCAGCAGCAGACCCGCTCCGAAGAACGCCACGGCGAACAACACCATCGTGAGCACCGCGAAGGTGAGCGCGCGGTTGCGGAACAGGTGCAGATCGATCAGCGGGTGCTCGGTGCGCAGCGCGTGGAACACGAACGCGGCCATCAGCAGTGCGCCGATGGCGGCCGGGATCAGCACCCGCGCCGCGAGTACCGTGCCCTGCTCCGGGATGGAGGAGACGCCGAACAGGAACAGCGCCAGGCCGGGCGAGGCCAGCAGCATGCCGATGAAGTCGAACGACTCCGACGGCTCCGGTTTGTCGCCGGGCAGCACGATGAACGCCAGCGTCAGGGCGATCACGCCGATCGGCAGGTTGATCAGGAAGATCCAGTGCCAGCTGAAGTTCTCGATCAGCCAGCCACCCAGGATCGGTCCGCCGATCGGGCCGAGCAGCATCGGCACGCCGAGCACCGCCATCACCCGGCCGACCCGCTGCGGACCGGCCGCGTGGGTCATGATCGTCATGCCCAGCGGCATCAGCATGCCGCCGCCGAGGCCCTGGATCACGCGGAAGGCGATCAGCGACTCGATGTTCCACGCCGTGCTGCACAGCAGGGAGCCGAGTACGAAGAAGGTCAGCGCCATGATGTACAGCCGCTTGGTGCCGAAGCGGTCGGCCGCCCATCCGGTCAGCGGGATCACGGTGGCCAGCGCCAGCGTGTACCCGGTCATCGTCCACGCCGCGATGGCATAGCTCGTGTCGAACTCGCGCTGGAAGGTCGGTATCGCGACGCTGACGACGGTGATGTCGAGAATCGACATGATCGCGCCGAGCACCACGACGCCCGCGACCTTGAAAACGGCCGCGTCGAGTTTGTCGGTCGCCGGGTCGGGCCCAGCCGCCTGGGTATCCGGAGGTTGTGTCACCGCTTAAGCGTGGCACCTTCGCGGCCGCAATACCAGTGATTACGGGTTCCCGATGCCGGAAATTCCGCCAGCGCGGACAACGCGGCCCGCGTCGCGGCCTCGCTCGCGGGCAGCAAGGGCAACCGTACCGCAGGGCTCGGAATACGGCCCTGCGCCGCGAGCACCGCTTTGATCACCACGGGATTGGGTTCGGCGAACAGCGCGGCCGACAATACCGCCAGCCGGTGCCCGAGCGACCGCGCCGCGTCGACCGGACCGCAGCGCCACGCCTCGACCATCGCCGCGAACGAGGAGGTGCCCACCGCGGCCGATGCCGCGATCGCGCCGGACGCGCCGAGGGCCAGCAGCGGCGCGGCGAACAGGTCGTCACCGGCCAGCACGGCGAAGTCGGCGGGCCGGGCGGCCATCAGCGCGACCGTGGCGTCGTCGACGGCGCCGACGGCATGCTTCAGGCCGATGACGCCGGGCAGATCGGCCAGCGCCAAGAGGGCGTCGGCGCTCAGGGGAAGCCCGGTCCGGTAGGGGATGTGGTAGACGATCAGCGGCACCGGAGAGGCGGCCGCGAGGGCGCGGAAATGCGCGAGCACGCCCGCCTCGGAGGGGCGCGTGTAATACGGGACCACGGTCAGCGCCGCGGTGCTGCCCGGATCGAGACCGGCGAGGGCCGCCACGGAAGCGGCCGTCGCGTTCGATCCGGCGCCGACGATCAGCGGCGCGTCGCGTTCGCGGCACACACGCGCGCAGACGGCGATCACCTCCGCACGCTCGGCGGCGGTCAGGGTGGCCGGTTCCCCGGTGGTACCGAGCGCGACGATGCCGGTCGCGCCGTCGTCGAGCACCTCGTGCGCGAGCCGCTCGAGCGCGTCGGCGGCGAGTGCGCCGTCGGCCGTGAACGGGCTGACCAGGGGAACGAAGAGACCTGCGAGCGTCATGACGATCAGCCTGGGCGCTGGAAACCATCAGATCGAGTTCACATTTCTGACGCAGACCATAAGCTCGACTTATGCTCGACGTCCGACGGCTCCGCCTGCTGCGGGAACTGGCGCACCGCGAAACCATCGCCGCGGTCGCCGATGCCCTGGCATACACCCCCTCGGCGGTCTCCCAGCAACTCGCCGCGCTGGAACGCGAAGCGGGCGTGCCCCTGTTGACGCGAACCGGCAGGCGGGTGACGCTGACCCCGGCGGCCGTCGCCCTCGTCGAGCACACCGAACGGATACTCGCTCAGCTCGAGCAGGCGACCGCCGAACTCGCCGCGATCCGCGCCGAACTCACCGGAATCCTGCGCATCGGCGCGTTTCCCACCGCGGTGCGGACCATCCTCTCCCCCGCGCTCGTCGCGCTGAGCAGTGCGCATCCCCGGCTGGAATTGCGCGTGACGGAGCTGGATCCGGCGCTGGCGCCCGACGCGCTGCGTGCCGAGACCCTGGACGTCGCGCTGATCCAGGAATACGACTACGCGCCGGTCCCCGCCGATCCCGCCTTGGACAGCGAGCCGCTGTTCGAGGAGATCGTCCATCTGGCCGCGCGTACCGCGCAGCCGCTCGCGGCACACCGCGAAAGCCCCTGGATCGCAAGCACTCCAGGCACGCTGTGCCACACGATGACCGTGCGCGCCTGCGAGGCGGCGGGATTCACGCCCCGGATCCGGCATCACGCCGACGATTTCGGCACGGTCCTCGCGCTGGTGGCCGCGGGTCAGGGCGTCGCGCTGGTCCCGGAATTCGGGACGCGGGATTGTCCGCCGGGCGTCACGCTCGGTGCGCTGCCGATGCGACGGCGCACGCACCTCGCCTACCGGCGCGGCGCGGGCGAGCATCCGGCCGTGCGCGCCGCACGCCACGCGCTGCGCGAATCGGCGGGACGCTGCGGCCACTGACCCCTCAGCGCAACCGGTACCGGCTGGTGGGCACCACGTCCAGGTTGCGATCACCGCCGAAGGTCGCGACGCTGCTCATCAGCCGCTGGATGCGGCGGGTGAGTTCCGCCCCGTCACCGCCGCTGCCGTAGAAGGCGTGCGGATCGGTGAGCGCCTCGAGAGGGAACAGCTCCTCCACGATGCCGGCGATGTCCGGCGCGGCGGCCGTCGCGGGTCCGGTCACGACGTTCTGCACGTAGCCGAAGGTCGCCTGGGTCTCGATGGCGACGGCGGTGTGGTGGTTGCGCCAGCGGTCCAGCCACTCGGCCCGCGACAACTCGTCCGGCTTGCGCAGGAAGGCGATGTTCGACAGGCCGGGGGCACGCTCGAGCGCGGCGGTGACCGGCGGCGGAATCGGCGTCGCCTCTTCGACGTGCCACCCTTCCACCTTTTCGGCGACGCTGCCCAGCACCCGCACGGCGACCTCTTCCCGCGGCGCATCCGCCCACCAGACGCTGACGACGGCCTGCACGGGCGCGTCGAACGTGGTGATGCGCAGCATGGCCGTCTCGACCGCCGCGTCGGAGATGTTCGCCTGCACCGCGGCGGCCACGGCCGACAGCGGCGCGAAGTCCGCCGCGAGCAGGTCGCCAACACCCCACAGCGCGAAGACGCTTTTCATCGGCAGGTCACTTTCTAGAACACGTTTCACTCAGGTCCGAGCCTAGCCCACCGGCACGGTTGGCCGCCGGGGCTCGGGGTATCCGACCGTCAGACTCGGCGAAGGTGGGTGATCCGTGCGGACCATATCGACCGACATCCCAGCCAGGCTGGATCGTCTGCCCTGGTCGCGGTGGCATTGGATGATCGTGATCGGACTCGGGTCCGTGTGGATCCTCGACGGGCTGGAAGTGACCGTCGTCGGCAGCGTGGCCGCCAGGCTGTCGGAACCGGACAGCGGCCTGACCATCACCGCCGCACAGGTTTCCGGTGTCGCGGCGGCGATGTACGTGGCGGGCGCAGGCGCGGGCGCCCTCTTCTTCGGTTGGCTGACCGACAGATTCGGCCGCAAGAAACTCTTCTTGATCACGCTCGCGGTCTACCTCTTCGCGACGGCCATGACGGCGCTGTCGTTCTCGATGTGGTGGTTCGTGCTGTTCCGCTTCCTCACCGGCTTCGGCATCGGCGGCGAATACGCGGCGATCAACTCCGCGATCGACGAGCTGATCCCCAAGCAGTACCGCGGACGCATCGATATCGTCATCAACGGCACCTATTGGCTCGGCGCGGTCGGCGGCGCGCTGCTTTCCATCGTCGCGCTGAACACGGCGCTGTTCCCGCCGAATGTGGGCTGGCGCTTGACCTTCGCGCTCGGCGCCGTGTTCGGCCTGATCATCCTGCTGGTGCGCAGGCATGTGCCGGAGAGCCCGCGATGGCAGTTCATCCACGGTCACGAGGACGACGCGGAACGCACGGTCACCGCCATCGAAACGCGCGTGCGGGACGACACGGGCGCGGCGCTCGCCGACGTCTCCGATCAGCGAATCCGGATCCGGCAGCGGCGCAGCATCTCGTTCCGGGAGATCGCGGCGGTGCTGGTGCGGCGCTATCCACGGCGTGCGGTGCTCGGGTTGTCGCTGTTCATCGGGCAAGCGTTCCTCTACAACGCCATCACGTTCAACTACGCGCTCATCCTGTCCAGATCGTTCGGCGTTCCGGACGACCGGGTCGGCTACTACTTCGCGGTCCTGTGTTTCGGCAACTTCCTCGGTCCGCTCCTGCTGGGCAAGCTGTTCGACACGATCGGGCGCAAGCCGATGATCGCGGGCAGCTATCTCGGTTCGGCCGTGCTGTTGCTCGGCACGGCATGGCTTTTCGCGGCGGGCCACCTGACCGCGACCACGCTCACCGCCTGCTGGACCGCGGTGCTGTTCGTGGCGTCGTGCGGCGCCAGCGCGGCGTATCTGACCGTCAGCGAGATCTTCCCGATGGAGACCCGCGCCATGGCGATCGCCTTCTTCTACGCGATCGGGACCGTCGCGGGCGGCGTCGCGGGACCGTTGGTGTTCGCCGGGCTGACCGCGGACGGCGAGCCGGGAAAGACCGCCCTGGCGTTCACCATCGGCGCGCTCGCCATGTTCGCGGCCGGTCTGGTGGAACTGGCCTACGGAGTGCGCGCAGAAGGGCGGTCACTGGAGGACTTGGCCGAGCCGCTGAGCGCGACGCCGGAGCGGGCGCGCGCCGAAGCCGCTCAGCCGCCGCCGAGCGGATAGGGACGACACCGCGGATCGTCGTTCGCGGTGGCCCGGCCGCAGCCGTAGATCATCACGGGCTCGGTGTCGGCCGACGGATCCCAGATCTGGTCCACACTCAGCAGGCCGACCCACTTCTCGTGCGCCACCCGGCCCACATGGGCGCCCTCGCTGACCGAGAAGTCCAATACGCCGCTGCTGGATTCGATCACCGGCTGCCGCGGCAGGTCGCGCAGCGCCGCCCACACCGCCGCCGCGCTGATCGGGATCGGCTCGGTCCACACGCCGGAGGCGGTCGGGGCGAGCGCTTGCACGGCGCGCACGAACAATCCGACCGCGTCGTAGGTCAGCGCCACCCGCTCCCCCAGTGGGTGCAACTGCACGCGCTCGCCTAGCGGTTTGTCCGTCTCGGCGCAGGCATTCCAGCTGGGGATGTCCGGATCGACGGTCGTGGCGAGGTTGTAGAACTCGACGCGGCTGCGCAATCCCTGGCCCTTGTTCCGGCAGGTCACCAGGCTCGCCTTGGCCACGTAGACCAGCGGGCGAGCGCTGTTGGCCGCCCTGCGGCGATCCGCGCTGGCCATGAACCGGTTGACCGAGTCGTCGGCGATCAACAGCACCCGCTTGTCGCCGCACGCCTTGTTCAGGCTCTGCAGGAAGTCGGGGAATTCCGAGTCGCGTCCGGCGAAGAACAGGACCTCGTCGCACGCGTCGCCGTGGCCCTGCGCGGCGAAGGCCTCGCGCAGATCCCAGGAACCCTCCCAGATGTCGCGCCCGCTGCGACCCAGGATGTGCAGGTCCTCGGCCATGTTCTCGGTGTAGAGGTCGGTCGGGTCGGGGCGGTGGTAGATCCGCACGCCGCGCCCGGCCAACCCGGGCACGGAGTTCAGGTACTGCTCGATCATGTCGGCGATCGCGTGGTTCGGCGGGGCGATCTGGAAGTACAGCGGCGAGGATCGCACCATCTCGTCGGCCGACAGGCTCGGCGCCACCATCGGAAGGCCGAGGCCGGTCAGCGCGTTGATCATGCTCAGCGTCGCGGTGCGGCTCTGATCGAGGCCGATGGCACCGACGACGCCGGGTTCGGCGCGGATCAGCGGCGTCAGCAGCTCGACGACCTGCGGCCCCTGCAGGTTGGCCGGACCGGTGTTCGCCAGCAGCAGCCGGATCAGCGGGACCGTGTCGGGCGTGACGGCGTCGTCGGGGGCGACCGATTCCAGCGCACTGTACTGCGCCAGCGCCAAGCCCTCGATGTCCTCGCTCTGCGCCGGGTAGTCGCCGGGAACGCCGGTGAGCTGGCCGAAATAGACCAGCGTGAACAGCGGCCGGGTCGGCTGCCGCGCGGCCAATTGTTCGGCGAGCAGATTCTGCTTGTACACCCGCCGCTGGACTTCCACCAGACGACGGCTGCCCGGTTCGTCGCTCGCGAACAGGAAGCCGCGGCCCCCGGCAGCGGGGTCGTCGGGGTCGTAGGCGCTGAATCCGACGCAATTGCCGTCCGCGACGGAAACCACGCGCACCCATCGGTCCGCCACGCTCGTGCCGCACGCGGTTGTGCCCGCGCGCCACGGTCGCCAGGTCGCGAATCCGGCCGCCGCCACGGCCAGCACGACCACCAGGAACACCGCGGTCGCCGACAACGCCCGGCGCGCCCACCACGGCGGCGCGGGCGGCCGGATGCGGCGGAACGGATCCGGCTCGTCGTCGTTCGGGCCGGTCGCCGGTACTGCGAACCACAGCTGCCAAGCGCGCGGGCGTTGCCGCTGCCGCGCCACGGGCAACTCGTCCACCCAGATCTCGTACAACCGCCGCACCCGGTAGGCCGGTCGCGCGGTGACGCCGGGCGGCGGCGTCCGCGTGCCCGCCACCACCAGCAGCGGATCGTCCTTGCCGGTCTCGTTGCGGACGTCGTTGATCAGATCCAGCAGCCGTTGCCCGGCTTCGCCGTCGAGCGCGCGCAGGATCACGACCGGATAGGTGGTGCGCCGGGCCGCGCCGATGCCCCACCAGCGCCGGTGATACGCGACGCGCAGGTCTTCGAGGAAAGCGTGCACCAGCAGCTTGGCCAAGTGCTCGGCGTGTTCGTGGCGGCGGGCGCCCTCGGTGAGACGGTGCGCGAATCCGACGAACTGACTGGACTGTTCCGGCGCCAGATACTGCTGGCGCATGAACCAGCGGAACTCCCGCCCCACGCCTGGAATGCGACCGCCGGTGCGCGCCCGGAACACCGCCGTGGGCAGCACGATGCGCAGCAGTCCGAGCGCGAAGCGCTGCACCACGCCCACCGTGGCCTCGGCTTCGCCGAGCAACTCCTCACCCCATCGGCCGAAATCCCTGCGCAGCAGCGACGCCAGCTCGTCGAGTTCGTTGTCGGAGCTGAGCTTGCGGGCCATCAACCATTCGGCCAACCGGTAGCGCCGGAAGGGCAACGGGCGCAATCGCCCGAAGCGGTCGGCCGACAGACCCTTGCAGAGGTTGTAGAGCAGCCTGCGCAACGCGGTGAGCCCCGGCGTGGTGTCCTCGACCAGCGAACTGCCCTCGGGCAACGGGTCGAGGGCGTCGACGTCGACAGCCACGTGCACCGCGCCTGCGAGCGCGGCGCCGAACATCTCCAGGCATGCCTCGACGTTGGTGACATCGCCGCACAGACCCACCATCGGCAGCATCCGCTCGCCGCGCGGCGGCCGTCGCACCAACCAGCGAAGCAGATCTTCGAGCACATCGACTCCCCGAAAGGAGACAGCTCTGGTGCCGGACATGACGCCCCCGTGTCCTCCGCGAAAGGTGAACACCCATTGAAGCAGACGCCAAAAGACATGCCGCTCAGAGCTCTTGGCCTGCGAACAGGCACCGGCGCAGCGGCGCGGCGATCATGCGGATGGCAAGCCCGGCCTGCCCTGAATTCGCGGAGCGGTCATGGATAGGGCGAGTCGTCACATCCCGGGAACTCGAAGCCGGTCCTCGATCGCGCACGCCGCGAAATGTGAATGTCGCGTGAACGCACCGAATTCTCGGTGAACTCGCTCGCCGCGTGTTTACGCCTTGGACGACTTTCGTCGCCACCGCGTCCGCGCGACGTGTTCGGCCCGGTAGCGGAAACGCTTACCAAAAAAGTATTCCGGGCGCGAGTCTTATAACAGCTCACCGCCGGTGATTACGGGCAGGCGCCGAGACGCCGACGGCCTGCCTGCGATGGCCGGCCTGCCGCGCGGCGGCGGAATGCGGCGAACCTGCGGCTCGTCAGTTGTGCCGCGGGTCGGCGGTCGAGGCGTGCGGCCGGGTGATCCGGCGATGCGCCATGACTTCGGCCCACCAGCCGCTCAGCGGGCTCGGGTCGGGCCAGACGATCCGATCTCGTTCTTCGTCGTCCGCGACGGGCGCTTCGGGTTTCTCGATCACGATGACGTTCCTCTGCGCTGGTGCACGATGCCGTACACATGCTTGCGGAGAGCCCTCGTGTTCGTGCGTGCCGGTGGCTTCGCGACAGAGCGCGTCGAATCGGCTGAACGTCGAGCAGCGCGGGTTCCTCGCCCCTTTTTATCGGCCGACCGCGCTGTCGGCCCGATACATCCAACATTTACCACAGCCGAGGTGTAACAAACCGCTCTTTTCGGTTTACGATCCGGACACCAAGCGGTCGCTTGTTTACATTTCCGGCGCTGAACAGTGGAAATGGCGGTTTCGGCCGGGTTTCTTACACGAAACCGAAAAAGCGCCGGGTGGTGAAACACACCCGCCCTGCTCCTCGCTCGCGGCGGCTGTGGACGCGCTCGCCCCAGCGGCTTCCGCCCCGTGCGCTCGGCCCCGCATGCGGCACCACAGCGAGCGGTGGCCCGGCCGGTGTCGCGGATGGCGCCCGCGCCGCCGACCACGCGGAGGCTTCGTAAATCCTTTGCAGCCAATCCGTGTGACAGCCCCAACCCCACGCGGAACACAGCGCCGAAGCGCCCGCGTCCGCTGATTCGGCTCGACCCGCCCGGGTACCCGCCGACTGTGGTTCACCGAACCGAAGCCGTCGGCACACACGACGACGTCGTCCGGGCGCGGACGCCGACGGACCGGGACTGCGCCGACGCGTGCCCGCAACCATCGGCGCGGGCACGCGCGGCCGGGGAAGCCAGGTGATGCCGATGGCCGACCTCCGCCGCATAATCCGAAAGCACGGGCCCTTCGCCTCGGTCTGCTTCGACAGTTCCCACGACACCGAGGACGCGGCGCGCGGCACCGAGCTGCGCTGGCGCTCGATCGACGCCGAACTGGACCGCAGTGGAGCCCGGCCGCGCATCCGGCGGCTGCTCGCCCAGGCGATCGAACGGCATCCACCGGCGCGCGGGCGGTGCGGCAGGCTGCTCATCGCGGACGAGACCGAGGTGCTCGCCGACGAACGTCTGCCGAGCCCGCCCGCCACCGAAACCGTCCGGGTGTCTCCCCTGCCCTACCTGCTGCCGCTGATCGAAGCCCAGGCGGAGAAAGTGCCGCATGTCGTCGCCCTCGTCGGCCGGGTGGGCTCGGAGCTGTACACGCTCGACGGCCACGGCAGCGAAGAGCGGCAGGCCCTGCGCAGCGCGGGCCATCCGGTGGCCGAGCCCCGCCACGACGACTGGTCGCACCGCACGATCCGGCGACGGATCGAGGACACGACCCGACGCAACGTCCGCGAGTTCGCGGGCGAAGTGGACCGGCTGGCCGACATCGTGCACGCGGAAGTCGTCGTGCTCGCCGGGGAAGCGCTGGCCCGAGCCGAACTGCGGGCGGTGTTCGACGCGAAGGGCCGGGACGTCGTCGACGCCGAATCCGGAACGCTCGCACCGGGTTCGGACCCCACGGCGCTCGACGCGGAAGTCCGCGAGATCCTGCACCGGGTAGCGGCGCGACGCCGTCGCCGGGTCCTCGACCGCTTCGCCGCGGAGATCGAGCGCCCGGACGGCTCGGCGGTGGCCGGGCTCGCGGCCACCACGAACGCGTTGCGCGCCGCGGCCGTGGAGTGGCTACTGCTCGATCGCGCGGCGCTGGGCGATCGCTTGGTGCTGGCCGGGTCCGCGCCGAATCCTCTGATCGGCCCGGCCACCAACGGCTCGGCCGGTGAGATGCGCCGCGCCGACGAGGCCCTTCCGGTGGCCGCTGTGGCAACCGGGGCCGACATCGTCCTGGTCGAGGCCGTGGCAGCCCTGCGCGACGGGGTCGGGGCGGTGCTGAGCGGCCGATAGGACGAGGCGCGCCGACCAGCCGTCACGACTTCGGAACGCGCTCGTGCAAGGTGAGCAGCATGTGGTCGAAAGCGGTCTGCACCCCCGGCGGAGCCGCAGGCAAACGGTCGATTTCGGCGATCAGCTGGGCGGCCAGGTCGCGCAGCTTGACATTGGTCTCCTGCGAACGCCACTGCAGAACGTGGAAGGCCTGGTCGGCGTTGATCCGGTAGACCCGCATCAGCACGCCTTTGGCCTGCTCGATCCGCGCGCGCGCTTCGACCAGGCGCGGCAGCGTGTCGTCGAGCAGATCCTGACGTTCCTCGGCGATGGTGGCGGTCAGGTCGACGTAGTATCCCGCGGTGCCGACCACCGTGCCGTTCTTGTCGGTCATGGTGTCGCCGAGCACGAGCACGTGGTGCGTGGTGCCCGCGGTGTCGATGATGCGATGACGGCTGCAGAACGGCTCGGCGTTGCGCACCGATTTCTCGATGGCCTCCGCGACATGATCCCGGTCCTCCGGGTGCTTGTGCGCGAGCAGCAACTCGGTGGTCGGCGTCACCGCGTCGGGCTCGTAGCCGTGCATCGCGGCGACCTCGTCCGACCATTCCCACCGCTGATCGGCGAACCAGAACCGGAAACTTCCGGTGGCCTGTGGCGTCCCGGCACCGACCACTCGGGCTACCGCGCCTTCGGCCGTGTCCACGATTCGGTCGCCCGATTCGTTCATGGCGTCAGTATGCTCCCTACCTGCGGCGTCGCACCGTGGATCGCGGCGATCGAAGCGGGAGGCCCCGCACGCGGTGACATCCCCATCTTATTCCGGCTCGCACCCGGTCCGGCCCGTGTGCCGCGGCTACCCGGCGCCGTGGAAAGCGATTCCAGGCCGCGAATCGCGGGTCCCGCCGCGCGAGCGGCCCGCCGGATCGGCATGGCGAGCAATTCCCGCAGGCGGCCGGTCCGATCCGCCGCGAGCGCTCCGCCGCGGCGGGATAGTCTTGGGATCGTGCCGGGGCAGGTGGAGTCTGCCCCGGCACGCCCGTGCCGAGCATCTACTCAGCGTGCGCCAAGGCGACCCGCTGCTTCTCGGTATCGATATCGAGGATGCGCACCGTCAGAGTGGAGCCGACCTGCGGTTCGGCAGACCACTCGGTGCGGTGCAGCAATCCGTGGATTCCCGGAGCGACCTCCAGGAACGCGCCGAACGGCACGATCTGCACGACGGTGGCCTCCAGCACTCCGCCCCGAGCGTGTGCCGCGACGAACTCCGGCCATCCGCGCTGCGACGATTCGGAATGGGACATGTGTTCTCACCTCCTTCCAGCGTCCCTGTAGTGACATGGGATTCGCGGAGAAGGCGGGCGGGCCCCTGGCCCGCCGGATGATCACAGCGCGGCCGGGTAACCGTTCTGTGCGCGGCGTGTCGCCGACCCGGCAGTCATGGCGACGACCATAACCCAGCGCGACGCGATGCGGCAAGATCGAGAGCGGGGGAACAGTGAAAAGCTTTGCAGACAGGCGATTTTCGCGACGGTCGACGCGATTGGCATGAACCCACTACCTGCCGCGACCGCGATATGGGCAGGTGGGCGGCGGGATTCGGCGCCGGGGAACCGGCAGGTCGTCGCCCGTCTCGCGCTGGATCAGCGGTCGATCTCCGCCCAGAACGCGCAGTCGTGCCTGGCGGCGAAATCGTCGGTCATGGCGCTGCCGGTCGCCCGCATGAGCAGCGCAGAGCCATCGGGGTCGTACCCGGTCGACGTCGGCCAGGCCTGCCATTCGGGTGAGCCCGGCGCGTTCGGGTCACCGGTGTGGGCGAAGGTGGTCCACCAGCGCTGCATCTGCGCGGCGAAAGCGGCGGAGGCGCCGGTCCAGGGAACCGGGATGCCCATGAATCTGGTGAACAGGTAGTACAGCTCGGCGGAGTGAAAGGCTCCGGGCAGCACCGGATTGGCGGCACCGAGCGGCGCCTGATCGAACTCGTACTGCCACAGCGGATGCCCGGCGTCGCGCGCCGTCCGGCTGGTGGACAGCGTGGGACAGGCGAGCCCGCTGTCGGTGATCACCGTGATCTGGGCGGCTGCCGGTGAGGGGAATCGGTCGACCGGGTACCGGGCCAGGACTCGGTCGGCGTCGGCGCCGAAGGATTGGCGCACGAAGCGTTCATAGCTCGCCGCGTCCGGAATGCGGCCGCGGGCATAGTCGGTTTCGGCGACCATCAGCCCGCCTTCCGCGCTCGTGGTCCCCGTGAGAATCGGCGCTTTCCTGACATCCCCCATCAAGCCCGCGTCGAGCGTCCGCGTGATGACGACGCCGTCGACGGCGGGAAACCAGATGGGATCCTTACCTTCGGCTCGGGCCATCGGCGAGTCCAGGAGCTTCGCCACGGGCAGTGCGCGCAGGCAGGCCAGCCGGGTCGCCGCGTCGCCGCAGCCGACACTCTCCGCGTACCGCTGCGAACGCGCGAACGCGTCGGCGCGATCGCCGGGCGCCAGTGGCGCTTGCGCGCAGGGGCCGCTCTGGATGATCGCCTTGGCGAACAGGTCGTCGGAGCCGGGTGCGGCGAAGTGGGTGCAGACGCTCACGGCGCCGGCCGACTCGCCGAAGATCGTGACGTTGTCCGGATCGCCGCCGAAGACGTGCGCGTTGGCGCGCAGCCAGCGCAGAGCGGCTTGCTGGTCCTGGATGGCGACCGTTCCGACGGCGCCGCCGGATTCGGCCGCCAGTTCGGGCAGGGCCAGGAAGCCGAACGGTCCGAGGCGGTAGTTCGGGATGGCCACGATGACGTCGCCGTCGGCGACCATCCGCGTCGGTCCGTCGTATTCGCTGTTGGAGCCGTCGAGATAGCCGCCACCGTGGAAGAACACCATGACGGGCAGCGGCCGGTCGCGGGCGCCGTCCGGCGCGTATATGTCGATGCTCAGGCAGTCCTCGCCGGTGGGTGCGAGCGATGGAATGCCGGGCAGGTATCCCGTCTGCGGACACTGCGGCCCGTGGTCGCGCGCAGGGCGCACACCCGGCCACGGTGATACGGGGCGCGGCGGCGCGAACCGCGCTTCGCCCTCGGTGGGCGCCGCGAACGGGATACCGAAGTATTCGGCGATGCCATCGACGGCGCGGCCGGAGATCGCGCCGCCGGTCACGAACACCTGCGGCGGTGCCCCCGCGACCACGGGCGCCGGAGCGCAGGCGAACCACAGACCGGCGGCGACCGTCAGAGCGGTCGCGGTTCGCGCGATCGAGCGAATCATGGCTGTCCACTACCTCCGATGCGAGCGCTACGGTCGGCGGCGAGGCAGGCGGCCTCGTCCACCGCGGTAGCCGGCATCGATCGGCTCGGCCGTCCCGGTGCGCTCGCGGATCGGAGTCGACCGGTCGCGCGCGGCAGGAGCCGAATCGCCGCTGGAACCTTCACCTGGTGGTCACACGCCTACGTCGTCCGCCGACCCACTCGACGGTCGAATCCGCACCCGCGGCAGCGGACATCGTGCCCGCCCTCATCGTCCGCCCGGCGCACCGAAACTCGCCCGTACCCACTCGAGCCGGGGCAATGGCACCGCGGCTGATGCTACAGCGGTCCGGTGCGCGGAGCGGTACACGACGCAGACGTTCCGCTCACCGGGACCGGTTGCCACCGTCCGTGCGAGTCCGGCCCGGCGACGGGCGCGCGTCAGCTTTCGGCGAGCAAGGCGAGTTCCTCGGCGAGGATCTTGATCGTGTCGCGGATCTGGTCTTCGGTATGGCACGCGGTGACGAAGAACCGCAAACGCGCCAGGTCCTCCGGGACAGCCGGGTACAGGATCGGATTGACGTTGATCCCGCGGCGCAGCAGTGCGTTCGACAGCTTCAGCGTCCTCAGCGAATCGCCCACGATGCAGGGGACGATGGGCGTGTCGTGGCTGGCGCCGGTGTCGATCCCCGCTTCCCGGGCCAGTCGCAGGAACAGCCGGGAATTGTGGCGTAGGCGCTCCAGCGGCTCGCCGTCGGATCGCAGCTGCCGGATCGCCGCGGCCGATGCGGCGGCGTTCATCGGCGTCATACCGACGCTGTAGACGAACCCGGGCGTGGTGTATTTCAGGAATCGGATCAGCTCGGCGCTGCCCGCGACGTACCCGCCGCATCCGGCGAGCGCCTTCGACATCGTCCCGGACCACAATTCGACATCGGCGCGATCGACGCCGAAGTGTTCGCCGATCCCGCCGCCGCCCGCGCCGAGCACGCCGACGCTGTGCGCCTCGTCGATCATCAGCAGCGCCTTGTGCTTCTTCTTGACCGCGATGATCGCGGGCAGGTCGGGGATGTCGCCGTCCTGGCTGTAGACGCCTTCGATCAGGATCAGCACCCGCCGGTACCGGTGGCGGATCTCGGTGAGCAGTGCGTCGAGGGCGGCGTGGTCGTTGTGCGGGAACGGACGACGGGTCGCGCCGGAGAGCTTGCAGCCCTGCACGATGCTGTCGTGCGCGAGGCTGTCGTGGATCACCAGGTCCTGCGGTCCGGCCAGGTGACCGATGATCGTGACATTCGTGGAGTGGCCGCCGACCAGCGCGATGGCGTCCTCGGTGCCGAGCAGCCCCGCGAGCTCGGCCTCGAGTTCACGGTGCACCGGCTTCTCGCCGGAGAGGATCCGGCTGGCCGAGCACGAGCTGCCGTAGCGCGCCACCGCGTCCTGCACGGCGGCGACGACCGCGGGATGGCCGGACAACCCGAGGTAGTTGTAGCTGGAGAAGTTGATCACCGGTGCGCCGTCGATGACCGAGGTGTCCCGCGTGACGCCGTCGTTGATCAAGAAGTAGGGGTTGGACAGGCCGAGCGCCGCGACGCGGGCGACCCGGTCGGTGACCGACTTGACCTCGGCGAAATCCGAGATCCGGTACTCCGGCTCGACCACCGTGGGCCGGGGGCATGCCGACTCGGCGGCCACGGGAGGCTGGGGCCGACCGGGCGCACCCGCGGATGCCGTGACGTGAGCGATGACGTCGCCGAGGGTGGTCGTCGGCGTGAACCGGGTCGGGTCGATGGTCGCCGCGGGCAGTTCGCGCACCAGCGCGGCGATCAGGTCGGTCAGCATGAGCGAATCGAAACCGAGGTCGTCGCCGAGGGATTGGCCGTCGCGCAGCCGCTCCAGCGGGAACCCGCTGACCCTGGCGAATTCCGCGCGAACGACAGCCGCGACCGCGTCCGGTGCGACCGGCGGATTGGCTTCGCTCACCCCGGTCGGGGTCCGTTGCGGCGTGACCGTCCGCTCCGCCGCCCACCCGGCATCCGCTCGCTGCGCGGCGCGCTCGGCGGCCGGAGCGCCGACGAGACTCGCCAATACGGCGTTCTGTTCGCGGAAGTGTGCGATCAACTGCTCCATGGAGGTTTCCTCGGTTCGCGTGGATTGCGGTGGGGCGGTGCACGGTTCGACCCAGAACCGCTGGTCGGTGCGAAATTCGTAGCCGGGCAGTCTGCGGCGGACGCGCTGCTCGGGTTCGTAGAGCTCGTCCCAGTCGGGGTCGAGTCCATCGCGGTACAGCGCGGCGACGACGCCCGCGAGTTCGCCGCCGGTCGCGCCGGGGCCCGGGCTCGGCGCCAGGCAGCGCGGCGCCAGATCCGGACGGATCCGGCTCACCAGAGCGGCCAGAACGCGGCGCGGTCCGATCTCGATCACATGGCTCGGCTCGGCGCCGAGCGCGGCCTCGACCGCCTCGCCGAAGCGCACCGTGGCGCGGATGTGTTCGGTCCAGTAGGCGGCGTCCATCGTCTCGTTCGCGTCGAGCAGGCGTCCGCGCACGGTCGAGTAGAGCGGCAGTACCGGCTTCCGGTACGTGCATTCGCGCGCGACCGCCGCGAATCGCTCGATCATGGGTTCCATCAGCGGGCTGTGGAAGGCGTGCGACACGGTGAGCGGCTTGATCGCCACTCCGCGCGCCGCGAGCGCCTCCCGCACCCGGGTGATCGTCCGGGCGGCACCGGACAGCACGAGTTCCTTCGGGCCGTTGACGGCGGCGATCGCGATGTCCGTCCGTCCGGCGAGCATTCCGGCGATGTCGGCCGCGTCCGCCCGCACGGCGAGCATCGCACCGCCGTCCGGCAACTGCCGCATCAGCTCGCCCCGGGCGACGACCAGACGGCAGGCGTCGTCCAGATCGAACACGCCTGCCACCGCCGCGGCCGCGAACTCGCCGATGCTGTGCCCGATCACCCAGGCCGGACGGACACCGGCGCGGGCGAGGGAATCGGCCAAGGCGTACTCCATCGCGAAGATCGCCGGTTGCGCCAGGTCGGTGCGGTCGATGTCGGCGTGCTCGTCGAGCAGCAGCTCGCGCACCGAGCGGCCGAGATGCGCCGCCATGGCCCGATCGACGAGTTCGAGCGCACGCCGGAACAGCGGGCTCGCCGCGTCCAGCGCACGGGCCATGCCCGCGAATTGCGAGCCCTGGCCGGTGCACATCCAGCCGACGCCGATCGGTCGCACCGTCCCGGTTTCCGCACCCTCGCGCAGCAGCGCGATCGCGGCGTCGCGATCGGCCGCGGCGATGGCGAGCCGGGCTCGACCGGACGACTTGACCCGATTGCTCGTCCAGCAGACCTGCGCGAACCGGTCCGGCGGGAGGGCAGCCAAAGCATCGGCCAAGCGATCCGCGTTGCGCCGCAGGCCTTTTTCGTCGTTCGCCGACACGGTGAGCACTCCCCCACCGGGCGCACCGGAGGCTTCGGCGGCAGGGGCACTGCCCAGCACGACATGGGCGTTCGTGCCACCGAGGCCGAAACTGCTGACTCCGCCGTAGCCGGGACCCGCCAGCGGCATCGGGTCGGTGAGCAGGCGCAGACCCTGCTGGCTCATCCCCAGTCGCGGATTCTCCTGCTCGGCGAACCGCGACGGCGGAACGACGCCGTGCCACAGGCTGAGGGCGGCCTTGATCAGGCCTGCGACGCCCGCCGCGCCCTCGGTGTGGCCGAGATTGCCCTTGATGGAACCGATGCCGCACGGCCGCGACCGATTGCGCCCGTGCAGGTGCCCGAGCGCCTTGACCTCGATCATGTCGCCGAGCACCGTCCCGGTGCCGTGCGCTTCGAGGAAGTCCACCTGCTCGGGCCGCACTCCGGCGCGTTCGCACGCCTCCCCGATCACCTGCTGCTGCGCCCACCGGTTCGGCGCCGTGATGCCGTTGCTGCGACCGTCGGAATTGACCGCGCTGCCCTTGATCACCGCGTAGATCGGCAGGCCCGCCGCCTGCGCGTCGGCCAGCCGCCGCAGCACGAGCACCGCGACGCCCTCGCCGCGCACGATCCCGTCGGCGCTGCCGCTGAAGGGCTTGCACCTGGCGTCCGGCGCGGAGAGACCGGCCTGGGTGTAGAAGACGCCGACGGCGGGGGTGAGCACGAGATTGACGCCACCGGCGACCGCTTGGTCGCACTCGCCGGAAGCCAGTGCGCCGCAAGCGAGATGGATCGCGACCAGCGACGAGGAGCA
This sequence comes from Nocardia sp. NPDC019323, assembly GCF_044389845.1. Classification (NCBI taxonomy): domain Bacteria; kingdom Bacillati; phylum Actinomycetota; class Actinomycetes; order Mycobacteriales; family Nocardiaceae; genus Nocardia; species Nocardia sp. NPDC019323. The sequence continues at coordinate 224,373 of NZ_JBIRYN010000007.1, forward strand.
GGCCGTGTCGACCGCGACACTCGGTCCTTTCAGGTCGAACTGGTAGGACAGCCGGTTGGCGGTCATGAAGTAGCCGTTGCCGGAGCCGTGTTGCGGCGTGATCGCGGCGTAGTCGCGCATTTGCAGGTTGGCCCATTCGTTGGCCATCACGCCGACGAACACCCCGGTGCGCGAACCGGCTTCGCCGCGCGGGTCGAGCGTGGCGTCTTCGAAAGCCCGCCAGGTCGCTTGCAGCAGCAATCGCTGTTGCGGATCCATCGCCTCGGCTTCGCGCGGCGTGATGCCGAAGAACTCGGCGTCGAACGCGTCGGCGTCGTCGAGGAAGCCGCCGCCGCTGGTGTTGATCGTGCCGGGCGCGCCGGCCGGGTCGTGGAAGTCGGCGGCGTTCCAGCGACTGGCCGGGACCTCGGAGATCGCGTCGCGTCCGTCGATCAGCAGCCGCCACAGCGCGGCCGGATCTGGTGCTTGGGGGAATCGGCAGTCGAGGCCGACGATGGCGATATCGGTCATGCGGCGAGGGCGAATTCGGCCGCGATATAGGCGGCGATGTCGGCGATGGTGGGGTACTCGAACACCAGCGTCGGGTCGGCCTCGAGCGACCAGCGCTCCTCGATCTCGCCGCACAGGCCGACCGCCGAGACGGAGTCGAGGCCCAGCTCGGCGAGCGGAACGACGGGATCCACCTCGTGGGGTGCGCGTTCGGTGTAGTCCGCCACGCGCTCCACGAGCCAATCCTGGATCGTGGTGGAACGAGTAATGGTGCTGCTGAACATGTTTCGGCTCCTCGATGCGCGTTCGGTCGGTCAGGCGGTCATGGATCGGCTCAGCGCCGGCTCGAGATCCCGGTACAGGACGCGCTCGACGCGATCTGCCAGGAACAAATCCCGCATCGCACCGCGCCGCACCTTCCCGCTGGTGGTGCGCGGAACGGCATGCGGCTCGACGAGAACCACGTTCGGCGCGGGCACGTCGAATCCGCGGGCGACGGCGTTCTTGATCGCCGCGGTCAGCTCGGCGAATGTCGTGTCGCCGCGCCGCGCCTTCTTGACGCCCTGCACCACGACAAGCCGTTCCCGGCCGCCCGCGTCGACGGACACGGCGATGCCGGCGCTGTCGGCGAATGCCGGATGCAGTTCGCGCACCAGCCCCTCGATGTCCTGGGGGTAGACATTGCGGCCGTTGATGATCAGTAGATCCTTCAGGCGGCCTGCGACGAAGAGTTCGTTCGCGCGCAGCAGACCGAGATCACCGGTGCGCAGGAAAGGTCCTTCGGCGCCCAGGTGAGCGTCGAAGGTCTCGCGCGTCTCGTCCGGGCGATTCCAATAGCCGGCGGCGACGCTCTCGCCGCGTATCCAGATCTCGCCGACAGTGTTCTCCGGCAGCTGTCGCAGCCGGTGCGGGTCGACGATGCGGATATCGAGACCGCGTGCCGCGTGTCCGCAGCCGACGAGCCGCGTATCGCTCCCGACGTCCAGGTAGGCCGGCGCCGACGGAACCGTCCGCGCGCTGGCGAGCAGCGTCACCTCGGCGAGACCGTACGCGGGGCGGAAAGTCGTCGGCCGCCATCCTGCGGGCGCGAACCGCTCGAGCACCGCCGCCATGGTTCGCTCGCGGACCGGTTCGGCGCCGCTGAGAGCGATCTCCAAAGTGCTGAGGTCCAGCTCGGCCACCTGCTCGTCGCTCACTCGCCGCGCGATCAGGTCGTAGGCGAAATTCGGTGCGCCGGTGAAGGTCGCTCGGTATTCGTCGATGGCTTGCAGCCAGCGCACCGGGCGCTTGAGGAACGTGGTCGGCGCCATGAACACCAGGTTCGCGCCTGCGTACACCGCTCCGAGCAAGAAGCCGATCAAGCCCATGTCGTGAAAGTGCGGAAGCCAACCGACGCCGGTCCCGGCATCGTTCATTCCGCCCGCGGCGATGGCGGCCTCGTTGTGCATGAGATTGCCGTGCGTCACGACGACGCCTTTCGGAGTGCCGGTCGATCCCGACGTGTATTGCAGGAATGCGATCGTCGCCGTGTCGATGTCGGGCATGCGCCATGCGTCGGGCTCACCGGCCGGCCCGTCGGTCGCGACCACGAGCGCGGGCGTAGCGGCTTCGATCATCGGCTGGAACTGCGCGGTAGTGAGCACCAAGCGGGCGCCGGAATCCGCGATCACACTCGCTACTCGCCGGCTACTGCCCGCGTCATGCGGCACGGGCGCGGGGACGGCCACGACGCCGGCGTACAGACAGCCGAGGAAGGCCCGCAGGAACGCCATGCCGTCGAGGTAGACAAGCACGACCGGCTCCGCCGATTCCGGGCGGCTCGCCAGCCAGGCGGCGAACGCTCTGGCGTCGCGGTCCAGCTCACGGTAAGTGCGGATCTCCTCGCCGAGTCCGAGCCCGGTTTCCCGAAGGTAGGTGTAGGACCTGGTGTCCCCGTATTCGGCAACCTGTCGCCTCATGTGGTGAACGAAAGTCGGCTGCATCTCGTGGTTCCTTCGTAGCGATCGGCATCGGCGTTCGGCTACTACTGTCCGCTGGACCCAACCGCAGGACCAGGGACCTCAGGGACCACTCAGCAAACCCAGGGGGTGGGATCGGCGCACCCATGGGGTGGTGGTGGCCGCGCCGCCATGTAGATAGCTGTCGATCTGCTGGGGCGTCTCCATGCATGGCCGACCCCTGTGAGCCGCATCACCGGCCATCACTAGTTGCTTAGCGCAAGCAATTACCATATAGTTGCATAGCGCAAGCAACTTATCTCGTCTGGAGCGGCCATGGCAGTCTCATCCGATACGGCTCACAGCCTGATCAAGGAGCTCTATCTGATGGGCCGGGCGATCCGCGTCGCGCTGGCACACCCGGAGGAAGGGCACTTGCTCCCGGGCGGCATCGGGGTGCTCGGCACCCTCGAGTCCAAAGGTTCGTGCAGGCAGGTCGACCTCGCCGTGGATCTGTGCATCAGCCCGAGCGCGCTGAGCAGGCACGTCACCGAGCTCGTCGGCGCGGGCTACATCAGCAGGCACGCCGATCCCACCGACGGGCGGGCCACCCTCATCCGGGTGACCGACGAGGGCCGCGATCTGCTCTACCGCGTCCGCGCCTCGCGGGCGCGCGGCTTGCAGGACGTCCTCACGGACTGGAGTGAGGACGACGCCGAGCAAGCCTGTGCCGCCGTGCAGATGCTCCGGAACGCATTGACCGCACACGCGCAGAGCAGCGCGGTGCACGCGCACCAGCCGGTTTCGAAAGAGAGTCAGGAAGTAGATGTCTAGTTCAGTCGAGTCGGAGTCGGTGACACGACGCGACCCGTACGCGATGACCCACCGTGAGGTCCTGGAAGCCATGACCGGGTTGCTCGCGGCCCTGTTCACCGCGCTGCTCAGCACCACGATCGTCGCCACCGCACTGCCGACCATCATCGGCGACCTCGAGGGATCGCAAACCGCCTACGCCTGGGTCATCACCACCGCACTGCTGGCCAACGCCGCCTCCACCCCCATCTGGGGCAAATTCGCCGACCTGTTCAACAAAAAACTGCTGGTCCAATCCGCCATCGTCATCTTCGTCATCGGCTCGGTGATCGCCGGAATCGCCCACACCGTGCCCGTACTCCTGGCCGCCCGCGTCATCCAAGGCATCGGCATGGGCGGATTGACCGCCCTGGTCGTGGCGATCATCGGCTCCATCGTCGCCCCCCGCGAACGCGGCCGCTACTCCGGCTACATGGGCGCGGTCATGGCAGTCTCGATGTCCGGCGGACCCATCCTCGGCGGCGTCATCGTCGACAGCCCACTCGGCTGGCGCTGGTGCTTCTTCGTCTGCGTACCACTGGCCGTGATCGCCCTGGCGCTGTTGCAGCGGACCCTGCGGCTGCCCACCGACCGCAAACAAGGCGTGTCCATCGACTGGCTCGGCGCCGCGCTGCTGACCGCCGGCGTCTCCGTACTGCTCATCTGGGTGTCCTTCGCCGGAAAAGCCGGATACTACGCGTGGATGTCGCGGGAATCAGCGCTCTACGTCGGCGCCGGCGTACTGCTGCTGGCAGCGACCGTGTGGGTCGAATCCCGCGCCAAGTCGCCCATCATCCCCCTGCCGATCGTCACCGAACGCACCACCGGCCTGGCGATCCTCGCCTCCATCGCCGTCGGCATCGGCATGTTCGGCGCTACCACCTTCCTCGGCCAATACTTCCAAACCGCACGCGGCTACTCCCCGACCATCGCGGGTGTGCTCACCATCCCCCTGGTCGCGGGCATGCTGATCGCCTCGGTCGGCTCCGGCCAACTGATCACCCGCCGCGGCAAATGGAAAAGCTTCGTCGTCTCCGGCGCCGCGCTGCTGGTAGCCGGATTCGCGCTGCTGTCCACCATCGACCACGCCACCAACCTATGGCTGGTCGCCGCCTACATCACCATCGTCGGCCTCGGCGTCGGCATGATGATGCAAAACCTCGTCCTCGCCGTACAGAACACCGTCAGCGTGCACAACATCGGCGCCGCCTCCAGCAGCGTCGCGTTCTTCCGCACCTTCGGCGGCGCCATCGGCGTGTCGGTCCTCGGCTCCGTACTGGCCACCCGAGTCAGCGAACTATCCGCCCAAGGCTTCGCCCAACTCGGCATCCACCCCAAATCCTCCGGAGGCAGCAACCTCAACCTGGACGCCCTACCCACACCCATCGCCACCATCGTGCGCGCCTCCTACGGCGACGCCACCGGCCGCATCTTCCTCATCGCCGCCGGCGCGACGATCGTCGCGCTCATCGCGACCGCACTGCTGCCCAACCGCCCGCTACGCCGCACCATCGACATCGACCCCACACTCGACCCGATGCAGGCCGAGGCTCGCGCGGAGGGCAAGGAGGCGAACGCCGCCAAACAGCCGGCTCTGCTCGACTGAGCCGCCGATACGCGGAGAGCCCCGAAGCCTTCTCGGGGCTTTCCGCGCGTCACGGGTGCCGTTCAGTACGGCGGACGCTCGGCAGAGCGCAAACCGACGGTCGTCGCCGAGGTCAGCGCGACGGCCAGGCAGCGCAACTCGCCGGGAATCAGGAGCGATCTGATCGCGCCCTGGAAACATTCGAGCACCGCGCCGTCGGACCACCGCACGTCGTAGCGGTACCAGCACCGACCGGCGCCGCCGGCGCGCTGAACGTCCCGCTCGACCCGGACGGCCAGTTCGGCGAGCGCCGCGCGAACCTGACTCGGCTCGCCGGTGCTGGCGATCTTCCACCACGGCCGGTTGAAGTAACCTGGCTCGGAGATCTCGACCAGGTAGAGCAACGGCATCCCCACGACGTCGGAGGCGGTCATACCGCTCAGACTGCAGCAAAACGGACTGGACGGATGGGTGAAACGCCGGGCGTCACCAAGGCGATATCGACTCACGAGTCGAGGCGGTCGAGCAGCCGGCGCGGACCGACCACCTGCGCACCGAAAGCCGCGACACGTTCCCGCAGTCCTCGGTCGGCCGTCACCACCGTGATCGGACGGCCGCCGTCCTGTGCGCGAGCCGCAGCCACCACATCGACGATGGCGTCGTCCCCCGAACCGTCCGCCCGCACCACCCGCAGGCAGCCCGCATCCGGATTCTCCGCATCGACCGCGGCCTTCGCCGCTCCCTCGAGCACCACGATCACCTCGGTGCGTTCGGCCAGCCGCTCCGCCAGCCCGGTCAGCCGTTCGAGCAAACGCCGAGCGGCGCCGGAGCGGTCGCGCCACCATCCGTCGGGTCGTGACCCGATGACGTTCGCGGCGTCCACCACGATCAGCTGGGCACCGTCCGTCATCGCCTCAGTCCCCTCCCCCGGCGAGCACCGCGCCGGCAGCGGACTCTGCCGCCGCAGGCCGCGCCGCCCGCACGGCGGCGAGAGCGTTGATCCTGCCGTACCCGTACTTGTCGCTGTGCCCGTCGGCCCCGTAGCCGCCGTCCTGCGGATCGATCCGGTCGCAGGCGTCTTTCAGCAGGTCCTTCACCTCGCTGCAGGTCAGGTCCGGATTCACCGACAGCATCAGTGCTACTGTCCCGGCCACGCCCGGGCAGGCGCTGGACGTGCCGCCGAAGTCGTTGGTGTAGTCGCCCGCCGCATCGCCCGACGCCGTCGTGCCGCGGTTGTAGCCGGCCGCGCCGTGCCGATCCACCGTCCAGATCCCAGGCGTCAGCGGGTCGGGATGCCCGAAGGGGCGGTGCCCGATGTCGCTGCTGGGGAACGCGCACCAGACCGCTTTCCCGAAATCGCTGTACACACTGCGCTTACCGGTGTCGTTGCAGGCCGCGACGGCGATGACCTCGGCGAAACTCGCGTAGCCGTCGTTGTCGACGGACTCGTTGCCGTTGCCCGCCGCGAACACCACCACGCAGCCCTTGCCGCCGCGGCCGCTGGCGACGGCGTGCTCGATCGCCAATCTGGTGCTCGCGGGCAGCGCCACGACCCGGTTGTGCACCGGATCGCCAGGCTGGAACCAGGCGCCGTCTGCCGGACCCCAACTGCACGAGATGACGTCCGCGCCGTGATCGGCTGCCCACACGAAAGCGTCCGCCTCGGCCTGCGAACCGAGCCCTGAGGCGAGCCGGATCGGCATCAGAGCGGCTTCCGGCGCCACTCCGGACGCCCCGGCGGTGCCGTTGGCGCACGCCACGCCCGCGCACGCGGTGCCGTGATTGTCACCGTTGTCGGGTCCGGTGCCGAAGGTGTCCTTCGGGCGCGGATCACCGGTCTTCGCCGTGACATCGCGCGGGGCGACGATCTTCGCCGCGCCGGCGAATTCGGGATGGTCGATGTCGACGCCGTCATCGATGATCGCGATCGTCACCCCGGCTCCGCGGGTGATGGCGTGGGCGGCTTCCACTGCGGCATGCGCGTCGATCGTGACACCGCCGATGGTGGTCTTCTTCAGATGCCACTGCTGGGGAAAGATGGTCTTCTTGGCGCTGCTGCGGATCAGTTCGGGATGGCAGTACTCGATGTCGTCGCGATTCAGCAGCGAGTTGGCGATGTCGAACACCTGCTGCCCGGTGCCCTCGGGCGCCGCCGTGAAATAGGCGTTGGTGGCGTACGAAAGCTTCTGGTTCACAGTCAGATTCGCCGCGCCCAGCACGGCGAGGCAATGTTCGTGATCGACGCGGTCGACGAACTTCACGAAGATGTTCTCCGTATAGAGCACCGGCTCCCCGGTACCGGGATCCACCAGGACGTGTCCGGCGAACCGCACCTCCGGCGCGGCGTCGAGCACCGGCTTGCGCTGCTGCACCGACCTCGAACCCGCGGGCAGCCGGTAGACCTCCACCCCCGCCTCCGGGTAGGCCTGCACCAGTGTCGCGTCGTCGAGTTCGGCGCCCAGCGGCGTGCGCACCGACCCCGATTGCCGCCGGATCCCGCGTCCGCTGCGCGTGCGCACCACGATCAGATCGGGGCTCTGTGCCAGCTCGAAACCGGGATCGTCCTTCGTACCGAAATTCGCGGTAGGCATCGAGATCTCCTTCGCCATGGGGGCCGGAGCACCAACTATGAACCAAAACTTCTGTGAAACACGGATTTACGGAGCAGCGCGCCCGTGTCGGCCGATCGACATCGGCCATGATCTTCGGCGCGTTCCTGTTCGGCGTCGTCTTCCCCTGGCGGCTGCGCGGCCGTCGGCAACGGCGCGCAACTGCTCAGCGGCATCTTCTGCCCGCGTTCTTCGTCACGTGGAACTCGGCGGACTCGACCGCGCCTGCATCGCCGAGTTCGCCGCGTTCATGCTCGCCGCACTCGCGGAAGGCTCAGCGGCAGTTTTGTGGCGGCTCGCTCGGGCGATCACCGACCGGACCGGCTCCGCGGCCCTGGCTGCGCTGATGAACACCCGAACCGGACAAGAGAGCCGCGCAGCGATTCCGCCGTTCGGGCCGAGACCACCCACCCCGCCCCGCTCTCTCGCCCCGCGGTGGTCGGCCTTGCGACGCGATCGGAGCACCGGTCCACGGCGGCAGTGTTTCGTAGGACACATAGCCGGGCATCACCACAGTCTGCGCATGACATAGAGCCTTGGCCGGCCACCGTCACAACGACAACTCTGGAACCGACGTCGGCGCCGTCGGCGAGACCGCGCACACCTCGAGCCGGTAGTTGGGGTCGGATCCGAACACATCGATCGGTATCACCGCGTCCAGGACAACTTCATCGGGAATGGCCACGGTGATCCCGAAGCAGCCGAGCCGACAAACCGAAAGAAGGAGTTCGATGTCCGATTTCACGAACTTCTCCACCAGCAACGGAGGGTTGCGCAGCGTGGTCGTGACCGCTGTCGAGATGTCGACCGCGGTCGGCGCCGACACCGACGCGACATGGAAAGGACTGCTCGCCGGGGAGACCGGGATCGCCAAGGTCAAGGACCCCGAGTTCGAGCGTTTCCGGGTTCCGGTCGACATCGCCGGTCAGTTCGAACTCGATCCCACCGAGGAACTCGATCGCCTCCAGAAGCGGCGCATGTCCTACATCCAGCAGGTCGCCTACGTCATGGGTAACCGGATCTGGGACACCGCAGGCCGTCCTGAGGTCGATCCCGACCGGCTCGGCGTCTGCATCGGCACCGGCCTCGGCGGCGCCGACACGCTGATCGAGTCGAACGATCAACTACGCGAAGCGGGTTACCGCAAGGTGTCGCCCTTCGCGGTGCCGATGGTCATGCCGAACGGTCCCGCCGCGGTGGTCGGGTTGGAACTCGGCGCGCGTGCCAGCGTGGTCACGCCGGTCTCGGCGTGCGCGTCGGGATGCGAGGCGCTGGTGCACGCGTGGCGCTCGATCATCTTGGGCGAGGCCGACATGGTGGTGGCGGGCGGGGTGGAAGGCCGCATCAACCCGCTGGCGGTGGCCGGATTCGCGATGATGCGGGCATTGAGCACACGCATCGATGAGCCGGAGCGCGCGTCGCGTCCGTTCGACCGGGATCGCGACGGGTTCGTCTTCGGCGAAGCCGCCGCGCTGTTCGTACTCGAATCCGAAGACCACGCCCGCGCCCGCGGCGCGACACCACTGGCACGGCTGATGGGCGCGGGCCTGACCGCTGACGGTCATCACATGGTTCTGCCGCATCCGGATGGTGCGGGCAACATCCGGGCGATGCGCCGTGCGCTGGAAACGGCGGGCGTGAGCGGTAAGGACATCGACCACGTCAACGCCCACGCGACATCCACCTCGTTCGGCGACCTGGCCGAAGCAAGAGGGATCCGCGCGGCGGTAGGCGACCATCCCTCGGTCTACGCGCCCAAATCCGCGCTGGGGCATTCCGTCGGCGCGGTCGGCGCGGTCGAAGCCGCCCTCACCGTGCTCAGCGTGCGCGACGGGGTGGTGCCGCCCACCCTCAACCTCGACAACCAGGATCCCGAGATCGACCTCGACATCGTCCACGGCAGCGCACGCACCCAGAACATCGAGTACGCGCTGAACAACTCCTACGGATTCGGCGGCCACAACGCAGCCGTCGTCTTCGGCCGCTGCTGAGCATTTCGGGTGCGCCCGCCACTCACGCGTGGCGTGCTCGCCTGCCGGAATCCGCGTCGCCGGTTCGGCCGGACCCGCGGCGCGCTCGTTGGCCTCGGGCGACCTCCGTCGCGAGGGCGTCGAGCGGTTGCGCGAACTGGCGCAGCGGGTCCGCCAACGCGGTCAGCCAGGCCCTCGCGGCATCGACGCCTGCCGGATCGAGGGCATAGATCCGTCGCGTGCCCTCGGCGCGAACCCGCACCAGCCCGGCGTCTCGCAGCACCTTGAGGTGCTGGGAGACGCCGGGCTGCGAGATCGGCGTGCGCTGTTGTACGGCGGCGACCAGCGCGCCGGCCTGCTGCTCGTCGGCGGCCACCAGTTCGAGGATGAACCGGCGGACCGGGTCGCCGAGCGCCTCGAAGATCTTCGCCGGGGACGGATCCATCAGGCCGGAGAGCCGTCCTCGGGGGTGACCGTATAGAAGTCGATGGTCCGCTGCGCCGCCGCGTTCGCCTCGGCGGGGTCGTCGCCGTCACCGGCGGCTGCCTCCGCCCAGCCCAGAGCCGCCGTCCGGACGAACGTCAGCCCCTCCGGCGTGGTCGGGAAGGCGAGCCCCTCGGCCGTGTCCACCGCGTCTCCGCTGGACACGTGCAGCCCGAGACCCATCAGGGCCAGATCCCAACCGACGCCCACCGCCCCCGGACCGTACTGCGTCCAGAACTCGGGATCGACCGGCGCCTCGTGCCGCAACTCCAGCTCGGTGCCGTCCGCGGTGGGTGTGAGCAGCACTGTCACCCAGGAGATCTGCGGTCCCATCTCCCAGGTCACCGCGAACCGCTCCGGCGCGTCGCACTGTTCGACGACACCGTTGGCGTTGCCTTCCAGCTGATAGCGGCCGCCGACCCGCAGATCGCCGCTGATCGGCAGGAACCAGCGCGGAATCCGCTCGGCATCGGTGAGCGCGTGCCACAGGTCCGCGCGATCGGTCGGGTAGCCCCGGCGCGCGACGGCGATCCGGGTGGGGACCCCGTCGCGCGATCCGGTGCGGACTTCGCGAGTCACGAGACCGGCGATGGCGGCGGGATCGGTGAGCAGCACCATGACATCCTCCTTTATAAGTTTCAGGTTATATTAGCGCGCCGCGGCGGGACCGCAAGACCGACGCGCCGCCGCCCGGTCAGGCGTCCGGGGACAACCCCGCGATAGCGCGCAGCGCGGAGATCATTCCCGTGACCGGGATGCCGGGATCGATCGACCGGAACAGGCCCAGCCCCACACCGAGGGCCAGCACGGCGACAGCGGCTTCGGCCTGTGGCATCGGGGTGTCCACATCGTCCGTGGCACGCAGGGCGGCTGCGACCATGCCCACGATGCCGTCGAGCCGCTTCGCCAACTCGGCACGCAGGTGCTCGTCGCGCCGCGCGTGCACGCCGAACTCCAATTCCAACTGCGTCCAGTTGGGCTCGCCGATCACCCGCTCGGCCCATTCCGTCATCCGTTTCAGCCGCTGCGCGGCCGTCGGCGCGGCGACGATCGCGGCGACCTCCGCGGCTCGCTCACCGTGAATTTCGTCGAGCACCGCCAGACACAAGTCGTCTTTGGTGCGGAAGTTCGAATACACCGCGCCTTTGGTGAAACCGGCGACTTTCGCGACCTTGTCCAAGGTCGTGGCCTGATAACCGTCCTCGAGAAAAAGCCGCTTGGCGGTCGCGATCAAAACGGCTCTGGTCCGCGCCTGGCTCTGCGCTCGCGTCGGCCGCGAACGCCCTGCCCCCGCCTGCGGCCGACACTCACCGCTATTCCCGGACAATCTCCACCCCTTACAGATACTCTCAGTATCCGATTCTAGATGCCAGGGGTATCCCAATCGCAGGAAGGATCGCATCGTGAGGAGCCGAATACTCAGACTGGCCACAGCTTTGACGGGAACCCTCCTCGTGGCCGGGGGTGGGGCGGTCGCAGCCCCACACGCATGGACGGAACCGGCTGCGGAAACCGTGGCCGACGACGCTTTCTACATTCCGCCCCCGGCACCGGCGGGGGCGCCGGGCTCCATCATCCGCACCGAAGGGTCGCGGCTGGCGATCTCGGTCCCCGGGCAGCCCGGGCAGATTCCCGCGACGTCGACGCGCATCATGTACACCAGCAGCGATACCCACGGTGCGCGCACGGCGGTGACCGGGACATATCTGGAACCGTCCCAGCCGTGGACCGGCCCCGGCCCCCGGCCGCTGGTCGCCTACGCGGTCGGCACGAAGGGGCAAGGCGATCAGTGCGCGCCGTCGAAACTGCTGGCGCAATTCATTCAATACCAGCCGCCATTCGACGTGATCGTCGAATACGACGTGCTGGCGCTGTACACACTGCTGGCCCGCGGCATGGCCGTGATGGTGACCGATTACCACGGTCTGGGCACACCGGATGTGCACGACTATCTCAACCGTAAATCCCAGGCCTACGCGCTGCTCGACTCCGCGCGCGCGGCGCTGCAATTGCCGGGCACCAGCCTCAATCCCGGCTCGCCCGTCATCCTGTACGGATACTCCCAGGGCGGTATGGCCTCCGCGGGCGCGGCCGAACTGCAGCCGAGCTACGCCCCCGATCTCAACGTGCGGGGCGCCTACGTCGGCGGGCCGGTCGTGGACGACGAATACTTCATCGCCTTCAACGACGGGCGGGCCGCACTCGGACCGGCCTTCGCGTGGATTCTCAACGGCATCGCCGCCAATTATCCCGAGACCCAGCCGGTGCTCGACGCCGAACTCAACGACACCGGCAAGGCGATCCTGCGCGAATCGCTGGACAAGTGCGCCGTGCCGCTCGGACTTGCCCAGCAATTCCCGAACACCTCGCAGTGGACCACCAGCGGGGAACCGCTCAACGTGGTGATCGATCGATCCCCGGTGTTGAAGGCGGCGTTCAACGACCAGCGGGTCGGCACGCTCACCCCCGCGGTGCCCGTCCTCATCGCCTCGAACCAGTTCGACGAGGGCGCGCCGTACGTGCCCGTCCACGAACTGGCCGCCGGATGGTGCGGCGGGGGCGCGCCGGTGATGCTGAACGCGAATGCCGAGCTGCCCAGCGTCATCACCGGGTTGCGGGTCACCCACGTACTGACGTTCTTCCCGTCACTGGGCGCCTCGCAGCAGTGGATGACCGACCGGCTCGCCGACCAGCCCGCACCGTCCAACTGCGGGGCGCTGCCCTGATTTGCGCGAGCACGATCGTTCGGATACCGTCGGTATCCGACTCGGAGGCCCGGCACAGCGCCTCACGCGGCGGTTCCGCTCGCAGTGCCGTGAACTCCATGCACGATGGTCGGCCGCGGCTGGGTTTCACGACCGAGCCGCGGCCGACCTGCCTGCCAGGGAAGGCCCGGCGGCCACGCGGCAGGCGAGTTCCGCCCCCACGATCTCCCGCCGCCTCGGCTCCTGACGCCGATTCGTGTTCGCGGGAGATGCGCTGCTCCACCGTTCCTGGTCTCGGTCGAATTCGGTACAGAAAGGTTCGAATGTCGGAGTTGGCTCACCCCCGCCGACCTGAGCCATTCAGGTGCGCACAGCGGTGATACTCCGACACCCGGCACGAACCACCCCGTCCCCGGCCCGCCTTCACTCGCGGCAGATTGCCCGCTCAGGCAACGGTTTCCGCGGTTCTACAACACCCAGCGAACTTCCAGTTATCCTGGATTGGCGCGCATGGTTCAGGTGTTGTCCGCAGTCGGAACTGTCAGTTGAGTGTCGTCCTCACGGATCGGCGAAATGACTATGACGATCTTCGAGCACACGCGAGCCCGCGACCCCAAGCGCTACCTCTGGATTCTGGGCCTGATCGCCCCCGGTTGCGCACTACTGCCCTCGACGCTGGTGGCGCACACCGGACTGGAAGTGTTCTGGTGGATCGGCCCCATCATCGTGCTGGTGGTCATCCCCCTGCTGGATTGGGTCATCGGCGACGACGGCAGCAATCCTCGCGAGGAAGATTACGAGGCGCTGTCCAACGATCGTTACTACCGGTGGTGCACCTTTCTGTTCCTGCCGATGCAATTCATCGGCCTGCTCATCGCCGGCTACCTGTGGGCCAGCCACGAGCTGAGCCTGGCCGACAAGCTCGGCCTCGCGGTCACCCTCGGGTTCGTCTCCGGCATCGGCATCAACGCCGCGCACGAGCTCGGCCACCGCGCCGAACATCTGGAACGGTGGCTGGCCAAGATCGCGCTCGCGCAGTCCGGATACGGGCACTTCTTCGTCGAGCACAATCGCGGCCACCACGTTCGCGTGGCCACGCCCGACGACCCGGCCAGCGCCCGGTTCGGCGAATCGTTGTGGCAATTCCTGCCGCGCACCATGCTGGGCGGATTCCGGTCGGCGCTGGCACTGGAACGCACGCGGCTGGCCCGCAACGGCAAACGCTGGTTCAGCCCGGGCAACCATCTGCTGCAGGCATGGGCGATGAGCGCGGCGCTGTTCGGCGGGTTGATCGTGGTCTTCGGACCCGTCATCACGCCGTACCTCGCCCTGCAAGCACTCATCGGCGCGGGCCTGCTGGAAACCGTCAACTACGTCGAGCACTACGGACTGCTGCGCGACCGCCGCCCCGACGGCCGTTACGCCCGCTGCTCACCCCGCGACAGCTGGAACAGCGACCGCCTGGTCACCAATATCTTCCTGTTCCACCTCCAGCGCCACAGCGATCACCACGCCAACCCGGGCCGTCGCTACCAGACCCTGCGCAGCTGCGAAGTGGCGCCCCAGCTGCCCGCGGGCTACGCGACCATGGTCGTGCTCGCGGCGATCCCCCCGCTGTGGCGCGCGGTCATGGACCCCCGCGTCCTGGCCCACTACAACGGCGACATGACGCTGATCAACCTCAAGCCGCGCAGGCGCAAGCTGGCGCTGCCCATCCGGCATCCGCGTGCGGACGTGCGATGGACAGCCGACTCCGGCATGAGCCCGCCGGCCGGCGACGACGACCTGTTCCCCACCGAGGCCAATCGTTGACCCGGCCGCCCGAGTACCCGTTCAGCGCGGCGGGGACGGGTACCGGGCGTCGGGCTTGAGACAGGTGAACTGCATGACGTCGGTATGCCCGCGGCGGAAGTAGTCGGCGGAACCGGTCAGATACCGGATGTAGGCGTTGTAGGTGTCGCGCCCGGCGATTTCGATCGCCCGATCCCGGTTCTCGTGGAGCGCGTCGGCCCAGCAGTCCAGCGTCGTGGTGTAGTGCGGCCCCAGCGCCTGGACGTCGGCGACGGTGAATCCGGCGTCCTCGGCGTATTCGGTGACCCCTTTGGGGTGGTGACCGGTCGGCAGCGGAAGCTCCCCGCCGGGGAAGATGGTCTCCCGCAGAAAGCGCAGGAACGCGAAATCCTCGCTGGTGATCGGGGTACCGTGCGCCCGCAGATGTTCGCGGCTGTGGCTGACCACGGTCTGCAACAGCAGCACCCCGTCGGAGGGCATGATCCGATAGGCGAACTCGAAGAACTCCCCGTAGCGGTCCACCGGCAGGTGCTCCAGCGCTCCGATGCACACGATCCGGTCGGCTCGCCGGTCGAAATCCTCCCACCCCTGCACCCGCACCCCGCCGTAGGGGCGGCCGCGGATCAATCGGTCGACGAGCATGTCGCGCACGTACCGGTACTGGTTGCGACTGCGGGTCAACCCGATCGTGTGCACTCCGTAGGTGTCCATGGCGCGCAGCATGGTGGAGCCCCAGCCGCAACCCACGTCCAGCAGGGCCATCCCCGGTTGCAGATCGCATTTGGCCAAGGCCAGATCGATCTTCGCCGTCTGGGCTTTCTCCAGGGTGTCGTCGGGATGGGTCCAGAAGGCGCAACTGTAGGTACGAGTCGGGTCGAGGAAGAGCCCGAAGAACTCGTCCGGCAACTCTTCCCGGGAGAGCACCTCGCGATAGAGGGGGGCGTGAACACTCATGATGGCGGATCTTTCGCACGAACCAGCAGTGCTGTTCAGCGGAAGCCGCCGGGCGGCTCCCGGCCGGACGCGACCACGATGCGGACGCCCCGACCACGCGCTGCCGGCGAAGACGACCACACCGTCGATGACATGGTCGACCCAGGCCGACACCTTCACGCTACCTCGCCCCCTCCGGCCGCACCCGGGAACCAGGCATCTCAGCGAGTCCGAAGACGGCCGCCGCTCCCCCGGTCGCCAGGCCGCGGCCGCGCACTTCCCGAGTGGAGCCCCGAAGCGGCGCGTGCGTCGATGACGCGAGCCGGGATCGCTTCGGCGGTGCTGTCGGTCTCCACGCCCGGCACCACTTTCCTATCCGATCCGGCACAAGCGGCCGAACTCGCGCGGGCGGTCAACGACTACAGCGCCGCGCTCGCGCACGCCGAACCCGGACGCTTCGGGTTCTTCGCCACCCTCCCCATGCCCGACACAGCTGCGGTCGCCGCCGAGGCCCGGCGATCCCTCGACGACCAGCACGCCGACGGCGTCGTGCTGCTCGCCAACGCACCGGGGAGCTATCTGGGCGAGCTAGGGCAGGACGAACTCTTCGACGTGCTGAACCAGCGATCAGCCGTCGCGTTCGTCCACCCGGCGGGCCTGCCCGCGCCCGCCGTCCCAGGTGTCGCGCCGTTCGCCGCGGATTTCCTGCTCGACACCACCCGGGCGGCGTACCTGCTCGTGCGCGACGGCATCCGGCGGCGGTATCCCGACATCCGCTTCGTTCTCGCCCACGCGGGCGGGTTCGTCCCCTACGCCGCGCACCGGATGGAGCCGGCCATCTTCGACGACACCGGCCGCAGCCCTGCAGGTCGGGCTCGCACCGCTGCCTGGGGTAGCAGCGCGCACGGCGCTCCGGGTCAACCGCGGAGTCGCTCGAACTCCGTGGCGCAATGCGCGGAGAAGACCGTGACCGCGTCGCCGTTGTCGCGGACGAGTTCACGCAGCCGTTGCTGGTTGTCGATCCGAGCCCGCCGCCGAGTGTCCACGTACCACTGGAAGATCAGCGTGCCCACCGGCATCGACGGCTTGGCAAGCATCTGCCCGTGATAGGTGTATGCGTCACCGGCGTGCAACAGCCAGCCGTCTCCGGTGTCGACCGCGACACCGACATGACCGCGGGTGTGTCCCGCCAGCGGAACCATGAGTATTTCCGGGGGCAGCCCCCGCAATTCGCGCACCGCCCGGAAACCGAACCAGCGTTCCGCGTCGCTGTCGGTCTCGTCGTACACCGCCCACTCTGGGCCGTGCTCGAATTGCACCGGCCGGTACCGCAACTTCTCGCGCCGGCCGAACGGCCCCGCGACGGCGTCCAACTCCGCTCGGTGCACATGCACGGTGGCCCACGGGAAATCGGCGAGGCCGCCGGCGTGATCGAGGTCGAGGTGCGTGACGACGATGTCCCGGACATCCTCGCGAGCGAAGCCGAGCGCCTCGATCTGCCGCGCGATCGGCCGGTCGAGCACCGGATCGGATTGCCGGATGAGTTGGCGCCCCACCCAGTCATCCGGCCGGACCAGTGCCTGCTCGCCGTACCCCGTATCGATCAGGGCCAGTCCGCCGGAGTGCTCGATCAACAAACAATGAGATGCCCCGGCGGCCTTACGCCGGAACCCCGGCCTGCCGTCGAACAAACGGCCTCCGAAAGGACGTGTTCCCCCGGCATCCAGATGATGGACACGCACCAGTCCGCTCCTATCCGCGCGTTCCGGCCAGCCAGGCTACACGCTGAGGCCTGCGGACGCGACAGACGCCGAGTGCGCTTGTGATGCGAAGTGCGCGAACGCATTCGACTCGATTCGCGGCGCGGCGGGAGCGGGAAGCACTCCCGCCGCTGGCGTCGTCAGGCGATCTTCAAGGTGCCACCGTCGATGACGTAATCCGCACCGACGATATTGGCGGCTTTCGGCGAGGCGAGGAAGGCGACGAGAGCGGCGACCTCCTCGGGTTCGCTGATCCGGCCGGAGGCGATACCGAATTGCTCGGGCACGGACGCGAGCAGTTCCTGCTGCGAAACCCCTTGTGCCGAAGCGAACTTGGCGCCGACGCCGTCCGGCCCGCGCCACAGCGGCGTGCCGACCACGCCGGGAGAGACGGTGTTGACCCGCACTCCGCGCGGCCCGAACTCCTCGCTGAGCCGCTTGGTGAGCGCGGTCAACGCGGCCTTGGCCTCGCTGTAGCCGACCGGGCCCGCGGCGGGAAGATGCTTGTTGATCGAAGAGATGGTGACGATCGAGCCGCGCCGCTGCAGCAGACTGGGCAGGGCCGCACGGGTGACCCAGATCGCGCTGAACAGATTCAGATCGAACAGCTCGCGCCACTGCTCGTCCTCGACGTCGAGGAAGCCGCCGAGCTCCAGGCGCGCGGCGTTCACCGCGCCGACATTGTTGATCAAGATATCGATGCCGCCCAGCTCGTCGAGCGCGGCGTCGATCAACCGGGTCGCCCCCTCGGCGGTGGCGAGGTCGGCCGAGACGGCCGCGACGCTGGCCTTTTCGAGTTCGGGAGTGATGGTGCGCGCGGCGCCGACCACACGGACGCCTTCAGCGGTCAGAGCCTCGGCCACCGCGAGCCCGATGCCGCGACCGGCACCGGTGACGACGGCGGTCTTGCCGGACAGTTCGAGATCCATACTGGAACCTTTCTTTCTTGAACTACAGGTCAATAATTGACGCAGCAAGCGGGGCGACGGCGGACATCGGAACTCAGAGGCCGGTCAGCGCGGTTTCGATGATGCGATGCAGCGTCGGCGCGTCGTAGGTCTTGGCCATCACCCGCAAGCCGACGATGGTGTTCATCAAGAATTCGGCCGCCGCCCTGGCATCGGTGCCTGCGCGCACGTCACCGTCGCGCCGTCCCTGATCGATCCGGGTCTCCAACGCCGCGATCACACGGTCCTGCATGGCGCGGACCGCGCCGGTGATCTCCGCGTCGTGTCCGCCCAGTTCCATAGCGGTGTTCACCGCCAGGCAGCCGCGCCGAACCGGCTGGGCGAGATCGGAATCGACCAGGCCGCCCAGGAAGGCGGCGACACACTCGCGGGTGGAGCCAGGGCGGGACAGGAGGTCGGCGGCCAGCTCGGCGCCCAGCTGGTCGTAGCGACGCAGAGCCAAGTCGAACAAAGCGCGTTTGCTGCCGAACGTGTGGTACAGACTGCCTTTTCCGATGCCGGTGGCCTCGGCCAACTGCGCGGGCGAGGTGTTGGCGTACCCGTGCGTCCAAAACGCCTCCATGGCGCGCTCCACCACCGTGTCCGGGTCGAAGTTGCGCGGCCTGCCCATGACCCGAACCGTAATCGTTCTAGACCTGGAGGTCAAGAAATCGAGCGATCCACGGTCGGCGCACTCGGCCCGGCGGTGCTGTTGTGCTTCGCGGCCTCGGCTTCGGCGACCGCGGCGGCGTTCGCGCGCTCCTTCCGCACCGGCGCCGAGCCGCGGCGGACCGGCGCGTCGAAGGTTCGATGACCCCGCCGCTCGGCCCGGCCGCCCCATCACGACGGTCGACGCATCCGAATCGCGTTGAGCGCAACCATGTCCCGCGATCGTGTGCCTCGCTAACGTTCTCTCGTCGGACGCTGTTGTGGAGGAGTGCGCGGTGACCACTGAGTCGATCGTCGACGTCGAGCTGCACCCGCTCGACGACCCGGTGCGGGCGTCGCTGCGTGGCGAGCACCGCAGGTTCGCCGGCTGGGTAGGCCGGATCGGCCGCTACGACCCGCAGGTCGCCAGGTTCGTCGGCCACCCGCCGGTGCTGGACGAACGAGACTGGGCCGATCTGGCCACCCTCCTCGGTCCGGGCGGCAGCACCTCGTTGCGCGGCCACGGCCACGTGCCGCCCGACGGCTGGACGGTCCTGCGCGAAATGGACTCGGTGCAGATGGACGGCACCGCGCTGCGCGTCGCCCACGACCCGGAACTGGACGTGCTCACCGCGGCCGACGTACCGGAGATCCTCGAGCTGATCGCTCGCACCCAACCAGGCCCATACGCGCCGCGGACCATCGAAATGGGCACCTATCTGGGGCTTCGAATCGACGGCAAACTGGTGGCGATGGCCGGAGAGCGGCTGCACCCGCCGGGCTGGACCGAGATCAGCGCCGTGTGCACCGACGCCGGATTCCGTGGCCGCGGCTTCGCCACGCGGCTGGTCCGCGCGGTCGGCGCGCGCATCCGCGCTCGCGGTGAGACACCCTTCCTGCACGCTGCCGCGGCGAACACGTCGGCGATCCGTTTGTACGAGACGCTGGGCTTCACGTTGCGCAAACGTTCGAAGTCGACGGTCGTGCAGGCGCCTGCGCCGTCGCCCCGGGGCGGCATCCTTTGACGCGAGACGTCGACTGACGGACATTTCACTAGCAGGCGCTTCGTCATCCGGGCGAAACGCTCGGCAGCGAGTCGTACGCAGATCGCAGCTGTCGCAGGTTGTTCGCGGTGCGGACGCGACGCCAAGGCAATCGTTCGCGGCGCCGGTCCGCACACTCGCCCTGCCCAGTCGCTCGCCATGGCCAGAGCGGCGCTCGACCAACTGCTGCTGGACGCCCTACCGGAGATCCGGCTGGTGGTACCGCCGACGAACCGAACTGCCTTCCGTGCACCGGCGGCGTCTGCGCCCGGCTTTCGTTTCACGCCGACGGCGGGTGTGTTACCGCACCGCACATGCACCCCCGCCGCCGACGTATCATCCGTACATCTAAAACAATTAGCCATATGTAAAATAACTGCATAGTCTGGGCGCGTGGCGACCCACCGCACCCCCGATCCCGCGCACCGTGTCCGCGACGCCGAACGCACCAAACGCTGCCTGCTCGAGGCCGCCATGGAGGAGTTCGCCGCCAAGGGCTACGCCGGTGCTCGGGTGAGCGACATCGCCCAGCGAGCCGGTGTCAACAAGCAGCTGATCACCTACTACTTCGGCGGCAAGGAAGGCCTTTACCGGGCGCTTCAGGCGAATTGGCTGGAGCGCGAGGCCGGTCTGAGCGATCCGGAGCTGCCGTTGGCGGAGGTGGTCACGAACTATCTGCGCGACGGGTTGCGCGACCCGCGCGGCATCCGCCTGCTCATGTGGCGGGGATTGTCCGACGCCGCCCCCACCGGCACGCACCCGATCTCGGGGACCGACATCGCCGTGACCAGGCGCCGTCAAGAACGCGGCGAGGTCGCCGCCGACCTCGACCCGGCCGCGTTCCAGCTCGCGGTGATGGGGATGGTCATCGCCCCGCTGCTGCTACCGGTCCAGGTGCGCGACCTGTTCGGGGTGGAGGCTCGGTCCGCCGAGTTCGAGCAGCGCTACGGCGAGCAATTGCGCCGCATTCTCGCCCATCTCACCGATTCCCGTTCCGAAGGAGAAACCTCATGACCTACCTCGTCACCGGCGTGCGCGGCATCGTCGGCCGCACCGTCCTCGATCAATTGCGCGCGGCCGGAAAACCGGTGCGGGCGGCCAGCTCCCGCCCCGCCGAGACCACAGTGCCCGACGATGTCGAACTCGTCGGACTCGACCTGACCGACCGGGAGTCGGTCACCGCCGCCCTCACGGGTGTGGACAAGGTCTTCTGCTACGCCGCCGCCGATGGCATCGGCAACTTCATCGACGCCGCCGAGGCCGCAGGGGTCGCCCACGTCGTGCTGCTGTCCTCCATCGCGGCGGACAACGACAAGAACCCCATCGGCGCAAGGCATCTCGCGGTGGAGAATCCGCTGCGCGCATCCGGCCTGCCGCTGACCGTCCTGCGGCCGGGCGCGTTCGCCGCCAACGCCCGCACCTGGTTTCCCTCCATCAAAGCCGAGCGCGTCGTCCGCGTCCCCTTCCCCGACCTGCAGCTGACCCCCATCCACGAAGCCGACATCGCCGACGCGGCCATCGCCGCACTCGACGACCCATCCCACGCGGGCAAGACCTACCCCCTCACCGGCCCCGAATCCCTGTCCCACCACCAACAGGTCGCTGCCATCGCCGCCGCCCTCGGCGAGCCGGTCGAGCTGATCGAACTGAGTTACGAGGAAGCCGCCGAGGTCTACTACCGCCCGGTCCTCGACATGTGGGCGAAGGCAGGCTCGGAACCGAGCCCGGTCGGCCCCACTTCCGAACCGATCACCGGCACCCCCGCCCGCACCTTCGCCCAATGGGCGGTAGACCACGTGGACGACTACCGCTGACCCACCCCTCCAACCCCGTGTGACCAGGCGATTAGCACCCCTCCAGCCTCGTGCGGTAATCTCTTCGAGCGCCCGCACAGCGGACGCAACGGGCTGTGGCGCAGTTTGGTAGCGCACTTGACTGGGGGTCAAGTGGTCGCAGGTTCAAATCCTGTCAGCCCGACAGACGAGAAAGCCCCTCTGACCAGCGTCGGAGGGGCTTTCCTCATTCGCCGACCACCCGCAGAGCGGGACCAGAACGGGACCGCAGGTGCTCGGAGAGCTTGTCACCGGCCCCGGTGATCTCCCGCCGGTCAGGGTGGAGATACCGTTCGGTGGTCCGGCTGTCGGCGTGTCCGGGCCTGCTCGCCTTGCCTCCCGCCCGGTCCATGATCGTCGCCTTCCACAGGCGCTTACCCGAGCCGTTGCCCTCCCGGTCGTAGTCGACCGCCTGACGCTTCGGCGCGTTGCGGTCCTCGCTGAACTCGGTCTGCGCCTCGATGTCCCCGAGCAGCAGCACGCCCTTCGGGAACACGGAACGGAAGTCGGTCGGAATCCACATGTCTTTCAAAGCCATTGCTCAATCTCCTCTGTTGGTAGTAGCTCGACTCGTTTACACCCTCTAAACTCGCACTCGTGGCTACCCCTGATGACTTCGACCAGGTGCGGAACGATCCGGATCCCATCCGGCGTGGACAGAGGGCGACCGATCTCATGACCGTCTACCAACAGCGCGCCACGGAACTTGCTCGGTTGCGCAAGGCGGCTATTGAGGAAGCACATCGCGAGCGGGGGATGAGCTACACCGAGATCGCGGAGCTACTCGGGCTCACCAAAGGCCGCATCAGCCAGATTCGGACCACCGCGCCGAAGCCCGAGCGCGCGTTCTTCGGTGTCGGTCCTGTAGCAGTGGGAATCCCTCGTCGCTTCGGCTTCGAAGAAGGACGCGAACGCCCCTTCTTCGACGCCTCCGACCAGGCGACACAGGAGGCAGTCGAAGCGACTCTGACGCGGCTGTCGTTGGCATCGAGTCGATTCGCCATCGATCCAGACACCGATGACGTGCCGGAAGGTGACACGGTGGTCATCTGTGGCCCCAAGTCCGCACCTGTTGCGCGCCGACTCCTGGAGGGCGATCCTCTGCTCGACTTTGAGCGCACAGAAGACGGTTGGTGGATCACCGACGCGCACACTGGTACGCGCCACCAATCACCCTTCCGCCGAGACGGAACCACCCGCACCGACATCGGTTACTTCTCGCGCCGAGCCGACGAAGACCGGGTAATCATCCACATCGCTGGCATCACCAGCGTCGGATCGCTCGGTGTCGCGCACTGGCTCGATCACAACCTCGCGACCCTGTTCACCCCGTCCCTTCAATTCGTCTGCGGGGTTGTCGAAGCGGACTTCGACGCAAACTTCGCTATCACCGGCAGCCGCCTCATCGTCGGTCCCTACCGCCCCGAAGGCTGACAGTCATGCAGGTCGCCGCCGCCCAACACCCCGCCCAATCCGGCGATGATCGAATCGTCACCACCGACGATTCAGTCGCCGTCCTTGACGGGGCCTCATGCTTCGCGGCCGGTGGCATGCCCGCCGCGACGTACGTAGACACACTCAGCGAGGAGTTAGCTCACTACCTTCGGAGCGAGAACCGCGACTTGCCGTCTGTCCTGTCACGCGCGATCGCGGCCACAACAGATCGACTCGACTTGCGCCCTGGCTCCGCTCCCTCAAGCACTGTCGCAATGCTTCGAATCAACCAGGAAACAGTTGAGACCCTGGTTCTCGGAGATTCGACCGCCGTCGTAGGAACGCCAGAAGGCACGTATGACGTCGTAGTCGATGACCGTCTCGCGCAGCTCGACTTACCCGAATCCAGGCTCTACCGGAGTCGCCTGGAGGCAGGTGCAGGATACGACGCCGAGCACCGCGCCATCCTCGCGGAACTACAGCGAAAGGAACGGCTCAACCGCAACCGCGATGGCGGCTACTGGATCGCCGAGGCCGATCCCCGCGCGGCGACTCACGCACTTATTGCAAGCTACCCACGATCGCAGGTCAGTTGGATCGCCCTCGCCACCGATGGAGCGGCTGACATGCTTGCGCCACTTGGTGTTACGTGGCTTGACGTTGCATGCCTTGATTCACTCGGGCTGGCCGCAGTTCTTGCCCGCGCCCACCGCTGGGAAGCAGACGACGACCCGCACGGCCAACAGCGACCACGCGCGAAGCGCCACGACGACAAGACGGTCGCCGTGGTTCACCTCTAACTGGCTTTGCCCCGTGCTTGTGCGACTTGTTGCCGAATTTCGCCATACAGGATCAAGAGCGCCCTGGCGGCGCTTCGCGCCGCCGCCGCGCTGCGACGCGCAGCGCGGTTCCCTGATGGGCGGTCACCGCCGGCGCGTCGGCGCGTCGGCGACACTCGGCCGCCGGGGCGCAGTGAGCCTCTCTGACCACTTTCCGAACACCCTCACAGTGCTGGGCACGACGAGAGCCGTTGGCCAGTCCCCGATAACGCGACCACCCGGTAGTAGAGCCCGGGTTGTTTCGTCGGTTTCAATCGATCCCACAGCCCACCGGATGGTGGGTGTGGGTGCAGGCCGCAGCGTACTCGGCCGGTGTCGGGTAGCCCAGCGCTGAGTGCCGGTGCCGTAGGTTGTGGTCGGTTTTGAAGTCACCGATCACCACGCGGGCCTCGAGCAGACTCGTCCAGTGGTTGCGGTTGAGGCATTCGGTGCGCAGTCTGCGGTTGAACGATTCGATGTAGCCGTTGTTCCAGGGCGTGCCGGGCGGAATATAGGTGATCCCGACCCGGTCGGCGCAGAACCGTTGCCGCTGCTGGAATCATCTCCGGACCGTTGTCACACCGCAGCACCCGCGGCGTACCCCCGCAGGGCGAACACCCGGGCGAGTTCGGTGACGAGTTTCTCGCCGGTGATGGAGCGTTCCACCAGGTGCAGCAGCGACTCGCGGGTGTGTTCATCGACCATCGAGGCGATCTTCACCGCCCGACCATCGACGGTGGAGTCGAACTGGAAATCCCACGCCCACACCGTCATCGGTGCGTCCGCGGCGACCGCCGGCACCGACGAGGAACCGAGACGTTTACGTCGATGATGCACTCTCACCTGCAGGCCCTCCTGCTTCCACAACCGATGCACCCGTTTGCGGTTGACCCGGTGGCCTTCGTCGAACCGCAACGCCGCCCACGCCCGACGGAACCCGTGACAAGGGTTCTTTCGAGCGTATTCGCGCAGCCAGGCCCTGGCGCCGGCGTCGGGATCGTCCGGGGTCTGGTCGAGTGGCAGTCGCCGGAAGGTGGACCGATGGATCCCGACGACCTTGCAGGCGAACCGCTCGGACATGCCCTTGACCTGCAAGAGCATGCCCACCGCCCGCCCCTTGGCCGCCGGGTCTAGAAGTTTCCCCGAGCGATCTCCCGCAACGCGTCCTTCTCCAGCTCGGCATCGGCCAGAAGCCGCTTGAGCCTGGCGTTCTGCTCGCGCAGTTCCTTGAGCTCTTTGGCGGCGTCGGTGTCCATCCCGCCGTACTGGCGCCGCCAGTTATACAACGTGGCTGACGATACTTGCAGGTCAGCGGCGATTTCCTCACCCGAAGCACCCGCGGCGGCCAACTCGTCGGCCCGGCGC
This sequence comes from Nocardia sp. NPDC019323, assembly GCF_044389845.1. Classification (NCBI taxonomy): domain Bacteria; kingdom Bacillati; phylum Actinomycetota; class Actinomycetes; order Mycobacteriales; family Nocardiaceae; genus Nocardia; species Nocardia sp. NPDC019323. The sequence continues at coordinate 249,574 of NZ_JBIRYN010000007.1, forward strand.
AGCTTCCGCACGATCTCCTCCGCGGAATGCCGCTTACGTCCAGCCATGGTTCTCAGTGTCCCTTCTGGCCCTCACCGGGGCCAACAGGACTCTAAATCCGGGCGGACTCATTCACCGGGGACAGGCCACCGTACCCGACTTACCTCCCCCAGCCGAGCACGAATCGGCCGGCACTCTGCCCGGTCGACCGGCTGTGGTCCCGTGGAGTTCCGGACACGTTCACGAGCAGGTCACCGCAGTCAGCCGAGCGGGGCGCCGCTGGTCGCCCTGTTCCTCTCCGGCTGTGGCGGTCTGACTGATCCGAGGGCTATCACGCCCCCAGCGGGCATCAAGAGCGCCTACGGCGTCACTCCGTGATGGCTGGCGCCACTCGTGACACCCACCGGAGCCGTGATCGAGACGCCCTCAGCCAGACCACCCCAACCGGAGAGGAACCGAGAAATGAACGTCACCGAGCCCACCACCTGCCAGCTTCGCGGATGCGACAACCCCGCCGCGCGGTCCCGTTCCTCTACAAGTACCCCACCCACGGCGAACAGCGGGGAATCCGGTGGCGCTACCACCAGTGCGACGCCCAGCACCGCCGCAACATCGAGACCATGGCCCGCTACCCGTACCGATACCGGAGGGGGCTTCGGCCCCCTTCGCTTGATGGCGACCTCACGGCATATCGAAACGAATTCGCCTGCGACGTGCCACGATTCCTACGTGGCACTTACGACGACTCCCGTAGGAACGCTGTCTCTAACTTCTAGCCAGCCGATTCGATACGAGGCGCTAACTCAGCCTCAAGCAACTGTCTACGCATCGCTCATCGCGGTCACTGCAGCCCTCATTGCGTTCTCGGGTGTAGCCCTAACCGCCTGGATCAGTCAGCGGCAGCACCGCGAGAAGGACCGGGCCGCCGTGCGTGACCGAAACTATAAACAAGCGGTCGACGCCCTCGTCGAAGCGCTGACAATCTCGGCCGAGACGTGGGAGGTGGTAGGTCGATTTGCGATCGACAAGATGGGAAAAACCCCTCCTGACAACGTGGTTCCCACACACGTGGAGTGCATCGCGGCCGTGAGCCGAATGAACACGGCGGAACTCAAACTTGAGCTACTGAGCCTCGACGAGGACCAGTTATACAGACAGTTGCGCAAGAAGTTCGTGAAGCTCCTAGATGCCGCGGACAAGGGCAAAATAGAGGAGATCGAGTTCGACAGTGCGTTCGAGCTTCGGAAGCGGCTGATCAACTCGTTCCGAGCATCACTAACCAGACTCGATTGACTCGGCTTCTTTTTCCCGCGTCCTCCGGCCGCGTGGCCCTGCTGTGCGGTGGCCTGCATTGTGCTCACGCGCCCTGACGGGACCCCGTTGATCGGTCCACCGTGAGTGTGAGTCGGTTATCGGTGGATGCAGGCAGCAGCGTAGCCCGCGGGGGTTTGATAGCCCAGGGCTGAGTGCCTGCGGTGGTGGTTGTAGTCGTCCTTCCAGTCGCTGATCACGACGCGGGCTTGGGTCAGCGACCAAAAGTTGTTGATGTTGAGGCATTCGTCGCGCAGTCGGCCGTTGAACGATTCGATGTAGCCGTTGCGCCAAGGCTGTCCGGGTGGGATGAACGCCAGGCCGACGCGTTCACCGGCCCAGTCCCGCATCGCCTGGCATGCCAGTTCCGGGCCGTTGTCGCTGCGCAGCGCGGCCGGGTATCCGCGGCCGGTGGCGATACGGTCGAGTTCGTCAATGAGCCGGTCGGCGGTGATGGAGCGTTCGACCAGCCCGCCCAGGCATTCGCGGGTGTGCTCATCGACGATGGACACGATCTTGACCGGACGGCCGTCGTCGGTGGCGTCGAACTGGAAATCGACTGCCCACACTCGATTCGGCGCGTCCGCGGTCACCGCCGTGACCGTCGAGTCACCGATTCGTTTACGGCGCCGTCGCTGCGGCACCCGTAGCCCTTCCTGCCGCCACAGGCGTTGGATCTTCTTGTGATTCACCGTCCAGCCCTCGCCGCGGGCGTCGTGGTAGGCGCGACGGAACCCTTGCCGTGGATGGTTGCGTGCCCAGTCACGCAACCATGCCCGCAACGGTGCATCCCGATCCGCGGGCTGCCGCGCCCGCAGGACGGCGCTGGGTACTGCGATGCTGCCCGGTCACCCGGCAGGCGAACCGTTCGCTGACGCCCATGAGGCGCATCAGATGCGCCACGGCCGCGCGCCGGCGTTCCGGGTCTAGAAGTTTCCCTTGGCGATCTCCTTCAACGCCGCCTTCTCCAACTCCGCTTCGGCCAAAAGCCGCTTGAGTGTGGTGTTCTCGCGTTCGAGGTCTTTCAACCGTTTGGCGTCGTCGGCTTTCAGTCCGCCGAACTGGTTACGCCACCGGTAGTAGGTGGCTTCGGTGATCTGCAACGCCCGGCACACATCCGCGACGTCCTTGCCCTCGCCGAGCAGCCGATCGGCCTCGGTCAACTTGCGCACGACCTGCTCAGGGGTGTGCCTCTTCCTCGTGGTCATCGCCATCGAGCCTTCCCGCCCACAACGTGGGCCGCAAGACCCACACAGTCGATGGACCGACCTCACGGGGTCAGGTCAACCCCTCCAGCGTCAAGAGCGCCTCCGGCGTCCCTACGGGATGGCTATCGCCACTCTTGACCCCGGAGCCTCTACGCGCGAAAGGCAGGCCGATAAGGGGCAGGCGCAGCCAGCCCGCCTCTGGGTGCAACCCACCACACATCAGGGCCACCACTGGGCCCTCCAAGCAGCGTCAGACTGCTGGCCAGCCCTGGAAATCGGTCTGGTAGTCCAGGCCGAGATCCATGCGCACAGACCAATGATCAGCCAGCTCCATGCTGGTCTCGCAGGCCCAGGCAGCACACCCAGCGCCGAAGCACTTGTTCGGATACCACGGCGACCCGATCTGCTGCTGGTTCTCGACGAACTTCGGATGCTTTTTCAGCATCTGCTCAATGCGATGGACGTTTTGACCTTGCCACTCGGGCTTGAAGTGCACCAGAGAGTTGCGGAGGTCGATCAGGTCGCTTGCACTCCAGTACGGATCGTTTGCCTCATCCATCCGTGGCTTTCCTAGCAGGTTGAGGGCCTGCTGATACTTCTGGAGCGCTGACTTGAACTCATTGACAGGTTTGCCATCCTTGGTCTTGCGCCACCAGGACGCCAGAGTCGCGATGTCAGAATCCGAGAACCCGCGAACGAAGTATGTCGGCTGCCCCGGTTTGGAGTCTGCGGCGTCCGCAAACAGCTGATTGACCAGCGCCTCCAGGAAGAACACCGAGAACACTACAGCCCGTAATGGCGAGCGTCCGGTGCTCTATGTCACCGTTCACATGACCGTTCGCCACTAGCTCGCGCTCACGTTCCGCGCAGCGCTTGGCAGCATTACGCGCCGTCCACAAGTGGTGAGTAGCCAGGTTGTGCCGCGACTCGACAACACCAGTAAAGACCGCAGCGACGCGAAGGCCGCCGTAGCCTGAGCGGCGGCGTCCTTTATCTCATCCGGCATTGCAGCCCCCCTCTGAGCCCATGCCCCCTGCGTGACCCAGCCGATGGGAATCATCGGCCAACAACGGTCAATCACGGCGACGCGTCTCCTTGTAGACAGAGATGAAAAATTCCCTCGACCTGCTGTTATGCCGAGGGATCGAGTGGTCCCAGCTGGGATCGAACCAGCGACCTTCCGCGTGTGAGGCAGGGAAGTAGGGACCTGTTGCTGGACTCAGCCTGGCACTGCGTCCGCGGTGACATCCATAGCGACACCTGAACCGACAAGCGCAGTTGCGGACAACACGGCCTTGAAGTTGCGAGAACTGATCATCCCCATCACCTTCCCTCCTGTGCGACCGACCCGAAATCGGGCCGCCAAACGCGGGACAAGGTAGAGCATCACAGCCAACGCGAACATGGGCAGTGCCAGAACCGGGCTAACCCGGCTCAATCCAGCTACGGCACAGTGTAGCCCATTGGTCGCAACTCTGCCTTTGGGGCGGGCGCACACCGATGACACTGGGGTGACACAGTCACCCCATACCGAGCCGGACGAACGCGTACCGAACCGCCAGGTATCGCGACTACAGCATCCACCTAGATACCACGGAAACTGGCTCGAGGCTGCCTCCGGAGCAGTAGGCCAGCGGAACAGTCGGGAACCTCGTCCCGCCCCGATCGTCGCCAACTTCTACAACCGCGCTCCCTTTTCCAGATTGCACTGGCGGCAGAGAATCTGCAGATTATTCACGCTGGTGGCCCCGCCGCGGCTGAGTGGAATCACATGGTCGAACTCCAGGTAGTGGATGGCTCCACATTGGCAGCATTTGCCGCCGTCGCGTTGATACACCTCGGCCCTGACGTGCGGCGGGATCGAGCGGCTGTCGCGTTGCCCGGGTGCGAGGACCAAGCGTTTGGCGACACGCAGCGCGCCCTCGAGAACCGCGGCTACCCATTCGGGGTCGTGTACTTGATAGGTACCGCCACCGCAGGCGGTGGTCGCGGACACGATGACGTTGCCGTACTCGCTGGTGACCGACACGATCTTGGCCCACGGGAGTTCGCTGCCCGCGCCGGCACCGACGAACCGAACCTTCTTGTTGCTCGCGATGATTCGCCCCGGTGTGCGCTTGGGGCCGTTGGCTAGATACTTGACGTGCAAGGCGTCGACTTCGAGGTAGGTGAACTCGTCGGCTTCCAGGTGTACGCGCGGCGACTGCACCCGAGGCAGTTCCCCGGCCCGCACCTGCGTAAGGGATCGGCCGCGCAGCATCCGCCGACGGAGCTCGTCGATATGGCGCTGTGCGGCACCTAGGTTGGTCACTGCGCTCAGCGTGGCCACCGCACGTTCGAACTCGTCGAGTTCGCGTTCCTCGATCTGGCTGTCGGCGAACGCGAAAGTCACCACGCGCTCAAGGTATGCAATTGCCAACGGGGTCAACGCTTCCCTGCCGGTATCCGCATGCACCTGGTGGAACATCAGCGAAACCCAAAGCGTGTCCCACTCCGGCCCGTGAGGTCCGGTTGTGGCGAGTACCTGCGACGCTTGGGCGCGCCAGCCCTGCATGATCTGCCGAACATCATTCTCACACCAGCGGCACGGCCGAGTCCCACGAAACCGAGACTGCTGGACAGGACGTCCGCATCGTTCGCATACCCCTTGTCCAGCGGGAAATATCTGGCGACGGTCCTCGCTCCAGCCGTCTTGCCACCATCGGTACCAGCCAGGGCGGTCCGGGTCGGCATACCAGCCGGGTTGCATACTCGGCTGAGCGGAAGGCGCGCTTGCGGAGGCCATACCTGACGGACGGTCGTACTGCGCGGGCGCGACAGACGCCGCCAGCCCCGGAACGGGTGCGGGAGCCGGCGGCGGTTCGGGCTCGTCGTCGACCTGCACACCGAACTCCTCAGCGAGCCCACGCAGACCGCTGCTCCATCCCTGCACCACGCAGCGGTACTTCCACGCTCCGTTCCGTCGGTAGAACTCGCCCAGGACGATCGCGGTCACGGCTTCGGTCTGGTTGACGTCGAACGACAGAGACACATTTCCGCTGCCCTGCTCTCGTACGGATACGGCGAGTCCAGAGATATCGCGGAACGATCCTTCTTCAACCGATCCGGTGATCACGATCCGAGAGATCTCCGGCTCGACGTCGGCGAGTGCGACGGTCACATCCGCGCGAGCCGCCGCCCCCTCAGTGAGCGACACCGCTCCGGAGGCATGGCGGGGTGCGTTGTAGAACACGAAGTCTTTGTCGTCGCGGATTTTGCCCGTCTCGGTGACCAGGAGCGCCTGTGGATCCACCACACGTTCCGCGGACCAGGTGAGTGTGACGACCATTTCCGATGTGGGTACAGAGGCGTTGGCTCCCGGTGTCAGCTTCATATGTTCGCGCCTGTTATACCGGCGACTGATCTTGGCTCGACCACGAGACTCTCCTCCCACCCTGAACGCTGCCTCACCATATCGACCTGCTCACGGGACCGTTACAGGGTTTGCCCATGCCGTCAGGGGACCATGAATGGCGTCGCGGCTTTCTCCCAGGTTCGGCCGCCCAGCTTCGACAGCAGTGCCCACCTCGGTCCCTCCTAGAGCGGCGGACAGACAACCGTCCGCCGCCGCAATCGATCCGGAATCAGTCCGCAGTAACCCCCAAAACACCAGACACGTGCCAACGATTAAACCGCGCATTTCCGCTGATCAAGGCCAGATTTTCCACCATGCTCATCAGTCGCCCACAGCCACAAACATCGAGAACGACGAACTCAAAGTCCGCTGTGCGAACACCGGTAACACTAGGTGCAGGTCCGGCCTTCCTGGGCATCATCCACGATGTTCGGTCCAGTGCAGGGCGAACCAATCCCGTTGTTGGTTGTTGACCTTCACCGTGAGCGGCTGCCCGTGCAGGCTGCCGTAGGCCGGGTACCGGCGATGGTCAGCGGCGACGTCGATGACATCGTTTCCGTCGACGGCGATGATCCCGCGGTCGAACAGCGTATGCAGGTCACGGCGCAGCAATACCCCGCCATGCTCATGGTGCTTGCCGACCTTGGCGTAGCTGTAGAGGTGGCAAGCATCCAACGCAGCCTCCGGGAGCTCGCCGGTGAACGCGCACTTCGGCCCGAACTGTCCAAGCAGCATCGCCCGGAATTGCCGCTGACCGATCCGAACTCGGGTGGGTTTGGTTGCGTGTCCGTGCTGCAACTGCGCGGTGGTCGAGTCCATCGGCCGCAGGACCTCGTTACCGAGGCGGGCGTTGATCGCCCGGCGCGTGTCAGGCCAACGCAGCGGCCGAAAGCTATTCTGCGACTTCGGTTTCACGCACAGGCTTCGCAGTTCCGCAGCGGTGAATTCGCCGAGCAAGTCGATCCAGCCCTGCTCATGGCTGGATCGGTACGTCGTCAGCCCGTAGAGCTCTTCGTAGACCGGGTCATCGAACGTGTGCTTGCACTTCTGGCACCGGTAGATCGGCCGCATCGTCGCCCGCTCCTCGAAGTTGACACTGTTGCACTTGCGGCAGCGAGCGCGGCGCTTGTCCGCGGTACCGACAGTGATGTGGTCGATGACCGAAATACCGAGCGATTCTGTCTGGTTCCACATCAGGACGATGTCACCGACCGCGACTTTCGCGTGGTTCGGCACGGTGCTGTCCCAGCTGTAATGGCTCGCCGGGTTGTCGTCGTACTTCGCTGCGCCGCCCAGCCGGCGATATGTCGCCTTTGTCAGCACCAGCCACGCCCGACCGGACTGCCCATCCGAAGACGGCAGCGTGCCGCTAGTCAACTTGCGCCCCCTTGGGGTTAGAACACTCGGTACCCACTGCGCCGAGACGAACGCGAGTATGCCCGACGCTGCCGACATGAGCCCGAACGGTGTCCGGAGCCGAGGCCGTTCTTCGAGGTGACGAAGCGGGACCAGAACGGGACCACCCGCTGTGAACGATCGCAAACAACACGCTGGTCAATGCCAGCAACTGAACCGCCTTAAATCACTGTCTGCCAGCATCTTTGAGCCCCGGACCGACCTGGGGGTCAAGTGGTCGCAGGTTCAAATCCTGTCAGCCCGACAGACAAAACCCTTTCCGACCAGCGTCGGAAGGGGTTTTCTCGTTCCTCGGCATAGGGCCGGATTCGACCCGAGCCAGTCGAAATCTCATACTTTCGCCCTCGTCGCCGCGGGCCTAGCGTTCCAGGACGTCCCGATTGTCGGGAACGGTCTCCGGCACGTCGATGTAGGGGTCTCGGCCACCGCGTGAGTGTTGCCGAGCTGGCGGGCGGCGCGTTCGGGATCGCCGTAGGCGTGGTCGGCTGTGGTGGCCGCGCCTTTGCGGGACGTACACCGGAGCGGGAGCCGGGCGTGAAGCATCCCGCCCGCCCGCCGAAGCTCTCTCGACCGAGAGGCAGCCGAAACGATGGCTCGGTCGCGCTTCGCATCCAAGACTGGGGACCGGAGCGCCCTGCTGATTCCCCCTTTCGATGGCCGTCTCCTGCACCACGCGCCGGCCGACTACCGGGAAACGGTGCAATCCGGTTGGGGGTTGCGGCGGCGCAGGACGACGACGGGGATCTCGCGGTCGGTCCAGGACTGGTAGGTGGCGAAGTCGGCGTAGGTCTCGACCAGCAGCGGCCAGAGCCGGGCGCGTTGGGTCGGGTCGGCGACTGTGGCGTACACGGGGCGGCGCTCGCGGCCGATCTGGATGTGGGTGTCGGGGTGTGCGCGCAGGTTGTGGTACCACTGCGGGTGTTTCGGCAGCCCTCCCTGCGAGGCGACGACCACGATGTCGTCGCCGTCGGCACGGTAGAGCAGCGGGGTGACGTAGCCGGCGCCGCTGCGCCTGCCGCGGTGTTCGAGCAGCAGGGTGGGCACCGGCTTGCGGAAGCCGGCGCCGATACGCCAGCGGGAGCCGAGCCGCCCGCCGGTGCGGCGGTAGATCCACACCTGAGCTCGGCCCGCGTATTTGAAGATCTTCGGCAGTAACGGCGAGTCGAGTGCGGCGGGCCGGGGTGGGGTAGTCACGTGGTCTCCTCGTAGTCCAGGGCGACACCTAGTTCGGTGGCGAAGGTGCGAATCATGTGCTGGACGCCGATCTCGTTGCGGCCGATGATCATGTGGTCGTGCTGGCCCTGGCGCACGCCTTCGCCGCACTGCGGCAGCATGGCGAAGTCCTCGTCGCGCACGGCGGCGTGGACCTGGGCGTAGATGCCGTCGTAGACCTCGCGTTGCTCGTCGCTGGTAGCGGGGATCTTGGCCATCCAGCTGTGTCGCACGGTACAGCGAGTGGGCGCGCCGGCGGGCAGCATGTCCAGGATCTCGACGCCGACAGGGCTGTTGGCCAGTACCAGGTTCGGATAGATCCAGTAGATGACGCCCATGTTCATCAGCGGGTCCCAGGAGCCGGCGGGGTCGGTGTCCAGCGCGCGAATCCAGGTGAAGGGGAAGCCCATGCGGTGGTGGCGGCCGAAGGCGTCGTGGGTGGAGGTGTTGGCGACGGTGTTCTGCCCGATGACGCTCTGGCCGTGGACGAACGGGAAGTGGTAGCTCTCGGCGAAGGCTTCCAGCGCACCTTTCCAGCTGACTTCGGAGGTGAACTCGCGGTCGTCGTGATAGCCGTAGCTCGCATAGTCCAGCTGTGCCAATTCGGGACCCATGGTTCCGAGGTGATCGTCGACGTCGATGTCGCCGCCGGCGGTGAGGACCGCCCAGACGAACCCGTGGCGTTCCTGACTCGGCAGCTCGACCAGGCCGTAGTCGGCGCGGTTCATCCCGGTGAAGCCCTCCTTGCCGGGCACTCCAGCCAGCTCGCCGGTATTGCGATAAGTCCAGGCGTGGTACGGGCAGGTGAAGCGGGTCGCCTTGCCGGAGCCGCAGGCCGGTTGCGCGCCGCGGTGGCGGCAGTAGTTCAGCAGCACGTGCACGGTGCCCGACCGGTCACGTGTCACCAGCAGCGAGTCACCGAGCACGCTGCGCACCACGTAATCGTTCGGCTCGGGGATACGCGCCGAGGGGACGATCATCAGCGGGGTGCGGCGCAGGATCTGCGACTCCTCGACCTCGGTGATCTTCGGATCGCGGTAGTAGTGCAGCGGCACGCGCAGCGGATGTGCGGCCATGTCGGTGGTCCCGTCGAGTACCAGGCGCAGCGCGCGGCGGGTCAGCTTCTCGGTGAGCCCGGTCAGCCCGGTCGGGCAGGCGGGGCCGGTATGTGTCGTCATGAGACCAGACCATACACTCAACTCATATTGTATGGTCTAGATTCGGTGCGGGACCTCATTCACCGGGGCGCGGAACTCGCTAGGGTCGGTTCGACACGATCGCCTACTGGGAAGGGTCCGGATGCGCACACACGGCTGGTCGGGCACCGCTCCGGCCGACGACACCGAAGCCGTGGACCGCATCGTGGCCGCGGCACGCGCTGCCATCGAGCGCAGCGGCGACTTCACCATGACCGAAATCGCCCGGGACCTCGGTGTCACCCGCCAGACCGTCTACCGCTACTTCGCCAACGCCGACGCACTACTGACCGCGACCGCGCTGGCCGAGACCGGCCGGTTCCTCGACGTCCTCGCCGCACACCTCGACCATCTCACCGATCCCGCTGAGGCAGTGGTCGAAGGCATCGCCTACACGCTGGAAAGCCTGGCCACCGACCGCTACCTCGGCCTGCTGCTCACCCCGGGCCGAGCCGGCGCGTTCTCCCCCGGCGTCACCTCGGACACCGCGCTCAGCTTCGGCCGCGCCATCCTGGAACGCTTCGCCGTCGACTGGGCAGCGGCCGGCATCGATGACGCCCGCCTCGGCGAACTCGTCGAGCACATGCTGCGGATCGTGCAGTCCTTCGTCATCGACCCCGGCCGCCCGCCCCGCACCGGCGCCGCCCTGCGCGCCTACCTCACGACCTGGATCGCACCCGCCCTGCGCACCGATACAGCCCCTGCACAACCGGCATCGAGCCGAAGGACATAGCGGCGGCCCTCTACGCCGGACCGCACCTGCCGCAGCAGTTGGGCCGACCGACTGGACAGATCGAGATCAGATGAGCGGAGCACGCCTACGTTCGTGGTGGCGGAAATGATGGAGTAGTGCTTGCGCCACTCCTTCTTCCACCACGAGATCGGTTCAGCCACCTCGGCGAGGTCGCTCTCAGTCACGAGCCTGCCAAGTGCGTTCAAACCTTGGCGTTCACCATCAGATGCGGTGCAGCGCTGAGACGGGCATCGTTGTCGGGCTGATCTTGATATTCCCGCGAAGTGTGTATCAGACCCATTCCGACCAACGTCGGAAGGGCTTTCTCGTGGTGCCCAGGTGTTCTCGCCGCGGATTCGGTTTTGCGCGAATCCCCGGCGAGAACCGGATACCAGGCGGCGCGACCGGTCAGCGGAAGGCTCGCCGGTACGCCTGAGGCGTCACCCCCACGGTCTTGCGGAAGACTTTCCGGAATGCTGCCACCGAGGCGAATCCTGTTCGGTCGGTGATGCATTCCATTGTGAGGATGGTCGTCTCGAGCAGCACTTGGGCCTTGCGCACCCGGGCGGTCTGGAGCCACTCGTTCGGTGTCATCCGGACCTGCTCGTGGAAGCGCCGGATCAGCGTGCGTTTGCTGACTCCGGCGCGGTCCGCGAGATCCAGCACGGTGATCTTCTCACCGAGCATCGTTTCCGCCCACTCCAAAGTCGGATTGATGGACTTGCTGTCCGCCTCCGACCGTGGACGCTCCGCGATGAACTGCGCCTGACCCCCATCGCGGGTCAGTGGCATGACCGAGAGCCGAGCGGTAGCCGCCGCCACGGCGGTCCCGTAGTCCTTGCGCACCATATGGAGGCACAGATCGAGCCCGGCCGCGGCACCGGCCGAGGTGAGGATGCCCCCGTTGTCCACATACAGCACCGTGGGATCCACGCGGACCCGCGGATAGCTCCGCGACAGTTCGGTGGCGGCCATCCAATGCGTGGTCGCCCGCCGTCCGTCGAGCAATCCGACGGCGGCCAGGGTGAACGCCCCCAAGCAGATCGACGCCACCCTCGCCCCACGTGCGTGGGCCCGCACCAACGCCTTGCACAGCCGATCCGACGGCCGCGACCGGTAGCTCATCGCTCCCGGCACGACGATGGTCTCGGCCTTCTCCTCGAGATACTCGATGTCGCCGAGACAGGAGATTTCGAAGAACTTCGACGGGACGTCGGAGTTCACGCCGCAGACTTGGACCTCGTACGCCGCGGTTCCGTCCTCCTGCCGGGTCCGGCCGAAGATTTCCAGCGGAACCGCGAGATCGAACGGAATCACGTCGTCGACGGCCAGAACAGCCACTGACCTCATGCGTCGGACCTAGCCGACCCGCTGGTCCGCTTCCGGGCCGGCCACCACCAATCCGGCGCGAATCAAACGCTTCAAGGCTCGTCCCTGCAGCACCGTCAATCGGGGCGCCAGCTCCGACCACCTGGCGGGACCACGGTTCAGCGTTTCCCACAGCTGTTCACCCCCGTCCCGCTCCAGGCATCGCACCTCGACGTCCGGGTCGGCCGCGGAGTAGATCCGGTGGCAGGCGACGGTGTCGGCGAGCGGCGACGGCGCCGCGTCGCTGTTCGCGATGGGGTCGCGCCAGTAGCTGGCCAGCCCGTCGCGCGCCTCCTGCGGGATCTCGAACGGCGGCGACATCCCCTTGAAGCCCGGGATGTCCGCTGCCACACCTGCGCGGATGCGCGCGTCCGCCGACAACGTCACGATGTCGTCGGCCGCGAGCTCGACCGCGTCGGCGGCGGTGAAGGCCCGCAGGTAGGGCCCCTCGGTGGCGAGGTCACGCGGGTCGCGGGAGCCCTTGGTCATGATGTTCAGCAGGTCGGGCACCAGCGCGGTGTTCAGCAGCGCCTGGAACGTTCCCTCGGTGGCGTTGTCGACCTCCACCCGCCTGCCTTCCGCGCTCCAGTAGGGGCTGTCCGGATGCGAGCGCGAGATCTCGTGATACCACTGGTCGATGCTCAGTGCCCAGGTCTGCGCCATGCCGCGCCACTCGACGTCGTAGTCGCGCCAGAGGTCTTCCTTCGATCGCTCGTCCAGGTCCTCGTCGAACGTCTTGCGCAGGACCAACGCGGCCGCCCAGGCTTGCGTGACGGCGAAGGACATCCCGGAGGAGAACAGCGGATCGACGAAGTACGACGCGTCACCGACCGCCATCCACCGGTCCTGGTACGAGCCGAAGCATTCGCTCACCCGGGAATAGTTGGTGGCCGTCAGCATCTCGGCACGAATCGGCTCCGCGTTCGCCACCAGATCCTGCAGCACCGGGATCGATTTGATCGTCTTCAGGAAGATGTCCGGATCACGCAGATCCACGCGGGCGATCGACTCCGGGTTGGTGACGATGCCGATGGACCACACGGTTTCCCGGACGCCGTCGACCAACCGAGGCGTCGGGATGTACCACACCCATCCGTGCTCGAAGGCCACCGCGTAGATGGGGGACAGATCGTCGGCGCGGAAGACGTTCCAGTCGCCCTCCGCCCGCTGTGCTGGCACGCAGTTGCGGTAGTGCGACCAGACGGCCACGTTGCGGTATTCCGACAGCCATTGCTTGTCGCGCTGGGAACCACGGGCGGCCACTTGATTCGCCCGGCCGGACGCGTCGACGAAATAGCCTGCCGCGATTTCGGTTCCGTCTTCCAGCACCACCGTGGCCTTGCCGTCGCCGGGGAGGAACCGCATGACCCGCACGCCCTGGAAGACGTGGGCGCCGCAGGCTTCGGCGTGCTCGAGCAGCACCGTGTCGAATTCGGCGCGATTGACGTGCACCGACCATCGGTGGACGCCGTCGACCAGGTAGTCGGCGTGCTCGAAGAAGCCGACGAACGGCCGGTCGGTGTCCCACTGGTAGATTCCGCCGAATTTCTGGATCCAGCACTCGCTCGCGAGCACCTTCTCCAGCGCGCCGCTGGCTTGCAGAACGGGCACCAGGGGGTGGGCACCCGATTCGCCGATGTGCTCCCGCGGGAACACCTCGCGATCGAAGATCGCCACACGCAGATCGGTGTCGCGGCAGAGCATCGCGGCGAGCGTGGACCCGGCGGGACCACCGCCCATGATCACCACGTCGTACTCGTCCGCCGGTCTGGAGATTGGGTTAGCCATTGACATTCCTCTCTGATGGCCGATTGCTCAGATGATCTGGATGCGCTGCAGATGCCGGGAGACCGAGCCGGTGAACGCATTCCTGCCGTGCAGCAGAGCGTGGTTCTCGGCCACCACGATGTCGCCGGTCCGCCACTCGTGGGCGTAGCAGTAGCGAGGGTCGTGCAGCCGCTCGCGCAAGTCCTCCATGACCCGGACGCCGTCCTCGGCCGAGATGCCGTCCACGGTCAAGAACAGCGGATTGGCGTAGCGGGCGGGGTCGAGTGGTTCGGCATATCTGATCGTCGTCTCGCCGGTCGCCGGATGGGTGCCGAGCAGCGGCCATTCGGCCAGTCCGCCGTAGTGGGCCAGCTTGTCGGTGCGGTAGGTGATCGTGGTTCGCGCCCACAGCTGCCTCAGGTCTTCCGGCGCGTCCCGATAGGCCTGGACGCTGTCGCAGAACACGGTCTCGCCGCCGGCGCCCTCTCCTCGTACGCATTGGAACAGGAAGAACCGCGGCACACGCTCGGCGAACGCACCGTCCCAGTGGAACGGGACGTCGCCTTTGTCGAACAGGTAGTTCTCGGCAGTGTCCCGGACCACCAGATCGAGGATGGAACCGAAGTTCCACTGCAGGATCTCTCCCGCCGCGCGGCAGTAGGTTTCCAGTTCCGTCTTGCCGAGCAGCCCGAATCCGCGCAATACGACCACTTTCGCCTGGAGCGTGAGTGCGAGCAGCTCCTCGATCGGCACGTCGGCGAGGGTGCGTCCCGCCGTATCGGACGCCACCAGCCGGCCGAAGGGCCGCAGCGGCTCACTGTCCAGCAGGACCTTGTTCACGCTTTTCGTCATGGGTCTCCTCACCCTCGCTGTGTTTCGGTCACGGGCGTGGTTCCGAGGACGAAATGGCTGGGGCGGCTGTTGCGCCACACCACGCGCGCCCCCAGTTCCTCGGCATGCATTCGCTTGACCAGCGTGTAATTCGTTCCGTCGTCGAGCACCACGCCGTGCCACGGCGTCAGCCAGCTGTCCTGGGTGCGCAGCAGATGGAATCCGATCTTCTCCGAGTGGTTCGCCTGCGGATGGATCGACAGCCGCACCGCGTCCGGGAAGATCTCCGCCATCAGACTGCTCCACGCTTGACTGCGTTGCACCACTTCGTAAGCCGTCTCCTTCGACCGGTTCCGCCGCTGCGTCGCGGACAGCTCGGGCAGCAGCGCCGAGTTGTCCTCGACCATGAAGCGATGGATCCCGTTGAACATCCGCCGGGCCGCGGGATCGGTCCTGACCGCCTCGCGCAGCACGTCGATGCCGTCGGAGTACTCCTTCAGCAACCGCTGCCTGCGTTCGTCCCAGGTCATCTCGGGCATCGCGTCGCGCAGGCCGTACAGGCCGATGGAACCCCCGCCGGTCGACCGGATGATCCGGCGCAGCTCGTCGCCGTAGTCGTCGACGTGAGCGTCCGGGATTCCCAACGCATCACTGAAGACGTGACCGTCGGAACAGATCGTGACGATGGCGCCGGGCCGGTAGACGGCAGAGATCTGATCGCAGAACCCTTGCAGGGACTCGATCGCCAGCGTTTCCGCCATATCGGGCAAGCGTCCCAGCGTCTTGCGGCGGCTGCGTGACTTCGCCGGGAACGCGGGGATGATGAAGTGGACCGGCACGCGGGCCTCGAGGTATCGGATCACCTTGGCCAGGTGCGGTGCGAAACAGTCCGCACACGGGGCCAGGTCGCACAGGGACTTCGATTCGGCACTGCGCCGGCGGGCGAAGACGATGCGAAGTATCTGCGTGGCAACGGATCCGACGTCGTCGCCGGGTCTGTGTAGTCGTGGTCGCCCGAGCTCCTGGACGCGCTCGGAGCCGTTGTCGACAGTCGTGCTCATTACTACCTTCCGGACACACCAACGAGCGCACGCAACGGACCACACGGCGACAATTCCGCCATCAGCGCGAATCGAGCCGTCGGTAGTTGCCTGCGATCAGAACGTCGTAGTGGGAAAGTGATTCAGACGCCGGATCAATATCCGGGATCGGCGAGCCCCGATGCTCACAGCCGAATCCGAATCACGTGGCCCATTCGATGAAACACCCCCCGTATTCACAATCTAAACTGTGGTTTATAACACCATCAGGATACCGCCGCCACGACGGCAGGGCAACCACATTGCCAGGCATGGGGATACAAATGAATTCGGAGGCCCGCGGCAACGCCACGGACCTCCGAACAGGAATTTCGATCTCCGTCGATCATGTGCTCCGGAGCGGCTGGCCGGCCATCCTTTCTGCGGCGACCGCAGGCCGTTTCGGCCGGGCAAAGCGGCGCATCGCCGGAGATTCCACGAAAGTGAACAACAACCACGCGGCGAAAATATTCAGGCAGAACAGGGCGATGATCAACAACACCGCGACCGGAGCACTGAACGTGGCGGCGTTCATCAGCCGGCGGACATAGAACAGCGTCACGCCTTGACAGATATAGAAGGCGAACGAGATCTCGCCGAGCCGCACGGCGAGCCGGCTGGACAGGAATTTCGAGGTGCCGTCGAGGTCCGACTGCGCCGCCGACGCGATCAGCAGCGCGAGCGGAACAGCGGTTGCCAGGATGAAGCCGATGTAGAACGGCGTGTACGTCGCCACCGCGTACCCCACGCCGACCGCGGCCACGGCCGCCCACAACGGAATCCGTATCCACCGGCCCTCCGCCACTATTCGCGCCATGAACACCCCGAGAAAGAATTCGAAAAGACGCGTCGGCGGGAAGAGATATCCGAACCATAGCTGCAGCACGGGTATCGGCGTGAGTTCCGATTTCTCGGAACCGGGGACGACGAATACGGTCAGCAGCACGATCACGCCCATGCCGGCCACCATCGCCGCGGCTCCGTACCACAGATACTTTCCGTCGATGCGCAGCACCAGCGGAATCAGGAACGGAAACAGAACATAGAAGAGCAGCTCACAAGACAATGTCCACGACGGCGTGTTGACCCCTGCATTGATATAGTTCTGCGGGAACCAGGCGTGCAGCAGGAAGAAATTCGGCAGCCATGCCTTCCACGGCGTGATCGCCGCCGCGAACAGCACCATCGACGCCAGCCACAGCGTCAGGTGGTTGGGGAATATCTTCACCACGCGTCGCCGGATGAACTGCAGTCTGCTCGATCCCGGCTTCCACGACCAGGTCAGCACGAAGCCGCTCAGGATGAAGAAGAACGAGACCCCGAGAAATCCGGCTTTGCCGACCACCCACGCCGCATCGTAGGCGATATCCGGGTCGGCGAAGAGATTCACCGGCTTGTAGGGCGGAATCGGCGAGTTGGGCAGCATCACATGGAAGACGAAGACCGAGAACGCCGCGAAGAACCGCAGCCCGGTCAGCGACGGCAGCCGTTTACGAGTGTCGATTTCCATCGCGATCAACCCAGGCCGACGACGAAGGGGAATTCCGGCCTGCCGCCGAGGACGAAGGCGCCGGTGGACTGGATCACCTGGTCGTGCGCGATGATGTGCCGGGCCATGGTGTTCGTGTCCCGCAACCAGATGTCGAGCGGATTCGGCCGGTAGATCGAATCGGTGCCGACGAGTTCGCACAACCGAGTGACGATCCGTTGCGCGGCACGGAAGGCGTTCGTTCTGGCCAGCGCGGTCGCGATCCGCAGATCGGTGGGCAGGTCGGCGAACCGCTTGCCCTCCAGCGCGTCCCACAGTTGCGCCACGGTGTTGACGACGGCGCCGCGCGCGACGATGTACTCCATCTCGCACTCGCCGAGCAGGTACTGGGCCCGGTAGTTGTCGGCCCACTTCTGTCCGGTCGCGGTCACGATCTTCCCGTCCGCGAGGCCGCGCACGTAATCCAGTGCCGCACGGGCGGTTCCCAGTGGCACACCCGGCATGATCCGGGCCAGGGCCTCCGGCTCGGACAGCCTCCCGCGACAGCTCTTGCGTTCGCTGAACGCGAAGGAATGGCGGTCGGGAACGAACAGGTTCTCGACCGCGTAATCGTTGCTGCCGCTGCCGCGCAGGCCCGTGGTGTCCCAGGTGTCGAACACGGCGACCTGGTCGCGGCGCATGAAGAACAGCCGGACGAGCGGCCCACCTTCCGCGGTCTCCTCCATGCGGCCACCCGAGGTCACGAACGCACCGCCGATGACCAGATCGGCGTGCGTGATCGCGCTGCCGAACTTCCACCGTCCGGTCAACCGGTATCCGCCCGCGACCCGTTCGGCGCGGCCGGCCGGGAAGATCAGTCCCGCGGTGATCAGATCCTGCGTCGGCATCAGCTCGGCGACGGCCTGCTCGTCGAGATATCCGGCGTAGATTCCGGTGGCGGCGCCGATCATGGCGCACCAGCCGGTCGCGGTGTCCCCGTAGGACAGCGCCTCGACGACTTCCAATTGCTCGAGCGAAGTCAAGCCGGGGCCGCCGATCTCCGCGCTGAAACACATGCGGTAGACGCCGATGTCGCGAAGCCGCTCGACGATGTCCATCGGGAGCTTGCGCTCGGCATCGATCTCGCTGCGACGCGCCGCCAGGTCGGGGGTCAGCGAACGCACCGCGCTCAGCAGGGAGGTCGCCGAAATTGTTGCTGCAGTCATGGTCCGATTCCTAGGTCAGAGAGGGTGCGTGCGATGGCGGCCGCTCGCGCAGCAGAAGCTCGATCGCCGAAGTGGTCTGCTCGGGGCCGAGGGCGGAGTAGCCGCCGTCCACGGTCCACTCGGCGCCGGTCACGAAGCTCGCCTTGTCCGAAGCGAGGAAGGCGGCCACTTCGCCGATCTCGCGCGCGTCGCCCGCCCGGCCCAGCATGTGGAACCGCGACGCCACCGCGTCGGTCCGGGCCCGGTCGCCCTCGGTGAGCTCGTTCATCACGCGAGACCAGGTCCAGCCCGGTGAGACGCTGTTCACCCGGATCCCGTCGGCCGCGTATTCCAAGGCGAGACTGCGGGTCAGCTGCAGCAACGCGGCTTTGCTGACCGGGTATCGAATCCGGCCTGCCTGCGCGATGCGTCCGCTGGGCGAGGTGAAGGTGACGATGGACCCCGACGTGTCCCGCAATGCGCCGCGCGCCTGCGCGCACAACATCGCCGTGCCCGCGACATTGGTGTTCAGCACCTCCAGCCATTCGGCCCGCGCGTCCGGACCCGGCCCGTCGTCACCGTAGACGCACGCGATGTTGACCAGCGTGTCGATGCGTCCGTGCCGGTCGATCGCGGCGGCGACGAACGACCTGACCGACGGGTCGCTGCGCAGGTCGAGGGGGAGGAAGAAGGCGCGGTCGCCGATCGCCGCGGCCGCCTTTTGTCCCCCGTCCGTATCGATATCTCCCAGCACGACATTCGCGGAATATTCGGCGAAGACCCGGGCTACTTCGGCGCCGATGATGGTCGCCGCACCGGTTACGAGTACTGTCTTACCTTCGAACAACGTCGACTCCCCTCGGCTGCGCCCTCCGACCGGCGCAAGCCATGAAGAGAAGTATTCCCGCCGAAAAGAACGACCAGCCAGTCCGATTCGCGACAGAGATGCACTCCTTTGCGCCAGCAGGCGCGCACGGTCACGGCGAGGGTGGCGTAGCTCACTGTCCACTCTCGCCGGCCGGTCGGGTGCGATATCGTCGCGGGGCAGGCAGTCCATGTTTCGGGGGTTCCGCGCTGCGATCGGTGCGATACGGAGATACCCCGTGCCAGTGTCGAATCCGCTTCCGCGATGTCCTCGGTGTCGAACGGAGTCGAGGCGTTGCCGAGCGACCAAATGATCTTTCTGCTGCTGGATCTCGTCCTGATCGTGGCCGCCGCGCGTCTGCTCGGCTGGCTGGCCGCGAGGTTGGGTCAACCGCCGGTGATCGGCGAGATCGTGGCGGGCATACTCGCGGGCCCCACGGTGCTGGGCGCGCACCTGTCGGAAACCGTCTTCCCGCACGACACGCGTTCGTATCTCACCGCGTTCGCGAACGTGGGCGTGATGATCTTCATGTTCTCGGCCGGCCTCGAGATGGATCTCCGGTCCGTCGCCGGACGGCGGCGATCGGTCACCGCGATCGCGCTGTCGGCCTACCTCACACCGTTCGCGCTCGGCTCCGCCATCGCGGTCTGGGCGCTGGCCCGCCACGACGGCGGCAACCGCCTCAATTTCGCGCTCTTCATCGGTTGCGCGCTCGCCGTCACGGCATTCCCGGTGCTGGCGCGCATCCTGCACGACCGCAAACTGCTCGGCACCCGGCTGGGCCAGTCCGCCATGACGTGCGCCGCACTCGACGACGTCCTCGCCTGGTGCGTCCTGGCGGTGGTCATCGGCGTCGCCCGACCCGGCCTCGGCCACCACTGGCGACTGCTGCTGTTCGTTCCGCTGGTCGTGGTCATGTGGTGGGCGGTACGTCCCGCCCTGGATCGCCTCGCGGGCGCGGGATCCGAGAAGAACCCCGCGAACATGGTCTTCATCGGGGTCTCCGGCGCTCTACTGCTCGGAGCGGCCACCGAATGGATCGGGTTGCATCTGATCTTCGGCGCGTTCCTGTTCGGCGTCGTCTTCCCCCGACGGTTGCGCGCGGCCGTGGACAACGGCGCGCAACTGCTCAGCAGCATCTTCCTGCCCGCGTTCTTCGTCGTCGCCGGCCTCCAAGTGAACCTGGGCGGACTCGACCGCGCCAGCATCACCGAGTTCGCCGCGATCATGTTCGCCGCACTCGCCGGCAAACTCGGCGGCACCTACCTGGCGGCTCGCCTGAGCCGCACCGGCCGGACCGAGGCCGCTGCCCTCGCCGCGCTGATGAACACCCGGGGCTTGACCGAACTGGTCATCCTCAACATCGGGCTCACGATCGGCGTCATCGACCAGCGGCTGTATTCGCTGCTGGTCATGATGGCGTTGATCACCACCGCGATGACGGCACCGCTTCTGAAACTCTTCGGTGTCCCGCGCGCCCTGCCCGACGGTGAGCGGAGAACCGGGGACGGACAGCGCACCGGTTCAGCCGTTCAGGCAGAGGCCGCGCCATGACCCACAAGGGGACTCGGGAATCCGCGGGGGCGAGTCCTGTGGGAACCGAAAACTGCTCGGTACCGGCGGCTTTCGTCGATGTCGACGAAACGTTGGTGCGTGATGTCACCTTCTTGTCGTTGTTCTCCTTCGACGCGCGGCGACGCGGGCGCGGCGCCGAGGCCGACGCCGTGCTCGAGGAGTTCCTGGCGCTTCGGGCGGCGGGAATGAGCCGCGGCGAATCCCATCGGTGGTTCTATCGGCACTGGGCCGGCCGCGACGTCGCCGACGTGCGGCAGGTCGGCCGTGCATGGTTCGCCTCCCGCTGCGCGGACCCGGCGTTCTTCAACATCGCGGTGCGACGGCGGCTGGCCGAGTTGTCTGACACCGGAACCCGGATCGTCCTGGTGTCGGGTTCGTTCACCCCGGCGTTGCGCCCGATCGCCGAGGTCGTCGGCGCGTCGTCGGTGCTGTGTACGACCTTGGCGACGGCCGCGGGGAGGTACACCGGCGAGGTCGTCGCGACGATGGTCGGCGCCGACAAGTCCGCGGCCTTGCTGCGGTACGCCGAGGAAGCGGCCATCGGTCTGTCGTCTTGCGCGGCGTTCGGCGACCACCACTCCGACACCGCGATGTTCGAACTGGTCGGTCATCCTGTCGTCGTCGGCGACGCCGATCCGCGCCTGCACGGCTACCCGGCGCAGCGGCTGCCCGGCTAGACCGGCGGCGCCCGTCAGTCGCGGATCGCGAACGTGCGTCGGTACTGCCCCGGACTGACTCCCAGATAGCGCTTGAACACCGCCCGGGTATTGGCCGGGTTGCCCAGTCCGACGCGGTAGCCGATCTGGTCGATGGGCAGTTCCGTCGTCTCCAGCAGCTCCCGCGCCTGGTTCAGGCGCGCGCTGGTGATCCAGACGTGCGTCGAGGTTCCGGTCTCTTCCCGGAATCGGCGGATGAAGCTGCGGCGCGAGAGATTCGACCGCCTGGCCAGGTCCTCGAGCGAATGCCTCCGGTCGAGGTTCGCCAGGATCCACGCGCGCGTCTCGGAGAGCACGCCCGCGGAGGTCTGCTTGGGGAACTGCCGGGTGTACTGCGCTTGACCGCCCTCACGGACCGGTGGCGCCACCAGGTCACGGGCACGTTCGTTGGCGGCGGCCGCGCCGATGTCCTTGCGCACCACGTGCAGGCAGAGGTCGATCCCGCTGGTCACGCCCGCGGAGGTCAGCACGTCGCCGTCGTCGACGAACAGGCGATCGGCATGGACCTCGATGTCGGGATACCGGCTCTGCAGCAGCGGGGCGGCCCGCCAATGCGTCGTCGCGGGCCGGTGGGCCAGCAGCCCGGCGGCGGCCAGAGCGAACGCGCCGGTACAGATCGACAGCATCCGCGCGCCTCGGCCGTGGGCATCGCGAAGCGCGCGCAGCACCGGCTCCTGCGGCGGTGTCGCGTAGGAGGCGTAACCGGGCACCACCACCGTTTCCGCGTGCCGCAGAGCCTCCAGCCCGGCCACCGCCACACAGGACAACCCCGGCACCGACGTCGGCGCCGTCGGCGAGACCGCGCACACCTCGAGCCGGTAATTGGGGTCGGAACCGAACACGTCGATCGGGATCGCGGCATCCAGAACGACTACTTCGTCGGGGATGACCACGGTCACCCGGCGCGCGCCCCCATCCGATTCCATGGCCCGATCGTAGCGGTGATCGGCACTCGGGCTACTACCCCAGGCTTCCGGCGTGCACATAGCCTCGCTGGAGCAGCCGAGCCGACAAGCCGAAAGAAGGAGTTCGATGTCCGATTTGACGGACTTCTCCACCAGCAACGGAGGGTTCCGGGGTGTGGTCGTGACCGCTGTCGAGATGTCGACCGCGGTCGGCGCCGACACCGACGCGACATGGAAAGGACTGCTCGCCGGGGAGACCGGGATCGCCAAGGTCAAGGACCCCGAGTTCGAGCGCTTTCAAATCCCCGTGGACATCGGCGGCCAGTTCAAGCTCGATCCGACCGACGAACTCAGCCGAGTCCAGAAGCGGCGCATGTCCTACGTCCAACAGGTCGCCTACGTCATGGGTAACCGGATCTGGGACACCGCAGGCCGTCCTGAGGTCGATCCCGACCGGCTCGGCGTCTGCATCGGCACCGGCCTCGGCGGCGCCGACACGATCATCGAGTCCAATGATCAGATGCAGAACGCCGGCTACCGCAAGGTGTCTCCTTTCGCGGTGCCCATGGCCATGCCCAACGGCGCCGCCGCGGTGGTCGGGTTGGAACTCGGCGCGCGCGCCAGCGTGGTCACGCCCGTCTCGGCGTGCGCGTCGGGATGCGAGGCGCTGGTGCACGCGTGGCGCTCGATCATCTTGGGCGAGGCCGACATGGTGGTGGCGGGCGGGGTGGAAGGCCGCATCAACCCGCTGGCGGTGGCCGGATTCGCGATGATGCGGGCATTGAGCACACGCATCGATGAGCCGGAGCGCGCCTCCCGTCCGTTCGACCGGGATCGCGACGGGTTCGTCTTCGGCGAAGCCGCCGCGCTGTTCGTACTCGAATCCGAAGACCACGCCCGCGCCCGCGGCGCGACACCACTGGCACGGCTGATGGGCGCGGGCCTGACCGCCGACGGCTACCACATGGTCCTCCCCCACCCGGATGGTGCGGGCAACATCCGGGCGATGCGCCGCGCGATCGAAACCGCGGGCGTGAGCCCCACCGACATCGACCACGTCAACGCCCACGCGACATCCACCTCGTTCGGCGACCTGGCCGAAGCAAGAGGGATCCGCGCGGCGGTGGGCGACCATCCCTCGGTCTACGCACCCAAATCCGCGCTGGGACACTCCGTCGGCGCGGTCGGCGCGGTGGAAGCAGCTTTGACCGTGCTCAGCGTGCGCGACGGGGTGGTGCCGCCCACCCTCAACCTCGACAACCAGGATCCCGAGATCGACCTCGACATCGTCCACGGCAGCGCACGCACCCAGAACATCGAGTACGCGCTGAACAACTCCTACGGATTCGGCGGCCACAACGCAGCCGTCGTCTTCGGCCGCTGCTGACCGAGAGCCGTCCCCGGCTCACACGTGGCGGGCGCGCCGGAATCCTCGTCGCCGGTTCGATCGCTTCCGGCGCTCAGACGAGCGCGCTTCCCGCGGCTACCTCCATCGGCGACGCGTGGGCACGCATTCCGAGCATCATCCTCCGGAGGGGGGTGTCGGCTCGGTGTCGGCTTGCTGGTCTGCTTTCGCGATCGCTACGGGTGTTCCATGTGTCGTGCGCCCCGCGTGGGCTTCGGCGCGCATGCGCGCGGACATGTGCGGGTAGTGCAGTTCGAAGGCCGGGCGTTCGGAGCGGATGCGGGGTAGTTCGTAGAAGTTGTGCCGCGGGGGCGGTGAGGTGGTCGCCCATTCCAGGGAGTTGCCTTGGCCCCAGGGATCGTCGACGGTCACCACCTCGCCGTAACGGGCACTTTTGAAGACGTTCCAGACGAACGTGATCATGGAGACGCCGAGCAGGAACGATCCGAGGGTGGAGATCGTGTTCAGCAGTGTGAACCCGTCGGTCGGGAGGTAGTCGGCATACCGGCGGGGCATGCCCTCGTTGCCGAGCCAGTGCTGGATCAAAAAGGTGGCGTGGAAGCCGATCAGGGTTGTCCAGAAGTGGATTTTCCCGAGTCTTTCGTCCAGGAAGCGTCCGATGAGCTTCGGGAACCAGAAGTAGATGCCGGCGAAGGTGGCGAACACGATGGTGCCGAACAGCACGTAGTGGAAATGGGCGACGACGAAATAGGTGTCGGTGACATGCCAGTCCAGTGGCGGGCTGGCGAGGATGACGCCGGACAGTCCGCCGAGCAGGAAGGTGACGATGAATCCGACGGAGAACAGCATCGGCGTCTCGAAGGTCAATTGACCTCGCCACATCGTGCCGATCCAGTTGAAGAACTTCACACCGGTGGGCACCGCGATCAAGAACGTCATCAACGAGAAGAACGGCAGCAGCACCGCGCCGGTGGCGTACATGTGGTGGGCCCATACCGCGACCGAAAGAGCTCCGATGGCGAGCGTGGCGTAGACCAGGGCGGTGTAGCCGAAGATGGGCTTGCGGCTGAACACCGGGATCACCTCGGTGACGATGCCGAAGAACGGCAGCGCGATGATGTAGACCTCGGGATGGCCGAAGAACCAGAACAGGTGCTGCCACAGGATCGAGCCGCCGGTCGCCGGGTCGTAGATGTGCCCGCCCAGATGCCGGTCATAGGCCACGGCCATCAGCGCGGCGGTGAGGATCGGGAAGGCCAGCAGCACGAGGATGCTGGTGACCAGGATGTTCCAGGTGAAGATGGGCATCCGGAACATCGTCATCCCCGGTGCGCGCAGGCAGATCACCGTGGTGGTCATGTTCACCGCGCCGAGGATGGTGCCCAGACCGGAGACGGCCAAGCCCATGATCCATAGGTCGGGGCCGGGGCCGGGCGAGTGCTCGGCCAGACTGAGCGGGGTGTAGGCGGTCCAGCCGAAGTCGGCGGCGCCGCCCGGGGTGAGGAATCCGGCGGTGGCGATCGTCGCGCCGAACAGATACAGCCAGTAGCTGAGGGCGTTGAGCCTCGGAAAGGCGACATCCGGCGCCCCTATCTGCAACGGCAGGATCGCGTTGGCGAAGCCGAACACCACAGGTGTCGCGTAGAACAGCAACATGATGGTGCCGTGCATGGTGAACAACTGGTTGTACTGCTCCGGCGAAAGGAATTGCAGGCCCGGCCTGGCGAGTTCGCCGCGCATCAGCAGTGCCATGAGACCGCCGATGAGGAAGAATCCGGTCGCCGAGGTCAGATAGAGGATCCCGAGCACTTTGGGATCGGTGGTGGTGACCATCTTCCACAGGAACGAGCCTTTCGGCCCGACTCGCGCGGGGTAAGGCCGTATCGCCTCGACAGGTGGGATCTCACGCGCAATCGCCGCCATCTTGCACCTTCTTCGTCGTTCGGGCGCCCGCGAAGTACCCGTGAAGCGAGAGCCGAAACCGGATGAATGACGGGTTGTCCGACAGCGCCGGCAACCCGGAACACGTTGGAATAAAGCCTGGGCTCGCGCCCGCAGAGCCGGACGCGACCACGCCGTCAACCAGCCTACTTCCATCGCGGCGTCCAACAGGTAGGTCTTCGGAATGTCGCCTTTAGGTACATATGTCAGATCAATTGCCAGCAGCCACGCCGCAGTGATGATCCCTATGCGACGCGCCTCGACCACTGGGCCCGTTCCGGAGTCCTCGGAGAGGGCAACGGTCGGAAATGCGGTGTAATTCTGAATTAGTTCCCGCGGTGGCTTATGGAGTTCCGCGAAGGCGCGTAGGATTCGAGCAGGTCGGGACTGTACCTGGAGCCCATCATGTTCGAGAGAAAGAATTCACACACGAAGTTCGCCCGGTTGGCGGCTGCCGCCGGTATAGCCGCTGTTGCCGCGATTCCGGTCGTCACAGCCGCGGCGCAAGCGCCCACCGCGCAGGCCACCACGCCCACGTCCGCAACCCAACTCGTCGACAACCCCGGCTGGGGCGGCGGGGGCTGGGGTGGCGGCGGTTGGGGCCGCGGGGGCTGGGGCTGGGGTGGCGGCGGCTGGGGTGGAGGGGGCTGGCGCGGCGGCGGCTGGGGTGGGGGCGGCTGGGGTAACGGCGGAGGCTGGTGGAACCCCTTCGGATGGGGAGGCTGGGGCAGCTTCTAGCGTTCCAGCGCCGGTGATCGAGCCCGGACACGCACAGCGTGCCGGGCTCGGCCACATCGAGTACATGTGACGCCAGGATCGACCGACCGGGCTGAAGCCGGTGACGAGATGAAGATCGTGTGTATCGGTGGGGGGCCGGCCGGGTTGTACTTCGCTATTTCGATGAAGCGGCGCGACCCGGCCCATGACATCACGGTGATAGATCGCGATCCCCCCGGGTCCACTTACGGCTGGGGCGTCGTGTATTGGGACGACCTGCTCGACATTTTGTATCGGAACGACCCCGACAGCGCTCAGGCGGTGCGTGCCGGGTCGGTCCTCTGGCGTGAACAGGCGATCCGGATACGCGACGACCAAACCGCATATTTCGGTGGCTACGGATTCAGCATGGGGCGCGCGGCATTGCTCGACGTCCTTTCCCGACGGGCGTGCGAGCTGGGCGTCGATGTCCAGCACGGGCGAGAGATCGACGATCTGTCCGGCTGTGAAGACGCCGATCTCGTTGTCGCCTCCGACGGCGCGAACAGCCGGATACGGCAGCTGGGTGGTCAACGTTTCGGTACCTCCGTCGCTTTCGGCGACAATCGATATATCTGGCTCGGTACCGACATGGTGTTCAGCCGATTCACTTTCGCCTTCGAACGCACCTCGGCCGGGTGGATCTGGTTCCATGCCTACCCGTCGGTTGCCGGGAAAATCAGCACCTGCATCGTCGAGTGTCAACCGCAGACTTGGCACGGACTCGGCTTCGATGCCCTGGACAACCTCGAGACCCTGCGTGTTCTGGAGAACATTTTCCGGCGCCCCCTCGACGGTCACTCGTTGATGAGCAAGACACGAGGCGAGTTCGCAAGGTGGAGCCGCTTTCCCGAGGTGACCAACAAGACCTGGTATCACGACAACGTGGTGCTGCTCGGCGACGCGGCGCACACGACGCACTTCACCATCGGTTCGGGCACCCGGTTGGCGATCCTGGACGCCGTCGTGCTCGCACAGAACCTGTACGAGCATGCCGAGGTCGCCGACGCGCTGGAGAACTACGACGCGCAGCGGCGCGCCGCGCTGCGCCCGATCCAGGCCGCCGCCCGTACGAGCATGGTCTGGTTCGAACACGCCGACCGGTATCTCGACCGCCACGCCGTGCGCTTCGCCTATGCGATGGCGGTTCGGCACGGGCTGCAAATGCCGTGGCGATATCAGCTACACCTGCTCACACAGGTACCCGCCGTGCGCAGGATCCGGCGTGGCATCGACTCCGGACAGCGCTGGTGGCGGGCGGCCCGGCGAGGGGAACTCGCGATGGCAAGGCCGCCGCTGCGCCGGTGAAGGCATTCGGCCGACCACGCCGGGCCGCCGGTTGTGCGCGTGCGACGCCAGGCCTCGCGCAGGAGCGACCAGATCCGAGATTCGTCCGGGTGAAAGACCGCTGCACACCGAGAAGGCGGCACGGTGGCCGAGGTCCGGCCGGATCGTCCGGCGTGCGCAGCTGGCGGCCGAACATTCGACAGAAAGGGCCCTGCCCATGACAGGGCCCGAGTCGAAAGCGGTTCAGGGCTGGCGGGGGCGTGCTCCGGTGGACGGAACATCGCGGTTTTCCTTGCGGCGAGCCAAGCCGGCCAAGCCCGCCAGGCCAAGCAGCCCTAGCAGGCCCCACAGACCGGTCTTGTCACTGTCTTTGTCCTCGTTATGCATGTCCTGGGCCAGCGTCACGGGCGCCGGGGCGGGGACCGCTTCGGCTACACCGACTCCGCTGAGGGTGAGGGTGAGCGCCGTCAAGGGGATCGCGATGAACTTGCGCATTTTGCATCACTCCTTCTCTCGGGGACCACGGGGCTGTACCCAGCGGAGAAGATGGAAAACGCGCAGGCCGACGGCGAGTCGAATCCCCCGCCGTCAGGGCATTGTTCCGGCACGAGTTTTAGTGGGCCGTCGATGGACACGGCATAGTTCGAGGACGCGGCGGGGTCCCGCCTTCCCGCGTGGGCGGCCGGCGCGAGCACAGGGCCGCGCGGTCAGGGCAGGGCGAGCAGGCCCTTGTTCTCGCGGACGGTCACCACGGCAACGAGGTCCGCGTACGGGGCCGAGCCGAGCCGCAGCTGATGCCCGAGCCGGGCCATGGTCAAGCGCCGGCCGTATTTGATCCGCAGGCCCTCGGCGACGGTGTCGGCCAGCGGACCGGGGCCGTAGAGCTGCACGCTGCCCTGATGCTCGCGGGATCCGATGGCGGGCTCGCCGCGCCAGTCCCCGGCCTGGACGATGACCCGGCGGTCGCGCATCATCCGCGCCGCCTCCGGCGACCACGACGAGAGCCGGAACGCCAGTCGTCCGAGCCCGACCGGTACCACCAGCCGCCGCAGCCGCTCCCAGCGGCCCGGTTCGATCTCGTGGGTCACCAGCACGGTTCGGGCATCCCACCACAGCGACCCCGGATGCCAGTCACTCGGGCGCGCCGGTGCGTTCTGTGGCAGATTTTGTGGATTGCGAACTAATAAATCTGTATTCATCGACATAGATCCGGTGTAGCAGTGGAATCGGAACCCGGCAAGGGCGATCGGTGGCACCGGCTCGAGAGCACGCGTGCGGCGAACACGGCACCGGGGAGCGGCTTCGCCCAGCGCAAGCAGCCGGCGGCCGAGAGACCGAGCGGAGCCGAATTCCGCTCGGCCCCCGCACCGCCGACGTTCATGGGCGGTACCGGCGGTGAGGTCGGCGCGGGCGAGTCGATCTCCCGTGGTCGCCGCGCTGGCGATGCGGTGCGGGACGTGGAGTGGTGCCGGTGCGGGTGTACGGAATGATCTGGGTGGCTTCGGGACCGCGAGGCGTGTCGGTGTAGGTGAAGATCACCGGTTGCCCGGCGGTGAGGGTTTTGTAGCCGGGAGTGGCGATGACGCGATACTCGGCGAATACCGGCTCGCCGCGGTCGGGAGTGAGGTAGCCGAAGCCTTTCTCGGTGTTGAACCAGGCGACGTGCCCGTGCTGCCAGCGCGGTAGCTCCGTTTCGGTGTGCGGGTCGAGGTGCGGGATGCGGTCAGTAGGCGAGGTCGTAGTCGTCATACGGGTCCGGGGTGATCCAGGCTTGGTCGATGCGGTCGGTGAGAGCGGCGGTGTCGAACGCGGCACGAATGCGTTCGGCCAGCGGGTGCACCGCCGCGGTGTCCAGGCCGATGTCGCGGTCATGGTCGTAGACGAGGGTGTCTTGGCCGGCGCGATCGGTGTCGCTGCCGTACGGGAACGTGGACATGGCGGTCTCCTTCCTCGAACCGTGATCGTGCGGGAGTCCGGCGAAGGGCCGGGTGGGCCCGGCGCTCTGCGCCGACCGGGCCCACCCGTCGACAGAAGGGATCGAAGGACATGTGTCGATGAACTTCCGCTGACGGGCGGAACAGCGCCTGCCCGGTGCCACTTCCGGTGGCGGGCACGGCGACCGTCAATGCCCGGACACAGCCGGGAGCCGGTCTGCTCGATGCGGGTGCGGCAGGTCGTGTTCCGCTGGCCGCGGAATCATGTTGTGCTCTTGTGCGATACGCGCATCACCTCGCTCTCACTCCTGGTCGGCCATCCAGTCGCAGCGGGCGCGCGGGCGGGCTGCGCTGGGTCGCGGGCGCCGGCTCCGGGCGCCGCCCCCGCAACCGGGGCGGCTGCCGCGGTCGCCGGCTATTGCTCGGACGCGCCCGGCCCGGTCGTGGCCGCCATCGCGCCTGTGCCCCGCGCAGGATGTCGTCCACCTCGCCGAACAACTCTTCGAGGTCCGGATCCAGCGCGAGCAGCCGGTCATCCAGCCACGACAGCTCGGGTGCGCCGACGTCGGCCACGGCGGTCATGACGCAGACCTCCGGTGCGGCAGCACCCGCGCTCAGGCGTTGATCGCCTGACGCTCGTGCCCGGCGCAGGTGACCTCGATCTTGCGGGGCTTGGCCTCCTCCGCCACCGGGACGATCAACCGCAGCACCCCGTCGCGGTAGTCCGCGCGAATGCGATCGGTGTCGAGGTTCTCGCCCAGGAACAGCTGACGGCTGAACACGCCGCGAGTGCGTTCCGAGGCGATCATCGCCCGCCCCGGATCCAGCTGTGGGCGCGAGGCCCGCACGGTGACCACGTTGCGTTCGACGTCCAGATCCAGCGAATCAGGGTCGACGCCGGGCAGGTCGAGTTCCACGAAGAACTCGTCCCCGTCCCGCCAGGCATCCATCGGCATCACCGCCGGCCGGGCCGGGGTCCCGAACACTTGTTCGGTCAGACGATCCAAGTCCCGGAACGGATCGGTGCGCATCAACATGGTCGTCACCTCCAGCTCACTCCACTCTCTATTGAAGAGAACTCAGATAACCTATGTCGCTAGACACAGATAATTTTTAGCACTCTCCACAGGCGAGTGCAAGAGGTTGGCGGAGACAATTTCTGCTCCCGGTTCGCGTGGAGGGCTCGAAGCGCGAGGAGGCTACGAGCGCTCGCCGATCGGCCGGTGATCCGGCAGCAGCCGCCCGCCGAGGAAGTCGAGTACCCGATGGAGGGCGGCTCGGGTGGGTTGGCCGGGTTCGTCGATGAGGTGTTCGGTCAGGACCGAGTGGGGACTGAGCACCGCGTCGGGGTTGGCGGCGGCGTCGTCGAGTTCGATCGCGATGAAGGCGTCACCCAGTTGGTCGCGCAGGAAGTCGAATCGTTCGGCCGGGGAGCGCCGATCGCCGCGGAATCGCAGCCCCATCACCGAAAGTCCTTCGCCGCAGCGTTGTTTCACGCGAGCGAGGTCGGAAGCGGACAGATCTATGGAGTACTTCTGCCGGGAGGTCAGCCCCAGCGGCAGTCCCGGCTGGGACAGCACGGGCGCGATCAGACGGTCGTCGACCGCCATGGCGAGGGCGAAACCACCGGTGAAGCACATTCCGACCGCGCCAACTCCCGGTCCGCCGCACCGGCCGTGCTCGTATTCGGCCAGCGCCCGCAGCCAGTGCACGACCGGTGAAGTGCGGCCGGTGGCCAGCACGACGAACTCACGGCTGACGCAGATCGGCCCGAACTGGCCTGCGACGTTCGCCAGCGCGGAGACCAAGCCGTGCGCCGCCGGGCTCGGGTCGCGACCGGGCTTGCCGTACAGATGCGGCACCACCGCCGTGCATCCAAGGCCCGCCACTCGGCGGGCGAAGTCGAACACCTCGGGTGAGATGCCGGGAAATTCCGCCATGACGATCACGGCGGGACCGCTGCCCCGGCGAAAGAGTGCGCGGGTCTTGCCGTCGTAGGTGAACGTATCGCGCTCGAAGTCGAGCAGATCGTCGTCGCTCATGTGTGGCCCTTTCTCGCTGTTCGGGGCCACCACTATCGACCGGCCGGCCGCGCCGGTCATAGGAAAAATGTTCCGCACGGCGGTGCCGCGGCGTGGTCCGGCTCGTGCTCGCAGGCGGCTCCGGCCTCGGCGACGCCGCGGGCACAGAGGTGCGGGGGTCGCTCATGTTCCGGAGCGGTTGTCGTGCGATGCCGCTATCCACGCCGCGACCTGGGTCCGGGAAGTGAACCCCAGTTTGGTCAGCACGTGCTCGACATGCCCCTGGGCGGTGCGTGGCGAGATCACCAAGCGAGCGGCGATCTCCCTGTTGGTCAGGCCTTCGGCGACGAGTTCGGCGACTTCCCGCTCGCGTTTGGTCAGTTTGCGGCCGGTGGGATCGCCCGCAACGGGCGAGGCCTGTTCACCCAGGGCGTAGGCGATCGCGGCATCGATATCCAGCGCGGCGCCCTCCCGATAGGCCGCGGCGTAGGTCTGCTCGCTGAGCGAAATTCGTGTTCGGCGCTCGCACTCCTCCTGGTAGCGCAGCAGGTCCGGAAACTGCGTCGGCGTGGTGCCCGCGGACCGGCCGATCTGTTCAGCGGCCGCGGTCAATACGACCACGCGCTCGGCATCCTGCTGGTCGGCGGCGATCCAGGCCAGTGCTTGCAGGCACATGCCGATGTTCGTACGGTCGTCCGCTCTGCTGCTCACCCGAAGTGCTCGCGTGAGAAGGCGAGACGCGCGCGCCGGTTCGCCGCAGCGCCACCAGCAAATGCCGAGCGCCCACAGCGCGTAGGCCTGGTACATCGTCCCTCCGTGCTCTTCGATGATCGCGAGCGCGCGCTCGTAACATGCGATAGCCCGCGCGCTGTCGTCGTCGAATCCGTGGGTGAGCCCCAGGAAGGTCAGCGCGTCGATCCGGAACAGGAGCAGGCCGCCACGCTCGGTGTAGACCCGAAGGGCTCTCTCGAGATATGGGCGTGCTTCGGACGGACTCCCGCCGAACAGCGCGCGGAGTCCCTCGGTGAAGTCGATGTGCGCGTCGATCAGCGGGTCGCTCGCCTGCCTGGCCAGCGCGTGTCCGTCGCGTACCAGATCGGCCACCCCCGGCAGGTCGCCCTGTACCGCGGCGATGAGGCAGGCGGCGTACACCGCTTCGGCCTGGTCGACGGTGACGCGGCCGGTGCGGTGGGCCAGCAGGCGCTCCAGCCAGCCACGCTCTTCGACGAGTGAGCCGTGGGAGAACCGGAAGGGCAACAGCGCAATGGCGATCCGAAGTCCGGCTTCGGGATCGTCGGAAACGCAGAATTCCAGCGCTTGCCGAAGGTTGGCCTGTTCCCGGCGCAACCGGCCGATCCATTCGAAGTCGCGGGGGCTGATGAAGTCGGCATACGCGTCGAGCGCCAGCTGTCGATACCAGTCGCGGTGACGGCGGCACAGTTCGTCGTATTCGCCGGTCCCCTCTACTTTTTCGCGGCCGTAGTCACGCACGGTGTCCAGCATTCGAAACCGCACCATGTCACCCGGCTCCTCGCGGGTGAGGATCGACTTGTCGACGAGGAACGCCACGATGTCCAGGAGGTCGCCCGCTGACAGGTCGTCGCCGCAGACATAGTGGGCGGCCTCGACATCGAAACTGCCCGCGAACACCGACAACTGAGCCCAGACGCGTTGCTGCGAGGGGGTGCACAGGTCGTAGCTCCAGTCGATGCACATGCGCAATGTCTGTTGCCGCGGCGGGGCGCTCCTGCTGCCGCGAGTGAGCAAAGCGAACCGATCGTTCAAGCGCCCCAGCAGTTGCTCCGGCGACATCACCCGCAACCAAGCCGTCGCCAGCTCGATCGGCAACGGCAACCCGTCCAGCCGCTGACAGATCCTGGCGATGGTGACCTGGTTGTCCTCGGTCAGCTCGAAGCCGGGCACTGCCGTGGCAGCCCGGTCGCCGAACAATCTCATCGCGTCGTTACGGGCCGGGTTCCTCGGCAGCCGATCGGGGTCGGGGACGGCCAGCGGGTGGATCGGCACGATCACCTCCCCCGCGATGCCGATCGGCTCACGGCTCGTCGCGAGAATCCGCAATCGACCACACGCGCGAAGCAACGACTCGGCGAGGTCGGCCACCGCTGCCACCAACTGCTCGCAATTGTCCAGCACGAGCAACAGTTCACGATCGGCGAGGAAATCGGCGAGTACGTCGCGTAACGGCCGCGCCGACCGGTCCTGCAGGCCCAGCGCGCCCGCGATGACGCTCGGCAGCAGCGATTCGTCCCGCAGCTCATCGATCTCCACGAACACCACACCGTCGGCGAAATCGCGTTTCGCGGCGGTGGCGACCTGCACCGCGAGCCGCGTCTTGCCCACTCCCCCGATCCCGGTCAGGGTCACCAACCGCGAACTCGACAACGCGTTCATCGCTCGCGTCGACTCTGTCCGCCGATCGATGAAGCTGGTCAGCTCCAGCGGGATGCTCCCCGAAGCCGGAGAAGCCTCCGCAGCTCGCAACGGCCGCGAGCCCGTCGAAGGAAACTTCCGGTCGGAGGACCCGCCCGCGGGCGGGGCGTACCGAGCCATGTCGTCGACGGGGAAACCGTGCCCGGTCAGCGCCGCTCGAAGCTGCTCGCCCAGTTCCGCGGCGGAAGGGCGGCTGCCAGGATCGGCGGCCATGGCGCCTTCGACGACGGCGCACACGTCCTCCGGTATGCCGTGCTCGCGCAGGTCGGGTACCGGCTCGGAGGTGATCCGGAGGAACTGGGCCACCACCTGCTCACCGTCGCGGCGTTCGAACGCGGCATGGCCGGTGATCGCGGCGAACAAGGTGGCGCCGAGACCGTAGACGTCGGCGGCCGGGCTCGCCGCCTCGCCCGCGATCACTTCCGGAGCGGTGAAGGCGGGCGTGCCGGTCACGATGCCGGAACCGGTGACGAACCCGCCTCCGATATGTGCGATGCCGAAATCCACCAGCGTGGGCTCGTCGTAGTCGGTGTAGAGGATGTTGCCCGGCTTGACGTCACGATGCAGCACGCCGGAGTGATGCGCCGCCTCCAGCGCCCCGGCCATCTTCACCCCCAGCCGCAGCGTTTCCTCGAGTCCCAGCGGCCCGTTGCCGCGCAGCCGTGCGTCCAGAGAGCCGTGTGGGTAGTACGGCATGACGATGTAGGGGCGACCGTCATCGGCGACGTCGGCGTGCAGGATGTTCACGATATTGGGGTGTCCGGTCAGCCTGCCTGCGGCCCGCTGCTCGCGGAAGAACCGGGCCCGGTTGTCCTCGTCCAGATCCGCGGTGAGCACCTTGACGGCCACGACCCGGTCGAGCGAGACCTGCGTGCAGCGATAGACAGTGCCGAAACCACCCCGGCCGATCTCCACGGCGTCGCAGAACCCGGCCGCCGCCAACTCCGCCGCGACCGAACCGGACACATCGCGTTGTGTCGCGAAGGGATCGGCATCGGTCATCGACTACACCGATTCACCCCATCCACGGCAACCCACCATTGCCCACCTCTCGAGGACGTATCCCCAGGATATCGCCAGGTCGGATGCGGTGGGGTCGTATACCCTTCCCGCACCACAGCGGCGCTGGCAAACGCTGTGCCCGGCAGCGGCGCGGCGCGATCAGGGCGAATCGGTGCTGACCGCGAAGACCGGGAACCCCCCTTCCGGGGGATGCGGCTGGAATCGAACGCGCACGGACCGGCCGGGCACCGAGGGGATCTCCCCTTCGAGGGAGGTGTAGACCCACGGGCCCTCGTCGAGCGCCACGATGGCGATCGTCAGCGGCACCAACCCGCCGGGCCGATCGGTCGGGGCCCGGTCCACAATCCGCCACGACACGACCGACCCCGCACCCGACGACGGCACACGCTCGAGTTCGCCGGATCCGCAGGACGAACATCCGGACGTGATCGGCGCGAGCAGCTTCTCACACCGCAGACAGCGGTTGATCATCAACATGTCCAGGCACGGTGCGCTGCCGCTCCCGACGGCATCCGGACTGCTCTTCAGCTGGTTCATGTGCACAGAAGCTCCCAGGAACGATGCTGCAAGTTCCGCTCCAGACTCCCCCGGAAAGCCGCGTCCGGCGACGGCCGAATGGCCCGGGGGTATACCTGTTTTTCCGCACTGCCCGGTCCGTGCTCGGTGACCGACGGCTAGGAATTCGCTCGTCGGCGGAGCAGAATGTTGGCAGAGATGGCTGTTCGGAGAGCCCACCGAGGGGCGGAGCTGACGACATGCATCGAGACGGCGAGCGCCCGAAAGGGCTTTCTGTTTCCGCGCTTGCGGCGGTGGCGAACCCGTCGTACTCCCGCATCGACACGTGGAATCTGCTCGATGACGCGTGCCGCAGGCTCGCCGATATCGATCGGGCCGGGCTGGACACCACCCATGTGGCCGCCAGGGTGCGGCGTCTGCTCGATCGCCTCGGCACCTACGAGCGGTACTGGCTGTACCCGGGCCCGGCGAGACTGACGACCTTTCGTGACTATCTCGACGACCTCGCGACGGTGCGGCTCACCGAGGAGGTGTCGCTGGCCGTGCGCCTGCTCTCGGAGTACGGCGACCGCGCGGCGGTGTTCGACACCTCCGCCCCGCTGGCCGATCAGGAACTCGTGGCCAGGGCCGAACAGCAGCAGTTCTACACCGTCCTGCTCGGCGACGATTCCCCACCCGAGGTCCCCGATGGCCTCGCGGCGAGCCTGCGGGCGCTGCGCGCCCCGTCGGACGATGTGCGGTTCGAACTGCTCGTCGTGCCCAGCATCGAGGACGCCATCACCGCGGCCGCGTTGAACGGCGAGATCCAGGCCGCGATCATCCGCCACGACCTCCCGCTCCGCTCGGGCGACCGGGTCCCGCTGATGACCACGCTGCTCGGCGCCAACGACGCGGTGGACGTGACCGACCGCACCCACGACTGGATCGAATGCGGCGAGTGGATCAAGAAGCTGCGGCCGCATATCGACCTGTATCTGCTCACCGACGAGTCGATCGCCGCGGAGACCGAGGACCAGCCGGACGTCTACGATCGCACGTTCTATCGGCTCAACGACGTCACCGACCTGTACAGCACGGTGCTCGCCGGCATCCGCGGCCGCTACGCCACGCCGTTCTTCGACGCCCTGCGCGCCTACGCCGCCGCACCGGTCGGCCAGTTCCACGCGCTTCCCGTCGCGCGTGGCGCCAGCATCTTCAACTCCAAGTCGCTGCAGGACATGGGCGAGTTCTACGGCCGCAACATCTTCATGGCCGAGACGTCGTCCACCTCGGGCGGACTCGACTCGTTGCTGGATCCGCACGGCACGATCAGGGCGGCGATGGACAAAGCCGCCGCGACGTGGTGCTCCGACCAGACCTACTTCGTCACCAACGGGACATCCACGGCGAACAAGATCGTCGTGCAGGCACTGACCCGGCCAGGCGACATCGTCCTGATCGACCGCAACTGTCATAAATCGCACCACTACGGCCTGGTGCTGGCCGGGGCGTACCCGATGTATCTGGACGCCTACCCGTTGGAACAGTTCGCGATCTACGGGGCCGTGTCGCTGCACACCATCAAGAAGGCGCTCCTGGACCTCGAGGCCGCCGGACAGCTGGACCGAGTGCGGATGCTGTTGCTGACCAATTGCACGTTCGACGGCATCGTCTACAACCCCCGGCGGGTGATGGAAGAGGTCCTCGCGATCAAGCCGGACATCTGCTTCCTGTGGGACGAGGCGTGGTACGCGTTCGCGACCGCCGTGCCGTGGGCTCGACAGCGGACCGCGATGGTCGCCGCCGAGCAACTCGAAGCGATGTTGGCCTCGCCCGGGTACGCCGAGGAGTACCGCCAGTGGCGCGCCTCGATGCGGGAGGTCGACCGTGCCGAGTGGAGGGACCGCAGGCTGCTTCCCGACCCGGCGCGCGCCCGGGTCCGGGTGTACGCGACGCATTCCACCCACAAGTCGCTGTCCGCGCTGCGGCAGGCGTCGATGATCCATGTTCGCGACCAGGATTTCAAAGCGCTGGTCCGCGAGACGTTCGCCGAAGCGTTCCTGACCCACACCTCGACCTCGCCGAACCAGCAACTGCTGGCGTCGTTGGATCTGGCGCGCAGGCAGGTCGACATCGAGGGTTTCCAGCTGGTCCGCAGCGTCTACGACATGGCGCTGGTGTTCCGGCACCGCGTCCGCAAAGACCGGCTGATCGGCAAGTGGTTCCGCATCCTCGACGAGGACGACTTGGTGCCAGAGCAGTTCCGTCCCTCCGCCGTCAGCTCCTACCGGCAGGTCAGACAGGGTGGCCTGGCGGAGTGGAACGAGGCGTGGCGGTCAGATCAGTTCGTGCTCGATCCCACCAGGGTCACCCTGTTCATCGGCAAGACCGGCATGAACGGGTTCGACTTCCGCGAGAAGATCCTGATGGACCGGTTCGGCATCCAGATCAACAAGACCTCGATCAACAGCGTGTTGCTGATCTTCACGATCGGCGTCACCTGGTCCAGCGTGCACCACCTGCTGGACGTGCTGCGCCGGGTGGCCACCGACTTCGACAGCAGCGTGAGCGCGGCGGGCAAGGCCGACCGGGCCCTGCAGCAACGGCGGATCGACGAGATCACCAAGGATCTGCC
This sequence comes from Nocardia sp. NPDC019323, assembly GCF_044389845.1. Classification (NCBI taxonomy): domain Bacteria; kingdom Bacillati; phylum Actinomycetota; class Actinomycetes; order Mycobacteriales; family Nocardiaceae; genus Nocardia; species Nocardia sp. NPDC019323. Next base: position 287,711 of record NZ_JBIRYN010000007.1, read on the forward strand.
CGCGCTGCCCGACTTCAGCGAGTTCGACAGCGCCTTCCGCCCCGACGGCGCCAGCTCGTTCGGCGACATGCGATCGGCCTTCTACGCCGGATATGAGGAGTCCGACCGCGAACACGTGCTGCTCGGCGAGGCCGGGCGACGGCTCGCCAAGGGGAAGTCCCTGGTGTCGGCCACCTTCGTCGTCCCGTACCCGCCCGGCTTCCCGATACTGGTTCCAGGACAGGTGGTCTCCAGGGAGATCCTGTATTTCCTGGCCGAACTCGATGTCAAGGAAATCCACGGCTACAACCCCGACCTCGGGTTGTCGGTCTTCACCGAGGCCGCGCTCCAGCGGATGGCCGCGGCTCGGCATCCGCGTGCCGGGGTGGCCGACGGAGCGGGAAACGGCGATCTCGTGATCTCGGGTGGCAACCGGGCCACGACGGTCGCGTGGTGACTACGCCCGCGATCTAACCTAACCATCGGCGGCAAGGCGGTCGAGCCACTCCCGCAGGAGATGCCGCTCCGCGCTGCTGAGGGTCGTCTGCTCGGGCAGTGCGGCGCGCAAGGCACGGGCGGCGCCTGCCGGGCCCGGGTCACGCACGGCCGGCTTTTCGTAGGTGACGGCGGCGACCATGGACTCCCGCAGCGTGGTGAACAAGGCCGGATCGCGCCGCTGCTCGGGCAGCGAAAGCCAGGTCAGCACCGCACCGCGCGCCGTGGCATTGATGATCTGCGCCGCGAGTTCCTCATCGACGCGCAGCAGGCCACGGGCGGCGAGACGCCGGATGCGTCCCATCAGGATCTCCATGCCCGTTTGGAAGGCGGCCGACGAGGTCCCGGCGGGTTCGGTGTACATCAAGGTGAACAGCGCGGGATTGGCCGAACCGAACTCGACCGCGACGTCCCAGCCTGCTCTGAGGTCCTCGATGGGGTCCTGCGGGTCGGGATCGACGTGCTTGGTGGCGAGGAACGCGACGAAGCCGTACTCGGCCACCGCGTCGAGCAGCCCGTTCTTGTCGCCGAACAGCCGGTAGATGGCCGGTGGCTGCAAGCCCGCCGCATCCGCGACCGCGCGTGTGGTGACCGCGTCGCGACCCCCGCGCGTGAGCAGATCGATGGCGGCCTCGATGACCCGCCGGCGGGTCTGCTCACGTGCCGTGGCCGGGGCGTCGGATCTGACGGTCGCGGCATCGTCGCCGCCGCCTGGATGCGAGGTCATGGATCAACGATATCGCGGTGTTGATTCCATCGTTAGTATCAATGATATCGTGATTACGATTCCATTGGAAACATCAGTCGAATTACGGAGTGCCACATGATCGTCGTGACCGGAGCGACCGGGCAGCTGGGGAGTCAGATCGTCGAGAAACTGCTCACGCGCGTACCCGCGGAGCACGTCGGGGTCAGCGTCCGCGACCCACGGAAGGCACGGACGTTCGCCGAACGCGGGGTGCGGGTACGGCAGGGAAGTTTCACCGACCCGCGCAGCCTCGCCCACGCCTTCGAGGGCGCCTCTCAGGTGCTCATCATCTCCGTGGACAAAATGGGCGAAGAGTGCGTCGCAGAACATCGCACCGCGATCGAAGGGGCCGTCGCGGCGGGCGCCCGCCGCATCCTGTACACCAGCCAGATGGGGGCCGGCGCCTCGTCGCACTTCCAGGCCTGCCGCGACCACGCCGCTACCGAGGAGGTGCTGCGCGCCTGTGGCGTGCCGTTCACCTCACTGCGCAACGGCTTCTACGCCGCCAGCGCGGTGCACTTCCTCGACCACGCGGTGGACTCCGGCCGGATCGCGCTCCCCGCCGACGGGCCGGTCAGCTGGACGGCGCATGCCGACCTCGCCGAGGCAGCCGCCATCATCCTGGCCGACGAAGGCCGCTTCGACGGACCGACGCCGCCGCTCACCGGAGGGCGCGCGCTGACCTTCGACGACATCGCGGCTATCGCGAGCGAGGTCACGGGCCGGACCATGACGAGGACCACCACCCCCGACGAGCAGTTCCAGCAGCAGCTGACCGGCCAGGGCGTTCCCGCGCAGCGGGCGGCCGAGCTGGTGGGCATCTTCGCGGCCAGCCGCGCGGGCGAGTTCGCCACCGTCGACCCGGCGCTGGCCACCTTGCTCGGCCGCGAACCCATCGGCCTGCGCACGGTGCTGCGCGAGCGACTGGCCTGCGGCAGCCGGTGACCCACCTTGGTGGGACCGAACCATGTGCAGGGGTGGTCGTCGCGCACCCTGAGTGTCCTTTCGGCGACGTCCTGTGTCGATGAGGCTGGACAACGTCACAACGACAGCGGGACCGCCCCGCAGCACCGACACGAAGGAGCACCCCTATGGCCACCGACCAGCGCTCGACCCGTCGCACCCGCCGCTTCGCCCGCGCCATGACGATCGCCGCGGCGCCCGTCCTGCTCGGGGTGGGCCTGGTGACGGCCGGCGTTGCCCATGCCGATCAGGACCCCAACCTACCGACCTGTCGCTGGCCCAACCTGGTGTGCGGCCCGCAGACCAATCTGACACCCGGCGGCCAGACCGCCCTCACCCCTGGCGGCGCGACCAACCTCACTCCCGGCGCGCCCAACCGGCCGCATTTCCGGCCGCAGGTCTGATAGTTCCCGGCTGATGTGCACGGCGCGGGGATGCGGCCCCGCCACCGAGTAGCGGGGCCGCAGCGGAGATCCGGACACCGCGCCGCCGGCGGCGATCCTTCCGGCCGCCGTCCGCTCGCGCCGCACGATCGCAGCCCGGTCCGGCAACTACACCACGACCGGCCCGTCGAGCAGGCCGCGCTTCGAGCCGAGACAACCGGTGCCACGCGACCTGTGCCCGCGGCTGGGTCAGATGTTCAGCGGAGCGGTCGGCGGGAAGGTGACCGGCAATTCGGTCAGGGCCCGGTGGAACGGACCGGGCCGCCAGTCGGGCGTCCGGTTCGGCAGGTTCAGTTCGATCTCCGGCAGCGCGTCCAGGAGTTGGTCGATGGCCTCCTGCGCGATCAGGTAGGCCAGCGGACGCGCCGGGCAGGCGTGCGGGCCGAGCCCCCAGGCCAAATGCGAGCGATTGCCGGTCAAGTCGCCGGTGCGGATCGCGGGATCGTTGTTGCACGCGGCCATGCTGATGACGACGGGCTGGTGCGCGGGCAGCCAGACGCCGTCGATGAGGATCGGGTGGCGCGGGTAGGTGATCAGCAGGTTCGCCAGTGGCGGGTCGTTGAACAAGACCTCGTCGATGGCGTCGCGGGACGACAGGTTCCCGCCGAGGATGCTGTCGCCGAAGCGCTCGTCGGTGAGGATCAGCAGCAGGGTGTTGGCGATCAGATTCAGCTGGAATTCGATCCCGGTGCCGTAGACCTGCGACACGTGGTGCGACGCCTCCACGTCATCGAGCTGGGCGGGATGCTGCAGCAGCACCGAGGTGATGTCGCGCTGGGGTTCGGCTCGTTTGAGCGCCACCAGGCTCATCAGCGCCTCCCCGAGCATCTGATTGCCCTTCTCGGCGTCGACGCCCTCGAGCAGGGCGGCCGTACCGGCGGCGACCTGCGCCCCGATCTCGGGCGGGCAGCCGAGCAGATAGTTCACCACCTCGAAGACCAGCGGGAACACGTACTGACGGATCAGTTCGGCGCTCCCTTCTCGGCAGAAGGAGTTGATCAGCGGGATGGCGAGTCCCTCCACGATGTCGTGCAGGGCATACAGATCGACCTCATCGATGCTGGCGGTGATCGCCCCTCGATACCGGGTGAAGTCGGTTCCGGTGCTACGACTGGCCATCGGCCGCCACTCCAGCAGCGGAAGAATCGGGCAGTCGGCGGGGATGTCCTTCTGCCAGGCGCGCGGGTCGGCGGGGAAGTGCTCGGGATCATTGAGGATCCGCACCGCGGTGCTGTAGCCGATCACCAAGGTGGCCGGGACACCCGGCGCCAACTCCACCGGCGCCAAAGATCCGTAGCGGCCGCGCATCTCGCGGTACACACGGTGCGGATCGGCCGCGAATTCGGGCGAGTAGATGGGCACTCGCTGGTCGTCGGAATCGGTCGGCGAGCCGTGGACGACGGGGCACGTCCGAACCGGGGCCTGAGATTGCGGCGTACTCAAAGAGCGAACTCCAAACTGTTGGTGTTGCACTACGTGACTGCTGAACTACCGCTCCGTACCGCGACACTGCATCGGAGCGAACTCACCGGGACTACGCCGGGGCCGGTCGATGGTATAGCGCGTTGACGCGCGATCATCACCACACACGAGAATCCGGCCGCGACGCCACAGCGGTGGTGCGGGGCTCGGTGTCAGACTCCGAGGGCCTGCAGGGAATCGTGATCGTCGATGGCCGTGGTGATGCGCTTCAACAACGTCAAGCAAGTCTCCACGGGCTGCATCTCCGGTTGATACGCCGCCCTGCCGATCGTGAAAGCCCAAGCGGCGTAAGCGAACATGGACTGCTGCCGGTACGCCAGCCACGCCTCGTCGAACGACGGAGCCCGGCCGTCGAGGCTGCCGAGTTCGTCCAGATACGCCGCCAGCAGTTCACGGTCCCAGGCACGGCGGTCCTCGGGCTCGCATCCCGAATTGACGGTATAGGCGAAGTCGTGGGCCCATCCGCCCCGCATCACCACCTGCCAGTCGACGAAACCCATGCGCCCTGCGGCGGTTCGATAGGTCTGCCCGATGTGCGGGTCACCGTGCAGCAGCGTCTGCGGGAGTTCGTTGGTCGCGTTGTCGATCGCCCGCTCGACACCGGCCCACAGCCGGTCCGCTTCGCCGTGCAGGGACTCCGGAACCACTTCCGCGGCGCGGCGCAGCCCCACCTCGCAGCGCTTCTTCATGTCGATGGCGGCGAGGTATGCCTGCAGTGCCTCGGTCGTGGTCTTGAGGTCCTTGATCGACGGGTGCTCCCAGAAGGTGCGGTGCAGTCGCGCGAGATTGCGCACCAGATCTTCGATCTGGTCCCGCGCGACCGGGGCGTTCGGCTCGACGAACCGCGCGCCGCGGGTGGAGGCGATGTCTTCCATCAGGGCGATCGATCGCCACGACGCCGGATCGGCGGCGCCCCAATAGCCGAACGGCGCTTCGATGTCGAGCTGGGGGCGGAAGTCCCGGAAGAAACGAGTCTCCCCGTCGATCATCTTCCCGCCACCGAGCAGGATGCGCTGCGAGAAAGCTGTCGTGGTCTTCGCGAAGAGGTGGGTCGGCAATCCGGCCCGCTGCCCCGCGTCGTTGTAGTCGACGCGAATCGCGACGCGGGTGGATGTTCCGCGGCTGCCGTTGGAGGTCTCGAACCCGACCACCTCGGCCTCGGGGACATCGCGGCACAGGACGGCCGTCAGCCACTGTGGGGTCAGCGTCTCGCCCGACACCGGGACGTCCCCGGCATCCCTGGCCTTCGGCCGGAACACTTTCTCGCCGATGATGTGCGCACCGACTGTGACGGACCGTCCGAGCAACCAGAGCTTGTGGTTCATTCGTTTGCCTCGATTCCGGAGTACGACATGAGCGCCCGCGCGGCCGGGTCACCGGCGCACGGGTCCGCAGGACAGTAACGCACTCTGGAAGGCTCTGTACCGCAGTGTGTTTGCCTTCCCGCCGCGGCCGGGGGCAATCGACGCGTGATCGACCGAGCCCCACAGCCGCCACGAAATATTCAGTCCCGCTTGCCTTACCCGCACAGGTCCGGGGCTGTCACTCGGTCGTCGCGTTCTGGGCGATCCGCGTCAACCTTTCCCAGGCGGGGGAGGTGATCCCCACCGAATCGTTCACCAAGCGGACGAGTTCCGGATCCAGCCGCGGTGTGGTCCGGCCCGCTCCGGTGCGCCTGCCGGTGATCCACCGCCGGGTGAGGTCGGCGAGGTCGGCCAGGCGCGGGTCGTCGGGGGACCAGTCGAACGCCGCGTCGTAGTCGAGGTAGATGGACCGGAAGCGCGGATCGCCGATGGCGTCGAGCTTGTCGGCGGCCCAGTCCGACGCCTGTTGCGGGGCGACCGATTGCAGCAGAATCCAGATGTCGCGTTCCATCCGGACCGCCCGGTCGCTCACTCCCAGCTCGCGCAGGCGCTCGAGGTACTCGGCGACCTCGGGAGACACGAACAGCCGATCGCCGGACCCCAATTGGGCGATCTGCTCGCGGGTGCGGCGGATCTCCTCGGCGCGTTCGGCGAGCATGCGGTCGACCTCGGCGATGGCCGCCGCGAACTCGCCGGAGTTCGCGGTCAGCAGCTCCTTGATCCGCGCCAGGGGCACGCCCGATCGCGCGAGCGTCCTGATCTTGACCAGATCGATGGCGTCCTCGGCGCGGTAGCGGCGATAGCCGGAGGAGTCGCGCGGCGGCTCGGGCAGCAGCCCGCGCTCGTGATAGACCCGCACGGCCTTGATCGTCACGCCCGCGTACCGCGCGAGCTGCCCGATGGTGATCATGCGCGTTTTCCTTCCGTGACCGTCATCGCACCCGAGCGAACAATCGACCGGCGAGATCGATTCCGCTCACGGCGGCGGATTCGTCCCGTGTGAAGAACCCGCGTTGTCCTCGCAAACCGCCTTCGGTGACGATGTACTCGTCCCCCGCACCGGGCAGCAGGCCGAGGGTAGCGGGTGGCAGGTCGGGCGGCAGCTCGGTCGTCGCGGCGGCACGGATCTCCGGTTTGATGGCGCATTCGATCGTCAGGCCCGCCCCATCGGTGTCGAGCGTCAGCCGCATCATCTCGTTCTCGTAGCGCCCGACGATCTCCCCTGCCCGTGCCGCATCGTGGGGCAGCGGTTCCGGATCGCGTTCGACCACGCCGAGGTAGTGCTCGAGCACCCACCGCACCACGGTCCGGTTGAACGCCAGCCCCGCGTCCGGGCCCGCGTTCGACATCACGGCGACGGCGAAATCCCGCTCCGGCACGATGAGCAGGTCGGCGAACTGACCATTGCCGGAGCCGCCGTGCCCGATGGTCGCGACACCGTCCACCTCGCGCAGGAACCAGCAGAGGCCGAACGCGTCACCCAAGGTGCTCCCCCGCAGTTCGACGGTTCGCTCCCGCATCCGGTGCAGCAGTTCGGTGGGCAGAACGCGCTCGCCGCCCTCGGTCCGGCCGTCGCCGAGATGGAACCGCGCCCACCGCAGCAGATCACCGACCGACGTCGCCACACCCCCGCCGGGATTATCGGCGCGATTGTCCTTCCACTGGCGGGCGACGACGAGCGTGCCGCCCGCATCGACGTTGTGACCCACCGCGAACCGCCGGGTCATGACGTCACCGACCGCGTAACAGGTATGTGCCAGGCCGAGCGGTTCGAGCAACAGCGACGCGACCGCCCGTTCGAAGGTCGAGCCGGTGACGTTCTCGACGATCCGGCCGGCCAGGTTGAACCCCGCCTGACTGTAGGACGCCCGCGCTCCCGGTTCCGCGATCAGCCGCGACTCGGCCAGTTCGACCGCGTGCCGCGCCAACGCGTCATCTCCTTCGCCGGTGTCGTCACCGACCCGCCATTCCAGCCCCGCTGTGTGGTTGAGCAACCGCACCACGGTGATCTCGTCGGCAGCCGCGTCGGCGGGGGCGAATTCCGGGACATACCGCCGCACCGGCGCGTCCAACTCCACCCGTCCCGCGGCGACCAGCCGCAGCAAGGCGGTCGCGGTGAACGTCTTGCTCACCGAGCCCACCACGAACATCGTGTCCGGGTCGACCGGAAGCGGGTTGTCCATGCTCGTCACCCCATGGCACGCGAAGGACGATTCACCGCCGATCGAGACCCCGACCGCCGCACCCGGTACACCCGATTGCTCGGCCGACGCCGCGACGAATTCCGCCAATTTCTCTGTCAGCTCGTTCATGTCACCATGCTCGAACCCTGCCCCTGGGGAAAGGTCAAGCCGTTGGCTGACATCGCACCGCGCAGCCTGCACCTGCTTCTTCAGCCGGATGTGACCGCGGCCCGGCCGATGGCGTCGCCCGACGGCGGGCGAACACGGAACAAGTTGTCCCAGTGGTGATTCAAGCGCTGTATCGCCTCGGTCAGCGGCACCGCGCCCACGGTGCCGTGCTCGTCCTCGACGAGCAGCCGCCACCGGCGGAGCCTGCCAAGGCCGTCACGGATCTGGAAGTCGAAGGTCGTCCCCCACCGTCGGCGAAACCACTGCTCCACCCGCTGATCGAGTTCGGTGGCGGTCAGCGGCCGGTCGGCGGTGCGCAGGAAGTGATAGGCCAGGACGGCTTCCTTCACCTCCGAATCCTCGGCGGCGCCGAGCAAGTGGTGAAACACTCCCGCGTCGTTGTCGAGATTGCGGAAATAGAGGTGTTCGGACAGCGTCTTCATCAGCTTGATCTTGCGGTTGGAGAACTTGGCGAACTGCCGCACCAGATAACCGCCGAAGGCCGCAAGCCCGGCGCCGAGAGTGACCAGCGTGGCTTGATCGAGCCGCACGGACTCCTCGCGCAACCCCGCCCAGAACGCCAGCAGCAACAGCAGCGGGCCCAGCGAGGCGACCAGTTTGGTGACGACAACGACGATCCCGGAGACCACCGCGGGCACCCCGATCAGCAGTTTGTCCAGTGGCCGCATCCGCACGCGAACGCTCGGATACAGCATCTCCAGGTCGTTGCGCGGGACGTTCTGGAACAGCTTCAGCAGCACACCGCCGTCGGGCCGGTCCGCGACCGCCTCCGCGCGCTCGGTGAACGCGACGTAGACAAGGACCTTCGCGTAGCTGGTGAACTCGATGCCGCGCCGCCGCAGACCGAACAGCCACCGCACCTGCTCGGTGCGTTGCGCCACCCCGCGCCGGAAGAACATCACCGTATCGATGTCCTCCGCGTCGACCTCCAACCGCACCTTCACCAGGGAGTGCTCGGCGAACGCTCGCTCGATCTCGGCGGCATCGATGCGCGTGAAATCCGCCGACTCGGCCAGCGCGACCAGCTCACGCTCCACGCGTGCCCGCGCCGCGGCCCGGTCCTCGGGGGTAGCGGCACACAGCGCCCGTTCGTCCTGCGCGGGATCGACCAGCTGATAGGCATCGAGCACGGTCTCACCACGCACATGGAACTCGTGGTGCGCCAGTGCCGACAGCAGACGCGCGAATTCCACGAACGACTCGCGTTCCGACTCGGGGAGTTCGTCCGCGCACAGCGAGATCACCGCGCTTTTGCGGAACGGCAGGTAGTGTTCGGCGTCCATCGGCAACTCCTCTCGGCGGACCGGGCCCGTCGGTCACAACCCTATGGGGAGGCCGGGATTCGGTGCTCGAGTGCCGGACAGGAACGTGCGTGCGTGCCTCGGATGCTTCTGCGTGGGCGGGGGCCCGGCGCGCAGGTCGAAATCCCACGGCGACGGCGGAGCCGTGCTGCGCGTGACCGACGACGGCCCCGGCATTCCGGAGGCCTTGCAGCCGACACGGGCTAGCCGGACACCGCCTTCCGGATCGCCGCTACGGCGGCGGTCGGGGCGTAATCGGCCGGGACGCCTTCGACCAGGATGATGTCGCCCTCGATGTGCCGCGAGCGCAGCGGCGCGAGCTCCCGGTACGCGGGCGAATCCCACCATGCCCGCGCCTCGGCGATGCCGGGGAAGCCGATCATCACCACGCCGCCGGGCCAGCTGCCTTCCTTCACCTCGTGCGGTGTCGCGTGCACGAGGTAGCGGCCACCGTAGGGCTCGAAAGTGGCGGGGAGGCGCTCGATGTAGTCCGCGATCTCCGGGTGCGGTGCGGCGTCTTGCAGGTGGGCTATGACGTAGGCGGTCATGGTGTGATCGTGACATGGCGATCGACCAGGGTCGATTACCCGCGAGGTAAGCGGCGCACGTGCGGCGGCGGTGTGCTGGGCGAGCGCGATGACCGGCAATGCGTTGCGAGACCGGTGAATTCCGCGCTCACGATTGGGTCCGGGCCGTTGGCGCGGCGGTCGCCGTACCGTCGACCGGAAGTAGGTGCGGGCGTTTGGCGGCGCGTCCGTCGCCGGAGGAGCGTCCGGTGATCCGCCTGCCCAGCCAAGGGCCGAGAAACGTCGCGGCCCAGCGTGTTTCGCCCACCACCGTGGCCAACCGCGTGGCGGCGGGCAGCGGCGGCGACAACGGTTCGGCCCATGTTTCGTCGGCGCCGGGCAGGCCCAGGGCGTGGGCGAGGGCGTCGGCGATGCGCTGGTGTCCGAGCGGGTTGGCATGGAGCCGGTCATAGCTCCACAGACGGGGATCGGTGACGGCCGCGCGCTGCTCGGTTTCGGCGACGACGACGCCGTGTCGCGCCGCCGCGGCGCGGATGCGCTGGTTGAGCGCGGTGACACGACCGCCGAGCGGGCGCGCGAGCGGGGTGATGCGCGCGAGGTCGGGAAAGGTCAGTGTCGCCACGACCGCGCCTCCTGCGGTGAGGGCGGCGAACATCGCGTCCAGGTGCCCGGCGACCTCGTCGGCGTCGAAACCCGGCCGTAGCAGGTCGTTGACGCCCGCGACCACGGTCGCCAGATCCGGTCGCAGCGCCACTGCGGCGTCGAGTTGCTCGGCGCGAACCTGACCGGCGAGTTTGCCTCGAACCGCGAGATTGGCGTAGAGCAGGCCGGGATCGGACCGGGCGAGACGTTCGGCCAGCCGGTCGGCCAAGCCGCGCAATCCGGTCCGATCGTCGCCGTCGCCGACTCCTTCGGTCTGGCTGTCGCCGAGCGCGACATAGCGCGAGTACGAGGGGCGCTCGGACAGGTCGCTCACGCTCCCCGCGCCTCCCGTTCGAGCTGCGCGGCGGCCTCGGCCTTGATGCGCTCGAACTGCTCACCCATGCGCGCCGAGAGGGCTTGGGCCGCCGACAGCGGACGCACCATGACCATGAAGTCGTCGATCTTGCCCTCCTCGTCGAAGTGCAGGAAGTCGCAGCCGGTCAGCCGCTTCCCGTCGACGGTTGCCTCGAACACGAACGCGTGGTCGCGACCGTTCGCGTCGGCGATCTCGCGCACATAGCGGAAATCCTCGAACACGCGGATCACCGCGCGCAGGATGGCCGCGGTGATCGCCTTGCCCGGGTACGGCCGGAACGCCACCGGACTGGTGAACACCACGGTGTCGGCCAGCAGCGCCTCGATGGCGGCCTCGTCGCGAGCTTCCACGGCTGCCCGGAACGGGTCCATGGCATTCTCCTACTCAAAGAATTTAATAGGTGATGCGCACATTATCGAGGTGCAGCAGCTATGTCCAGATCCATCCGGACAGATATTTGAATAATCATCCGAAGTGTTAGCCTGGGCGGATGGCGCTACGCAACGCGGTGCTGGCCGCCCTGCTGGAGGGCGAGGCGTCCGGCTACGACCTGGCCAAGAGCTTCGACGCCTCGGTGGCCAACTTCTGGATGGCCACGCCCCAGCAGCTGTACAAGGAACTGGAACGCATGGCCGCCGACGGCCTCATCGAGACCCGGGTCGTGCAGCAGGAGCGCAGGCCCAACAAGCGCCTGCACGCCATCACCCCGGCCGGGCGGGCGGCCCTGCGGGAATTCGTCGAGAAGCCGGCCAAGCCCACCGCCATCCGCGACGAGTTGATGGTGAAGGTGCAGGGCATGGTCGCCGAGGACGCCCCCGCCGTGCGCGCCGCGGTGGCAGGCAAGCTGGAGTGGTCGAAGTCGAAACTGGCCCGGTACGAACGCCTGCGCTCCCGGCTGCTGGACGGCCGCAGCGAGCAGGCGTACCTGGCCGAGGCCGAGCGAGTCGGCCCTTACCTCACGCTGCTGCGCGGAATCTCCTTCGAGCAGGAGAACATTCGCTGGGCGGAGTTCGCGCTGTCGGTGATCGACCGGCGGATCGCCGCACACACGTGAGGACGGGGACGGCGCTCTACACGGTGACTCGGACCGGCTCCGCGTCGCGGTGCCCGATCCGCTCGGCCGCGCTCGCCCGCGCGAGCGGACGCACCCGGTGCAGCGCCGCGTAGCCCACGCTCGCGACGACCAGCGCGACGAAGACCCCGAGATTGCTGCTGCCGAGGCCGCCCGCGCGGGCGGCAGGCGTGAACAGGTAACCCAGCAGCGGACCGACATGCGGATCGGGCGAGGTGACCAGGCCGAGCCCGGCGATGGTCGCGACGATCAGACAGCCGACCCCGACGCGGTTGACCTTTCCGTAGCCGCCGAGCGGGCTGTAGAGGGACGTCCGGTCGTAACCGATACGGCGGCGCTGCCACAGGTCCACCACGAAGATTCCGGCCCACGCGGCCATCACCACGCCGGTGGTGGTCAGGAACGCTTGGAACGGCGCGAAGAAACCCGGCGCCGCGAAGGCCACATAGCCACCGGCGGCGGCGATCAGGGCGGCATCGATCAGGACGGTGTAGTGCCGGGAGATCCGGACGCCCAACGTCTGCAGCGCCAGCCCCGAGGAGTAGAGACCGATGATGGAGCCCGAGACGAAGCCCACCAGCGCCAGGATCAGATAGGGCACCAGGAACCACGTGGGCAAGTGGGCCGACAGGGCGCTGATCGGATCGGTGGCGGCCGTCGCCGCCACCTCGGGATCACCCGCCGCGAGCACCGTGCCGAATCCCATCAGAACCAGGGCGGGAGCGGTGCCACCGAACGTGATCCAGCCGACCAGCGCGCCCTTCCGCGCGGTGCGCGGCAGATAGCGGGTGTAGTCGGCCGCGCAGTTGACCCAGCTCAAGCCCAGCGTGTTCGCGACGAGCATCACCCCGCCCACGAACGCGCCGACGCTCACCTGCCCGTGTGTGGCGAACGAGATCCTGGGCAGCGTCAGCACGATATAGACCACCGACAGCGCGGTGAATGCCAGAGCGAACCACTTCTGGATCCGCAGGATCACATGACAGCCGTAGATGCCGATCACCGTGGTCACCACGATGACGGTCACCAGCGTGGCGACCATGAGCGGCGCGGTGTCCATATCCGGGTCGAGCCGATGCGCCACCGTGCGGGCCGCGAGGGTCGCCAGCACCGCCGAGAACGTCTCCCATCCGACCAGCGCCAGGTAGCTCAGCAGCGCCGGGATCTTGTTGCCGTGGAATCCGAACGCGGCCCGGCCCGCCACCATGGTCGCCGCGCCCCCTTGCTGCCCGGCCAGCGACACCAAACCGAGCAGCAGGAAGGAGAGCACCCCACCCACCGCCGCGGCCAGCGCCGCCAGATGCCAGTCCAGGCCCAGCGCGGTGACATACGGACCGAACGACACCAGCACCACATTGCAGCTGGTACCCGCCCACGGCCAGAACAGGGCGCGTGGCTTGCCTCGGCGCTCCTCGTCCGCGACCCACTCGGCGCCTTTGCGCTCGAAGGACCAGTCCGACGGTTCCGCTGAACTCACAACCATGTCGAATCCCATCGTCGACGGTGGGAGGAACCGCCGGCCCAGCCTGACCACCGTGCACTCAATCAGTGTGCCGTTGTTTGTCGGCTCATTCTAGGAAGGAGACGGTCGTTTGGGAACCAAAGTTGACGGCGCAACCAAGCGAGTTGCGGTTCGGCGAGTTGTGATGGCCAGCAAGGCTTCTCGCAGAACCTTAGGTTTTCGTCACGCAAGCAGACGAGCGACCGGCAGCAAACCAGGTTCATTTACCGCTGGACAACGGCCCGATATATGACGGCTATCGACACACCCGATCTTCAGCGGGGAACCTCGGTGGCGATGGCCCCCCTTCGGCGATTCCCAGGCCACAACGGCTCGTCGGCGCCGCAGCTGTCGACGACAGAAGGCAGGCGAGCGCCGTCAGCTGACCAACGCCTGCGGCGACAGCGTCTTGAGCATGCCGTTCGCCCAGCGCAGTTGCCGCAGCGTCTGCGGGTGGCAACGCTGACAGAGTTCGACCAACTCGATGTCCTGTGCCGCTTGGGCCCCTTGGGCCAGCAGTTCCCAATCCAAGGACACACCGGCCGCGACGCGGTGCAGACGACGCAGATCCGCCAGCAGCAGCAGAGCCGGTTCCGGCCGGCGGCCCAGCAGCGTGCTCACGCGCTCTTGCAGTCCCGCGCCGAAGGTCTCGGCGCGGGGCTCGGCCCGGAGGTTCAGTTCGTATCGACGGCCTACCTCGGCGAGAGCCGCGATGTGGTCTACCGACCAGCGCCGGATATCCAGGGCCACGTGGCGGACCTCGTGCTCGGTGACGTGGCGTGCGGCGATGCCGGACAACTCCCGGGCGAGTTTGCGTTCGGATCGGTGCAGTTCGCGCAGCGCGATGCGGAGTTTCATCGGTTCGGGACCTCGAGCAGTTCGTCGTCGAGCGCTGCGCTGCCGCCCACGGTGGCGGCGATGCCTGGTGTGGTCGGCGCGGACGCGGTGGCGGTGGGCGCGGGCGCCGGGTGCCCGTGCGCGCCCGCGAGCCGTTCGAGCCGGGCGGCTGCGGTCTTGAAGATCGGCTGTTTCGAGGCGGGATCCCAATCGGTGACGGTCATTTCGTTGGCTGCCCGCTGGTGCTCGCGCTCGCCGTCCGGCTGGTCCCAGTAGCCGTAGTGGAACGGCACGAACAGCACGCCGGCACGAATGCCCGTGATCCGCGCCCGTGCCCGGATCGCGCCGCGCGGCGAGGAGATCCGCACCATATCGCCCTCCGCCACACCGAGTTCCGCCGCATCGCGGCTGGACAGTTCCACCCACACCTGCGGCGCTGCGGCCTGCAACTGCGGCGCGCGAGCCGTCTTGGTGCGGGTGTGGAAGTGATACAGGGTGCGGCCGGTGATCAGGGCGAAGGGATACTCCTCGCTGGGCTGCTCATGCGGCGGCACGAAGCGGGCCGCCTTGATGATCGCCTTGCCGTCGGGATTGAGCGCGCGGTACTCGGTCGGTTCCACCGGCGTTCCCGTGATCAGGTCCTTGCCGTAGCTTTCGCAGTATTGCGGGGCAGCGAAGAACTCGCCGTTCTCGTACAATCGCTCGGCGCCATCGGGATACCGGTCGTTGCACGGCCATTGGATGCCGCCGCCGCGCAGGCGTTCGTAGGTGATCCCGGTGTAGTCGCAGGGCCGGCCCGCGCTGCACCTCTTCCATGCCTCGAACGCCGATTCGGGGTCGCGCCACGGCGGCAGCGGGTCGCCGTCCTTGTCGCGGAAGTCCATGCGCCGGGCGTAGTCGAGGAAGATCTCCAGATCCGCTCGCGCCTCGCCCGGCGGATCGACCGCTTTCTCGGAGATGTGCACGGTCCGGTCGGCGTTGGTGAAGGTGCCGGTCTTCTCGCCCCAGGTCGCGGCGGGCAGGACGACATCGGCCAGTTCGGCCGTTTCCGTGCGGAACAGATCCTGCACCACCACGAACAGCCTCTCCTGGGCGAGGATGGACCGGATGCGCGACAGCTGCGGCAGCGACACCGCGGGGTTGGTGGCGCTGATCCACAGCATTCGGATCGTGCCCTGCTCCGCGTAGCGGAAGATCTGCATCGCGTGCGTCGGCGGCGCGTAGTGCGGAATGCGGTGGGTCTCGATGTTCCACAGCTTCGCCAATTCGGCGACGTGCTCGTCGTTGGCCCAGTTGCGGAAGCCGGCCAAGTCGCCGTCGGCTCCGCATTCCCTGGTGTTCTCGGCGGTGGGCTGGCCGTTCATCTGCAATATCCCGCAGCCGGGCTTGCCCAGCATCCCGCGCACGATGTGAATGTTGTTGACCTGCACTGCCGCTGCCGTCGCCTGGTGGGATTGGTAGAAGCCCTGCAACACGGTCGACAGCAGCCGCCGCGCGGTGCCGAGCAATTCCGCCGCCCTGCGCACGTCCGCGGCGGCGACACCGCAGATCT
Source organism: Nocardia sp. NPDC019323 (assembly GCF_044389845.1). Lineage (NCBI taxonomy): Bacteria > Bacillati > Actinomycetota > Actinomycetes > Mycobacteriales > Nocardiaceae > Nocardia > Nocardia sp. NPDC019323. Next base: position 303,365 of record NZ_JBIRYN010000007.1, read on the forward strand.
CGGCCACGCGCTCGGGGGTGTATTCGGCTACCGCCGCGGCCAATTCGTCGAATCCGACGGCGTTGGCGTCGATGTAGTCGCGGTCGATCCAGTCGTGCTCGATGATCTCGTGCAGCAGGCCGTTCATCAGCGCGACGTTGGTTCCCGGCAGCGGAGCCAGATGCACGGTGGCGGCCTTGGCCACGGGTGTCGGGCGCGGATCGACACACAGCAACGCGGGCGGTTTCGCTCCGGCCAGGCGGTCGAGCATGCGCGTCCACAGAACGGTCTGGGTTTCGGCGACGTTGTGTCCGAACAGGGCGATGACGTCGGCGTGATCGACATCGGTGTAGCTGCCGGGCTGACCGTCGCTGGCGAACGATTCCTTGAGGGCCTGGGCCGCGGTGGCGGTGCACAACCGCGTGTTGCCGTCGACATGGTTGGTGCCGATCGCCCCGTGCGCGATCACACCGAGGGTGTAGTACTCCTCCAGGAACAGCTGTCCGCTGGTGTAGAAACCCAGCGCACTCGGCCCCCGCTCGGCGAGCAATTCCTTGCTGCGCTGGACGATGCGGTTCATCGCCGTGTCCCAGTCGGTCTCCACCAAGCGCCCGCCGACGCGGATCAACGGCTTCGTCAGCCGGTCGGGCGAGGCGTTCGCCTGCCATCCGAACAGGTCTTTCGGTCCGAGCCGACCGTGGTTGACCCGGTCTCCCGCACGTCCGCGCACCCCGACGATGCCGCCGTCCCGCACGGCGATGTCCATCGCGTCGCCATTGCTGTGCAGGATCGACGCCGAGGGCACCCACTTCTCGACGTCCCGCTCGTCGACTCCGTCGGCCAGATGCATGTCCACGCGGACGGGCCACGGCTCCCCTGGTTGGTACGGTGTCCGGTGACCCCAGGGTTCGGCTATGCGGTCATGCCTGATCACCACCCGCGCGTACCCGGCATGTGGTGGGGCAAACAGAGTCCGGGGCGGTTCGTGCCAGACTGGCGTAGATGGAGCGAGCGAACGCCTTCCACGACGAGAAATCCGCGCCGACGGCCGGTGGGGAGAGCACGCGCACGGTGATCGTCGCTTTCGGCGCCAACGTCGCGGTGGCGGTGGCGAAGACGGTCGCCGCGACGCTGTCCGGCTCGGCGTCGATGGTCGCCGAGGCCGCGCATTCGTGGGCCGACACCGGCAACCAGATCTTCCTCCTGGTCGCCAACCGTCGCAGCACTCGCACCGCCGACGCGAAACGGCCACTCGGGTACGGGCGCGAGGCGTATGTCTGGTCGTTGCTTGCGGCGGTGGGTCTCTTCGTCGCAGGCGCCGCGGTATCGGTGTGGCACGGCATCACCGAACTGCTGCACGAAGGTGACAGCGGACAGGATTACGCGATCGCCTACCTCGTGCTCGGGCTCGCGTTCGTCTTGGAGGGCGCCTCGTGGCTGCAGGCCACCCGGCAACTCGGCGGCGAGGCCGAGAGCTTCGATCAGGACATCCTCGAGTACGTGCTGGAGACCTCCGATCCCACATTGCGGGCGGTCTTCGCCGAGGACAGCGCGGCGCTGATCGGCATCGTCATCGCGTTCGCGGGAATGGGACTGCACCAGCTCACCGGCGCCGCGGTCTGGGACGCGCTCGGATCGGTGCTCGTCGGCGTGCTGCTCGGGGTGATCGCCGTCGTACTCATCGACCGCAACCGGCGCTTCCTGACCGGCGAGCCCGCCTCGCCCGAACTCCGCGCCGCCGCCGCGGCCCGCATCGAGGAAATGCCCGAAGTGGCCGCGGTGCGCTTCGTGCGCTTGGAGTACGTCGGGCCCCGGCAGGTCTTCCTCGTCGCCAGCGTCGACCTGGTCGGCGATCCGGCCGAGTCGAGCATCGCGCTCACGCTGCGCTCGCTCGAGCGGGAGCTCGAACGCAATCCGCATATCGCCGACGCGGTTCTGACGATCGCCGCTCCCGAGGACGACACGTAGCGGGTGATGCGGGACCCGTGGCTGCGGGCCGAGTGACAAGCACCGGTGCCGAGCCTCCCGGCGCGCTGGACGGAGTCACGTCGTCCTCGGGCGGCATCGGGGAGCGCAGCGCCGACCCCCGCGGATCATGCGGCGACGGTCTCGTTTTCGCGCCGCACCGCCACGACCGCAGCCGTGCCACGGACGAGCAGCCGGGCGGCGAGCGCCAGCGCGGCGCTGATCACGATGGTGACCGCCATCGGGATGCCGGTCGCGGTGCCGCCCAGCCCGACCAGCGGGGACACCAGCGCGCCGAGCAGGAATTGCAGCGCGCCCAGCAATGCCGACGCGCTACCCGCGGCGTGTGGCGCCCGGCCGACGGCCAGCGCGCTGGCCGTGCCGAGAATCGCCGTGAACGAACTGACCAGGAAGAACAGCACCGGCAGAATCAGCGCCGCCGATGCGCCCGCGGCGAACAGGACCAGCAGCACGACACTCAGGGCCAGGATCACGCCCTGCCCGGCGGAGAGGATGACCTGCGGGCGCACACGCTTGGTCAGCCGCGAACTCAGCACCCCGACGGCCATCATGCCCAGCGCGTTGACGGCGAAGACCACGGTGTACTCGGTGGTCGACAGCCCGAGCACGTTCTCGATCACGAACGGGGACGCCGAGATGTAACCCATCAACCCGGCGAAGCCGAGCGCGAACACGAGGGTGTAGCCGAGGTAGCCGCGGTCGGCCACCAGGGTTCGCACGACACGGGCGGTGGCGGCGAGCCCGCCGACGTGGCGGTGTTCGACCGGCAGTGATTCCGGCACGACCAGCAGCGCACCGCAGAACATCACCAGGAAGATCGCGCTGAGGACCCAGAACTCGCTGCGCCAGCCGACCGGGACCAGCGCGCCGCCGAGCAGCGGCGCGACCACCGGCGCGATGCCTCCGATGCTGGCGAACAGGGTGAAGATCCGCGCCGCGGCCGCGCCGCTGACACGGTCGGCCGCCACCGCGCGACCGATCACGATCCCGGCCGCGCCCGAGAAGCCTTGCGCGAAGCGCAGCACCACCAGCAGCCAGATGTTCGGCGCGAGCGCGCACAGCACCGTCAGCACGGTCGCGGTCGCCGTGGCCAGCAACAGCGGCCGCCGCCGTCCGAACCGGTCGGACAGCGGCCCGATGACGAGCTGCCCCAGCGCCAACCCGATCAGGAAGGTCGTCAGCGTCAATTGCACGCTCGACGCGCTGGTGTGCAGATCGGCGGCCAGCCCGGTGAACGAGGGCAGATACATGTCGGTCGCGAACGGCGCCACCGCGGACAGCAGGCCGAGCACCACCAGCAGCGGTCCGTTGACCCCCGGTGCGGTCGATTTCAGCACGTCGACACCTCCAGATACTTATTTATGCATAAGTAACTTACCATGGGGGGCATGAGTCGTGAATCCGACCTCCGCGAACTCGACGCCGCACTGCGGGAGCTGTCACGCGCCGTTCATCGCGCGGCCGAGCGCTTGACCAGGGTGGAGCCGCTCACCCAGGCCCAAGCCGAGGTGCTCCGCGTGATCGTGCACGAGCCGGGCACGGTCCCCGGGCGCCTGGCCGCCGTGACCGGCATGCAACCCAGCAACGTCAGCACCGTGCTGCGCCACCTGACCGAGCTGGGACTGATCGAACGCGAGACGGACCCGGCCGATCGGCGCAGCAGCCGGATCCTGCCCACGTCCAAGGCGATCGAGAATGCCGCCCGCATCGACGCGGCACGCACCCAGCTGGTTGTCGACGCGCTGTCCACCGTCGATGAAGACGAGGTCGACGCCTTGCTGGCCGCGGTTCCCGCCCTACGCGCTTTGGCCAGCGCCCTGCACAACTCCGGCTGACCCCGAACGATCTTCGCCTACGAGATGCTCGGCTCGGCCGCCGACGCCGAAGACGTCCTGCAGGAGACCTGGCTGCGGTGGGCGGGCGTCGACCTCGGCACCGTCCGGGATCAGCGGGCCTACCTGGTCCGGATTCGTCACCCGCCAATCGCTCGACCGGCTACGAACGCTGGGGCGGCGCAAAGAGTCCTCCGGCGGCCCCTGGCTGCCCGAACCGCTGCTCACCGCGCCCGACGTGGCCGAGGACGTCGAACCGGCCGACAGCGTGTCGATGGCGATGCTGCTGGTGCTGGAGACGTTGACGCCGATCGAGCGTGCGGTGTTCGTGCTGCGCGAGGTGTTCGATCTGAGCTACGACGCGATCGCCGAAGCCGTCGGCAGGAGCCCGGCGGCGGTCCGCCAGCTCGCGTACCGGGCCAGGGCGCACGTCGCGGCCCGGCGACCGCGCGGTGTGTGCCGCTGACGAGGGATCTGGCACCCACCGCGCAACTCCTGAATCCTCCGGACTCCTGCGCGCCGACGGTAGGGCCGCGTCGTCCTCGGCCCCTCGGGGGGCGAAGCCGGGCGACCTGGTCTGCGCGGACCCCATCACCCGCTGGCGACTCCGGCCATGATCAGCTGGAGGTGGGCGTCTTCGATATCGCCCGCGCCGAAGACCTCGGCCAGCGCGGCGCGATCGATCTCCCCGCGCTCGGCGGCGAGCACCAGACCGAACGCCGCCTCGCGGGCCCGGGCGCCCGGTTGGTCCTCGACCAGCGCGGCCACTATGGCGGCGGTGTTCTCCCCGCTCCACACAGCGGGTACGGCCGCGGCGACCTCCGCGGCGGGCGGCGAGGCACCGCGGAACCACCGGCCGCCATCCCACCAGTAACAGAAGGACAGCAGCCCGATGCCCGCGCGCGGGTTCAGCAGCGGATTCGCCACCCAGATCGGCGCGCCCGCGTAGAGGTCCGGCATCGGCGCCCCGGCGTTGTAGACGGCGTCGAGAACAGGATCGTTCCACACGCCGCCGGACAGCACCGCCCGGTCGCCGGGCACGATCCACAGCGAGGAACCGCTGTGCTCGGCCCCTTCGAACAAGCCGAGCGCGGGCAGGACCCGCGGACCCCACGGGGAGCCCACCGCCACGAAGGCCGCCGACAGCACCGCCCAGCGCGCCACGAGCAACGGCAGCGCGGGCAGTCCCTCCTCCACCACCGCCGCGCCCGGCTCCGCCCCGGCCGCCGTCTCCGCCGGCCGCGACTGCCGATCGGCATGCCCGATATGGGCGGCGAGCCACACCGGTAGCCGGTCCCGCGGAAATACTTCGAGATCCGCTCGATAGACCTCGGCCGGGAAAAGGTGGTCGTCGGGGAACGGTTCGTCGCCGTAGTCGTAATCCGTCCGCACTACACCGGATGCCGACACCAGAAGCAGATACCGCCACCAGGGGCCACCGGGCTGGGCGGCCGACGCTTCCCGGTGCCTGCGAACCAACGCCAGCACCTCCTCCGGAGGCAGGATCTGGACCGTGCGTCCCTCCGCGTCGGTGGCGACGACCGACGCCAGCTCGGCGGCGACCGTCAGCACGAAGACCGCGTGGATCTCGTGGCCGCCCCGCGGCGCGAGCCCGGTCAGCAACTCGGCGATCCGGCGGCTCGCCGGATCCGGTGGGGTGGGTCCGTCCGCGGACGGCGGCTCGGCTGCGGTCACGACGTGGCACCTCCTCGTTCGCGGCGCGAGGCTACCACCGCGCGGGAAACGAATGGTGCTGTCGAAAGCGACTTTTCGAGTCGGCCCATCGATTCATGCTGTGCGCGACGAGAATTCGCCCGGTCTTTGATGAAGGTTCAACTCACCGCGGTGTAATCCGATGACGTCGACCGCCGAGGAGGCGAACTGTGGGAAGCAACCCGAGAGGGCGCTTCGGCACCGCCGTGGAGCAACGGTGACCATCTACCTGCCCGACGGGTTGCAGTGGCTGGCCTGGGTGGCGGGCACGACCTGGCCGAAGGGTGACGAGGACGCCGCATGGGCGGTCTCGGAGGCATGGAAGACGGCGAGCAAGGAACTCCAGGCGCTGCTCACGGCCATCGATGAGGCCGAGCAGACCACGGTGTCGGCCTACTCGCAGGGTGAAGGCGGGGCCGCGATGGGCGCACGCTACGACGTCCTGCGCGCCGGGGATCAATCCCTGGAGGAGCTGGCGAAGCTGATGAGCACGGTCGGCGACAGCGCGTTCGACATGGGCACCGAGATCCAGGCGACCAAGATCACCGTGATCGTCACCCTGGCCTGGCTCGCGCTCGAGATCCTCTGGGCCTGGCTGTTCCCGCCGACCGCGCCCGCCGTCGAAGCGGCCGCGATCACCACCACCCGGTCCTTTCTCAAAGTGTTCGAGGACTTCGTCCAGAAGATCATCACGAATATCGCCGCCCGGCTCGGCGCCCCGACGGTCAAGCGGCACTTCTGGACGCGCGCGGTGCAGTTGCGGCCGGTGCTGCCGACGGCGAAGGGCTACGGCGTCTACGGCGTGCGGGCGATCGAGGCCGCCGCCATCACCGGGACGATCAACGGAGCGGTGCAGGTCGGCCAGCTGGCGGCGGGCAAGCGCCGCCACTTCAACGGCGGCGAGTTCGGACTGTCCATCCTCGCCGGTGTCGCGGGCGTGATCCCCGGCCGCGAGTTCGGGCGGTATCTCGGCAAAGGCATCGACAAAGTCGCGGGCAAGAACCTCGACAACGTATTCGGTCGGGTCGGCCGCGGCGCCGTGATCGGCGGCGCCTCCGGCGCGGTCGGCACCGTGTTCGGGAACGTGGCCGCGGGGGCGGTCACCGGTGACTGGTCGTCGTTCTCATCGGGTCCGGGCTGGGTCGGCGGCATCGCGCGCGGCGGCTTGGTCGGCGGAGCACGCGGCGGATTCGCGCTCGGCACACCGATTCCGCCGGGGCGCGGGGACATCCGCTCCTACGTCTGGATGCCGAAACCGTCGACCGGCAACACCGGACGCCCACCGGTCCACGACGGGTCGTCCACTGGAACCGGCGGGAGCAGGTCGGCGTCGCACACCGGCGCGGGCGGGAGCAGGCCCGCGTCGACGGCCACCGGCGCGTCGGCCGGGCGGTCGTCGCCCGCGGCGTCCACGGTCGCCGGTTCCACCGGCACCCCGGCACCGCATCCCGACGGCTCGGCATCCGGCGGCTCGCGCCCGGTCTCCGCTGTCGGCAGCGGCGGTGCCGCGTCCACCCACTCGGGCCGCTCTGGACACAGCGTGTATCACGACGCCACCAGTCAATACAGCGGAAGCGGACCATCCTTCCGGCCCGGCACCCCCGACACCATCAGCAGCGGGTCCGGGCACAGCGTGTTTTACGACCCCCCGAGTACATATAGCGGAGGCGGACCGTCCGCCCGACCCGGCACACCCGACACCGTCAGCACCGGATCGGGCCCCAGCGTCTACCACGACGCAACCAGTCAATACAGCGGAGGCGGACCGTCCATCCGGCCCGGCACCCCCGACACCATCAGCACCGGATCAGGCCACAGCGTCTACCACGACGTCGGCACGAGTTCCTCGGGATCGAACTCCAGCTACTCCACCGGTTCCGGCGCGGGCGGGTCCGGTCACTTCACCGGTCGGCCCCCTACCTCGTGGGAGTCGTCGGTGGACGGCTGGAGTTCCACCGGAGGCCCGCCACCCGGCACCACGGGATCGGGATCTTCCGGGGCAGCGCGTATTCCGGTGTCCCCGCCCCCCGTTACGCCACCGCCCGCGACGCCCGCACCCAGCGGACACGCCTCGTCCGGTGGCGGCCCCAGCCCCGCGGGTTCGCAGGTCACCGGTTCCTCGGGCACGCAAGGGAACCCGATCGCCACCAGCGCCGACGAGCCGTTCCTCGGTGAGGGTAAAGATCTGCGCGGCAAGGCCCGTCCGAAACAGTGGCCCTCGGTGGAGCCGTTGCCCGGCCCCTTCCAGCCGCCTCCCGGCGGTGCCTCGCAGCCGAGCGACTGGCTGCCGGGGCACCCTCCCCCGCAGGCCGACACACGAGCCGCCCCCGCAGGCCCCGAGGACGTCGATGTTTCGTTCACCCTCTAGACCGCCGACATCGAAGGGAGTGCCATGGCAGCCGATCGAGTAGAGGTCGACCCGGAGAAATTGCGCCGGGCATCGGAGCTGACCGGGGAGTTGTCGACCAAGGTCACCGCCATCGCCGAGAGACTGCGGAACACGCTGGGCGGCATCGAATCCGATGCCACCACGATGCCGTGGGGCGACGACAAACGGGGCAGGAAGTTCGCGCAAGGCGACAAGGGTTATCAGGCGGCTCGAAAGAACCTGCTCGACGGCGCGACGGGCGCCGCGCAAACCCTCCACGACATGTCGGAGGGCCAGCGCGCGGCCGCGGACTCGTTGACCGGCACCGACCAGGCGTCGGGCGGACAGCTGGGCGGGTGAGCGGCACATGGTGAACGAACGCCTGCACGCGGACATGGCCACGATGCTGGAGGGGCTCGGCGAGCAGTTGCGCGGAATCGCCGAACTCCAGAAGCAGCGTTCGCAGCTCACCGCGACGGTGACCGCCTGCGACAAACGCATCGAGGTGACGGTGAACGCCGACGGCATCCTGATCGCCACCAGGTTCGCCGACGACGTCCTCGATCTGAGCATCGAGGAGATCGCCGACACCGTGACGGCGGCCGTGCAGCAGGCGGCGGCCGAGGTCGCCCAGCGGAGCAGGGACCTGATGGCGCCGCTGCTGGAACGGAAGAACGCGCTGCCCAAGCTGTCCGAGATCATCGAAGGCGCTCCCGATCTCGGCGCGCTCATGCCGACCGCACCCGCCCCGCCGACGACGCCGCCCGATCCGGCGCGCTGGCCTGTCGACGATTCCGGCGTCGCGGGACCGCGGTCGGTGGTCGCCGACAACGACGACTGACGACGCGGTGCACATCCGAAGGAGCGGGGACCCGATCCCCGGCGGAGGAAGATGACGATGGCCCTCGAATCCAACACGTGGTCCGGCCTGGAGAACCAGGCGAAGGCGGGGTATCTGACGTTCGACCCGGCCGATGCCCTCGCCGCGGCCCGGGCCTGCGCCGAGCTGGTCGACGATCTGCTCGGGATGGCCGCCGCGGTGACCGACCTGCGGCTGAACAACTTCGCGCCGATCGGCACGCTGACCTCCGGCGCGCAGCTGGCGATGGCGTTCACCACCAAAGGTTCTCGCCTGCACACGATCCTCGGCGACCACGCGAAGATCGTCACCGACATGGGTGAGACCTACATCGCCGCGGGCAAGGCGTACACGAAGACCGACGGGGATTCCGGGGACACCTTCAAGGCGCTCAGCGCGCTGAAGATGCCGACCGAGGCGACGCCCTACACGCCGGGCAAGAAGGCCCCCGGTGCGCCCGACGCCGAATTCGACAAACCCAACGGTGGTTTCTCCTGGACGGACGGGGACGGCAACACCCACGTCGAGAAGGCGAACGCCGAGAGTTTTCCTTCCTCGTTGAAGGACTATCAGGGCGCGAAGGATTCCGGCGTCACGGCCAACATCGAGAACAAGGACAGTCTCAGCTTCGCCGAACTGTACGAGCTGGGGCGCGATCTCGATCCGCAACCGGTGCTCGCCGCGGCCGGCGCCTGGCACAGTCTGGCCAACGACCTGCTGAGCAGGCTGAACGATTTCGTGACCGTGATCTCCGCCGGTACCGAGGCGTGGGAGGGGCAGGGCGCCGCCGCGGCCGCGGACGCGGTCAGGTCCTACTCCGACGGCGTGCAGCCGCTGATCACGTCGATGATCGCGATGAGCCAGAATCTCGACTACACGGCGCAGTGGCTGCACCTGACCAAACTGAGCATGCCGGCGACACCGGATCCCGGGGACTGCTGCCCGGGGAGGGTGACCCGGCGGTACCGCAACGAGTGGCAGAAGCACTACGGCGAGGGCATGAAGAACACGGTGTCGGTGATGCCGGTGGTGAACGGGCCCATCGCCACACCGCAGCCCGGCGGGCAGGGGCAGAACCGACCGGGCGGCAACCAGAACCAGCCGGGCGGCAACCAGAACGCGCCCGGTGACAACCCCAACGGACAAGTGCAGGATCAGACGACCGCGGGCCGCAGGCAGCGCACCGGCTACGGAGACGAAGGCGCCGGCGACCAGAACCCGAGCCAGGACTATCAGGCGGGTTACCAAGAGGGCTACCGCGAGGGGCTGGCAGCCGGACAGGGCCAGGGCGGCTCCGAAGGCGCCGGTTCCGGTCCTGGTTCCGGAGCCGGCGTCCCCGGCGCCGACACGCAGACCGCGGGCGCTTCGCCCGCAACCGGTGGCTCCCTGCCCGCGGGCTACGACGCCGCCGGCCTCGGCTCGCAGTCGGAAGACGGATCGCCGGGCGGCGCGTCCGGTTCCGGTCCCGCAGGCCTGTTCGGCGGCGCCGCCGGGTCCCAGGGCAACACACCGCCCCCGCGCGGGTCCGGCGGGACGGGAAGTTCGGCGCTGCCTCGTGGCGGTGTGTCCTCCGGCGGACAGCCCGAATCCGCCGCGAGCAGCGGCATGCCGGAGGTGCCCTCGCTGGGTTCGGTCCCGCTGCCGCGCATGTCCGCCGGAACGGACGGCTCGTCCGGCGGGTCACCGGCGAGATCCCGTGGCACGGCTTCCGGCGCGGATCCGGCGTCCCTCGAAGACGCGCTGGCGCGGGCGACGGGCGCGGACCCGGCACAGGTGCGGTCGGTGCTCGACAACCTCCCGGGCCTGCTGAACGAGGACACCCTGGCGCAACTCACCGGGCTGCCGCCGGAGCAGGTGCGCTCGATCCTGGACAGCATTCCCGATGTCGTCGACGAGAACGCGCTGTCGGAACTCAGCGGAGTGGACCCGGCGGGCGTGCGGTCGGTCCTGGAGAACCTGCCCCGGGCATTGGACGAGCAGGCGCTCGCGGCGGCGACCCGCACGGACGGCCCGTCCTCCGCAGGGGCCGGCCTCGCCGCGCAGGACACGGCGTCGGGGGCGGCGCAAGGCGCCGGTTCGCTCGCCTCCGCGGGCCGGGAATTTCTCGGGCAGCTCGGAAAGGCGCTGACCGAGGGTCTGGACACGCTGACCCGATTCGGGAGCACGCTGCCGGGCGCGGAGAAATTGCAGGAACTGTTGCGGCAGTTCGATCCCGACGCGCTCGCGGCCGGGCACCCGCCCGTCGACGCCGCGGGCGCGGGCGGTGCGGGCTCGGCCCCCGGCGGTCCTGGAACCGGAGTCGGGGCCGGACTGTCGGAGCATCCGACGCAGCAATCCCGTGCGGCACAGCTGTTTCCGCGTGCGTCGCTGCCGGGCGCCGAGGCTCCGGTCTATCCCGCCGCGGCGGCCGCGCGGCACGACGGCGTGCCCGCGGGCGCGCCGATGATGGGAGCGCCCGGCGCCGCGGGTGGTGGCGCCGGGCAGGGCAACACCGCCCACAAGCCCGCCAAATTCCTGCAGTCCAAGGTCCATCTCGACGACGCCATCGGCGCCGTGCCCGACCGCGTGAAGCCGGTGGTCGACTCGTGAACCGGCTCTGGGAATTCACCGATCTGGAGTTCAATCTGCTCTGCGAGGAGGTCAGGCAGGGCGAGTTGCCCGCGCCGTTCGTCTTCACCAGCCGCACTCGGCTGGCGGCGGACTACGAGCAGGAGAAGGCCGAGGTCCGGCAGCGGCTGCTGCGGCGGCTCGACCACGATCTGGACGCCTTGGCGGGCGCGATCGCCAAACCCGACGTCTTCCTCGTCGCGCACGCGTGGAACGACCAGGACTTCGGCAATCCCGAAACGCGCGTCAGGGTGCACGCGGTCCGGCACCGGGCGCGCGGGTACGTGATCACCCAGCGGCCGGGTGAGACGCTCGCGCACAGCGGCGGATTCGACGCCTTCGAATGCGATCCACACGCCTTGGCCGACACGGTGGTCGGGCTCCTTCCCCGTTGCGGGGCCGGTGGGCTCGACGCCATCCGTCTCGCGCTCCCCGCCGCCCGGCCCGAACCCGAGCCGGACCGCCCCGCCGCCACGATCTCGGACAACGACGACGATGCCGACGACGTGTTCCGCAGCGCCGCGTTCTTCGACACCCCCGCCGTCAGCACGGGAATCGTCAAAGTGCTGCAGGGCCGCTCGAAGTACGGGCCGCGGGGACGGATCGAAGCGGGCCTGTTGTGGCGGGACCTGCCCGACGACGGACGTTATGTGATGCCCTTGGATCACCCGGCGCCGATCGCCACCGCCATGGGCAGCGACCGGCTGATCCTGTGGGTGCGCGACCGGATCGAGGAGATCCTCTCGCGGATGGATTCGCACATGGAAACCGAGGAGTGAGCACAACGGCGACCGAACGAACCGGTAACGGTTGCGTGAATCGCGGCTCGCGTGCCTGCCGCGCCGGGAAAGGCGACAACCATGAAACTGACAGTCATCGGCGGCACCGGACGGATCGGCTCGCAGGTGGTCGGGAAGCTGGCCGCGGCCGGGCACGAGGCCGTGCCTGCGGCGCCGTCCACCGGTGTCGACCTGATCACGGGAGAGGGCCTGGACCGGGCGCTGGAGGGAGCCGACGTCGTCATCGACCTGGCGAACTCCCCGACCTTCGACGAGGCGTCGGTGGATTTCTTCCGCATCTCCATGCGCAACCTGCTCGATGCCGGCGAGAAGGCCGGTGTCGGACATCAGGTCGTGCTGTCGATCGTGGGCGTCGACCGGGTGCCCGAGCTGGACTACTACCGGGCCAAGACCTTGCAGGAGGACCTGGTGCGGCTGGGCCCGACGCCGTACTCCATCGTGCGCGCCACCCAGTTCTTCGAGTTCATGGACGCGGTGCTGTCCTGGACCTCCGACGACGACACCGTCCGGCTGCCCGCCACCCCGATCCAGCCGATGGCCGCCGCGGACGTGGTCGACGCGGTCGTGGAGGTCGCCACCGGCGCGCCGCTGGGCGGAGTCCGCGATGTCGCCGGTCCGGAGGTCTTCCGTCTCGACGACCTGGGCAGGCTCACCCTGGCCGCCCGGCGCGACAGCAGGACCGTCGTCACCGACGACACCGCGGGCATGTTCGCCGCCGTCTCCGGCGACGTTCTCACCGCCGGCCCCGGCGCGCGTCTGGCCCCGACGCACTACCGGGATTGGCTGGAGAAGCAGCACTGAACGAAGTTCTCAGGCGAACGGCCATCGGGTCAGGCGGTCGTCGGCGCGTGACTCGTACGGTCGCGCGCCGAGTGCCCGCGCGCGGTCGCGTGCCGCGAGTACTTCGTCGCGCGCGCCGGGGAGACCGAGGATTCCGCGCGCGGTTCCGCGGTAGAGCCCGGACGGACCGAGACACACCAGTCCCGGCCACTGCACCAGCAGCGTCTCGCCCCACCCCTGGGTGAGCGGTTCCAGTCCGGCGGTGAGCTCGACCACCCGGTCGCGCTGCCCTGGCGCGCGCTGACCCACCGTGAGCAACGCTTCGATCAGCAGCGGCACCCGCACGACGACACGCGGACCGTGCCACCTTCCCGGCAGGGCGACGATCGATTCGATCGACGCCATCGCCCGCTCGTGGTCACCCAGTTCCGCCGCGGCCATCGCGACCACGAGCGCGAAGTCCTCGTCGAAATCCTCGGCCATGCGATCGGCCTCGGCCAGTGCTTCGCCGAGGCGTCCGCGGTGCCACAACTCGATCGAACTGCTCGTCAGCACCGAGGCCTCGGCGAGCAGGCGGGCCCGATCGTCGACCGTCCCGAGGTCGGCGGCGAAGCGCGCCATCAACTCCTGGGACCGGCCGTAGTCGCCGCGCAGCACCGCGAGCATCACCTGCCACCACAACTGGGTGGCCGCGAGGTCGGTGCCGCCGTCGGCGGCCAAGCGCGCGAACTCCGCCGACAACCGGCGGACCAGCCGCATGTCACCCGCCTCCAACGCGCAGATCCGCCGCAGATGAACCGCTGTCGCCCGGACCGCACGGTCGTGACCCGCGAGTTCCTCGAGTTCCTCGGCGATCTTGCGCCGGTCGGCCACGGTGACCGGATCCCAATTGCACACGAACTCCGCCAGCAGCACCTGCGGCCACGACCGGCTGCCCGGTGCGCTGCGCGCCCGCGCCTCGGCCAGGGCGTCGAGATCGCCAGGGAGTCCGTGAATCGCGCGATCGGCGGCCTCGATCGCCTCCACCTCCGCGACCAGATCGGCGTCGAGGTCGAGGCGATGAGCCAGCGCCTGCGCCCGCAGTCCCGACGAACCCGCCTGCACCACACCGTATCCGGAGAAGTACCCGGCCACCCCGCGCGGCGCGGCCAGCAGGGCGGTGCGCGCCAGCCCAGACCAGTCGCGGCGCTCACCACATCGCCGCCCGGCCCGGTCGAAGCACGCGGCGGCCTCGTCGTAGTGGCCGAGGCGGTTGTGCGCTTGTCCCGCCAGCCGATTCAACTCGATCACCGACCCCGCGTCGCCGGGATCGGCGTGGCGCATGCCACGGGCGGCGAGCTCGGCGCACTCGGTGGCCGCGTCCCGCGACAACGCCTCCCGCGCGGCGGCGGCGCAGGCGCGCGCCGCCGTGGCGTCCGGCGCATCGAGCGCGGCGGCGCTGCGATGCAACGCCTGCGCGGTGAGCGCGCCGGGTCGCAGGTCGGCAAGTGCTTCCGCGATGCGCTTGTGCAGCAGCGCCTTTCGCATGCGGCCGAGCGTGGCGAGCACGGCGGCGCGCACGAGTTCGTGTCCGAAGACGACGGCGTCGTCGCGCACTGTGACGACTCGCGCGGCGACGAGTTCGGCGATCCGGTCGTCGAAGCGGGGCGCGCCGTCGGCGGCGGCGGCCAGTCCGATCGGGGCCCGCGGGCCGATGACGGCCAGCACCTCGGCGAGCGCTCGCGCCGACAGTGACACCGCGCCGAGTTTCGCCGCCGTGATCTCGGTGGCGGCGCCCCCGGCGTCCAGCGAACGCCCCGCCCGCACCAGATCGCACAGTTGCGCCGCCACGAAAGGGCTGCCGCCGCTCAACTCGACGATCTGGGCGCGCACCCGCAGGCCGGCCGCACCCGCGCCTGCGCGCACCAGCTCGTCCATCGCCGCGTCGGGCAGCGGCGAAAGATCGATCGCGACATGGGCGCCCGCGCGGCACAGCAAGCGCACGGCCGCCTCCACCTCGGCCGGAAGCGGCTCGGGCCGGACGGTGAGCAACAGAAGGACGGGATGGGCGCGCAGCACCCGCATCGCCGCCGCGATCGTCCGCACCGAGTCGGGGTCCGCCCATTGCACGTCGTCGATGACCGCGACCACGCGGCCGGTCTCCCGGGCGACGTCCGCGAACAAGGCCGCGAGCGCACGCGGTGTCGGGACGTCCGGGACCGCGCGCCCGGCCAGGGCGGCCTGATCCAGCCACGGCGTGAGCGTCGCCTGCGCCGCAGCGCCGACGCCGCTGCTGCCCGCGGTGAAGAAGGCCGAGTCGCCGTGGCGTCGCACGGCGTCCTCGACGACGGCCGTCTTGCCGATGCCGGGCGCGCCGCGCACCGTCACGACGGTCAGCCCGCGCCGCGACCGTTGCCTGGCGCGGTCGAGCACCGCGGCGACGTCCTCCCGTCCGACGAGGGCGGATCGTCCCGCCGCCGGAGTCGTCGACGGTGCGGCCGGATTACGGATCTCGTTCTCCACCCGCGCGGTGTCGGGCGCGGGATCGAGCCCGAGATCGTCCCGCAGCGTGCGCCGCAACCGCGCGAGGACATCCAGCGCCTCCGCGATCCGCCCGCAGTCGCGCAGCGCCAACGCCAGCAGACGGGCCGTGCCCTCGCGATGCGGATGCCGGGCGCGTTCGTCGGTGAGCAGCGTGACCGCGTGCCGCGCCCGGCCGAGCACCAGCAAGCCCTCGGCGCACATTTCCACCAGTTCACAGCGCAACTCGTCCAGACGCGCCCGTTCGGGAGCGAGTTCGGCGACGTCGCCGACATCGGCCAGCGCCTCGCCGCGCCACAGCCGTAACGCCCGTTCGAGGAGGTCGACCGCGCCGGCCACGTCACCGTCGGCGTACGCGGCTCTGGCGTCCCTGGACAGCACGTCGAGCAGATCGAGGTCGGTGCCCGATCCGCCGCAGCGCAGCACGTAGCCGTTCGAGCTGGTCTCGATCCGGACTTCGGGCAGCGGCCGCAGCGCCCGCCGCAACCGCGACACGTAGCCCTGCAGGGTGACCAGGGCGCTGTCGGGCGGGTTGCCCCGCCACAGAAGTTCGCACAGATGATCCGCGCTGCGGGAGGTGCGCTCGGCGGCGAGGATCACCAGCAGGTCGGCGTGCTTGCGCGCCGGGATGGTGCGGCGGGCGCCGTCCGGCCCGCGCACCTCCAAGGGGCCGAGCACCGCGATGGCGGGTGCGTCGGCGCCGGACCCGCCGCGCACCAGCGTCACACCAGCGCCCTCGCCGACCCTTGGCTCATGACACACACGCAAGCACTCCTGCCAACCCCGACCACCGGCGACGAGCGGACCGTGGCCGGCCGCCCCTCTCGCGAGACTGTACTGCGGATGTGCGGCGCCGCGCTGACCATCGGCGGGGCCCTGTGCATGGCGGGCGGCACACTGCACCCGATCGTCGCGGGCAAGGGCCATTCGGTCGAGGCGCTCACCAGTCCCGGCACGCCGATCGCGCAGACGCTGCTCGGTATCGGCACCGTCCTGCTCGTGCTCGGCCTGCCGGGCATGTACGCCTGGCTGCGACCGCGACTCGGCCCGGCCGGATTCGCCGGCACGGTCGCCTATCTGCTCGGCAATATCGTCACCGCGACCGGTCATCTCACCGTCGAACTGTTCGTCGCCTACCCGTTCGCGTCCGATCCGCGGACCGCGCACCTGATCGCGGGCAACGACAACATGATCGACACGACCGCGTTCGCGCTGTTCAACTCGATCGGCGGCGTGGTGATGCTGGCCGGTATGGGCCTGCTGGGCGCGAGCCTGCTGCGCCACAACGCGATTCCCCGCTGGATCGCCGTGCTCACGCTGCTCGGCATGGTCGGCTTCTTCCTGCCGATACCCGCCACCCAAGGGCTGTCCGGTTTCATCTACGAGGCGCCCCGCGGCATCGCCGTCGCCGCCATCGGTGTGCTGATGCTGCGCAGCCCGGCGGGATTGCGCCGCTGGGCGGCCCGCGGCGGGGCAGCGCAGGACGACGAGCGCACCCCGTGATCGGTCCGGTTCGAGCCGGGATGTCCGCACCGCGGCCGTGGCGCCGGGGTGCGGACATCCGCGCTCATTCGGCAGCCGCGCCCACCGTGGACGACTCCCAGAAGCCGGCGTAGCGGCCACCGAGGCGCAACAGCTCGTCGTGGGTGCCCTCTTCCACGACTCGGCCGTCGTCCAGGAAGACGATGCGGTCGGCCCGTCGGACGGTCCGCAGCCGGTGCGCGACCAGCACCACCGTCCGGCCCGCCATGAGCCGTTCGATGCCGTCGTGGACGGCGGCCTCGTTCACCGGGTCCAGCGCGGAGGTCACCTCGTCCAACAACACGATCGGCGCGTTCTTCAGCAACGCCCGCGCGATCGAGACGCGTTGGCGCTCACCTCCCGACAGCAGCGCGCCGCCCTCGCCGACGTTCGTCGCCCAGCCGCCGGGCAGGCGCTCGATCACTTCGTCCAGCCCGGCCGCGGTCGCCGCCGCCCGCACTTCGGCTTCGGCGGCGCCGGGACGGCCCAGACGCACGTTCTCCTCGATCGTGCCGTCGAACAGGTAGACGTTCTGGAATACCACGGCGATCCGTTCCCGCAGCGCTTCGGTGCTGATCGCCCGCACGTCCACACCGCCGACGCGCACCGCGCCGCCGTCCACGTCGTAGAACCGCGCGAGCAATTGCAGCAGTGTGCTCTTGCCCGCGCCGGACGGCCCGACGATGGCCACCCGCTGCCCCTCCGGGACCGACAGCGACACGCCGTCGAGCACGGTACGGTCGCCGTGCCGGAACACGACGGACTCGAACGCCAGGTCGTGGCCGGCCGGCCGAACCGGTTCGCGAGGTTCGGGCAGCGGCTCGGCGCGCAGCACGGTGTCGAGCCCGCTCAGCACGGTCCGCGCGCTGCGCAGCTTGCCACCGATCTCCGACAGCGACAGCAGCGGATCCGCGCAGCGGGCGACCAGCACCAGCAGCGCCAGCATCTCCGCCGCGCCTGCGTCACCGCCGAGCGCGAGGTAGGCGCCGAGGGCCAGCAGCACGGTGAACAGCGCTTGGACGGTGAGCGTCAGGCCGACCATGCCGGGCAGCGCGGACAGCACGGCGCGGCGGGAGGCGCGCTCGAGTCCCGACAGCGCGTCGTCGAGCAGCCGGAACCGTTCGGTCGTGCGGCCACCGGCGCGCAGCACCGGCTGTGCCTGGAGATATTCGACGACCCTCGCGGTGGCCTCCTCGGCGCGCTCGACGCGGTCGGCGTCGGTGGCGGCCATCGCGCGTCCGGTCCAGATCTGGATGGCCGCCACCACCGGCACGGCGACCAGCGCGGCCAGCCCCATGTGCCAGTCGAAGGCGAGCAGCACGGCGACGATCGTCAGCGGCGTCACGCAGGCGGAGATCATCGGCGCCAGCAGATGCGCGATCACGCTCATCGCCTGCAGCACACCCTCGCTGGCGAGGACCGACACCTCGCCGACGCGACCGGCGGTGAACCAGCCGAGCGGCAGCCGGGCCAGGTGATCGCCGAAACGGTGATAGACGCCGCGCAACAACGTGGTTCCCACCAGGAACCCGGACAGATCGCTGCGATAGCGCAAGGCCGCGTAGCAGGCGATCGCCGCCCCGAAGGCGATCAGCCACGGCCAGGCGTCGGCGGGCGTGCTCCCGAGCAGGGCTCGCAGCACCGGAACCAGGAGAGCGTAGGACAGCCCTTCGGCCACCGAGGTCGCCGTCATCAGGGCCACGGTGCGACGTACGGCCGGGGCGTACTCGTGTCCGAGCACGCGCAGCAACATCCGGATCATCGCAGCTCATCTCCTCGCGGTGTCTGGTCGGCGAACGACGGCGCGCGCACACCATGCTTGCTCCATGGCCCGAATTCACGCCGCAGCATGGCGCCGAGGGTTTCGGTCTTCTCGGTGAGCGGGGGCCGGTGGGAACGCCAGAATTCGGCGAACCTACCGTTGCCGGCCAGCAGTTCGCCCGGCTTGCCGCGCTCGACGATCGACCCGTTCTCCAGCACGACGACGGTGTCCGCGTCGGCGATGGTTTCCAGCCGGTGGGCGATGACCAGGATGGTCCGATCGCCGTCCAGCGTCGCCAGGGCTCGGCGCACCGCCTGCTCGGTGTGCGGATCGGCGAAGGCGGTGGCCTCGTCGAGCACCAGCACGGGAGTGTCGGCCAGCAGCGCGCGTGCGATCGAAAGCCGTTGCGCTTCACCGCCCGACAGCTCGGCTTCCGCACCGAGCACGGTGTCGTAGCCGCGCGGCAGTTCGAGGATCCGATCGTGGATGTTCGCCAGCCGGGCCGCGCGCACCACGTCGCCGAAGTCGGCGTGCGGCACCGCCAGCGCGATGTTGTCCGCGACCGACGCGCGCAGCAGCCGCACGTCCTGGAAGACGAAGGAGACCATCCGGTAGAGCGCCCGGCTGCCGAGTTCGCGCAGATCGACACCGCCCAGCAGGACCGCGCCGTGGGTGGGGTCGAAGAATCGGGGAAGCAGCTGAACCAGCGTGGACTTCCCGCTGCCCGACGGCCCGACGACCGCGGTGACCGTCCCCGGCTCGAGCACCAGGTCGATGCCGCGCAGCACCTCGTGCTCGGTGTGGTAGCCGAACCGCACGTCCCGCAGTTCCACCCGATGTCCCCGCGGCGCGATCGGACGCGAAGGCTCCGGCAGCGACGGCACCGCGAGCACTTCCCGGATCCGGCCGACGGCGCGCCGGGCCGCTTGCAGATCGTCGAAGCCGTGGCCGAGCGCCGCCACCGGAGCGGTCAACCCCAGGCCGAGCAGCAGGAAGGGCAGCAGGTCCGGCGGGGCCATGGCGCCGCCCGTGATCAGGACCGCGCCACCGGTCAGCACGACCAGCAGCACGAACGGCGGCGACAGCACCACCTGCATCGCCGCGCCGAGTCCGGCCAGACCGCGCACCATACGCAGAAAGGAGTCCGTGAAATCGTCTGCCGCGGTGCGGAATTTCCGGTGCGCGCGCTCACCGGAGCCGAACGCCTTGACCACCCGGATACCCTGCACGAATTCGACGGTCGCGCTCGCGATGCGCGCCATTCCCGCGTCGAACTCCTTCTGCTCACGCAGGCGGGCGGGGGTCATCATCAAGGGCACCAGCGCCACTGCCAGCGCCACCGGCAGCAGCGTGATCACCGTGAGCCGCCAGTCCACGGTGAACAGATAGATCAGCGACACCAGCGGCACGACGAATGCGGCGACGAGTTCGCCGGGCGTGTGGGCGATGAGCGGGTGCACGGTACCGACGTCCTTGCCCACGATCTTCGCCAGCTCGCCGGCGCCGCGCCGGGCGAACCAGCCGATCGGCACCCGCCCCAGTCGCGCGGCGAGTTCCCGGCGGAAGGCCAGTTGCACCCGGCTGTCGAGCAGGTGCCCGATTCCGGACGACGCGGCCGTGAACAGCAGCCGGACGAACAACCCGGCCGCACCCGCGACGACGATCATCCGGACATGGCCGTGATCGACCGGGCCGGGCGACAACAGCGTCCGTCCCAATTCGACGACCGCGAGCAACGGCGCCAGACCGGCGACGGCACCGACGATCTGCAGGACGACGACCGCGGCGAATCCGCCCAGGTACGGGCGCAGCAGCGCGGTCATACCTCCGCCCGCCGGGGAATCGCCGTCCGGCGAGGGTGGTGTGGATTGCTTGCTCGCCTCGGCGATCTCGATGGTGGTCATCGTGCTCTCCTCTCGACCGATCGCTCTGCGCCTACGCCGTTTTCGAGCCGGGCGCCGGAACCAGCGCGCGGCGGAGCACGGCGGCGAATTCGGCGCTCTGGCGCCGGGACACGTCGGCGGACCGGATCGCCTGCGATCCGTGGAACGTGCCGGGCCACTGGTGCAGCTCCACCGGCACGCCCGCTCGCAGCAGGCGCAGCGCGTACTCGATGTCCTCGTCGCGGTTCGGGCAGTACTCGGCGGTGGCGATGTAGGCGGGCGGCAGGCCGGACAGATCCGTGGCGCGCGCCGGTGCGGCATACGGCGTCGCGGGCGCGCCGGCCAGGTAGTGCTGCCACATCTGGGCCACTTTCGCCCGGGTCACGAAGGGGGTATCGGTGAAATTGCGCGCCGACCACGCCAGCTGACGATCGTCGAGGACGGGTTGGTTGAGCAGTTGGAAGCGGATCGGCGGCCCTTGCTCGTCCCGGGCCCGCAGCGCGACCGCGGTCGCGAGCCCAGCGCCCGCGCTGTGCCCGCCGATCGCGATCCGCGCCGGGTCGATGTCGAGTTCGGTCGCGTGCTCGGCGGTCCAGGTCAGCACGGCGTAGACGTCGTCGGGCGCGGCGGGGAACGGATGCTCGGGAGCCAGGCGGTAGCCGACCGAGATCACCGTCACGCCGGAGTCGTCCGCCAGCAGCGTGGCCCACGGATGTTCGGTGTCCAGGTCGCCCATGACGAATCCGCCGCCGTGCAGCCAGATGAGGGCGCCGCCCTCGGCCCTGGCCGGCCGGTATATCCGTATCGGCACCTCGGCATCGCCCGGCACCGTGCGGTTTTCGACCGACATGCCCGCGATGTCCGGCACCGGGATCGCGGCGGCCAACTCGGCGAGATGCTTCCGGGCGATGGCGGGGTCGCTCAGATCGGCAGGGGGGAAGAACGAGACAGCGGCCTCGAGTTCGGGATCCAGAATCATGCGTCGATGGTCGCGCCGTCCTGGCTCACTCGGCTTCCGGCGACAGGAGTCACCGTCTACGTGAACGCGCGTACGAGAACGCCGCTCGGCTGCGCCGGTCGTCGTAGTCGATCACGGAGGTCTACGGCATTGTGCGGCACCGGGATTCGCAGGATGCCGCGATCCCGTGGCGTCGCGGACCCGATCACTACGAGGAGAACCCCACCAGACCGGTCTGGTAGGCGATCACGACCAGCTGCGCGCGGTCGCGCGCACCCAGTTTCACCATCGCGCGGCTCACATGGGTGCGCGCGGTGGCGGGACTGAGGAACAACGCGGCGCCGATCTCGTCGTTGCTCATGCCCTCCCCCACCAGCGCCAGTACTTCGCGCTCGCGGTCGGTCAGCACGGCGAGCCGGTCCTCGGCGGACTTGGCCGCCCGCCGCCGCGCGGTGAACTGGCCGATGAGCCGCCGGGTGATCCGGGGCGCGAGCAGTGCGTCACCCGCGGCGATCACCCGGATGGCGTGCAAGAGTTCGGCCGGGCCCGCGTCCTTGAGCAAGAACCCGCTCGCCCCCGCCTGCAACGCGTCGAAGACGTTCTCGTCGGTGTCGTAGGTGGTGAGGATGAGCACCTTCACACGCTCCATCCCGCCGGCCTCGGCGATCTGCGCGGTGGCGCGGATGCCGTCCAGCCGTGGCATGCGGATGTCCATCAGGACGACGTCGGGGCGGGTGGCGCGGGCGAGTTCGACGGCCTCGGCACCGGTGGTGGCCTCACCGACCACCGTGATGTCGTCTTCCAGGTCGAGCAGCACCTTGAAGCCGGAACGGACCAGGCGTTCGTCGTCGGCGAGCAGGACTTTGATCGGCGGTGTCGAGTTCACAAGCGCGTTCCGACCGGTGTCAGGGGCAGGCGGGCGGTGACCTCGAACCCGCCCTCCGGACGCGGTGTCGCGTCGAGTTCACCGCCGAGCAACCGGCAGCGTTCGCGCATCCCGGCGATGCCGCGTCCGGGTGTGCCCGCGCTGTCGGTCCGTGCCCCGGCGGCGTCGCGACGGCCCTCGTCGACCACACGGATCCGCACGGCGTCGATGCCGGGTTCGAGCGCCACCGTCACCCTGGTCGGGCCGACATGCCGGATCACGTTGGTGATCGATTCCTGCACGATGCGGTACGCGGCGCTGCCCACCGCGCTCGGCAGCGGCGTCACCGGGGCGGTCTGCTGGAAAGCGATGTCGAGCCCGGCTTCGCGGGCCTTGCCGACGAGTTCATCGATCTGGCCGAGCCCGGGGTACGGTTCGCGCTCGTCGCCGTCGCGGAGTACACCGAGGATCGCGCGCATCTCCCGCAGCGCCCGCGAGCTGGTCTGCTCGATGGTGCGCAAGGCTTCCCTGGCCTGTTCCGGTCGCTTGTCGAGCACGTGTGCGGTGACACCGGATTGCACGTTGATGATGGCGATCGCGTGGGCGACGGTGTCGTGCACTTCGCGGGCGATCCGCAGCCGTTCGGCGTCGACCCGCGCCCTGGCCTCCTCGTCGCGGGAGCGCTCGGCGAGTTCGGCGCGTTCCTGCGCGTCGGCGGCGATGACCCGGCGGGATCGGACGGATTCGCCGAGGATCGTGCTGATCACGGAGGCGCCGATCCGGAAGAACACCCACCCGATGGCCACGAGCGGCTCGACATCCGCCGCGGCGATCAACCAGCCGACGGACAGCACCGTGATGCCCGCGCCCGCGACCATCAGCGACCGCCGCCCGTCGCCGTAGGCGGCCAGGGTGTACAAGGCGACGAAGAGCCCGAGATATGAAAGCCGGTCGGGGAAGCCGAGACCGAAATAGATCAGGCTGGCCACCGCCGTGACCGCGAAGACCGCGACCGGCTGCCGGCGTCGCGCCGCGACGGCCAGACCGCTGGCGATCAGCAGCACATAGCCGAAACCCGTCACCGGCGTGTAGGCCGGTTCCAGCGGCACCGGTATCGCGGCGCTCTGCACCTGGATCACGGTGACGAACAGCGCCAGCAGGACATCGGGGAACCAGGCGGGCCGACGTGACAACCAGGCGGACAGCCGTCGTGACGCCGCCTGCTGACCCATGCCGTGAGCGTACGGCATTCGCGCGCTCCCGCGCCGCGCCCCGGATGCGCGAGCGGCTACGACAACCGACGCAGCCGATCGCCGTCGTCTACGCGAATGCGCGTAGGCAGCGACTCCGGCCGACCGCGGCCGGCGAGATCGACCTTCCCGGGAACCCGATCACCGCCACAGACCGCCGCAGGGCAGCTCCGGCAACTCGACGTGGACGTCGTCATCGATCGTGACGATCAGCTCCGGGTGGCTGTGCGCCAAGTCGGCGGCCACGCTCCTGGCCTGTTCCGCGCATGCCCGGTAGTCCAGGACCAACGCGCCGGATTCGATATGAATGTGTCGGATATGCTGCGGGTTCGTCATGCTGACCGCACTGTCCGTCCGGCCTGCTCCGCGCCACCCTTGGACATCGATCGCAAGGCGGTCGAGCCATGCGCCGGACCGGACATCCTATGGCTCACGTTGCGGAACTCCTCATAACTTAGAGTGGGAGGCGCTGTTCACTTCCCGATCGGCGGCCGTGGGACCGGCCCCTGCGGAGAGGTGTCACCCACCTCGGCAATGTACTACAAAGAATAACGAGTAACTTACCAGCTACTGCCGATGCACTCCAGAGGGAGCGCATCGGCGTCCGGCGACTCAGCGCGGCGGCTGGCTCATGTCTCGATTCATGGTCGGGATCTCGATGCTGATCGGCATCCGCAGTTCCGCCAGATACAGCAGCGCCGCCCTGCGGAGGAATTCGTCGAACAGCCAGTAGGCGTCCGGCGCGAGCGGCACCACGGGCAGCAGGCCTTCGCGCACGGCGATGAACGGCCCCCAGCTCACCCGCAGCAGCGGGTCCCAGACCGGCTCCCTGGCGATGGCAAGCCCGTCGGCGATCCGGTCGCCGAGCAGGAAGCGAGTGAAGGCGCCGAGCACCGGCTTGGTGAGGACGGTGAAGTCGAGGTTGGCCCCGAGCCGCAGCAGCCGGTCGGCCAGTTTGGCGCCCTCCGGGGTCGGCGCCAAGATCGGATCCAGCACCTGCGCGGCCTGCGAGTTCGCCTCCGCCCACGAGTTGGGTATGTACTCATCCTTGATGCCGAGCATGTGCGCGCCCACCTGCCAGGAATGCAGGAACGCCTCCGACTCGGCGGGCGGGATCGGCACCTGCCACGCGGTCAGATGCTTCATCACGGTGGTCGGCAGGCTGTGCCAGGTGACCATCATGTCGTTCTGACTGATCGGAATGTCCTCCTCGGCGGAGGACACCCAGTGCGGCGACTGCGGCAGCAGGTGACGCACGGCGGCATGGACCAGCCGGGTCTTCACACAGGTCACGACCATCTCGCCGTCGGGACCATAGGCATTCGCGGTCCCGATGTCGTAACCGAGTTTGGCGGTCTTCAAGATGCGGTCCTTCAGGTCGTGACCGCCCTTGGAGTAGTAGACCGCCCGCGCCTCCTTGGGAATGACCGTGCTCATCATGCCGCTGGCCAGCCCGTAGAGCACGCCGAGGTACAGCCCGCGCTTCTTGTTGAAATCGACGGCGGTGGCCAGCTTGCCGCGATCGGCCCACTGCGGCAGCTGACGCGCGTACTCCATGAAGTCGCGCAGATCCGCCGGCAACCCGTCCGGCAGAGGCTGACCGTTCGTGGTCCAGGTGCGCAACAACTCGTTGACCCTCGGCACTTCCCCCCGGTCGATCACGGAGGCGACCAACTGATCCGCCTCCGGATCCCAGACGGTGAGCGGGTCGGCTCCTTCGCCGTAGCCCGCCACCGAACCCTGCGGCGACCACGTCCACGGCTCCGCGCGTGCCGGGGTCACCATGGCCAGGGCGCCGAACGCGCCGAGCACCCCACCGGCCTTCAACGCGTCGCGCCTGCTGAATCCATCCATGTCTGCGCCACTCCTCATTGAGCCGAGCGCCGCCGTGATGATGCGACGAAAGGCCGGCGACACTCGTTCATCGCCGTCGCAGCGATAAGAACAGTCATTAACTTAGCAAGCAACACGGCCAGTTGTCCTTACTTTTCCGCAACTTCGCGGTACCGATCACACCACGGCGCACAACCAGCCGGATCACCCAGTTCGCGTGCATGATCAGCATGTTCGATGCAGTCGGACGCAGGTCCAGCAAGCCGGCTCCGGGCTGATCTCCGACGAGACGGCAGGAAAACAGGGCCCATCGGTCGACCTTTTCTCTGCTAATTACTAGTCACATAGCAGCAGCAGCGCCCGCGCTGTCCCCCAGCGCGACCGAAGAGTTCCCGGCACAACGAAACGGGCCGGGCGGTTGTACCGCCCGGCCCGTGTTCGGTCGCGGTCAGCGACCGCTGTGGCTGTGCTGTCCGCCACGCACCTTCGCTTCGTTGGGCTGCGCTTCGGCGCCCTTGCGGCCGGCCTCGCTCGGATCGGCGGAGTGACGATCGCCGAAGCTGCCGGTGCTGGCCTGGCCGCCGCGACGCGCCTGTTCCTCGGTGTCGGAACGGTTGCCGAACTGGCCCGGGTTGTTCTGGTCTGCCATCACTTGCTCCTTTCGGTAGCGGATGAAACCGACTGTGGCTCTTCGCGCCACGTCTTGGTGCTACCCGGCCCGCAGCCGTCGAATCAGCCGCGGAGCTTCTTCACACGATCGAAAAGAACTGTCCGGTCACCGCTTACGCGAACACCTGTCGCCGACCGCTTCTCGCCGCACGAACATCGCCACGCGCGACCACGTGCGCCACCGTCAGGAGCGACGTGCGTCGAGCTTGTCTATATCGCCGAGAACCCGTTCGTGCCAGGCTATTTCGGCTTCCATCCGCATGGTGGCATGTTCCACGATGAGGTCGTCGGCCATGGTCTGGTCGGGCCAGCGGCGGTCGAGCTGATGCTCGATCCTGGAGCGTCGCGCCCGCAGTGCGGCGAGGCGGTCTTCGAGGTATCCGCGCAGCAGTTCGCGGTCGAGGTCGTCGCTGACCGCCAACGCGAGATCCACCGGGTCGGGCCGGATGTCGACTTCGGTGAAGGCTTCGTCACGCAGGGCGCGCAGTTCCCTGCGCCCTTCGGCGGTGATCTCGTAGACGGTGCGAGCGGGAAGCGCGCCGTCCTGCTCGGTGCGCAGCGGCCGGATCAATCCCTCGCCCGCCATCCGGTGCAGGGCGCCGTAGAGAGACCCCGGCTTGACCCGTGACCACAGGTCGGCACGGTCGAGGCGAGCATCGCGGCGCAGCTGATGTCCGTGCATCGGACCGCGTTTGGCGAGGGCGGCGAGGACGAACAACCGGGTCTCGTTCACCGATCTAGTCTGACACGACTACTCGCATTTGAGTACCCTGCCGGTTATGGCTGTTCGACCGATCCTCATCGCGGGCGATCCGCGACTGACCACGCCCGCGGTCCCCGTCACCGTTTTCGACGACGACCTCGCCGCCTTCATCGGCGACCTGTTCGACACCAACACCGCGGCCAACGGCGCGGGCTTGGCCGCGAACCAAGTAGGAGACCCACGAGCGGTGTTCGTCTACGACCTCGTCGACGGGGGCCGGCGGCACCGCGGGCACGTGATCAATCCGGTCCTGCGGACATCCCCGATCCCGGAGACGATGCCGGACCCCGACGACGACGTGGAGGGATGCCTGTCGGTACCGGGCGAGTGGTACCCCACCGGGCGAGCGCACCGGGCCGAGGTCACCGGCGTCGACGTGACCGGTCGCTCCGTCACCGTAGAGGCCACCGGCTACCTCGCCCGCTGCCTTCAGCACGAAACCGATCATCTCGGCGGCCTGCTCTATCTCGAACGCCTCATCGGACGCAACAAGCGAGCCGCCCGCCGCATGATCAAGGACCGGCAATGGACCCGCCCAGGTCACAGCTGGCTCCCCGGCACGGACACGCCGTGATCCGCCGTCCGAGCCCCGCACCGGCTGAGCGACCCGGCCCGCGTATCCGCGCGAGCATCCGGGTACCCGGCACGCCGCCCGGCGCAGCGGAAGGGAGAGCCGCCGAAAACGAGTAGTCGTCTACGCACGATCCCGCCGCCGAACGCGACGAGCATTCGGTAGCGCGACAACCGTTCGTGGACGGCAGGCGCGCGGTGGAGACAATCGGAATCGAGGTACACGCCGCCGGCCGTCGGCACTTCCAGAAAGGCCGAAGAGATGAAGAAGTACGAAGTACAACCCGGCGACACCCTTTCCGCGATCGCGCACCGGGAATACGGAGACAGCAGCCTGTTCCCGGCGATCGCACGCCAGAACCATCTCGCCGATCCCAATGCGATCGACGTGGGACAGCAACTCCTGATCCCCTACATCACGCGGCGGCATCTCGTCACCACCACCGACTCGACCGCGGCGCGCAAGCAGATCACCCAGCGCTACTACGGAACCGAGGACACCGGCACCCAGCTCATCTGGGAAGTCGTCAACGGTGTGGCGCAACGGGCGATCCAGCGCGGCGCGTGGTTGCACATGCCGGAGCTGGCCGATGTCGGTCACCACACGGTGGTCGAAGGCGAAAGCCTCGCGATCCTCGCCGAGCGCTGGTACGGCGACGCGCACCTCGCCCTGATGATCGAACGGGCCAACCACCTGCCCGAGGGCGCCGAACCGGATCCAGGGCACGTGCTCATCGTGCCCGGCCTGAACCGCCGTCACGCCATCGCGGGCGACACACTGCGCACGCTGTGCGAGGACGTGTACGGCCCCGGGGACCTGGACACCAGAGTGGGAGTCGTCGCAGCGGCGAATCACATCACCAACCCCGACGCGCTGTTCTCCAACCAGGTGATCCACTTCCCGTCGTGACCTCGCCCGCCGTTCGGTCGTCGCGCGAGCACTTGTCCCCACCACCTCATAAGCGGATGATCTGAGCAGAGTCACCCCGGACTCGGATCGTCGTCGCCGGGTCGGGTTTCGGATCGCCCAATCGCTCAGCCAAGGAACATCACGATGATCACCAAAGCCACGCAAGCGATCGCCGCCACCGCTCTCACGCTGACCATCGGCGCCCTCTTCGCCCCGGCGGCCTCGGCCGCACCGGCGTCACCCGCGCCGACGACGAACGCCCTCGGGTCGGTCGCGGTCTGCCTCAACATTCCGCTGGGTCCGGTAAGCGTCAGCTTCTGCGTCTGAGGTCGCCATACGCGGGACCGGCCTCCGCGCGCCGGTCCCGAGAAGTCGGACGGCCACGGTTCGACAACCGGCCGCTACTGCCCGGCGGCCTACCGCGCCCCCTGACGTGGGTACACGTCCGGCACGGCGACGTGACGATCAGCCGAGCGGGCACGCGAGCAGATCACCCGGCGGGCACGAGGTCGACGCCGTAGCCGGGGTGTGTCCGCGCTGTCATCGCGGTCCGGAACACCTCGATGGGGCCGGCCGTGTCGGTGGCGAGCCCCGCGGCTCGTAGCGCGCACGTCTTGAACGCCCGGCCGGCCGAGCTGACGCGGTGTTGCACCGTGCCGACCCGACGGTCGAGTTCGGCGGGAAGATCCTCTCCCCACATCGTCACCTCGGTGAGCCCGCGGTCGAGACAGTCGAGCACGCCGTCCCGGACCCTGCCGTCGGACCGATACGCTTCGGCGGCGACGGCGACCGCCTGCGGCCAGGTCTCCCGCACCGGCGCGGCCGAGAACTGCTCGAGGTCGAGCACCGCGGCCCCCAGGATGCGCAGCGGGCGGGTATCCGCGCGCTCGGCCATGAGCACGGTGACCTCCCAGCCCGCGACGGTTCGATCGAACAGCCACCCGCCGGTCCAGCGCACGACGTCCGCGATATCGGGGGCGACCACCGCCAGGCGGTACCGATGTGGGCACCGGCGAGCCTGGGCTCGCCATTGCGTGAAGGAGCGCGATGCTGGGGCGCCTCGGTCAACGTAATCGACGGATCGTACAGCCATGGTTCCCATCCCGGTAGCACCAACGAAAGTACCGACAGGTCCGGCCGCGGACACCGACTGCGATGGGGTACCAGCCATCGCGCCGGCCAGAGCGATCAGCGAGTCGCGCCGCCGTCGGGCGGCCGCGTGCCGAACCAGCGAAGGATCCGGTGAGCGGAGACGGCGGGTGGAAGTGGGTCGCCGCGCCCTCGCCGGAAGGTTCTGCCGCACACACACTAAGGCGGACGCGGATTCGATGACGCCGCTTCGAACGAGTCGAATTGTGACCTGCATCACCATCTGGCAACCAACTGGCCAAACTGGTCGATTCACCTACCGATCCGGACACCCCACCGTCCGACATCACCTTCCTCGCCGCGAGACAAGGGGGACACAAACGGCCGCGCACCGTCGGCACCGCGTGAAGCCCGACCGCGTTACGTCGGAAGAATTGCCCAATGGCCCGATACACCAGCCAATTTCGAACCTTGCATCCTGATCCACCGCTCTGCGGGCAGCCAGATCGGCCATGAGACACGACGCGCCGACGGCTTGACGACATCGCGCGAATGGTTCAGACTGATCACCTACCGGACAACACTATCCGGATCATCGACAGGTCCGGCATACAGTCATGAGCTATCTGTCAGCAATAGCCTGTCGGCAGTGTGCGACGCGACGATTCCACCGGCGACCGAGGGGGCGGCATGGGCAAGTCGGCGTCTCGGCGACGATCCCAGGAGAGGTATGCGAACGTCTACGAGCCGGGCCGATCCGGACGACCCGCTCACCGCGACCGCCTTCGATCTGCGCGCGGGCGCCATCGTCCTCGCCGAGTTCCGCACTCCCCCGGTCGATCCGTTCAGCATCCGGCATCGCCTGGCCGGCCTCATCCCCCCTGGCGCGCCGGTCGGCCCGCTGCCCCGGCACCTGCGCCGGCTCGCCGTCCTGCTGCGCTGCTGCATCGACCACATGGCGATCGCCGCCGAGATCGC
Organism: Nocardia sp. NPDC019323; assembly: GCF_044389845.1. Lineage (NCBI taxonomy): Bacteria > Bacillati > Actinomycetota > Actinomycetes > Mycobacteriales > Nocardiaceae > Nocardia > Nocardia sp. NPDC019323. Next base: position 333,860 of record NZ_JBIRYN010000007.1, read on the forward strand.
CCAGATCCACGACTTGATCGGGCTGGCCGACGAACTCGTCGAACTGGTGGACATCATCGGTGACTCCGCCGCACATACCGCCGAAGGCATTGCCGCCGTGCACGATCCGGCACAACGACACGCACACGCCGCCGCGGTGAAATCGCATACCAGCGGCGCCGACGCCACGGTACACCGGTTGCTCGCTCGCTGGTCGGCGGAAACCGGAATAGATTTCGCGCAGCGCGAATTCGGCAATGGACTTCTGCACGTGATCCGTTCGCTCGAGCGCGTCGCCGACGCACTGGCGTCGATCGATCGCGCGGCGTGAAACGCGACAGGCCCGTCCGCGCCGTCAGTCGTGCAGCGCGCGGTCGAGCAACGCCCATGCCTGCCGGGCGGTCTCCTTCTTCGACTGCGCGTCGGTCTTCGACAGCACGGCCGCCAGCATCGCCAACGCCAGCACCACGTCCGTGGTGGTGATGTCGGCACTCACCGTGCCGCGCTGGCGCGGATCCTCCAGCTTCTCCCCGATGAGGGTGATCAGCCTGCGCGCCACCTCGAACAGGCGCATGTCGTCGGTGTTGGTGGGATGGATCATCGCGATGAACGCCGCCGAGGTGGTGATCTGATCGACCATGATCGCCAGCAGATCGTCGACGGTCACCGCGGGATCGGCCGCCAGCGCCTCGATGCCATCGATGTTCTCCTCGAACACCGCGAGCGCGATGCTCTCGCGCGTCGGGAAGTGCCGGTAGAGCACGCCCTGCCCCACCCCGGCGGCCCGCGCGATGGAGCTGAACGGCGCGTCGAACCCGCTGTCGGCGAAGACCTCTCGCGCCGCTTGGATCAAGGCCGCTCGATTGCCGGCCGCCGCCTTCGGCCCCCTGTTCCCACGGCGTGGCGAGGTCATTGGGGCAAGGTTACCGGACTGTCGCCGACCGGCCCGCAGGCGGCGGACAGCCTGCTGAACGGCGGCATGGTTCGAGCAGCTGGTCCGCGACATGATGACCGCTCAGGGGCAGGAAGCCGGTCTCATCGGCTTGCTGCTGTCCCGAGGGGCCGCACCGCGCTGAGGTGTACCGGGCGGCGATGTGTCCTGTCGCCGGGTCACCCGCGCGGCCGTGCCTCTCAGCCCTGAACCACCACGTCGTGCGTGCTCGCGCCCCCGTTCGGGCACCACACCGACACCCGGTGCGGGCCGGGGGCGACGTTGTCGACGAAGAGATTGCCGGAAGGCGCGACTTCGAGGCTGACGGTCTCGGGCGTGCCGAAATAGGGATCCACTCGGCACCACTCCGGGCGATCCCCGCCTTGGGGCGTCACGCTGACCACGATCCACTTCTTGCCCGCCACGACGTCCACCACCGGCTGCGCGGCGGCGATGCCAGCGGTGGCCGCCGAGATGACCGATGCCGCCACGAACGAAGCGGCACAGAGCAGAATCCTCGAAGCCTTCATAGCGTCCTCCCTGCGGAATGGGCAGGACCGCGCGGCGGTCCGGCGTGCGTGTTCCGAGACCACGATATTCGGCGACCGTCCCGGTTCCTGCCCACCGCTGGCGGGACTACTGCCGCGGCGAAACCGCTTGCCGCTCGGCCAGTTCGGCGAGCCGGTCGAGGGAGGCCGACAGTTTGTCCGCGGTGGTCGCGCGTGCGCGGACCTGACGCTTCTCGTCGGTGAGCGACGTCCAGTCGTAGGTGTGGGTGACCCGGGTGCGGCCTTCGGCCGCCGGCTCCAGCTCCCAGCGCCAGAGGTGACCGGGCGGCTGTTTTCCCGGTTCCGACGGACGCCACGCGATACGGCTGCCCTCGGTGAACTCCACCACGTGATTGTCGCGCACGGCCCCGTTGGTCAAGGTGGTGCTGAACACCGCTCCGGCTTCCCGCACCCGCTGCCCCGCCGCTGCCTCGGCCAAGTTGTCGTTGCCGTCCCAGCGCGGCTGCTCGGCGGGGTCGGCGATGAGTTCGAAGATCTCCGCCTGACCCGCGTTGATCTCACGGCTGGCGCTGACGATACGGGGAACCTCGTTCTGATCGGTCACGTGCCGATCGAAGCATCCGGGTCGAGAGCAGGGCAAGCCTTCCGCTCGAGGTCTGCGCTGATTCCCCGGCGGCGATTCGGCGACCTGTCCGCCCCCGGCCATGCGGGGCGGTGCGGTATGACTGATCCGATCCGACATCCGATCGACGAAGGGACGCGCTCATGGGCGAGCGAGTTGCAGTAGTGTCCGGCGCCGCGCGAGGGATCGGCGCGGCCATCGCCAAGCGTTTGGCGGCGGACGGGCTTCGGGTCGGGGTTCTCGACCTCGACGCGGCCGCCTGCGCCGACACGGTCGGCGCGATCACCGAGGCGGGCGGGCGGGCCGTCGCGCTCGGCGCCGACGTGTCGGACGAGGAGTCGGTCGCCGCCGCCGTCGCGCAGTTGGAGAGCGAACTGGGCGCCCCGACCGTCGTGGTCAACAACGCCGGCATCCTGCGCGACAACTTGCTGTTCAAGATGAGCGTCGACGACTGGGACGCGGTGCTGAACGTGCATCTGCGCGGCGCCTTCCTGCTCACCCGCGCGGTGCAGAAGCACATGGTCGAACAGAAGTGGGGACGGATCGTCAACATGTCCAGCACCTCGGCGCTGGGCAATCGCGGCCAGGTGAACTATTCGGCGGCGAAGGCCGGTTTGCAGGGCTTCACCAAGACGCTGGCGTTCGAGCTGGGCAAGTTCGGCGTCACGGCCAACGCCATCGCGCCCGGCTTCATCGTCACCGACATGACCGCCGCCACCGCCGAGCGCGTCGGCGTCTCCTTCGAGGATTTCCAGAAGGCCGCCGCCGCGCAGATCCCGGTGCAGCGCGTCGGCACGCCGGAGGACATCGCGCACACCGCCTCGTTCCTGGTGAGCGAGGGCGCCGGTTTCGTTTCCGGCCAGGTGATCTACGTGGCGGGCGGTCCGACCAACTGACGACCGGCCCCCGCCCGCCGTGCCGGGGCGGGCGAGGGCGGTAACGTCGCAGCACATGAACCGGCGTGGGGCTCGTCGCGGCGTGACGAGCTATGTTCTCTTGCTGCCGAGCCTGATCGGCGTCGGCGCGTTCCTCGTGCTGCCGATTCTGGTGGTGGCCTGGCTCAGTCTGCACAGCTGGAACCTGTTGGGACCGATGGAGTTCGTCGGGCTGCGCAACTGGCGGTCGGTGCTCGGCGATGCCGCCTTCGGCCACGCCATGCTGGTGACGCTGGCGTTGACCGCGATCGTGGTGCCCGCGCAGACGGTGCTGGGTTTCGCGGTCGCGGCGTTGCTGGCCCGGCGGCGCGGCGCGACGAGCCTGCGGGTCATGTACGCGTTGCCGTGGATGTGCGCGCCGGTGGCGGTCGGCGTGGTCTGGCAGTGGATGTTCGCTCCCACCGGCGGCGCCGTGAACGCCGCGCTCGGCAGGCGCGTCGAATGGCTGTCGGACCCGGCGCTGGCGCTGCCGTCGGTGGCCGCGGTGAGCGTGTGGGCGAACTTCGGATACGTGGCGCTGTTCTTCGTGGCCGGGATCCGCGCGATTCCGAGCGAGATCCTCGACGCCGGAGCGCTGGACGGCGCCACGGGCTGGCGACGGATCCGCTGGCTGATCCTGCCGCTGCTGCGCCCGACGATGTTCTTCGTACTGGTCACCGGTGTGCTGACCGCGTTCCAGACCTTCGACACCGTGTACGCGCTGACCAGAGGCGGACCGGGCGACCGCACCGATGTGCTCGCGATGCGGATCTTCACCGAAGCGTTCGACGCCGCGCGTCCCGGTCGCGCCGCCGTCATGGCGCTCGTGGTGTTCGCGGTGATGTTCGCGATCACCGTGGCGCAGCACCGCTACTTCCGGGATCGGACCACGTATGAGATCTGATCGGCTGCGTTCGGCGGCGGCCTACGCGGTGCTCTCGGCCGGAGCGCTGCTGACCGTGGCGCCCCTGCTGCTCAGCGCGCTCACCGCCGTGAAGACACCCGGGCAGTTCGCCACCGGGTCACCGCTGGCCCTCCCCCATCCGGTCACCGCGGACAATTTCCGGACCGTGCTCGACTACGGGTTCGGGCGTGCGGTGCTGGTGACCGCGCTGATGACGGTGTTCGTCACCGGGGGGCAATTGGTCACGTCGGTGCTGGCGGCGTACGCCTTCGCGCGCACCGAATTCCCGGGCCGCGACGCGCTGTTCTGGGTGTATCTGGGCACCATGATGGTGCCGCCGATGGTGACCCTGATCCCGCTGTATCTGATGTTCGCGCGGCTGGAGTTGCTGAACACGTTCTGGGCGCTGGTGCTGCCGTTCGTGTTCGGATCGCCGTACGCGATCTTCCTGCTGCGCCAGTACTTTCGCGCGATTCCGCAGGAGCTGATCGGCGCGGCGCGCCTGGACGGCGCGAACACCCTCGACATCATCGTGCACGTCATGGTGCCGATGAGCAGGCCGGTGCTGGCGACCTTGACGCTCATCACGATCGTCTCGCAGTGGAACAACTTCATGTGGCCGCTGGTCGCCGGCAGCGGGCGCTCGTGGCAGGTGCTGACGGTGGCGACGGCGAATCTGCAGACCCGCTACAACGCGCAGTGGACCCTGGTGATGGCGGCCACGACGCTGGCCATCGCGCCGCTGGTGGTGCTGTTCGTGATCTGCCAGCGGCAGGTGCTGCGCTCGATCGCGTGGACGGGAGTCAAATGAGGACCTCGACCCGCGTGGCGCTCGCCCTCGCGCTCGCTTCGGCACTGCTGGTCGCGGCGGCCCTGTGGCTCGGCCGCGACGTCGACGGGTCCGGCCGCACCGTGGTGGGTTTGCGGATCTGGGACGAGAGTCTCGTGCCCGCCTACCGCGCCTCGCTCGCGGAGTTCGAACGGGCGAATCCGGACGTCGCGGTGCGGATCACGGTGGTGCCGTGGTCGTCCTACCAGCAGAAATTGCGCTTGGACGTGGCCGGTGGCACCGCCGACGATCTGTTCTTGACCAATCTGTACGAGGACTACGCCGACGCGGGCCGGTTGCTCGACATCGGGGCGACGCTGGGTCCCGATGCCGCGACAGCGTGGGACCCCTCGGCGGTCGCGCAGTACACCCGCGCCGGGAAGCTGTGGGCCGTCCCGCAATTCGTCGATGCAGGCACCGCGGTGTACTACAACCGCGCCCTGCTCGCTGCCGCGCACATCGATCCCACCGAGCTGAACACGGCGCGGTGGAGTCCGAGTGGCGAGGACACCTTGCGCCCGTTGCTGCGCGGGCTGGCGGCGGTCGCGCCGTACGCGTACAACGCCGGTCACGACTTCCAGTCCATCGAGCTGCCGTATCTGGGCTCGAACGGAGCCCGCTTCCAGAACGACGACGGTCACTTCGTCTTCGACAGCCCGCAGGGCGTCACCGCGTTCGACTATGTGGTGCGGTTGATCGCCGATGGGCTCGCGCCATCGCCCGCGGACACCAACGCCAATCCCGATTTCGCGAAAAATGCTTTCCTACAAGGAAAACTGGCGCTGTTGCAGTCCGGGACGTTCACTCTCGCGCAGATCGCAGCACAGGCCCGCTTCGAATGGGGCGTCGCTCTGCTGCCCGCGGGCCCGGCGGGGCGGGTGAGCACGAACAACGCGATCGGCGTCGCCGGTAACGCGGCCACCCGGCATCCGGAGGCGGTGCGCCGGGTGCTGGCCTGGCTCGGCAGCGGCGCGGGCAATCGCCACCTGGCCGAGGGCGGCGCCACCATCCCGGCGGTTGTCTCCGAACAGCAGCGCTACCGCGATTACTGGGCCGGGAAGGGAGTGGACGTCTCCCCGTTCTTCGACGTCCTGCGCGGCCCGCGGATCTCATCCGGTGGCGGCCCCGGCTTTTCGGCCGCGCTGCGCGCCGTCGACCCGATCCTCGCCGAGATGTATCTGGGCCGGATTCCGGTGCCGGAGGCGCTGTCGCGCGCCCGCGCCGCGGCCGAGACCGTCGTCGCGTTGAACTGAGCGAGCGCTCACGCGCCGACCGCGGCGGCCAGCCGGAGCAGCTGCCGCAGCGGACTGATCCGCTCGATCTCCATCCGCTGATCGGCGTCGAAGATGTCGTGAGCCCCGGCGCAGGACCGTGGGTGCCGGTCTGCGGCAGGGTGAGCGCGCTGAAGGGCCAGCCGGAGCCGAAGACGATGTGCTCGCGCGCGGTGACGGCGAGCACGCTCGCCATCGCGGCGGCCGATCCGCTCAGCGCGGTGTCGTAGTAGAAGTTCGCGATCTGACGCTGCGTGTCGAGGCGACGCGGCGAACCGCGCCGAGGCGGCTTCGACTCGGCTCCGCACGGGACCGCTTCGGAATCAGGCGGATCGGTCCGCAAGCCGATCGGTCAGCCCGAATGAATCGACCCACGGGCTTGCCGGGGGGCGGCGGCTCAGTTGTCGTACGACGCGACGCCGACCGGTCCGACGCCGACGCACAGGTCGAGCCCCGGGGTACCGGCGGAGATCCGCAGTGCCGACCCACTACCTATGAGTCGCACGAACACCGTGTTCAGCCCCTTCCGCACCGGCGCCGACACTGGTTCGCCGTGTTCCATGGCGACGCTCACCACCCCGTCACGACCGGCCACGTAGTTGAGTTGCGCGGTCCACTTGTTCGCGAGCATGGGGCCGTCGAGGCGCAGGAGCGTCGACCGGGTTCCGTCGACGCGGTAGCCGCAGCCGGGCTCCGGTCCGGGCAGGATGGACCGGTTCCACCAGACGGCCGCGTCGACGATCGCACCGTCGTCGGTGATCATGCGCAGGTGCGGTGTCGAAGCCGCGAACGTGCCGGGGGCGGCTACGGAGGCCAGCACGCTGCTGGTCAGATTCTGGGGATAGGCCATCGGATTCAAGACGTTCCACGGCACTTCCTGCTCGAGCAGGGGCGCGCCGTCCCACGCGCGCAGCGCCGACCTCACGTTCGTGATGTACGTCTCGGACGGGCCTGCCCGCCAAGATCGCACGAACGTCCAGGTGGACCAGAGGCTGCTCACGACGAACACCGCCGTCACCACCACCGCGAGCGGCCGGACCGGAAGCGCCATGCGCGGCCGCCCGCGGGACGGCCGGGGACGAGCCCGCAGCATGAGCGCGCCCGCGGCCGCCGCGACCACCGCCAGGTCGGCGAAGTAGCGCAGCGACTGCATCACCTCCGCCGCGGTGTTCGGCCCGCCACGAGCCAGCGCCACGGCCAGCTGTGCGATCACGACGTAGGCCGCCGCCGTCAGCCACACCGCTGCGATCCGCTGCCGGGCGCGCATGGTCAGCGCCACCGCCGCGGCGAGCGCCAGCCAAGCCGCGACCACCGCCCAGCCCGGGGGATCGGCCCACGGCGTCGACGGCAGCCACCGCTCCCACACCCACGGCCCGCCGGACAGCGCGGGCACGATCCCCAGCGAAGCGGCGGTGGGCAGCAGGTCGCGCAACTCGTTCCAATCGTCGGGCAGACCCGGGCCGTCGACCACCGCGAGATACGCGATGGACCAGAAGCCGAGCACGGCGGCCGATCCGATCCACAGCGCCGCACCCCGCCGCGCCACCGCACCGATCGGGGCCGCGTCGCCGTCGACGTGGCGGGCCAGCGCGGCGGCGGCGAAGGCGACGAACGGCACGACCGCCGATTTCTCGAAGAACAGCAGCGCCACCACCAGCACCGCGATCCCCGACACCGCGTACCGGCGACGACCGGTGCGCACGAGCAGCACCGCGTCCCCGATCACCCACGCGAGGGCGAATTGCAGCGGCAGCGCGTTCAAGGCGGCGGCCCACCAGGCGAACGCCGGGATGGTCAACGGGCACAACAGGTAGAACACCAGCGGAATCAGGATGGGCAGGCGCGGGCCCGCCAACAGCAGCAGCATACGGACCACGGCGGCCGACGCCGCGAGCTGCATGATCAGCAGCGCCACCACCGGACCGGCCCAGACCAGCGGCGCCACCGCGTTCACCGCCCACGCCGTGACGAAGGCCAGCGGCATGAAATGCCCGTCGTGGTCGTACAGCAGCAGATCGGTGGACCACGGTCCGTAGCGGGCCGCCCGGCCGACCAGTATGAAATCGTCCCAGTAGAAGAACCCGCTGCCTGCCACCCAGCAGCGGATCGCCAGCTGCACCACGACCAGGCACCCGGCCGCGAGGACCACCGGCCGCAGCTGCGCGATCCTGGAGAACCGGCCCCACGCCGACGCCGGGGAGACGCGCGCGGACCCTGGCGGCACGAGCACAGCGGTGTCCATGCCATCCCACCGTAGCGGCGGTCGGGCCGCGGATTCACGCCTCGGCGACTACGAGGCGTTCACGTGCCGTTCCGCCAATAGGACAGCTCGCCCGACGGCACGACCTCCTCCACGTCCAGTTCCGCATCGTCGCGCAATGCCTCGATCAGCGCGGCGCTGCCCGCTACGCCGGTCCAGGGCACATCGATCTCGGTCGCCACGAACCAGGCCCGGTCGGCGGGCCAGATGAGATTCGGGCTGTTGATCGTCCGCGACCAGCCCGGAACCAGGTCCGCGGCCCCCCACTGTCCTGCCTCGTCGAGCGGCCCACGGAACAGCAGATAGTCCCGGGCGGGAATGCGCACCCGCGGCCCATCGATCACTTCTGGCGGGAAGGCCGGTCCGACGGTGGGCGCGGAGGCGAGATCCGCTTCCCCGTCCACGCGGAACGCCACCGCGACCGACGAGCCGCCGTAGATATCGCCGAAGCCCTCCCAGAGCCCGAAATAGCACTCATCCGGCGTCGCGGTGTGCCCGGCGAGGATGCCGCACAGTCGCCGCAGCGTCTCGACGTCGAGGTCGCCCTCGTAGTTGAGCAGGATGCCGGGATCGGACGAATCCTCCTCGGGCGCGATCGGATGGAACAGCCGGGCATACCTGGCGAATCCACTCGGTCCGATCGAACACAGTTGCGTCCACGGATCGTCGCCCTTGGTGAACCACTCGGCCTTCGAAACGTCCGGCTCGTGTCGCAGCGGCATCGTGTCAACCTAACCCGTCGCGACGCGATTCCTCGCACGAATATCGTCGGCGTTCGCGTGGCAGCGCCTGCGAACGCCGGCCGAGGTCCGGCTGGGCGCGCACTCAGTGCCCGGCCACGCCGCTCACTTCGTTCGGCGTGTCCGGCAGCGTGACGCTCGCCGTCTTCGCTCCGGTGTTCAGGTCCACGCGGTGCAGCTGCTTCGCGCCGGGGTCGGAGATGTAGGCGATGTCGCCGCGGACGAACAGCGCGGGTCGCGGCTTCTGCCATTCCAGCGGCTCTTGCCAGGAACCAGTGACGGGGATGGTCCGCACGACGGCCCCCGCGACGGGATCGATGACGTGAATGCGGCCGTCGGTGCCCAGCACCAGGGCTTCGCCGCGCGGGCCGCGAGCCAGCGAGCGGAAGGTGTAGCTGGTACCCAGATCGACCAGGCGCAACGTGCCGGTGACCGTGTCGATCAGCGAAACCCGCTGCGGGCGTTCCAGTTCGGCGTCCCTGTCCTGCTTGTAGTCACCGAGGACGACCGGCGACTCTGCGCTGCCCGCCTGGTTGCCGATGCGGCCGTACTCGGTCGGGCTGGTGACTTTTCTGATCACGCCGTCGCGGTAGACGAGCACACCGTTCTCGCAGCCGATCACCACGGCCTCGCCCGCGGCGGTCGCCTCGCCGTGCACACCGGGGCAGTCCTCGTTGCGCGCCTTCTCGGCGCGGTCGCGGTCGAGCACCACGATGCCGGTCCGCTTCTCCTCGGTGCCGAGCGTGACGACGAGTTCGCCGTTGGCGAGTTCGATCGCGACGCCGTGGTGCGGGGCGGCCGCGCGATAGGTCGCGGTCTCGGGCGCGCCATCGGCGAGATCGGCCGAGTCGAACGCGACGACTTCGCCGGTGCCGTCGCTGAACAGCACGGTCCGTCCGGCGTGCCGGACCACGTGCCCTGGATGCGGGCCGGGGAACTGCACATCGGTGAATTTCGCCGCGCGAGCGTCGAAGACGCGGAAACCCGCGTTCGTCGAGACGATCAGGTGGCGGTCGTCGCCGGCGGGATTGAGCCGGTTGAAGCCGTCCAGTTCGACCGTGCCCGCGAGTTCGAGGGTGGCGCCGTCCAGTACGTGGATGCCGCCGTCGTAGGTGATCGCCACGGGATCGGCGATTCGCGGGGCGTCGCGTTCGGCGGTAGTGCCGGCCCAGCAACCGGCGAGCACCAAGGTCAGCAGACCGATCAGGGCGGTCGATTTCGTGGTTGACCGAACGGGCATGAGCTACTCCGTCTTTCGTTCTGGTGTTCGGGGTACTAAGGGGCGAGGCCGCGCACGATCGACTCGGTGTTGGCCCGCATCATTTCCAGGTAGGTGCCCGCGCCGCCGCCGGGTTCGGTGAGCGATTCCGAAAACAGGGAGATCACCCGCACGTGCACGCCCGCCTGTTCGGCGAGCACACGGGCCAATCGGTCGGGTTGCGAGGAGTCGGCGAAGATCGCGCTCACTCCTGCGACCCGGATGGCTCCGGCGAGGGCGGACAGATCCGACGGGCTCGGTGAGGCGAGCGTGGTCCCGCCGGGGATCACGGCGCCGACCACCTCGAAGCCGAATCGCTCTGCGAGATAACCGAAGACGTGATGGTTGGTGACCAGCTTCCTCCGCTCGACGGGAATCGTCGCGAACCGCTCGGTCATCCAACGGTCGAGCCCGTCGAGTTCGGTCAGGTAGCGGTCGGCTCCGGCGCGTACGGCCGCGGCGTCGACGCCGTCGACCCGCTCGACGATCCGGTCCCGGATGACTTCCACCGCCTTGCGCACCCGGCGCGGGTCGGTCCAGAAGTGTGGATCCGGCCCGCCGTCCGCTTCGTCCGCGGAGTAGTCGATCGGATCGATCGCCGCGCCGACGGCCACCGCCGCCACCCCGGATTTCTCGGCCGCCTCGACGTTGCGCAGCACGCTTTCCTCGAGGCCGAGACCGTTGTAGACGATCAGGTTCGCGCGTTCGAGCCGGGCCGCCTGCTGGGCGGAGAGGGCGAACAAGTGCGGGTCCGCGTTGGGCTGCATGAGCACGGTGACCTCGACCGCGTCGCCCGCGACGGCGCGGGTGAGATCGCCGAGGATGTTGGTGGTGACCACGATTCCGCCGCGATCGGCGTCGGCATTCGAGCATGCGGTCAGGCTGAGCAGGGCGACGGCGACCAGCGCGCACCACCGGGCGACTCGTCTCATCGGCCGGTCTCCACCATCGTCGTGGGCGCGATGTCGAGGCGGAAGGTGCGCGCGGTGCGCAGGTTGTCGGTGTAGTCGATCTCGTGGATGACCCGCGCCGCGGGATCGTTGACGTAGGCGCGATGCTCGTCGACGAGGATCACCGGCGCGGGTGCGCCGTCGCGCACCGGCGCGGTGAGCTGTCGCGCCGCGGCGGACTCCCGGCCGGACCCGACGTCGTAACTGTGCAGAAGACCGTCCGCGGTGAGGACCAGCAGTGCCGCGTCCTCCCCCGCCGTGTTCGCCGCCACCACCGGACCGGTGTCCACGGCGGTCCAGGTCTTGCGCCGCACGTCGAGCACCCACACGCCGCGCCGGCCCGCCTCGGCCACCAGCGTCGCGCTGCCCGGACGATGGAAGAACTCGATCGCGCGATCGTCTTCGGAGCTGCCGGGCGGATAGGGGATCTTCTCGCCGGTGAAGACCGCGTCGCGGGCCCTCACCACCAAAGCGCCGTCGGCGCAACCGAAGACGACACCGCGCCTGGTCACCGCGGAGCCGCGCGGGCGTGGACACGGCTGCGCGAGAACCCCTGCGGGCGCGTTGTCTCGGGTGCGCACTTCGATCCGGTCACCGGTGGGCGCGGCCACCAGCAGGCGCTCGGCGTACGGCACCGCGGCCGCGTCCGCGATCACGCCGTGCACCTGCCGCGAGCCGCTGCCCAGCGCGGACCGGTTGAGCAGCGTGGTGCCACCGGCTTCGGCGATCAGTGCCGTCACCGCGCCCTCGGCGTGCGCGGCCGACAGCGGACCGCCGGCGACGGCGCCCAGATCGCGCACCGGTGCGCGGTAGTAGTGCACGTGGTCGCCGTGGTCGACCGTCCACGTGCCCGCGTCCACGATCCGCACGCCGTCGCGGGCGGGCAAGAAGGCGAAGCGCCCGTCGGCGGTCAGGCGGCCCGCGCCTTCCGCCCGCCCGAGGTCGACGACCTCCTCGGTGATGAGGTCGACCACCCGCACGGCGCCGGTCGCCGCGTCTGCCACGACCAGCCGTGGCTGGGCCTCATCGGCCTCTTGCGCGCCGGCCACGTATCCGTGCGGCGTCGTCTCCACAGGATCGATGGAATCCTCTGTCGTGCAACCGATCAGGGGTGTGATCGCGGACAGGGCCAGCAGGACGGCCAGCGGTTGCGGCGGCACGCGCCGGCCTCGAATCCGATCACGCAACCGGGACGACAACGCCGAGACGAAGAACAGCGCGACGGCCGTCGCCGCGATGGTCGCCCCAGCGGCGGTGCGCGCGTGCCAGGAGATCAGCAGCCCGGCGAAGGTGGCCACCGCGCCGAGCGCCGCGGCGGTGAGCATGATCGACGGAATGCGATGCGTCCAGTAGACGGCCGCCGCGGGCGGCGCGATCAGCAGACCGAAAACCAGCAGGGTTCCGACGATATGGAAGGACGCGACGATCGCCAGAGTCACCAGAGCCACCAGCGCCACGTTCGCCAGACGTGGCCGCAAACCCAGGGTGTGCGCCTTGCGCGGATCGAAGGTGAGTGCCACGAACGCCCGGTGGCCCAGCACGGCGAGCACCGCCGCGAGCACCGTGGCCGCGACCAGATACCACAGGTCACGCTCGCCGACGGCGAGCACGTCACCGAAGAGGAAGCCGGTGAGGTCGACCGCGAACGAGGGCGAGCGCGACACGATGATCACGCCCGCCGACAGCATTCCGACGAACAGCAACCCGATGCCGATGTCCGCGGCGAAGCGCGTGCTGCGGCCGAGCACCGATACGCCGACGGCCATCGCCGCCGCGCTGAATGCCGCGCCGAGCAGCGGATTCCCGCCCAGCAGCGCGGCGATCGCGATGCCGGGCAGCATGCCGTGCGCCATCGCCTCGCTGAGAAACGCCATGCCGCGCACCACCACCCAGGTCCCCGCCAGCGCGCACAGGCACGACACGAGCAATCCGCCCCACAGCGCCCGCTGCACGAACGACACCTCGAACGGGGCCAACCACTCCATGACGCAGCACTCTACAATGATAACGGTTTTCATTTCAATGAGTGATCGGAGTCTCATGCCGTCAGCTGTCCATGTCGCCGCGGTGACGGCCGGTTACCGGGGACATCCGGTGCTGCGCGAGGTCACCGCCACGATCCCGGGCGGCCAGGTGACCGCCCTCGTCGGGCCCAACGGCTCCGGCAAATCCACCCTGCTCGGCGTCTTGGCGGGTGTCATCGCACCCACCGCGGGAACCGTGCGCAGGGAACATCTGCGGCGACCGGCATTCGTGGTGCAGCACAGCGCCGTTCCCGCCACCCTGCCGATCACCGTCGGCGAAACGGTCGCCATGGGGCGCTGGGCGCGGCGCGGCGCATGGCGGCGTCTCACCCGCCAGGATCGCGCCATCGTGCGCGCGTGCCTGGACCGCATGGCCATCGCCGACCTAGCGGAGCGCCGGCTCGACAGCCTCTCCGGCGGCCAGCGCCAACGCGCGCTGCTCGCCCAGGCACTGGCCCAGGAGTCCGACCTGCTCCTGCTCGACGAACCCACCACCGGCTTGGACGCGGCCGCGCAGCGGGAGATCTCCGACGCCATCCGCCTGGTCGGAGCCCACGGGGTGACGGTCGTGCACGCGACACACCGGCGCGAAGACGCCCTGCGCGCCGACCACTGCCTGCTGCTGCGAGACGGCCGGGTCGCCGATCACGGCACTCCGCACACCGTCCTACGTGAGCACACTTCCGAACCGGAAGCAGCGGCCGTCGACTAGCGCGGCACTCCCGGCATGCCGGCGAAAAGGATTTGAAACACCTTGGGGGCGTTGGGCACGACCGTCATGGACGGAGTGAACGGCGCGCCTTCGTTGGTGTCGGTGACCACATAATCGGCGTGACTATCGGGAACCCGGTCGAGAATCCCGTCGCAGCGCGGCCCGCCGGTCGCGTTCACCTTCGGCAGGTCGCCGGGATATTCATAGGGCTGCGCGCCATACATGAAACTCGCGTTGAAGATGGCCCCGGGTTTGTTCCCGCCGATAATGGCTTCCGCCGCGGGAAGAGCCTTCGCGATGCCGGTGACCACGCAAAACAGCACGGGCGAATAGGTATCGAGCAGCGAGCCCGTTGGTCGCAGGGTCTCCAGCGCGGCGGTGAGTCCTTGCTCGTTGTCCGTCAGCGCCGACCGGGTGGTGTCGGCCAAACCGATGAGATTGAGCAGCACGGCATCCAGATCGTCCGCGCCGCGGGCGAGCGTCCCACTGGTCGCGGTGGCGTCGGCGGCCGTGCGCAGCAGGTCGGGGGCGGTGTCGGCGTAGAGTCCGGTGACCCGCCCTGCGGACGACAGATCGCGCCGCAGCGCGGGCAGGCTCGGGTTGATCTGCCGCAGGTAGTCGTCGGCGCGAGCGAGCAGATCGCCCAACCGCTCGCCACGTCCCCGCAGCGCGGTGTCCAACGCGGCCAGCGTGGCGTTGAGTTCACCCGGTTCGACCTTCGCCAGCACCTCGCTCAGACGCTGGAACAGCGTGTTGTATTCGACGGTGACGGATTCGGCCCGGATCGTCGCGCCCGGGCGCAGCGGCGTCGGCGACGGAGCGCTCGGCACCACGAAATTCACGTATTTGGCGCCGAATACGGTGGTCGAACGGATATCCACCGTGGCGTTGGCGGGCACCAGCCGCAGCAGCTCGGGATCGAGCGCGAGGCGCAGACGCGCCCGGTCGCCGCGGAACTCGACGGCGCTCACCGTGCCGAGTTCCACGCCGCGCATCCGCACCTTGGCATCGGTGTCGAGCACCAGGCCGGAGCGGGGCGTCTCCACGGTGACGGCCACCGTCGAGCGGAAGCGCCCGGCGTACATCGCCGCGGCGACCGCGACCACCGCGACGACGAGCAGGATCAACGCCGCTCCGGCGATTTTCAACCGCAGTAACCGCCATGTCACCAGCATGGCTCGGCTGCCGAACCTCATCTCGAAACCACCGATCACTTCTCGTCGCGGGCTGTGCGCAGACGGCGGCACACCTGTGGCCGCACAGGCGACGGTCACGGTCGGCGTCTTGCCGGAGGCTCGCTAACCGTAGTACTGTCCAGACACGTGTCCATCATAAAACTCGGACACTTATCTGGGGAAGGATTTCCAATGACTCTGGTGAAACCACGCCGGGTATCCGGAGGCGAACACGAGCACGGTCATCTGGAGGAGTTCCGCGTCGATCCGATCGGGCTGATGCGCCGGGTCCGCGCGGAATGCGGTGACGTCGGCTCGTTCGATCTGGCCGGGCGCCAGGTCATCCTGCTGTCGGGCGCGGAGGCCAACGAATTCTTCTTCCGCGCAGGCGACGACGATCTGGACCAGGCCGCCGCCTACCCCTTCATGAAGCCGATCTTCGGCGAGGGCGTCGTCTTCGACGCCAGTCCGGAACGCCGCAAGGAGATGCTGCACAACCAGGCGCTGCGCGCCGAGCACATGCGCGGGCACGCCGCCACCATCGCCCGCGAGGTGGAACGGATGCTGGCGCGCTGGGGCGAGGAGGGCGAGATCGACCTGCTCGACTTCTTCGCCGAACTGACCATCTACACCTCCTCGGCGTGCCTGATCGGCGTGAAGTTCCGCAACGACCTCGACGACCGCTTCGCCCACCTCTACCACGACCTGGAACGCGGCACCGACGCGCTGGCCTACGTCGACCCCTACGCGCCCATCGAGAGTTTCCGCCGCCGCGACCAGGCGCGGGCCGAGCTCGTCGAACTGGTGCAGGCGATCATGGATCGGCGGGCCGCCGACCCGCCGACCGGCAAGGACGACCGGGACATGCTTGACGTGCTCATCTCGATCCCCGGCGAGGACGGCGCACCGCGCTTCAGCGCCAGCGAGATCACCGGCATCTTCATCTCCATGATGTTCGCCGGCCATCACACCACCTCCGGCACGGCGGCCTGGACGATCATCGAACTGCTGCGCCACCCCGAGGTGCTCGACCGGGTCGTCGCCGAACTCGACGAACTCTACGCCGACGGCTCGGACATCAGCTTCGGCGCGCTGCGCCAGATCCCGGTACTGGAATCCGTGCTCAAGGAGACGCTGCGCCTGCACCCGCCGCTGATCATCCTGATGCGGGTGGCGCGCGGCGAATTCGACGTCTGCGGTCATCGCATCGAACCCGGCGATCACGTCGCTGCCACTCCCGCCATCTCCAACCGCATCCCGGAGGACTTCCCCGATCCGGACACGTTCGATCCCGGCCGCTACATCGATCCCAACCAGGCCGACCTCGTCAACCGCTGGACCTGGATTCCGTTCGGCGCGGGCCGCCACCGCTGCGTCGGCGCGGCGTTCGCGCTGATGCAGCTGAAGGCGATCTTCTCGCTGCTGCTGCGGGACTGGGAATTCGAGATGACCCAGCCGCCGGACAGCTACCGCAACGACCACTCCAAGATGGTCGTGCAGCTCGCGCAGCCATGCACCGTCCGTTACCGCAGGCGCCGCAAGGACGGCGACAGCTGACCGGCCGGACACGCGGCGGGCTCCCCGTCGGGTGACGGGGAGCCCGCGCCCGGCGCTATTCGTAGCGCACCCGCCAGCTCTTGATGCCGTTGATCCACCCCGACCGCAGCCGCACCGGCTCGGATTCCTGGCGCAGGCCGGGCATCGCGTCGGCGATGGCGTTGAACATCAGATCGATCTCCAGCCGGGCGAGGTTCGCGCCGACGCAATAATGCGTGCCGGTGCCGCCGAAACCCACGTGCGGGTTCGGGTCGCGCAGCACGTCGAAGGTGAACGGATCCGCGAACCCGTCCTCGTCGAAATTGGCCGAGCTGTAGAACAATCCGAGCCGCTGTCCCTGCCGGATCCGCTGCCCGCCCAGTTCCAGGTCTTCCGTCGCGGTGCGCTGAAAGGCGGTCACCGGGGTCGCCCACCGCACGATCTCGTCGGGCGCGGTGCGCGGACGCTGCTGCCGGTAGAGCTCCCACTGCTCGGGCCGGTCGACGAACGCCTTCATGCCGTGGGTGATGGCATTGCGAGTGGTCTCGTTGCCCGCCACGGCGAGCAGGATGACGAAGAAGCCGAATTCGTCGGAGCCGAGCGCCTCACCGTCGACGTCGGCGTGCACCAGCTCGCTGACGATGTCGCCCACCGGGCACGCGCGGCGCTGCTCGGCCATGTTCCAGGCGTAACCGAGGATCTCGGCCGATGCCATCGCGGGATCGCCGTACTCGGGATCGTCGTAGTTGAGCATCTGGTTGGACCAGTCGAACAACTTGCGCCGATCCTCCTGCGGCACCCCGATCAGCTCGGCGATGGCCTGCAACGGCAGCTCGCACGCGACCTGCTCGACGAAGTCGCCGCCGCCGGACTTCTTGGCCTCGTGCACGATCCGCGCGGCGCGTTCGGTCAGCGCCGCCCGCAGGCTCTCCACCGCACGCGGGGTGAACCCCTTGGCGATGATCCGCCGGATCTTGGAGTGCTTGGGCGGGTCCATGTTCACCAGCAGAGCGCCGGTGAGCGCCATCTGCTCCGGGGTGATGTCGCCGGGCAGGCGGATGATGGCCCCTTTCCGCTCGGAGGAGAACAGCTCGGGATGTCTGGAGATCTCCTTGATGTCGGCGAGCTTGCTGACCACCCAGTAGCCGCCGTCGCGGAAACCACCGGAGGTCTCGTCGGATTGCGCGTTCCACCACACCGGGGCGGTGCGGCGCAGCTGCGCGAATTCCTGTACCGGACTTCGGTTCTCCCACAGCGCCGGGTCGGTGAAATCGAATCCGACGGGTAATGCCGGTGCTGCCATTGCTACCTCCTGGATGAAAACGTGCGAGCCGGTCAGCGCGAAGGACGACGCGCGACGCCGGTATCCGCCGCGGCGGGCGAAGCGCAGGCCGCGTCGCCGCCGGTTCCGCGCAGCCATGCGGCGGCGCGACCGGCGACGAGCGGCAGGTCGAGATAGGTCCGCACGCCGGGCTCGGCGGCGACCACGTAGGGGATCGAGTTCACGCAGTGCATGGCCGTGGCCACGATGCCGAGGTTGCGCACCAGACCGGCGGCGGCGCTGTGCGCGTGCATGCCGGTGAACGTCACCGTCGCGCCGGGATCACCCACGACCTCGACCTCGTATCGCTCCCCCGCCGGCCCGAAGGTCCACGGTGGATCGAGGTGCTCGGTGCCCATGAACCAATTCACCGCGGCCGTGATCACCGGAGCGCCGCGAACGGTCCCTTCCCAGCGGAAGCGCTGCGCGGCGACACGCCCCGGCGCGATCGGTCCGATGGGGGAATCGATCGGCGCGGTGGCCACCGCCATGTCGTGCGTCACCCGCAACCGCTCGTCGAGCGCGATGCCGAGCGCTTCGGCGATCATCCACACCGACTGGCTGTAGCCGCCTGCGAGCACGTTCGCCATGACGCTGGTCGCGGCCTGTTCCGGCGTGGCGCCGAACAGCATCCAGTCCCGGACCACCTCTGGCGCGCCGTAGGCGCGGATATCGGAGAACTCTTCGGCGCGCACCGCGGTGATCGAGCCCGACAGCGCCGATACCACCAGCGGGATCTTCTCGGTGATGCCGCCCGGATGTATCCCGGTACCGTGCAAGGTGACTCCGGCCGCACGGCACAGCTCGTCGTAGCGTTGCCGCTCCGCGCGGCGCGGATGGAACCAGCCCAGCGGTGTGACGACGTTCTTGCCGGACCGCAGAATCGCGCGCATCGTCTCCGGGGCGGCCGTGAAGGGGCTGTAGAGCACGCAGTCGGCCTGCGTGGCGAGCAAGCGGTCGGCGTCGGTGCTCGCGCGCA
Source organism: Nocardia sp. NPDC019323 (assembly GCF_044389845.1). Classification (NCBI taxonomy): domain Bacteria; kingdom Bacillati; phylum Actinomycetota; class Actinomycetes; order Mycobacteriales; family Nocardiaceae; genus Nocardia; species Nocardia sp. NPDC019323. The sequence continues at coordinate 352,774 of NZ_JBIRYN010000007.1, forward strand.
CCCCGATCGGCGCGCGGCCGACGAGTTCGCCCAGGTCCATGCCGTCCTTGTCCGCGCTGTGCACCCAGGCTCCGGCCAGTTCCAGCTCCGGATGGTCGAGAATGCCCTCGATGGCGGCCCGCCCGACTCCGCCGGTGGCCCATTGGATCACCCGGATCATGTCAGTCCGCCTTGTGGTCGGGCCCGCGCGCGGCGACGTACTGCTTGGCCCACCGGTAGTCGGGTTTGCCGCTGGGCGCCCGCACGATGGCGTCGGCGACCCAGATCTGTTTGGGCACTTTGTATCCGGCCAGGAAGCGGCGCACGTGCGCCTGCAGTTCCGTGAACTCCACCGGCCCGGGGCCGGACAACGACACCACCGCCGCGACCTGATGCCCCCAGCGTTCGTGCGGCACGCCGATCACCACCGCGTCGAAGATCGCGTCGTGGGCCTTCACCACGCTTTCGACCTCTTCGACGAACACCTTCTCGCCGCCGGTGTTGATCACCATGTTGCCGCGGCCGATCAGCGTGATCGACCCGTCGGCCTCGGCGCGGGCCCGGTCGTCGGTGACGACCATGCGCACGCCGTCGACGGTCTTGAACAGCCGCTCGGTCTTGCCGGGGTCCTTGTAGTAGCCGATCGGCACGTTGCCGGTCTTGGCCAGCCAGCCTTCCGAGCCGGGCGCGACGGGGCGGCCGTCGTCGTCCACCACGACCGCGCCGCGACCGGTCTGCACGCGGGGGCCGCGTGCCGGATCATCGTCCTTCTGGGCGAAACCGATGCCGCCGAACCCGGTTTCCGACGATCCGATGGAGTCCGAGACGACCGCCCACGAGAACATCTCCAGCAGCGTGTTCTTCACCGGCTGCGACAGCAGCGCGGCGCCGGAGGCGATCGCCAGCAGCGAGGAGGCGTCCACCGGCTCGCTGCGGTACGCCTCGATCAAGGGTCTGGCCATGGCGTCGCCGGTGATCACCATGACCTGCGGGCGTTGCTCGGCGACGGTCCGCCAGACGCGGGCGGCGTCGAAGCGGGATTCGAAGATCACCGTGTTGCCCGACCACAGCGCGGTGAAGGTCGGCATCATGGCGGCGGCGTGGATCAGCGGCGGCAGCACCAGCCAGGCGCTCGGATCCGCCTGAGCGCCGGTGCGGGACTGCTGGAACTCGTCGGCGACCGGCTCGCCGGTGTAGAAGTCGATGCCGCCGCCGAGCACGCGCCACATGTCCTCTTGCCGCCACATGACGCCTTTCGGCATGCCGGTCGTCCCGCCGGTGTACATCATGAACAGGTCGTCGGCGCTGCGTTCGACGATCGGACGGTCTGTCGCCGCGGCGGCGAGGGCCGACTCGTACTGCGTCGCCGCGGCATCGTCCGCTTCCGGCGTGAACTCGTCGGCGACGCGGATCGTGTGCCGCAACCCCGGCGTGCGCTGCCGGGCCTCCTGGACGGCTTCGCTGTAACAGCAGTGGTGCACGAGCACCTCGAGGTCGGCGTTGTCGTAGACGTAGGCCAGTTCCGCGACGCCGTACCGGTAATTGATGTTGATCGGCACGGCGGCGAGTTTGAAGCACGCGATCAGCGTCTCCATCGTCTCGACGCTGTTGTGCATCTGGAAACCCACGTGCGTCCCGGCGCCGACGCCGATACTCGCCAGATGGTGCGCGAGCCGATTGGCGCGGACGTCGAGCTCACGGTAGGTCACGCGGCGGCCGGACCGGACGAGAGCCACCCGCTCGGGCATGGCGTCCACGGAGTGCTCGAAGAGGTCGGCGAAGTTGTTGGCCATGTCGTTCCATCTCTGGGTGCGGTCAGACGACGGTGAGCGGAAGGGGTATCCCCCGGTCGGTGAAGGTGAAGGCGGCGCCGGTGCTGAACCGGGTCAGCGCGACCTCCGTCGCCTCCCGGAACGGTGTGTCACCGAGCGTGACGGCGGCGCGCCAGCCGTCCTCGCCCGCGGCGACGACCTCGGCGGAGAAACGCGGATTCACGCCGCGGACCAGGGCATTCAGCGGCTGCACGTGCTCGGGGTCGAGCATCGACGCCCACGTGCCGTCGGTGTGCGCGCCGCTGGCGGCCGGGAACGTCACCGTGACCGTGTCGCCGGTGTGCGCGATCTCGATTCCGGTGTAGGGCAATGGATTCAGCGCCGGATGCAACCGCAGCACCGTCGCCAGCGCGGCGGCGTCGTCGCCGAGGCCGAGGCAATCGCGCAGGCGTTCACTGGTGAGGCCGGCGATACCAGCGAACTGCTTGCGCCCGATCTCCAGCGCGGCATCGGCGTCGGCCCGGGCGCGCACCGCGATCAGGAAACCGAGGGTGAGCAGGTGATGTTGCAGGCAGACCTCGTCGGCGAGGCGGACCAGCGCGGAGCGGGAGAAGTCCGCGAAGCGCACATCGCTGAGCAACGGTCCCGAGTAGTCCGGCCGCCCTTCGTCGGCGGGGTCGATGGCGGCCAGCTCCAGTCCGGCCGCCACCGACCCGGCGACCAACTCGGCGTTGGGCGGCACCGGCGGCGGCACGTGGGCCGGGTCGATGACGACCGTCCACGCGCACACCGGTTTCCGATCGGCGGGACGGCGGGGCGGGCGGTGGATCGGCCGGACCTGGGCGTGCGGATTGGTGGCCAGCGCGGTCGCGTCGAAGGTCGGATCCTCGATGTCGTGACACATCGACACGACGAAGTCCTCGCCCATCGGTTCCACGTCGGCGAGCGCACCGCAGTGGTCGAGCCAGAACTCGCCGTGGTGGTGGTCGTCGACCCGGAAACGGAAGTCCATGAACTGCGGTGGCGCGCCGATGTCCAATTGCAGTCCCTTGAAGATGGTCTCCACGCCGTCGCCGGTGAAGCCGAGCGCGCGCTGCATGCGCCGGGTGTAGACCGGGCTGGCCACCTGCCACTCCTCGATGGCGATCGCGGTCATGCCTTCGCGGCCGAACGCGGCGATCGAGTGCGCCATGCCGGAGCGATCGATGAGGTGCCCGCACAGGAGCAGTTCGGGCAGCAGCGCGGCCAGCGTCGCGCGGTCGAGGCAGGCGAATCGGCTCGGTGATCCGGTCATGTCGGTCACCACAGCGCGACGGGCGATTCGCCGATGCGATACCAGCCCGGCAGCGGCTGCCCCGACACCGAGCGCTCGATGCGCTTCTGCATGCCAGGGGTGATGGCCTTGTTCGTGATCATCTCCAGAAACAGCGCCGAGACGTTGCCGAAGTCGAAGAAGTCGCGCTGCCAGGACCATTGGAAGTCGCCGCCGTAGCGGAACCAGCTGCCGCCGATGCCCTCGGGCGAATAGTTGCGCCCATCGGGCCGCTTGGCCTCGCTGATCTGCTTCCAGAACCCGATGACGGTGCCGGTGCGGTCGTCGACGACGAATTCCTGGTACGGGTAGGTCCAGCCCTCCAGCCCGGCCATCTCCTGGCCGAGGGCGAGGTCGCGGATCTCGTCGCGTCCGACGGCCATGAACTCCTGCGTCGGGCCGTAGTTCCAGCCGTAGGTGGCGTCCTCGGTGTACATCTGCGCGAGGGGCTTCCAGTCGCCCTTTTCCTCGCAGCGCTGGTTCTCCGTGATCCAGCGCTGGATCATCTCGTCGAGCTCGGCGCGGTCGAAACCTGGCATCAGTCGGTACCTTTCGGAGAGGAGTCGGTCGCGTCTTCGTCGGCGATCGACAGGGCTTGGGTCGGGCAGTAGCGGATCGCGTCCGCCACGGCGGCCCGCAGTCCGGCGTCCGGCACGTCGCGCAGGATTTCGACCTGGCCGCGTCTGGGCACCGTGAACACCTCGGGAGCCTCGGCTTGGCAGACCGCGTGCCCTTGGCACAGATCCAGGTCGGCGCGGATTCTCACGACCGGCTCCGCACGGGTTCGCACAGTGATTCGCGGAGCCGCCCGGGTGGGCGGCGCGTCGGGTGTCCGTGCCGCGACAACGCCCGGAGTCCGAGGTCAGGGTCGGCATACCGCGCAGCTTCTTCCGGCGGCCGCCGATACGCCGGATGCGAGTCGTCGTACGGGCCGAACACCAGCGGGTCCACCTCAGCCGTCATCGCCCACCCTCCGAATTCGATAACAAGTTCTCAACGATGATCGTCCGCACGACCCGCCGAAGAGACACATAGCTGGACATGTGTCTGGACGGTACCACTGACAGTTTTTCAGGACAATCCCGAAAGCGAGAACTCGCGAGAAGAAAGTCGCCGCGGCGCCACCAGGCCGACTCGCAGGAAAATCAAGAACACGTTCTTGTAGGCGTATCGCCATTCGGACTATATTCCACACAGGTGTCCAGACACGGCGTGTCGCCGTGCGCCTCACCGCCACGACAGTTCGTCGAACGACCAGACAAGGCGAGGATCCCCATGCGCTTCGGCATCGTCCTGTTCACCAGCGATCGCGGCATCACCCCCGCCGCGGCGGCCGGAGCCGCCGAGGAAGCGGGCTTCGCCTCCTTCTACGTCCCCGAACACACCCACATCCCGGTGGCGCGCAACGCGGCGCACCCGCAGACCGGTGACGCTTCGCTCCCGGACGACCGCTACCTGCGCACGCTCGACCCATGGGTCGCGCTGTCCATGGCGGCGGCCGTCACCGAGCGCATCGAGCTGGCCACCGCCGTCGCGCTCCCGGTGGAGCACGACCCGATCACCCTGGCCAAGACGATCGCCTCCCTGGACCACCTCTCCGGCGGCCGGGTCGTGCTCGGGGCCGGATTCGGCTGGAACACCGACGAACTCGCCGACCACGGCGTGCCCGCGCACAAGCGGCGCACGGTGCTGCGCGAATATCTGGCGGCGATGCGGGCGCTGTGGAGCCGGGACGAGGCCGGTTTCGACGGCGAGTACGTCAGCTTCGGCCCGAGCTGGGCATGGCCGAAACCGGTGCGGCGTTCGGTTCCGGTGCTGATCGGCGCGGCCGGCACCGAACGCACGTTCCGCTGGATAGCCGAGTCCGCCGACGGCTGGATCACCACGCCGGGGGAAACACAGATCTCCGATCGTCTCGCGTCATTGCACGAGATCTGGCGGCAGGCCGGGCGGCCGGGACGTCCGCGCGTGGTGGCCCTCGATTACAAGCCGGACGCGCGACGCCTGGCCGAGTGGGACCGCGCCGGCGTCACCGACGTCGTGTACGGACTGCCGGACAAGGACGAGCCCGCGGCGCTCGCCTACCTCGAGCGGTTGTCCGGCAAACTCACCGGCCTCGGCCTGCCGCTCGGCGCGGCACATCAGGCGTAGCGCCGACGGTCCCAGACGGCGATCGATTTCCGCAGCGTGGAAGTTGCTGGAACGACATCGCGACACTACCATCTAGACACATGTCCGAAAAGTATTCCAGAACCGTGGAGGCAACGCGGCGGCGCCTGTCCGGAAAGCAGGCCGACACCGTCGAGAAGCTCACCAGATCGGCGATGGAAGTGCTTTCCCGCGAGGGCTTCGCGGGCATGACCATCCGAATGGTGGCCGCCAACGCCAAAGTCGGCACCGCCACCGCCTACACCTATTTCTCCTCCAAGGAGCATTTGGTCGCGGAGATCTTCTGGCGCAGGCTGCGCGCGGCGCCGTCGCCGGTGAGCGAGGACCGGGACGCCACCGTGCGCGTGATCGCCGAACTCCGCGGCATCGCGCTGCTCGTCGCCGACGAACCCGCATTGTCCGGCGCGGTCACCAGCGCGCTGCTCGGCCGCGATCCCGACGTGGAACATTTGCGGGCCCGCATCGGCCTGGAAATTCGCGAGCGGATCGCGCATGCGTTGTCCGGAAATCCGGACCCGGACATCGTGAAATCGCTCGAATTACTCTATGCGGGGGCGCTGGTACACGCCGGTATGGGTTATGAATCCTATGCCGACATCGCGGACCGCCTCGAGCGGTCCGCGATGCTCATTCTGAAGTGACAGCGCTTTTCGCGTCACTGCCCGGCGAGACCCAGTTTCAGCGACGCCCCGCCGTCGACGAACATCTGCAAGCCCGTCACATAGCGCGATTCGTCGGAAGCCAGGAACGTGACCGCATGCGAGATGTCCGAGGATTCGACGAAGGGAATCGGCATGGCCTGCATGAACGGAAAGGTCACCTCGGCGTCCTCCCGCGTCGGATTCCGCACGTCCGGACGGAAGATCTGGTACATCCCGGGGTTGTGCAGCATGTCGGTGTCGACGTTCGTCGGGTGCACCGCGTTGATGCGGATCGAACTCGGCCCGAGCGTCAATGCCAAAGTCTGCGTGTAGGAACGGATCATCTTCTTCGACAAGCCGTAGCCGTCGCCGCCGGGACCTTGCAGCGCCTGCTGGCCGTTGAATCCGGTCTGCGGCACCAGGCCCGCGACCGAGCCGGTCACGATGATCGACGCGCCCGCGCCCAGATGTGGCAGCGCGGCGTGCACGGTGTTCACCGCGCCGACGAAGTTGACGTCGAAGACGTCGACGAAGCCTTGCAACGGCACGTGGTGCCCCAGCGGGCAGATCCCGGCGTTCGCCACGACCACGTCCAAGCGCCCGAGTTCGGCCACCGCCTGCGCGATCGCCTCCTGCACCGCGGTCCGATCCCGCACGTCCACCTTCCTGGCCACCACCCTACGACCGGTCTCGGCGACCAGATCCTCGGTCTCGGCGAGATCCGCTTCGGTCGCCAGCGGGTATTCGTTGCTGGCGATATCGGCGCAGATGTCGAAGGCGATGATGTCGGCGCCCTCTTCGGCCAGGGCCAGCGCGTGGCTGCGGCCCTGCCCGCGTCCGGCACCGGTCACCAGGACGACTTTGCCACTGACCCGATCCATGTTTCCTCCACCGTGCTCTCCGCCGGTTGCCGTGACCCCTGCGACGCGCCCGGCACGTCTATGGAATAGTAACCGGACAACTGTCTGGACGATACTACGGACAAAGGTATGGATCAATCATTCGACACCGCCCCCGATGCCACCGCCGCACTCCGGCCCGAAGGGGGTGAGCGCTGATGCCGAACCGACCGCGCAACCTCGATTCGCCGCTGGTCACGACCGTCATCAAATACATGTCCAGGGCGCAGACCTGGGCATACCGCCGGACCGGAGGGCGCGTCGGCGGTCGATGGCGGATCGGCGCCGGTTTCCGTAAGCCGGTACCGACCTTGTTGCTCGAGCATCGGGGCCGCAAATCGGGCAAGCTGTTCACCGCCCCGCTGCTGTACCTCGTCGACGGCCCCGACCTGGTGGTGGTCGCCTCCCAAGGCGGGTTGCCCGATCATCCGCAGTGGTACTTCAACCTCCTGGCACACCCCACGACCCGGGTGCAGATCGGTGCCGAGCACCGTCGCGTCCGCGCCAGGGTGGCGAGCCCGGAGGAAAAGAATCGCTTGTGGCCCTTGCTCGTAGACCTCTACGCGGACTTCGACACCTACCAATCCTGGACCGAGCGCGAGATACCGGTGCTGATTCTGCAACCGGAGGACAGCTCGGACTGACCCGGCGCGTCGAGCGAGGTCCGCACCCGCGCTCCCCCATGATGTTCAGCGTTCCCGGCGCGGTGGGCGCCGCCCGCCCGCCGGAGCAGTGCGACGCAATCGATCGACTCGACCGAGGATGGGAGAGCGTGTGGCGAAAATGGGTAGGCGGAAGCGGTCCAGGCTGATCACCAGCGGAATGCTGCGGGAGAAGCACCGCGAGGAGGAGACGGTCGCACCGGCGCGGCCGGCGCGGGATGAGGCAGCCGAGACGGCCGTCGCGTTCGATCTCGACGCGCTGGCCACGCGCGTGCGTGCGCGGCGGCGAGAGATGAAATGGACCCAGGCGGACGTGGCGGGCAACGGCGGCCCGCCGGCCAAGGTGATCAGCGAGATCGAGCGGTCCCGCAATCCACGGCCGGATGCCGATGTCCTCGACCGGCTCGACACGGGACTCGAATGGCCGCCCGGCACCAGCGCGACGATCCTGCGCGCCGAGCGGGCAAGCGAACTCGCCGCTGCCCGCTGAGCCGGAGGATCCGAATCACGGCCGGTCGGAGAATTTTTCGCTATCTCCGACCGGTCGAGCCGGAACGCTCATAGGTTGCTGTGGGCGCTGCTAGGCTGCTCAGCGACCCTAGACGACTGCTCTTGCGCCGCCGGAGTGCGCGGGTCCGGCCGTGCTGGACGCAGGTGTGAACCCGATGAAGGAATGGACGAAACATGCAACTCCGCGGCATCACTGCGGCAGCGATACTCGCCATCGGCTCGCTGACCGTCGGCGCGGGCGTCGCGCACGCCGAGCCCGCCCCCGACATCACCTACTCGGCCAAGCTCATCGATCAGACGGTGGTCGCCGCGCTCAGGGGCGGAACCTTCGAATTGTCCAAGGCGCTGCGCGATCAGCCCGCGGGCGACGAGAACGCTCGACTAACCGAGCGCGACGGGGTGCTCGTCGATCACACCGGCGCCCCGGCCGACATCGCGCAAGTGATCGACGTGGTCGACGTCCGCGACCGCGACGGCCACGTCGCGATGACGCTGCCGCTCGACTTCCGGATCGCGGGCACCGTCATCCCGGTCCGCCCGGAGCTGAAGAAGGACAGCACGGTGCTCGAGCTGAAGCCGACCAGGCCCGACGGCATCGCGATCACCGAGCCGCTGGTGGCCAAGCCGGTCGCCTCCATGACCGAGAACCAGCGCGCGAGGGACGAATTCGCCAGCCAGTTCGGACTCGCCACCGCCATCGGCGGTTTCGTCGGCACCGCCATCGGCGCCACGATCGGCTGCCTGGTGACCATCGCCGTCGGTTGCGTGGCCGGTCTGCTGACCGGCGCGAGCCTCGGCGGCATCCTGGGAACCATCGCGGTCGGCGGACCCACGCTCGTCGTGGCCGGCGTCGATCTGCTCACCACGCTGCAGGCGGCCGACGGCACCACTCGCTTCGCCGACAAGCCGGTCCAGTCCGCTCCGGCCCAACCCGCCAAGTAGCTCGATCCCGGCGGCGCGCCGCATGCCGCCGGGCGAGACCTCCGACCGACCGCGCCGCTACAGCGGCGCGGTCGTCGTGTTCGAGCGGCCCACCCGCTCGTCGTTGATCAGGTGATAGGCGCGCCCCAGATCGTCGAGCGCACGCTCCCATCTGGTGTCCGCGTCCCGGCCGCGCGGATTGCGGCTCAGCAGCAGCAGCGCCTCGGCCGCGTCCGTCGACCGCGCGGCGGCGTCCAGCAGGACCGGCACCGGATCCACGGTGGTGCCCGCCGCCAGCGCGCCGATGCGGTCGTGCAGCCAGTGCGCGTCGAAACGCACCTGCTCCGTGGGGTTCTCGCCGTTCACCGGCAGGGTGCTGACCGCGGCGGCCCGTGCCGCCTCCTCCTCGTCCATCGTCGTGGTGACCACGTGGCGCAGTTCGCTGCTCGCGATCCGGTGTAGCAAACCGATCAGTAGGACACGTTCGGCGTCAGGACCGTGCAGACCCGTGTCGCCCACGCGTGCGCCGACCTCGTCCGGGTCGACGCGCAAGATCGACAGAACCGCTCGCAACTGCGCAATCGTTACCACTTCGTCCGCCCCTCCTCATCGTCGCGGCCCCACCAACACACCCTCGGCGACAGCCTGCCAAACGCGGGGCGTGTTAACCGTTCGGTAGCCCTTTTGCCGATACGGCGTGTCTCCGCGCTGCGGTCAAGGTCACCTGCAACCGCAGGATAAACCCGGGGCGAACTTGGGTACTCCACATTGCATGAGAGCGATATCGGCGCGGGTCACTGGTGACACGACCACGTCCGCAGTGCGCGAATCCGAGCACAGCGGTGCGATCGCGAGCATGAAGTGGCGGCGGATCAGAGAGGTGATCGCCACCCGCACCGTCTCCGATGCCACGCGAGAAGTCTCCATCGAGGTGGGCAAACCGCAGATGGCGCCGGGTGACACCGGTGTGGTGTGCGGTTTCCGCATCCAGGGCATCGGCGAACGATGGGCGCACGGCGTCGATTCCATCGCCGCGCTCTACCGCGCGTTCCAGGAGATCGCGCACGAGCTGCGGCAAGCGAACAGCCACGGCGCGCATTTCCCGGTGACCGATCCCTCCGATCCCGGCTTCCCCGCCGCCCCCACCCGGCCCTCGCGCGCCGCCACGACGGTGACCAGCGAGCCGCAGGCGCTCATCGCCGCGCGCACCCTGCACGATGCCGACAGCTCGTTGTCGATCATCATCGGCAGGCCGTATCTGGCGGCCGACCGGCGCGAGCACCTGTGCCGATTCCACATCAGCAGGCAGGGCGCGTCGCTGGCCAGCGGCGTCGACGAGATCCAGGCGCTGCACACCGCGATCAGCATGATCAGCGAACGTCTCGAACTGCCGCAGGACTGGCCGGTCAGCCGCCTGTCCTGAGGCAGGCCCGCACAATTCCGCGACGAACCGCCCAGCCGGTCCGGATTCGGCACCGAATCAATCGGTGATGGATCGTCGGCCGACCGGCACAGCTCTCCCGCGCCGTGGGCAGTCCGGCGACCTTCCACGTCCGCAACCGAACCGTGGCGCAACCGAACCGTGGCGCAGCCGCGGCGTCGCCAGGAGGGAACTGCCCATGGAATTCATCTCGCCGGTGGACGCCCTGTTCCTCATCGCGGAATCACGCGAGCATCCGATGCACGTCGGTTCGCTGTCGATCTTCGACCCGGTCGATGGCACCGGACCCGAATTCGCCAGGCGCGCGTACGCCACGCTGGCGGCCGACCAGAACTTCCACCCCACGTTCCGCAAGCGCCCGGCTCGCCTGTTCGGGACCCCGCAGCTGGCCTGGACCGTGGACAGCGCCGTCGAACTCGACTACCACGTGCAGCGATGGGCGCTGCCGGAACCGGGTGGCCTGGACGCCGTGACCGAGGTGGCCGCGGGACTGCACAGCAGGCTGCTCGACCGGCACCGGCCGCTGTGGGAGGCGCATCTGATCGAAGGGCTCGCCGGCGACCGGGTCGGCTTGTACGCGAAGATGCACCACGCACTCATCGACGGCGTCGGCGCCCAACGGCTGTTGCAGCGAACGCTCACCACCGACCCGGAATCCGGCGAAGCGCTGGTGCCCTGGCATCTTCCGCCCTCGACCGGCCGCAGCGCGCACGCACCGCGGGAGCGGCAGACCCTCACCGGCCGGGCGCGCGCACTGCTCGCCGCCGCGGGCTCGGCGCCATCGGCTTTGCGCCTGGCCCGTACCGCGCTGCTGGAGCAGCAGTTGACGCTGCCCTTCGCCGCACCGCGCACCATGTTCAACGTCCCGATCGGCGGGGCCCGCCGCTGCGCAGCCCGCTCCTGGCCGCTGGACCGGATCCGGCAGGTCAAGAAGATGACCGGCACCACGCTCAACGACGTGGTACTGGCCATGTCGGCCGGCGCGCTGCGCGCCTATCTGCTCGAACACCTCGCCCTGCCGGACAAGCCGCTGATCGCCATGGTGCCGGTCTCGCTGCGTCCCGAATCCGACGACGGTGACGGCGGGGGCAACGCGGTGGCCGCGCTGCTGTGCAATCTGGCCACCGACCTGCCCGATCCGGCCGCGCGGCTGGCGGCGATCAGCTCCTCGATGCATCGCAGCAAAGAGATCTACCGCGCGCTGTCCCCCGTCCAGGCCGTCTCGCTGTCGGCGCTGACGCTCAGTCCGCTCGCCCTGTCGCTGCTGCTTCCCGCCACGGCCGCGCTGACCAGCCCGCCGTTCAACATCGTCATCTCCAACATCCCCGGGCCGCGCGAACCGCAGTACTGGAACGGCGCGCGCGTCGCGGCCAGCTATCCGCTGTCGATCCCGCTCGACGGGCAGGCGGTGAACATCACCCTCACCAGCAATGCCGACAGCCTGGACATCGGCATCGTCGCCTGCCGTCGCGGCGTGCCGGACGTGGCCAGGCTGCTCGATCACCTGGAGACCGCGCTGACCGACTTGGAGGACACCGTCTACTGAGACCTGCCGGGCCCGGCAGGCGGGAGCGCCGCCGGACAGGTCAGGGCGATCCGGCGGTGCCGAGACCGTTGATCGACGGCGGCAGCTCCGGCTCGGTCGCGCCGGGACCGGCGAGCAAGCGCTTGAGGATCTTGCCGGTGTCGCCACGCGGCAGCGCCGAGAGGAAGGTGACATCGCGCGGCACCGAGAAGCGGCTCAAGCGGTTGCGGATGTAGGTGCGCACCATATCCGAATCGAGGCCGGAGCCTTCGCGTTTCACCACGAACGCCGCCAGTCGCTGACCGAATTCGCGGTCCGGCACACCCACTACGGCGACGTCGCTGACCTGCGGCAGGTGCGCGAGCGCCTCCTCGACCGGGCGGGGGAAGACGTTCTCGCCGCCGGAGATGATCATCTCGTCGTCCCTTCCGGCGATGAACAGCCGGCCCGCGGCGTCGAGGTAGCCGAGGTCGCCGGTGTCGAGCATGCCGTGCGCCTCGTCCGGCGGCGCCGAGTTGACGTAGCCGTCGAACAGCATGTGGTTGCCGACGAAGATGTGCCCGGTCGCGCCGATCGGCAGCCTGCGGTGGTCGGGTCCGAGCACGGCGACCTTCGTGCCGAGCGGCGGCCGCCCCGCCGTGGTCGGCGAGGTGTGCAGGTCCTCGGGCGTGGCGATCGTCGCCCAGGAGACCTCGGTGGAGCCGTAGACGTTGTAGAGGACGTCGCCGTAGGTCTCCATGAATCGCTCGACGGTCGCACCGGCCAGCGGCGCACCGCAGCTGATCATGTGCCGCAGGCTGGAGGTGTCGTAGCGAGCGCGCACGTGCGCGGGCAGGTCGAGGATGCGCTGCACCATGGTCGGCACCACGATCACCGTGTTGACCCGGTGCTCGGCGATGCGGCGCAGGCAGTCCTCCGCGTCGAACCGCTCGGCCAGCACCACGGTCGCGCGCAGCGCGGTGCTCAGTTGCAGGCCGGCCAGCCCCCAGGTGTGGAACAGCGGCGCGGGGATCAGCATGGTCTCGTTCATCTGCATCGGGATGCGCGACAGCAGTGCCGCGATGGACCCGAAGCCCTTCGGATGCGGCCTGCGCGCGCCCTTCGGCGTCCCGCTGGTCCCGGAGGTGAGCACGATCAGCCGTCCCGGCTGGGCAGGCGTGCGGAACGTCGTGTGCCCCTCGGCCACGAGCTGGTTCACGGTCGTCCGGTCCGGCGCGGGAGGACGCTCGTCGGTGTTGTACCGCGGGATGTCGGCGTGCAGATAGCGCACCAATTCCTCCAGGTCGCCATCGACGAACAGCGCCGAGAGGCGATCGCGCTGGACGATCTCCTCGATGGTTCGCCCGGCCAGCCCGGCGTTCAGCAGGGCCACGTCCACGCCCAATTTACCTGCGGCGACCATGCATTCGACCATGGCCGCGTGGTTGCGCGCCAGCAGTCCGACGGCGTCGCCAGGACCGAGGCCGTGCGCGGCCATCGCGCCGGCCAGCGCGTTGGTGCGCTCGTGCATGTCGGCGAAGGACCGGGTGCCGCGGTCGTCGATGATCGCGGTCCGATCCGGGGCGTACGCCGCGCCCGCCGCGTACCCGCCCGCCAGGTTGAAACCCCACTTCGCCAGGGAGCGAAGCTGTTTGAGACTCCGATCCAGGCGAACCGGCAGCACGACGCCGGTGGCCACCATCTGCCGCGCCACGCCCGCGTTGCGCCGGATCGGCGAATCCTCGCCGTTGACGACCAGGGAGGTCCGCGCGCCCTTGGCGACGTCGGCCACCCGCTTCAGTCCGCTCTTGGTCCACTCCGCGATCGCCACGTTGGACAGCTCGGCCACCCGCGGGTGCACCCGGCTCGGCGCGAAATAGGTGACCGTGATCTTGGTGCGCTCCTCGTCGCCGTGCAGCCGCACCGACGCGAAACTGCCTAAAGCGGCGTACTGCATCTCGAAGCTCTCGTACCACCGGCCCACGCTCACCCGGATCTGGTGGGTGCGAATGCCCGACGCGTAGGTGCCGACGCGCATCTGCCAGACCACATTGCCGTCGGCGGACTGGATCTGCTCGCACGCGCCGATACCGGTGAACATACGCGGATACGTCTGCGGTTCGAGCAGCAGATCCCAGATGGTCTTGCGGGCGATCGCGAATTCGGCGACTACGTCGATGACATCGGTAACCAACTTGTGCACTTCTCGTCGGCCGGTTCGAAGAACTTCGGGTCGGCGGGTAGCTCCTTTGTAACGTCAGTCACAGGCGAGGTCAAGTAGCCGGGGCGCCGTCCCCACTACCAGCGATACGCAGGGAATACGCTGCGATTGCCCAGCATTCACCTGCGCCTGGGAACCGGCCCAAATCACCCGCGCGGCACCTGTGAATCAGCCCAATGATCACCGAAACTCCCGCCGGGCGCCGGGCGCCGATCCTAACGTCGCAGACGCCTGCTCGGCAGGACCGCACGCTGGCTGGAGAGGTTATGGACGACAAGCCCGCACGACGAATCGCGCACTCCCGCGCCGAGGAGATCCTCGACTTCTTCGGCAAATGCCGAGCGTGCGGATATCCCGCTTACGCGGAGACCACCACGGTGCGCTACGACAACGGCGACCTGGAGACCAAAGTCATCGCCAGCTGCGCCTTACCCTGCGGCTGGACCGGTGAGGTGTCCGCGACGCCGATGACCGGCTCGGTCGTCCGTCCGAGCACGTGATGGATCACGCCGCGCTCGACACGAGTTGTTCTTCCGGGCCGAGCGCTCGTTCGCGCAGGTCCTTGAGAATCCTGGCGAGGATGCGCGAGACCTGCATCTGCGAAACGCCCAGTTCTTCGGCGATCTGACTCTGGGTCCGCGACTCGTAGAAACGCATGATCAGCACCTGCCGATCGCGCGGCGGCAACTCCGCGATCAGCGGACGCACGGCCATCGCCTGCTCCAGCAGGTCGTAGCAGGGTTCCTCGGCGCCCAGCGTGTCGGCCAGCGACTGCGGCGCGCCGTCGCCGTCCTCCCGCCCGGCCGCGTCCAGCGAGTTGGCCTGGTAGGCGTTGCCCGCGATGAGCGCTTGAGTGACCTCACCGAGGTCGACGTCCAGTTCCTCGGCGATCTCCCTCGCCGTCGGCATCCGCCCGAGGCGGTGCGACAACGTCTCCGTGGCCGGGCCGATGCGCAGCTGAATCTCCTTGAGGCGGCGCGGCACTCGCAGCGACCACGTGTGGTCGCGGAAGTGCCTGCGTACCTCGCCCATGATGGTGGGGACCGCGAATCCCAGGAAGGAACTGCCGCGCGAGACGTCGAACCGGTCCACCGCGAGCACCAGCCCGACCCGGGCGATCTGCAGCAGATCCTCATAGGACTCACCGCGGCCGGAGAACTTCCTGGCGATGTGCTCGGCCAGCGGAAGACACCGCCGGGTCACCTCCTCGCGCAGCGCCGCGCGATGCGGATCACCCTCGTCCATCGCGGCCAGCTTCTCGAACCACGGCTCGATGTTGTCGTAGCTGTCGCCGCCACGGGCGCGGCCTGCCGCGTCATTTCCGTCGGTCGTGAACTCACGTGTCATCAAATGGTCCTCGTTCCCAACTGAATTCGATAACGGTCGGGTACCCGCCGAGTTCGGAATCAAAAGGGTCACGAGAAATCGAGAGGGAACGGGTGAGCATGCGGACCAATTCCCAGCTCAGCGGATCGCCGTGCACGTCGTCATCGAACGCGGCCACGGCGTCGACGCGCACGCTCATCCGGCCCGCGCCGTAGGTGAACGCGCAGCCGAGCATCGAGCCGGGCATGGCGTCCCCCAGCAGCATCGTGGCCGCCTCGTTGATCGCCAAGCGGATGTCCGACGCCGCGTCGAGGGGCAGTTCGGCCACCAGGCACACGGTGTCGGTCATCGCGCGGATCAGGGCGAGCTGTCGCGCTTCGGCGGGGATCCGCACCGCGACCGCGGTCTCGGTGGCAGGCGCGCCGAACGCGCACGTGATCACCCGCATCAGGCCGTGGCGAGCTGCGCTTGCCACATCCAGTGCAACTGTTCCAGCCGCGCCGCGATCGCCAGGAACAGATCCTGGGTCACCGGATCGGCCTTCTCGGTCGCCGCGATGCGCTCACGCAGCCGCTTGATGACGGCGGCGAGGTTGCCGACTATCGCGTCGATGACG
Organism: Nocardia sp. NPDC019323; assembly: GCF_044389845.1. Classification (NCBI taxonomy): domain Bacteria; kingdom Bacillati; phylum Actinomycetota; class Actinomycetes; order Mycobacteriales; family Nocardiaceae; genus Nocardia; species Nocardia sp. NPDC019323. The sequence continues at coordinate 368,747 of NZ_JBIRYN010000007.1, forward strand.
TCGGTGTCCTGTTGCCAACCCTCGCCGATGCCGATCGCGCCGGAACTCTTGGCCACGCTCGCCGCGCGCCCGTCCGGGCTCACGCCGACGGCGGTGGCGCGTTCCGCGGCGGAGTCGGTGAACTCCCGTGCCACGGTCACCAATTCGTCCAGCGCCAAGTGCACCGAGCGGAAGTTGGAGCCGACCACGTTCCAGTGCGCCTGCTTCGCGATCAGCGACAGGTCGATCAGGTCGACCACGGTTGCCTGGAGCGTTTCGCCCGCGATGCGCTGCTGCTCCGGGTCCAGCGTGCTGGTGATGGGTTGAGACATCGCATTCAGCCTTTCTGCCGTCGATCGGGTCACGGACGGTCTACCCAGCTCCACGGCGATAAACCTCCCGGTGGCCGACCCCACCGGGCGAAACGGGGTAATCGCCCCGGCCCGATCAACCGCCCATGCGGGCCGCGTGACGAGGGTTTACGGGCCGCCGCTGCACTATGGTGTGATCCACACGACACGGGAGGTGCGGGATGCCGGAACCCACGGCCACGCCCTTGCGGGCGGCGACGATGACCGGCTTCGCCGATCGTGTCTCGACACCGGGCTACGACCGATCTCGGATCAGCACGGGCATAGTGCATTTCGGTGTCGGCGGATTTCATCGGGCTCACCAGGCGATGTACGTCGACCGCTTGCTCGAACGCGGCCTCGGCGACGAGTGGGGCATCTGCGGAGTCGGCGTGCTCCCCGGCGATCGGCGCATGCGCGACGTGCTGCGGGCGCAGGACGGCTTGTACACGCTGTCGACGGTCGCGCCGGACGGCACGTGGACCACGCGCACGATCGGCTCGCTGGTCGAATACCGCTACGCGCCGGACGATCCCGAGGCCGTGGTGACGAAGCTCACCGATCCGGCCACCCGCATCGTCTCGCTGACCATCACCGAAGGCGGCTACCACATCGACGCCGCTACCGGGGAATTCGACCCGGACGACCCCGGAATCCGCGCCGACCTGGCCGGGAACGCGCCGCCGTGTACCGTCTTCGGCCTCGTCACCGAAGCGCTGGCCCGCCGCCGATCCCGCGGTGTCGCGCCGTTCACCGTGCTGTCCTGCGACAACATCGAGGGTAACGGGAACGTCGCGCGCCGGATGTTCGGCGCGTTCGCCGGGCTGCGCGATCCCGGGCTCGGAGCCTTCGTGGCCGAGCAGGTGCGCTTCCCCAATTCGATGGTGGACCGGATAACCCCGGTGACCCCGCCGGGGGCGACCGGCGAGATCGAGCGGCGCTACGGGCTCACCGACCGCTGGCCGGTGGTGACCGAGCCGTTCGCCCAGTGGGTGCTGGAGGATTCCTTCGCTCTCGGCCTCCCGGCCCTCGAGGAGGTCGGCGTGCAGGTCGTCGCCGACGTCACCCCGTACGAACTGATGAAACTGCGGTTGCTGAACGCGAGCCACCAGGCGCTGTGCTACTTCGGGTACCTCAGCGGATACCGGCTGGTGCACGAAGCCGCCCAGGATCCGGCCTTCCGGCGGTTCCTGACGCGCTACATGGACGCCGAGGCGACGCCGACGCTGCGCGCGGTACCCGGCGTAGACCTGGGCGACTACAAGCGGACGCTGCTCGACCGGTTCGCGAACCCCGCGATCGGCGACACCATCGCCCGGTTGTGCGCGGAATCCTCCGACCGGATCCCGAAGTGGCTGCTGCCGGTGGTGCGGGCACAGCTGGCCGCCGGCGGCCCGATCGACTGTGCGGCGGCGGTCGTCGCGAGCTGGGCCCGCTATGCCGAGGGCGTGGACGAGCAGGGTCAGCCGATCGAGGTCGTCGACCAGCTCCGCGATCGGCTGGTTCCCCTGGCCCGGCGGCAACGGCAGCAGCCGACCGCTTTCCTGGGCGAGCGCTCGCTGTTCGGCGACCTGGGCGATCATCCCCGGTTCGTGGCCGCGTATCTGGCGGCTCTGGAGAGCCTGCGCACCCGAGGAGCGCGCGCCACCGTCGAACAGTTGGCCGGTTAGCGCGAGGTGACCCGGGCGACCGCCCGGCAGTCCGTGCCGACGGCGAACCACACGTCCAAGCTCGAGTCGGTGCGGCGGGCGACCAGTTCGACGTCCTCGCCGGACCGCACCGGTTTCCCGTACTCGACCACCACGCGGTGCGGGCCCGATTTCAGTTCGGCGTGATCAGCGAGCACTTCTTCCAGCGCGGTGAGGTAGACCGCGTTGTTCATATGGTCGAGCAGGTCGATGTCGGTGACCCGGAGAGGGAAGGGCCGGATCTGCACGCCGGGCTCGTCCGCCGCGGGCATGGGATCGGTGAGTTCGGCCTTCCAGCGCAGCCGGTGCTCGGTCGTGCAGGCCAGCATGGGCGCGAGGAACCGGTCGCTCATCCGAGTCGGCACGCCGGATTCGGTGCCGAAATGGATCAGGAAACTCTCGGTCTCCACCAGCCCGCCCGCGCTGCCGCCGATCTGGACCCGCATCGCGCACCACCGGGTGGACGTCGCCGAAGGCCACCGCCGCAACGTCGCCCGCTCGCCGAAGCCGAGCGGCTTGAGCGCGTCGATCACCGTCCTGCGGATCACCCACAGGCGATGGATATCGCCGTCCTCCAGGACGTCGAGGTGGTCGTAGCCGACATCCTGCAGGTAGCGCGCGACACCGTCCAAGCGCAGGCGCTGCTCGCGATCGGTGTCGGCGAGGCGCACGGGCCATCCCGTCTCGAACGGAGTCAGGACGGCCGGTGGTTCCGGCAGGACGCTGGGAATGACCATGCCCGGATGATGCCAGGTGTTTGCCGCCATCGCGAAGCGTACTGGCCATATCGTCACGCATACGAGAGAATATCGGCTCCCATTAGGCATTTTGCCCGAATCAGCAGCGGAGAAAAGCGACTCGCCAATAGGTAGCCAGAGTGCGGGCGGCGAGGCCGGGACATGCCAGAGGCCTCGCCGTCGTCGCCTACTTCTTCGAGCGATCCCGCTTCTCGCGCACCCGCACCGAGATACGGACCGGCGAGCCGTCGAAACCGAATTCCTCGCGCAACCTGCGCTCCAGGAAACGCCGGTAGCCCGCCTCGAGGAAGCCGGTGGTGAACAGCACGAACGTGGGCGGCCGCGTGGTCGCCTGGGTGGCGAACAGCACGCGGGGCAGCCTGCCGCCGCGCATCGGCGGCGGCGTCGCGGCGATCACGTCCTTCAGCCACGTGTTGAGCCTGCCCGTCGGGATGCGCTTGTCCCACGATTCCAGCGCGGTCTCCATCGCGGGCACCAGCTTCTGCACCGCGCGGCCGGTGTGGGCGGAGATGTTCACCCGCTGCGCCCACGGCACCCGAACCAGTTCGCGGTCGACCTCGCGTTCCAGTTGCAGGCGGCGGTCCTCGTCGACCAGGTCCCACTTGTTGAACGCCAGCACCAGCGCCCGCCCGGAATCGGCGACCATGCTGATCACCCGCAGGTCCTGTTCGGTGATCGGCTGGGAGGCGTCGATCAGCATGATCGCCACCTCCGATGCCTCCAGCGCGGACTTGGTGCGCAGCGAGGCGTAGAACTCGGTGCCGCTGGCATTGGCCACCTTGCGGCGCAGCCCGGCGGTGTCGATGAACTTCCACACCTTGCCGCCCAGTTCGACGAGGGAGTCGACCGGGTCGACCGTGGTGCCCGCGACATCGTGCACCACGGAACGCTCGTCGTTGGCCAGCTTGTTGAGCAGGCTGGACTTGCCGACGTTCGGCTTGCCGACCAGCGCCACCCGACGCGGACCGGCACCCCCGGTCCCCTCGCGCGGGGTCTCCGGGAGCACCGCGAGCACGTCGTCGAGCAGGTCACCGGTGCCGCGGCCGTGCGCGGCGCTGACCATGCGTGGCTCGCCGAGTCCCAGCGACCACAGCGCCGCCGCTTCCGCTTCCACCCGCTGGTCGTCGACCTTGTTGGCGACCAGGATCACCGGCACCGAGGAGCGGCGCAGCTTCTTCACCGCCGCCTCGTCGGTGGCGGTGGCGCCGACCACGGCGTCGACCACGAGCAGGATCGCGTCGGCGGTCTGCATGGCCAGCTCGGCCTGGCGGGCCACCGATTGCTGCAATCCCTTCGCGTCGGGCTCCCAGCCGCCGGTGTCCTGCACCAGGAACCGGCGACCGGCCCAGTTCGCCTCGTAGGACACGCGGTCGCGGGTTACTCCCGGGATGTCCTCCACGACCGCTTCCCTGCGGCCGAGGATGCGGTTGACCAGGGTCGACTTGCCCACGTTCGGGCGTCCGACCACGGCCAGCGTCGGCATCGCGACATGCGCGGAGTCCTCGAACTCACCCTCGAGATCGGTCAGTTCCCAGTCGGCTTCGTCGCTCCAGACGCCGTCGCCGGCCAGCACGTCCCCGTTCATCGGTCCCCTCCGGCTCCGTATGCGGCGACCTGCTGCGCGACCACGCCGTACAGCTCGTCGATCACCTCGTCCATGGACAGTTCGCTGGTGTCGACCGGTACCGCGTCCTCGGCGGGACGCAGCGGGGACACCTTGCGGGTCGAGTCGAGCGTGTCGCGGCGCTGCACGTCGGCGAGCACGCCCGCGTAGTCGTCGCCCCGGCCCTCGGCGATGTTCTGCTGATTGCGCCGGTGCGCCCGCGCCTCGGCGGAAGCGGTCAGGTAGATCTTGGCGTCCGCGGCCGGCAGCACGACGGTGCCGATGTCGCGGCCCTCGACCACGATGCGGCCCGCCGCCGCCGTGATCTCGCGTTGCATGGCGACCAGCAGTTCACGCACCTCCGGCACCGCGGAGACTGCGGAGACCGCCTTGGTGACGGCGTCGCCGCGAATCTCCGATCGCACGTCCTCGCCGTCCAGCTCGATCACCTCGCGGCTGGGATCGGTGCCGATGGACAGCGGCAGCTCCTTGACCGCGGCGGCGATGGCCGCGGTGTCGGTCAGTTCGATGCCTGCGCGCAGCACGCGCAGCGTCGCCACCCGGTACATCGCGCCGGTGTCGAGGTAGCGGGCGCCGAGCCTGGTGGCCAGGCGCCGTGACACGCTCGACTTCCCGGTACCAGAAGGCCCGTCCATGGCGACCACCAGTGGGCTCGTACCGGCCATCCGCGCCGGCGCCTGCACCGGGATCTCCACACCGTTCACAACGACACCGCCTCGTAGAGTTTGCCGATTTCATCGCGGCCGAGCACACGCAGCGTGCCGGGCCGTTGGTCGCCCAGCGCGACCGGACCGATATGGGTGCGGACCAGCCGGACGACCGGATGGCCCACCGCGTCCAGCAGACGGCGCACGATGTGCTTGCGCCCTTCGTGCAACACCACCTTCACCAAGGAACGTCCCTCCCCCAGTTCCAGCACCTGGAAACGGTCGACCTTGGCGGGACCGTCCTCCAGCTCGACGCCTTCTCTGAGCCGCTTGCCGACCGCGCGATTGTTGACCTCGCCTTGCACCGTCGCCAGATAGGTCTTGGAGACCTCGTAGGACGGGTGCATCAGCCGGTGGGCCAGATCGCCGTCGTTGGTGAGCAGCAGCAGGCCCTCGGTGTCGGCATCGAGCCTTCCGACATGGAACAGCCGCTGGCCCGCGGCGATCCGCTCGGCCACGATGTCGCCGACGCACGGGCGTCCCAGATCGTCGGACATGGTCGACTGCCAGCCCTTGGGCTTGTTCAGCGCGACGTGCACCAGTTCCTCGCGCACCACCACGCGGGTGCCGTCGACGCGCACCACCGCGTGCTGCGGGTCGATGCGCAGGCCTTGCTCGCGCACGATCATGCCGTCGACCTCGACGCGGCCCTGCGCGATCATCTCCTCGGCGGCCCTGCGCGAGGCCACGCCCGCCTTGGCGAGCACCTTCTGCAACCGCTCGCCCTCGCCCCACGGGAGCTTGGTGTGGCCGCCGGACGGGGCGGGCTCCACGTTCTGGTGGCGCGCGGGCTTGGCGTTGCTCAGCAGCGGCGGCGGTGCGACCTGCCGCTGCGGTTTGGGCTTCTTCTTGCTCGCCGCGGCGGTGTGCCGCTGCGGGCTGGGAGCGGCGGCGGATCCGCGCTGTGCCGTCCGGCCTGCGCCGCCTTGCTGGGCGCCACGGGCGGTGATCCCCCGTTGGGCCGAACGGGCGTCGCGTGAACTCGAGCCGCGGCTCGCGCCGCCGCGTTCGGGCTGTGCGCCGCGTTTCCTACGATCCGGTGTGCCATCTCGGCGAGCGGGCGTATTCATGTTGTCCTGTCACTCTTCGGTGCCGAGGTCCAAATCGGCCTCGGCGGGTTTCCTCGACCTGGTGTAGCGGGGGTCCGTCTCCAGGCTCTCGTTGATCTCATCGATCAGGTCGACGCCCGGAAGCAGGGGCGCCAGCGGCGGCAGATCGCTCAGCGAAGCCAGTCCGATCCGTTCCAGGAACAGCTCGGTCGTGCAGTACAGCGTTCCGTTGGTCTCCGGGTCGACGCCTGCCTCGGCGATCAGGCCCCTGGCCAGCAGCGTGCGCATCACCCCGTCGACGTTCACGCCGCGCACGGCGCTGACCCTGGTCCTGGTCACCGGCTGACGGTATGCCACCACCGCCAGCGTCTCCAAGGCCGCCCGGGTCAATTTCGATCGGGAGCCGTCGAGCAGCATCCGCTCCACATACGGCGCGTACTCGCTGCGAGTATAGAAGCGCCAACCGTCACCGACGAAACGCAGATCTATCCCGCTGGACCGCGCCGACAGTTCGGCCGACATCTCGCGCAGGGTCCGCTCGACCCGCTCGGCGCTCTCGCCGAGAGCGGCCGCGAGCTGGTCAACCGGTGCGGGCGAGTCGACGACCAGCAGCATGGCCTCGAGCGCCGAACGGAGATCGGCGTCGGCGAGCGGTTCGGGGGTGAGTTCCACCACTGCCTCACTCACGATCGCGCCTCCGCGCCCTCGCGCTGTGCTCGCTCACCCGTAGTCCTCCTCGATCGTCACGGTCTCCACCTGTTGCGCGGCGTCGTCGCCGATCCAGCTCACCGACAAGGGACCGAGCGGATCGGGCTGGTCGAACTCGATCGTCTTGCCGCGATACAGCTCGAGCAGCGCGAGGAAGCGGGCGACGATCTGGACCGGAACCTCGCAATCGGCGACCAGCTCGCCGAAGGAGGTCCACGCGCCCGCACCACGCTGTTTGAGCCGCTCCAGCACCAGCGCCGCCTGCTCGGCCACCGAGATCGCGTGCGTGTGCAAGTGGTCGAGCCCGACCTTGGGCACCGGACGGGGCCGGAAGGCCGCCGCGGCGATCGCGGCGAACTCGGCCGCCCCGACACCCAGCCTAACCTCGGGCAGCAGTCCGGCGTAACGCTCCTCCAGGCCGACCGCACGCGGATAGCGGCGCAGCGCGGCCGCCTCCAGCTCGCCGAGCAGTTCGGCGACCTGCTTGAACGCGCGGTACTGCAGCAGCCGCGCGAACAGCAGGTCGCGGGCCTCGAGCAACTCCAGGTCCTCGGCGTCGGTCATCTCGCCGGAGGGCAGCAGCCGCGCCGCCTTCAGATCCAGCAACGTGGCGGCGACGACCAGGAATTCCGTGGTCTGGTCCAGGATCTTGTCCGCGCGCAAGGTGTTCTGCCGCGCCATGTTCGCCGTCAGCGCCTTGGTGTAGGCGATGAACTCGTCGGTGACCTTGTGCAGCGCCACCTCGGTGACGTCCAGCTTGCGCGAGCTGATCAGGGTGAGCAGCAGATCGAACGGTCCCTCGAAGTTGCTCAGGCGCAGACGGAACCCGGTCGCCTGCGGCTCGGGCGACGTTGCCGCTCCGGCCTCCGGTGCGCCGGGCGCGTCCTGCGAGAGGGCCGGTGCTTTTAGCGGGTCGGGCGAGGAGCCGGGCTCCTCCGGCGCATCGTGACCCACGACAGGGACATCAGGTGCGTCGACGGACTGATCGTCCGGTCTCTCCGGGACGATCGTCTCGCCAGGCCGCGGGGGTGGTTTCGGGACGGTTTCGTCCCTACGGTCCCACGCGAGCGGGGCGTCCGCCGCCGTCTCCGGCGCGGTTCGTCCGGTGGAACCTCCGGCGATGGCCGGGCTCGGGCGACGGGGGGCGGCGTCGCGGCCCGCGGCGATGAACGCCGCCGCCGCGTTTCCGAGCGCGGGCGCGGCCTGCCTGGATTCGGGCCGCTCACCGGCCTCGGGTGCCTGATCGTCCCGCGTTGGAGTCGGTCCGGCCGCGGAAGACCCCTGGCCGGACGGGTCGTGGTGGGACGCAGACGAGGGGTCGGAGCGGCCGGTCACCGGCCGGATCGGTGGATGACTTCCCGAGCCATCGACCGATACGCCTCGGCGCCACTGGATTTCGGCGCCCACGTGGTGATCGGCTCGCCCGCGACGCTGGCGTCCGGGAAACGGACGGTGCGCGCGATGGCGGTGTCGTAGACCAGATCACCGAACACCTCGACCACGCGCGCCATCACCTGGCGGGAATGCAGCAGTCGCGAGTCGAACATGGTGACCACTATTCCGTACAGGCTCAGCCGCGGGTTCAGCCGGTCCCGCACCTTCTCCACGGTGTCGTTGAGCAGCGCCAGCCCGCGCAGCGAGAAGTACTCGCATTCCATCGGGATGATCACGCCGTCCGAGCAGGCCAAGGCGTTGACCGTGAGCAGGCCGAGCGACGGCTGGCAGTCGATGAGGATGTAGTCGTAGCGGTTGCGGATCGGCTCCAGCGCGCGGCCGAGCGACTGTTCCCGGCCCACCTCGTTGACCAGCTGGATCTCGGCGGCGGAGAGGTCGATGTTGCTGGGCAGCAGATCCATGTTCGGTACCCGGGTCTGCATCAGCACGTCGTCGATCGACACCTTGGAACCGATGAGCAGGTCGTGCACGGTCGAGTCGAGATCGTGGTGGGCGACACCGAGCCCGGCCGACAGCGCGCCCTGCGGGTCCAGATCGACGAGCAGGACGCGACGGCCGTATTCGGCCAGTGCCGCACCGAGATTGATGGTGGAGGTGGTCTTGCCGACGCCGCCCTTCTGGTTGCACATGGCCACGATGAGCGCGTCCCCGTGCTGGCCGACCGGCGGCGGGTCCGGCACCAGCCGCAACGGCCGTCCGGTCGGGCCGAGCGTCGCGTCCTCCGGGACCGGCTCCACTCCGTGGCCCCACAGCGTTTCCGCCGCGGCGTCCGAGTACGGACCCGGTCGCGAGCCCGTAAGCGGCTCCGCCCCAGCACCCATCGGCGGCTCTGCCGCGCCGGCTGTCGTCACGATCCGCTGCTCCTTATACGTTCCTGCCCGTTGCCTCGCCGAGCGTAGCGAGGCCGATCATGGGCCGACCTCGCTTTCGTGCGGTCCAGCTCTCGATAGACGCTACCGCTTGACGGCACTCGAGTGCCGCGCCTCGGCGCGGCGTGTTCGTGCCGCGCTGGTCAGCGCCATTGCGGTCCGCCATCGAAATGAACGTCGAACCGGTCGTGCAACTCGTTCATACTGTCCCAGTCCGCCTCCCCGCGCGCGATCCGGCCGAGTTGCCGGAAGTATTCGAAGCGGACGATACCGGGTGTGAGCACAGCCAGAAACTCGGCGGGGCCGTCGGCGGCGGCTCCGAAGGCGTGCACCGTGCCCGGCGCGACCACCACCAGGCCACCTGCGCGGACGGCGCTGCGGGTGCCGTCCACGAGGAAATCCATTGTGCCGCCGAGCACATGGAAGATCTCGGTCGACTTCGTGTGGTGGTGTGGCCGGGTGCCGTCCGCACCCGCGGCCAGGGTCAGCCGGTTGGCGCCGAAGAGCCCTTCGGAGTTCTCGCTGTCCTCCAGTAGCCGGAAGGAACCGCCGCCGGGCAGCGGAATCGTTTCGACATCGGCCTCGTGGACGATGAAAGACTTTGCCATGCACTTCACCTCGCGTTGTGGTCGGGAACCGGACCGTCGGCGGCACGCCGCGCACCCGGCAGACCAGCACAACCGGACTGCAGTCCACTTTGTTCCGCGCCTTACCCATGCGTGAAGCTCGCGGCGGGGCAACGGTTACCGCGCGCGGGGATGCGCGGTGGCCCACACCTCGCGCAGGGTGTTGACCGTGACCAGGGTGTAGATCTGCGTCGTGGTCACCGAGGCGTGGCCGAGTAGTTCCTGTACCACCCGGACGTCGGCGCCCCCGTCGAGCAGATGGGTGGCGAAGGAATGGCGCAGCGTGTGCGGCGACACCGCCGCCGCGATGCCCGCGCGTTCGGCGGCGGTGTGCAGGACCTGCCAGGCGCTCTGCCGGGACAGCCGCGCGCCGCGGACATTCAGGAACAGGGCTCCGGCGTTGCCTTTTCCGCGCGCGGCGAGCACGGGCCGCCCGCGCACCAGGTAGGCGTCCACGGCGGCGAGCGCGGGCCGCCCGATCGGTACCAGACGCTGTTTGCCGCCCTTGCCGCGCAGGACGACCGCCCGCTGGTCGATGTCGAGATCGTCGACGTCCAGCCCGACCGTTTCCGAGATCCGCGCGCCGGTGGAGTACAGCAATTCCAGCAGCGCTCGGTCGCGCAGGCCGCGCGGCCCGCCGTCCACGCCCGCGGCGGGGTCGCCCTGACCACCTCCGGCCGCCTCCAGCAGTTTCAGCACCTGGTCATAGGGCAGCGCCTTGGGCAACCTGCGCCCCGACGCCGGCGGTTTCACCGCGTGCGCCACATCGGTGTCGGTGAGTCCCTCCGCGGCGGCGAAGCGATGCCACCCGCGCACCGCGATCAGCGCGCGGGCCACCGAACTCGCCGCCAGCGGCGGGCGTCCCGGACCGCCCGAGCGCAGCGCCATGGTGAACTCCGCGACGTCGGACTCGTCGACCCGGTCGAGCGATTCGATGCCGCGGCCGGTCAGGAAGTCCAGATACCGGCCGAGGTCACGTCGGTAGGCGCCCAGGGTGTTGGGCGCGACGCCGCGCTCGACGGCGAGGTGGTCGAGATAGGTGTCGAGCTCGCGACCGAGCACCTGCGGTCAGTCTTCGGACTTCTCGGCCGCCTTGCGGCGGAGGAAGGTCGTCGGCTGCCCGTCCCACGGCGCGTCCGGCGGCCGCGGTTCGATGCCCGCCGCCCGCGCCGCCGCCAAGGCGAGCACGCCGGCGACCGCGGTCGCGTTGACGATCTCCCCGCTCAGCGCCGCGCGGACCGCCGCGTCGACCGGCATGCGGACCACTTCCAGGTCCGCCTCCTCGAATTCCGGGTCGGGGCGCTCGGTTTCGTACAGCCCGCGGGCCAGGTAGACCCGCAGCGCTTCGTCGGTGAACCCCGGCGAGAGCGCCACGTCCACCAGCACCGCCCAGTCCCTGGCGGCCAGCCCGGTCTCCTCGGCCAGCTCACGGCGCGCGGCGACCAGCGGGTCCTCGCCGGGCACGTCGAGCAACCCGGCGGGCAGTTCGAGCAGCCGTCTGCCGATCGGGTGGCGGTACTGGTTGATCAGCACCACATTGCCGTCGTCGTCGATCGCGGCGACGGCGACCGCGCCGTGGTGCTCGATCACCTCGCGTTCCACGACCTTGCCGCCCGGCATGCGCACCTGGTCGAGCCGCAACGCGAGAATCGCGCCGGTGTAGACCGTCTTGCTGGATGCGATCTCGAAATCGTGGCTGCCCGGCTCGGCAGCGCCCCCGTTGCTCATGCCGCTACGCCTGCTCCGCCGCACCCGCCAGTTCTTCGCCGGGAATGTCCACCGGAAGCCGTTCGGCCGCTTTGTATTTCAGCGCCGCCGAGATGAGCGCCGCGAACAGCGGATGCGGGCGGGTCGGCCTGCTCTTCAACTCCGGGTGCGCCTGGGTGGCGACGAAGAACGGGTGCACGTCGGCGGGCAGCTCGACGAACTCGACCAGGTGGCCGTCCGGCGAGGTGCCGCTGAACCTCAGGCCGCTCTCGGCGATCTTGTCGCGGTAGGCGTTGTTCACCTCGTACCGGTGGCGATGACGCTCGGAGACGTGCTCGCTGCCGTAGGCCTGGGCGACGACCGAGCCCTTCTCCAGGGTCGCCGGGTAGGCGCCGAGCCGCATGGTGCCGCCGAGATCGGCCTCCCCGGCCACGGCCTGCTCCTGGTCGGCCATGGTGGAGATGACCGGGTGCGGGGTGTCCGGTTCGAATTCGGCCGAGTTGGCCTCCACCAGCCCCACCCTGCGCGCCGCCTCGATCACCACGCACTGCAAACCGAGGCACAGGCCGAGCAGCGGAATGCCGCGGGTGCGCGCGTAGCCGATCGCGCCGACCTTGCCCTCGATGCCGCGGATGCCGAAGCCGCCGGGGATCAGCACCGCGTCCACGTCGCGCAGCGCGTGCTGCGCGCCCGCGGGCGTCTCGCACTCGTCGGAGGGCACCCACCGGATGTTCACCTTGGCCCGCGAGGCGAACCCGCCCGCGCGCAGCGCTTCGGTGACCGAGAGGTAGGCGTCGGGCAGATCGACGTACTTGCCGACCAGCGCGACCTCGACGGTCTCGCGCGGCGAGTGCACCCGGTCGAGCAGGTCGCCCCACACCGTCCAGTCCACGTCGCGGAACGGCAGGCCCAGCCTGCGCACCACGTAGGCGTCCAGGCCCTCCCGGTGCAGCACGCGCGGGATGTCGTAGATCGACCGCGCGTCGGGGGTGGAGATGCAGGCGTCGACCTCGACGTCGCACATCAGCGCGATCTTGCTCTTCAGCGACTGCGGGACCTCGCGGTCGCAGCGCAGGATCAGCGCGTCGGGCTGGATGCCGATATTGCGCAGCGCCGCCACCGAGTGCTGGGTCGGCTTGGTCTTCAACTCACCGGAGGGCGCCAGGTAGGGCACCAGCGAGACGTGCAGGAAGAAGACGTTGTCGCGGCCGACGTCGTGGCGGATCTGGCGGGCGGCCTCCAGGAACGGCTGCGACTCGATGTCGCCGACGGTGCCGCCGATCTCGGTGATCACCACGTCCGGGGTCTGGCCCTGCAGATCGGGGCCGCGCATCGCGAGGATCCGGTGCTTGATCTCGTCGGTGATGTGCGGGATCACCTGCACCGTGTCGCCGAGATACTCGCCGCGGCGCTCCTTGGCGATGACCGACGAATAGATCTGTCCGGTGGTCACGTTCGCGTCGCGGGACAGGTCCCGGTCGAGAAAACGCTCGTAGTGGCCGACGTCGAGGTCGGTCTCCGCGCCGTCCTCCGTCACGAACACCTCGCCGTGCTGGAAGGGGTTCATCGTGCCGGGATCGACGTTCAAGTACGGGTCGAGTTTCTGCATCGTGACGCGCAGCCCACGCGCCGTCAGCAGCTGACCGAGGCTGGAGGCGGTAAGACCTTTACCCAATGAGGAGGCGACACCACCGCTGACGAAGATGTGCTTCGTGTCTGTTCGCGCCTGAATCCGTGTTTGACCCACGGGTCTTCACGGTAACACGGATCCGCCCGTCCGTTCGACTGCCACGCGCGTTTGCCCGCCGATCGCGGGAGGTCGATGAGAGCCCGCGCGTCCGGAGTGTGGGGCGGGTCTCTCCCGGGCCGCCGGTGTCCGGCGGGAGTCGGTGCCGTGACAGCGTTCGATCGAGGCCCGGAGCTGACAACCCCTTGGTCGACCGGCGGCCGCGATGCTGTCGGCGACCGGTCAGCCCGGCACGACGGCCAGGGTGAGCGAGGCCGCTTTCGCGCCGGTGCCGTAGCGCCCGGCGCCCCCGTTGAGCTGTTCGCCCAGCGCCAGCGCGGTCGTGACCCGGCCGAGTTCGCGCTCGACGTTGTCGACGGTGCTCACCTGGGCCGCGAGCGCGGCGTCGGCACGGACCACGGCGATCGGCCCCTGCCCGTCGGCGGCGCCAGCGCGACCGGCGAGCACCACGCCCGCGCCGCGGCCGCGCAGGGCGCCCGCGAAGCGCGCGATGTTCGGGCCTGCGCCGTCCTCGGCCGCGGCGGCGCCGTCGCCGGTGATCACGACCGCGAGCTGCGCGGGCCGCACCGGCGTGTCACCGTAGGCGAGGAAACCGCCGCCGCGCATGGTCTCCAGGACCAGCCCGAGTTCCTCCGGGGTGCTCCGAGTTTGCCCGCTGGCCGGATCGAGCAGCAGCACCAGGCCGAGCAGATCGCCGGCCATACTGCCCTGATCCACCGCGCCGGTCCGCAGCTGCGCACCGGCCGGGATGACGTTCGTCAGGGCCGTGCGCATCCGATCGCCCTCGCTGCCGTCGGCGAACGCCTCGGTGAGCGCGATCCGGCCGGTGACTGTCGCGCCCGCCGCCGCGAGCGCTGCGCTCACCGCGTCGACGTCTCCCGGGTCGGCGTCGGGGGTCGTGAACACGACGACACCGCGGTCGGCGAGCGTACCGCCGAGAATGCGGCCCGACGAACCGGCGATGAAACGGTCGGCGGCCGCGGTCTGGTCGTCGAGCAGCCGGTTCCGCTCGGTCAGAGCGTCCGCCTGTTGGCGCAGATCGGCCTTGTCCGCGCGCAATCCCGACAGCAGATCGGCCGCGAGTGTCTGGGATCCGAGCACCACACCGATCGCGAGCGCGAGAAAGATCGCGACGATCGAGATGGCGTGCTGGCGCATCGAAATCATCGTTCTCCTTCAGAGTTGACGAGCGGCGACTTGCCCCTGCGCCCACCGCGCGAGGCGGTTCCAGGTGTCCACACCCCAGTCCAGGGCGTCACCGCCGCTGTTGGAGGCCAGCAGCACGACGATCACCGCCACCAGCGCGGCGAGCACCACCAGCGCGACGGCGACCCCGGACACGCGGGTGCGGTACAGGGTGGCCACCGCCTTGGCGTCCATCAGCTTCGTGCCCACCTTGAGCCGGGTCAGGAAGGTGGCCGGGTTGCTGTCGCGGCGTCCCCGGTCGAAGAAGTCGTCGAGCGAGGCGGGCGCTCCGGCGGTGACGATCAGCGCGGCGCCGTGATGGTCGGCCAGCAGCAGCGCCAGATCGGCGGGCGAGCCGGAAGAAGGGAAGGTCGTCGCGCCGATGCCGAGGTCCTGGATGCGTTCGAGCCCCTTGGCGTGGCCGTCGGTGTCGGCGGGCAGGATCACCTCGGCGCCGCACTTCATCGTCGCGGTGGTGATCTCCTCCGGGTCGCCCACGATGACGTCGGGCCGGTACCCACGCCTGCGCAGGGTGTCCGCGCCTCGGCCGACGCCGATCAGGATGGGGGCGTACTCCTTGATGAACGGCTTGAGCCGCTGCAGGTCCTCGGCGTGCTCCGGGCCGTCGGCGACGACCACCACATGCCGTTGCCTCATCACCAGATCCAGTTCCGGGACGCCGAACCCGTCGATGAGCAGCGCGCTCTCGGTCCGGATGAACTCGATGGTGTTGCCCGCGAAGGCCTCGAGGTGATCGGCGAGGCCGTTGCGCGCTTCGATCATCCGCTCCGCGATGGCGGCCTCGGTGAGTTCGATGCCTTCGACGAGCACCTCGGGGTCCTTCTTGATCAGCCGGTCGGCGTAGACCACGCCGCCGTCGACACGGACCTTGACGCCGTCCTTGATCTTCTTGAACGCATCCGAACTCACCGTGTCCAGCAGCAGGATGCCGTGGGACACCAGCGCCTCGGGCCCCAGGTTCGGGTAGCGGCCGGAGATGGACGGCGAGGTGTTGATCACCGCGCCGACGCGCGCCTCGACCAGCCGGTCGGCGGTCATCCGGTCGAGGTCCATCTCGTCGAGGACGACGATGTCCCCCGGCCCGATCCGTCCGAGCAGCCGCCGGGTGTTGCGATCCACCCGGGCCGTCCCGATCAGACCAGGAAGCGTTTCGGTGTTTCGCGACAACAGCGCCGGCATCCTCATGAAGCGATGATGACCGCTAACTCTCAACCATTGGTGGAGGCGCGCCGTTATCTCCTGGCTCGATCCGACCTCTCGCTATAAGGCGGCAATCTCACCTCAGCTACGATCACCGCCCTCGATCCACGCTCCAGCTCCAGCTCTTGCGTCCTCGTGCGGCGATTCCGACCGCTTCGACCGAGGGCCAGCTCGACGCAACGAGCACATGCTTCGCCACCAGCAATCAAGTCGCGAATCCCGCTTCGAGTTCCAGCAATGCCAGGTCCGCACCCACCCCCAAGCCGACGGCGAATTGCCAGCTACATGTACGAGAACCGATCCGCCAGGTGAAGCGGCTCGAGCACTCGCCGTACGGTTCGATCGAATCGGATCCTCAGCACCACTTCGCCTGCGGACGGCACACGGTCCAGCCACTGCCGTCCGGACGTTCGGTGCGCGTCCATGCCGACTCCCCCGCCTCGTTGCCCGCACCACTCTCATCCGGCCGCGGCTTGCTCTGCCGGTGGTATTCCCGCAGCGCATGCTGATGCTCGTTCTGCCGCAGCGGATTCGGATCGGAGTGCTGATATCCGAACGGATCGATCTTGTGCCACCCCGTCGAGTCGCCGTGCGAACCCGAGCGTCCCGAGTGGTCGCCACGAGACAGCGACTCCGCCGCGGCACCACCCGCCGCGGCAACCGTTCCCGCGGCGAGACCGGCGATGAACAGCGCGAACGCGCCCTTCTTCGACCGTCCCCCGCTCCCTCCCGTCGCCGAGCCGCGAAAGCGCGCTCCGCCCGCCTCGATCGTCATCGGAAGAACACTGCGCATGATGGCCCCTTCGCCTCGGCGCTTCCCGCTGTCCGGCGGAATTCACCCGCCGTTCATCTACTGAGTTCAATAGTAGATGATGAATCGGACATTACGGGCACAAGTTGGCCAAGAGTTGAGCATCGAGTACGAAAGCCGTTGATCGCTCTGAGCTTTGTCACAGCGAACTGCCCATGAGAGCCCCGGCCTGCGACGGCCAGCAGTGCCCGAAACGGACTTTTCCACGAGTATCCTCAGTAGATTGTCCGATCGTGCGCCTCACACCCGGCGGAACTACGACACTGCGTGCCCGCGCGGTAGCCGGGCAACCCGGACGGCTCGCCCCCGAGTGTGATGCGAACGACACGATCACCGAGCCGCGACCGGTGTACCTATATGCTGCCGGTCACACGTAACTGGAAGAGGAGAATTCATGGCCAGCACCACCGTCGACGCCGTCATCGCCGCCCCGCGCGAGGTCGTCTACCGGCTCTTCGCCGACCGCGAGAGCATCAGCCCGTACATTCCCGCCCAGGTCAAGCTGGTCAAGCCCGGCCTGACCGAGCGGGAGGGCGTCGGCGCGCAGCACCTGATCGGCCTCGGCCCGGTCGGTGTGACGGAAGAGATCACCAAGCTGGTGCCCGGTGAGCGGATGGAGTACAAGATCGTCAAGGGAGCGCCGGTGAAGCGGCACGTCGGCATCGTCACCTTCGCCGACGCCGACAACGGCACCCGGGTCTCCTACACGATGGAGTCCGACCCGTCGCTTCCGGTGCCCGCCAAGGTGCTCGAGTTCGGTTTGAAGAACCTGATCGGCGTGTTCATCAAGGGCGCGCAGAAGGCGGTGCGCTGACCGGCGCGCTCAGCGCGCGGCCACCTCGGCGCCCGCTTTCTCCGCGCGTGCCGTCGCCAGCAGTTCCTCCGCGTGCGCCCGGCCGGTCTCGGTGTCGTCGAGACCGGCCAGCATCCGCGCCAGCTCGACCACCCGCTCGTCGTTGGTGAGCGCGCGGACGCCGCTGTTGACAGTGCCCTTGCCGTCGTCGGATTTGTCGACCACCAGGTGAGTGTCGGCGAACGCCGCCACCTGCGGCAGATGGGTCACCACGATCACCTGATGCGTGCGCGCCAGCCGCGCCAGCCTGCGACCGATCTCCACCGCGGCTCGCCCGCCGACGCCCGCGTCGACCTCGTCGAACACCATGGTCGCGCCGTGCTCGGACCCGGCGAGCACCACCTCCAGCGCCAGCATCACTCGGGACAGCTCACCGCCGGAGGCGCTTTTGCTCAACGGCAACGACTGCGCGCCCGAATGCGCCGCCAGCCGGAACTCGACCTCATCGATACCCGTGGGCCCGGCGTGCAGTTCCGTGCCGTCGACGGTGAGCGGCGCCGAGTCCTGCGCGCCCGCGGGCACCGGCCGCACCTCCACCTCCAGACGCGCCTTGCCCATCGCCAGACCACCGAGTTCGGCGCTCACCGCGGCCGCCAGCTTGCCCGCCGCCTTGGCCCGCGCGGCGCTCAGCTTCTTCGCCGCCTCCCGCACCCGCTCGGCGGCGGTGTCCACCTCGGCGGCCAGCTTCGCCAGCGCCTCCTCCGAGACGTCCAGCGAGCCGAGCCGAGCGCGGGCCTCCTGCGCCCAGACCAGTACGCCGTCGATGTCGGGTGCGTATTTGCGGGTCAGCGTCTTCAGTTCGGCCTGGCGGGTGAGCAGCGAGTCCAGCGCACCCGGATCCGAAGGCAGATCCGACAGATACCCGCTCAGCTCGGTGGTCACGTCGACCACAACGGCGATGGCGTCGGCCAGGCGCGGCGCGAGCGCGACCAGCGCCGGATCGTCGGCGGCTTCGATGCGGGCGCGCGCGGCGCCGAGCGCTTCCAGCGCGCCGGAACCGTCTTCCGGCGCGTCGGCGGGCCCGGCCAGCGCGTCGTGCGCGGTGGCCGCCGCTTCCCGCAGCGAGTCCAGATCGCTGAGCCTGCGCACCTCGTCGACGATGCGCACGTCCTCGCCGGGTTCCGGCGCGATGGCGTCGATTTCGCGCAACGAGTGCTCGAGCCGTTCGGCCTCGAGCGCCAATTCCCGGCTGCGCGCGGTCCGTTCGAGTAATTCGGTACGGGCGTCGAGCCACGATCGGCGCAGCACCTGGTATTTCCGCAGCAGCGCGCCCACCGTGTCGCCGGCGAACCGGTCCAGTGCCGACAGCTGCTGGTCGGGGCGCTGCAAACGCAGCTGATCGTTCTGACCGTGCACGGTCAGCAAGGGTGCGGTGAAATCGGCCAGCACCGAGGCGGGCACGCCGCGCCCGCCCAGATGCGCACGCGAGCGTCCGTCGCTGCCGACCGTGCGGATCGCGATGACGCTGCCGTCGTCGTCCTGCTCGGCCGCGGCCGCCTCCAGCACCTGCGCGACCTCGGCGCGCGCGGCATCGTTGACATCGTCGATGGTGAACCGGCCCTCGACCACGGCACGGGAGGCGCCGAGACGGACCCGGCCCGCGTCCGCGCGCGCACCGCTGAGCAGATGCAGGCTGGTCACCACCATGGTCTTGCCCGCGCCGGTCTCGCCGGTCAGGCAGGTCAGGCCCGCGTGGAACTGCGCGGTCGCCGTGGAAATGACGCCAAGCCCGTCAATCCTGATCTCTGTCAGCACTTGTGCTCTCCGTTCGCCGTCGGCCACGCCAGCCTGTCACGGGCAACTGGAACTTGCGCACCATCCGGTCGGCGAACGGTGCGGAGTCCAGCCGCACCCAGCGCACCGGTCGAGCGCCGCGAACCGCCTCGACCCGTCCACCGCTGGGCAGTGCGAGCGTGCGCCTGCCGTCCAGGAAAACTATCGCATCGTGTCCGGTCGCCACCGACTCGACCGCGATCCGCGAATCCGGGCTGGTCACCAGCGGTCGCGCGAACAGGGCATGGGCATTGCTCGGAATCACCAGCAACGCTTCGAGTTCCGGCCACACCACCGGCCCGCCCGCGGAGAAGGCGTAGGCGGTCGACCCGGTCGGTGTGGAGATGAGGATGCCGTCGCAGCCGAACGAGGACACCGGGCGGCCGTCGACCTCGAGCACCACTTCCAGAACGCCCATGCGGGAAGCGTTCTCGATGCTCGCCTCGTTCAGCGCCCATCCGCTCTCGACGACCTCGTCCTCGACCCGCACCGTGACGTCGATGGTCATCCGGTGCTCGATCGTGTAGTCGCGCCGCACCACCTGGGCGAGCGCCTCGTCCAAGTGCTCCGCCTCGGCCTCGGTGAGGAATCCGATGCGACCGAGGTTGATGCCGAGCACCGGCACTCCGGCCGGGCGCGCCAGCTCGGCGGCACGCAGGAACGTCCCGTCGCCACCGAGCACCAGCACCATCTCGCAGCCGACGGCGGCCTGCGGGCTGTGCTCGACCACGCGCACCGGAAAACCGCCCGGCTGCTCCTCGAACCGCGTGCTGTCCGCTTCATCGGCGAGCACGCGCAAGCAGATCCCCGCCTCCGCGAAGATCTTCGCCACCCGGTGCGCGGTCTCGATGATCTCCGCGCGACCCGGATGCGACACCAGCAGGATCTCCCGGCCGCAGGGCTGGGCCAGCGCGTTCACTGTGGACCCTCCTCGACCGCCCGCTCCACCAACGCGGCGACCTGCTCGCCGTCGTACTCGAACGGCCCATCATTGCGCAGCCACAAGAAGTATTCGACGTTGCCCGACGGGCCCGGCAGCGGGCTCGCCACGACACCGGCGGTGCGCAGGCCCAGCTGTGCGGCCGCCGCCGCCACCGCGCGCACCGCTTCGGCGCGCAACGCCGGATCCCGCACGACACCGCCCGAGCCGACCCGCTCCTTACCGACCTCGAACTGCGGTTTCACCATGGGCAGCAGGTCGGCGCCCGGCGCGGCGCACGCGGCCAGCGCGGGCAGCACCAGGCTCAGCGAAATGAACGACAGATCACCAACCACCACCTCGACCGTGCCGCCGATGATCTCGGGCGTCAGGTTGCGCACGTTGGTCCGGTCGAACACCCGGACCCGCTCGTCGTTGCGCAGACGCCAGACGAGCTGGCCGTAGCCGACGTCGACCGCGACGACCTCCCGCGCTTCGCGTGCCAGCAGCACGTCGGTGAAACCTCCGGTCGATGCCCCCGCGTCCAGGCAGCGCTGACCCGCTACGGACAGCCCTTCCGGCTCGAACCGCTCCAGCGCTCCGAGCAGTTTGTGCGCACCGCGCGAGGCCCACGACACCTCGTCCGGCTCCTCCCGGACCACCAGCGGCGTGCCCGCCTCGACCGCGGTCGCCGGCTTCACCGCTACCGTTCCAGCTATCAGGACGCGGCCCGCGCCGATCAGCTCGACCGCGTGTTCCCGCGATCTCGCCAACCCGCGGCGAACCAGTTCCGCGTCCACCCGCGCGCGTCTGGCCACCTCAGATCTTGTCCACCGTGGCCAAGGCCTGTACCAGCACGTCATGTGCCTGCTCCAGGATGCGAGCGCGACGGGTGATGTCGACTCCGGCCTCGGCGCTGTCGGTCGCCACCCCGGTTCGGCCGGGAAAGTCGAGTTCGGCGAGCAGGCTGTCGACCTCACCGCGGACGCGATCCGGGTCGGCAGGCTCCTGGTGTCCTTGCGCACCCGGCAGGTGCCGGCCGGGCAGTGGGACCCCAGGACGGGGGCCCGGCGCACCGGCGGCCGTACCGGGGCCGTTCGGACGAGGCGTAGCAGTAGTCATCGTGGCGTCAACGCTATCGGATTTCCGAATCGGACGCGCGCACCGTCACAGCTCGTCCCGGATGGCGCTGCAGCGATTCGCCGAGATCGGCTTCCGGCTCGGCGGCTACGGCGGCGTGATTGAGAGCGTCGAGGGAGTCGGCGACGAACGTCGGGAGTTGCCCGTCCGGGGCCTTGCGCAATTCGTCCAGCGTGCTGACACCGGTGAGCACGAGCAACGAGTCGAGACCGATGCGGTTGGCGCCCTCGATATCGGTGTCGAGACGGTCGCCCACCACCAACGCGGCGCGGGAACCGGCCCGCACGAGCGCGTCCTCCAGCAGCGGGGCATAGGGTTTGCCCGCCACGATCGGCTCCCGATCGGAGGCGGCGCGCAGCGCGGCGACCATCGCACCGTTGCCCGGCGCGAGGCCGCGTTCGTTCGGCAGTGTCCGGTCGGTGTTCGCCGCGACCCACAGCGCGTCCGCACGCAGAGCGTAGGCGGCTTCGGCGAGGTCCGGCCAAGCGGTGTGCGGCGAATGTCCTTGCACCACAGCGGCGGGCGCGGCACCGTCGAAGCGCCGGATCGGCCGCAGCCCGACACCTTCCACCTCGGCGGCCAGGTCGTCGGTGCCGACCACCAGCACCGGCGCGCCCGGGTCGAGCCGCTCGGCCAGCAGCCGCGCCGCCGCCTGCGCACTGGTCACCACGTCGTCGCCGGACGCGGGAAAGCCGAGCTCGGACAGATGGGCGGACACCACCTGCGGCCCGCGGCTGGCGTTGTTGGTGACATACACCAGCCGCTGGCCCGCCTGCCCGTCCGCGACCAGCGCTTCCGGCGCCCCCTCGATCACCTCGTGACCGCGATACAGCGTTCCGTCCAGATCCAGCAGCAGGGCTCGGTAGCGATCTCGTAGTCGCGTCACACCACTCTCACTCCGTGTCACCGATCGGCGCCGTGCCGACTCATCACCACCGGACCCGCCGAGTCCGGGACATCGACACTACGCCAGCGAGCGGACCGAAAAGACATGGCGTCAGCCACTCTCCACACGCTCGCCATCCAGGATGTCATCAAGGTATGGCAAGCCGACGAACCCACGTCCCGTTGTCGTGTTCCGGACAGAAGCACCTGAACAAGGGCCACATCGTCAGCCCGATATTCGCTGTTGCACCGCCTCGCGGGTCGGCCGTCACCTTCAACCGCCGCGAACACCACGTGCGTCACCTGACTTCTATAACCGCCGTCGCGGCGGCAGGTGGACCGCGGCCGCGTCGACGGACGTATCAGATGCCGCTGTCCCCGGTGAGTTCGGCGGCACGCTCCCGGGCGTCCGTCTCCCCGTCCAAGTCGGCAGAAGCGGCCTTGAAACCAGGGTGGGGTCTTCGTGAGTGCGCCCCGCCGCCACAAGGGCATCGACGTATGGTCCCGGAACTACCCGTCACCGAAGACTTTCCGGTCTAGGCCGCCGACGCCATAGGGCATCGGCGACTGCGCCCGGTCACAGAAGAATCAGATGTCGCTGTCGCCGGTGAGTTCGGCGGCGCGTTCCTCGGCGTCCGTCTCTCCGTCCAGGTCGGCGGAGGCGGCGTTGAGGAACCAGGTGAGGCCTTCGTCGGTGCGTCCCGCCGCCACGAGGGCATCGGCGTAGGCGTAGAAGAGGCGAGCCGCGGCCGATCCGGTGCGGGACGGGTCGAGATCCGAGGTCTGCAGAGTGACGACGGCTTGGTCGTACTGACCGAGGTCCATGCGCGCGCCCGCCACGACGATGCGCAGTTCGGCGGCTTCATCGCCGCGCAAGGCGCGCGCCTCGTCACTGCGGCCGAGCTCGATCGCGCGTTCGGGACGGCCGAGGCCGCGCTCGCAGTCGGCCATGACGGCCAGCAATCCGGAACCACCGGACATCCGGCGCGCGGTCCGCAGCTCCGACAAGGCCTCCGCCCATTCACCGGCGTGGTAGGCGACGACTCCGGCAGTCTCACGCACGACCGCGATCCGCCCGGCACGCTGCCGTGCGGCTCTGGCATGCGCGAGAGCGAGCCCGGGATCGTCGTCGAGCAGGCGCACCGCCATCACCAGGTGCCTGGCGACCGTCTCCGCGTTGCCTTTGTCCAAGCTGAGCAGATCGCGCCGCACGGCGGAGTCGAGATCGGCCGCCTGCACCTCGTCCGGCAGATCGGGTTCCTCCGGCCGCGGCGGGCGGCGGTCGAGGGAACGGCCGGCGCCCACACGGGCTCCTTCACCGCCCCTGCGTCGATCCTGCGGCGTCTCGCCACGCGGTGCCGAACTCTCACGGTCCGCGTCGCGCCGACCCTCACGCTCCGATCCCTGGCGACGGCGATCGTCATCGCGGCGCTGGAAGCCGGACTCACCGCGCCGCCCGGCGTCACCGCGATCATCGAAGTCGCCACGACGCTTGAATCCACCGCGCTCGCCCGCCTCACCGCGGCGTGCTTCACCCCGGTCACCGGAATCGTCACGGCGACGGTCGAACCCGCCCCGGGGGGACTCACCACGGGGGGAGTCACCACGACGGAACCCGCCACGAGTGCCGGAGGCATCGCCGGAGCGGGAACCGCCACGAGTGCCGGAGTCACCGCCCGAGCGGAATCCGCTGCGAGAACCCGAGTCACCGCCTGAGCGGAAACCACCGCGTGTGCCGGAGTCACCGCCCGAACGGAAACCACCGCGAGCGCCGGAATCACCGCCCGAACGGAAACCACCGCGTGACTCATCGCGCCGCTCTTCGGAATCGCCGCGGCGGTTGAAGCCACCACGGTCGCCGGAATCGTCGTACCGTCTGAAGCCGCCGCGCTCGCCCGGCCCACCACGGCCTGCCGACTCGTCCCGACGCTGGAAACCACCGCGCTTGGGTGCGTCGCCTCCCCGGCGGAAGCCACCGGTGTCGCTGGTCCGGTCGCCGGAGTCCCGGCGTCCGAATCCACCGCGCTTGTCGGCGCCGCCGCTGTCTCCGCGACGATCGAAACCACCGGAATTATCGCGGCGCTGGAAATTCCCCCGGTCGGACGAGCCTTCCCGCGCGCCGTAACCGCCCGATTCGCCGCGGCGGTTGTAGCCGCCGCGTTCCCCGGACTCACCGCGACGGTTGAATCCCCCACCGCGGCGGTCCGCGCCCTGGTTGTCGCCTCGCCGGCCGGACCCGGGATCGGGAGCGCCGCGCCGGAAGGGCTTCCGATCGTCGTTTTGTTCCGGCACGGTGCTCCCTTTCTTTGTTCCGCGAAAAGTCGGTATTCGCCACAAATTGAATCACGCACCTGCGGTGGGGCGCGGTCACGGCGATTCGCCGGAGCTCCACCAGGTGCTCAAACGACGATAGGGGACCCAGATTCTGGGTCCCCTATCGTGAAAGGATGTTCCGGCGGTGTCCTACTCTCCCACACCCTGTCGAGTGCAGTACCATCGGCGCTGGCAGGCTTAGCTTCCGGGTTCGGAATG
>NZ_JBIRYN010000008.1:0-305555 GCF_044389845.1 Nocardia sp. NPDC019323
GACTTCGCCACCGCATACATCGCCACAACCAGATCCACCGACCGACGCAACGCCAGCGCCACCCGCGACTCCGGACCAACACCCAACGAAATCAGGTGCCGCGCAAGACGATTCACCCGCACATCGAGTGCGGCGTAGGTGATCGACTCGCCGTCCTCGGTGACGAGCGCGACTTCCTTCGGCCCGGCCGCCACGGTCGCGTCCAGCAGCGACACCAGCGTGGCGGAGGTGTCCACCGGCTGGTCGGTCGCGTTGCGCGCGGTGAGCAGCTGGGTCCGCTCGGCGGCGTCGAGCAGCTCGAGGTCGCCGACCGGGGTGCGCGGCGCGACGACGATCTCGCCGAGCAAGCGCGCGAACCGGTCCACGAAGCCCTGCACCGTCGCGCGGTCGAACATGTCGGTCGCGTAGGTGAAGAAGCCGGTGATGCCCTCGGGCGCGCCGGCGTCGTCGTAGCGGTCGGTCGCGATCAGGTGCAGGTCGAACTGGGACAGCTCGGTGTCGATGTCCAGACCGGACACGCTCAGGCCGGGCAGTTCCAGCGCCGACTGCGCCAGGTTCTGGAACGACAGACCCACCTGGAACAGCGGGTGCCGCGCGGTCGAACGCACCGGGTTGAGCACCTCGACCAGGCGCTCGAACGGCACGTCGGCGTTGGCGAACGCCTGGATGTCGATCTCGCGCTGACGGCCGAGCAGATCGGTGAACGCCTCGCCCGCGTCCACCCGGGTGCGGAACACCAGGGTGTTGACGAACATGCCGATCAGATCGTCCAGCGCGGCCTCGCCACGGCCCGCCATCGGCGTGCCGATCGCGATGTCGTCGGTGCCGGACAACCTGGCCAGCAGGACCGCCAGCGCGGTGTGCACGACCATGAACAGCGTCGCGCCCTCGGCACGCGCCAGTTCGATCAGCGCCTGATGGGTCTGCGCGTCCACCCGCAGTTCGACCTTGCCGCCCGCGAACGACTGCACCGCGGGGCGCGGCCGATCCGAGGGCAGGTCCAGCTGATCGGGCAGATCGGCCAACGCCTGCTTCCAGTAGGCGACCTGCTTGGCGGCCAGCGATTCCGGATCGTTCTCGTCGCCGAGCAGTTCGCGCTGCCAGATGCTGTAGTCCGCGTACTGGACCTCCAGCGGCGCCCAGTTCGGCGCCTCGCCGGCCGACCTGGCGGCGTAGGCGATCATCAGGTCCCTGGTCAGCGGGCCGACCGAGGAGCCGTCACCGGAGATGTGGTGCACGACCATGGCCAGCACGTAGTCCACCGACCCGTCCGCCGGAGTCTGCGCGCCATCCCCGGCGACCTGGAACAGCGCGACCTTCACCGGCACCTCGGTGGTGACGTCGAAGATCGTCGAGGTCAGCGCCACCACGGCGGCCTCGATCTGCGACGGCGCGACCACCCGCACCTCCAGCCGCGGCACGGCCTGGGCGGGCGGGAGGATGACCTGCACCGGCCCCGCCTCGGTCTGCGGGTAGACCGTCCGCAAGATCTCGTGCCTGCTCACCAGGTCCGCGATCGCGGCACGCAGCGCGGCCACGTCCAGCGCGCCGGACAAGCGCACCGCGATCGGCACGTTGTAGGCCGCCGACTGGGTGTCGAACCGGTTGAGGAACCACATGCGCTGCTGCGCCAGCGACAGCGGGATGTGCTCCGGACGCGGTCCCGCGGTCAGCGCGCGGCGACCGCCCATGTCGGCGTGCTGCTCCACCCGCACCGCCAGCGCGGCCACGGTGGACGCCTCGAACAGCAGGCGCACCGGCACCCGCGTGTTGAGCGCCTCGCCCAGCCGGGCGGCGACCTGCGTGGCCAGCAGCGAGTTGCCGCCCCACGCGAAGAAGTCGTCGTCCAGACCGAGCCGCTTGGACCCGCCGGAGCCGCCGTCGCGATCGGAGATCCGCAGCACCTCGGCGAAGGTGTTCGCCACGATCTGCTCGATCGGCGTGACCGGCGCGCGGAACACCGCCTTCTCGAAGGTGGGCTCAGGCAGCGCCTTGCGGTCCAGCTTGCCGTTGGCGTTGAGCGGCAACGCGTCCAGCTGGATCAGCATCGACGGCACCATGTACGACGGCAGCTCGGCCGACAGGGCGGACTGCAGCGCGCGCTTGTCGAGCGCGCCCGTGCGGGTCACCACGTAGGCGACCAGCCGGTCACCGATGTTCGGATCGGTGTGCGCGACGACGGCAGCGGCGCTCACCGCGTCCTGCCGCAGCAGCGCGGCCTCGATCTCGCCGAGTTCGATGCGGAAACCACGGATCTTCACCTGGAAGTCGGTGCGGCCGCGGTAGTCCAGCTCGCCGGTGGCGCTCCAGGCCACCAGGTCGCCGGTGCGGTACATCCGCTGGCCCGGCGCGCCGAACGGGTCGGCGACGAACCGGTCCGCGGTCAGGTCCGGGCGGCCGAAGTATCCACGCGCCAGCTGCGCACCGGCCAGGTACAGCTCACCCGACACGCCGACCGGAACCGGCCGTAGGCGCGAGTCGAGCACGTAGACGCGGCTGTTCCACTCCGGCGCGCCGATCGACACCGACGCCTCGTCGGCGTCGGTGACCAGGTGGCTGGTGATCGACACCGCCGCCTCGGTCGGGCCGTAGAGGTTGTGCAGTTCGGCGGCGTTGTTGCGGCGCAACCGCTGGGCGGTCGCCGCGGGCAGCGCCTCGCCGATGGCCAGCACTCGCCGCAGCGAATCCGACAGGCGGCCACCGGATTCGGTGAGCAGCGCGTCCAGCATGGACGGCACCACATGCAGGGTGGTGACGCCGGTGGCACGCATCAGCTCGTTCAGGTACGCCGGGTCGCGGTGTCCGTCGGCGGAGGCGATCACCAGGCGGCCACCGGAGACCGCGGCCGACCAGAACTCCCAGACCGAGAGGTCGAAGGTCGCCGCCGTCTTCAGCAGCACCGCGTCGGCCGCGCCGAGCTCGAAGACGGAGGTCTCCCACTGCAACTGGTTGGCGATCGCGGCGTGCGGGACCGCGACGCCCTTCGGCTGGCCGGTGGAACCGGACGTGAAGATCACGTACGCGGTGTTCGCCGGGGTCAGCGCGCCCCTGCGCTCGGCAGCGGTCACCGGGGCGGTCGGGTGGTCGGTCAGGTCGATGGCGTCGATCTGCACGACGTCGGCCGCCGCGGTGTGGAACCCGTCGCGGCCGGTGGTCAGCACGCACACCGGCGCGGCGGTGCCGAGGATGTAGTCGGTGCGCTCCGCGGGCTGATCCGGATCGATCGGCACGTAGGCGGCACCGGCCTTGGCGACCGCGTACATGGCGATCACGAGATCGCTGCTGCGGCGGATCGCCAGCGCGACCCGGTCCTCCGGGCCGACGCCGCGGCCGATCAGGTACCGGGCCAGGCGGTTGACCCGGGCGTCCAGCCCGGCGTAGGTCAGCTCGCGGCGGCCGGTCGGCTCGTCGGCGACCAGCGCCACCGCCGCCGGGGTCGCGGCCACCGTGGCATCCAGCAGGGACACCAGCGTCGCGGTCGTGTCCACCTCGTGCTCGGTGGCGTTCCACGCGGTGAGGATGCGCTCGCTCTCCTCGGCCGCGAGCAGATCGATCTCGCCGACCCGCACCGTGGCGTCGGCCAGCACGGCGTCGAGCACCCGCAGGAACCGGTCGGCGAAGCCCTGCACCGTGTCCTCGTCGAACAGGTCGGTGGCGTAGCCGAATTCGGTGATGATCTCGGCGGGCGTGCCGTCCTCGGCGTACCGGTCGTAGAGCGTGACGTGCAGGTCGGTCTTGGCCAGCTGCGAGTCGAAGTTGACCGCGCTCACCGTCAGGCCGGGCAGCTCGAAGGTGGTCTCGGCCAGGTTCTGGAACGACAGGCCCACCTGGAAAAGCGGGTTGCGCGCGGTCGAGCGCACCGGGTTGAGCACCTCGACCAGGCGCTCGAACGGCACGTCGGCGTTGGCGAACGCCTCCAGGTCGCGTTCCTTGACGTCGCCGAGCAGAGCGGCGAACGAGTCACCGGCCTTCACTTCGGTCCGGAACACCAGGGTGTTGACGAACATGCCGATCAGGTCGTCGAGTTCGCGCTCGCCGCGACCGGCGATCGGGGTGCCGACCGCGATGTCGTCGGTACCCGACAACCGCGACAGCAGCACCGCGAGCGCCGCGTGCACCACCATGAACAGCGACGCGTTGTGCGCGCGCGCCAGCTCGTGCAGGCGGGCGTGCCGCTGCGGGTCGATCTCGAAGCGGATCGCCTTGCCCTGGAACGACTGCGCCGGCGGGCGCGGCCGGTCGGCGGGCAGTTCCAGCTGATCGGGCAGGCCGGCCAGCGCCTGCTTCCAGTACGCCACCTGCTGGGCGGCCAGCGATTCCGGATCGTCCTCCGACCCGAGCACCGCGCGCTGCCACAGCGCGTAGTCGGCGTACTGCACCGGCAACGGCTGCCACTGCGGCGCCTCGCCCTGCACGCGGGCCACGTACGCGGCCATCACGTCGCGGGCCAGCGGGCCCATCGACGAGCCGTCGGCCGCTACGTGATGCACGGTGAACGCCAGCACATGTTCGTTGTCGGCGATCCGGAACAGCGCCACCGCCAACGGCACCTCCACGGTGACGTCGAAGGTGGTGAGCGCGAACCCGATGACGGCGCCGAGCAGGTCGTCCTCGGTGACGTCGATCGGGGTGAGCGCCGCCGCGGACCGGTCGGCCGGGCGGATCACCTGGTGCGGGCCCTCCGCCGAGCGCGGGTAGGTGGTGCGCAGCACCTCGTGGCGGGCGAACACGTCGCCGATGGCCTGCTCCAGCGCGGCCACGTCGAGCGTGCCGGACAACCGGACGGCCAGCGGGATGTTGTCCACCGCCGAGGTGGCCGTGTCGAACTGGTTGAGGAACCAGTACCGCTGCTGCGCGGGCGACAGCGGGATGCGCTCCGGGCGCTCCCCCGCCTCCAGGCGCGGCCGGGCCCGGCCGGACCCGGCGTTGCGCTCCACCCGGGCGGCCAGCGCCGTCACGGTGGACGCCTCGAACAGGTCGCGCACCGCCAGCTGGGTGTCCAGCGCGGCGCCGAGCCGCGCGGTCACCTGGGTGGCCAGCAGCGAGTTGCCGCCGAGTTCGAAGAAGTCGTCGTCCAGGCCGACCCGCGCGACGCCGAGCACGTCGCCGAAGGTGCCCGCCACGATCTCCTCGATCGGGGTGGACGGCGCCCGGAACACCTTGGCCTCGAACACCGGAGCGGGCAGCGCCTTGCGGTCCAGCTTGCCGGAGGCGTTCAACGGGAACGCGTCCAGCACGACGAACGCCGACGGCACCATGTACGCGGGCAGTTCGCCGCCGAGTTCCGCGCGCACGCCCTCGATGTCCACCGAGCGTCCCGCCGTCGCGATGACGTACGCGACCAGCTGATCGCCAAGCCGCTCGTCCGAACGCACCACCACCACGGCCTGGGCGATCGAGTCCAGCGCGGTGAGCGCCGACTCGATCTCGCCGAGCTCGATGCGCAGACCGCGCAGCTTCACCTGGAAGTCGGTGCGGCCCAGATATTCCAGCTCGCCCTTGTCGGTCCAGGAGACGAGGTCGCCGGTGCGGTACATCCGCTCGCCCGGCCGGCCGAACGGGTTGGCCACGAACCGGTCGGCGGTCAGGTCGGGGCGCGCGACGTAGCCGCGGGCCAGTTGGACGCCCGCGAGATACAGCTCACCCGCGACACCCACCGGCACCGGGTGCAGGCGCGAATCCAGCACGTACACCTGCGTGTTGAACACCGGAGCGCCGATCGGCACCGACACCGCGTCGTCCTCGGTCACCTCGTGATAGGTGACGTCGACGGCGGCCTCGGTCGGGCCGTACAGGTTGTGCAGGCGCGCGCCGGTCAGCTCGACGAGCTTCTGCGCCGTCTGCGCGGGCAGCGCCTCACCGGAGGCGAAGACGTTGCGCAGGCTGGTGCATTCGTCGGCGCGTTCCTCGGCGACGAACACCGACAGCATCGACGGCACGAAGTGCGCCGTGGTGACCCGCTCGCCGGTGATGACCTGCACGAGGTAGGCCGGGTCGCGATGCCCGTCCGGCTTCGCGACCACCAGGCGCGCGCCGACCTGTAACGGCCAGAAGAACTCCCACACCGACACGTCGAACGTGGCCGGGGTCTTCTGCAACACCACGTCGGTGTCGTCCAAGCCGTATTCGTCCTGCATCCACACCAGGCGGTTGACGATCGCGGCGTGCGAGACCGCCACGCCCTTCGGGCGGCCGGTCGAACCGGAGGTGAAGATCACGTAGGCGGTGTTCGACGGGCGCAGCGGCGCACGGCGGTCCGCGTCGGTGACCGGTTCGTCGGAGTAGCCGGCCAGCGAGACCACATCGATCTCGACGGCCTTGGTCGCGCCCGCGTCGAACCCGTCGCGCGAGGTGGTGAGCACGCACACCGGCTGTGCGGTGTCGAGCACGTAGCGGGTGCGGTCGGCCGGATGGTCCGGATCCAGCGGCACGTACGCGCCACCGGCGACGCTCACCGCGTACATGCCGACCACCAGGTCGATCGAGCGGCGCATGCCGAGCGCGACCATCGAGTCCGGGCCGACGCCCAGCGAGATCAGATGGCGGGCGAGGCGGTTCACCCTGGCAGCGAACTCGGCGTAGGACAGACTCGTCCCCTCGAACGTCACCGCGGTCGCGTCCGGAGTCCGCGCCAGCTGCGCGGCGAACATCGACACCAGGGTGGCGTCCGGGTCGACCAGGTGCGCGGTGTCGTTCCACCGCTCCAGCACCTCGGTGCGCTCGACGCTGTCGAGCAGCTCGACATCGCCGATGGCCACCGACGGATCGGCGGCGATCGCGGTCAGCAGCCGCACCAGCCGCGCCGCGACGCCCGCGATGGTGTCGGGGTCGAACATGTCGGTGGCGTAGGCGAATTCGGCGGTCATGCCGTCGGCCGAGCCCGAGGCGTCGAACCGGTCGGCGAGGTTGAGGTGCAGGTCGAACTTGGCGGTCACCACGTCCAGCGGCACCCCGGCCACTTCCAGGCCGGGCAGCTCGAAGGTGGCCTCGCCGGTGTTCTGGAACGACAGCATCACCTGGAACAGCGGATGCCGCGCCTGCGAACGCGCCGGGTTCAGGATCTCCACCAGCCGCTCGAACGGCAGGTCCGCGTGCGCGAACGCCGCGAGGTCGGTGTCCTTGGTGCGCGCGAGCAGTTCGGTGAACGCGAGGGCGGGATCGACCGCGCTGCGCAGCACCAGAGTGTTGACGAACATGCCGATGGCGTCGTCGAGCACCGCCTCGCCGCGGCCGGCGACCGCGGTGCCGATGGCGATGTCGTCGCTGCCGGACAACCGCGCCAGCAGCGCGGCGAACGCGGCGTGCACCACCATGAACAGGCTGGCGCCGTTCGCGCGGGCCAGCGCGTTCAGCTCCCGCAACAGCTGCGCGTCGAGCGAGAACTCGTACACGCCACCGCGGTTGGACGCCACCGCCGGACGCGAGCGGTCCGACGGCAGGTCCAGCTGGTCGGGCAGCCCGGCCAGGGTGTCGGACCAGAACGCGACCTGCTGGGCGATCAGCGAGGCGGGATCGCCCTCGGAGCCGAGGGTTTCGCGCTGCCACAGCGCGTAGTCGGCGTACTGCACCGGCAGCGGAGCCCACGCGGGCGCCTCGCCGCGCGAACGCGCCGAGTAGGCCACCATCACGTCGCGCGCCAGCGGGCGCACCGACCAGCCGTCGGCGGAGATGTGGTGCACCACGAACACCAGCACGTGGGTGTCGGGCTGGGAGCCGTCCATCGAGCCCGCGATGCGGAACAGCTGTGCGCGCACCGGGACCTCGGCGGTGACGTCGAAGCCGGTCAGCACCAGTTCGCTGATCCGATCGGAGATCTCGGCCTCGGACACCTCGATCGGGGTGAGATCGATGGCGCTGTGCCCGGCGGGCAGCACCACCTGCACGCCTTGGCCGTCGGCGGTCTCCGGGTAGACCGTCCGCAGCACCTCGTGCCGGTCGACCACGTCGGCGACAGCTTGGCGCAGCGCCTCGGTGTCCAGGGTGCCGGTGAGCCGGACCGCGAGCGGGATGTTGTTCACCGCGGTCTGGTTGTCGAACCGGTTCAGGAACCACATGCGCTGCTGGGCCAGCGACAGCGGGATCTTCGGCGGGCGCGGTCCGGCGACCAGCTCGCGGCGGCGGCCGGTGCCCTGGTGCGTCTCCACCCGCGCGGCCAGCGCGGCCACGGTCGGCGCCTCGAACAGCGTGCGCACCGGGATCCTGGTGTCCAGCGCGGCGCCGAGGCGGGCCACCACCTGGGTGGCGATCAGCGAATTGCCGCCCAGGTCGAAGAAGTCGTCGTCCAGGCCGACGGCGCGTTCGGCCGTTGCCAGGCCGAGCACTTCGGCGAAGACGTCGGCGACGATCTCCTCCACCGGCGTCGAAGGCGCGCGGAATTCCCGCGCCTCGAAGACCGGTTCGGGCAGCGCGCGGCGATCCAGCTTGCCGTTCGGGTTCAGCGGCATGGCGTCGAGCACCACGATCGCGGCGGGCACCATGTACGACGGCAGCTGCGCGGCCAGGTGCGCGCGCAACGCCTCGACGTCCACGGTCGCGCCGTTCGCGGGCACCACGTAACCCACCAACTGGTCGCCGGTGCGCGCGTCGGAACGCACCAGCGCGACCGACTGGGCGACCGATTCGTGCGCCGTGAGCGCGGTCTCGATCTCGCCGAGCTCGATGCGCAGACCGCGCAGCTTCACCTGGAAGTCGGTGCGGCCCAAGTACTCGATGGCGCCAGTTGCGTCCCGGCGCACCAAGTCGCCGGTGCGGTACATCCGCGCACCCGGCGCGCCGTACGGGTTGGCCACGAAGCGGTCGGCGGTCAGGTCGGCGCGGCCGAAGTAGCCGCGCGCCAGCTGGTCGCCCGCGAGGTACAGCTCGCCCGCGACGTTCGCCGGTACGGGGTGCAGCCGCGAATCCAGCACGTACGCCTGCGCGTTCCACACCGGAAGGCCGATCGGGACAGCACCGTCCACCTGGTCGGCGACCGGACCGTGCGTGGCGTGCACGGTGAACTCGGTGGGGCCGTACAGGTTGTACAGCGCGGCGTCGCTGACGCGGCGGATCGCGACCACTGCGTCGGCGGTGAACGCCTCACCGGCGACGAACAGCGTGCGCAGCGAGGCGAGCGCGTCGGCGTCGGCCGGGTCGATGGCGCCGGCGAAGACGGTCAGCATCGACGGCACGAACGAGGTCATGGTGACCCGCTCGGCCGCGATCACCTCGGCCAGGTACTGCGGGTCGCGGTGCCCGTCCGGGCTCGCGACCACGATCCGCCCGCCGGTGCTCAGCGGGCCGAACAGCTCCCACACCGACACGTCGAAGGTGGCGGGGGTCTTGAACAGCACCACGTCACCCGAGCCGATGCCGTATTCACCGGTGATCCAGCGGATCTGGTTGACGACCGCCGAATGCGGCACCGCGACGCCCTTGGGGCGTCCGGTGGAGCCGGAGGTGAAGATCACGTACGCCGGGTGCTGCGGGCGCAACGGCGCGATGCGCTCGGCGTCGGTGACCGGGGCGTCCGCGTAGCCGGACAGCTCCAGCTCGTCGATGCGCAGCGTCGGGCGGCCAGCGCCGTCGAACGCGTCGCGCGCGGTGGTCAGCACGCAGACCGGGTCGGCCGAGTCGAGCACGTAGTGCACGCGGTCGGCGGGCTGGTCCAGATCCAGCGGCACATAACCGCCGCCCGCCGCGTGCACCGCGTAGGCGGCCACGACCAGGTCCACCGAGCGGCGCAGGCCCAGGGCGACCAGGGTCTCCGGGCCGACGCCCGCCTCGATGAGGCGACGCGCGAGCCGCCGCACGCGGGCGGCGAATTCGGCGTAGGTCAGGTGCGTCCCGGTGGCCGGGTCGATCACCGCGACCGCGTCCGGCGTGGCCGCGGCCTGCGCGGCGAACTCGTCGACCAGCGTGCTCGCCGGGCCGAGGTCGCGCGCGGTGTCGTTCCAGCCGCGCAGCGCCTGCTCGGTCTCCGGCTCGTCCAGCAGGACGATATCGCCGATCGGCCGGTCCGGCGCGGCGACGACGGCCTTCAGCAGCCGGCCGAAGCGCCGCCCGAACTCGGCCATGGTGGCCGGGTCGAACAGGTCGGTGGCGTAGATCAGCTCGGCCGCGATGCCCGCGGGAGCCGAGCCTGCGCCGGTTTCGGCGTCGCGTTCGGAGAGCACCAGTTGCAGGTCGAACTTGGCGACGTCGATGGGCAGCTCGACACCGCTCACCGTCAGGCCGGGCAGCTCCAAGCTGTTCTGGCCGGTGTTCTGGAACGACAGCATCACCTGGAACAGCGGATGCCGCGCCTGCGAACGCGCCGGGTTCAGGATCTCCACCAGCCGCTCGAACGGCAGGTCCGCGTGCCCGAAGGCGGCGATGTCGGTGGCGCGCACCGCACGCAGCAGTTCGGTGAACGTCGCACCGGACTCGATCGGGGTCCGCAGCACGAGGGTGTTGACGAACATGCCGATCAGATCGTCGAGCGCGCGCTCACCGCGTCCGGCGACCGGCGTGCCGATCGCGATGTCCTCCTCGCCGGACAGCCGCGACAGCAGCACGGCCAGCGCGGTGTGCGCGACCATGAACAGCGTCGCGCCCCTGGTGCGGGCGAGTTCGGTGAGCTGGGCGTGGGTCTGCGCGTCGATCTCGAAGACGTGCGTGGCGCCGCGGCCGGAGGCCACCGCGGGACGCGGCCGGTCCGACGGCAGGTCCAGCTGCTCGGGCACCCCGCGCAGCGTGTCCGACCAGAACGAGATCTGTTCGGAGATCACCGAAGCCGGATCGTCCTCGGCGCCGAGCACTTGGCGCTGCCACAGCGCGAAGTCGGCGTACTGGACCTCCAGCGGACGCCAGGCCGGTTCGCCGCCGTCGACGCGGGCGCCGTAGGCGGTCATCACGTCGCGGGTCAGCGGGCCCATGGAGAAACCGTCGGCCGAGATGTGGTGCACCACCAGGGCGAGCACGTGCTCGGTGGGGCTGATCTCGAACAGCCTGGCGCGGAAGGGCACCTCGGCGGTGACGTCGAAGGCCGTGCCGATCAGCTGCGAAAGGCGCTCGGGCAGTTCGGCTTCGGTGACGTCGATCGGCGTCAGGTCCGGGATGACCTTGGCCGTGGCCACGATCTGCTGATGCGCGGCGCCGTCCACCTCGGGGTAGAAGGTGCGCAGCGACTCGTGGCGGGCCAGCACGTCGGCGACGGCGATCTGCAGCGCCTGCCGGTCCAGCAGGCCCGACAGCCGCACCGCGGCCGGGATGTTGTCCACCGCCGAGTCGGGGTCGAAGCGGTTGAGGAACCACATGCGCTGCTGGGCAAGCGACAGCGGCACCAGCTCGGGCCGCTGCTGCGGCGCCAGCGGCGCACGGCCGCCCGCGCCCGCCTTGGTCTCCGCGCGCGCCGCCAGCGCGACCACGGTGGAGGCCTCGAACAGCTCGCGCACGCCGAGATCGGTGTCCAGCGCGGCCGACAGCCTGGCCGCGACCTGGGTGGCCGACAGCGAGTTGCCGCCGAGGGCGAAGAAATCGTCGTCCAGGCCGACCCGCTCGAGGCCGAGCACGTCGGCGAAGGTGGCGGCGACGATCTCCTCGACCGGCGTGGTCGGGGCGCGGAACACCGCGGCCTCGAACACCGGCGCGGGCAGCGCCTTGCGGTCCAGCTTGCCGGAGGCGTTGAGCGGGAATTCGTCGAGCGTCATCACGATCGACGGCACCATGTAGGCGGGCAGCTGACGGCCCAGGTCCTCGCGGACCAGGTCGGTGTCCAGCGCGGCGTCCGGCGCGGGGATGACGTAGGCCACCAGCTGGTCGCCCGCGTGCGGGTCGGAGCGCACCACGACGACGGCTTGAGCGATTTCGTCCAAGCCGGTCAGCGCCTGTTCGATCTCGCCGAGCTCGATACGCAGACCACGCAACTTCACCTGGAAGTCGGTACGGCCCAAGTACTCGAGCTCACCGTGCTCGGTCCAGACCACCAGGTCGCCGGTGCGGTACATCCGCGCACCCGGCTCACCGAACGGGTTCGCGACGAACCGGTCACTCGTCAGGTCCGGGCGCGCGACATAGCCACGGGCGAGCTGGACGCCCGCGAGGTACAGCTCACCCGCGACACCCACGGGAACCGGGCGCAACCGAGCATCCAGCACGAACACCTGCGTGTTGAACACCGGAGCACCGATCGGCACCGTCTCGACATCGGCATCCACGACCTCGTGGAAAGTGACGTCGACCGCCGCTTCGGTCGGACCGTACAAGTTGTGCAAGGACGCGCCGGTCAACTCCCGCAAACGATGCGCGGGCTTGGGCGGCAACGCCTCACCCGAAGCGAACACCAACCGCAACGAATCACACTGCGCCGCAGCGGCATCCGCGACGAACACCGCGAGCATCGACGGCACGAAATGGGTGACCGTCACCCGCTCGGCGCTGATGACCTCAGCCAGATAGGCCGGGTCACGATGCCCATCCGGCTTCGCCACCACCAACCGCGCACCGATCTGCAACGGCCAGAAGAACTCCCACACCGACACATCGAACGTCGCGGGCGTCTTCTGCAACACCACATCAGCCGGCGTCAACCGGTAGGCAGTCTGCATCCACACCAGGCGGTTGACGATCGCCGAATGCGGAACCGCGACACCCTTCGGACGACCCGTCGAACCCGACGTGAAGATCACGTAGGCGGTATTCGACGGACGCAGCGGCGCACGACGGTCCGCGTCGGTGACCGGCGCCTCGGACAGGCCCTTCAGATCGAGCAGATCGATCCGCACCTGCGCGGTATCGATGTCCAGATCGCTGCCGGAGGTCAGCACACACACCGGATCGGCCGTGGCGAGGATGTACTCGGTGCGCTCGGCCGGGTGATCCGGGTCCAGCGGCACGTACGAGCCACCGGCCACGGCGACGGCGTACATGCCGACCACCAGATCGATCGAGCGGCGCATACCCAGCGCCACATACGATTCCGCGCCGACGCCGCGCGCGATCAGCCAGCGCGCCAGCTGGTTCACCCGCCAAGAGAACTCGGCGTAGGACAGACTTGTCCCCTCGAACGTGATCGCGGTCGCGTCCGGAGTGCGTTCGACCTGGTCGTAGAACATCGAGACCAGAGTCGCGCCGGTGTTGTCCACCGGGTGCGCGGTGTCGTTCCAACCCGACACCACCAGCTCGCGCTCGGCGGCATCCAGCAACTCGATGTCGCCGACCACCGCGTCGGGCTCGGCGGTGATCGCGGTCAGCACCCGGATCAGGCGGTCGGCGATGCGGCGCACCGTTTGCTCGTCGAACAGGTCGCGCAGGTAGCCCGCGCGCACCCGCAACCGCGAATCCAGCTGCGCGATCAAGGTCAGCGGGTAGTGCGTGGCGTCGGCCGCGTCCAGGCCGACCACGGCCATGCCGTCGATGTCCGCCGCCTGCGCCTGCAAGCCCGCGGCGTCGACCGGGTAGGACTCGAACACCACCAGGGTGTCGAACAGGCCGCCGATGCCCGCGACCGCTTGGATGTCGGCCAGGCCCACGTAGTGGTGGTCGAGCAGATCGGCCTGCTCGCCCTGGGTCCGCGTCAGCAGGTCGCGCACCGATTCCGACGAGTCGAAACGCACCCGCACCGGCACGGTGTTGATGAACAGGCCGACCATCGCCTCCACGCCGGACAGCTGCGCGGGACGACCGGAGACGGTGGTGCCGAACAGCACGTCGTCACGGCTGGTCATGCGGCCGACGAGGATGCCCCAGGCGGTCTGCAGCACCGTGTTCGGCGTGACGCCCAGCGAGCCGGCCAGCGCGGTCAGCCGCGCGGTGGTCGCCTCGTCCAGCTCGAAGAAGTACTCGCCGGACAGCGAGGTGATCTCGCGACCGGCGTCCGGCCGCGCCAGCAGGGTCGGCTCGCCGACGCCACGCAGCGCGCGCGCCCACGCGGCCAGCGACGCCGCGTGATCCTGCTGCCGGGTCCAGTCCAGGAAGTGGCGGTAGGACCGCACCGCGGGCAGCGCGGAGACGTCCGCGTGCGCGGCGTAGAGCACCAGCAGATCCCGCATGAGCAGCGGCATCGACCAGCCGTCGAGCAGGATGTGGTGGTTGGACACCACGAACTGCCAGCGGGCCCCTCCTTCCGCCGAAGAGTCTGCCACCTGGATCAGCGTGAAGCGGATCAGCGGCGGCTCGGCCAGGTCGAACCGGCGCATGCGGTCGGCCTCGATCAGGTCTTCGGCCGAACCGGATTCGATCCGGTCGTGCTCGGCCCACGCCACCCGGACGCTGTCCAGCACGATCTGCACCGGGTTGCCGTCGTGGTCGGTGACGAACGCGGTGCGCAGGTTCTCATAGCGGTCCACCAGCGCCTGCGCGGCCGCGCGCAACCGGGCGGCGTCCACCCGGCCGGTGAGCGTCAGCACCGCCTGGGCGGTGTACACATCCACCGAGCTCGCCGCGAGGCGGGCGTGGAACAGCAGACCGGCCTGCAGCGCCGACAGCGGCCACACGTCGGCCAGCGCCGGGAAGCGCCGCTCCCAGACGTCGATATCCCGCTGGGTGCTGCGCACGAGCGTGAAGTCCGACGGGGTGTGCCCACCCACGCCCGCCGAATTGGCATGCCGGGCCACGGCTTCCAGCGCGGCGGTCCACAGCTCGCCGAACTCGCGCACGTCGTCGGCCGACAGCAGGGTGGACGGGTAGCCGATGTTCGCGGTCAGCTTGTCGCCCACCACGATCGCGTTCACGTCCAGCGGCGCCATCGCGGGCATGTCCGCGTCGTAGGCGCCGCCCAGCGCGCCGAGTTCCGGCGCGGGAATCCAGCCGAAGCCGCGCAGCGACTCCGGCACGTCGCCCTCGGAGACGCGACCGAGGTAGTTGAAGCTCACCTGACCGGGCAGTTCGCGCGGCAGCTCGGCCGCGGTCTCGGCGTTCAGGTAGCGCAGCAGTCCGTAGCCGATGCCTTTGTCCGGCACCGCGAGCAGTTGTTCCTTGACCGCCTTCAGGGTCGCGCCCAGCGCGGGGCCGCCGGTGAACGCGGCGTCCACGTCGATGCCGGACAGGTCGAAGGCGACCGGGTAGATCGCGGTGAACCAGCCGACGGTGCGCGACAGATCCGCACCGGGCACCACGTCTTCCTCGCGGCCGTGACCCTCTAGGCGCAGCAGCAGCGCGTCCCCGGCGTCCGCGGCCACCCGGCGCGCCCGCCACTTGGCGGTGGCCAGCGCCAGCGCGGTGAGCAGACCGTCGTTCACACCGCCGTGGAACAGCGCCGGAACCGTGGTGAGCAGCGCCTTGGTGACCTCGGCGGACACCTCGACCTGATGCTTGGCGATGACGCCGGAGGTGTCGACGGCCGGGTCCATCGGACGCTCGGTCAGCAGCGGATCGGCGGTAGCGACCACCGAACGCCAGTAGTCGAGTTCGGCCACCCGCTCCGGGCTGGCCGCCTCGCGCTCCAGCGCGTGCGCCCAGGCGCGCATCGACGTGGCCGGAGCCACCAGCTCGGGCGTCTGCCCGGCGGTGCGCTGCCCCCACGCGGTGACGAAGTCCGGCACCAGGATGCGCCAGGAGACGCCGTCCACCACCAAGTGGTGGGCGACGACGATCAGGCGTCCGGCGCGCTCGGCGGAGTCGGGCTCGAGCCAGACGAACCGGATGACCACGCCGGCGGCCGGATCGAGCCGGTCCAGCGACTCGTCCAGCGCGGCCGAGGCGATCTCGACCAGTTCGACGTCGGTGACGCCCGCGGCGAACTCGGTGCGGTCGATCAGCGCATCCACCTCGACCGTGCCCGGCGCGGCGGTCTCGACGACCCAGTCGTCACCGTCGCGGCGCAGGCTCGCGCGCAGCATGTCGTGGCGATCGATGACAGCGCCGACCGTCGCGGCGATGCCCGCGCGGTCGATGCCGACCGGCAGTTCCAGCGCCAGCGTCTGGTTGAACCGGCCGAACGAGCCGCGCCGCTCGGCCATGAACCGCACCACCGGCGTCAGCGGCATGACGCCGACGCCTCCGCCCGGCGGCTCGGCCAGCGTCGTCGCCGACGCCTCGGCCGCCTCGGTGGTCTCGGCGACCGACGCCAGACCCGCCACCGTGCGCTGCTCGAAGACGTGCCGCGGGGTGAACACCACGCCGCGCGCCTTGGCCCGCGACACCAGCTGGATGGAGACGATGCTGTCGCCGCCGAGCGCGAAGAAGGAGTCGTCCACGCCGACCCGCTCCACGCCAAGCACCTCGGCGAACACTTCCGCGATGGTCTGCTCGAGCGGGGTGCGCGCCGCGCGGAACACGACCTCGGTCGCGAACACCGGCTCCGGCAACGCCTTTCGGTCCAGCTTGCCCACCGGGGTGAGCGGCACGTGGTCGATCACCATGATCGACGAGGGCACCATGTAGGCGGGCAGGCGCTCCTCGACGTGCGCGGTCAGCGCCGCCACGTCGATCGACTGTCCTTGCGCGGCAACGACGTACGACACCAGCGACACCGCGCCCGCGGCGCTCTTGTGGCCGACGGTGACGGCGAAGTCGACGGTCTCGTGCGAGGCCAGCGCGGCGTCGATCTCGCCGAGTTCGATGCGGAAACCGCGGACCTTCACCTGGAAGTCGGAGCGGCCTACGTATTCGACGACAAGCGACTCGACTCCTCCAACGGGCGCGGAGCCTGCGGAGTGCCCGACCCGGGTCCAGCGCACCACGTCACCGGTGCGGTACATCCGCGCTCCGGGCACGTACGGGTTGGCGACGAAACGCTCCGCCGACAGGCCGGGGCGGGCGTGGTAGCCGCGCGCCAGCTGGACGCCCGACAGATACAGCTCACCTGCGACACCCACCGGAACGGGCCTGAGCTGGGCGTCCAGGATCAGCGACTGCATGCCACGGGTCGGGCCACCGATGGTGACCCGGTCGCCCGGCGTGAGCGCGTCGCTGATGTTGGTCATGATCGTGGTCTCGGTCGGACCGTAACCGTTGTGGAAACGGCGGCCAGAACCGTCGGGAGCGCCACCCCACTTGGCGACCAGATCGGCGGGCACCGCCTCGCCGCCCGCAACGATCACCCGCATCCCGGCCAGCGCGGCCGAATCCAGCGAGGCGAGCACCGATGGGGTGATGAAGGCGTGCGTGACCCGCTCGGCGCGGATCAGCTCGGACAGTTCCTCGCCGCCGTACACGCCGGGCGGGCAGACCACGAGCGCGCCGCCGCGACCGATCGCCAGCAGGAATTCCAGGATCGATGCGTCGAAGCTGGGCGAGGCGAAATGCAGTGCGCGCGTGTCGGAATCGACGTCGTAGCGCTCGTTCTGCTCGTCGCGGAAGTTGGCAAGGCCCGCGTGGGTGACCACGACGCCCTTGGGCACGCCGGTGGAACCGGAGGTGTAGATGACGTAGGCCGGGTGCTCCGGCCGCACCGGGCGCACCCGGTCGGCGTCGGTGATCGCGGCGGCGTCGAACCCGTCGAGATCCAGCTCGTCGAGCACCAGCCACTCGACCGACTCGGGCAGCTCGGCGCGCACCGACGCCACGGTCAGACCGATCGGGGAGCCGGAGTCGGTGACCATGTGCGCGATGCGGTCGGCCGGATAGGTCGGGTCGATCGGCACGAACGCGCCACCGGACTTCGACACCGCCCACTCGGCGAAGTACGACTCGTCCGATCGCGGCACGGCGACCGCCACCAGATCCTCGGTGCCGATGCCGCGCTCGATCAGCAAGCGGGCCAGGCGGTTCGACCGCGCGTCCAGCTCGCCGTAGGACACACTTCTCCCCTGGAACACCACGGCGGGCGCTTCGGGATTCATGGCGGCGGCCTCGGCGATCAGGTCGGGCAGCGTCCGCGCGGGTGTGGCGGGGGCGCCGGTGCGCGCGACCAGGTCGGCGCGCTCGGCGGCGTCGAGCACGTCGATCGCGCCGACGGTCACCGACGGATCGGCCGCCACCGCCGCGAGCACACGCTCCCAGCGGTCCACGATGGCCGCCGCTGTGGTCTCGTCGAACAGCTCGGTGGCGTAGGTCAGCGCCAGCGCCATGGCGCCGGAACCGGTTTCGCCGCGCTCGGCGAGGGTGAACTGCAAGTCGAAGCGCGCGACGTTCTCTTCCAGGTCCAGCGCGGACACCGAGAGGCCGGGCAGCTCGAGGGTGGTGCGCTCCAGGTTCTGGAACGCCAGCATCACCTGGAACAGC
Source organism: Nocardia sp. NPDC019323 (assembly GCF_044389845.1). Lineage (NCBI taxonomy): Bacteria > Bacillati > Actinomycetota > Actinomycetes > Mycobacteriales > Nocardiaceae > Nocardia > Nocardia sp. NPDC019323. Next base: position 18,121 of record NZ_JBIRYN010000008.1, read on the forward strand.
GGGTTGCGGGCCTGCGAGCGCTCCGGCGCGAGCAGTTCCACCAGCCGCTCGAACGGCACGTCGGCGTTGCCGTAGGCGTCCAGGTCGGTGCGGCGCACCCGGTCGAGCAGATCGGCGAACGACTCGCCCGGCGCGATGCCCGTGCGCAGTACCAGCGTGTTGACGAACATGCCGACCAGGTCGTCCAGCGCGGCCTCGCCACGTCCTGCGACCGGCGTGCCGACCGCGACGTCGTCGCTGCCGGACAGCCGCGCCAGCAGCACCGCCAGCGCGCCGTGCATCACCATGAACAGCGACGCGCCGCGCTGCCGCGCGATCTCCTCCAGCGCGGCGACCAGGTCACCGGACAGCTCGCGGTGCAGCGTCGCGCCGCGGTGCGAGGCGACGGCAGGCCGCGGGCGGTCGGTGGGCAGGGCCAGCTCGTCGGGGATGTCGTCGAGGGCGTGCCGCCAGTAGGCGACCTGCTTCGCCAGCAGCGAATCGGGATCGTCTTCCGAGCCCAGGATCTCGCGCTGCCAGACCGCGAAGTCGGCGTACTGCACCGCCAGTGGCGCCCAACCGGGGGCGCTGCCGGTGCTGCGCGCGGTGTAGGCGGCCATCACGTCGCGGGTCAGCGGGCCCATCGAGAAGCCGTCGGCCGCGATGTGGTGCACCACGACGACGAGCACGTGCTCGTCCGGGCCGGCCGCGTAGAGCCGGGTGCGCAGCGGAACCTGTTCGGCCACATCGAAACCGGTGGTGACGAACTCGGTGACGGTCTCGATCAGCCGCGCCGGATCGACCGGCTCGGGATGCAGATCCAGCGCGATGTCCTCGGCGGGCACGATCACCTGGACCGGGGTGCCGCCGTGCTCGGGGTAGCGGGTGCGCAGCGATTCGTGCCTGCGCACCACATCGGCCACCGCCAACCGCAGCGCCTCCACGTCCAGCGCGCCGGTGAGCCGGATGGCGATCGGCAGGTTGTAGGCCGCCGAGGAGGTGTCGTACTTGTTCAGGAACCACATGCGCTGCTGCGCGAACGACAGCGGCACCAGTTCGCCCGCCGCGCGCTCGCGGGCGACGAGACGAGCCCGCGCCGCGCCGTCGGCGTGCGATTCCACCCGCGCGGCGAGCGCTTCCACCGTCGAGGCCTCGAACAGGGTGCGCACCGCCACGGTCGTGCCGAGCGCGGAGCCGATGCGGGCGACGACCCTGGTGGCGATCAGCGAGTTGCCGCCGAGGTCGAAGAAGTCGTCGTCCACGCCGACCCGGTCCAGGCCGAGCACGTCGGCGAACACCGCCGCCACGGTCTCCTGCACCGGGGTGACCGGCGCGCGGAACGCACGGGACTGCGCGGTCGGGGCGGGCAGCGCACGACGGTCCAGTTTCCCGTTGACCGTCAGCGGGATCCACTCCAGCCGCACCACGGCCGAGGGCACCATGTAGGCGGGCAGCTGCGCGGCCGCGCCGTCGCGCACCGCGTCCAGCGCGGGCTCGGCGCCCGGCTCGGACACCACGTACGCGACGATCCGCTGATCGCCGGGCTGGTCCTCGCGCACGATGACCGCGGCCTGGGCGATGCCGGGCTGGGCCAGGATCGCGGATTCGATCTCGCCGAGCTCGATGCGGAAACCGCGCACCTTCACCTGATCGTCGGCGCGGCCCAGGTACTCGAGCTCGCCGAAGCGGTTCCAGCGGGCGAGGTCGCCGGAGCGATACAGTCGCCCACCCGGCGTGTCGCCCATCGGGTCGGCGACGAAACGGGTCGCCGACAGGTCGGGGCGTCCGAGGTAGCCGCGCGCCAATTGCGGGCCTGCCACGTACATCTCACCCGCGACGCCGACCGGCACCGGGCGCAGCCTGCTGTCGAGCACGTACACCCGCAGCCCGGCGATGGCGCGGCCGACCACGCTGCCGGAGGCGGCGGCGATGGTCGCGGCGTCCAGCGCGCGGTAGGACACGTGCACCGTGGTCTCGGTGATGCCGTACATGTTGACCAGCAGCGGCCCGGTGGAGGCACCGGTGCCGTCGCCGTGGCGCGCCACCCACTCCGACAGCCTGCGCAGCTCCAGCGCCTCACCGCCGAACACCACGTACCGCAGCGCCAGCGGCGCGGCGTCGGCCGCGGCGTTCCGGTCGGCTTCGGCCAGCTGGTAGAACGCCGACGGGGTCTGGTTGAGCACCGTGACGCGTTCGGCGCGCAGCAGTTCCAGGAACTGCTCCGGCGAGCGCGAGGTGTAGTAGTCGACCACCACGAGGGTGCCGCCGAACAGCAGCGGACCCCACAGCTCCCACACCGAGAAGTCGAAGGCGTAGCTGTGGAACAGCGTCCACACGTCCTCGGGGCCGAAACCGAAGTCGCGGTCGGTGTTGGCGAACAGCCGCACCACGTTCCGGTGCGCGACCGCGACGCCCTTCGGGCGGCCGGTCGAGCCGGAGGTGTAGATCACGTACGCGACGTTGTCCGGCGTGAGCGCGGAGTTGCGGTCGGCGTTGGTGATCGGGGCGTCGTCGGCGTCCTCGATGTTGCCGGTCTCCACCGCGAACCCGTCCAGCACGACCGACGGCAGCCCGGCGGGCACCTCGACCTGCACCGTGGAGTCGAGCACCACGCTGGTCGGCCGGGAATCGGCGAGCACGTAGGCGATGCGCTCGGCCGGGTAGGTCGGGTCGACCGGCACGTAACCCGCGCCGGTCTTCACCACGGCCAGCAGCGCGACCACCAGGTCCAGCGAGCGCGGCAGGATCACCGCGACCAGCGTCTCCGGCCCGGCGCCGTCGCTGATCAGCCTGCGCGCCAGCACATTCGCGCGCCGGTCCAGCTCGGCGTAGGTCAGCGTCTCCACGCCGAAGCGGGCGGCCACGCGGTGCGGGTGCGCGGCCACGGCCGCGTCGAACAATCCGACCAGGGTGATGTCCGGATCGGCGAACAGGCCCGCGACGCTCTCGGAGCCCGACGACACCCAGCGCTGGGCGACGTCCAGCCGCTCGCCCTCGCCGAGCAGATCGATGTCGCCGATCACGACTCGCGGATCCTCGGCGACGCCGCGCAGGATGCGCACGAAACGATCGGCGAACGCGGCCACCGTCTCGGGATCGAACAGTTCGGTGGCGTAGTTCCACGACAGCGTCAGCCCGCCGTCGGCGGCCTCGCCCACGGTGAGCTGCACATCGAATTTCGCGGTCCCGGGGTCGAATTCGACCGCGGCGACCTCGAGGCCGCCGGGCAGCGCGACCGCACCCAGATCGGCCGCCGAGGCCGCCTCGAAGGTCAGCGCGACCTGGAACAGCGGATGGTGCGCCTGCGAGCGCGCCGGGCTGAGCACGTCCACCAGCCGCTCGAACGGCACGTCGGCGTTGGCGAACGCGGCCAGATCGGTGCGGCGCACCTGCTCGAGCAGCTCGTCGAAGCCCGCGCCCGGCTCCACCTGGCTGCGCAGCACGAGCGTGTTGACGAACATGCCCACCACGTCGTCGAGCGCGCGTTCACCACGGCCCGCGATCGGCGTGCCGATCGCGATGTCGGTGCTGCCCGACAACCGGCCCGCCCACACCGCCAGCGCGGCGTGCACCACCATGAACAGCGTCACGCCGCGAGCGCGCGCCAGCTCCGCCAGCGCTTCGTGCACCTGCGCGTCCACCGCGAAGTCGTGCGTGCCGCCTGCGTTCGAGGCGATCTCGGGCCGGGGCCGATCGGCGGGCAGCTCGATCTGGTCGGGCAGGTCACGCAGCTGCTCGGTCCAGTAGGCGATCTGCCTGGCCGCCACGGAGTCCGCGTCGTCCTCGGCGCCGAGCACCTCGCGCTGCCACAGCGCGTAGTCGGCGTACTGCACCTCGAGCGGGGCCCACGAGGGAACCTCGCCGCGAGCGCGCTCGGTGTAGGCGAGCACGACATCGCGCAGCAGCGGCCGCAGCGAGAAGCCGTCCGCGCTGATGTGATGCATCACCAGCACCGCGACGTGCTCGGTCGCCGACAGCGACAGCAGGCTCGCCCGGAACGGGATCTCGGCGGTCACGTCGAAACCGACGCTCGCCAGCTCGACGATCCGCGCGGGCAGTTCCTCCGCGGCGACCGGCTCGGCGACCAGGTCGAAGCCGACCTCGCCTGCCGGGAGCACGCGCTGATACCCGGTGCCCTCCACCTCGGGGTAGATGGTGCGCAGCGCCTCGTGCCGCGCGAGCACGTCACCGATGGCCGCGCCCAGCGCGGCGACGTCCAGCGCACCGGTCAGCCGCAGCGCGACCGGGATGTTGTTCACCGCGGTGCGGTTGTCGAACCGGTTGAGGAACCACATCCGCTGCTGCGCGAGCGACAACGGCACCAGCTCGGGCCGCTCCCGCGCCACCAGCGGCGTGCGGCCGCCCTCGTCCGCGACGGATTCCACCTTCGCCGCCAGCGCGGCCACGGTCGACGCCTCGAACAGTGTGCGCACCGGGACCTGCGTGTTCAGCGCCTCGCCCAGCCGCGCCGCCACCTGGGTGGCGACCAGCGAGTTGCCGCCGAGTTCGAAGAAGTCGTCGTCCAGGCCGACCCGCTCCACACCGAGCACCTCGGCGAAGGTCTCGGCCACGATCTCCTGCACCGGCGTCGTGGCCGCGCGGAACACCTTGGCCTCGAACACCGGCTCCGGCAGCGCCTTGCGATCCAGCTTGCCGGAAGCGTTCAGCGGGAACTCGTCGAGCACCACGTAGGCCGCGGGCACCATGTACCCGGGCAGCCGCGCGCCGAGTTCGGCCTTGACCGACTCGACGTCCACCACCCGGTCCGGGTCCGTCACCAAGTAGGCGACCAGTTGGTCACCCGTCCGCTCGTCGGTGCGCACCACGACCACCGCTTGCGCCACCGAATCCAGCGCCGTGAGCGCCGACTCGATCTCGCCCAGCTCGATGCGCAGACCGCGCACCTTCACCTGGAAGTCGGTGCGGCCCAGGTACTCCAGCTCACCGTCTTCGGTCCAGGCCACCAGGTCGCCGGTGCGGTACATCCGCTCGGCGTCGCCGAACGGGTTGGCCACGAAACGTTCGGTGGTCAGGTCGGGGCGGCCCACATAGCCGTGCGCCAGCTGCGCGCCCGCGAGGTACAGCTCGCCGGGCACGCCGACCGGAACCGGCCGCAGCCGCGAATCCAGCACGTACACCTGGGTGTTGAACACCGGGGCGCCGATCGGCACCGACACGGTGTCGTGGTCGGTCACCTCGTGGAAGGTGACGTCGACGGCGGCCTCGGTCGGGCCGTACAGGTTGTGCAGCCGCGCGCCGGTCAGCTCGCGCAGCTTCTGCGCGGTCACCGCGGGCAGCGCCTCACCGGAGGCGAAAACGTTGCGCAGGCTGGTGCATTCGGCCGCACGCTCCTCGGCGACGAACACCGACAGCATCGACGGCACGAAGTGCACCGTGGTGACCTGCTCGTCGACGATCAGCCGCGCCAGGTACGCGGGATCGCGATGCCCGTCCGGCTTGGCCACCACCAGGCGCGCGCCGACCTGCAACGGCCAGAAGAACTCCCACACCGACACGTCGAAGGTCGCGGGCGTCTTCTGCAACACCACGTCGTAGGCCGCCAAGCCGTACTCGGCGTGCATCCACACCAGACGGTTGACGATCGCGGCGTGCGAGACCGCGACGCCCTTCGGGCGGCCGGTCGAACCGGAGGTGAAGATCACGTACGCGGTGTTGGCCGGACGCAGCGGCTTGTGCCGGTCGGCGTCGGTCAGCGGCTGGTCGGAGAACTCCGACAGGTCGAGCTGATCGATGCGCACCTGGCGGGAGACGGTGGTCTCCAGATCGGAACCGGAGGTCAGCACGCACACCGGGCGCGCGGTCTCCAGGATGTAGTCGATGCGCTCGGCCGGATGGTCCGGATCCAGCGGCACGTACGCGCCGCCCGCGGCGTTCACCGCGTACATGCCGACCACCAGGTCGATCGAGCGGCGCATCCCCAGCGCCACATACGATTCCGGCCCGACGCCGTTGACCTTCAGCCAGCGCGCAAGCTGGTGGACCCGGCGGGCGAACTCGGCGTAGGAGAGACTTGTCCCCTCGAACGTCACGGCGGGACTGTCCGGGGTCCGCGCGACCTGGGCTTCGAACAGCGAGACCAGCGTCGCGGCGGCGTCGCCGACCGGCGAGGTGAGCGCGGCGTCGACCGCGAATTCGGTGGCGTTCCACCGCTCGATGACCAAGGCCCGCTCGGCGTCGTCGAGCAGATCGATGTCGCCGACGGTGACCGACGGATCGGCGGCGATGCCGCGCAGCACGCGCACGAAGCGCTCGGCGAACGTCCCGGCGAACACCCCGTCGAAAAGATCGGTGGCGTAGACGAGTTCGGCGTCCATCGCCGTCTCCGCGCCGGGGACCTCGCTGAGCGTGAGCTGCAGGTCGAACTTCGCCGTCGGCTGGTCGATGCCCAGCTCGGAGACGGTGAGACCGGGCAGCTCCAGCGCGGTGCGGCCGAGGTTCTGGAACGACAGCATCACCTGGAACAGCGGGTGGCGCGCCTGCGAGCGCGCCGGGTTGAGCACCTCGACCAGCCGCTCGAACGGCACGTCGGCGTGCGCGAACGCCTGCAGGTCGCGTTCGCGGACCCGGCCGAGCAGCTCGGCGAACGACTCGGCGGTGTCCACCTGAGCGCGCAGCACCAAGGTGTTGACGAACATGCCGACCAGATCGTCGAGCGCCTGCTCGCCACGACCGGCGACCGGGATGCCGATGGCGATGTCCTCGGAGCCGCTCAACCGCGCCAGCAGGGCGGCGAACGCGCCGTGCACCACCATGAACAGCGTGCTGCCGTGCGTCTGCGCGACCCGGTTCAGGTCCTCGATCAGCTCGCCCGGCACGCGGAACCGGTAGGTGCCCGCACCGTAGGAGGCGACCGCGGGGCGCGGGCGACCGGCCAGGCGCAGTTCGTCGGGCAGTCCGGCCAGCGTTTCGCGCCAGTAGTCGAGCTGCTCGGAGATCAGCGAGGTCGGGTCCTCCTCGGAGCCGAGCGTGTCGCGCTGCCACAGCGCGAAGTCCACGTACTGCACCGCCAGCGGCGGCCAGCCGGGCTCGGCCGCGGAGGTGCGCGCCACGTAGGCGGTCATCAGGTCGCGGACCAGCGGACGCATGGAGAAGCCGTCCGCGGCGATGTGGTGCACCACGACGACCAGCACGTAGTCGTCGGGGGCGAGCCGGTAGGCGCGCAGGCGCACCGGCGGCTGGGTGGTCACGTCGAAACCGCGCTCGACGAACTCGTAGAGCACGCCCAGCAATTGGCCCTCGGCCACCTCGACCACGTCGAGTTCGGGGATCGCCCTGGTGGCGTTCAGCACGCGCTGGTAGGCCACACCGTCGCGGGACGGGTAGATGGTCCGCAGCGATTCGTGGCGGCCGACCACGTCGGCGATCGCTCCGCGCAGCGCGTCCAGATCCAGCGCGCCTTCCAGCCGCACCGCGGCCGGGATGTTGTTCGCGGCGGAGTCGGCGTCGAAGCGGTTGAGGAACCACATGCGCTGCTGCGCCAGCGACAGCGGCGGGTGCTCGGGACGCACCTGTGCCGTGAGCGCCTGGCGCGCACCGCTTCCCGCGTGCGACTCGATCCGCGCGGCGAGCGCGCCGACGGTCGGCGCCTCGAACAGCACACGCACGCCGACCTCGGTGTTCAGCGCGGCGCTGACCCGGGCGACCACCTGCGTTGCGACCAGCGAGTTGCCGCCGAGCTCGAAGAAGTCGTCGTCCACGCCGACGCGCGGCACGCCGAGCAGGTCGGCGAAGATCTCCGCGACGATCTCCTCGATCGGAGTCGACGGCGCGCGGAACACCCTGGCCTCGAACACCGGCGCGGGCAGCGCCTTGCGATCCAGCTTGCCGGAGGCGTTGACCGGGAAGGCGTCCAGCACGACCAGCGCGGCCGGGACCATGTAGCCGGGCAGCGCCCCGGCCAGCGCGGTCTTCACCTCGTCGATGTCGACGGCCACATACGGTTCGCAGACCAGGTAACCCACCAGCTGGTCGCCGGCGTGCGCGTCGGAGCGCAGCACGACCACCGCCTGCGCGATCCCGGGCTGCGCCAGCAGCGCGGCCTCGATCTCGCCCAGCTCGATGCGCAGACCGCGCAGCTTCACCTGGAAGTCGGTGCGGCCCAGGTAGTCCAGCTCGCCGTGCGGCGTCCAGGCCACCAGGTCGCCGGTGCGGTACATCCGCTCGCCCGGCGCGCCGTAGGGGTTGGCCACGAACCGGTCGGCGGTCAGGTCGGTGCGGCCGAGGTAGCCCAGCGCCAGCTGTTCGCCCGCGAGATACAGCTCACCCGCGACACCCGGCGCGACCGGGTGCAGGCGGCTGTCGAGCACGAAGACGCGGGTGTTCCACACCGGGCGTCCGATCGGCACCGACACCGTGTCGGCGTCCGTCGCCTCGTGATAGGTCACGTCGACGGCGGCCTCGGTCGGGCCGTACAAGTTGTGCAGGCGCGCGCCGGTCAGCTCGCGCAAACGCTGCGCGGTCTGCGCGGGCAGCGCCTCGCCGGAGGCGAAGACCTGCCGCAGCCGCGGCGACGGCAGTCCGTCGCCGTTCTCGTTGCCCAGCGTGGAGACGAACACCGACAGCATGGACGGCACGAAATGCGCCGTGGTGATCTGCTTCTCGGCGATGATCTGGGACAGGTACACCGGGTCGCGGTGACCGTCCGGGCGCGCGACGACCAGCCTTGCGCCGGTCTGCAACGGCCAGAAGAACTCCCACACCGACACGTCGAACGTGGCGGGCGTCTTCTGCAGCACCGCGTCGTCGCGGCCGATCGGATACTCGTGCTGCATCCACAGCAGCCGGTTCACGATCGCGGCGTGGCTGACCGCCACGCCCTTCGGACGACCGGTGGAACCGGAGGTGAAGATCACGTACGCGGTGTTCTCCGGCCGCAGCGGGCGCGTGCGCTCGGCGTCGGTGATCGGCGCGCCGCTGGTCTCGGCGAACCCGGGCACGCCCTCGATGCCCTCCACCGACAGCGCGGTCACTTCCGGCTGCGGGTCGAGGCCGAATCCGTCCGCCGAGCGGTACAGGATCATCCGCGGGCGCGCGGTCTCGATGATGTAGTTGATCCGCTCGGCGGGCTGGTCCGGGTCCAGCGGCACATAGGCCGCGCCGGTCTGCACCACCGCGTACATCGCGACCACCAGTTCGGTGGAACGCCGCAGCGCCAGCGCCACCAGCGATTCCGGGCCGACGCCCGCGCCGATGAGCTGGCGGGCGATGCGGTTGGCCCGCTCCTGGAACTGACGGTAGGTCAGCCGCTCGCCCTCGAAGTCCAGCGCGATCGCGTCCGGCGTCGCCGCCGCCTGCGCGTCGAACAGCGAGACCAGCGTCGCGACCTGATCCACCGGGTGTCCGGTGTCGTTCCAATCGACCAGCACCCGAGCGCGTTCCTCGGACGCCAGCAACTCGATGTCGCCGATCGGGACGTCCGGGTCGGCGGTCACGGCCGCGAGGATGCGGTCGAGGCGCCGGGCGAACGCCGCGACGGTGGGCTCGTCGAAAAGATCGAGGGCGTAGGAGAACTCGGCCGACATGCCCGCCGAATCGCCTTGCTCGTCCTGGGTCTCCGACAGCGTCAGCTGCAGGTCGAACTTGGCCAGCCGCGCGTCGTAGTCGATGCCGTTGACGGAGAGACCGGGCAGCTCCAGGCTGGCCTGCCTGGTGTTCTGGAAGGTCAGCATGACCTGGAACAGCGGGTGGCGCGCCTGCGAGCGCGCCGGGTTGAGCACCTCGACCAGACGCTCGAACGGCACGTCGGCGTGCGCGAACGCGTGCAGGTCGGTCTCGCGGGCGCGGGCGAGCAGGTCGGCGAAGCTCATCGCGCCGTCCACCTCGGTGCGCAGCACCAGGGTGTTGACGAACATGCCGATCAGGTCGTCCAGCGCGGCTTCACCGCGACCGGCGACCGGGGTGCCGATCGCGATGTCGCTGGTGCCGCTCGCGCGCGCCAGCAGCACCGCCAGCGCGCTGTGCAGCACCATGAACAGCGAGGCGTTGTGCTTGCGGCCCAGCTCGATCAGCGCGCGCTGGGTCTCGCCGGAGATCACGAACGGGTAGGTGCCGCCGCGGTAGGACGCCACGGCGGGGCGCGGCCGATCCGACGGCAGCGTCAATTCGTCGGGCAGGTCGGCCAGTTCGCGCGTCCAGTACCGGATCTGGTTGGAGATCAGCGAACTCGGGTCGTCCTCGGAGCCGAGCACCTCGCGCTGCCACAGCGCGTAGTCGGCGTACTGCACCGGCAGCGCCGACCAGGCGGGCGCCTCCCACGACGTGCGCGCGGCGTAGGCCACCATCACGTCGCGGGCCAGCGGGCCCATCGACCAGCCGTCGGCCGAGATGTGGTGCACCACCATGCCGAGCACGTACTCGGTCTCGCTGATCTCGAACAGCCGCGCGTGCAGCGGCACTTCGCTGGTCACGTCGAACGCCATCGACGCCAGCTCGACCAGGTGATCGATCAGGTTGTGCTCGGTCACCGGCACCGGGGTCAGGTCCGGCACGATCTGCGCCGCGTCCAGCACCACCTGCACCGGGCCGGTCTTGGTCTCCGGGAACACCGTCCGCAGCGACTCGTGCCTGTCGATCACGTCGATGACCGCGACCTGCAACGCGGCGATGTCCAGATCGCCGGACAACCGGATCGCGACCGGGATGTTGTTGACCGCCGACGAGGTGTCGAACCGGTTGAGGAACCACATGCGCTGCTGCGCCAGCGACAGCGGCACCTGCTCCGGGCGCTGCCTGGCGACCAGCGCCTTGCGCGCGCCGTCACCGGCGTGCGACTCCACCCGCGCGGCCAGCGCCTCGACCGTGGACGCCTCGAACAGCATGCGCACCGGCACCCTGGTGTCCAGCGCGATGCCGAGGCGGGAGGCCACCTGGGTGGCGATCAGCGAGTTGCCGCCCAGCTCGAAGAAGTCGTCGTCGACGCCGACGCGGGAGATGCCGAGCACCTCGCCGAAGATCTGCGCGACGATCTCCTCGATCGGCGTGGTGGGCGCGCGGAATTCGCGCACCTCGAACACCGGCGCGGGCAGCGCCTTGCGGTCCAGCTTGCCGGAGGCGTTCAGCGGGAACGCCTCGAGCACCACGATGGCCGAGGGCACCATGTACGCGGGCAGCGTGCGGTGCAGGGCGTTCTTGATGTTGTCGATGTCGACCGGGCCGCCGGTGCTCACCACGTAGGCGACCAGCTGATCACCCGCGACGGTCTCCATGACCAGCACCACGGCCTGGGTGACGGCCGGGTGGTCGAGCAGGGCGGTCTCGATCTCGCCGAGCTCGATGCGCTGACCGCGGAATTTCACCTGGAAGTCGGTGCGGCCGATGTACTCCAGCACACCGGCGCTGCCCACTTCGGGATCGCGCGGCCGCACCCAGCGCACCAGGTCGCCGGTGCGGTACAGGCGGGAGCCGGGCGGGCCGAACGGGTCGGCGACGAAGCGTTCCGCGGACAGGTCGGCGCGGCCGTGGTAACCGCGGGCGGTCTGCACGCCGCCGAGGTACAACTCGCCGGGCACGCCGACCGGCACCGGAGCAAGGCCCTCGTCGAGCACGTAGGTCTGCGCGTTCCACACCGGGCGGCCGATCGGCACCGACGTCGGCGCGACCTCGTTGAGGTGCCAGGCGGTGGCGTGCACGGTGAACTCGGTCGGACCGTACAGGTTGTGCACCGCGGCGGTGGAGAACTGCCGGAACGCGGTGACGGTCGCGGGCGGCAGCGCCTCACCGGCGACCAGAACCGCACGCAGCGAAGCGCATTCGGCGGTGTCCGCGGCCCCCGCGAACACCGAGAGCATGGACGGCACGAACGAGGTCATGGTGACCCGGTGCCGTCCGATGATCTCCGACAGGTAGATCGGGTCGCGATGACCGTCCGGCGCGGCGATCAGCATGCGGGCGCCGACGGCGAGCGTGCCGAACAGCTCCCACACCGACACGTCGAAGGTGACCGGCGTCTTCTGCAGGATCACATCGGCCGGGCCGATCCGGTATTCGGCGGTGATCCAGGCGATCTGGTTGACCACCGACGCGTGGCTGACCGCGACGCCCTTGGGGCGGCCGGTGGAACCGGAGGTGTAGAGCACGTACGCGGTGTTCGCCGGGCGCAGCGGGGCGCGGCGCTCCGCGTCGGTGACCGGGCCCTCGTCGAACCCGCTCAGGTCGAGGGTGTCCAGCGTCAGCACCGGGATGTCCGCGGCGGTGACGTTGTCGGCGGTGGTGGTGAGCACGCACACCGGCGAGGAACTGTCGAGCACGTACTCGGTGCGCTCGGCCGGGTGGTCGGGGTCGATCGGCACGTAGCCGCCGCCCGCGGTCAGCGTGGCGTAGATCGCCACCAGCATGTCCACCGAGCGGCGGATGCCGACGGCGACCAACGTCTCCGGGCCGACGCCCGCTTCGATCAGCTTGCGCGCCAGGCTGTTCACCCGCGCGGCGAACTCGGCGTAGGTCAGCTCGACCGGCGCGCCGAACTCCTCCGCGCCGCGCGAGCCGCCGTCGAACACCACGGCCGGATCGTCCGGCCTGCCCCGCACCTGCTCTTCGAACAGGTCGAGCACGGTGGCGGCGGGCACGTCGTGGCGAGTGTGGTTCCACTCGGTCAGCACCCGGGCGCGCTCGGCCTCGTCGAGGATCTCGATGTCACGCACCGTGGTTCCCGGCGCGGCGACCGCGGCTTCCAGTACACGCAGGTAGCGCCGGCCGAATTCGGCGACGGTGGGCGCGTCGAACAGGTCGGTGGCGAAAGAGATGACCGCGCCCATGCCCGCGGGCTCGCCGTTCGCGCCGCGCTCCTCGGTGACCGTCCACTGCAGGTCGAATTTGGCGATGTCCACCTCGAGCTCGTCGGCGGTGACCGAGAGACCGGGCAGTTCCAGCGTCGCGTGCGACATCTCCTGGAACGACAGCATCACCTGGAACAGCGGGTGGCGCGCCTGCGAGCGGGTCGGGTTGAGCACCTCGACCAGCCGCTCGAACGGCACGTCCGCGAACGCGAACGCGGCGAGGTCGGTTTCCCTGGTGCGGCCGAGGAATTCGGCGAACGACTCGCTGCCGTCCACCTCCGAGCGCAGCACGAGGGTGTTGACGAACATGCCGATCAGGTCGTCGAGCGCCTGCTCGCCGCGCCCGGCCACCGGCGTGCCGATCGCGATGTCGCTGGTGCCGGACAACCGGGCCAGCAGCACGGCCAGCGAGGCGTGCATGACCATGAACAGGCTGACGCCCTGCGCGCGGGCCAGCGCGACCAGCCGCCGGTGCAGCTCGGCGTCGATGTCGAAGCTCACCCGGCTGCCGTGGAAGCTCTGCACCGGCGGACGCGGGCGGTCCGCGGGCAGGTCGAGCTGATCCGGCAGGCCCGCCAGCGCCCTGCGCCAGTAGGCGATCTCGCGCGCCGCCATGGACGCGGGATCGGATTCCGCGCCGAGCAGTTCGCGCTGCCAGACGCTGAAGTCCTGGTACTGCACCGGCAGCGGCGCCCAGCTCGGCGCCTCGCCCGCGGCGCGGGACAGGTAGGCGGCGGCCACGTCGCGCGCGAGCGGTCCGAAGGAGAAGCCGTCGGCCGCGATGTGGTGCACCACGAACGCCACCGCGTAGTCGGCCGCGCCGTTGCCGCGCCCGCCGGTGACCGCGAAGACCCGCACCCGGATCGGCAGCTCGCGCGAGACGTCGAACCCGCGCGCGGCGAATTCGGCCAGCGCGCCGTGCAGTTCGGCCTCGTCGATCGGCTGCACCTCGATGCCGAGATCGACCTGATCCACCGGCAGCACCTGCTGGTAGCCGCCGTCGCCGGACTCGGGGAAGACCGTGCGCAGCGACTGCTGTCGCTCCACCACGTCCAGCAGCGCCGACTGCAACGCGTCCAAGTCCACCTGGCCGCGCAACCGCACCACGAACGGCAGGTTGTAGGTCGGCACGGTCGGGTCGAACTGGTTGATGAACCACATGCGCTGCTGCGCCAGCGACAGCGGCACCCGCTCCGGCAACTGCTGGGCCACCAGCGGCGGACGCGATTCGCCCACGGGAGCGGCGTTCTCGGCGCGCGCGGCGATACCGGCGACGGTCGGGGTCTCGAACAGCGCGCGCACCCCGATCTGGGTGCCGAACGCGGCGCCGATGCGCGCCACCACCTGGGTGGCGACCAGCGAGTTGCCGCCGAGGTCGAAGAAGTTGTCGTCGATGCCGATGCGGTCCTGGCTGAGCACGTCGGCGAAGATGCCCGCCACGATCTGCTCGGCCTGGGTGCGCGGCGCGCGGAAGTCACCGGCGTCGGCGCTGAACACCGGCTCCGGCAGGGCCTTGCGGTCCAGCTTGCCGCTGGTGTTGAGCGGGAAGGCGTCCAGCACCATGATCGATGCGGGCACCATGTAGCTGGGCAGCTGCTCGGCGGCGAACCTGGTCAGCTCGACCGGCTCGACGGTATGGCCGGGAGCGGGCACGACGTAGGCCACCAACTGCTGACCGGTCGCGGTGTCCACCACCAGCACCACGGCCTGGCTGACCGCGGGATGGGCGAGCAGATCGGTCTCGATCTCACCGAGCTCGATGCGCTGGCCGCGGAACTTCACCTGGAAGTCGGTGCGGCCGATGTATTCCAGCGTGCCCGCCTCGTTCCAGCGCACGAGGTCGCCGGTGCGGTACATCCGCTCACCGGTGGTCGACAGCGGGTTCGCGACGAAGCGGTCGGAAGTCAGGTCGGGACGGCCGCGGTAACCCCGCGCGAGCTGACGCCCGCCGAGGTACAGTTCGCCCGGCGCGCCGATCGCGGCCGGGCGCAGCCGCGAATCCAGCACGTAGACCTGGACGTTCCACTCCGGGATACCGATCGGCACGGTCACCGTGTCGGCGGCCGTCGCCTCCCAGTAGGTCACCGAGACCGCGGCCTCGGTCGGGCCGTACAGGTTGTGCAGCCCCGCGTCGGTGATCGCGCGGAAACCAGCCGCGGTCTCCGGCGGCAACGCCTCGCCGATCACGAAAACCGCCCGCAGCGTGGCGCATTGGGCCCGCGTGGCGTGCGCGACGAACACCGTGAGCATGGACGGGACGAAGTCGGTGACGGTCACCCCGTGCCGCTGGATCATCTCCGCCACGTACAGCGGGTCGCGGTGCCCGTCGGGCGAGGCGATGACCAGCTTCGCGCCCACCAGCAACGGCAGGAAGTAGCCCCACAGCGACACGTCGAACGTGGTCGCGGTCTTCTGCAGATACACGTCCGCCGCGGTCAGCCGGTACTCGTCGAGCATCCACAGCTGCTGGTTGACGATCGCGTGATGGGTGACCGCGACGCCCTTGGGGCGACCGGTCGAACCCGAGGTGTAGATGACGTAGGCGGTGTTGTCCGGGCGCAACGGCGCGAGGCGGTCGGCGTCGGTCACCGGGTCGGCGGAGTACGCCGAGGTGTCCAGGGTGTCGATCTCCACCCGTCGCACCGAATCCGGCAGCTCCAGCTCGTCGGCCGACAGCGTCAGCACGCACACCGGCGCGGCGCTGTCGAGGATGTAGGCGGTGCGCTCGGCCGGATGGTCCGGATCGATCGGCACGTACGCGCCACCGGCCTTCAGCACGGCGTGCATGCCGATCACCAGTTCCAGCGAACGGCGCATGCCCAGCGCGACCAGCGACTCGGGGCCGACGCCGTCGGCGATCAGGAAGCGGGCCAGCCGGTTGACCCGCGCGTCGAACTCCGCGTAGGTGAGCGTGGCGCCCTCGAAATCGAGCGCGACGTTGTCCGGGGTCAGCGCCATCTGCACGTCCAGCAGCGCGGCGAGCGTGGTGTCCGGGACATCCCGCTCGGAGTCGTTCCACTCCAGCAGCGTCCGCTCGCGCTCGTCGGCGGTGGTGACCGGAAGCGCCCATACCGTGGCGTCCGCTTCCGCGGCGAGGAAGCGATCGAAGAACTCCAGGAAGCGGCCGTGGTGACGACGCGCCTCGTCCTCGGTGTAGAGGTTGGGGTTGGTCTCGAAATCGATGTGCGAGCGGGTGCCCGCGACCGACTGGTAGAAGTTGACGCCCAGATCCTCGATGCTGCCGGTGGACAGCACGTGCATCTGGCCGACCACCGAGCCGAGCGCGATCTCGTCGTGGAACAGCATGATGTTGACCCACGGACCGAAGAACTCCGTGGTCACCACGCCGTCACCGGCCGCGTCGCGGCGGATGTCCTCGTGCCGGTAGCGCTGGTGCCGCAGCGCGCCGGACACCTCGACCTGCACCTGCTTGAGCAGCTCAGCCACCGTCGTGTCGTGGCCGACGCGCAACCGCAGCGGCACGATGTTCGACGACGCGCCACCCGAGCGGCGCATCGCCGCGGTGGTGCGCGCGGTCACCGGCAGGCTCAGGATGACGTCCTCGACGCCGTTCCACTGCGCCAGATACGCCGCGAAGCCGGCCAGCAGCAGCCCGGCGGGCGAGGAATCGTGTCGCGCGACCGCCGCGTCCAGCGCGGCGTTCTGCTCGTCCGACAGCGCCGCGCTGGCGATGCCGTTGATCGCCGCGGGCGGCGCGGAGCGGCCGGTCAGGCTGGTGCCTTCCTCCAGCCCCGCCACCCGCTGGGCCCAGTACTCCTTGTCGGAGGTGAAGCGCGAGCTCTCCCGGTAGGCGATCTCCTGCTCGAACAGCGTGCGCAGGTCCGTCGCCTTCGACGGCGCGGGCTCGACGCCCTCGGCGTACGCGGTGTACAGCTCGGCGATCCGGTTGACGTTCGTCATGGCGCCGAAGCCGTCGAGCGCGATGTGGTGCGAGCGGCTGTACCAGTACCAGTGATCGTCGGCCAGTTGCAGCGCGGCCGCCTTGATCAGGCGGTCGGTGGTCAGATCGAGCGGGCGGCTGTATTCCGCGCGCATCCACGCCAGCGCGGCGGCCTCCGGATCGGCCTCCGCGCGCAGATCGACGTACTCGACCCGGTCGTAGTCGGCGATCGAGTGGTCGACGAACTGCAACGGCTCGCCGTCACGCTCGACGATCCGCAGGAAACCCGAACCCAGCTCGTGCGAGGCGTCGATGCTGGCCCGGTTGAGCAGCTCGACGTCCAGCTCCCCGCGCAGGTCGACGTACTGCGCGATGTTGACCGGCACCTGCGGGTCGACATGCTGCGCGTACCAGATACCCAGCTGAGCAGGGGACAACGGGAAAGCGCCGGACAAGCCGGGGTCAACCCCTGCACCAGCGTCCGTCCGTTCGCCACCAGTTTCGCCGTTTCCGCCGAAATCCAGCCGGTCCAACCGTAACCTCGCTTCCGGAACACCACGCAAGCGCTCCCCGACCACACCCGGAGAGGGCGCCCACCTATCCGAGCGTGGCGCCTGCGTCTCCAGGTTCAGTTCTCACATCAAATCAGGCAAAAAATGTTCATTTGAACTATCTGTCCAACCGGCCGGGCTCGTTACATGGGCTCGACCGCGCCCAGAACCCACCGACCGGCTCCGCCGGGACCTTCTTTGCGAATCACCGGATCAATCTACCGTCGCCCCCGGCGGGCAACCAACCAACGGTCATAGCCGATAAACATCAGTGCTGGTTATCGCCCTGGAAAAGGTTTGCCAGGAGGATGTTGCGGTTCTCACATGAGTCACCCGCGTATCAAACCGGCACCTTCGCGCCGAGGAAGGCGGGCGCCTACGGCAGCTGCCGTCACCGGACGGGGGCACGTGGACCAAGATCGCCGCGCGCCGCCGCCTGGGTTCCCGAGCCACGCCTACCCAGCCGATCCCGCGACGACCCCCTGCCCACCGACCACGCTGTCCGCCCTGCCCGCCGACCGCACTACTCCGACCGCACTGCCCCGCCGACCGCACTGCTCCGACCGCACTGCCCCGCCGACCGCACTGCTCCGACCGCACTGCCCCGCCGACCGCACTGCTCCGACCGCACTGCCCCGCCGACTGCTGCCCGCCGACCAGGGCAGATGGGCGGCCGCCACGACTAATCGCGCGATGCGCCCGCCGGCCCACGCACGCGCGCCGGGTCGTAGAGGTGGGACTGCGCGCACGACACCGCGGGCGTGAGCGCGCGGCCCACCAGGATCACCGCGGCCTGCCGCAGTCCGGCGGCCTCGACCTGGTCGGCGATGTCGTTCAGGGTGCCGCGCAGTATCAGCTGCTCGGGCTGGCTGGCCCGGTAGACGACGGCGACCGGGCAGTCCGGCCCGTAATCGGCGGCCAGTTCGGCGGCCAAGACGCGGATGCGGGTGATAGCCAGGTGCAGCGCGAGCGTGGCGCCGGTGGCGGCGAAGTTCGCCAGCGCTTCGGACTCGGGCATCGCGGTGGAGCGGGCCTGCGCGCGGGTCAGCACGACCGACTGGACCAGCTCCGGCACCGTCAGCTCCGCGCCGAGCACCGCCGCCGCGGCGGCATAGGCGGGCACGCCCGGTGTGACGTCCCAAGGAACCCCGAGCGCGTCCAGCCTGCGGGTCTGCTCGGTCAGCGCCGAATACAGCGACGGGTCGCCCGAGCACAGGCGGGCCGCGTCCCGGCCGTCCCGGTGCGCCCGCAGCAGATGCTCGGTGATCTGGTCGAGGTCCAAGTGCTGGGTATCCACCAGCTCTGCGTCCGGCGCGCAGTACGCCAGCACGTCCGGATCCAGATACGTCCCCGCGTACAGGCACACCGGCGACGCGCGCAGCAACTCGACCGCGCGCACCGTCAACAAATCGGCCGCGCCCGGCCCGGCCCCGATGAAGTGCACGGTCATGGGCGCGAGTGTATTGACCACCGGGCATCGCTCCTTCGGCGACCGAGCGCCGGAGTGCGCCCGATCCCTCCGGAGCGGCGGGAACACCGGAAGCCGATGTCCGGTGGGCGCGGCGGTCTCACCCGCAGCCCAGTCGATCTTCTCGCCCCACCCCGTTCCAGCGCGTCAGCGCTCAGGAGGCCCGGCAATCGAGCGGCGCGCGGACGCGCCGGTCAGGCGGTGGCGTCGAAGTGGGCGATCACCTTGTCCGGGCGGAGGCGGACGACGAGTTCGCCCGGCACGCCGTTGCGCTTGCCGAATTCCTCGGCGCGGTCGGCACCCATGTAGCGGCCGCCGATCTCGGTGGCGGTGCGCAGCAGTTCGTCCGGGTCTTCCGAGAGGGTGACCGTGCCCCGCAGCTGGACCGACGCGTAGGGCGGCTCTTCCAGGTCGACACACACCGCGACGCGCCCGTCCCTGGCGAACGCCTTGCCCTTCACGGTGGACTTGCCGGTGTTGAAGACCAGGTCGTCCCCCTCGACGACGAACCACACCGGCGTCACCATCGGCGTGCCGTCGGCGGCCACGAACGCCACCTTGCCGGTGCGGGTGCCGTGGGTGAGAAACTCGCGCACTTCGGGATCGGAAAGAGAAGCCATCCGCTCACCCTAGGTGTCGCTTCGCGATCGCTCGGCACGGTTGATCAGATCGGCACCGTTCGGCTGATGGGGGGTCGTTCGATCCGCCGCGGACCGCGGATGAGCTGCCTCGACGCGGTAAGGGCCCGTAGGCGAAGCCTGGCGGTCGATGCGCGGGATGCCTCGGTGTCGCGCGTACGCCGGGTCAGCGCTGCCAATTGGTGTCGGTCGGGTTGGGGGCCGGCGGCTGGGGCCACTGCGCGCCCGGAGCGGGGTGCTGGTACTGGGCGTTCTCGGCGCCTGCGCGGGCGAGCAGGTCGGCGACCTGCGGTCCTGCGATCGGCGACGACGCGCCGCACCAGGTGCAATCCAAGTGGTGCTTGGTGCTGATCGGGAAAAGCGGGATGAAGAAGAGCGTGAACTTGGTGACGAGTTTGCGCAGCGCGTGTGCGGCGGGATTGCCGCAGCGACCGCAGATCAAGGTGATCATGGCGAGCGTGTGGACACGCTTCTGCCAGCCCCAGATCAGCATCTGAAACCCCCAGAGATAGAGAATCCGATGCCGGTCACAGTAGTTGATCGGGCACGCGACGAGTGGCCGAGTGATGACCTCTTCGCGCGGCGATCCGCCCGAACGGTGGCATGGCGAACTCGGTCGCGCTCGGCCTCACAGCATGCCGCGCTCACGGGCCCGCGCCACCGCGGAGGTGCGCGAGCGCACGCCGAGTTTTCCGTATATATGCACCAGGTGGGACTTGACGGTGGTCTCGCTGAGGAACAGCTGTCTGGCGATCTCGCGGTTGGAGCGTCCGTCGGAGACCAGCCGCAAAACCTCGATCTCGCGCCTGCTCAGTGTGGTGTCGGCGCGGCGAACCCTGGTCATGAGCTTGGAGGCCACCGCGGGCGAGAGCACGCTGTCCCCCGCCGCGGCCGCCCGGACCGCGGCCAGCAGTTCGGCGGGCGGCGTGTCCTTGAGGATGTAACCGCACGCGCCCGCCTCGACGGCGCCGAGGATGTCGGCGTCGGTGTCGTAGTTGGTCACCACGAGGACGTTCGGCGGCATCGCCAGTTCACGCAGCCGCGCGGTCGCCTCGACTCCCGACCGGCCCGACCCGAAACTCAGGTCCATCAGCACGAGATCGACCGGCGTGGTCGCGCAGAACGCGACGGCGGCTTCCGCGGTGGCCGCCGCACCCACGACGGTGATGTCGTCGGCGACATCCAGCAGTGCGCGCAACCCGGCGCGGACGATCGCGTGGTCATCGGCGAGCAGCAGGCGGATCACTCCTGCTCCTCCGTGCCCAGGTCGCGCGGCTGCGTGTCCGCCCTGCCCTGGTCGGCAGCGGATTCGGATCTACCGTGATTGCCGGAGACCGGCCCGCCGGGGTTCGGCGCAGCCGATTCCGTCCAGGCGGCCGGTTCCGTGCGCGGCGGCTGCGCCAAGCCGGGCGGCACCGCGCCGCGTTCGCCCGCCGGGACCGTGTCGAGCGGGAACGACACGGTGACCGCCGTGTGCCCCGGCTCGGACTCGACCGCCATGGCGCCGCCCTGCTCGTGTACCCGCGACCGCATGGCGGCCAGCCCGAACGATCCCGACGCGCTGCGCTGGAGCAGTTCGGGAGCCATGCCCACGCCGTCGTCGACCACGTCGAGATGGATCGCCTCGTCCGCGTAGGTGAGCGTCACGCGCATCCGGCTCGCACCGGCGTGCCGGACCACGTTCGAGACCGCGCCCTGCGCGATTCGGACCAGCGCGGCCTCGATCGGCATGGGCAGCCGCTCCGGCCGACCCTCCACCGCGAACCGGGCGTCCAGACCGGGCGGTGCGGCGCGCTGGGTGATCCGCTCCAGCGCATCGGCCAGCGACTGCCCGTCCAGCGCGACGGGAGCCAGTTCGGCGACCAGGCGCCTGGTCTCGGCGAGGTTCTCCGCGGCCGCCTCTCTGGCCAGCCGGATCCGTCGCAGCGCGGGGTGATCCGGCGCTTCCTGTTCGACGGCGTGCAGCAGCAGTTGAATGGAGCTGAGCCCCTGCGCCACCGTGTCGTGGATCTCGGCGGCCAGCCGCTCCCGCTCGGCGAGCTTGCCCGCCGTGCGTTCCCGTTCGGCCAATACCGCTCTGGTGCTGAGCAATTCGTCGATCAGGCGTTGCCGGTCGGCGGCCTCGCGGAACAACGCCTGATAACCGAGCCCGATGCCGACGGCGACGGCCGCACCGATGACCGGCCCGACGACACCGGCCGCCGACCAGCCCCGATGCAGGCCGAAGCCCACTACCGCAACGGCGGTCGCGGCGGCGACGGCGCAGAGGTTCCACACGCGCGGCAACAAGTGCAGGTACAGGAAGAACAGGCCGAACGCGAGGTAGCCGGCGTCGGGCGCGAGCACGACGAGCCCGAGCCACAGCGCCGTCAGCGCGCCGAGCCACGCCGGGATCGCGCGTCGTTTTCCGGCGAACGCGGCGCCCGCGAAGTAGGTCGCGAGGAAGGCCGCGGCGAGACTCACGGTCGCCGCCGGATGCGCGGCCCCCGGCAGCACCGCGCGCACCCCGACCACCGCCGCCAAGCCGGTCATCAGCACGTGCAGCCCGAGCCGCAACGTGGTGAAAACCGGGGTCAGCGGGGACGAGTGCACGGTGCCAGCTTATGGACCGCTATCGCACGGGCATCCATCGAAAGGTGGAAAACTGTCGCCGACTTTCGCTCATCCGCACTTCCTCCCCCGGCGCGATGGAGACGCCCCGGCGCGGCGCGAAGGTGGGAACATGTTCGTCGCACTCCGAGACCTTCGCGCCGCCCGCGGCCGGTTCGCACTGATCACACTCGTCGTCACGCTGGTGGCGGTGCTGGTGAGCTTCCTCAGCGGGCTCACGGCCGGGCTCGCGCATCAGAACGTCTCGGCCGTCGAGTCGATGCCCGGCGACACCGTGGTCTTCGCCGACACCGGCGGCGCTCCCTCGTTCGACGGCTCGGTGCTGACCGAGGACCAGCTCGCGGCCTGGCGCGCCGCCGCCGACGGCGTGACACCGGTCGGCATAGCCCGCGGCAAAGCGGCCGGTGACGGCCGCGCGCCCGCGCAGGTCGCTCTGTTCGGCACGGACACTGCATTCGGCGATCACTCGGCGACCGAAGCGGGCACGGTGCTGCTCAGTACCGGCGCGGCCGCCGGTCTCGGTGCCGTGCCGGGTGATTCCGTCGCGATCGGCGGACGCGCCTTCACCGTGTCGGCGGTGCGCGGCGACGACTGGTACAGCCACACGCCCGTGGTCTGGATGACGCTCGCGGATTGGCAAGCGCTCAACCCTCGTTCCGGCGCGGCCACCGTGCTCGCCGTGTCGGGCGCGACCGAGCCGGACGCGGTGAACGCCACCGCGCACACCCGGACCACCGACGTGCCCGGAGCGCGTTCGGCGATCGGCTCCTACCGCGCCGAGAACGGCTCGCTCACCATGATGACCGTGCTGCTGTTCGCCGTGTCGGCGCTTGTGATCGGCGCGTTCTTCACCGTGTGGACGATTCAGCGGATGCCCGACATCGCCATTCTGAAAGCGTTGGGGGCGACTTCGGGCTCACTCGTGCGCGACGCACTCGGCCAAGCCGCGATCGTGCTCGCGGCCGGTATAGCGACCGGCCTCGGGATCACCACCGCGACGGCGGCGTTGCTCGGCGACGCGGTGCCGTTCGTGCTGAGCCCGGCCACCACGCTGCTCCCTTCGGCCGCTCTCATCCTCCTCGGCCTGCTCGGCGCGGCATTCGCCCTGCGCTTCGTGTTCACCGCCGACCCACTCACCGCACTCGGTGTGAACCGCTGAACTACGCCGTCCGACCGTCGACCGCGGCCGTAACACTCGCCCTGCGAGCACCCGCGCCGCCTGCCCGCCCACGCCACCGGAGTTGCCCATGACCACACTCACCCTCGCGGACGTAACGCTCACCTACCCGGACGGCGCGGGCCGCCTCACCGCACTGGACCGAGTGAATCTGCGGGTCGCCGGCGGCGAGATCGCCGCCATCACCGGCCCTTCCGGCTCGGGCAAATCCAGCCTGCTGGCCGTGACCGCCACCCTGATCCGCCCGGACGCCGGACGGATCGGACTTCAAACGCCTTATTTCTCAGTCGATCTAGCCACCGCGAGCCGTCGCGAAGCCGCGGCGCTGCGCCGCTCGTCGATCGGCGTGGTCTTCCAGCAACCGAACCTGATCCCGGCGCTCACCGCCGTCGAGCACCTCGAGGCGATGGCCCACCTCGGGCAGCGAATCGCCACGTCACGCCGGCAGCGCCGCACGACGCGCGCCCGCGCCCTGGCCCTGCTGGACTCGGTCGGGCTCGCCGAGCAGCGGAACAAACGCCCCGCACAACTGTCCGGCGGCCAGCGCCAACGAGTGAACATCGCCCGCGCCCTGATGAACGACCCGGCCCTGCTGCTGATCGACGAACCCACCAGCGCACTGGACACCGAACGCGGCGCGGCGGTGATCGACCTGATCCTGTCGGTCGCCCGCGACCACGCGACCGCCACCCTCTTGGTCACCCATGACCGCTCCCATCTACACCGGATGGACGCCGTCTACCGCATGGTCGACGGGCGCCTCGCACCCGAAACCGCTCCGACCGATAATCCGCCGTTCGACCCCGATCGCGGCGTTTTACCGGTGGGGTGAATGCCGCCGCTACAACGTGATCGGCGGGCGGGAGTTAATTTCCGACCGGAATTCCGAAATTTACCCATACCGATCACCTATCGACATTGTCCAGGGCAAAGGAGAAGGATCAACTATTGACGGTCGATGTCGCCCGTCCGGGGGAATTCCAACACCATCGTCCGATGATTGGACTTCCGATGTTTATCAAGAAATTGGTGGCTACCGCCCTTTTGGCCGTCGCGTCGACGGGCATAGCGATGGCCACGGCACACGGTGAGGGCACCCTGGCAGACCTCACGATGAACGGGGTGGATGGACCGATCTCCTACACGACGACCCTCGCGGCGGATCACCGCACCGCTACGGTCGATCTTGCTTCGGGACGGTTCGAGGTGACACCGGCAGCGGTCGACGTGCTGTCCGAGGACGGCGCGATCGTCGGTACGATCCCGACGACGCTGCGTATGGAGACCGGCCAGAACTTCAGCGTCATACCGTCGGTAGACCCGTCGGCAAGGACGCTGACGCTCACGCCGGCGGCAGGTGTTCCGTCGCCCGCCGCGGTCACACCCGAATTGCAGGGCCTGATGCATGATGCCCTGTTCGGTGGCGCCTTGGTGGGCGCGGCGATCGGTTGCGCGATCGGCATCGCCATCGGCATCTGGTTCTTCGTGGTCGGCGCCGTCATCGGCTGCGCGGTCGGCGCTGCCGTCGGAGCCTGGTTCGGCTTCTTCTTCACACCGTTCTGATCGATCGGGGAGGAATCCCATCCAAGTGTCGGCACAGGCCGGGCGGATCACGAATCCGCCCGGCCTTATCAGTCATCGCCTGCCGTACCCGGCCACACGGCCATGCCGCGCGAGGCCCTGTAGCGATGGACAAGGTTGGCCATTCGATAAGCGAGCGCATATCATCTACGGATGCTTACCGATAGCTTGGCCAACCGATCCGACGACAACCCCAGCGAGCCTGTTCAGCAGCCCTTTTCCGACGGGACCGTGCTGATGCCCTGGCAAGCGGGGCCGCTGCATGACACCGGAGGCGCGGTGTTCGTCAGCGTGACCGACTTCCTGGCCGCCTCGGAAGCGGACGTGCAGGCGATCTACAAGACCGGGATGCGCCTGGGACGGAACTGGCCGGTGATGCAGGGCGCGGTCGGCCTGTGGCTGTGGGCTCGGCCGTCGGAGGCGCGCGGCGGCTCGATCTCGGTGTGGGAGACCGAGCACGACATGCGACGGTTCGTGCGCTGGCCGGTGCACGCCGACATCATGCGGAAATGGCGCGGCCGAGTCGGTCTGGCCACCGACTCGTGGCAGGCCGCGAAGTTCGAAGCGGAGGAAGTGTGGGCACGGGCGCGGAACACGATCGAACGGCGCCCGCACCCACAGGCCGGATAGATCCGAACGGCCGGATCTCACCCCGCGGCCGCTGTATCCGGCACGGGTGTCAGCGCTGCCAGGGCAGGCAACCCGCGAGGCGCAAGCGGGTCGCCAGACCGGAGCCGATGGTGGTGCTGGAACCGTTGCCTGCGGTGAGGGCCAGCAGGAGGTCGAGGCCGAGTCCGGCTCCGAGCGAGCAGCCGAGCAGGTTGATATCGACCGAGATGATCTCGTCCTCGGGTGCGCCGGGCAGGGTGTCCTCGGCGTGCACCGCGCTCGCGCCGACCACGGTGGCGGCGGCGAGTGTGACGGCGATGAGACCGGCTCGGATGGAACGCACTTCTGTCCTCCTTCTGCGCCATGATCCGGCGCACTTGGAATGCCGGGCAACGAGACCTGCTCCTCGGCGCCCGCGCTCCCGGCCCGCGGTCCGCCGCCTCGTTAGTTGACCGATCGGCAGCGCGGGAAACCCCATCCTCCAGCGCTACTCGGGACCCGGTGGGCACGATCGGCGACGGCATCCATACGCTCGGCCGATCCAGCGACCAAGTCACGGTGACCACCTCAGTCGTCCGTCCGATCGCCGGTGCGGGCCCGAAGGATCACGCGGCGGGCCGGGTGTCGTCCCCCCGCGGCGGGATGTGCCGGGATTCGAGCGTGATCAGCGCACATACCGCCATGATCTCGTCCGCTCGGAATTCCACATGTTCCAGCGTCGGCGTGATCACCGCGACCGCGCCGACGCGAACCACGACGGTGCGCAGCGCCGTGAGCGAAGCGGGCGCGGTCGGCCCGGCGACCAGGGTCCGCGCCAGATCGAACCCCGACGCCTTCGCCAGCGCGCGAATTTCCATTTCATGCCTGCGCGCGCGGCGTCCGGAGATATCGCGGCGCAGATATCCGACCACTTTCGGCTTCATCATCACCTCTCGTTCGATGGGAGCGCCCGCCGCCGGGGGCTCTCGCCCCCGTCCGCGGCTCACCGCGTCCGAAGTGCCGTGCCCGGCACGGCATCACCCCGGCGGCGCGCGCACGACACAGCCTCGAGCAACGAAGGGTCCACCGCGACGCTGTCAAGTGCGCGCGACCAGGTGTGCGACATCTGCGGTTGTCCGTCGGGGCCAGCGCCATGGCGCTAAAGTGCGGCGGCACAATGACTTCGACGCAGGGGGCGGATGTGGCGAACAGCGAAATCGACCGCGTATGGCAGTCGCCGCACTTTCGTAAGTTGCTCGGCGAGGGACGTCCAGGTCGGGCCCTCGCGCTCGTTCGCAAGAAAATGGGACTGTCTCAAGCCGATTTCGGCGCGCTCCTGCACTGGGACCGAACCCACGCCGGGCGCGTGGAGCGTGGGGAAGTCGGGACCATCTTCGACATCCGTGAACTGGTCCGCGCCGCCGACGCACTCGGGGTGCCACGCACGGCATTGCTGCCCCTCTTGCTCGCGACCCCCGAGACGGGGACCATCGACAACGGAGCCTGCGAAGGAGTCGATGACGTGGACCGCAGACAATTCGGCCTGGCAGCGACGATGACGGCGTTTACGGGCGTCTCCATACCGCCGACCAGGGCCGCGGAACCGATTCGAGTCGGCTCCGGGCACGTCACATATATCCGCATGCTCACAGAGCGGCTGTGGGAGCATGACCATCATCGCGGCAGCGGCGCGATATTCGATTACGCGGCAAGGCAATACGCGTCCATACGGCGGCTACTCGACTCCCGAACCTACGGCGACCGCATCGGCGTCGAATTGGTCAGCGCCACCGGGTGGCTGTCGAATACCGTCGCATGGCTGGCGCGGGACAGTAATCGCCCTGGCACATCCCGGCGGCACCTCACAGAATCGATCCTGCTTGCCGAACAATGCGGTGACACCACCTTATTGGCCGCCGCCCTCGGAGATCTCGCGAACCTCGCCGCCTCCTCACCTGCTTCCTCAGCCGAGCCCGTGCGCCTCGCCCGGCGCTCGACAGAACTCGTCAGGGGAATGCCGTCGGCGCGCATGAACGCGTTGAAGGCCGCGGAGGAAGCAACGGCTTATGCGGCCGTCGGCGACGAGCGGGAATTCACCCGCGCGATGGCGCGCGTCTGGCGTGAAGCCGACCGCGGCCTCGACGACCCGGACGACCCGGCATGGTTGGAGCACGTCAACGAGGCCGAGTTGCGCGCCCACGAGGCGCGCGGACTCCGCATGCTGGGCCACCACAACCGGGCGGTTCAGCTGTACAGCGAGAGCGTCGGCCAGCGGAACTGCTTCCCCCGCGACGAAGCGTCCTACCGCGCCTACTACGCCGCCGCCCTCACCGGCCTCGGCGATACCCCCTCCGCCATCACCGAAGCCCACACCGCAATCACCCTGCTGGAAGGCCCGGTCAACTCCCCACGCCTCCTGGCCGAACTACGCCCTGTCCGCGTCGCCGCCACCCACACCCGAGGCGACGACGCCGAACACTTCCGCCACCGCTTCGACGCGCTCGCCCACACGGCGTGACCTGGGTTCGACCGGATCTGTGAGGTTGCGGCGCAGCCGACACTCCCTCCCACGGCGCTGACCAACGATTCGAGACGTTAGAAGGCGTATCGAAGTATGCGGTTGGCTTGCCGGGACAGTGCTGGGCTGAGGGCTGTGGCGCGGGTCATGGCGCGTAGCGGTTGGGGGAAGAGGGCGACTTCGGGGGCTCGGGTGAGGAGTTGTTCTTCGATCAATTTCAGGCCAGCGCCCCAGGTTTCGGGTTCGTGGGGGTCGTCGAATCCTTGGGCGGCGCTGATGCCGAGGGCTTTGATCGAGGGGTGGTACTTCATGGCCCAGGCGGCGAAACGGGTGTAGCCGTTGAGGGCGAGTTCACCGGTCGGGAAATGCGTGGTCGCCTCGCGGATCAGGGTGTGGAAGGTGTCGCCGGGCAGGAAAGGCAGCAGGCCCTCGGCGACGATCATGGCTGGTCGATCGGCGGGCAGCTGCTCGGTCCAGCCCGGCTGGGTGAGATCGACGCCCAACAGATGGGAGCTGTGCGGAAGCAATTGCCCGCGCATTTCGACGACTTCCGGGTAATCGATGTCGTACCAGTCGACATCGGCGGAGGGATCGCATCGCAGCATGCGGGTGTCCAGGCCGCAGCCGAGATCGATTACCACCGCATTTCGGTGCGTCGCGGTGAACGCCCGCACCGCGTCGTCGAGTTTCTTCGCGCGTAGCGCCGTTCCGCAGATGAGGCTGGGTTTCAGCTTCAGTTTGGTGTAGTCGTAGTCGATCCGGTCGGCCAGCTCGGCCTGGTGGGTGTCGCCCAGGATCGGGGTGCGCGTGGTCGCGTCCAGCGCTCGGGCTCGCAGGGTGAGCAGCAGGGTTTCCTGGATCGGGTTCAGGTCGGGTCGGATTCGAAGCACGATCGGTCCTTCATGTGGTGGTGTCCCTGGGTCGGGCGGCGAGGTCGCGCAGCCAGGTCAATGCCTGCTGAGCGGCCCGGATGCGCTCGGTGAGCGCGGGATCGGCGCCCCCGACCAAGGCGAGTCCGTCCTCGGCGATGTCGCCGAAGGCGCCGAGGCCGGCGATCTTGCGCTCGATGACCTTCTCCCAGGCGTCGTCCTCGATGCGGTAGTAGGCGGTGCGGTCACCGGGGATCCGCACCTTGCGGACGAGGCCGATCGTGGTCAGCAGGCGCATGTTGGAGGTCAGCGAGGCGCGGCTGGCACGGATCGCCTCGGCGATCCGGCCTGCGGACTGCTCCGGCGGATCGCAGATCATCAGGAGTCCGAGGATGCGGCCGGTGATGGGGGGCAGTCCCCATTCCTCGACGCAGAAGGTAGCGACTCGCTCGACCCACTTCAGCGTGGCGTCCTGTCGGTCCGTGTCCGGCATGCTGTGTCCTCCTGCGCTGTGTTCGGCTGGATTACTGTGGCACAGCGGTCACCGACTCCCAGGTAGGCGCCGGGGTGGGAGCGACGAGGCGGGTCCGGCGCAGATACCGGTCGAACCACTCGACGGCCAGAGCCATGGCCTCATCGAGCCCGGGACCGGTGTAGAGACCGAGCACGTCGTAAGGCAGGATCTCGAGGCGTTTCGGCTCACCGGCCTTGGCGAAGGCGCTCTGTGCTTCCTCGAGCATGTGGTATGGGTCCCAGCCGCCGTTGGCGATCATCAGCAGCGGGGTCGGCGCCAGGCGGTGAATGAGGTCCTCCGGCGCGAAGGTCAGGAGATGTTCGGCGGAATCGAGGGTCTTCTCGTTCCGATAGTTCGGGAACATCTCGGCGGCGAGATCCGGTGTGCTCTCTACGTTTTCGCCTTGCAGCGTCAGGTGCGGCACCCGAGCGCTCTCGTGGCCGGCATATCGGCGCTGCCAGTCCTCGTCCAACCGATCCCGCAGCCCGCCCACGCCCTCCCTGCCGAGCAGCCGCTCCAGATACCGCCACCCGTTCCACACGCTCGGGCTCTGCACCACAACACATTTCACGCGCCGGTCCAAGACCGCGGCCTGCGTCGCCACCGACCCCCCGATGCTGACCCCCCAGACTCCGATTCGATCCGGGTCCACCTCCGGGCGGGTTTGCAGATACGACACCGCGCTACGGAAATCCTCTGTCTGTCGCTGTGGGTAGTCCTGGCCGCGAGGTTCCCCCGCGCTGGCACCGACCGTGCGATAGTCGATCGCCAATACCGCGAACCCCGCCCGCACGAAATACGGTGCGAAGACCCGCAACGCCTCCTTCACCATCACCCCCGAGTGCCCCAGCACCAGACCGGGGGCCGGGCCGTCCGCCGCGGGCAGATACAGATCGCCCGCACACGCGGTGCCAAGGCTGTTGAACGTCACATGCTCGATCTCGAGATCCATCAAAGCTCCCGTCGTTGCTAGTCATTTCAGTCTTCACTGAAATCACTAGCAATGTCAATGTCGCGGCTGAAACCCGACTCAGCCGAAGCAGCTGGGATCACAGACGACCGAGGAGGATGTCGCGCTGATCGGCGACCACGGCCCGGATCGCCGTCACGACGGCGGCCACTTCCGGGCGGCGCAACGTTTCGGTGCGGGCGACGAGCCAATAGCCGAGGGTGACGGTCACCGAATCGGCCAGCACCCGAACGAGATCGGGGTGGCGATCGGCCATGAAGCAGGGCAGCAGCCCAAGGCCCGCTGACGCGCGGGTGGCTTCCACGTGTACGAAAACGTTGGTGGACGTGACCGATTCCCGCATCGCGGGCACGAAGCTGGAGGCCAGGTCGAGGTCGTCCACTTGGAGCATGGAATCGATGAAGTAGACCAGCGGATACCGGGACAGGTCGTCGATCGTCGCGGGCGCGCCGTGCTCACGCAGGTATTCGCGGGAACCGTAGAGGCCGAGACAGTAGTCGGCCAGGTGGGTGGCGGTGGCGCGGTGCACTTGCGGCTCGCCCACCACGATCTCGAGATCGAGCCCCGAGCGCTGTTGCGAGGCGCGCCGGGTGATCGCCACGATCTCCACCGAGATCTTCGGATGCCGCCGCTGCACCTCCGCCGCCGCTGGCGCGGCGATGTAGGCGCTGAAGCCGTCGGTCGCCGAGAGCCGGACCACCCCCTCCAGCACCCGGTTGCCGTCGGCGTCCGCGGCCAGTGATTTCACCGCCGCCTCCACCGCCTCGGCCGCGGCCAGCGCCTCCCTGCCGAGATCGGTCAGTTCCCAGCCGCCGGTCACCCGGGTGAGCACCCGGCCGCCGAGCGTGTGTTCCAAGGCGGCGATGCGCCGGGAGATGGTGGTGTGGTTGATCCCGAGTTCCTCGGCCGCCGTCACGAATCGGCCGGAGCGCCCGACGGCCAGGAGGACGAGAAGGTCGTCCGCGCTGGGACGACCGGGAGAGGCCGGGCGCATATCTGCATCTTTGCAGAGACGCACTGCGCAAATGGTCATTGCGGCACGATTCCTCTGCACCAATACTCGGTGCAGCCAAGCATTGTGGGGGCCGTCACATCGGGATCCGAAGTGTGGCCCCGGGCACGAAGGAGAAGTGCGATGAGGGAGCACGACGCCGTAGCGGCGGATTCGGGCGCGACGACCAGCGGTCTACGCCGCGTGGTGGCCGCGTCGATGGCGGGCACGGTGGTGGAGTGGTACGAGTTCTTCCTGTACGGCACCGCCGCCACGCTGGTGTTCAGCAAGGTGTTCTTCGCCAAGGGCACCAGCGACCTGGACGCCATTCTGGCCGCGTTCGTCACCTATGCGGTCGGTTTCGCGGCGCGGCCGCTCGGCGGCGTGGTGTTCGGGCATTTCGGTGACAAGTACGGCCGCAAGAAGCTGCTCCAGTTCAGCCTGGTACTGGTGGGCAGCGCGACGTTCCTGATGGGCTGCCTGCCCACCTTCGGGCAGATCGGCTACTGGGCGCCCGCGCTGCTGGTCGCCCTGCGATTCATCCAGGGCTTCGCCGTCGGCGGCGAGTGGGGCGGCGCGGTGCTGCTGGTGGCCGAGCACAGCCCGAGCCGCGGTCGCGGCTTCTGGGCGAGCTGGCCGCAGGCAGGCGTGCCCGCGGGCAACCTGCTGGCGACGGTGGTGCTGCTGGTGCTCACCTCCACGCTGTCGGACGAGGCGTTCCTCGGCTGGGGCTGGCGAGTCGCGTTCTGGCTCTCGGCGGTGGTGGTGCTGATCGGCTACTACATCCGCACCAAGATCACGGACGCGCCCATCTTCGTCGCGGCGCAGCGGGAGGCCGAGCAGATCAAGGCGACCTCACTGAGCGTGGTCGAGGTGCTGCGCCGCTACCCGCGCGGCGTGTTCACCGCGATGGGGCTGCGCTTCGGCGAGAACGTCATGTACTACCTGGTGGTCACGTTCACCATCACCTACTTGAAGACGCAGGTGCACGCCGACACCCAAGTGATCCTGTGGTGGCTGCTGGCCGCGCACGCCGTGCACTTCGCGGTGATCCCGCTGGTGGGAGGCCTGTCCGACCGCATCGGCAGGCGACCGGTCTATCTGATCGGCGCGCTCACCGCGGGCACCTGGGGCTTCTTCGCCTTCCCGATGATGGACAGCGGCCACAACGCGGTCATCATGTCCGCCATCATCATCGGCCTGATCTTCCACGCCTTCATGTACGCCGGGCAGCCCGCCATCATGGCCGAGATGTTCCCCACCCGGATGCGCTATTCCGGTGTGTCCCTGGGCTATCAGGTGACCTCGATCGTGGCCGGTTCGCTGGCGCCGATCATCGCCGTCCGGCTGCTGAACACCTACCACTCCGCGGTGCCGATCGCCTGGTACCTGGCGGGCGCGGCGGCGGTGAGCGCGATCGCCGTGCTCGTCGCACGAGAGACGAAGGGGCTGACCTTGGAGAGCATCGACCACGCCGACGCCGAGACCGTCGGCGCGCGCGCCGAAGTGACCGTGCGATGAGCGATCTGGCGGGGCGCAGCGCCCTGGTCACCGGCGGCGCGAGCGGCATCGGCGCGGCATGCGCCCGCGCGCTCGCGGCGCGCGGCGCCACCGTCACGGTGGCCGACGTCGACGAGGCCGGCGCGAAGACCGTGGCCGGGGAACTGGGCGGGAAATCGTGGGCGGTGGACCTGCTCGACGTCGCGGCGCTGGAGACGCTGGAACTCGAGGCCGACATCCTGGTGAACAACGCCGGGGTGCAGCACGTCAGCCCGATCCAGGACTTCGCGCCGCAGCGCTTCCGCGATCTGCTCACGCTGATGGTCGAAGCCCCGTTCCTGCTGGTGCGCGCGGCGCTGCCGCACATGTACCGGCAGGGCTGGGGACGGATCGTCAACATCTCCTCGATCCACGGCCTGCGCGCCTCCGAATACAAAGTCGCCTACGTTACGGCCAAGCACGGGCTCGAGGGCCTGTCGAAGGTCACCGCGCTGGAGGGCGGCCCGCACGGCGTCACCAGCAATTGCGTGAACCCGGGCTATGTGCGCACGCCGCTGGTGGACAAGCAGATCGCCGATCAGGCCAGGGCGCACGGCGTGCCCGAGCAGGAGGTGGTGGAGAAGATCCTGCTCACCGAGAGCGCGATCAAGCGGCTCGTCGAGCCGGAGGAGGTCGCCTCGCTGGTGGCCTGGCTCGCGTCGACGGAGGCGGGCATGGTGAACGGCGCGGCCTACACGATGGACGGCGGGTGGAGCGCGCGATGAGGGCGCGCTCACCCCAGCGCGGTCAGCGCCATCCTGCGCAGCACCGGCCGGGCCCGCGCCGCGGTCGCCTCGCTAGCGCTGTGCGGGGTGGAGTTGATCAGTCCGAAGGCGGCGTGGGCCTGCACCCGCGCCGCCTCCTCGGGTAGGTCCGGATGCAGCTCGCGCAGCACGCCCACCCAGATCTCCACGTATTGGCGCTGGGTGCGGCGGATCTCGCGGCGGGCGGGGGCGGGCACGTTGTCCAGGTCGCGGTCCTGGATGCGGATCAGCTCCGGCTCGCCGAGCGCGAAGTCCAGGTGGTGATCGACCAGTCCGGCCAGCGCCTGCTCGGCGGAATCGGTGCCCGCGACCACCTTCTTGCCGCCGTCGAGCAGGCGCTGGCTCACCCCTACCAGCAGCTCGACCAGCAGCGCCTCCTTGTTCGGGAAGTGCCGGTAGACGGCGGGACCGCTGATGCCGACGGCGGCGCCGAGGTCGTCCAGGCGCATGCCGAGGAAGCCTCGGTCGGCGATCAAGCGCGCTCCCGCTTCCAGCAGTTGCGCCCTTCGCTGCGCCTTCAACTGCTCACGACGCGTGGGCGCGACGGATTCGGCACTGGTCACACGCGGTCCTTTCCGCCGATCTGGACAACTCGGTTAATCAACACTAACCTGAATTCCAGTTATCGTCGACTAACTGGACGACAGGATGGCGTGATGACCGTTACCGAAGAGGCCGTCGGGAACCGCGCCGCGCACGCGGCGTTGGTCGACGACCTGCGCGCCCGGCTGGCCGCCGCGGCGTTGGGCGGACCCCAGAAGGCGCGCGATCGGCACGTCGCGCGCGGCAAGCTGTTGCCGAGGCAGCGCGTGGACCAACTGCTGGACCCGGGAAGCCCGTTCCTCGAACTGTCCCCGCTGGCCGCGACCGGGATGTACGGCGACGAGTCCCCCGGCGCCGGGATCATCACCGGGATCGGCCGGGTCTCCGGGCGGGAATGCGTGATCGTGGCCAACGACGCGACGGTCAAGGGCGGCACCTACTACCCCATGACGGTGAAGAAGCATCTGCGCGCGCAGGAGATCGCGTTGCAGAACCAGCTGCCGTGCGTCTACCTGGTCGACTCGGGCGGCGCGTACCTGCCGCATCAGGACGAAGTGTTCCCCGACCGGGAGCATTTCGGGCGCATCTTCTACAACCAGGCGACCATGAGCGCCAAGGGGATTCCGCAGATCGCCGCGGTGCTCGGCTCGTG
The DNA here is from genome assembly GCF_044389845.1 of Nocardia sp. NPDC019323. NCBI lineage: Bacteria > Bacillati > Actinomycetota > Actinomycetes > Mycobacteriales > Nocardiaceae > Nocardia > Nocardia sp. NPDC019323. Next base: position 52,768 of record NZ_JBIRYN010000008.1, read on the forward strand.
CACGGCGGGCGGCGCCTACGTGCCCGCGATGAGCGACGAGGCCGTGATCGTCCGTAACCAGGGCACCATCTTCCTCGGCGGCCCGCCGCTGGTGAAGGCCGCGACCGGCGAGGTGGTCACGGCCGAGGAACTCGGCGGCGGCGAGCTGCACTCGCGCACCTCCGGCGTCACCGACCACTTGGCCGAGGACGATCAGGACGCGCTGCGCATCGTGCGCCGGATCGTGGCCACGCTCGGCCCGCGCACCCCCGTTCCGTGGGACGTGCGGCCGGTCATCGCGCCCGCCGCGCCGGAATCCGAGCTCTACGACGTGGTTCCTGTCGACCTGCGCACCCCCTACGACGTGCGCGAAGTGATCCACCGCCTGGTCGACGGCACGGCCGAGGGCGAGAGCGGTTTCCACGAGTTCAAGGCCGAATACGGCAAGACCTTGGTCACCGGGTTCGCGCGCATCCACGGACATCCGGTCGGCATCGTCGCCAACAACGGCGTGCTGTTCAGCGAATCCGCCATGAAGGGCGCGCATTTCATCGAGCTGTGCGACAAGCGCAGCATCCCCCTGCTGTTCCTGCAGAACATCACCGGCTTCATGGTCGGCCGCGACTACGAAGCGGGCGGCATCGCCAAGCACGGCGCGAAGATGGTCACCGCGGTCGCCTGCGCGCGGGTGCCCAAGCTCACCGTCGTCATCGGCGGTTCCTACGGCGCGGGCAACTACTCGATGTGCGGGCGCGCGTATTCGCCGCGGTTTCTGTGGATGTGGCCGAACGCGCGGATCTCGGTGATGGGCGGCGAGCAGGCGGCGTCGGTGCTGGCGACGGTGCGCGGCGACCAGCTCGACAGCAGCGGGCGGCCCTGGTCGCCCGAGGACGAGGAGGCGTTCAAGGCACCGATCCGGGAGCAATACGAGAGCCAGGGCAATCCCTATTACTCGACGGCCAGGTTGTGGGACGACGGAGTGATCGATCCCGCCGACACCAGAACCGTGCTCGGGCTGGCGCTGTCGGTGTGCGCGCAAGCTCCGCTCGAACCCGTCTCCTACGGCGTTTTCCGGATGTGATGACGATGCTGAACAAATCCGTTCCCGTGGGGTTCGACACCGTGCTCGTCGCCAACCGCGGCGAGATCGCGGTGCGGGTGATCCGCACATTGCGCGCGTTGGGCATCCGCTCGGTGGCCGTCTACAGCGACGCCGACGCCGACGCCCGCCACGTCCACGAAGCCGACACGGCGGTGCGCCTCGGCCCGGCCCCGGCGCGGGAAAGCTACCTCGCCATCGACCGGGTGGTGGCCGCCGCGGTACGCACCGGCGCGCAAGCGGTGCACCCCGGCTACGGATTCCTCTCGGAGAACGCCGCTTTCGCCGCCGCGCTGGCCGAGGCGGGGATCGTGTTCCTCGGCCCGCCCGCCCGCGCCATCGAGGTGATGGGCGACAAGATCACCGCGAAGAACACCGTGGCCGCGTTCGGCGTCCCGGTGGTGCCAGGCATCGCCACACCCGGCCTGACCGATGACGACCTGATCGCCGCGGCCGCCGAAGTCGGTTATCCGGTGCTGGTCAAGCCGTCCGCGGGCGGCGGAGGCAAGGGCATGCGCCGGGTGGACGATCCGGCCCGGCTGCCGGAGGCGCTGCGCAGCGCCCGGCGCGAGGCCGCCGCCGCGTTCGGCGACGACACGCTGTTTTTGGAACGGTTCGTCACCCAGCCGCGCCACATCGAAGTGCAGATCCTCGCCGACCAGTTCGGCAACGTGCTGCACCTGGGCGAGCGCGAATGCAGCTTGCAGCGCCGCCACCAGAAGGTGATCGAAGAAGCGCCGTCACCGTTGCTGGACGCGGCCACCAGGGCCAGGATCGGCGCGGCCGCCTGCAACACCGCGCGCAGCGTGGACTACGTCGGCGCGGGCACCGTGGAGTTCATCGTCTCCGCCGACCGGCCCGACGAGTTCTTCTTCATGGAGATGAACACCCGCCTGCAGGTCGAGCATCCGGTCACCGAACTGGTCACCGGCGTCGACCTGGTGGAATGCCAGGTCCGGGTGGCGGCGGGGCAGAAACTGGCGGTGGCGCAGGACGACATCCGCATGGTCGGGCACGCGATCGAGGCCAGGGTGTACGCCGAGGATCCCGGTCGCGGGTTTCTGCCCACCGGCGGTACGGTGCTCGACCTCGACGAGCCGGAGGGTCCCGGCGTCCGGGTCGATTCCGGTCTGCGGATCGGCACGCGCGTCGGCAGCGACTACGACCCGATGCTGTCGAAGGTCATCGCGCACGCCGCCGACCGCTCGGCCGCGCTCGCGAAACTCGATCGGGCGCTGGCCGACACCGTGCTGCTCGGCGTGACCAGCAACATCGAATTCCTGCGCTTCCTGCTCGACGACCAGGACGTGGCCGAGGGACGGCTGGACACCGGCCTGCTGGACCGGCGCGTCACCGACTTCCGGCCCGCCGCAGTAGGCGACGACGAGTTCGCCGCCGCGGCGGCCTGGCACTGGCTGCGCCGCTGGCCCGCCGCGCCGCGCGATCCGTGGGAGATCCCGTCCGGCTGGCGGATCGGGGCCGACGCGCCCACGCCGATCCGGCTCGCGGGCGGCGAACGGATCGAGCACGTCTATCTCTCCGGCACCCCGGACGACGGCACGGTACGGGTCGACGACGGCGAAAGTCGTTCGCTGACCGCATCGTTCACCGCATCCGGCGATCGGGGCGCGGGCGTTCTCACGCTCACGCTGGACGGCCTGCGCCGCACCTACCGGGTCGCCGAGCAGGACGGCCTGCTGTGGGTGGCGGGGCCCTCCGGCATCGCGGCGCTGCGCGAAGTGGCGGAAGTCAACGTGCGCGGCGGCGACGAGCACGTGGGCGACGCCGAGATCCGCTCCCCCATGCCCGGCTCGGTGATCGCGGCGCCGGTCGCCTCCGGCGCCACCGTCGCCGCGGGTGATCCGGTGGTCATCGTGGAGGCGATGAAGATGGAGCACTCGCTCACCGCGCCGGTCGCGGGAACCGTCGAACTACTGGTCGAACCGGGCGCCCAAGTGCGCCTGGACCAAGTGCTGGCGCGCATCGTCGCGCAGGACGCAACGAATCACCCCGAACGAGAAGGAATTTCCGCATGACCGACTTCCTGTCCACCGGCACGCTGCCGGAGGAGTACCGCGATCTCGCGCTGACCGTGCGCGACTTCGCGCGGTCGGTGGTCGCTCCGGTGGCGGCCGAGCACGACGCGAACCACACCTTCCCGTACGAGGTGGTCGCGGGGATGGCCGAGATGGGCCTGTTCGGGCTGCCGTTCCCGGAGGAGTACGGCGGCATGGGCGGCGACTACTTCGCGCTGTGCCTGGCGCTGGAGGAACTGGGCAAGGTCGACCAGAGCGTGGCGATCACGCTGGAGGCGGGCGTTTCGCTGGGCGCGATGCCGATCTATCGCTTCGGCAACGACAAGCAGAAGCAGGAATGGCTGCCGCAGCTGACCAGCGGCCGCAACCTCGCCGCGTTCGGGCTCACCGAGCCGGGCGCAGGCAGCGACGCGGGCGGCACCAGGACCACCGCGGTCGCCGACGGCGGCGAATGGATCATCAACGGCAGCAAGCAGTTCATCACCAACTCCGGCACCGACATCACCAAGCTGGTCACGGTGACCGCGGTGACCGGGACCACCGGCGGCAAGAAGGAGATCTCGACCATCCTGGTGCCCACCGACACGCCCGGTTTCGTCGCCGAGCCCGCCTACAACAAGGTCGGCTGGAACGCCTCCGACACCCATCCGCTCAGCTTCACCGACGTTCGCGTGCCCGAGGAGAACCTGCTCGGTGAACGCGGGCGCGGCTACGCGAACTTCTTGCGCATCCTCGACGAGGGCCGCATCGCCATCGCCGCGCTCGCGGTCGGGGCCGCGCAGGGCTGCGTCGACGAGAGCGTGCGCTACGCCAAGGAGCGCGAGGCGTTCGGCCAGGTCATCGGGCGTAATCAGGCCATCGCGTTCAAGATCGCCAGGATGGAGGCGCGGGCGCACGCGGCGCGCACGGCCTACTACGACGCGGCGGCGCTGATGCTGGCGGGCAAGCCGTTCAAGAAGCAGGCGTCGATCGCCAAGCTGGTGGCCAGCGAGGCCGCCATGGACAACGCCCGCGACGCGACACAGATCTTCGGCGGCTACGGGTTCATGAACGAGTACGCCGTCGCCCGGCACTATCGCGACAGCAAGATCCTGGAAATCGGCGAGGGGACGACGGAGGTGCAGCTGATGCTGATCGGACGGGAGCTGGGCCTGTGACCCGGCGGACGGTCGTGCAGCGCGGCCTGTGGTTCGAGGAGTTCGACACCGAGGTGGTCTACGAGCACCGGCCCGGCCGCACCATCACCGAGGCGGACAACGTCCTGTTCACCACGCTGACCATGAACACCCAGGCGCTGCATCTGGACGCGGCGTTCAGCGAGCAGTTGCCCCCTTTCAACCAGCGGCTGGTGAACTCGATGTTCACCCTGTCCACCTTGATCGGGCTCTCGGTGGCGCAGCTGACCCAGGGCACCATCGTGGCCAATCTCGGCTTCTCGGAAGTCGCGTTCCCCAAGCCGCTGTTCCACGGCGACACCATGTACGCCGAGACCGTGGTCACCGGCAAGCGCGAGTCGAAGAGCCGTCCCGGCGAGGGCATCGTGACCTTCGCGCACACGGCGCGCAACCAGCACGGCGACATCGTCGCGACCGCGGTGCGCAAGACGCTGGTGCGCAAGGCGCCGGAGGGCGGCGCATGAGGGGGCCGGGTGGGCGACAGCGCGGCGTGGGCACGGGCTGCGCACGTACCCATGATCAACCTGGCATGAGCGGTCGGACCTCGGGATGGCAGTGCCGCGCGCATGCCGGAGGTGATGCCGCGTGAGCTGGGAGATGGCGGGCCCGGCGTGGTTGTTCTGCCCCGCCGACCGCCCCGAGCGCTTCGCGAAGGCAGCGGACGCGGCCGATGTGGTGATTCTCGATTTGGAGGACGGCGTCGCCGCGCACGACAAGGCCGCGGCACGGAAGGCGCTGCTGGATACCCCCATGGATCCGGAGACCACGGTGGTGCGGGTCAACGCCGCGGGCACCGATGACCACGCGCTCGATCTGGCGGCCATCGCCGAAACCTCCTATCGAAGGCTCATGCTGCCGAAATGCGAAGCCGCCGAACAGGTGACGACGTTGGCGGACTACGAGGTGATCGCGCTGATCGAGTCGCCGCTCGGCGCGCTCGCCGTCGGCGCGGCGATGACGGCGCGCAACGCGATCGGCGTCATGTGGGGCGCGGAGGATCTGGTCGCCGGGCTCGGCGGCACCGCGAGCAGGCACGCCGACGGCGGCTATCGAGACGTGGCCCGGCACGTGCGCTCCACCGCGCTGCTGGCCGCCAAGGCGTACGGCAAGTTCGCGCTCGACTCGGTGTACCTGGACATTCGCGATCTGGACGGGCTGCGCACCGAAGCCGAGGACGCGGTCGCCGTCGGATTCGACGCCAAGGTCGCGATCCACCCGCGCCAGGTGCCGGTGTTGCGGGCCGCCTACGCACCCTCCGAAGAAGAGGTCGCCTGGGCCCGCCGGGTGCTGGCGGAAGCGCCGAACCACCGCGGCGTCTTCGCCTTCGAGGGCAGGATGGTCGATGGCCCCGTGTTCCGGCACGCCGAGCAGATCGTGCGGCGCGCCGACCGCGCCTGAGCACCGAGTTTCCACAGTCAGGAGGACCGCGATGCAACCACAATGGGTGCCGACCGAAGCGGACATCGCCGCGGCGAGGATCACCGACTTCGCACGATTCGTGGCCGAGCGCACCGGTGTGCGCGCGGCCGACTATCACGCGCTGTGGCAGTGGTCGGTCGAGGATCTCGCCGGGTTCTGGCACGCGCTGTGGGACTACTTCGAACTCGGCGACATCGCGGGCGAAGTGCTGGCGAGCGCGCGGATGCCCGGCGCGCAGTGGTTCCCCGGCACCCGGCTGAACTATGTGGACCAGGTGATCCGGCAGCTGCGCACCGACCGGCCCGCGATCAAGGCGGTCAGCGAGGACGCACCGATCCGGGAGGTGTCCTGGGCCGAACTGATCGACCACACCGCCGCTTTCGCGCGCACGCTGCGTTCGCTGGGCGTGCGGCCGGGCGACCGGGTGGCGGGTTACCTGCCCAACATCCCGGAGGCGGTGATCGCGTTCCTCGCCACCGCGAGCATCGGCGCGGTCTGGAGCGCCTGCGGACAGGACTACTCGCCGAAAGCCGCGCTGGACCGGCTCGGACAGCTGGAGCCCACCGTCCTGGTCACCGCCGACGGCTACCGCTTCGGCGGCAAGGCGCACGACAAGCGCGACGACATCGCCGCGTTGCGAGCGGGCCTGGACTCGCTGAAGGGCACGATCGCGGTCTCCCGGCTCGGGCTCGACGTGCCGGACACGACCTCCTGGGACGAGGCGGTGACCACCACGGACTCGCCGCCTCCGGTGATCACCACGGAGTCGGTCGACTTCGACCATCCGCTGTGGATCGTGTTCTCCTCCGGCACCACGGGCCTGCCGAAGGGCATCGTGCACGGCCACGGCGGCGTGCTGCTGGAACACCTCAAAGCCGTTGCCCTGCAATCGGACATCGGCCCCGAGGACACCTTCTTCTGGTACACCAGCCCGAGCTGGATGATGTGGAACTTCCAGATCGCGGGCCTGCTGACCGGGGCGACCATCGTGACCTACGACGGCAGCCCCACCGCGCCGGCGCCGGACGCGCTGTGGCGGATCGCCGCCGAGGTCGGCGCCACCGTGCTCGGCGCGAGTCCCGGCTACGTCCTGGCCTGCATCAAGGCGGGCTCGGCGCCGCGTGCCGACCACGACCTGTCGGCGCTGCGCACCGTCGGCATCACCGGTTCCTCGCTGCCCACCTCATCGGCGCTGTGGCTGGGCGAGAACGTCGGCGAGCACGTCCAGGTCTCGTCCATCAGCGGCGGCACCGACGTGGTGTCGGCGTTCATCGGCGGCGTGCGCACCGTGCCCGTGTGGCCGGGCGAGCTGTCCGCGCCCTACCTCGGCGTCGCGCTGGACGCCTACGACCCGGCGGGGCAGCCGGTGCGCGGCGAGGTGGGCGAACTCGTCGTCACCGCGCCGATGCCGTCCATGCCGGTCTCCTTCTGGCGCGACGAGGACGGCAAGCGTTATCACGACGCGTATTTCGACATGTTCCCCGGCGTGTGGCGGCACGGCGACTGGATCACCATCACCGACCACCACAGCGTGATCGTGCACGGACGCTCGGACTCCACGCTCAACCGGCACGGCATCCGGATGGGCAGCGCCGACATCTACCAGTCCGTCGAACGGCTCCCGGAGATCGCCGAAGCGCTGGTGATCGGCGCCGAGCAACCCGACGGCGGATATTGGATGCCGCTGTTCGTCACCCTGGCGCCCGGCGCGGAACTCACCGACGAGCTGAAAGCGCGCGTCGCCGGCACGATTCGCACCGAGGTATCCCCCCGCCACGTGCCCGACGAGATAATCCTGGCCCCCGGCATCCCGCACACCCGCACCGGCAAGAAGCTCGAGGTACCGATCAAGAAACTGTTCCAGGGCGCCGACCCGAGCCGCGTCGTCGAACGCAGCGCCGTGGACAACCCGGACCTGCTCGACTGGTACGCCACCATCCGGCCCAGCGTGCGCGGGTGACTACGACGGCGCGCGTCCGGGACCACGTACGGCGACTTCCTGGTTGAGGCTGCCCTGTGGCACCACCCAGACATGGGGCTGCCTCGTCACCGACGCGATGTGTTCGAAATCCGCGTCATAGTGGACCAGTACGGCCCCGTGGAACTCGGCCACCGCGGCGGTGAGCAGATCCACGATCCCCGCGGCTCGATGGTGACCTTTGCGCGCCATCAATTGTTGAACTTCGCGCGCACGGTCGGCGATCGTCTCATTGATCGGAAGGTTGACGTAGAGGGAGCGCCGTCGTTGTGCGACGTTCTGCACGTCGGCGAGGTTGCGCCCCGAGTAACCGGCCTCCAAGTCCACCGTCACGCAGGTCGCGGCCGCACGGTCGGCGATCAGGCCGGCGATGACCGTGCGTACCGGCTCATACGCGAGCCTGGCGCTCGCGGAGGTGTCCACCAGATGCAAACGGAGCGGAGTGGTCTCGGTCAACGGCGGGCCTCGCGCATGACGTCCGCGTCACCTATGTCAGGGCCGACTCCGAACCCGTACGGGTCGGTCAACACTTGCTCGATCCGGCGGCGCCGGTCGGCGACGAATTCCAGCGCCGCGTTGACCGTGTCCTTCTTGGTGGTGGTGCCCAACTCCTTGGCGGCTAAGGCTAGAGCTTCGTCGTTGAGATCGATCATCGTCTTCATATATGCAAGGATATATCCAGCGAAACCTTGGCAGCAATACTTTCGCACCGGCGTGGTCGCACCCGGCGCGGGAAGTGCACGGTCACGGTGCGTGCGGGTGGGCTGCGCACGACTACCCGCCCGACCTGGACCGAATTGGGATGCCGAACGTGAGGCTTTCGGGCTGTTACGAGTTCGGCTGCGGCGCAGGGTCTTATCGGCGGTAGGCGCGGCCGCCGATGGACGCGGTGAAGACCGCCGCACGTGCGCCGCGGGCGGCTTCCAGGTTGCGCTTCTCCTGTGGGGTGAGCCGATAGCGCGCCGTGATCCGCCGTACCGCGGCGATCACGGCGCCGAGCACCGGTATGGGGTCCACCGGGCGCAAAGCCAACGCCATGACGAACTCCTTACCAGAAAGACGCACCGGTACAGGCGAATTCGACTGAATCGAAGCGGTGGCGCTCCGGCACGGGCATCTGATTCGCCGCGTCCGGACGCACGAGAGCGCCGGATGGCGATCCGGCTTTCGCAGGTGGCATGGACCGGCGTCCGGGTTTCTCCTAGCGTGGAAGCGACAGATGGTTCGACATCCGCGTGGAGGTGGCATCGTGGCCGCACAGGACGTCCGAGAACGCACCGGGCCCGCGGGCTTTCCGCCGGGACCGGCGCTGCCGCCGCTCGTGCAGAGCGCGTTGTTCCAGCGGGACCGGGCCCGCTTCCTCACCGCGATGACCCGCCGCTACGGTGACGTCTTCACGCTGCGGATCCCGCCGTTCGCCGACCACGTCGTGGTGTACTCGCGGCCGGAACACATCAAGGAGATCTTCGCGGGCGATCCGCGCGACTTGCACGCGGGCGAGGGCAACCAGATCCTCGGAACGATCATGGGTCCGCACTCGCTCTTGCTGACCGACGAGGCCGAGCACGCGCGGGCGCGCAGGTTGCTCATGCCCGCGTTCAACGGTGCGGCGCTGCGCGGCTACCGGGCGCTGATCACCGAGATCGCGGCCGCGGAGGCCGGCAGCTGGGCGGCCGGATCCACGGTGCGCATGCTGGACCGGATGAACGCGCTCACCCTCGAGGTGATCACCCGAGTGGTCTTCGGCGTCACCGACGAGCGGATCAGGGCCGAGCTGAACCCGCGCCTGAACCGGATCGTCCACCTGAACCCGCTGGTCTTCCTCGGGTTCAAAAGCGACCGATTGCGCCGGATCGGGCCATGGAAGAGCTTCGCCGAGAACCTCGCGGCGGTGGACGCCTTGCTCTACGCGGAAATCGCCGATCGGCGGCGGGCGGCCGATCTGGCCGGGCGTACCGACGTGCTCTCGCGCCTGCTCCAAGTCGACGACGGCGACGCGCCGCTCACCGACGCCGAACTCCGCGATCAGCTCATCACCTTGCTGCTGGCCGGGCACGAGACCACCGCGTCGGCGCTGTCCTGGGCACTCTACGAACTCGCCGCCGATCCCGGGATCCAGCGGCAGGCGGCGGAGGCGGCGCGCACCGGCGACGAGCGATATCTGGACGCGGTGCTCAAGGAGGCCATGCGGCTGCGCACCATCATCTCCGGCACCAATCGAAAACTGACCAGAGACATGACGATCGGCGGGCAGCGGCTTCCGGCCGGCACCGTGGTCGCCACCTCGATAGTCCTCGCACACCGGCGTACCGAGGCCTACCCCGACGTCGCCGTCTTCCGCCCGGCCCGTTTCCTCGACGGCGAAGTGGCGCCGAACACCTGGCTACCGTTCGGCGGCGGCGTGCGGCGGTGCATCGGCGCGGGGTTCTCACTGCTCGAAGGCACCACGGTGCTGCGGGAAATCCTCGTCCGCCACAACCTTTCGCTCCCCGCGGGAAGCGCGCCGGAGCGCGGCAAGATCCGCAACATCACCACCGTGCCGCGCGGCAGGGCGCGGGTGGTGGTCGACCGGCAGCCAACCAGTATGTGAACAATGATTCTTTGCCAGTGCAGCTCTTGTACTGGATCTATATTCGTGTAAGTTGGTCTCTGTTCGACAGACCGAACCACGGCACGGCGCGCACGGTGCCCCGCGCTTCGGCCGAGTCCGGTCGTCGACCTCCGGACGCGCCGGCGCGCGCATCCCGCCTTGTCGCGCGCCGGCGCACACCGGAGAACAGGTACAGCTCCCGGGGGCCGCTCATCCCCGGGAGCCGTATCCCGTGACACGGCGGGCCCGGCCATACGGCCAGGTCGTTACGATGTTCGTCATGAGTGTCGACAATCGCCGTACGGCGCGGAAGGCGAGCACCGGCGACTCGGCACCCCGCGAGATCCGGCGCAGGCCGAAGAACCGCCGTGCCCAGATCGCCGCGGCGTCGGCCGCCGCGTTCGGCGCGCTCGGCTACCACGGCGTGAGCATGGACGACATCGCCTCCGGGCTCGGCATCAGCTCGGCGGCGTTGTATCGCCACTATCCGAGCAAGTACGCGCTGTTCCGGGAGGAACTGCTGCGCGTCGGCCAGGCGATGACCGAATCGGTCGAGTTGCCCGAGGCGGCGGCCGAGTGGACTGCCGAGCAGCGGTTGCGGCACGTGCTCGACGCGCTCATCGCGGTCACCATCGACAACCGCCCCACCGTCACGCTGGTGCGCTGGGAGGTCAGGTACCTCGAGCCCGACGACCAGGTCACGCTCAACGAACAGCAGGCAACGGTGCTCGGCGCGCTGGGCGGCCAGCTGGCCGCGCTGCGCCCGGAACTCTCCGACGAAGACGTGCGCGTGCTGCGCGCCGCGCTGCTCAGCACGATCACCAGCATCGCCGACCACCATGCCGCCCTCCCGGCGAAAGCCCTTGCGCGCCTGCTGCATTCGGCATGCTGGGCGGTGGCGCACGCGAAGCTGCCCGCGACGGGCGCGGTGGAGCCGGTCGCGGTGGTGGAGATTCCGAATTCGTTCAAACACGAACTGCTGCTGCGCAAAGCGGTCGAGTTGTTCCACGAGCGCGGCTATCCCAACGTCAGCGTGGAGGACATCGCCACCGCCGCAGGGCTTTCGGCGGCCTCGGCGGTGTACCGGTTCTACCGGGGCAAGAGCGACATCCTGGCCGCCGCGTTCCGCCGTGCCGCCGAACGGGTGTCCGGCGCCGTCGGCCCGGCCGTGGCAGCCGCCACCGATTCCGAGGACGCGCTCACCGCGCTGATCACGCAATACGTCGCGGGGTCGTTCGCCGAGCGCGCTCTGACCTTCGTGTATTACACCGAATTCCAGCACGTGCCCGCCGAAGAACGCACGGTGCTGCGCAATATCCAGCGGCTCAGCGTCGAGGAGTGGGCCCGGTTGCTGCGCGAGGTGCGTCCGGAACTGGCTCCGGCGGAGGCGCGCATCCTCGTGCACGCGGCCTTCGCGGTGGTCGTCGACCTGGGCCGCGCGTTCGGCGACGAACCACTGGCCGCCCAGGACCGGGTGCGCCTGCTGATGCAGCTGGTGCTGTTCGGACGGCCCGCGCGATAGCGCTATAAGTTAGCCGATATTCACATTCTTCTGGCCGCATAGTGCGACCTGGCAAGCTGATCACAGGATTTTTGTGATCTACCATTCATTTCTTCTCGGCACAGGGTAGCGTTGGCGTACCGAACGCTGTGGTGGGCTACCATCGCGGCATGGGTGCCCAGGATCGCCACGCGGCGGACAAGGCGGCCGGCGGGACACCGGCACGGGTGATCCGGCGCCGACCACGCGACCGCCGAGCCCAGATCGCGGCGGCGTCGGCCGAGGCGTTCGGGGCTCTGGGCTACCACGGCGTCAGCATGGACGACATCGCCTCGCGGCTCGACATCAGCTCCGCGGCGCTGTACCGCCACTATCCGAGCAAATACGCGCTGTTCCGCGAGGAAGTGCTCCGGTTGGGCACGGTCAGCGCGGAAGCGGTCCGGCTGCCCGATGCCACCGAGCTGCCCGCCGAGCAACGCCTTGCGCGGGTGCTCGACGCCCTGATCGAGGCCGCGATCGCCAACCGGCGCAGCGCCGCACTGCTGCGCTGGCAGCGGCGCTACCTGGAGGAACAGGACGCGGCGACGCTGGCCGATCAGCTCGCGGGCGTGAACGCGACGCTCACCTCCCTGCTCGCCGAGACCAGGCCCGCGCTGTCCAAGGCCGACCGCGCCGTGCTCGCCGCGGCGGAGCTGAGCGTGCTCAGCAGCATCGGCGATCACCACGTGTCGATCCCGGTACGGACACTCACCACACGACTGACCGCGGCCTGCCAGGCGCTTGCCGCGTGCGAGCTGCCGCCGCCCGGCAGCGCCGAAGCCGAGCGCTTCACCGCGACCGAGATCCCGCTGACCTTCAAACACGAGCTGCTGCTGATGCGCGCGGTCGAACTGTTCCACCAGCGCGGGTACCCGAACGTCAGCGTGGAGGACATCGCCACCGCAGCCGGACTGCCCGCCTCCTCGGCGGTGTACCGGTTCTACCGGGGCAAGGGCGACATCCTCACGGCGGCGTTCCGCCGCGCGGCGGAACGGGTATCGGCCGCCATCGGCCCTGCCGTCTCCGCGGCCGAGACGCCCGAACAAGCGCTCGACACGCTGATCGAGTTGTATGTGGCGGGCTCGTTCGCCGAGCGCGAGCTCACCTTCGTCTACTACGCCGAGATCAGCAACGTGCCGCCGGATGAGCGCACCGTCCTGCGCAATATCCAGCGCCTCAACGTGGAGGAATGGGCCAAACTACTGGCCGATGTGCGGCCCGAGCTGTCCGCCGCCGAGGCGCGGCTACTGGTCCACGCCGCCTTCGCCCTGGTAGTCGACCTGGGCGAACGCTTCGGCTCCACCGACCCGGCCTGCTCCCCCCGGCGCGTCATCCGCCTGATGCAAGTGATCCTCTTCGGCCGCCCAGCGCACTAGCGCGACGCTCCACGGCGACGTCCACCGATCCACGGACGGAGGCGGTGACGCACCGGCTGAGCCCATCACAGCGCGTCCACCGCGAGTGGCACATGGATGCGGCGAATCGCGAGTGCGGCCCGCGACGGTGTGTCACTCCACCGACGTCGACCAGCCCGGCGCACGGGAGGCCGGACGTACCCGCCGGGAGGCGGTCCGGGTGGGGTCGCGGCGTTCAGGTGCCGGTCGCTCGGGGTGCTCGGTCATCGCGTCCGAAGTACGGTGGGACTCGTGCCGGCTACCTGGGCGTTGCCGGTAGGCCGGACTTCGGGCGCAGGCCCTCGGCCGGCTCGAGGATGCGGGCGGTTTACGCCGCCGGCGAACAGCGCGGCGGGAATCGAGCCGCCGACAGCGCTGTTGGGGCAGGAAGAGCGCGCGGCCCGACCGGCGCGGCGTTCGTAGAGCATCGATGTAGTTTTCCGACTTCGGAAGGACGAATCCATGAGCACAGATCTCGACGCGCAACCCGCCGCGGCCTCCGGAACCTTCGCCATCGGCGGCGATCTACCGGTGCATCGGCTGGGGTACGGCGCGATGCAGCTGACCGGCCCCGGCGTATGGGGTGATCCCAAGGACCCCGACGAGGCGGTGCGGGTGCTGCGCCGCGCGGTGGAACTCGGCGTGAATTTCATCGATACCGCCGACTCCTACGGCCCGTTCGTCAGCGAGAAACTGATCCGCAAGGCCCTGCACCCGTATCCGGAGGGCCTGGTGATCGCCACCAAGGCCGGTCTCACCCGGCAGGGTCCCAACGAGTGGCGTCCGGTCGCGCGACCCGAATACCTGCGTCAGCAAGCCGAACTCAGCCTGCGCCATCTCGGCGTCGACCGGATCGACCTCTACCAGCTGCACCGCATCGACCCGCAGGTGCCGCTGGCCGATCAGCTCGGTGAACTCGTGGCGCTCCAGCAGGAGGGCAAGATCCGGCACATCGGCCTCTCCCAGGTGACCGTCGAACAGCTGCGGCAGGCGCGCGAACTCGCCACCATCGTCTCGGTGCAGAACCTGTACAACCTCGCCAACCGCGCCGACGAGGATGTGCTGAACTACGCCGAGCGGGAGAACATCGGCTTCATCCCGTGGTTCCCCATCGCCACGGGCGAACTCGCCGCCCCAGGCGGTCCGCTGGCGGCCATCTCCGCCGGGCACGGCGCGACCCCCGCCCAGCTCGCCCTGGCCTGGCTGCTACGCCGCTCCCCCGTCGTGCTGCCGATCCCGGGCACCTCCAGCGTCGCGCACGTCGAAGAGAACATCGCCGCCGCGCGAATCGAATTGACCGACAAGGAATTCGAGGCACTGTCGGCCGCCACCGGGTCGGCCGGGAAATAGTCGGCACGGCCGTCGGAGGGGCACCCGCTGTGTGCGGGCGCCTCCGAACGCGACCACTTGGTGGTTCGCGTGTGGTTTCAGGAATCGAAGCCGGTGTTCAACCCGAGCTCGGCGGTCGCATCCAGCTCGGCGGCGACTCGAGCCAGCTTGCCCCGGATGCCTTGGACGGCATCCGGGCCAAGTGCCAGGCGCAGCGGTGCGCCGGGCCGGCCGACGGTGGCCAAGACCGCGGCGGCGGCTTTGTCGGGGTCGCCTTCCTGCTGCTGATCGGACTCGGGCAACCCGTCGCGGACCACGCCGGCGGTGGCGGCGTAGTCGGGGATCGCGGCGCTGACGGCCAGCGCGGCGGGTTTGGCGAAACCGGTGCGGAACGCGCCGGGCTCGACGATGAGCACCTGAATGCCCAGCGGCTCGACCTCCTGGGCAAGGGCTTCGCTGGCCAGTTCCAGCGCGCCCTTGGCGGCGCTGTAGATGCCGACGCCCGCGAAGGACATGAACCCGCCCATGCTCGTCACCTGCACGATCGCGCCCGATCGGCGTTCCCGCATCTGGGGCAGCACCAAGCGGGTCAGTCGCAGCGGGGCGTGGAACATGACATCCATGGCGGCGCGCTCATCGGCCTCATCGGTTTCCTCGATCGCGCCGACGACGCCGTAACCGGCGTTGTTGACCAGCACGTCCACGCGCCCGGCCTCCTTCACCGCGCGCTCGGCGGCCGCCGGATCCCGCACGTCCAGCGGCACGACCCGCACCCGGTCCGGCTGTGCGGCAGCGAGCTCGGCCATCGTCTCGGGTCGGCGCACAGCCGCGACCACCTCGTCGCCGGCCGCGAGCACGGCGCGGGTGAACGCCGCACCGAAGCCGCTGTTGGCACCGGTGATCAACCAGCGCCGCACCGTGTTCTCCGTAGTCATGATGCTCCTTCTCACTTTGCCGCCCGTTGAGCGCGGTCGATTCAAAATATCGATGCCGCCGCCGGATTCGGTCGGCGGACTACAGCCGCACGCCGCGTTCTCCCTGAAACGCCTGCGGCCAGAGCTTCGCCGGATTCACAGCCGGCCTTTGTGTGTGGCGAGAGGCGGCCCGAGAACCGCACAGGATCAGGCGGCCGGATCGAGGCGGCGCCGCCTCATCGGGGAAACCGTCGCGGGGCCGGGTCGCCGGTCCAGCCACCATTGCGCGATCAGCAGCGACAAGGTCCAGCCCAGCCAGGTGCCGATGCCGGCGATGGTCTGGATGAGCAGCGTCTCGTCCCCATGGAAGGTGGTGTCCAGCAGCGGGTTCAGCATCAGGAACAAGATCGCCCCCAGCACGCGGTTGAGCATGATCGACAGAGTCAGCGCGAAACTGCGGATCATCCACCGCCGGTGGTCGCCGAACCGGCGCTCACGGGCCGCCCGCAGACCGGCGAGCGTCGTGACCAGCCACAGCAGCGACAGCATCACATTGCTCACCCGAGCGACCGGACCGAACGGGCTGGTCGCGCCGATCACCAACCCGGCGAGCCCGGCCGGAAGCACGCCCGCGAAAACATAGGCGCGGCCGAGGATCCGATGCAGCCGCGGATGCCGCGCGCGAAACCACGGCCAGACCTGGAAGCCGCAGCTCAGAATGGCCGCCGACGCACAGATCACGTGCACCACCAGCAGGGGATAGTGCAGGGCGAGACCCGGGTCGGGCACTCGCGACAGGGAACGATCGAAAGTCAGGTAGGGCGGAAGGGAGAACGCGACGAAAGCGAACACCAGTACCAGCAGCGGCCCCGTCCACGGGCGTCGCCACCAGGACGTGGGGGCGGGACGAGGCGATTGCCGGGTCGGAACACTCATGAGGGACCATCCGGGAGTAACCGAGAAGCATGACTGCGTATACGATACGCAGATGCGTATGCCATACGCAATGCCCATGAGGAGTGACTTGTGAGCGATGAGCTACCCGCGGTCGCGCGGTTGTTGTGGTCGGGACAGCGGGGATCCGGGCGCGGGCCGCGCCCCGCGCTGACGCTCGACGGCATCGTCGCCGAAGCGATCGCGCTGGCCGACGCGGACGGCATCGGAGCACTGTCGATGCAGCGGGTCGCCAAGCAACTCGGTGCCGCGACCATGTCGCTCTACCGGCACGTGCCCAGCAAAGACGACCTGATCTCGCTCATGCTCGACGCGGCGATGGCAACGCCCCCGGAGCTGCCGTCCGGTGACTGGCGGCGGGCGATCGAACAATGGACCCGCGCGATGCGGCAGCTGTATCTGCGCCACCCCTGGGTGCTTGCCGTCGGCACGGGCAACCGCTACCTGGGACCGAACGAAGCCTTGTGGGGGGAAGTCGCCACGCGCGCATTGCTCGACGGAGGCCTGCCGCCGAGTCTGGTGACCGAGACCTTGCTGTCGATGAGCGCGTTCACCGCGGGAGTGACCCGCCTCGAGATCGACCCGACCAAGGGGCGTGGCGCTCCCGGCCACGCGGGGCCGGTCCTGGATCCGGCGGTGATGACCGAGTTCGGTGGCGCCGAACGCTTTCCGGCCCTCATCGCCGTCGCCGCCGAGGGCGCACCGGAGCGGGAAGGTGCGCACGCCGCTGCGGCAGCGGTATTCGAGTTCGGGCTGACCGCCCTCATCGATGGCGTCGCCAACCGCATGCGCGGATGATGCTCGGCGCCGAGCGATGGCGGCATGTCACGCCCGCGCGGCGATGCGCACGTCATCGCTCCCGCCAGGGGCACGCACTCAGCGACCGCCGATGAAAAACCGTGCGGGAACGAACAGTTCGTGTCCGGATTCGAAGCGGACGGAAACCCCGTCGGCCCGCCATTGCGCCTCCAGTATCACTAGATCCGGCGTGCCCGTGATTCGTACTTCGACCGCATGCCCGTAGCTCATATCCGGTTGCCGGCTCACCCATACCTCGTCGGGAGACCGCCGCCGTAGCAGCGCGCTTTCGCGACGGACCACGCCGACGTGATATGTGGCCCCGTCGTATTCGACGGTCTCCGGCTGGGTATGGACCTTACGTACCTCGGTATGACCGAAGGTGGTATCCACGAAGACCGCCCCGAGCAGGACCAGAACGACGATCCCCCCGAGCAGCCATCGCACCGTACGTGACTGTGGCACAGGACCAACCTTAGGCGCGCGGCCGGTGGTTGAGGGTTCTGGGACGAGGAACCCTCGAAGTCGCACCGTCTCCCCGATTCGGAACGCCCGAGGCGGCGCCCGGCGCTCCGGATACGTGGTCGCCCAGTGCGGACAGTGCCGATTCCGGCAGCGAAATGTGCAACGCGATCAATATCGACGCTGGACGATCCACAGCAAGAAGCAGCGCGATCACCGCGGACCGCGAGGACCTATCGATGCCGAACTGGGCCTGGCGGACTCGATGGCCGGAAAGCGAATGTGGGTGAGGCGCTCGGAGACCCGCCAGATGCGCTCGGCGTCGTCCTCGCTGCGAAGGCGGGAGTAGACGGCCTGCTCGGCGGGCGGGCCGGACAGGTGCCCGAGACCGCTCGGACCGTACATGCGGCCGCCGCGCGCTTCGGGTGCGGTGGCGGCCAGCAGGGCAGGTAGCAGCGCGGTCTCGACCGTCCCGAAAACGATGCCGCGGCGAGAGAGAGCACGGATGGCACGCACGGCGGCGGTGTCATGCGCCCGGCCGACCTCGGGGCGCGCGGCCAGGAGGCTGGTGGGAGCCACACCGGGATGGGCGAGGTTGCTGGTGATCTCCCAGCCTCCGGCCGCACTGCGCCGATCCAGTTCGAGCCCGAACAAGCCGAACGCGATTTTGGACTGACTGTAGGCGCGGCGGCCGTGGTAGGACCGTTCCCAGTTCAGATCGTCCCAGTTGATGGCGTTCTCGTTCGCGGCGATACTGATCTGCGAGGTCACGCGCGCCCGTCCCGCGCGCAGCAGGGGCAGTAGGTGGGCGACGAGAGCGAAATGCCCGAGGTGGTTGCTGCCGAATTGCAGCTCGAAGCCGTCGGTGGTGGTCTTCCGGTCCGGTGGAGTCATCACGCCCGCGTTGTTCACCAGGATGTGGATCGGTCGGCCCTCCTCGCGCAGCGTGGTTCCCAGCGCGGCGACCGAGTCCAACGACGACAGGTCGAGGTCCCGCAGGGACACCACGGCTTCCGGGTGCCGCTGCCTGATCTTCGCGATCGCCGCCTCGCCCTTGCGAGAGTTGCGGACGGGCATGACGACCTCGGCACCGGCGGCGGCGAGGCGAGCCGCCAGGCCCAGGCCGACCCCGTCGCTGGCTCCGGTGACGACGGCGAGCTTCCCGGACAGGTCGGGAACGGTGACGTCCGGTCGGGTGCGTGCCATGTGCTGCTCCTGGTTCCCTGGAAAGTGGATGTGCTCTCAGGCTGCGGCCGATCAACCGGGATATCCACGGCCTCTCGATCCCAGGCTCGCTCAGGCAGCCATCCGGCAACGAAGGCAGACTGAACAGCAGCGGACCGAAAGGGAGGAAGCAGCCGTGATCGATCGAGCGGGGCTCGCCGAGTTCCTGCGCCGCCGGCGGGAGTCACTGCAACCCGAAGACGTCGGTCTCCCCCGCGGGCGACGGCGCAGGACCGCCGGTCTGCGGCGGGAGGAAGTCGCCACGCTCTGCCACATCTCCACCGACTACTACAGCCGGCTCGAGCGGGAACGCGGACCGCACCCGTCCGAGCAGATGATCGCCTCGATCGCGCAGGGTCTGCATCTGTCCCTGGAAGAACGCGATCACCTGTTCCGCCTCGCCGGGCACAATCCGCCCGCGAGAGGTGCGACCAGCGAACACATCAGTCCCGGACTGCTGCGCATCTTCGACCGGCTCGGCGACACCCCCGCCGAGATCGTCACCGAACTCGGCGAGACACTCCGGCAGACCCCGCTCGGCGTCGCGCTCACCGGCGACACCACCCGATACACCGGTCCGTCCCGCAGCATCGGCTACCGGTGGTTCACCGACCCGGCCACCCGGGCGATGTACCACCCGGACGACCACGCGCTGCACTCCCGCGTCTTCGCCGCCGGACTACGCAAGATGGTCACACTCCGCGGACCGGGCTCACGGGCCGCTCACCTCATGGACCTGCTGCTCGACCGCAGCGAGGAATTCCGCGCCGTCTGGAACGAGCACGAAATCGGCGTCCACTACAACGGCGTCAAACGCTACACACACCCCGAGGTCGGCTCCTTGGAGCTGACCTGCCAGACACTGGTCGACCCGGAGCAGTCGCATCTCCTGCTCGTCTACACCGCCGCCCCCGGCAGTGAGAGCTACGAGAAACTGAGGCTTCTCTCCGTCATCGGCCCTCGGACCCCTCCCGGTGCATGACCCGGCGGCGGGCACGCGGCGACTCGCGTCGGCGGGCACCGGGGCGTCCTCGTAGCCCCGCGGTACGGGGATACGAGGACGCCGGCGCTGCCGGGGCTCCCTCGCCGTAGTCCCGGGCAGCGGTGAATCTCGTTGGCGGGCGGATCACGCCGGACGGCAACGAGTTCGGCACGCCGACGCTCGGTCAGCGCGAGTATCCGTCGGCCCGGTTGTCCGGGACGACGCGGCCGGAGGCGACCAGGGCGCGGAAGGCCGCTCGCTTGCGCGGGCAGACGTCGGCGCGGCACGGCCGGTGGCCCTGCATCACCCGGTGCGCCTGTTCGACGGTGAACGGCTCATCGGGCGGCCGGTGCGCGTCCTCGGCGCCGCCGCGCGGCAGGCAGGAGCCGACGCCGAGGATCGCGGCCACCAGCAAGGTGCACGCGCCGAGCATGCTCAGCAGCGGATTCACGACCGCTCACTGGCCCGCGGCCTGCCGGGAACAGAATGCCGACGCGGATAGGTACTGCCTGCACTGCGCGCCGTGCCCGGCGTGGACAGCACACAGGAAACGCGCGCGGTCATAGGTCAGACCGAGCGGCTCCTGCGTGCAGTCGCGGCTCTGGATCAACCACAGCTCGCGGACATCCGAGTGCAACACGTCCATCGTCAACCTCCATCAGCGCAGTGCACCCGGCATCGAGAAGGCGCCGCCGGAGCCGCGCTCGACACGGATGGATCGGGCCGTGTCGGGACCGTGCGCCGGGCTCCGGGCAACGGGCGCCCTCGACAGGGTTTGGGCGGACCCCCGATGCCGGGTGCGATTCAACAGTGCGCGTTGCGATTCGGTAGATAACAGACCCGAATGCGGTAATTGCGAGTACTTTCCGTTTGTAGCGGCCTGGAGCGAGGAAGAGAGACCTATGGTGGAGGTCGACTGGACGGGCGAAGCTGTACATGCGCTTCGCACGGCGATGAAGCGAAGCCGTTACGAATTCGCGCGTCTGGTGGGCGTCACACCGCGCACCGTGGTCCTGTGGGAGAACGGCCGAACAACCCGGATGCACGCCGCTAGCCAGCGTCTCCTGGACAGGGTCCTGTCGGGCGTCGATTCCGTCGTCGCCGAACGATTCGAACGCGCGATCACCACGCGCCAGGAGACGGCCCCCGACTACGAAAGCGCCGATTCGGCGCCCGAAAGGCACACCAAGCTCGGTAGGGAAATCGGGCTCGACAAGGAAGTCGAGGAAGACGACGTGAGAAGGCGAGAACTGCTGGCCTGCATCGGCGCGGGCCTGGCAGGCCAGGCGGCGGACCTGGTGGCGAGTGAACCCGAACGGATGCTGGCAACCCTCGACGCGGGGTCCATCAGCGAACGGCGGCTGGCGTTCCTGGAGCAGTCGGCCGAGGTCCTGGGCACGCGGGTGGTGCAGGTCCCGCCGCACGAGCTGTTGCAGACGGGGCTGGAGCAATTCCGTTTGGTGCGTGGCTGTCTCGGCGAACGGCAGCCGACCCATCATCAGGTCCGGTTGGTGCGCACGGCGGGGCGGCTGGCGAACGTGGTCGGCGAGATCCTGTTCAACGAGGGGCACTTCGGTCAGGCCCGCATGTGGTACGCCACCGCCATCCACGCCGCGCAGGACATCGGCGACCGCTATTCGGAGGACATCGCCCTGGCCGGGCTCGCGTATTTGCCGACGTATAGCGATAAACCGAAGGAAGTTTTGCAGTTACTCGACGGGCGCTTGCAAGAAAATCCGTCCTACGGCCCGGCCGCCGCGTGGTTGTGGGGAATGGCGGCGCGTGCGCACGCCAGTCTCGGCCACGCCGATGAATTCGCACGGTGTATAACCCGATCGGCATCGGCGTTGGAGGACGTCGGCACAGAAGACCTTTCGGTCGGTATCTTCTCTTTCCGCCCGGAGAAACTCGCTTTTTATCAGGCGATCGGATATTCCCGCCTCGGCCGCGCCGAGGAGACCGCCGTGGCGGCCGCGCGCGCGATGGCGCTGTACGACCCGTCGGAGACCATGGAACCGGCCTTGGTGCGCTTCGAGCACGCCACGGCGCTGCTGGCCTCGGGCGAAGTCGAGGAGGCGTGCGCGGTGGCGACCGGCGCCATCACCAACGCGCACACCTACGTCGGGCTCACGGTCACCAAGCGCGCCAAACAGTTCGACTCGGCGCTCGGCGGCCTGCGCACCAAAGCCGTCGCGGAATGGCGGCAGCACGCGCACGCGGTGATCGACGCGGCGCACGTCGAGGTCTGAGCCGGCGGACGAGGCGGGGCGCACCGGTCGGCAGGGGGGATGTGGACCGGCGCGCCCCGCGCATTCAGGTGGTCACTTCCCCTCGGTGGACATGGCCTCGATGAGCGACTTGGGACGCATGTCCACCCAGTGCGTCTCGACGTACTCCAGGCAGGCCTTGCGGTTGGCGGCGCCGTAGGCGATGGACCAGCCGCCGGGGACGGCGGCGAAGACCGGCCAGAGCGAGTGTTCGCCCTCCTGGTTGATCAGGACGTAGAACTTGGCGTTGTCGTCGTCGAACGGGTTGGTCATTTCGGATTTCCTTCCTGAGTCGGTTCGTGGGGGCTAGGGGCGGTCGGTGTCGGCCAGCGCGGCGGTGAGGACGTGGCCGATGCGCGCCAGCGCGGATTCGGAGGTCATCCGCCAGTGCGAGGCGTGCACCGCGTGGTTGTGCACGGTGCCGTCCACGGCGTCCGCCCAGCTCGCCGCGCCCGCGGCGCCGGTGGGATCGTCCAGCGCGGCGGTGAAGTACACGAGGTTGCCCTTGTAGGGGCGGGGGCGGTAGCGCCGGATCAACTCGAGTGACCTGGCGCCCGCGCCGAGCACACGGTCGAGGCGGTCGGCGCCGAAGGAGGCGAACGGCTCGGGCAGGTCGGCGATCCTGCGGGCCAAGCGGGGCAGGTCGAGTTCGGCGTCCTGGTCGTCGGCCGCCTCGCCGAGCAACCCGCCGAGCAGGTCGGCGAGCGGCAATGCCGCTGCCGTGTCCATGGGGACGCGCAGCGAGCTGTCCATCATGGCCAGCACCGCGACCCGCTGGCCCTGCTCTTGCAGCCGCACCGCGACCGCGTGCGCGAGTACGCCGCCGAGCGACCAGCCGAGCAGGTGATACGGGCCATCGGGCTGCACGGCGCGGATCTCGCGCACGTAGCGGCTCGCCCAGTCGTCGATGGATTCCGGCAGCGCCGCCGCCGAGTTCAGCACCGGCGACTGGATGCCGTACACGTCGCGGTCCTGCTCCAAGTGCGCCGCGAGACCCGCGAACGACCACGCGACACCGCCTGCCGGATGGATGCAGAACAGCGGTTCGCGCGCGCCGCCGGTCCGCAGCGGAAGCACGACGTCGAACGCGGCTGCCGCGTCCACCCGGCCGCGACCGGACCGGTGCTGCTCCAGCTGGGCGATCAGGCGGGCGGGCGTCGGCGCGGCGAACAGCCACAGCACCGGGATCTGTTCGCCGAGCGCCGCGCTCAGCCGGGCGGCCGAGCGGGTGGCCAGCAGCGAGTTGCCGCCGAGCTCGAAGAAGTTGTCGTCCAGGCCGACTCGCTCGGCGGCGAGCACTTCGGCGAAGCCCGCGCACACGGCACGCTCCAAGTCGGTACCGGGGGCGCGGAATTCCCTGGCGTGCGTTTCGGGCCGTGGCAGGGCGGCGCGGTCGACCTTGCCGTTCGCGGTGAGCGGCAAGGTCTCCAATTGCCGCAGCGCGGCGGGCACCATGTAGCTGGGCAGGACATCGGCCAGCGCGGCGCGCAACGCGCTCGGCTCGAGCCGCTGCGCGGCGGTGAAATAGCCTGCCAGCACGGCGTTCGCGCCGTCGGTGGCGTAGGCGACGACGATCGCGTCGCCGATCTCCGGCAGCGAGCGCATGGCGTGCTCGATCTCGGCGAGTTCGATGCGGTAGCCCCGGATCTTCACCTGGAAGTCGCGCCGCTCGACGTACTCGAGGTTGCCGTCGGCGGACCAGCGCACCATGTCGCCGGTGCGGTACAGGCGGGCGCCCTGCGGTCCGAACGGGTCGGCCACGAACCGCTCCGCGGTGAGCGCGGCGCCGCCGTGGTAGCCGCGAGCCAGTTGCGCGCCGCCGAGATACAGCTCGCCGGTCACCCCGGCGGGCACCGGGTGCAAACGGTCGTCGAGGACGTAGACCCGATTGCCGGATTGCGGTGTGCCGATGGGTGCCAGCGCTTGCCGGACGCCCGCGGCGGTACGGAACCGGGTCACCGACACCGCGGCCTCGGTGGGGCCGTAGAGGTTGTCGATCCTGGCCGCGGTGCGCGCCTCGGCCCGCCGCAGGGTCGCGGCGGGCAACGCCTCGCCGATGACCAGCAGCCGGCGCAGCGAACGCGGCAGGCGGCGCTCGCCGGGCGCTTCGGCCAGCATCGCCAGCAGCGAAGGCACCAGCGTCAGCGTCGTCACCGACGCGCGGCGCACCAGATCGAGCAACCCCGCCGGATCACGCTGCGCGTCCTGGGGCGCGAGCACGAGCCGGGCTCCGGTGCGCGGCGCCCACCAGTACTCCCACACCGACAGGTCGAAGGCGGCGGAGGTCAGCACCAGCACCGCGTCGTCCTTGCCGAGCGCGTACTCCGACTGCATCCAGTCCAGCTGGTGCGCGACCGCAGCGTGCGGCACCGCGACGCCCTTCGGCGCGCCGGTCGAACCGGAAGTGAAGATGACGTAGGCGGTATCGGCGGGCGAGAGCGCGGCGATCCGTTCGGCATCGCGCACCGGGCCGTCGGGCACGGTGTCGGCGACGGCCGAGATGTCGAGCACCACGCTGTGCTCCGACGCCGTCGCGGGCAGCATCGGCGCCCGCGCCGAGGTGAGCACCAGCTGCGGCGCGGCGGCGGCCAGCACGCTCGCGGTGCGTTCCAGCGGATGCGCCGGATCCAGCGGCACGTACGCGCCACCGGCAGTCACCACCGCGTACATCGCGACGAGCAGGTCTACGCTGCGCGGAATGGCCAGCGCCACCAGCTTTTCCGGGCCGATGCCGCGATCGATGAGGACGCGCGCCAGGCGATTGACCCGCGCGCCGAACTCCTGGTAGGTGACCGTGACGTCGTCGTCGACGATCGCGACGGCCCCCGGCGACCGGGCCGCCCGCTCCTCGAACGCGGTGACCAGCGTGGCCGGGGCGAAGGCGAGCTCGGCCCGGTTCCAGGTGACCAGCACGCGCTCGGTCTCCGCCGGGTCCAGCAGCGCGAGATCGCCGACCGGCAGCCGTGGGTCCGCGCAGACCGCGTCCAGCAGCCGGTGCAGGCGAGTGGCGAAACCGGCCACCGTGGACTCGTCGAACAGGGCGGTGGCGTAGGTGATCGATGCCGCCATGCCCGCCGGAGTTCCGTCGGGGCCGTAACGATCGGTGACGATCAAGTGCAGGTCGAACTGAGCGACCTCGGAATCGAAATCGGCCGCGTGGGCGGTCAATCCGTCCAGGGAGAAGTCGGCCTCCGCCTGGTTGTGGAAGGAGAAGCCGACCTGGAACAGCGGGTGGCGGGCGGTGGAGCGCTCCGGGTTGAGCACCTCGACCAGACGCTCGAACGGCACGTCGGCGTGCGCGAAGGCCGCGACGTCGGCGGCGCGCACGCGAGCGAGCAGGCCGGTGAAGTCCTCGCCCGCGTCCACGCGGGCGCGCAGCACCAGCGTGTTGACGAACATGCCTACCACGTCGTCGAGTTCGGCCGCGCCGCGTCCGGCGACCGGGGTGCCCACCGCGATGTCCGAGGCGCCCGACAGGCGAGCCAGCAGCACCGTGAACGCCGCGTGCAGCACCATGAACAGCGTCGCACCGCAGGCGCGGCCGAGATCGGCCAGGCGCGTGTGCACCTCGGGCGCGATCGCGAAATCGACATGCCTGCCGCGCGTGGAGACGACGGCGGGGCGCGGCCGATCGGCGGGCAGGCTCAGTTGCGCGGGCAAACCGGCCAGCGTCTCGGTCCAGAACCGGATCTGCCGCGCCAGCGGCGAATCGGGATCGTCCTCCGCGCCGAGTGATTCGCGCTGCCACACGCTGAAATCGGTGTACTGCACCGGAAGCGGTGACCAGTCCGGGGCGACGCCGCGTTTGCGTGCGGCGTAGGCGGTCATGACATCGCGGGCCAACGGCGCCAGCGACGAGCCGTCCGCGGCGATGTGATGGACCACCACCACGAGCACGTGCTCGGTGCCCGCCGCGTCGCCGTCGACCGGAGCGAACAAGCGGGCGCGGACCGGGACGGTCTCGGTGACGTCGAAGCCGCCGCCGACGAAGTCGGCCACCGCCGCGGCCAGGTCGTCGGCCTGCACCGCGATCGGCGCGAGCACGGGCGTGCAGTCCGCGACGGGCAGGACGACCTGCACCGGGCCGGACGCGTGCAGCGGATACACGGTGCGCAGCACGTCGTGGCGGGCGACCACGTCCCCGATCGCCGCGTTCAGCGCCGCCACGTCCAGTTCGCCGGTCAGCCGCACCGCCAGCGGGATGTTGTAGGCGGTGGACTGCCGATCGAGGCGGTTGAGGAACCACATGCGCTGCTGGGCGAGCGACAGCGGCACGGGGCCGGTCACCGCGCGCCGGGTGAGCGCGGCGCGGGCGGAGGCGCCGGAGCCGTCCAGCGCGCGGGCCAGCGCTTCGACCGTCGAGTGCTCGAACACCGCACGGACGCCGACGGCGACCGAGAGCCGGTCACCGAGCCGTGCGGCCACCTGGGTGGCGGTCAGCGAGTTGCCGCCGCGGGCGAAGAAGTCGTCGTCCAGCCCGACGCCGCCGTCGAGCCCGAGCACCTCGGCGATCGTCCGCGCCACCGCCCGCTCGGTCGCGGTGCGGGGGGCGCGGAACTCGGCGGCGCGGAACTCGGGTCGCGGCAGGGCTTTCCGGTCCAGCTTGCCTACCGGGGTCAGGGGCAGCTCGTCGAGCACCAGCACGCTGCTCGGCACCATGTACCCGGCGAGCGAGCGGGCGGCATGCGCCAGCAGGTCGGCGGTGTCGATCGTGTGACCCTCCGCCGGAACCACATAGGCGACCAGCGACACCGCGCCCGCAGCGTCGGTGTGTCCGACCGTGACGGCCGTGCGCACCGTCTCGTGCGCCGCGAGCACGGCGTCGATCTCACCGAGTTCGACGCGCAGGCCGCGCACCTTCACCTGGTGGTCGGAACGCCCGACATAGCGCAGGGCGCCGGAACTGGTCCAGCGCGCCAGATCTCCGGTGCGATACAGCCGCCCGCCCTCGGGACCATAGGGATCGGCGACGAACCGGGACGCCGAAAGCCCCGGCCGCGCATGATATCCGCGGGCAAGACCGGGACCGCGCAGATACAGCTCCCCGGTGACGCCCACCGGGACGGGTCGCAATCCGCCGTCCAGCACCACGGCGGACATGCCGTGGATCGCCGTGCCGAGATCGAGCGGATCGCCGGGCCGCATCGCCGCGCTGATCGTCGCGATGACGGTGGTCTCGGTCGGGCCGTAGGTGTTGTGGAACGACCGGCCGGGCGCCCAGCGGCGCACCGTGTCCTGGCCGTAGGACTCGCCGCCGACGGTGAGCCGCCGCAGGCAGTCCAGCTCGGCCGGGTCGAGCGTGGGCAGGACGGCCGGGGTGAGGAACGCGTGCGTCACCCGCTGATCGCGGATGAGCGCGGTGAGTTCCGCGCCGCCGTAGACACCGGGAGGCGCGATCACCAGCGCCGCCCCCGCGGAGACGGCCAGCAGCAGTTCCAGCATGGACGCGTCGAAGCTGGGCGAGGCCACGTGCAGCACGCGCGCGTCCGCGGTGACCAGGTACCGGTCCCGCTGGGCGAGGGCGACGCCGGCCAGGCCGGTGTGCGTGGCGACCACGCCCTTGGGCGTCCCGGTCGAGCCGGAGGTGTAGATCATCCAGGCCGGGTTCTCGCACCGGACGGGACGGATCTGTTCGGCGGCGGTGATCGGCGCTCCGCTGTTGCGGCGCATCCGCGCGGCGGTGGACGGGGCGTCGAGCACCAGCCAGTCGACGTCGCTGGGCAGCGCCGCGCGGCAGGTGGCGATCGTCAGGCCGAGCGCGGCGCCGGAATCGGTCAGCATGTGCGCGATCCGCTCGGCCGGATAGGTCGGGTCGACCGGGACGAACGCGGCGCCGGTCTTGGCCACCGCCCACACCGCGAGCACGGAGGTGATCGAGCGCGGCACCGCGACGGCCACCACGTCCTCGGCGCCGAGTCCGTGCCCGATCAGCATGCGCGCCAGCCGCGACGACTGCTCGTCCAGCATCCGGTAGGTCAGCTGCCGCTCGCCCGCGACCAGCGCGACCGCGCCCGGATCGACCGCGACCGCTGCGGCCAGCAGTTCGGCCAGGGTGCGCGGCGGCACCGGCGCGTCGCCGCCGCGGCCGAGCAGGTCGGCGCGCTCGGCGGGCGCGAGCAGGTCGGCGGCGGCGATCGGCGCGTCCGGGCGCGCCGTGAGCGCGCCGAGCAGTCTGCCGAACCGGCGCAGCAGAGCGCGCGCGGTGGCGCCGTCGAACAGGTCGGTGGCGTAGTCCAGCTCGACCGCGAGGTGACCGTCGGCATCCGGCTCGGCGGACACGGTGAATTGCAGGTCGAAACGGGCCACCGGCTCGTCGAATGCGACGGCGGTGAGGTCGAGACCGGGCACGGTGAAGGCGTCCGCGGCCGCGTTCGGGTAGCTCAGCGCCACGGTGAACAGCGGATGCCGCGCCGGGGAACGCTCGACGCCGAGCGAGTCCACCACCCGATCGAACGGCACGCCCGCGTGCTCGAACGCCGCGAGGTCGACGGCCCTGATCCGGGTGAGCAGTTCGGTGAAGGACTCGTGGGCGCGCACGTCGGCGCGCAGCACCACGGTGTTGACGAACATGCCGACCAGGTCGTCCAGAGCCGCGGCGCCGCGTCCGGCCACCGGAGTGCCGATCGGGACGTCGCCGGAGCCCGACAGCCGCGACAGCAGGACGGCGAGGACGGCGTGCACCACCATGAACGGCGTCGCCTCGTGGCGCAGCGCCAGCTCGCGCACCCGCCCCGCGACGCCGCCGCCGATCCTGGCCCGCACGTTCGCGCCGCGCTTGCTCGCGATCGCCGGACGCGGACGGTCGGTGGGCAGTTCCAGCTCGCCCGGCAGATCGCGCAGCGTCTCGGCCCAATACGAGAGCTGGGGCGCGGCAGTGTTTTCCAGCTCGGCGGCCTGCCACAGGGCGTAGTCGGCGTACTGGGCGGCGAGCGCGGGCCAGGCCGGTTCCGTGCCGAGCACGCGGGAGAGATAGGCCGTCAGCAGATCGCGCAGCAGCGGACTCATCGAGTAACCGTCGGCGGCGATGTGGTGCACCACCGCGACGAGCACGTGACTGGTGGCGTGTTCCCGCAGCAGCGCCGCGCGCACCGGAACGGCGGCGGTGAGGTCGAAGCCCGCGTCGAGGAATTCGGCGATCCGGTCCTCGGCGGCGCGACCGTCCAGCGCCTCGACCGTCAAGCGCACCGCCGCGGCGTCCACGGGCAGGATCACCTGGTGACCCGCGCCGGTAGCGTCGGCCGGGTACACCGTGCGCAAGGTCTCGTGCCTGGCCACGACGTCGGCGAACGCGCCGATCATGGCGTCGGCGTTCAGTTCCCCTTCGATGCGCAGCGCGACCGGGATGTTGTGTGCGGCGGACGCCGGATCGAGCCGGTTGAGGAACCACATGCCGCGCTGGACCGGCGCGAGCGGAATCCGGTCCGGTCGCGGACCGGCCACCAAGGGCACCGCCTGTTCGGTCGCGGCGGCCTGCGCGCCGAGCAGCGCGGCCAGCGTTCCCACCGTCGGCGCTTCGAACAGCAGCCGCACCGGGACACGGCGACCGAGCCGGTCGGCCAGCCTGGCCGCGACGCGGGTGGCGCTGAGCGAGTTGCCGCCCAGGGCGAAGAAGTGGTCGTCCACACCGATCGGCCCGGCGCCGAGCACTGTTTCGAATGCCTCGGCCACCAGCCGTTCGGCCAGGGTGACGGGGGCGAGATAGGCGACGCGATCGAAGACCGGGTCCGGCAACGCTTTCCGGTCCAGTTTGCCGGAGGCGTTGAGCGGGAATGCGTCCAGCGTGACCAACGCCGAGGGGAGCATGTACGACGGCAGCGTGCGCGCGGCGGCGCGCAGCACCTCGACGTCCGGAACCACCGTTGCCGGTTCGGCGGTGACGTAACCGACCAGGTGGTCCTCGCCGGTGACGGTGGTGACCACCCGTGCCGCCGCCTGCGCCACCCCTGGCGCGGCCGCGAGCGCGGCCTCGATCTCGCCGAGCTCGACGCGCTGGCCGCGGAACTTCACCTGGAAGTCGGTGCGGCCCAGGTACACCAATTCGGCGGTGTCCCCCCGGATCTGCCAGCGCACCAGGTCGCCGGTGCGGTACATCCGCCGGCCCGGCGCGCCGAACGGGTTGGCCACGAACCGTTCCGCGGTGAGGTCCGGCCTGCCGTGATAGCCGCGCGCGAGCTGGACACCCGCGAGGTACAGCTCTCCCGCCACGCCGGGCAATGTCGGGCGCAATCGCGAATCCAGCACGTAGACCCGGCTGTTCCATTCCGGATTGCCGATCGGCACGGCGGTGTGGCCGCTGTCGCCCGTGACGTCGCGGTGGGTGATGCTCACCGCCGCTTCGGTGGGTCCGTACAGGTTGTGCAGCCGCGCGGCGCTCACCGCGCCGAATGCCCGCACGGTCTCGGCGGGCAGCGCCTCGCCGATCAGGAACACCGTCCGCAGCGACGCGAGCGCGGCGCCGCACCCTGCGGAGGCGACGTACCCGGCGAAGACGCTCAGCATCGACGGCAC
The DNA here is from genome assembly GCF_044389845.1 of Nocardia sp. NPDC019323. Lineage (NCBI taxonomy): Bacteria > Bacillati > Actinomycetota > Actinomycetes > Mycobacteriales > Nocardiaceae > Nocardia > Nocardia sp. NPDC019323. Next base: position 83,416 of record NZ_JBIRYN010000008.1, read on the forward strand.
GAAATCGGTGACGGTGACCCGTCTTTCGCCGATCACCGAGGCGAGGTAGGCCGGGTCGCGATGGCCGTCGGGGGCGGCCAGCACGAGGGTGGCGCCGACGCGCAGCGGCAGGAAGTAGCCCCACAGCGACACGTCGAAGGTGGTCGCCGTCTTCTGCAGGTACACGTCCTCGGCGGTGAGCCCGTACCGCGCCTGCATCCAGGTCATCTGGTTGACGATCGCGGCGTGCGACACGCTGACGCCCTTGGGTTTCCCGGTGGAGCCGCTGGTGAAGATCACGTACGCCGGGTTGTCCGGGTGGATCGGCGCGCGACGCTCCTCGGCGGTGATCGGGTCGTCGGAGTAGCCGTCCAGGGCGACGGCGTCGACCAGGACGGTGACGACGGATTCGCCGACATCGATCCGGTCGGCCGTCGTGGTGAGCACGGCCGCGGGCGTGGCGGTGCCGAGAATGTGGGCGATGCGCTGGGCGGGGTGATCCGGGTCGATCGGCACGTACGCGCCGCCCGCCTTGAGCACCGCGTACATCGCGATCACCAGCTCCGGTGCGCGCCGGATCGCCAGCGCCACCAGCGTTTCCGGGCCGGCGCCCGTCGCGATCAGGTAGCGGGCCAGCCGGTTGGCGCGCCGGTCGAGTTCGCCGTAGGTCACGGTGACCGCAGACGTCGCGCTGTCGGGCACGAACACCAGCGCCGGGTCGTCCGGCGTCGCGGCGGCCTGCGCCTCGAACTCGTCGAGCAGCAGTTCGTCGGCCAGCGCGGTGTGCGCGGAGTCGTTCCACTCGGTGACCACGCGATGCAGTTCCCCCGCGCCGAACAGATCGATGTCGCCGACCAGCTGTTCCGGGTCGGCGGCGACCGCGCCGAGCAGGCGGGTGAAGCGCGCGCCGAAGGTCGCCACGGTGGCCGCGTCGAACAGGTCGGTGGCGTAGGTGAAGCGCAGCGCGTCACCGGTGACGGTGAGCTGGAGGTCGAACGGCGTGGTCTCGTAGTCGATGTCGTGCTCGGTCACGGTGACACCGGCCATGTCCAGGGTGACCGGCGCGAGATTCTGGAAGAACAGCGCGATCTGGAACAGCGGGTGCCTGGCCTGCGAGCGCGGCGGGTCCAGCACCTCGACCAAGCGCTCGAACGGCACGTCGGCGTGGGCGAAGGCGTCCAGGTCGCGTTCGCGCACCCGGCGCAGCACGGCGGCGAAGGTGTCCGAGCCGGGAACCTCCGCGCGCAGCACCAGCGTGTTGACGAACATGCCCACCAGATCGTCCAGCGCCGCGTCGCCTCGGCCCGCGACGGGCGCGCCGATCGCGATGTCGGCCGTGCCGGACAGCCTGGCCAGCAGGGTGGCCAGCGCGGCGTGCACGACCATGAACGGTGTGGCCTCGTAGCGCGCGGCCAGGTCGGCGATGCCTGCACCGATTTCCGGCGGAAGCGCCACGGTGGTGCTCGCCGCGGCGTGCGAGGCGACGGCGGGGCGCGGTCGGTCGGCGGGCAGGTCGAGCTGGGCGGGCAGTGCGCGCAGCGTCTCGCGCCAGTACGCCAGCTGGCGCGCGGCCACGGAGCCGGGGTCGTCCTCGGCGCCGAGCACCTCGCGCTGCCAGAGCGCGTAGTCGGCGTACTGCAGGTCGAGTTCGGTCCAGTCCGGGGCGGTGCGGGTCGCGCGGGCCGCGTAGGCGGCGGCGAGATCGCGGGCCAGCGGGCCCATCGAGAAGCCGTCTGCCGCGATGTGGTGCACCACCAGGGCCAGCAGGTGGTCGCGATCCGACCGCGTCACCAGGCCGATGCGCAGCGGCACCTCGGCGGTCGGGTCGAACGGGACCGCGACGAATTCGCGCAGCGCGCCGGCCTCCAGCGCTTGGATCGCGGGCACCTGATCGACGTCGAGAACGCGCTGGTAGCCGATGCCCTCGTGGTCGGGGTAGACGGTGCGCAGCGTCTCGTGCCTGGCGACCACGTCGCCGACGGCGGCGGCGAGGGTGTCCTGGTCCAGGTAGCCGGCGAGCCGCACCACCACCGCTATGTTGTGCACGGTCTCGGCGGGATCGAAGCGGTTGAGGAACCACATGCGCTGCTGCGCGGGCGAGAGCGGAACGCGCTCCGGGCGCGGCCGCGGCGCGAGCGCGGGCTTGCCGCCGGTCCCCGCGAGCCGTTCGGCGCGCGCGGCCAGCGCGGTCACCGTCGGCGCCTCGAACAGCAGGCGCACCGGGATCTCGGCGTCCAGCTCGGCGCCGAGCCGGGCGGCGACCTGGGTCGCGATCAGGGAGTTTCCGCCGAGGGCGAAGAAGTCGTCGTCCGCTCCGACCCGCTCGACGCCCAGCAGCGCCGCGACGATCCGCGCGACGGTCGCCTCGGTGCGCGTGGCCGGAGCCCGGTAACCCGCGGTCGCGACCTGCGGTGCGGGCAGCGCCGCGCGGTCCAGCTTGCCGGACGCGTTGACCGGGAACCGCTCGAGCACGACGAACGAGGTGGGCACCATATAGGCGGGCAACTCGGCGCTCAGCGCGGCGCGCACGTCATCGGTGTCGATCGCGTGGCGGTCCGACGCCACCAGGTAGGCCACGAGCCGATCGCCCAGCCGCCCGTCGGAACGGACCAGCACCACCGCCTGCGCGACCGCGTCCAGCGCCAGCAGCGCCGACTCCACCTCGCCGGGCTCGATGCGCAGGCCGCGCAGCTTCACCTGGAAGTCCGTCCGGCCCAGGTACTCCAGCTCCCCTCGGCCCGTCCAGCGGACCAGATCACCCGTGCGGTACATCCGCGCACCGGCGGGCCCGTACGGATCGGCCACGAACCGGTCGGCGGTCAGCTCCGGGCGCGCCACATACCCCTGGGCCAGTTGCGCGCCCGCGAGGTACAGCTCCCCCGCGACGCCGACGGGCACCGGCCGCATCCGGGCGTCCAGCACCAGCAGGCGGGTGTTGGCCACCGGCCTGCCGATCGGCACGGACACCACGTCCCGATCGGTCACCTCGTGATAGGTGACGTCGACGGCGGCCTCGGTAGGGCCGTACAGGTTGTGCACCCGCGCTCCGATCACCTCTCGCGCCCGCTGCGCGGCGACCGCGGGCAATGCCTCGCCCGATGCGAAGACGTTGCGCAGCGTAATGCACTTTTCTGTGTGCGGATCGGCCAGGAAAACCGCCAGCATGGCGGGTACGAAGTGCGCGATCGTGACGCGTTGCCCGACGATCAGCCGGGCCAGATACGCCGGGTCGCGATGCCCATCTGGACGTGCGACCACCAAGCGTGCGCCGAAAGCCAACGGCCAGAAAAATTCCCAGACGGAGACATCGAAGGTGGCCGGGGTCTTCTGCAGCACCACATCGTCGGCGGCCAGCGGATAGGCCGACTGCATCCAGGTGAGGCGATTCACGATCGCCGCGTGGGTGACGGCCACGCCTTTGGGGCGGCCGGTCGATCCTGAGGTGAAGATCACATACGCGGTGTGGCCGGGGGCGGGCGTGCCGAGCCGGTCGGTGGCGGTGAGCGGGTCGTCGCAGTAGCGGGACAGATCGAGCCGGTCGATGCGGACCTGCCGCGCCGCTCCCGTGTCCAGATCGAGGCCGGAGGTGAGCACACACACCGGCCTGGCGGTCGACAGCACGTACTCCAGCCGCTCGGCCGGATGGTCGGGGTCGAGCGGGACGTACGCGCCGCCCGCGACGATCACCGCGTAGACGCCGACCACCAGGTCCAGCGACCGTCGCATGCCGAGCGCGACCGGCGTGTCCGGGCCGACGCCATGGGCGGCCAGCCAGCGCGCCAGCCGCCGCGCCCGCGCCGCGAACTCGGCGTAGGACAGGGTGCGCCCCTCCACCGTCACCGCCGGCGCGTCCGGAGTCCTGGCCACCTGGGCTTCGAACAGCGAGATCAGCGTGGCGGCCGGGTCGACGGGGACCGCGGTGTCGTTCCAGTGGTCGAGCACCAGCGCCCGTTCGGCGTCGTCCATGAGTTCGAGGTCGCCGACGCGCGCCGACGGGTCGGCCACCGCGGCCCGCAGCACGCGCGTGAAACGAGCCCCGAACGTCTCGACGGTGGCGCGGTCGAACAGGTCCGTGGCGTATCGCAGCACGCCGCGCAGCGCGTAGCCGGTCTCGACGCGGTGTTCGGTCAGTTCCACCGCCAAGTCGAACTGCGCGACGCGGTTGTCCAGCGGATAGGCCGACACCGTCAGACCGGGCAGGCGCAGCGCGGTGTCGTCGTGCTGCTCAAAGGTGAGCAACGTCTGCACCAGCGGCGAATGCGCTTGCGAGCGCACCGGGTTCAGCTCCTCGACCAGACGCTCGAACGGCAGGTCGGCGTGGGCGAAGGCCCGCACGTCGACCTCGCGCACCCGGCCGAGCAACGCGGCGAACGACGCGTCCGCCGCGATCGGCGTGCGCAGCACCAGGGTGTTGACGAACATGCCGACGAGGTCGTCGAGTTCGGCCTCGCCTCGGCCCGCGACGGGAGTGCCGATCGCGACATCGCCGACCCCGGTGAGGCGGGCGAGCAGCGCGGCGTAGGCCGCGTGCAGCACCATGAACGTCGAGACGCCGTGCCGACGGGCGAGTTCGGCGATCGAGCCGGTGAGATCGGCGGGGATCGCGAACTCGACGGTGGCGCCGCGCCCAGAGGCCACCGCTGGGCGGGGACGGTCGGCGGGCAGTTCCAGCACCGGCGCGAGTCCGTCGAGTTCGGCTCTCCAGTAGGCGATCTGGCGCGACAGCGGCGAATCCGGGTCGTCGGCGGAACCGAGCGCCTCGCGCTGCCAAAGGGTGAAGTCGGCGTACTGCACGGGCAGCGGCGGCCACGACGGCGCATCACCCGCGACGCGCGCGGTGTAGGCCGTCATGAGGTCGCGGGCCAGCGGCGCGGTGGAGACGCCATCGGCGGCGATGTGGTGCACCACCACGGCAAGCACATGATCTTCGGGGGCGACGCGGAACAGGCTCGCGCGCACCGGAACAGCGGTGCGCAGGTCGAAACTCGCGCCGATCGCCGTGAGCACCGCCTCCCGCAGGTTCGGCTCGTCCACCTCGATCGGCGGCAACGGCAGTTCGGGCACATCCGCGCCGCCGCGAACGACCTGGGCGGGCCCGTCGGCATCCGCGGGGAAGACGGTGCGCAGCGATTCGTGCCGCTCGATCACGTCGCGCACGGCCGCGCGCAATGCCGCGAGGTCCAACGCGCCGGTGAGCCGGATGGTGATCGGGATGTGGTAGACCGCCGAGTCGGGATCGAGCCGGTGCAGCAGCCACATCCGGGTCTGCGCCAGCGACAACGGGATGCGCTCGGGCCGCTCTCGCGGAACGAGCGCGGGCCGGTCGACGTCCACCCGTTCCGATCCCGTCACTCGCGAGGCCAGCCCGGCGACGGTCGGCGTTTCGAACACCTCGCGCACGGTCAGCGCGCACCCGAAAGCCGCGTTGACCCGCGCGATCAGCCGCATGGCCAGCAGCGAATTCCCGCCGCGGGCGAAGAAGTCGTCGTCCGCGCCGACCCGCTCCGCGCCGGTCAGGTCGGTGACCAGCGTGGCGAGCACCGCCTCGGTCCCCTCCCGCGGCGCGCGGAACGCCCCCGTCGCGGCGGTGAACTCGACGGCGGGCAGCGCCGACCGATCGAGTTTGCCCACCGTGGTCAACGGCATCTCGTCGAGCACGGCGATGTGGGCGGGCACCATGTAGGCGGGCAGCTGGGCCCGCGCCGCGCCGAGCACCGCCTCGGGCGTCAGGCCCGCACCGGTGACGTAACCGACGAGACATTCCTGTCCCGCGCCGTCGCGGGTGACGAGCACCGCCGCGTTGGTCACGCCGGTCGCGGCGGCGAGGACGGCCTCGATCTCGCCCAGCTCGATCCGCTGGCCGCGCAACTTCACCTGGAAGTCGTTGCGGCCCAGATACACCAGATCGCCGTCGCGGTTCCAGCGCGCCAGGTCGCCGGTCCGGTACATCATTCGGCCGGGCACCCCGAACGGATCGGCGACGAATCGTTGCGCGGTCAGCCCTGGGCGGGCGTGGTAGCCGCGCGCCAACTGGTCACCCGCGAGATACAGCTCGCCGGTGACGCCGATCGGCACCGGGCGCAGCCGGGCGTCCAGCACGTAGGCCCTGGTGTTCCAACACGGGCGGCCGATGGCCACGTCCCGCCCGGATTCGGCGTCGGCGTCGGTGAATTCGTGGTAGATCGCCGAGATCGCGGCCTCGGTCGGACCGTAGGCGTTGTGCACCGCGCCGTCGAAACTGCCGCGCAGCGCGGCGAGCAGGTCCGGAGTGAGCGCCTCGCCGCCGCAGTGCAGGTGCCGGAACGACCGCAGCGCGTCGCCCATGCCCTCACCGAGCAGCGCGGCCAGCACCGAGGGCACGTACTCCGCGATGGTGATCCGGTGTTCGCGCAGCAGATCCGCGAAGTAGGCCAGGTCCAGGTGCCCGCCGGGCCTTGCGAGCACCAGCGGCGCGCCGACCGCGATCGGTAGGAAGCACTCCCACACCGACACGTCGAAGGTCAGCGGGGCCCGTTGCAGGATGCGGTCGGACGCGGTGACCTGGTAGCGGAATTCCAGCCAGCGCAGTTGGTTGGTGATCGCGCGGTGGGTGACCGCGACGCCCTTGGGCCGTCCGGTGGAGCCGGAGGTGAACAACACATAGGCGGTGTTGTCCGGGCGCAGCGCGGCCGTCCGCTCGGCATCGGCCACCGGTCCGTCGGCGATGTCGTCGAGGTCGAGATCGGCGAGATCGAGCACGGGCACCCCGTCGAGCGCGGGCAGCCTCGCCCCACCGGCCGTCAGGATCAGCCGCGGCGCCGCGCTCGCGACGACCTGCGCCGAGCGGTCGGCCGGATGCGCCGGATCGATCGGCAGATACGCCGCCCCCGCGCGCACGATCGCGTACATCGCCACGAGCATGTCGATCGAGCGCGCCGCGGCCAGCCCGACGATGTCCTCCGGGCCGGCACCGGCGTGAATCAGCCTGCGGGCCAAGCGGTTGACGCGGGAGGCGAACTCGGCGTAGGTCACCGCTTCGTTCTCGTAGCGCACGCCGACGCGGTCAGGCGTGGCCGCGACGCGGGCGGTGAGCAGGTCGTCGAGCGTCTCGGCGGGCAGCGGGTGCGCGGTGGCGTTGCGATCCGACAGCAGCAGGCCGCGTTCGGCCGGCGACATCAGCTCGACCGCGCCGACCGGGGTGCGGGCGTCGCGCGCCATGGCGCGCAATACCCGTTCGAAGGCGGCGATGAACCCGGCGACGGTCGGTTCGTCGAACAGGTCGAGCGCGTAGTGCAGGTGCACGTCGATGCCGTCGGGCGCGCCGTCGGCGGTGTAGCGGTCGGTCAGCGTCCAGTCCAGGTCGAGCTGGATCGGCGCGGCGCCCACCTCCAGCGCCGCGATGGCCAGCCGGTGCAGCCGGAACTCCGGCGCGGTCTGGTTCTGCAAGGTCAGCGCGACCTGATACAGCGGGGCGTGCGCCTGCGAGCGGACCGGGTTCACCGCCTCGACCAGCTGCTCGAACGGCACCGCGGCGTGGTCGAAGGCGGCCAGGTCGGCCGCGCGCACCGACTCCAGCAACTCGGCCAGGGTCGCACCCGGATCGACCTCGGTGCGCAGCACCAGCGTGTTGACGAACATGCCGACCAGCTCGTCCAGCGCTTCCTCGCCGCGGCCGGCGACCGGAGCGCCGATGACGACGTCGCGGCCAGCGCCGGAGCGGCTCAGCAGCACGGCCAGCGCGGTGTGCAGCACCATGAACGGGGTCGCGCGGTGGGCGGCGGCGAGTTCCTGGATCCGCTCGTGCAGGGCGGCGTCGAGCCGTGCGGTCAGCGCGCCGCCCCGGTTGGTGGCGACCGCGGGGCGGGGCCGGTCGGACGGGAGCGTCAGCACGTCGGGCAGCCCGGCCAGCCGCTCGGTCCAGTAGGCCAGCTGACCTGCCAGCGCCGAAGCCGGATCGTCGGCGGAGCCGAGCGCGGCGCGCTGCCAGATCGCGAAGTCGGCGTACTGCACCGGCAGCGCTCCCGGCGCCGGAGCCGTGCCCGCGCACCGCGCGACGTAAGCGTTGGCCAGGTCCCGGGTGAGCGGCGCGAACGACCACCCGTCGGCGGCGATGTGGTGCACGACGAACAGCAGGACGTGCACTCGATGTGCGCCTGCGGCCGCGTCGTCCTCCACCCGCAGCAGCCGCACGCGCAGCGGCACCTCGGCGGTCACGTCGAACCCGGCTCGCGCCGCGGCGGCGACGATTTCCGGCACCTGCGCGGCGGGCACCGGCCGTGCGACCAGTTCGACCAGCTTGGTCCCGGCGGGGAGCACCAGCTGCGTCGCGCCGCCGTCGTGTTCGGGGTAGATCGTGCGCAGGGTTTCGTGCCGGGCGATCACGTCGGCGATCGCCGCCTCCAGGGCGGGCACGTTCAGCGCTCCCGTAAGGCGCAACGCGAACGGGATGTTGTACGCGCCGCTGGTGGTGTCGAACCGGTTCAAAAACCACATGCGCTGCTGGGCGATCGACAGCGGGATGGACCCGCCGCGCTCCTGCGGGGTGAGCGGCGGTAACGCGACGGGCCCGGTCTCGGCCGGAGCGTCGACGGTGATCCGCCGCGCCAGCGCCCGCACCGTCGGCGCGTCGAAGATCGTGCGTACCGCCACCTCGGCCCCGGTGGCCTTGCCCAGCCGGGCGGCGAGCTGGGTGGCGCTGAGCGAGTTGCCGCCCAGGGCGAAGAAATCGTCGTCCGCTCCGACCTCGGAGCTGCCGAGCAGGGCCGAGAACGTGGCGGCGACCAGCTTTTCCGCTTCCCCGCTCGGCTCCTCGAACGCCGCGGCGGCGACGGTGGGCGCGGGCAGCGCCGATCGGTCCAGCTTGCCGGACGCGTTCACGGGGAACCGGTCCAGCACCACGACCTCTCGCGGCACCATATAGCCGGGAAGCCGCTGGGCCACCGCGTCACGCACCGCCGTCACATCGACCGGCCCGTCCGTCACCACGTAGGCGACCAGGCGCTCGCCCACGCCGCGATCGTCGCGGACCAGGACGACGGCCTGCGTCACGCCCGGCGTCGCGAGCAGCACCGACTCGATCTCGCCGAGTTCGACGCGCAGGCCGCGAATCTTGACCTGGAAGTCGCTGCGACCCAGGAACTCCAGCTCGCCCGTCGCGGTCCACCGCACCAGGTCGCCGGTGCGGTACATCCGTTCGCCGGGCGGGCCGAACGGGTTGGCGACGAACCGGTCGCCGGTGAGGTCGGGGCGGCCCAGATAGCCGCGCGCCAGTTGCACGCCCGCGAGGTACAACTCCCCCGGCACACCAGCGGGCACCGGCCGCAGCCGCGCGTCGAGCACATAGGTTCTGGTGTTCCAGATCGGCACGCCCATCGGCACGGTCTCGAAGTCGGTGTCGCGCACTTCGTGGAAGGTCACCTCCACCGCGGCTTCCGTGGGGCCGTAGCCGTTGTGCACCCGCGCACCGGTTTCGCGCATCCGCTGGGCGACGCCGACGGGCAGCGCCTCGCCGGAGCAGAACACCTCGCGCAGCGACGGCACGTCGAACTCGCCCGCGACGAAGACGGCCAGCATGGACGGCACGAAATGCGCGGCGGTGACGCCCTCGGCGCGGATGACGCGCGCCAGGTACGCCGGGTCGCGATGCCCATCCGGCCGTGCCAGCACCATGCGCGCGCCGACCTGCAACGGCCAGAAGAACTCCGGCACCGACACGTCGAAGGTGGCGGGCGTCTTCTGCAACAGCACATCCCCCGGCCCGAGCGGTGCATACGCCGACTGCATCCAGCGCAACCGGTTCACGATGCCCCGGTGGCTCATCGCGACGCCCTTCGGCTTGCCCGTCGAGCCGGAGGTGAACAGCACGTAGGCGGTGTCGGCCGCGCGCAGCGGAGCGCGCCGGTCGGCATCGGTGAGCGGGGTGTCCGGGTAGCCGGACAGGTCCAGCCGGTCGATCCGCGTCTCGGGCAGGCCGCAGTTCAGGTCCGAGCCCGCCGTCAGCACACACACCGGCGCGGCGGTGGCGAGGATGTCGGCGGTGCGTTCGGCCGGGTAGTCGGGGTCGAGCGGCACGTATCCGCCGCCCGCGACGGTCACCGCGTACATGCCGATCACCAGGTCGACAGATCGGCGCATACCCAGCGCCACCAGCGTTTCCGGGCCGACACCCTGCGCGACGAGCCACCGCGCCAGGCGGTTGACCCGGCCCGCGAATTCGGCGTACGTCAGCGTCGCGGAGCGATTGGTCGCGGGGTCGTAGTCGGACGACGGGCGAGCAGGGGGCGCGGAGCCACCCAGCGCACCACGGTCCTCTGGCGACAGATGGGCCAGCGGCGCGGAGCCACCCACCTGGGCGCGGTCGTCGGGCGACAGCTGGGACGGGGTCGTCGCCTCGAAAGTGATGGCGGGCGCGTCCGGTGTGCGGGCGACCTGGTCGGCGAACAGTGAAGCGAGCGTGTCGGAGTCGGGCAAGGGGTGCGCGGTGTCGTTCCACTCCCGCAGTACGCGAGCGCGTTCGGCGTCCGACAGCAATTCGATGTCACCGATCCGCGCGGCGGCGTCGGCCACGACGGCGGCCAGCATCCGCTGGAAGCGCTCGGTGTAGGACTCGGCCGTCGCGGCGTCGAACAGATCGGTCGCGTAGCGCAAGGCGCCCGAAAGCCCCGCGGAATTCCCGTTTTCCGCGATAACCAGGTGCAGGTCGAATTTCGCTCCGGTATCGGGGATCTCGACCGGGCGCACCGACAGCCACGGCACCTCCACCGTGTCGAACGCGGGCGTCGCGCTCTCGAAACTGAACATCACCTGGAACAGCGGGTGCGCGCCCGAGGAGCGATCCACCGCCATGGCGTCCACCAGGCGCTCGAACGGCAGGTCGGCGTTGGCGAACGCGGCCAGGTCCGCGTCGCGCACCTCGGTCAGCAGCGCGGCGAACGAGGCGTCGGCGCAAACCCGGGTGCGCAGGGCGAGGGTGTTGACGAACATGCCCACGAGGCCGTCGAGCACCCGCTCCCCGCGTCCGCCGACGGGCGAGCCGATCACGATGTCGGAGCTGCCGCTGAGCCGGGCCAGCGTGGCGGCGAAGGCCGCGTGCAGTGTCATGAACAGCGTCGCGCCGCCGCGCCGGGCCAGCGCACGTAAGCCCGCCGCCACCTCGGGCTCGATCACGAACTCGACGGCCGCGCCCTCGTGCGAAGGGATGGCGGGGCGCGGATGATCGGCCGGGAGGGGCAGTTGCGCGGGCGCGCCGTCGAGCACGTCGCGCCAGAAACGCAACTGCTGAGCGGCGAGGTCGCCGGGAACGTCCTCGGCGCCGAGCAGTTCCCGGTGCCAGAGGCTGTAGTCGGCGTATTGCACCGGCAGCGGCTCCCAGTCCGGCCGTCCGCCGGTCAGGCGCGCTCGGTAGGCCCGCACCAGATCGGTGACCAGCGGGACCATCGACATGGCATCGGCCGCGATGTGGTGCACGACGAACACCAGCAGGTATTCGTCGCCGGTGCGGCCGCGCGCCTCGTCCACCCGGTCCACCGCGAGCAACGCGACCCGGCAGGGCAACTCGGCGGTCACGTCGAATCCGGCGCGGACGATGCCCGCCACGGCGTCCTCCGCCGCGCGGCGGTCGATCGGCACCGGGTGCAGGCTCAGACCGATGTCGGCGGCGTCGCGAACGGACTGGCACGGGCCCTCGTCGGTGTCGGGATAGGTGGTGCGCAGCGTCTCGTGCCTGGCCAGCACGTCGAGCACGGCGCGCTCGAGCGCGGTCACGTCGAGACGGCCGGTCAGCCGCAGCACGATCGGCAGGTTGTAGACGCTGTCGGCGCCGTCCTGGCTCTCGACGCGGTTGAGGAACCACAGGCGCTGCTGCGCTGGCGAGAGCGGCACCCGCTCCGGCCGTGGGCGGCGCGCCAGGGGAAGTCGCGCTGCCCCGGTGTCGCCGAGCCGCTCGACGGCGGCGGCGAAGCCCTCCACCGTCGGCGCGTCGAACAGCGCGCGCACCGGCACGCGCACGCCCGCCGCCTCGCCGGTGCGTGCGCTGACCCGCGTGGCGTCCAGCGAACTGCCGCCGAGAGCGAAGAAGTCGTCGTCGAGCCCGGCCCGTTCGACCCGCAACACCTCCGCGAACACGGCGGCGACCAGACGTTGCGCTGCGCTCACCGGCGGACGGAAGCGCTCGGCCGCGAGCACGGGCGCGGGCAGCGCCGCGCGATCGAGCTTGCCGCTGGTGTTGCGGGGGAACTCGTCCAGCTCGACCAACGCGGTCGGCACCATGTAGTGGGGTATACGTTGAGCTACAGCGCCTTTCACCACGTCGAGATCGAGCGCCGCACCTGGTGCCTGGATCACATAGCCCGCCAGGAACTCGCCCGCCGGTCCGGTGACCAGCCGCGCCGCCGCCTGACCGACCCCGTCCGCCGCCAGCAGCGCGGCCTCGATCTCGGCGAGCTCGATGCGCTGGCCGCGGAATTTCACCTGGAAGTCGGTGCGGCCCAGATAGATCAACTCGCCGTCACGGCTCCAGCGCACCAGGTCGCCGGTGCGGTACATGCGCGCGCCCGGCGCGCCGAAGGGGTTGGCGACGAAACGGTCAGCGGTGAGGTCAACGCGGCCGTGGTAGCCGCGCGCCAGCTGCGCTCCGGCCAGGTACAGCTCGCCCGGCACACCGATCGGCGCGGGCCGCAACCGGCCGTCCAGCACATAGACCTGCGAATTCCACTCCGGCTCGCCGATCGGCACCTGCGGCGAGTCCAGCCCGATGACCTCGCGATTGGTGATCGACACCGCCGCCTCGGTAGGGCCGTAGAGGTTGTGCAACCCCGCGCCGCACACCCGCCGGAACGCCGCGACCGTCTCCGGCGACAGCGCCTCGCCGATGACGAACACCTCGCGCAGCGAGTCCAGTTCGCCCGGCTCGGCGTGCGCGGCGAACACCGCGAGCATCGACGGCACGAAGTCGGTGAGCGTGACGCGATGGCGGGCGACGGTTTCGGCGAGATAGCGCGGATCGCGGTGCCCGTCCGGCGCGGCCAGCAGCAGGGTCGCGCCCGCCCGCAACGGCAGGAAGTAGCCCCACAGCGAGACGTCGAAAGTGCTCGCGGTCTTCTGCAAGTAGACATCGCCGGCACGCGGACCGTACTCCGCGTGCATCCAGGCCAGCTGGTTGGCGATGGCCTGGTGGCTGACCGCCACGCCCTTCGGTTTGCCCGTCGACCCGGAGGTGAAGATCACGTAGGCGGGGTGCTGCGGGTGCAGCGTGCCGTGGCGTTCGCGGGCGCCGATCTTGCCGGAGGGATACGCGGAGAGATCGAGTTCATCGAGGTGATACACCGGCGCGGCAGTTGTCGCGGGCAAGGCGAACCGGCTGGTGGTCAGTACCGCGTGCGGGCGCGCGATGGCGAGGATGTGGCCGATGCGTTCGGCCGGGTGCGCGGGGTCCACCGGAACGTACGCGCCGCCCGCCCGCGCCACCGCGTACATGGCGACGACCAGCTCGACCGAGCGCGGCAAGGCCAGCACGACCAGCGCTTCCGGCCCCACGCCGATGCCGATGAGCATCCTGGCCAGCCGGTCGGCGCGGTCGGACAGCTCGGCGTAGGTGAGCTGTTCGCCGTCGGCGACCACCGCGACGGCATCCGGGGTGCGGCGCGCCTGCGCGTCGAAACCCTCGTGCAGGAAGCGATCGGGCACCTTGTGTCCGCTGGCGTTCCAGCTCGCGGTGACGTAGTCGAGTTCACCCGCGTCCAGCAGCGGCAGGTCGCCCACCGGCGCGTCCGGGTCGTCGACGGCCGCGCTCAGCAGCCGGATGAACTTCGCGGCGAACTCCCGCACCGTCGGCGCGTCGAACAGGTCGGTGGCGTAGGTGAATTCGGCACGGTAGCCGTCGACGGCGTCCGAGATCGTGAGCTGGAGGTCGAACTTCGCGAAACCGGAGTCGAAGTCCACCTGCTCGGTGTCGAGACCGGCCATGTTCAGCGCGATCGGCCCGATGTTCTGCATGAACAGCGCGACCTGGAACAGCGGATGCCGGGCGGCCGAACGCGGCGGGTTCAGCGCCTCCACCAATTGCTCGAACGGGATGTCGGCATGGGCGAAGGCGCGCAGATCGCGGTCGGCGGCGTGGGCGACCAGGTCTGCGAAGCCGAGCGCCGCGTCCACCTCGGTGCGCAGCACGAGGGTGTTGACGAACATGCCGACCAGGTCGTCCAGCGCGGCCTCGCCCCGGCCCGCGACGGGCGTGCCGATCACGATGTCCGCGGTGCCCGACAGCCGGGCCAGCAGTGCGGCCAGCGCCGCGTGCAGCACCATGAACGGCGTCGCGCGCACCCGTGCCGCCAGCGCCTCGACACCGCAGCGCAGCGTGGCGTCGACGGCGAACTCATAGGTGGCGCCCCGGTACGAGGACGCGGCCGGACGCGGCCGATCGGCGGGCAGATCCAGTTGCGCGGGCAGTCCGGCCAGTTCGGCGCGCCAGAAGGCGAGTTGCCGCGCCGCAACGGAATCGGCGTCGGTCTCCGCACCGAGGACCCGTTGCTGCCACAGCGCGTAGTCGGCGTACTGCACGGGCAGCGGAGCCCACTGCGGGCCGCGGCCGTCCCGGCGCGCGGCATAGGCGGTGGCCAGGTCGCGCATCAGCGGCCCGAGCGAGAAGCCGTCGGCCGCGATGTGGTGGATGACGAGCACGAGCGTGTGGTCCTCGGGCCCGCAGCGCAGCAGGCGCACCCGTACCGGGATCTCCTCGGCGACGTCGAAGCCTTGCGCCGCCGCCCGGCGGATCGCGGCGGCCAACCGCTCCTGCGGCACTTCGGCGGGCGACAGGTCGAACACCGCGTGCACCCGCCGCACCGATTGCGCGGGCCCGTCGGTGGTCTGCGGATACACGGTGCGCAGCACTTCGTGCCTCGCCACCAGATCGGTGATCGCCGCCGACAGCGCCGCGACGTCCAGCGGGCCGCGCAGGCGCAGCGCCACCGGGATGTTGTCCACGGCGGCGGCGCCCAGGTCGCGGGACTGCTCGGTGTCGGCGTCGAACCGGTTGAGCAACCACATGCGCCGCTGCGCTGGCGAGAGCGGAATCCGCTCCGGGCGCGGACCGGCCACCAGCGGCGGACGCGGCGCGACCGGACGCGCCGACGCGGCCACCGCGGCCACGGTCGGACGGTCGAAGAAATCGCGCACGTCCACGGTCGCGCCGATAGCCGCGGCGATCCGGGCGATGGCGCGGGCGGCGAGCAGCGAATTGCCGCCGATGGCGAAGAAATCGTCGTCCGCGCCCACCCGCGGCAGGTCGAGCAGCTCGGCGAAGACCGCGGCGACCGCCGCCTCCGCTTCGGTTTCCGGCGCGCGATAGGCCGGTGCGCGCGAGCCGAATTCCGGTTCGGGCAGCGCCCTGCGATCCAGCTTGCCGTTGGCGTTCAGGGGCATCGCCGCCAGCGGGACGAGCAGCGACGGCACCATGTACTCGGGCAGTTCGCGGCGGACGGAGTCCAGTACCTCGGCGGTCACGACCCCCGCACCGACCACGTAACCGACCAGGTGATCGCCGCTCGCATGCCGGTGCAGCAGCACCGCCGCCTGGGTGACGCGCGGATGACGCAGCAGCGCCGCCTCCACCTCGCCGAGTTCGATCCGCAGGCCGCGCAACTTCACCTGGAAGTCGGTGCGGCCCAGGTACTCCAGTTCGTCCGGCCCGCCTTCCGCACCGGGCGCCCAGCGCACCAGATCGCCGGTGCGGTACATCCGCTCCCCGGCCGGTCCCTCCGGGTTGGCCACGAAACGCTCGGCGGTCAGACCGGGGCGGGCGACGTAACCGCGGGCCAGTTGCACGCCCGCCAGGTACAGCTCGCCGGCGACGCCGCGCGCCACCGGGCGCAGGCTGTCGTCGAGCACCAGCAGTTCCGTGTCGTCGGCGGCGACGCCGATCGGCACGCCCGTCACGTCAGCGCCGGTCACCTCGTGCCCGGTCACGTCGACCGCCGCCTCGGTGGGCCCGTACAGGTTGTGCAGCGTCGCGCCGCAGACGTCGCGGAAGGCCGCGGCGGTGGCGGCCGGAAGCGCCTCGCCCGAGGCGAAGACCAACCGCAGCGAGTCCACCGCCGCCGCCCCCGGCTCGGCGACGAAGACCGCGAGCATGGACGGCACGAAATGCGCCACCGTGACACCACATTCGGCGATCACGCGCGCCAGGTACGCCGGATCGCGGTGACCGTCCGGCTGCGCGACGACCAGCCGGGCGCCGACCTGCAACGGCCAGAAGAACTCCCACACCGACACGTCGAAGGTGAACGGCGTTTTCTGCAACACCACGTCGTCGGCGCGCAACCGGTAGATCCGTTGCCGCCAGCGCAGATTCGCCACGATCGCGCGGTGCGACACGGCGACGCCCTTCGGCTTGCCGGTCGACCCGGAGGTGAAGAGCACATAGGCGAGGTCGTCGGCCGACCGGGCGACCTCGGGTGCCTCAGACGTCGGCGCGCCCGCGAATTCGTCGATCCGCAGCGTCGCGACCGTGCGGCCGAAGTCGGGTTCGTCGCGCGTGGTGGTGAGCACGAGCACCGGTTCGGCGACGGCGAGTACGTACGCGATGCGATCGGCCGGATGGTCCGGGTCGATCGGCACATACGCGCCGCCCGCCCGCAGGATCGCGTACATGCCCACCAGCAGGTCGATCGACCGCCGGACGGCCAAACCCACCAGCGTGTCCCGCCGGACCCCGAGTTCGACCAGGCGGTGGGCAAGCGCGTTCACCCGCCCGTGGAACTCGGCGTAGGTGAGGGCGCCGCCCCCGTATTCGACGGCGATCGCGTCGGGGGTCCGCGCCACCTGCTCTTCGAACAGGCTCACCAACGTCTCGACCGGTGCGGCGGCGACCGGAAGGCCGGGCGCGATCGCGAGCGCGTCGCCGAGCAGCGCGTCCAGCACCGCGCCGAGCGCGCCGTCACCGGATTCCAGCAGCGCGGGCAGGAGACCGGAGATCACCACCGGGACCAGCGCGTCCGCGCCCACCCCCGCGCCCATGGCGTCGGACAGCGCCGCGAGTTCGGCGGCCAGCTCCGCGTAGGTGACGGTGCGTTCCCCGTGCCGCAGCGCCACCCGCCCCGGCGCCGACCCGGCGACGGTCGCGATGAGACCGGGCAGGTCCTCGATGCCGTAGCCGCGGCGCACGGCGTCTGCGTGGGTCATCAGCGGTTTCCTTCCGAATCGATGGCCGCCGCCGAGTCGGCGAGCAGTGCCTCGGCGGCGACGGGCAGGGTCCGCAGCAAGGCCGCGAGACCGCTGCCGCCGAGGGCGGCGAGCAGGCCGGGCACCAGCCCGGCGAGCGAGACATGGATCATGGCTTCGGGTTTGGCCGCCGCGCCCATCGCTTTGGCGACGGTCGCGAGCTTGGCGTCGAGTTCGCCGAAGGAGATGCGCCGGTCACCGTGCTCGAACGCGATGGCGGCGGGGTCCGCCTGCGCCGCCCGGGCGATCAGCGCGGGCAGTTCCGCCATCGACGCGGCGGGCCGGGGCAGCCGTTCGGCCGCGGATCGGATGTCGATCGCGCGCACGGCCACCGCCGGATCCGCGGCGGCCGTCTCCAGCACCCGCAGCAGCCGGTCTCCGAAGGCGTGCGCCGTCGGCTCGTCGAAGATGTCGGTCGCATAGCCGACGCGCAGTTCCAGACCGGCCCGTGCGCCGTCGGCGGCGAAGCGCTCCAGCACGGTCACCTGCAAGTCGAATTTCGCCTCCGCCGGCGAGAGATCGATCGCCTCCACCGCCAGTCCGGGCAGCTCCACCGCCGCGCGTGGCAGGTTCTGGAAGGTGAGCAGCACCTGGCACAGCGGCGCGTGCGAGCCGGAACGGGTGACGCCGAGCGCCTCGACCACCTGATCGAACGGGGCGTCGGCGTGCGAGAACGCCGCCAGGTCCCGCCGGGTGACCTGCCGCAGCAGCTCGCCGAAACTCGCCCTCGGGTCGAGCTCGGTGCGCAACGCCACGGTGTTGACGAACATGCCGACCAGCTCGTCCAGCTCGCGGACTCCGCGCCCGGCGACCGGTACGCCGACCGTGACCTCCCCCGCGGCGGACAGTTTCGCCAGCAGCACCGCGAGCGCGCTGTGCACGAGGGTGAACAGTGTGCCGCCGTGTTCGCGGGCCAGTCGCTCCAGGCGGGCGGTGCGCTCGGCGTCGATCACGCGGGCAACGCTCGCCCCCCGCGTGTTCCGTCGGGCCGGTCGCGGGCGATCGGTGGGCAGGGCGAGCAGTTCCGGGGCACCGGCCAATTCGGCGCGCCAGAAGGATAGTTGGCGCGTCAGCAGGCTGTCCGGGTCGGCGGCGTCGCCGAGCAGCTCGTGCTGCCAGCGGCTGTAGTCGCGGTACCGGATGGCGAGGGGCGCCCAGTCCGGGGCGTGCCCGGCGGATCTGGCCAGGTAGGCGCGTACCAGATCGGCGGTCAGCGGCGCGATCGAGTACCCGTCCGCGCCGATGTGGTGCAGCACGACCACCAGGACGTATTCGTCGGCGGCGGTGGCGAACAGGGCGGCGCGCACCGGAGGCGCGGCGGCGAGGTCGAAGCCGAGTGACACCAATTCCGCTATGCGCGAGTCGAGTTCGGCGACCGTCACCGGGATAGGCGTCAGCTCGACCGGGGACGCGGGCACGACCTCCTGGACCGGTCCGGCATCGGTGTCGGGGTATCTGGTGCGCAAGGTCTCATGCCGCTCGAGCACATCGCCGAGCGCCGCCGTCAGCGCCGCCACGTCCAGCTCGCCGCGCAACCGCAGCGCCGTGGGGATGTGGTAGGCCGACGAGTCCGGCGCGAGCCGGTCGACCACCCAGATGCGCTGCTGCGCGGGCGCGAGCGGCGCCGGTCCGGCATGGTCCCTGCGGACCAGGGCGGGCCGCGCCGCGCCGCGCTCGCCGGCCGCGATGCGCTCGGCGAGGGCGGACGGCGTCGGGGCTTCGAAGATCGCGGCCACCGGGACATGGCCGCCGAGTGCCGCGCCGAGCCGGGCCGCGAGCCGGGTGGCCATCAGGGAGTTGCCGCCCCTGGCGAAGAAGTCGTCGTCCGCGCTCACCGACTCCACGCCGATGACCTCCGCGAACGCGTCCGCGACCAGGCGCTCCAGCGCACCGGCCGGTGCGCGGAAGGCCGCCTCGGCGAACACCGGCGCGGGCAGCGCGCCGCGATCGATCTTGCCGTTGGGCGTCAGCGGCAGCGCGGCCAGCACGACGACGGCGGTGGGCGTCATGTACCCGGGTAGCCGGGCGGCCACCGCCGCGCGCAGCGACGCGGCGAAGTCGGCGTAGGTGGACGGATCAGCTTGGGGGACTGCGGCATACGCGATGAGCCGGGCCCCGGCGCGCTCGTCGGCTTTCGCCACCGCCACCGCCGCGGTCACCCCCGGCTGCCGCAGCAGGGCGGCCTCCACCTCACCGAGTTCGATGCGGAAGCCGCCGATCTGCACCTGGAAATCGGCGCGCTCGAGGTATTCCAGGGCGCCGTCGGGACGCCAGCGCACGATGTCGCCGGTGCGGTACATCCGCTTGCCCGCCGCCGCGCCGAGTTCCGCCGCGAACGGATCGGCCACGAAGCGGTCGGCGGTCAGCGCGGCACGGTTCTGGTAGCCGCGCGCCAGCTGTACCCCGGCGAGGTACAGCTCGCCCGGCACCCCGATCGGCGCGGGCCGCAGCCGTCCGTCCAGCACATAGACCCGGCTGTTCCAAGCGGGCGAGCCGATCGGGACGGTGTGCTCCGGCTCGGCGTCGACCGCGAACGCGGTGATCGACACCGCCGCCTCCGTGGGGCCGTAGAGGTTGTCCAGCGCGGTCCGGTCGCGGTGGCGGCGCAGGAAATCGGCGGCCGTTGCCTGGGGCAGCGCTTCGCCGATGGCAAGCACGTGGCGCAGGGTTTCCGGCAGCGCGGCGGCGGGCTCGGCCGCCAGCAGCATGCCGATCAGGGCGGGCACCGCGTGCAGCACGGTCACGCCGTGGCGGCGCAGCAGTGCGCGCAGCAGGTCCGGGTCGCGTTCGGCGCCGGGCGAGGTGACGATCAGCCGGCCGCCGGTGACCAGCGCGGACCAGAACTCCCACACCGACAGATCGAAGGTCGCGGGTGTCTTCAGCAGCACGCGATCATTCGGGCCGAGGCCGTATCGCGCCGCCAGCCAGGCGAGCTGATTGACGATCGCGGCGTGCGGAACCGTCACGCCCTTGGGCAGGCCCGTGGATCCGGAGGTGAAGACGATGTACGCCGGATGCTCCGGACGCAGCGGACGGACCCGTTCCGCGTCGGTGATCGGGGTCGCGGCGAACTCCGTGCCGTCGAGTCGATCGATCTCCACGACGGCGCAGCCGATGTCGAACGGAAAACCATCGCGCGAGGTGGTCAGCACGACAGCGGGCGCAGCGGTGGTCACGATATGGGCGACCCGCTCGGCGGGATGATCCGGATCGACGGGCACATAGGCCCCGCCCGCGCGCACCACGGCGTACATCGCGACCACCAGTTCGAACGAGCGGCGCATCGCCAGCACCACCGTCGACTCCGGTCCGACACCCGATGCGATGAGCCTGCGCGCCAATCGGTTCACCCGGTCGTCGAACTCGGCGTAAAGCAGCTGGTCGCCGGTCGTCGCGTCCACCAGCGCGACCGCGTGCGGGCTGCGCGCGGTCCGCGCGTCGATCAGATCCGCCAGCGTGGCCCGTTGGACGGGCTGCCTGGTCCGGTTCCATTCGGCGAGCACCTGTGAACGGTCGGTTCCGAGCAGGTCGATGTCGCCGACCGGCGATTCCGGCCGTACCGCGATCGTTTCGAGCACCCGGCGCAGCTGAGCGGCGAACCGGAGCGCGGTCGCCCGCTCGAACAGATCCGTGGCGTACCCGAGCGACAGCTCGATGCCGTCGGGCTCGCCGTCGGCGTCGTAGGCGTCCACCGCGAACAGGTGCAGGTCGAATTGCGCCACGCCGGTGTCGAAGTCGAACTCGCGGACGTCGAGGCCCGGCAGCCGAAGCTGTCCGCGCTCGTGGTTCTGGAAGGAGTAGCCGACCTGGAACAGCGGGTGCCGTGCGGTGGAGCGCACGGGGTTGAGCACTTCCACCAGACGTTCGAACGGCACGGTCGCGTGTTCCAGCGCCGCCAGGTCGGCGGCCCGGGCCCGGGCCAGGAGTCCGGCGAACGACTCGCCGCCGTCGACGCCGACGCGCAACACGAGGGTGTTGACGAACATCCCGATCACGTCGTCCAGTTCGGCCGCGCCGCGTCCGGCCACCGGCGTGCCGATCGCGATGTCACCGGTGCCCGACCAGCGCGCGAGCAGCACGGCGAACGCGGTGTGCACCACCATGAACAGCGTCGCGCCGTGCCGTCGGCCGAGGGCGGCGAGATCCGCGTGCAGCCGGGCGCCGATGGTCAGCGGAACCTTGTCCCCGCGCAGGGTCTGCTTCGCTGGGCGAGGACGGTCGGTCGGCAGCGCCAGCTGATCCGGCAGTCCGGCCAGCGTCCTGGTCCAGAACCGGATCTCGCGCGCCGCCACCGATTCCGCGTCGTCCTCGGCGCCGAGCAGTTCGCGTTGCCACAGTGCGTAATCGGCGTACTGCACGGTCAGCGGCGTCCAGTCCGGCGCGGCGCCTGCGCGACGCGCGGTGTAGGCGACCATCAGGTCCCGCACGAACGGCGCGATGGAGGAGCCGTCGGCGGCGATGTGGTGCAGCACCGCGGCGAGCACGAACTCACTCCGCGCACCGGTGCGGACCACGCGGAACAGCCGTATCCGCACTGGAATCTCGGCGGTGACGTCGAAGGTCGTCTCCGCCAGCTCCCGCACCCGCCGCGGCAGCTCGTCTGCCGGGACATCGATGGACGCCGGCGCGGGAGCGACGGCGGGTTCGGCGAGCTGCACCGGTTCCCCGTCGATTTCGGGGTAGCGGGTGCGCAGCGTTTCGTGCCGTGCCACCACGTCGCCGAGCGCGGCCCGCAACGCGGGCACGTCCAGCTCACCGGACAGCCGCAGAGCCACCGGGATGTTGTAGGCGGTGGAGGACCGATCGAACCGGTTGAGGAACCACATGCGCTGCTGCGCCGGCGAGAGCGGCACCCGCTCCGGACGCGCCGCCGCCACCAGCGCGGGCCTGCTGCCTCCCATCGCCACCGCGCTCGCCGCCGCCGCCAGGTCCGCGACCCGGGGCGCTTCGAACAGCGCCCGCACACCGACCGTCCGGCCCAGCGCCGCACCGATCCGGGTGACCGCTTTGGCGGCCAGCAGAGAATTGCCGCCGAGCGCGAAGAAGTCGTCGTCGGCGCCGACACGCTCGACGCCGAGCACTTCGGCGAACACCTGCGCCACGACCCGTTCGCTCGGTGTGGACGGCGCCCGGTAGGCGGTCGATTCGAACCGTGGCGCGGGTAGCGCGGCGCGGTCCAGCTTCCCGTTGACCGTCAACGGGATATGCGGCACCGGGACGATCGCGGCGGGCACCATGTGCTCGGGCAGGCGGTACACCAGGGCTTGGCGCAGCGCGGCGGGGTCGATCGAGTCGTCCGCGGCGACCACGTACGCGACGATGCGCGGTTCGTCCACCAGATCCGCGCGCACCACAACGGCCACTTCCCGCACCGTTTCGGACGCCTCCAGCAGCGCGGCCTCGATCTCACCGAGTTCGACGCGGAAGCCGCGCAGGTTCACCTGCTGGTCGGCGCGCCCGAGGTACTCCAGCTCCCCGTCGGCGGTCCACCGGGCCAGATCACCGGAGCGGTAGGTGAGTGATCCGTCGCCCGCGTACGGGTCGGCGACGAAGCGGCCCGCGGTGAGGGCCGGACGGTGCAGGTAGCCGCGCGCCAGTTGGCCGCCGGAGACGTAGATCTCGCCGGGCACTCCCACCGGGACCGGCCGCAACCGGTCGTCGAGCAGCCGGACGGTCAGTCCTGGCAGTCCCGCGCCGATCACGCTCGCGGAGCCGGTGCGTCCGTCGATCTCGCGGTAGGACACGTGCACCGTGGTCTCGGTGATGCCGTACATGTTCACCAGGCGGGGCGCGTCCGGGTAGCGGGCGAACCAACCCGCGAGCCGCTGCGGCTCCAGCGCCTCGCCGCCGAAGACGACGGTGCGCAAGGCGAACGCGGCGGGTTCCGGCTCGGCCAGATCGACCGCGACGAGCTGATAGAACGCCGACGGGGTCTGGTTGAGCACGGTGACCCGCTCGGCGATCAGCAGTTCGCGGAACTGCCGCGGTGAGCGGGAGGTGTAGTAGTCGACCACCACCACCGTCGCGCCCGACAGCAGCGGACCCCACAGTTCCCACACCGAGAAGTCGAAGGCGTAGGAGTGGAACATGGTCCACACGTCCGCCGGGCCGAAGCCGAAGCGCCGTCGCGTGTTGTCCAACAGCCGCAGCACGTTGCGATGCGGCACCACAACGCCTTTCGGCCTGCCGGTGGAGCCGGAAGTGTAGATGACGTAGGCCGCGTTGCCGGAGCGCAGCGGGGCGCGCCGGTCCGCGTCGGTGATCGGCGCGCCGCTGAATTCGGTGAGATTCGGCGCGTCGACATCGATCACCGGTCCGCCGAACCAGCCGCGCGGCAACTCGGTGGCGGCTCCTGCGATCGCGCAGATCGGTCTCGCGTCGTCCAGGACGTATTCGATGCGGTCGTCCGGGTAGGCCGGATCGATCGGCAGGTACGCGCCGCCCGCTTTGAGGACCGCGAGCAAGGCGACCACCAACTCCGCCGAGCGGGGCAGCGCGACGGCCACCAGCGCTTCCGGCCCGACGCCCGCGGCGACCAGCCGTCGCGCCAACCGGTTGGACCAGTCATCGAGTTCGGCGTAGGCCAGTGACCGCGCGCCGTCGCGCACCGCGACGGCGGCCGGGTCCAGCGCGGCGGCCCGCGCGAAACGCTCGGCCAGGCTGCCGGTGACGTCCACGACGCCCGCCGCACCGACGGGCCATTCGTACAGGGCGCGATGCTGTTCCTCGGCGCTGAGCAACTGGATGTCGCCCACGACCACCGTGGGATCGGCGGCGATGGCGGCCAGCACCTGGGTGAACCGCCTGCCGAGCACGGCGATCGAGGGCGCGTCGAAAAGGTCGATGGCGTAGCGGATCTCGACCTGCATGCCGTCGGCGCGCCCGTCCGGGTCGTTCGACTCGAGCACGGTGAACTGCAGGTCGAATTCGGCGACGGGCGCGTCGAACTCCTGCGCGCGCACCCGCAGGCCGGGCAGTTCCAGGTCGGGCAGGGTGAAGTTCTGGAAGGTCAGCGCCACTTGGAACAGCGGATGACGGTTGCGCGCGCGGGCCGGCGCGAGCAGTTCGACGAGCCGTTCGAACGGCGCGTCGGCGTGCGAGAGCGCGTCGAGGTCTTGATCGCGCACCGCGTCGAGCAAGGTCTCGAACCTGGCTCTGGTGTCGACGGCGGTGCGCAGCACCAGCGTGTTCACGAACATGCCGACGAGCCGGTCCAGCTCCGCGTCACCGCGTCCGGCGACCGGGGTGCCGATCGCGATGTCCGAGCGGCCCGACAGCCGGGCCAGCAGCACCGCCAGCGCCGCGTGCACCGTGCTGAACAGCGTGGTCTCGCGTTTGCGCGCCAGCTCGCCCAGTTCGCTGTGCAGATCGGAATCGATCCGCAGGCGGTGCGTCGCGCCGCGATAGGAGGAGACCGGGGGACGCGGGCGATCGGTCGGCAGTTCGAGTTGCTCGGGCAGGCCGTCCAGGGCGGTGCGCCAGAAGTCGAGCTGCCGCTCGGTGTCGGCGAGGTCGGCCTGCCAGAGCGTGTAGTCGGCGTACTGCACCGGCAGGGGGTCCCACGCGGGCGCGGCGGCGGCCCGGCGCGCCGAGTAGGCGGTCATCAGATCCTCGGCCAGCGGTCCGAGCGAGAATCCGTCCGCGGCGATGTGGTGCAGCACCAGGGCGAGCACGTGCTCCGTGCTCGGCGCGCCGTCGATCGCGAACAGCGCGGCGCGCAGCGGGGTGTCGGTGGTCAGATCGAACGGCGCGGCAGCCAGCTCCCGAAGCCTATCCGGCACAGCGGTTTCGGCCAGTCGAGTGACGGGAAGTCCGGGCGCGGCTTGCGGCAGGACCCGTTGTTCGGGCCCCTCCGGACCGTCCGGGTAGACGGTGCGCAAGATCTCGTGCCGGGCGGCCACGTCGGCGAGAGCGGCGGTCATCGCCGCGATGTCCAGTTCACCGGACAGGCGCAGCGCGACCGGGATGTTGTCGATCGCGTCGGCGGCGGCGGCTTGCTCGGCGGCGTGGAAGCGGTTGACGAACCAGACGCGCTGCTGGGCCGGCGACAGCGGGACGCGCCGCGGCCGCGGGCGGGGGCGCAGCGGGACGCGTCCGCCCTCGCCTCGATGCGTTTCGGCGCGGACGGCCAGCGCGGCGACCGTCGGCGCGTCGAACAGCGCCCGCACCGGTATCCGGGTATCGAGCGCGGAGCCGAGCCGGGCCACCACCCTGGCGGCGGTGAGCGAATTGCCGCCCAGGGCGAAGAAGTCGTCGTCCAGGCCCACCCGTTCGACGCCGAGCAGCTCACCGAACGCGGCGGCGACGAGCCGCTGCACCGGTGTGGCGGGCGCACGGAACCGCGCGGGCTCCGCCGCGGGCGCCGGTAGGGCGCGGCGGTCCAGCTTGCCGGAGGCGTTGACCGGGAACTCGGGCAGGACGACGTATGCCGAGGGAATCATGTACGCCGGTAGTCGCCGGGTCAGCGTCGCTTCGAGCGCCCCGAGCTCGAGGTCCGCGCCGGAGGCGGGCACCAGGTAGGCGACGAGCCGCTCGCCGGTCCCGGCGTCGTCGCGCACGAGCACGACTGCCTGCGCGATTTCGTCCAAGCCGGTCAGCGCCTGTTCGATCTCGCCGAGCTCGATACGCAGACCACGCAACTTCACCTGGAAGTCGGTACGGCCCAAGTACTCGAGCTCACCGTGCTCGGTCCAGACCACCAGGTCGCCGGTGCGGTACATCCGCGCACCCGGCTCACCGAACGGGTTCGCGACGAACCGGTCACTCGTCAGGTCCGGGCGCGCGACATAGCCACGGGCGAGCTGGACGCCCGCGAGGTACAGCTCACCCGCGACACCCACGGGAACCGGGCGCAACCGCGCATCCAGCACGAACACCTGCGTGTTGAACACCGGAGCACCGATCGGCACCGTCTCGACATCGGCATCCACGACCTCGTGGAAGGTGACGTCGACCGCCGCTTCGGTCGGACCGTACAAGTTGTGCAAGGACGCGCCGGTCAACTCCCGCAAACGATGCGCGGGCTTGGGCGGCAACGCCTCACCCGAGGCGAACACCAACCGCAACGAACCACACTGCGCCGCAGCCACATCAGCAACGAACACCGCGAGCATCGACGGCACGAAATGGGTAACCGTCACCCGCTCGGCGCTGATGACCTCAGCCAGATAGGCCGGGTCACGATGCCCATCCGGCTTCGCCACCACCAACCGCGCACCGATCTGCAACGGCCAGAAGAACTCCCACACCGACACATCGAACGTCGCGGGCGTCTTCTGCAACACCACATCAGCCGGCGTCAACCGGTAGGCAGTCTGCATCCACACCAGGCGGTTGACGATCGCCGAATGCGGAACCGCCACACCCTTCGGACGACCCGTCGAACCCGACGTGAAAATGACATAAGCGCAGTTCGACGGCGTGAGCGTGCCCAGCCGATCCGCGTCGGTGAGCGGCGCACCGGCGTAATCGCCGGTGTCGAACAGATCGACATCCAGCACCGCCCACATCCCGGCGTCCCGGCCGGACAGGTCGAGCCCGTCCACGGAGCGGGTCAGCACGCAGACCGGACGCACCGTCCGCAGCATGTCGGCGATCCGTTCGGCCGGATGCTCCGGATCGATGGGCACGTAGGCTCCCCCGGCCGCGAGCACCGCGTACAGGGCGATCACGAGATCGGCCGACCGCCGCATGCCCACCGCCACCGGCTGGTCCGGCCGCACGCCGACGGACACCAGCAGCCTGCCCAACCGGTGCACCCGGTCCGCGAATTCGGCGTAGGTGAGCGATGCGCCGTCGCAGGTCACCGCGACCGCTTCCGGCGTCAGCGCCGCCTGCGCCTCGAACAGCGATACGAGCGTCGCGCCCGGATCCACCGGATGCCCGGTGGCGTTCCAGGTGTCCAGGATGCGGGCGCGCTCCCCTGGGCTCAGGACGTCGATCGCGCCGACGGGCGCCTGCGGGTCGGCGGCCACCGCGTCCAGCACCCGGCGCAGGCGCAGCGCGAACGACGCGACGGTGGCCGGGTCGAACAGATCGGTCGCGTATTCGAAGACCGCCGCGAGACCGGACTCGTCCTGGGCCACCGACAGGTGCAGATCGAATTTGGCCGTGCCCGTGTCGATGTCGAGCCCGGATGCGGTCAGGCCGGGCAGCTCGAGTTCGGTGCGCGCGGTGTTCCGCAGGTCCAGCATCACCTGGAACAACGGGTGCCTGGCCGCCGACCGCTCCGGCGCGAGCACCTCCACCAAGCGCTCGAACGGCGCGTCGGCGTTCGCGAAAGCGGCCAGGTCGCGATCGCGCACCGCCGCGACCAAGCCGGCGAAGGTCAGCTCGGGACGGACGTCGGCGCGCAGCACGACGGTGTTCACGAACATGCCCACCAGTTCGTCCAGCGCCCGCTCACCGCGACCGGCCACCGGGGTGCCGATCACGATGTCCTGCTGTCCGGACAATCGGGCCAGCAGCGTGGCGAACGCCGCGTGCAGCACCATGAACAGCGAGGCGTTCGCTCCGTCCGCGAGCGCGCGCAACCGGCGCAGCGTCGCGGCATCGACGGTGAACGCATGGCGCGCGCCGCGACCCGACGCGACGGCCGGGCGCGGCCGGTCGGCGGGCAGCGTCGTCAGGTCCGGCAGACCGGCCAGCTCGCCCTGCCAGAACCGGATCTGCTCGGCCAGCATAGAACCGGAGTCGTCCTCGGAACCGAGTGTCTCCCGCTGCCACAGCGCGTAGTCGGCGTACTGGACGGCAAGCGGCGTCCATTCGGGTGCTCCGCCCGCGTGGCGCGCGGCGTAGGCGCGCATGAGATCACGGGTGAGCGGTGCGAGCGACCAACCGTCGGCGCCGATGTGGTGCAGAGCGACGACGAGCACATGGTGCTCCGCGCCGACGCGCAGCAGGACGAGGCGCACCGGCGGCTCGCGATCCACCCGGAACGGCGTGGCC
This sequence comes from Nocardia sp. NPDC019323, assembly GCF_044389845.1. Lineage (NCBI taxonomy): Bacteria > Bacillati > Actinomycetota > Actinomycetes > Mycobacteriales > Nocardiaceae > Nocardia > Nocardia sp. NPDC019323. The sequence continues at coordinate 111,535 of NZ_JBIRYN010000008.1, forward strand.
ACCAGTTCCCGAATCCGCTCGGTCAGCCGCCGCTCGTCGATCGACTCCGCCACCAGCGCGACCCGCGCCTCCCCGACCGGAAGCGCCAGTTGATACGGAATGCCGTCCGCGGCCGGGTAGATCGTGCGCAGGGACTCGTGCCTGGCGAGCACGTCGAGCACCGCGTCGGCCAGCGCCGCCTGGTCGAGCGCGCCGCGCAGCCGGATGGCAGCCACCAGATTGTCGGCCACCGAGTCCGCGTCGAACTGGTTGAGGAACCACATGCGCTGCTGCGCGTAGGACAGCGGGATCAGCGCGGGACGCGGCCCGGCGACCAGCGGCGCCCGTTTGCGCGCCCGGCCGCAGGACAGGTGCGCGGCCAGCGCGGCCACGGTCGGGTGCTCGAACAGCGCCCGCACCGGCACTTCGGCGTCCAGCGCGTCCGCCAGGCGGGCCGCGATCTGCGTGGCGACCAGCGAGTTGCCGCCCAAAGCGAAGAAGTCGTCGTCCGAGCCGACCGGATCGACGCCGAGCATCTGCCCGAACACCGCGGCGACGGCCCGCTCCGCCGGGGTGCCCGGCGCACGGAAGGCCCTGGTGACCGGCACGGGATCGGGCAGCGCCTTGCGGTCCAGCTTGCCGGAGGGAGTCAGCGGCATCGCGGCGAGCGGGACGTACGCGGTGGGCACCATGTACGAGGGCAGCACGGGGCGCAGCCGCCGCTCCAGCTCCGCGGTTAGCCGGTCGGGGGCGATCGCGCCGACCACGTAAGCGGCCAGCGTCTGCCCGGAGGGCTGCGCGACGATCCGGACCGCCGCCGCGCGCACGTCGTCCATGGCGAGCAGGGCGGCCTCGATCTCGCCGAGTTCGATCCGCTGCCCGCGCAGCTTCACCTGGAAATCGCCGCGGCCCAGGTACTCCAGTGCGCCGTCGCGGCGGCGGCGCACCAGATCACCGGTCCGGTACATCCGGCTGCCCGCCGGTCCGTACGGGTCGGCGACGAAACGCTGTGCGCTCAGGTCGGCGCGGCCGTGGTAGCCGCGCGCCAGCTGCACGCCGGACAGGTACAACTCGCCGACCACCGCGTCCGGAACCGGTCGTAACCGATCGTCGAGGACCATGGCCCGGCTGCCCGGCACCGGAAGCCCGATCGGTGCGGGACCGCTCGCGGCCGGGTCGACGGGGGCGTGCGTCGCGTGCACGGTGAATTCGGTGGGGCCGTAGAGGTTGTGCAGCCGCGCGTGACTCACCGCGGCGAACGCGGCGGCGGCCTCACCGGTCAACGCCTCCCCCGCGACCAGCACGGTGCGCAGGGACGCGATCTCCTCCGGCGCGGCGGCGCCGGCGAACACCGTGAGCACGGACGGAACGAACGAGGTCATCGTGACGCGGTGCGCGGCGATGGTCGCGGCGAGATACCGGGGATCGCGGTGCCCGTCGTGGTCGGCCACCACGATCCGCGCGCCCCGGGTGAGCGGCGCGAACAGCTCCCACACCGACACGTCGAAGGTGGCAGGGGTCTTGAACAGCACGACGTCGCCCGCGGCGATCCGGTATTCCTCCGCGATCCACTTGATCTGATTGACCGCCGAAGCATGCTGCACCGCCACGCCTTTGGGACGTCCGGTCGATCCGGAGGTGAAGAGGACGTACGCCGCGCACGCCGCGCGCAACGGGGCGAGGCGATCCGCGTCGCCGACCGGCGCGGCGGAGTATCCGGCCACCGCAGGGGCATCGGCCGTGACGACCGGCGTCGCGGGGAGGCCCGCGAGCGCGCACCGATCGGCGAATTCGGCCGCCTCCGCTCGCGAGCGAGTGAGCACGCACGTCGGGCGGGCCGCGGCGATCACCTGGGCGATCCTGGCCGCGGGCTGGTCCGGGTCCACCGGCACGTACCCACCCCCCGCGGTCAGCACCGCGTACGCGGCCACCACGAGATCGACCGAACGCCGCATGCCGAGCACGACCAGCCGCTCGGGGCCGACGCCCGCGGCGATCAGCCGCCGCGCCAGCCGGTTGACCGCGCCCGCGAGCTGCGCATAGGTCAGCCGCCGCTCGGCGTCGAGCACCGCGACCGCGTCCGGCGTGCTGCGCACCTGCGCCTCGAACGCGTCCAGCAGAGTCTCCGCCGGGTCGTGCGCAGCCACGGGAGCCCGCCCGGCCTCCAGCGCGCGGGCTTGCTCGTCCGGGTCGAGCAATGGCAGGTCGCGCACCGCGATCGCGGGATCAGCGGTGATCGCCCACAAGAAGCCGATCAGCCCGCGGACGTACCCCGCGATGGTGGCTTCGTCGAACAGATCGGTGGCGTAGGTGAATTCCGCGGGAACGCCCGCCGGTGCCGAACCTTCCCCGAGTCCGGCGCCGGCGGCGTTCTCGGTGACCGTGAGCTGGAGATCCAGCTTGGTCACTCCGGTGTCCAGGGTACTGGTGACGACCGACAGTTCGGGCAGTTCGAAGGCGATTGCCTCGGCATTGTCGAAGGCGAGCAGCACTTGGAAGAGCGGATGGCGCGCCTGCGAGCGCGGCGGATCCACCGCCGCGACCACCCGCTCGAACGGCAGTTCGGCATGGCCGAAGGCGGCGAGGTCGCCCGCGCGCACCCGCGCCAGCAAGGCGGTGAACGGCTCGGCCGCCTCGACCCTGGTCCGCAGCGCGAGGGTGTTGACGAACATGCCGATCAAGTCGTCGAGCGCGCGGTCGCCCCGGCCGCCGACCGGGGTGCCGATCACGATGTCGTCGCCGCCGGACAGCCGCGCCAGCAAGGCGACCAGCGCGGCGTGGGTCAGCATGAAGGAGGAAACGCCGCGCGCGCGGGCGAGTTCGCGCATCCGGGCGACCAGTTCGCCGGGGAACTCGAAGCCGAACACCGCGCCGCGACCGGAGGCCACCGCGGGGCGGGGCCGGTCGGCGGGCAGGTCGAGCTGGTCGGGCGCGCCCGCGAGCGCATCGGTCCAGAAGGACGACTGAGCGGCCGCGAACGATTCGTCCGCGGAGCCGAGCAGTTCGTGCTGCCACAGGCTGTAGTCGGCGTACTGCACCGGCAGCGGAGCCAATGCGGGCGCGCTGCCGCCGCGCCGCGCCCCGTAGGCGGTCATCACGTCGCGGGCGAGCACGCGCAGCGAGAGCCCGTCGGCGGCGATGTGGTGCAGGACCAGCGCGAGCGCGTGGGTGCCGTCGTCCACCGCGAAGATGCGGGCCCGGATCGGGATCTCGCGTTCCACGTCGAAGCCACCGGCGGCGAACGCCCTCAGCCGCCCGTCCAGCTCGGCGGCGGCGATCGCCTCCGGCGCGCCCGCCACCTCCGCCGCGGGCAGCACCACTTGCCGTGCCGCGGGACCGGTGCCGTCGCCCGGCAGCGCGGGGAAGATCGTGCGCAGCACCTCGTGGCGGATGACCAGATCGTCGAGCGCCTGCCGCAGTGCGGTGACGTCCACCGCGCCACGCAACCGCACCACGAACGGCATGTTGTAGCTCGCGCCCGGCTCGAAACGGTTCAGAAACCAGATGCGCTGCTGCGCCGGGGAAAGCGGAACCAGCGGCGGCCGTGGCCGTGCCCGCAGCTGCGCGACCAAGGACGCGCCGCCGGATCCACCGGCCCGCTCGACGACCCCGGCGAGTTCGGCCACCGTGCAGGCGGCGAACACGTCGCGGACTCCGAGCGGGCAGTTCAGGTCGGCGGACAGCCGGGCGGCGACCTGCGTGGCCACCAGACTGTTTCCGCCGAGTGCGAAGAAGTCGTCGTCGCGACCGACCAGCTTGTTACCGAGCACTTCGGCGAACACCCGCGCGATCGCCCGCTCCACAGGGGTCGCGGGCGCGGTGTAACCGGTGGAAGCCCTGCTCGGAGCCGGTAGGGCGGCGCGATCCAGCTTCCCGGAAGCGTTCACCGGCAAGGTGTCCAGCAGCACGTAGGCGGCGGGCGCCATATATCCGGGCAGCGCTTCGGCCGCCGCCGCGCGCAGCCGTTCGGTCCGCACGGCTCCCGGCCGCGCCGCGACGACGTAGGCCACCAGTTGCGCGCCGACACCCGCGTCGTCGCGCGCCACGACCACCGCGCGATCGACCCCGTCCACCCTGGCGAGCACGGCCTCGATCTCGCCGGGCTCGACGCGCAGGCCGCGCAGCTTCACCTGGAAGTCCGTGCGTCCGAGGTATTCCAGCTCCCCCTGCGGGGTCCACCGCACCAGGTCACCGGTGCGATACATCCGGTCACCGGCCCGCGCGGGCCCGGCCGGGCCGCCGAACGGGTCGGCCACGAACCGCGCCGCGGTGAGCTCCGGCCGCGCCACGTAGCCCCGGGCGAGCTGTACCCCCGACAGATACAGCTCACCCGGCGCCCCGACCGGCACCGGCCGAAGCCGCGAGTCGAGCACATAGAGCCTGGTGTTGAACACCGGCGCACCGATCGGCACCGAGAGGGTATCGGTGTCGGTGACTTCGTGAAAGGTGACGTCGACCGCCGCTTCCGTCGGACCGTACAGATTGTGCAGGCGAACGCCGGTGAGTTCGCGCATCCGCTGGGCCAGCGCCGCGGGCAGGGCCTCCCCGGAGGCGAACACCGTGCGCAGCGGCGTGCGGAACGCGGCGGGCTGATCGGCGAGGAACGCCGCGAGCATGGAGGGTACGAAATGCGCTGTGGTGATGCCATATTCGTCGATGACGCGGCGCAGATAAGCGGGATCGCGGTGCCCGTCCGGCTGGGCGAGCACCAGCGTCGCGCCGATCTGCAACGGCCAGAAGAATTCCCACACCGAGACGTCGAACGTGGCCGGAGTCTTCTGCAGCACAACGTCTCGCGCCGATAGTCGGTAGGTCTGCTGCATCCACACCAACCGGTTGACGATCGCGCGGTGGGTGATGGCGACGCCCTTGGGCAGACCGGTCGATCCGGAGGTGAAGATCACATACGCCGGGTGCTCCGGCCGCAGGGCCGCGACTCGTTCCCGGTCCCATATCGGCCCCGTCCCGGCCGTCTCGTCGGCCTGGTCCACCCGCACCACCGGCAGGCCGGACAGCTCCGGCGGCAGGTCGTCCCCGGTGATCAGCGCGCACGCCGGACGGGCCGTCGCCAGGATGTGCGCCGTGCGCTCCGGCGGGTGGTCCGGGTCGAGCGGCAGGTAGGCGCCACCCGCGGCGAGCACCGCGTACATCGCGATCACCAGTTCCGGCGAGCGCGGCAGGTGCAGCGCAACCAGCGTTTCCGGCCCGACGCCCAGCGCGATCAGCCTGCGGGCGAGCCCGTTGGCGCGCGCGGCGAGCTCGCGGTAGGTGAGGTCGGGCGCACCGGCGGCCCGCAGCGCCACCGCGCTCGGCGTGCGGGCCGCCTGCGCCTCGAACATCGACACCAGCGTCGCCACGGGAGCGAAGCCGGGCCCGCGACCCGGCAGCCGCGCTTCCACGTCGAATCCCGTCTCGTTCCAGATCCGGGTGCTGACCTCGAGTTCCAGCTCGGTCGCGACCTCGACCGCGGCGAGCGCGGTGTCCGGCTCGGTGGCGACCAGGCGCTCCAGGTAGCGGAGGAACCTGGCGTGCTGCCGTGCGACGTCGTCGGCGGTGTACAGGTGCGGATTGGCCTCGAAGTCCACGTGCACGCGGTCCAGGTCGCCGTAGTAGACGTTGAGGCTCAGGTCCTCGACCGGGCCGGTGGACAGCACGTGGTACCGCCCGGCCGTGGCGCCGAGGGTCAGGTCGCTGCGGAACAGCATGATGTTGGCCAGCGGCCCGAAGAGCCCGCGCCGCGCCGGACCCGCGGCGCGCTCGGCATCCCGCTGGATGTCCTCGTGGCGGTAGCGCTGGTGGCGCAGCGCCCCGGCGACCTCGACGCGGGTGGCGCGCAGCAACGCGCCCCAGCTGCCGTCGACCGGCAACCGCAGCGGCACGATGTTCGACAGCATGCCCGCCGAGCGCCGCAGCCCCGCGGTGGTCCGCGCGGTCACCGGCAGGCTCAGCACCGCCTCGTCCCGGTCGGTGAGCCGTCCCAGATAGGCGGCGAACGCCGCGAGCAGCACCACCGCGAGCGTCGAATCCTGGCTCGCGGCAAGGGCGTTCATCCGCTCGACGAGCTCGGGCGCGAGCCCTCGCCCCGCGGTGAGGTTGGTCGCGCGGCGGTGCGCGCGGCGACCGGCGAGGCTGGTCGCTCCGTCCAGCCCGGCCACCCGCCCGGCCCAGTGCGCGCGATCGGCCTCGAACCGGGCGCTGCTGCGGTAGGCGAGTTCGGACTGGGTCAGGGAGGCGAGGGTGCCGGGCCGCACGGGTTCGGGTTCGATGCCGAGCACCCGCGCGGTGTACCGCTCGGCCACCCGCTTGGTGTTGGTGAGCGCGCCGTAACCGTCCAGCACGATGTGATGGGCCCGCAGATACCAGAAGTACCGCTGCTCGGCGACCCGCAGCACCGCGCCCGCGAACAGCCGGTCGGCGCGCAGGTCGACCGGCGCGCTCGCGTCCGCGCGCATCCAGGCGTGCGCCGCGGCCACCGGGTCGGTCTCCTCCCGCAGGTCGATCAGCGGGATGTCGACCGAGAGGCCGAAGTCGACGCACTGGTGCGGCACCCCGCCGGATTCCCCGATCCGCACCAGCACCGACTGGTACTCGCGGGCCGCTTCGACCGAGACCTCTTGCAGCAGAACGGCATCCAGCTCACCGCGCACGTCCACGTACTGCGCGACGTTGACCGGCACGTCCGGCTCGAGCAGCTGCGCGTACCAGACACCGAGCTGCGCGGGCGCCAAGGCGAACGGCTCGGCGGCCCCGGACGGCTTCGGCCCGACGGAACGCGGCGGCAACGCGCTGGCCCCACCCAACTCCGTATCGTGCACCAGAGCCTCCTACTCGGCGGAAAAGCGGCTGTCCGAACGCTTTCGAGCAGCACGAACAAGCCGCTGCGCCCGGCTGCCCAGCCCGGACGCATGGCGTCGGCCACCACGTGGATTCGATGAGAGCGCGAGCGGTGCTCGGGCACGCTCGCGCGGAAAGCCGCCAATCCTCCAACGTCATCGCCGTGGAGCGAGCGCCACGGCTATGTCAGCTACGTCACACGGTCCTGATCCGTGCAGTGCGAACATTAGGCGCTTCGTTAATAAAAAGGAACAATTTGCACTAAAAACTTCTGGACGGTCGTCCAGCGCGGCTACCAGGGCCGGAAGTCCAGGCAAAGCGCGATGCGCGATCGCGGACGACCGCGGCGACACCGATGGCTGTGCAGATTATGAGCCGAAACGTTGCATTCGCGTTGCATCGGCGCCGAGACGGCGGTCCAGCACCCGGATCTTGGCCTCGATCTGCGCGTACAGCGGCGAGTCGCGATCGACCGTGGCGCGGTAGGCGGCCCATGCCGCGGCGTCGTCGCGACCCTCAGGGCACGCGGTCCACCGGCGCAGCACCGCGGCGTCGCCCGAAGCCAGTACCGCGGTGCGCAATCTGACCCGCAATTCGTCGCGAATGTCGATGATGCCCGGCGCGGTCGAGCGCGGCAGCACCGGCCCGGCATGGAGACGTAATGCGGAATCGACATCACCGGAGTCGAGCGCGGCGCGCAACGCCTCCACATCGGTTGCGACCGGAACACGCAAACGGTAGGGGCGCGAATCGAACACGGCCGGTCCGACCACCGCACGCAACCGGGACACGGCCGCGCGGATGGTGCCGTTGTCCAGATCGGTGTCGTCGAGCAGCAGCGCGAGATGATCGGCGCCGAGCCCCTCCGGATGTTCGGCCAGCAGCAGCAGGATCTCGGCATGCCGCTGCGACAGGGGCACCCGGTCCTCCGCGACGCTCAGTTGCGGCTGCCCGAGACCGAGCACGTCGAGCGCGAGCCGGCCGGCCGGGTGCGGCTGCGCCGGGTCGCGCCTGCCGCCACCGTCCGCGCGACGCTCGCCGGAGCGCATCGCGGTGAGCAGCAGGTCCATCTCCGCGGCCGTCGCGGTGGCTTTGACCAAGGCGAGGATCTCCGGTTTCGCCACGCGGACACCGCCTGCGATCATCAGCACCCCCACCAGCCTGCCGTCCGGATCGTGCACCGGCGCCGCCGCTCCGGTGATCTGATGCATCCGGTGCAGGAAGTGCTCCGGGCCGTGGATCCACGCGGCGCGCCCGGTGCGCACCACCAGGCCGACCGCGTTCGTCCCGATGCGGCGTTCGCTCAGGTCGTCACCGGCGCGCAGGCCGATCTCCGCGGCGGCCGCGACCTGCTCGGCGCCGCCGTGCACGGACAGCACCCGGCCGAACTGATCGGCCACCACGACGATCAGACCCGTTCTGGCCGTGTCTTGTACGAGCAGTTTGTCGATCAGCGGCATGAGCGCGGCCATCGGATGCGCCTGGAAATAGCGCTGCAGGTCGGCGCCGCGCAGACCGCGGCCGTCGACCGCGTCCATCGGGTCGATTCCACCGCGCAGACTGCGCAGCCAGGACTCCAGCACGGCGGGACGCAGCAGACCGGCGAGGCGGGCAAGTTGATCGCCACCCGCGCCGAGATATCCGTGCGCCTTCGCGGCGTAGACTTCGAGCGCACCGAGTTGGGCGCCCGGCTCGACGCCCGGCCGTGGGGGTCGCCCACCTGCGATGTTGCTGACCATTTGCCTTTCTTTCCCGCCCCAAACTGTACCGGCGCATTCGAAGCGGCAACGACCGATGTTGGGCTTTGTCCGCCAGGTCACACCCGGTGCGCATCCCCGAACATTGTGACCGAACCGTCTTTCACTTCATGCCGACAGGTGTGCGGCCGCTTTTTCCGCGATCATCATGGTCGTAGCCTGCGGACCACGACCGAGTGGCACCGGGACCACGGACAGATCCACCACGGACAACCCGGTAACTCCGTGCACCCGGCACCGCTCGTCCACCACGGCCGCCGCATCGTTTTCCCGGCCCATTCGACAGGTGCCGGACAAATGTTGCGAGGTGGCGAGATTCGCGCGTAACCAGCCGTCCAGATCCGCCGGTCGCGGAATCGGATCGACCGGCCGCGCGTTCATTCGTCGCAGCAGCCCGCCGGCGGTCGCCACCGCGTCGCGTAATCGGGCGCGGTCCGCTTCGGCGCTCAAGTAGCGATAGTCGATCAGCGGGGCGGCGGCGGGGTCGGCCGACCGCAAGCGCAGCACCCCGGAGGATCGCGGACGCATCAGGGTGACGCCGAGCCGGTGCACCCCGGGCGTGAACGACACGGCGTACGGCCGGATTTCGACATCGTCGACTTCGAGCACCGTCTCCAGCGGGACGGTCGGCGGTTGGGCCACGTTCAGCAGGTAGGAGATGCCCACTTCCGGATGGTCGCTGAGCCAGGCGCCGACCGGAGCGGCGTGCACGACCGGGATGCCGAGGGAGCGCGACTGTTCCGGGTCGCCGATGCCGGAGCGCAGCAGCAGCGTGGCCGACTCGATCGCGCCCGCGCACAGCACGATGCGGTCGGCCCACTCGACGCCGCTCTCGCCGTCGCGGACGTACTCCACGCCGACCGCCCTGGTTCCGTCGAAGCGGACGCGCGTGACCAGCGTTCCCCCGGCGACGCTCAGGTTCGGGCGGGCCAGCGCGGGCAGCAGATAGCCGATCGAAGGACCGATCCGCCTCCCCTCATCGCAATTGCACGGCACCGCGCCTACTCCCTCACCGCTGCCGGGCGCATTGAGGTCGGGTATCTCGGCGAATCCGGCCGCGCGGCAGGCCTGCTCGAACGCCGCGCTCACCGGCGCTGGAGCCGAGCCGCGCACCACGGGGATCGGGCCGCGATCGCCGTGCCAGGGCTGCGCGCCGAAGTCGAGGTCGCGTTCGATCCGGCAATAGAACGGAAGCACGGCGTCGAACGACCAGGCGTCCGAGCCGCCGAGCGCCCGGCTCCATGCTTCGAAATCCGCCACCGTGGCGCGGACGAAGTACCCGCCGTTGACCGCCCCCGAGCCGCCGATCACCTTGCCGCGCACGATGGTTGCCGGCACCGGCGGGTCGTCGGCGAGGACCACCTCGTACCGCCACAGCCATTCCGCCTCCGGACCGATCGGCAGCGCCGCGGCGGCGAGCAGTTCGGCGGGCATCGCGTCGCGGCTGGTCCACAATCGCCCCGCCTCGAGCAGCCGCACCGTGTGCGCCGGATCGGCGCTCAACCGCTCCGCCAGGACACACCCGGCGGTACCGCCCCCGACGATGAGCGTGTCGGCCATTCGGACTCCCGTCTCAGTATCTCGTCGCGGTCCGCGTCGCCGGGAAGCGGCGCGGCGAGGGTGCGGGCAAGATCCAGGTCATCGCGGGCGATCGGGTCGATCAGTGGGATGGTGTGGTCGGTTTCAGCGCTTCCACGCTGCGCGCGCGGAACGCACCCAGCCACAGGCCGGTGCCGTAGGCGATGTCATCGAGGCGCTTGTAGACCGCGTAGCGCACCGGGTCCAGCCCGCCCGAGTCGCGGTGGGTGAACCAGTCGGCCAGGCCGTCGGCGACGGCCATGGTGATGGCGATGCGCCGCACGCGCCCGGAGAAGACCATCGCCAGCAGCGTGATCGGCCAGTAGTGCCTGCACATCGCCGAGGCCAGCCGCCACAGTCCGGCGAAGAAGCCCCGCGCCAGGTAGATCGCGGCGATCCGGGTCGGGTTGTCCAACCCGGCGAAGACGCGGCGCAACCGGGCCAGCGCGGTGATCAGCGTGACGATGCCGCCGACCAGGCCCCACTTGGTGAGCGTGGCGAACAGGAACGCGGCCAGCACCGTCCAGGACGGCACCGACAGCGGCGAGACCGTTCCCGCGTGCCGCTCGCCCAGCGGCGCCGCGCCGGTGCCGTAGAACAGCTTGCGGCCGAACCACGCGCGGAAGGACACCCGGTGGTCGTGGGCCACGTGCGCCGCGGGCTCGTAGCGCAGCCGCCAGCCCGCGCGCTCCAGCCGCCAGCACAGGTCGACGTCCTCGGCGACGTGCATCGACTCGTCGAAGCCGCCCTGCTCCAGCAGCGCCCTGCGCCGGGCCAGCAGCGCCGCGCTCGGCACGTAGGACACCAGCCCGCGCGAGTGCACCGCCGCCTCCCGCCTGCCCAGGTCCAGCGAGGAGCGGGTGTGCTCGTAACGCGCCAGCGCGTTGGACTCCGGGTCCAGCGCGACGATCCGCGGGGCGACCAGCGCCACCCCCGGGTCGCTGAAGTGGCCGAGCATCACTTCCAGCCACCCACTGCGCGGCACCACGTCGGAATCGAGGAACGCGACGAAGTCGGTGGTCGCCGCCCGTAAGCCGGCATTGCGCGCGGCCGCGGGGCCCTGTTTGCGGTCGTGCCGCAGCACGGTCACCCGGCAGCGGGTGCCGCGGTTACGCGGTATCCGGACCGGCTGGTCGGACCCGTCGTCGACCACGATGACGTTGTGCCCGCGCAACGCCGACAGCAGCCGTGCCAGCCCTTCGGCGTTGTTGTGCAGCGGCACGATGACGGTGACGTCCTCCGGCGAAGGCAGCAGCCGGGGGCGGGGGTTGGCCACTCCGGAGTCGAGCAGCCGTCTGGCTACGACGGCGGACTTGGGACCGGTCACCTCGAGGTACCCGTCGCCGATCATCTCGGCGGCCTCCGGGGCAAGTCGCAGCAACCTGGCCGGCGAACCGCCGATCAGAACCCGCCCGCCGGAGTATGCGCGTACCCGAGGATCGATCCGCACCCCGAATCCGTCGGGCAGGCGATCATGGCGCATTCCTGGCATGCTAGGCGGACTTTCGCGAGCAGACATCAACAGTCCGGAAAAAACGGCGGAATTTCGGGCGAAACCGGCCCGCCACCGGAACGGCCGCGCGCCGCACCCGATGCCGAGGGTTCGCCCGCACCCACTTCCCAGCATCCGGCAACGTGACGGCTATCGCCCGGTCCACAACCGGACGATAGCCAATCCCCGTACTAGAGCATACTTTCAGCAAATTTCACGGCCTCAGGCCAGCGGGCTCTCGTCGCAGGCCCGGGCGGGGCGGCGTTCCGGCGTGAATCCGGCCGGGCGCGTCGCACTGAGCGTCAACGGGACCGGCCCGCTCCTGCGCCCACCCGCGCGCGGCGTGACCCGGCGGGAATGGTCGACCGACGAACGCGGGATCATCCGCGCCGTGTCGGCCAACGCCGCCTCGCCGTAGCCCTGGACGCACTCCGGATCCGGCCCGTCGGCGGGCAGCCCGGTGAAGAACTTCGCCGCCATGCAACCGCCCCGGCAGGCGTCGTAATGACTGCACGACGCGCACGCGCCGCCGCCGCTGGGCTCGCGCAGTTCCCCGAACAGTTCCGAGGATCGCCACACGGCCTCGAAACCGCCGTCGCTCACCACGTTTCCGGCGCGGAACCGGTCGTGAATGGCGAACGGGCACGCATAGACGTCACCCACCGGGTCGACCAGGCAGACCACCCGGCCCGCGCCGCACATGTTCAGGCCGGGCAGCGCCTGACCGAACGCCGACAGGTGGAAGAACGAGTCGCCGGTGAGCACGCCATCGCCATTGCGCAGCAACCAGTCGTAGAGGACGCGCTGCTGGTCGGGCGTCGGGTGCAGCTCGTCCCACACGTCCGCGCCCCGGCCCGACGGCCGCAACCTGGTCAGACGCAAGGTGGCGCCGTACCTTTCGGCGATGGCGCGGAACTGGTCGAGCTGAGCGATGTTGTGCCTGGTCGCCACCACCGACAGCTTCGCGTCCCTGAACCCCGCCGCGGCGAGGTTCTCCAGCGCGCGAATGGCCATGGCGTAGGAGCCGGGGCCGCGCACGGCGTCGTTGACCTCGGCGTCGGCGCCGTCCAGCGACACCTGCACGTCGACGTAGTCGCTGGCCGCGAGCCGGGCCGCGACCTCGGGAGTGATCCTGACCCCGTTGGTGGAGAACTTCACGCCCACGTGATGCGCGGTCGCGTAGTCGACCAGTTCCCAGAAGTCCGGGCGCACCGTGGGCTCGCCGCCGCCGATGTTCACGTAGAACACCTGCATGCGCTCGAACTCATCGATCAGCGCCTTGCACTGCTCGGTACTCAGCTCGCGCGGGTCACGGCGCCCCGAGGACGACAGGCAGTGCACGCAGGACAGGTTGCAGGCGTAGGTGAGTTCCCAGGTCAGGCAGATCGGCGCGGCGAGACCGGACTCGAAGCGGTCCACCAGGCGGACCGCCGCGTCCGACGGCGGGACCACCCCCGCCGTCGACGGCGGCGCCGTGGCCGCGCTCGCGACGGAGGACGCCGTCGGTGCGCCGGCCGGCGCACCGATGATCATGTCGGATTCGGCGAGCTGTGTCAGCGCTTTGGCGTAAGCCGCCGCGCTCGCGTCCGCCACGCCCGCCGCGCGCAGGGCCGCGCGGGCCGACGCGTGCTCCGGCAGCGACCGGACGATCTCGACGATCCGCGGACTCTTCAGGAAGGAGAGCTTGCGCGTGCCGAAGTGGTAGAGCAGCGCGCCGAACGGCTCCGGACGCAGCGCCACTCTCGGATGCAGCTGCCAGCGGGTCTCGAGATCGAGCATCGTCGTCGACCGCCCGTCAGTAGACGCCGCACATGCCGTCGATGGACACCTCTTCGATGAGGCTCTCCTCGACCAGCGGGGCCTCTTCGGCCGACCGCGCGGCGGCCTCCATCCGTCCGGTGTTGTCGGTGTCTGCGTGTCCGGTGGACCCGTATTCCGGCATGGCTACCTCCGCGAGGACGATCCGTGTGCGAACTGCACGGCGCAGTCCGTGCTCACACAATAACGTCATGAACTGACAAAAGAACAGGTTTCAGTCATAGTTCCGGCGAGCGGGGAGGCACCGGCCGCCGCGCGCCGGGCGAGAGGCCGCCGCGTCCGGGAGCCGAGCGGAACAGGCGGCGACGAGGCCGGCGCACGGCGCTCTAGACTGCGGGTGGCAAGCAGCTGAACAGAACGTGACGGGCGGCACGCCCGCAGCGGTAGAGGTGGCATGGGAGTCGGACGAATGCAGGCGAACGGGGGCGGCGGCACACGGTCGTGCGCGCGACGGGCTCGGAGGCGGAAGCGCCTTGCGTAACCACGGAGGGCCCGCGAGCACCACGAACGGCACACTGTCGGAGTCCGAGATCGTCGAGGCCGCGCTGCGGGTGGTACGCGAGGACGGCGTGGAGAAACTATCGATGCGGCGACTGTCGCGCGAACTCGGCGTCTCCCCCATGGCGCCCTACTACTACGTCGCCGACAAGCGCGAGCTGCTCGACCTGGTCGCCAGCGCGGCACTCACCGGAGTGCGCACGCCACCAGCGGAATCCGGCTCCTGGCAGCACCGGTTGCGCGATCTGGTCGACCAGATCGACGAGAAGCTGCGCAAGTATCCCGGCCTCGGTGACATCCTGATCGAGCAGATGCTGGGCAAACAGCTGGACCTGATCGCCGCGATCATGGACATCCTCGACGAAGCGGGGTTCGGCGATCGCAACATCCTCGCCGCCTACGCCACCATCCACACCTACCTGTTCGGCCGCAGCCGGGTGAACCCCCGCGACCGCTCCGCACCGGCCGACGTCACGCTGCCACCGGTGGTCGAGCGGGCCACCCGGTACATCGGCGACCTGCGCGGACGCTACTCCTACGACTTCGGCATGGAGGTGCTGATCGCCGGTCTGGAGGCCCAGCTTGTCCGCCAGGCGGCCACCGACGTACGATGAAACTGAAACACGTTCTAGTTTTGGCGTCGCGGGATGCCCGTGCCAGGTTCGAGAGGACGACATGACCACTGTCGAGGTTCCCCACGGCTCGCGCTCGGTCGTGCTGCGGGTGTCCGCGGTCATCGCCGAGACGGCCGACACCCGCTCACTGGTCTTCGACGTTCCCGACGAGCTGGCCGAGAAGTTCCGCTACCAGCCGGGACAGTTCCTGACCCTGCGCATTCCCAGCGACCGGACCGGCTCGGTGGCGCGCTGCTACTCCCTGGCCAGCTCGCCCTACACCGACGACCGCCCGAAGGTGACCGTCAAGCGGACCGACGGCGGCTACGGGTCCAACTGGGTGTGCGACAACGTGAAGGAGGGCGACCGGATCGAGGTGCTGCCGCCCTCGGGCGTCTTCACCCCGGCCGACCTCGACGACGACCTGCTGTTGTTCGGCGCGGGCAGCGGCATCACGCCGGTCATGTCCATCCTCAAGTCGGCGCTGGCCCGCGGCACCGGCCGCATCGTGCTGGTCTACGCCAACCGCGACCACGAGTCCGTGATCTTCGCAGGCGAGCTGCGCGATCTGGCGGAAAAGCACCCGCAGCGGCTCACCGTGATCCACTGGCTCGAGTACCTGCAGGGCCTGCCGACGGCCGACGCGCTGGCCACCCTGGTCGCCCCGTACCGCGGCTACGACGCGTTCATGTGCGGGCCGAAGCCGTTCATGGACCGGGTGCACGACGCGCTCGCGCAACTGGGCGTGCCGCGCAGCCGCACGCACGCCGAGGTGTTCAACTCGCTGGCCGGCGACCCGTTCGCCGACCAGGCGCCGGTCGAGATCTCCGCGGAGGAGGCGGCCGACGCGGCGACCGTCGAGGTCGAACTCGACGGCGAAGTGCACGAATTGACCTGGCCCCGCAAGCAGACACTGGTGGACATCATGCTGGCCAAGGGACTGGACGTGCCCTATTCCTGCCAGGAAGGCGAATGCGGTTCGTGCGCGTGCACGGTACTCGAGGGCAAGGTCGAAATGGACAACGCCGAAATCCTCGACCCAGAGGATATCGAGAACGGCTATATCCTCGGCTGCCAGGCGCATCCGGTGACCGACCACCTGAAGATCCAGTTCTGAGCGCGCCGGTAGTTCGAACGCACTATCGCGTTCTGCCGCGATAGCGGGATTTGCCGATCCATTGCGGCGGCCTATCGCGCGCGGTATTCCGCGCGGAGTTCCTGCGGCAGATGCTCGGTCGCATAGCTCAACGCGGTGCGTCCCATGGCGGCGGCGTGCCGGTCGAGGAATCCGGTCAGCAGGTCGCGGTCGACGCGCTTGCCGACTTCGCGCAGCATCCAGCCCAGCGCCTTCTGGATCAGATCGTGCCGGTCGCCGAGCAGCAGTTCGCCCAGCGCGAAGGTGGTCGAGGCGTCACCGGCCTTGATGAAGGCGAAGGTGGACAGCAGTGCCACCCTCCGCTCCCACAGCGACTGTGATTCCGCCAGCTCGAACAGCAGATCACGCGGTTTGTCCAGCAGCCACGGGCCGACGATGTGCTCCGCCGACACGTCCACGAGATCCCAGTTGTTCACCCGGCCCCGGCGCACGGCCGCCAGATACAGCCGCACCATGGCGGCGCGCGCGGCGTCGTCGAAGGAGCGCGGCCTGGACGCCGCGGCGAATCGCGCGTTCAAGATGACCAGCGCGGCGAACCGATCCTCGTGCACGTCGCTGTCGAGCAGCCGATCGATCTCCTCGAGCGGAAGCGCAGCGAAACGCTTGGCGACCCGGCGGCTCGCCGTAACCCGGACCCCGAGGAACACCTCGCCCTCGCCGTACTCACCTGGCCCGGTCTTGAAGAATCGCCGCAGGTTCGCCGCGTCGGCCGGGTCGGCCAGTTCCCGCAGCGCCGCGCGCACGTCGGCCGCGGTCACCGAGTCGGTCATCGAGCCATGCTCCTGTTCCCTCCCTCCGCGCCGCGCCTTCGGCGAAGTCCGCACCGCACGCGGTGGCGCCGGTCGTCAGCACGGCGGACGCGGTGCCGAACAGTGGTTCACCCTTGCGCACCCAGCACGCGGCCGGACTCGAAAGCGGCCGCGCTGGCGGGCAGCGCACCGGGGCGTCCGCTGTTCAGCACCCGGATCTCGCCGTTGCCGGTGCTCGGGCGGCCCAGCGCATCGATGCGCCGGATGGTCTGCGCCGCAACGGCTTGGGCGCTGTCGAACAGCCGGACGCCGGTGGGCAGCGCGGCCACGATCGAGTCGGTCACCAGGGGATAGTGCGTGCAGCCGAGCACCACCCCTTCCACGCCGGGCGGAGTGCGCTGCGCCGCGCCCGCGATCGCCTCGTCGGCGGCGGCCAGATCGCCCCGGTCGATCGCATCGGCCAACCCGTGACACGCCACCCCCACCACGTCGGCGTCACCGCCGAATTTCGCGATCAGATCGGCTTGGTACCGGCTCGCCGTGGTGGCCGCGGTGGCCCACACCGCCACCGACCGGCACACGGCCGCCGCGGGCTTGATCGCGGGCACGGTGCCGATCACCGGCACGTCCGGTCCGACGTCCGCCCGCACATGCTCCAGCGCCGTCACGCTGGCGGTGTTGCACGGAAGGACGATCACCTCCGCGCCCGACCGGAGGGACGTCCGCGCGGCGTTCACCACCCGCTCGACCACCCATTCCTCCGGCTTCGGCCCCCATGGTGCGCCATCCGGGTCCAACTGCAGCAGCAGATCCACATCGGGCCGCAACTTGCGCAACCAAGCGGCAGTGGGCAGCAACCCCAGACCCGAGTCGATGAGCGCGACGATCACCGCACCACCGTATTACAGCCCTGCGACAGCCCCGCATGCCGAGCACGGCCCCGGCGACAGCCGCCTCGGCGCGGGGAAACCGGCCGAACCGCCGCACTCGTTCGATGAGGGAGTACGACAGCAGGGCCGCCGACTGACGCCGAACGGGGGCGGCAGGAGCGTCAGCCGCCGGTCAGGATCGCCGCTGCCGCGGGTGTGCGAACCAGGCCGCCTCTGGCGCGAGAAACCGGCCGAACCGCCGTACCCGCTCGGTAACGGAGTACGACAGCAGGGCCGCCGACTGACGCCGAACAGGAGGGCGTCAGCCGTCAGCCGGGATCGCGCCTGACGCAGGTGCGCCGAACCAGAACGACAGCGCCGCGCGCAGACCGCGCTCGGCGGTGTCGGCGGGCTCGTCGACGCTCGCGGCCCAGGCGATGTGGCCGTCCGGGCGGATCAGCAGGGCGTCGGCCGTGCGGTTCTCCGCTTTCGCGGTGCGGATGTCCACGCGGTGCCGCCGGTCCCGGGCGGCATCGCGCAGGTCCGTGCGGTCGGCGAGATCGAGCAGGACGGGCCGTGCGGCATGCAGGAGTTCGGCGACACTGGTCGTGCCGTCGTCCGTGCGCAGGGTGAGGTCGGGCGCGAAGGCGCCGGTCAAGGGATGGTTGTCGGAGTTGGGCAGCGGGTAGCGGATATCGGCGCCCGCGATGAGGGCTCCCATCCGCCGCAGCGGCTGTTCGTCGGTGAGCAGTTCCTGGAAGACCTCCCGCAGCGCTTCGGCGGCCGGGTCGTGCCCACGCCGCAGCGCGACCTGCGCCTGGGTGTGCAGCATGGTGCGCGCTCCGGCGAAACGACGTTCCTCGTCATAGGTGTCCAGCAGGCCGCCGGGCGCCCAACCCTGGACCTCGGCGGCCAGCTTCCAGGCCAGGTTGACCGCGTCGAGCATTCCGGCGTTGAGTGCCACACCCGTGGCGGGGAACAGATGGGCCGCGTCACCGGCGAGCAAGATCCGGCCGGCGCGATAGCGGTCGGCCTGGCGGGCCTTGAAGGTGAAGCGCGACAGCCGGAGCGTGTCGGCCACCGGCAGATCCGCGCCGAGCACGCGACGGATGCTGTCCCGCAGCTCGGCCACGGTCATCGGCACGTCGTCGTCGTATTCGACGGCCTCGTCCTCGATCGTGTAGACCGACAGCACCTCCGACGCGGGCGATGCACCCATCCCGAACAGACCGCGGTCCGTCCGTGTGAAGCCCGCGCGGATGGCGCCGAATCCGGGAACCTCGAGGCCGCCGTCGTCGAGCCGCGTCACCAGATCGGGCACGGTGATCTGGGCCAGTCGGTTCACCTCCGGATAGACGGTGCCGGGAAACGGAATCCCGGCCAGGTCGCGAACCCGGCTGCGCGCGCCGTCGCAGCCGACCAGATAGCGGGCGGTGACCCGGTACGGCCCGTCCGGACCGCCGACCTCCGCGGTGACCGCGTCGGCGTCCTGCCGCAGGTCCAGCACCTGATGTCCGCGCCGGATGTCGACGCCGAGCTCGCGTGCGCGTTCGCCGAGCAGTCGCTCCAGCCGCTGTTGCGGCAGCGGCAAGGCGTGCAGCGGGGAGTCGGGAAGCTGGGTGAGGTCCACGTGCACACCGCCGAAGGGGAACCGCGGAGCGGGGATCGGATCGGTGCAGGCCGCCTCGAACCGATCCAGCAAGCCCCGGTAGCGCAACAGCTCCAGGATCTGCCCGCCGAGACCACCGGCCTTCGGGGTGTCGCGCGGCCGCGACTGCCGCTCCAGCACCAGCGGCCGCACTCCGGCCAGGCGCAGCTCGGCGGCCAGCATCAGGCCGGTCGGGCCTGCGCCCACAATGATCACGTCGGTATGCATGTCAACTCCCATTCCGGCCGAGCCGCGGCCAACGATCCTTCGGGCACCCAGGTCGTCACTCGGACTACCGCGCCCCGTACCTGCCGTGCCGGGGCCACCCGCTCTTGGCGTTGGTCACCGCTCGCGGATGCGCCGGGCGAGGCGCGAAGCGCTGCTGGTTGTTCTGGGCCGGGAAGGTGCTGCGTTGCTTTCGCATATGGGTGCCGCCTTTCGAAAAGCTGGTGAAGCAGATGCCGGACGATCCGGCGGGATCAGGCGCGGTCGAACCAGGTGACCTGCGCGCCGTTGCTGAACTCTCGGCGCTGGGTGACCGTGAATTGCGTCGGCTGGAAATCGCCGGTGAACGCCCGGACGCCGGCACCAGCGATCACCGGGTAGCTCTTGATGATCAACCCATCGACCTCGCCGAGGAGCTGACCGGCCAGCTTGCCGCCGCCGCAGAGCCAGATGTCCAGGCCCGCTTCCTTCTTCAGTTGCCGGACCAGTTCGACCGGATCGGTGTCGACGATCTCCACCTGCGGGTTGTCCACCGGTGCGAGGGTGCTGGAGAAGACGTACTGCTTCAGATGGTTGTACGGGCTGGTGGCGCCGATCGCGAGGCCCGGTTCGTAGGTCCCGCGGCCCATGACCAGGGTGTCGAAGACCTTGTTCGGCGTGTCGATGGGCAAGCCGACGGATTCGCGGAGGGGCGTCGGCACCGTCTCCGGATACCGCTCGTTGATCCACGCCATCATGTCGTCGCACACCGGATAGAAGTCGAATTCGCCCTGCGGCCCCGCGATGTAGCCGTCGAGGGAGACGCCAACGTAGTAGACAAGCTTTCGCAACTTAACCGCCTAGCGTGTAGTACTCTGAACGAAGTGATTTGAACCGTAGTACTACACATGGAGTGGTGTCAAGTGGTGCGCACGAATCCGGAACGCAGACAAGCTCTGCTGGATGCATCGATCGAGGTCCTGGCCCGCGAAGGGGCACGAGGACTGACCTTCCGCGCGGTTGATCAGGAGGCGGGCGTGCCCGCCGGAACCGCGTCCAATTACTTCCCCAACCGGGACGCGCTGCTCGTCCAGGTCGGCAACCGCTACTACGAGCGGCTGATCCCCAGCGACGAAACCATGGCGAGATCACGCGGACCGCAGACACGCGAGAGCATGATCGAACTCATGACCGAGGTCGTCGACCGGGTCTTCCACTTCCGGACCGGCTATCTCGCGATCCTCGAACTGCGGCTGGAGGCAACCCGGCGCCCCGAATTGCAGGCACTGCTCACCGAGCGGGTGCGCGCGGATCTGGACTTCAATATCGCCAACTATCAGGAGTCGCAACTGCCCGGCGACGAGGACGCCGTGGTACTGCTCTATCTCGCCCTGAACTGGCTCATCCTGGAAAGACTCACTCTACCGGGAATTTTCGACGAGCAGCGGGCCGCCGAACTGGTGCGCACGATCGTGGAGCGCGCGATACCGGCTACCCCTTAGATCGCAGGCCATCGACCCCGGTCAACAGCTCGGCGCGGTTCGACGCTCGCCGCCTCCGCCCGTCCGGTGTCCCCACCGGCGCGGGCTCAGCTGGGTGCGAGCAACTCGGTGACCGGAGCCCCGGCCGCGATCTTGGCGCGGGCTTTCATCACCTGGGCCGTCATGCCCGCGCCGACGACGCCGGTGAGGTTGCCGCCCCGGGAGTAGTAGGCGAGGAATTTGCGGCCGTCGTCGGAGGCGATGCGCACCTCGTCGGACGGGCCTGGGGTGCCGAGCGCCTGGATCTTGACGTCGTACTGGTCGCTCCAGAAGTACGGGACGCGCGCCGCCGTCGGCGGTTGCGCGCCCAGTAGCGCGCACGCGACCAATTTGGCCTGTTCACCGGCGTTGGTCCAGTGTTCGACGCGCTTGCGCGATCCGGTCTCGTGCAACCAGGCCGCCACGTCGCCGACCGCCCACACGCCGGCGGCGGAGGTCCGGCCCACCTCGTCGGCGAGCACACCGCCACCGGCCGACGGGTCGGCCAAGTCGATCCCGGAATCGCTCAGCCATTCGGTCACCGGCCGCGAGCCGACTCCGATCACGACGAGGTCGGCGGCGACCTCGGTACCGTCGGACAGCCGCGCGCCGCGCACCCGCCCCGCGTCGTCGCCGAGCAGGGTGTCCACGCCGATGCCGCAGCGCAGATCCACCCCTTCCGCGCGGTGCATCCGCGCCACCAGTTCACCCACCGCTTCGCCGAGTACCGAGGCAAGCGGCGTCGCCTGCGGTTCGACCAGCACGACATCCACTCCCGCAGCCCGGAAACTCGCGGCGAGTTCACAACCGATGAAACCCGCGCCGACGACGAGCGCCGTCCTGGCGCCGCTCAGATCGGCGCGCAGGGCGACGGCGTCGGAATGACCGCGCAGCACGTGCACGCCGCGCAAGGCGGGCAGCCCGGGCAGGCGGCGCGGGCGCAGACCGGTGGCGATGATCAGCTGGTCGTAGTCGAGCGTCGTGCCGTCGGCGAGGCGAACGCGGCGCGTCCCGGTGTCGACCCCGACCGCTTCGGTGTTCAGGCGCAGATCGATCTGCTTCTCGGTGTAGAACTCGCTCGGGCGCAGGGTGGTGTCGTCGGTCTCGCCGCGCACGAACTGCTTCGACAGCGGCGGCCGGTCGTATGGCAACCGCGACTCGTCACCGACCAGCACGAGTTCACCGGCATAACCCGCACGGCGCAATTCCTCCGCGGTGCGCAGGCCGGCGAGGCCTGCTCCGACGATCACGATCGGCGCGGTCATGCGGCCATCCCTTCGCTGGAACCCGGCCGCCGATTCCGCGGAATCGGCGGGGCGACGAAGCTCACCCTAACTGGTGCTTGGTTCATTCCCCTGTGAGGACCATCACGTCGAACGACCGGCCAACTGTCGCGCAACCGTGTCCGTTTCGATGTTGATCGGGCGGTCAATCAGGACTAGACCGAGGTCAGGACATACGCACAGCCTGAGGAGGTACACATGTTCACCGAGAGCCGCGCGCAGGATCTCTTGGCCGTCGTGCTCGGAGCCTTCGCCGCACTGTCCCCGCTGTGGGTGGACCACAACGACAACGCCATGTGGTCGCTGATCGTGCTCGGCGTGCTCATCGCCCTGACCGGTCTGGCCCAGATGTCCCGCCCCGAGATGGCGGCGGCGGACTACGTGATGGGCCTGTGCGGCGTACTGCTGTTCCTCTCGCCGTGGGTCATGGACTTCACCGAGTACCGCAGCGCATCCTGGACCGCATGGGTGGTCGGAGTCGTGACGGCGGTGGTCGCGGTGGCGGCGCTGCCGACGGTGTCGGGGCGGCTGCACGACATGGCGCCCCATCACTGATGCAGCGGCCGGGCGCCCGGCGCGCCGAGCGGCGCCGCAGCGCGAAAGCCGACGGCGACGCCCGGCAGCTGATCCTCGACGCCGCGGAGGAACTCTTCGCGGCACAGGGATACGACGCCACCGCGACGGCGGCCATCGCCGCCGCGGCGGGCGTCCCCAAAGGACTCGTCTTCTACTACTTTCCGACCAAGGACTCGATCCTGTCGGCCTTGATGTCCGAGCGGGTGCCCGCGCAGCCGATCGATGACATCGGCACCGTGGTGGCCCCGGGCGATCCGGCGACGAGCCTGGTCAATCTCGACGCCGCGCTGAACCTGCGCGATCACCGCTCGTCGGTGCTGCGGGTGATCCTGTGGCGGGAGGCCGACACCCATCCCGACGTGCGGCGGCAACTGCGGCGCCTGCGCGACCAGATGCTGGAGGTGACCGCCAAGGTGCTGCAGGCCAGCGCCCCCGGCCCGGTCCGGCCGGGAACCCTGCGCGCGTGCGCCGCGGCCTGGGTCTCGGCGATGTTCGCGATCGCCAGCACCGATCGGCTGCACGCGCTCGACGGCGTGCCGCTGCCCACCGCCGACGAAGTGCTGAACGTGGCTCGCGTGGTCGCGGCGGGCATGACCCAGCTGGGCTGACCCTCCGGAGTTGTCCACAGCACGAGTGTTGTGCACATCCGCCGCCGCGCCGGGCGGCGCGGGGTCGCCGGTCGATCACGATTGCCGGTATGGAAGCACCGCAACTGATCTCGCGTCAGCAGGCGCTGGCATCCGGTCTGTCCGACAAGACGCTGCACCGGCTGTGCAGCACCGGGAAATGGCAGCGGCTGCGCGCCGGGCACTACCTGAACTCGCCGGGCTCCGGTCTCGGCGCCACCGGCAGGCATCTGCTGATGACACTGGCCACCGCGGAGTCGACGTCGGACTCCGCCGTCACCAGCCACTGTTCGGCGGCGGTGCTGCACGGGATGACGACTTGGGGCATTCCGCTCGACCGGGTCCATCTGACCAGGAGCCGGATCAACGGCGGCAGGCTGAGCCGCCGGGTGGTGGTCCATTCGGCGCGGATGGAACCCGACGAGATCACCCTGGTCGACGACATCCGCGTGACCACCCCGGCGCGGACGGTCCTGGACATCGCCCGCTCGGAGGGGCTCGACCAATCGGTCGTCCTAGGGGATTCCGCACTGCGCCAGGGCCTGACCACCACGGCGGAACTGCGCGAACACCTGCGCAGGGCCCGGCGCAGGCCCGGATGCCGCCGCGCCGCCCTCGCCCTGGACTTCCTGGACGGCCGCAGCGGGAGCGTCGGGGCGTCGTTGAGCCGGATCCTGCTGCACCGGGAGGGTCTTCCTGCTCCCGAGGTGCGAGCTCGCGTCTTCTCCGATGAGGAGGTCTGCGTCGGCCGCGTCGATTTCCTGTTTGCCGATCTCGGCGTGATCGGCGAGTTCGACGGAAGCGATCACCGCACGGCCGCACCGCGCGGCCCGCTGCCCGCCGCTCGTGCGGTCACCGCGGAGCGGGTCCGTACGGATCGGCTGCGCGCCCTCGGCTGGGCGGTCGTGCGCTGGAGCTGGAGCGATCTGTCCGCCCCCGCCCAGTTGACCGATCGTCTCCACGCGGCGATCCGCACGGCGGCCGGCACTCGTCGTCGCGGCTACTGGACTCCCACACCCAAACCATGACCCGGCCGAACGCGATTCGCCTCCCGCGCGCCGGCGCCTGCTCGGATCTCGGTGGCCGCAGGCGCACCGATGGCGCGTCAGGCGGGGCGGTCGAGGAACTCGGTGACGTCGATGGCGAAGCGCGGGTGCCGGAGCGCGCTCACGTGGCCTGCGCCCGGGTAGATGACGAGGTGGGAATCGGGGATGCCGTCGGCGGTGCGGCGGAAGGTGTCGAGGCTGTAGGCGGCGTCTCGTCCGCCGCCGATGACGAGAGTGGGCGCGTGGATCTCGCCGAGACGGTCGGTGAGATCGAACCCGTCCTCGGCGCGGAGAAACGCGTACGTGTCGGCGGGGTCGCGCGGGCGGCCCAACGGGTCGAGCAACCACATGAGCGCCGCCGCGAAACGAGCGGCGACGGGCGAGGAGACGCTGCTCGACGCGAGATGGTGCGCGGCCCGGCGGCCGTGCCGGACCGCTTCGGCGTAGCGCATCTGCCCTTCTTTGGCGACCGGATCCAAGCGGCAGCCCGACGACGCGACGACCAAGCGGCGAACGACATCGGGATGGTCGGCGGCGAGTTGCAGCGCCACCGAGCCGCCCGAGGAGATGCCGAGCACGTCCACCGGCTCGCCGAACTCGCGGCGCAGTGCGTCCGCGTGCTCGGCCGCGATCCGCGCCATCGTGGTGCCCTCGGCCATGCCGGGCGCGCGGCTGACCGCGTAGACGCGGAAGTTCCGCGCCAACGGCCGCAGCACTTTCACTTCGGAGGCGAGCATCCGACCACGCGGATTCGCGTGGTCGGGACTGAACCACCGCAGGAAGACCAGCGGCGGGCCCGCGCCGAGGGCGAAGTAGGGCATGCCGTGCTCGAGCACGCCCTCGGCGATCTCGGGCCGCCCGGCCCGCCCGCTCTTGCCCACAACGCCCCTCCGCTCAGCCGTCCATCCGCCCTCCCGACGCTAGCGGAGCGTGCCGCCGGCGGCGATGACCTCTGTCGTCATGCCGTGGAAGCGCTCGACGGCCCGCGCGTAGCGCGCGGAGCATACTGGCCCGGTGAGCCAGCAGACCTCTTCGCGCGCAGCCGGACCACGGCCGTTCCCGCTCGATCCCACGCCCATCCACGTGTCCGACGACGTGCTCGAGGACCTGCGCAGACGCCTGGAGTTGACGCGTTGGCCGGTCGACGCGGGCAACGAGGACTGGTCCTACGGTGTGTCGCGCGGCTATCTGCAGGAGCTGGTCGAGTACTGGCGCACCGGTTACGACTGGCGCGCGGCCGAAGCCGCGCTCAACGCCTACGAGCACTACTTCGTCGACATCGATGGTGTGCCGGTGCATTTCCTGCGGAAGCCGGGTGCAGGCCCCGACCCGACGCCGCTGATCCTCACCCACGGCTGGCCTTGGACCTTCTGGCACTGGGCCAAGGTGATCGATCCACTGGCCGACCCGGCGGCGTTCGGCGGCGACCCGGCCGACGCCTTCGACGTCATCGTCCCGTCTTTCCCCGGATTCGGTTTCTCCGCGCCACTGCCGAACAACCCGGACATGAACTACTGGAAGGTCGCCGACCTCTGGCACGTCCTGATGACCGAGACGCTCGGCCATGCGAAGTACGCCGCGGCGGGCTGCGACGTGGGCGCGCTGGTCACCGGGCAGCTCGGGCACAAGTACGCCGAGGAGCTGTACGGCATCCACATCGGCTCCGGTCAGAAGCTCACCCTGTTCAACGGCGACCGCGCGTGGGACATCACCGGCGGCATGCCCATCCCGGAGGGCCTGCCCGCCGCCGTGCGCGACCGGATCCTGGAACTGGAACGGCGTTTCGCCGTGCATTTGACCGCGCACATGCTCGAACCGAGCACCCTCGCCTACGGGTTGTCCGACTCACCGGCCGGGCTGCTGGCCTGGCTGCTGCAGCGCTGGGTGAAATGGAGCGACAACGGCGGCGACATCGAGTCGGTCTTCGGCAAGGACGACCTGCTCACTCACGCGATGATCTTCTGGGTCACCAATTCCATCGGCACGTCCATCCGCACCTACGCCAACAACAATCGCTATCCCTGGACGCCGTCGCACGACCGGCAGCCGCCCGTCGAGGCGCCGACCGGCATCACGTTCGTCGCCTACGAGAACCCGCCCGGCGTCGACACCGACCGCCGTGTACAGGCGTTCGTCGACAGCGACCGCGGCGCTTGGTACAACCACGTCAACCTCACCGTCCACGAACGCGGCGGTCACTTCATCCCGTGGGAGATCCCCGCCGCGTGGGTCGACGATCTGCGCCGCACCTTCCGCGGACGCACCCCGGCGACCGCCGGGTGAAAGTCCCGGCCCGTATGTGAACTCCCCCAATGGAAGCCGCCGCGCCGGATTCGGCCCGTAAGGTACCGATCATGGTGCCCACCGAGAGGTCCGAATTGGTGCGAGCGGCCGTCGAGTCCTATCTGCTCGACGGAGCGCGCCGGTACAACCGCACCGAGGTCGCCGAGCGGTCGGGGGCGACGACGGCGCTGACCCGGCGGTTGTGGATGGCGCTCGGTTTCCCGTCGAGCATCGGCGACGACGCGGTGGACTACGCCGACGCCGATGTGACGGCGGTGCGCAACTTCGAACAGCTGAACGTGCTGTCCTCGGCCGACGCCAAACAGCAGGCGGCGACCGCGCGCACGCTCGGCCAAGGAATGGCGCGCCTGGCGGAGTGGCAGGTCGATCTGGTGCTCGCGGAGATCGAAGAGCGCATCGCCCGCGCCGAGCCGGGGGCCGACCCCGCGGAGACCGCGCGCGTCGCCGCCGAGGGCGCCATCGCCACGCTGGAGCAGCTGAACACCTATGCGTGGCGGCGGCATCTGGCCGCGTCGCTGTCGCGGTCGCTCGACCCGGGGACGAGCGCGGGCGAGTCGGTGCGCGAACTGGCCGTCGGTTTCGCCGACATGGTCGGTTACACCAGGCTGACCAGGCATCTGCATCCCGACGAACTGTCCATGCTGCTGGAGGCGTTCGAGTCCACCACGACGGCCGCCATCACCGAGAACGGCGGATGGGTGATCAAGAACGTCGGTGACGAGGTCATGTTCGCGACGGAGAGCGCCGCCGAGGCCGCCCGGATCGCGCTGGCCATCCAGGAGTCCACCATGATGGTCGGAGGCACCCCGGAGCTGCGCGTCGCTCTCGCTTACGGCCCGGTGCTGCAACGATTCGGGGATCTGTACGGCTCGGTGGTGAACATCGCCTCCCGGCTCACCGGCGTCGCCCGGCCGGGCACCGTCCTGATCGATGATCACGCCGCCGCCGAACTCGACAGCGACCCGGCGTTCTCGATCAAGCACCTGCGCAGCGTCCGGGTGCGCGGCTTCAATCGCCTGCGTCCGCACCTGCTGCGCCGCAACGGCCGCAACGGCAGGTAGCCCGACCGCCTGCCACCGGCCGCCGCCGTCGGCCCTAGGCTCGTCCGGTGGACAAGGACTGGTCACAGCTACGCGCGCGTTGCCTCGTCGAGGAGGACGCGGCGATTCTGGCCCTACACAAACCCGCCGGTATCTCGGTCATGGGCGAGCGCCACGACACCGATCTCGTCGAGCTGGCGGCGGCCACCGGAGAAACGCTCTATCCGGTGCACCGGATCGATAAGGTGACCTCCGGCTTGATCCTCTTCGCGAAGGAGCTGCGCGCGCACGGCGAACTGACCAGGCAGTTCAACAAGCAGACCGCCGACAAGGCGTATCTTGCCGTCGTCGCGGCCACCGGACTGCCCGACACCGGCGTGTTCGATCTGCCGCTCAGCGTGGGACGGAAGAACCGGGTGCGCATCGCGGCGCCGCGCGAAAGCATTCGCCAGGAGGCGAGCCGCTGGTTCGTCGACGACGCCGACCTGCTGCCCGCGAAGAACTACCCCTCGCTCACCCGGTTCGCGACGGTGCTGCGGGGCCCTTCGCACACCGTTCTCGCGCTGCGCCCGGTGACCGGCCGTCGCCACCAGATTCGCGTCCACTTGGCCTGGACCGGCCATCCGATAGTCGGCGATCCCCTGTTCGACCGCTCCGGCGCGCACCCGCGAACCTACTTGCACTCCTGGCGTCTCGGCCTCACCGCTTCTTGGCGCACCCCGCCGGAACTGGCTTTGGCCGCCGAACCCGACGCGGCCTTCTGGGAGCCGCTGCACGAGTCCGCCGACCCAGCGGCCCTCGACCGCGCGGCCGGCCTGTTGCGGACGCTCGACTAGCGGCACCGCGTTACCCGATCGGCTTGGCGGCGACCATCGCGAAGAACCGCCGAGACTTCGGCCGCACTCGAAGGGCCATGCCGTACGCACAGCAAGCGTCTGAGCAGCGCGATCGCCTAAAGCGGCAGTTGCCTCGAGGCCGCCGCCCAACTGGACGCCGCGCGAACCGGTCCGGGCCGAGCATCGTCCCCGGTACGAACTGGCTATCCACGGCTCTTGTCGCGCCGTGCGGCGTTCGCACCTGCGGAGCCGAGAACGTCGGGTAAAGGAATCCCCGCTACGTCGCGCTCACTGACCCGAGGGACGCGGCTCCAGGTTCGTCCCCAGTCATCCCCAGGCGCCCATGTGCACGGAACAGCAACGGTCCGAGCGGATCAGTTCGGCCAGTTCGGCGAACGGCCGAGCAGCAGAAGAATGCGGTCGAGGGTCGGCGCCTGCTCCGGAAGCGACAGTGCCGGGGCGAAGGCCGCGCCGGGTGCGGATCGTTCCGGACCGTCGGGGACGGCGAGGGCGATGGTCAGCGCGGCTTCGGCCACGTCGGGATCCGGGGTGACGGTCGCGCCGATCGATCGCGCGACGTCCCAGGCGTGCACGACGCTGTCGACGAGGTGGAAGCCGAGCACGCGCACGGCCGGGATGCCCTGGCCGGGCAGGACCTCCGGCAGCACGAGCGAGCGCTCGAACACCTCGTCGGCGGCGAAGGCGGAGAGCACGTCGTCGGCCGATACGCGATAGTCGGCGACCGGATCGGCGGACGCGCGCACGGTCCAGTCCTCGAGATCCTCGCTCCCGCGCGCGGCGGCGGCGAAGCCGTGGTTCTGCGCGATCATGTGTTCCAGCAGGTCACGAAGACGCCAACCCGCGCAGGGTGTTTCGGCGGCCAGCTGGTCGGGACGGACTCCGGCGACCGCGTCCACGCTCAACCACACCGAACGGGCGTGCTGGTCGCGCAATTCTTTCAAGTCATCAGTAAGCATAAGCGTATCGTATGCGCAAGCTTACGATTTTGCCAAGCAGTATCGTCGACCCATGCCGAACGCCCGTCCCGATCTCGCCGCGATGATCGTGCCGCTCGGGCGGGCGCTCATGGCCCTCGAACTGCCCATCCTGGAGCGGCACGACCTGTCCATGTGGGGGTACTCCGTACTCCTCGGCCTCGGCGCGGAACCCGTCTACACCCAGGCGGCGCTGGCCAAAGCGATCGGCGCCGACAAGACCCGCATCATCGGCGTGCTCGACGAGCTACAGCGCCGCGGCCTGATCACGCGCGAAGCCGACCCCGCGGACCGGCGGGTCAACCTGCTGTCGCTCACTCCGGCGGGACGCACCCTGCGCGACCGAGTCCAGCGCGAGATCCAGGCCGGCGAGAACCGGCTGCTCGAGCGGCTTCCCGCGCCGGACCGCGACGCGTTCCTGCGCGCTCTGCGCAGCCTGTCCGACGCGGTGTCCGGACAGCAGAGATAGCAAGAACACAATGTGACTCCGCCCACAACCCGACGGGCAACCGCCGCACGGTGGCGAGCGTCATGACGACGCGTAATACGCAGGTCAATTAGCCTGATGACGTGCCGCGGACGCGACGCGCGCGCCCATCTGACGCAATGCAGCGAACCCCTAGCGAAAGCGAATGCCGATGATCCTGGTTGCTCAGGTCAGCGACACCCACTTCGATCTCGGCACCCGCAACGCCCAGCGTGTGCGGCGGGTGATGGCCTTCATCGCCGGGCTGCGCCGCAGGCCGGACGCCATCGTGGTGACCGGCGACATCACCGACTCCGGCAAACCCGAGCAGTTCGCGGAGGCCAAGGCCGCTTTCGACAGCGAGATCCCGATCTACGCGATTCCCGGCAACCACGACGACCGCGCCGGCTTCCGTACCGCCCTGCTCGGCGAGTCCGCCTCCGACGCCCCGATCAACCACGCGCATCGCGTCGGCGATCTCACGGTAGCCCTGCTGGATTCGAGCGTCCCGGGTCAGCCGGGCGGGCAGCTCGCGGACGAGACCTACGACTGGCTCGGTGGCGTGCTGGACGCGGCGCCCGCGGGCAAGCCGATCCTGCTCGCCCTGCACCACCCGCCCGCGCACCTGTTCAGCCCGATCGTCGACGTGATCTCGCTGGCCGATCCGCAACGGCTCGCCGATCTGGTGGCCGGTGACGACCGGATCGTCGGCGTGGTCACCGGCCACGCGCACTCCGCCGCGGCGACGACCTTCGGGGGACGCCCGCTGCTGGTAGCCCCGAGCACCGCGTCGGTGCTCAGCGGCGAGTGGGAACTCGACCTGCCCGACCACGTCATGGACTACGCGCCCGACCCGGCGGTGGCGCTGCACGTCATCGGTGACGATCACCGGCTCACCAGCCATTTCCGGACGGTTCCGATGGGCGGCCGAATCGGCGTGCAACCGGCCTGACGGCGTTTACCCGGCCCGAGCGGGGGCAATCGGGAGGCACACGACGCCTACCCGGGAGGATTCGCCATGGTCGATCTACCAGCCGCAGTGGTGAAGAACGCGTTCGCGGCCGGAGCCAGGATCCGGCATGCGCGGGTATTCCACCCGTCGGGCCTGCACCTGGCCGGTCGTCTGCACGCCGAGCCCGAATTCGAGCCGCTTTTCGGCAGCGGCGACCGCGCGGTCATCGCGCGGGTGTCCAAAGGCATCGGCCTGCCCAACGGCCTGCCCGATGTGCTGGGCTTGGCGTTCCGGGTGCTCGATCGCGACGAGCAGCCTTGGGATTTCGCGCTCGCCACCACCGGACGGGGACCGCTGGGGCGGTTCGTGATCACCCCTGCGCGCGGCTGGGCCAGCGCACGGTACGGCTGCCTGATGCCCTATCGGATCAGCAACTCCTCGCCCACCTGGTTCTTCGCCGAGCCGGACAGCGTGCAGCCCACGTCCGCGTCGCTCGAGGCGATGCAGGCGCACTTGGACGAGGACCTGGTCAGCTTCACACTCACCGCGGGCCGCCTCGGCGGGCCCACCTGGCGGGTCGCCGAACTCACGCTGCGTCCCGCCGAATCCGCCGAGTACCGCACGGATTACTTCGATCCGATGCTCAATCACCCCGCCGAGGTGGAGCTGTTTCCCGCGGCCATCGGCAAGATCCGCGAGCTGGCCTACACCGGCAGCAGGAGCGGTCGCGGCGAAGAGAGTTAACGCCGGACGGCGCGTTCGCGGCGATAGGCCGCCGGGGTATTACCGGTCCAGCGCTTGAAGGCGAAGATGAACGTCGAGGCCTCGGCGTAGCCGAGCCGGATGGCGACGTCGCTCACCGACAGCGGTGTGGCGGTGAGCATCTCCTCCGCCAGCGCACGCCGTACTTCGTCCAGCAAGGCGCGGTAGCTGGTGCCGGCCGCGTCGAGGTGCCGCCGCAGCGTGCGGGTGCTCATGTTGAGATCGTTCGCCACGGCGTCGATGCCGGGCGGGGCGGCGAATCCATCCGCTCCCCCGCGCGGCACCAAGCGTTCGCGCACCTCGGCGGCGATGCCCGTGCGCGCCCTTCGGCGGTGCACCAGTTCCCGGCACTGCGCCAGGCACATCGCCCAGGTCTGCTCGTTGGCCTGCGGCAACGGCTGTTCCAGCAGCATCGGCTCGATCGCGAACAGGTTGTGCGGCATGTCGAAACGCGGCGGCACGAGGGTCACCTCGGCGATCCGCTCCGCGTAGCCGGGGTCGGGGAACCGGAATTCCGCCCTGGTCAGCGGCAAGCGGGTGCCGAGCAGATCGCTCATCACCTGGTGCATCGCGGTGACGTCGCGTTCGACGAGGAATTGGCGCACGTCGATCGGCACCGACTCGTCGTGCACCACCGCGACGAATTCGCGCTCGCCCCACTCGGCCACCGGGATGCAGAAGGTGAAGCTGAGGTCCAGGTAGCGCAGCGCGAAGCTGATCGCCTCCCCGAGCGTCGGGCTGCTGACGCAGGCGAAGCCGAAGATGCCGAAGGTGGTGATCCGGTAGCGGCGGCCGACCTCCACGCCGAGCGCGGGCCGATCGGCGAGTTCGCGGACGAGGTTGCGGATGACCGCCAGTTCGGTGTGCGCATCGATCTGCACGTCCGGGTCGCGCAATTGCTGCTCGCCGAGCGCGGTGCCGTGCAGCATGCGTCCCGTGGGCACGCCGTGTTCGGCCGCGTAGCCGACCATCAACGCCACGCTGGCCACACCGCGTGGAAAGTTCCAATCGCGGATATCCGGATCCTGCACCCGCTCCACGCGGACATTATGGCCGAATTTCTCTATGCGACGACACGGCGGCTCTTACAGTGGAGTGAGCTACGGTCGCAGTGAGGAGTCTCACATGTCAGCGCGCAATCGGCCATCGATTCTCGTCATCGGCGCCGGCTTCGGCGGCATCGGCATGGCGATCGAGCTGCGTCGCAACGGCTTCGAGGACATCACCATCCTGGAGCGGGCGGCCGACATCGGCGGGGTCTGGCGGGAGAACACCTACCCCGGCGCGGCCTGCGACGTCCCCTCTCCGCTGTACTCGTTCTCGTTCGAACCCAAGCCGGACTGGCCGCAGCGGTACTCGGGGCGCACCGCCATCCATTCCTATCTGCGCGGCGTCGCCGAACGCCACGGCGTGCTGTCGGCGATCCGCTTCGGCACCAGCGTCAGCGACGCCGAATTCGACGACGCCACCGGCCGGTGGACCGTCCGGGCCGCCGACGGGAGGAGCTGGGTCGTCGACGTGCTGATCTCGGCGGTGGGCCAGTTGTCGCGTCCGTCCCTGCCCGCCATCCCCGGCATCGACACCTTCACCGGCCCGTACTTCCATTCGGCCGAGTGGGACCACGACGTCGACCTGCGCGGCAAACGCGTCGCCTGCGTCGGCACCGGGGCCAGCGCCGTGCAGTACATCCCGGAGATCCAGCCCGAGGTCGCCCGGCTCACGCTGTTCCAGCGCACACCGGCCTGGGTGATCCCGAAGTTCGACACCGACTACTCGCCGATCCAGCACAACCTGTTCGCGCGGGTGCCGGGCGCGCTGCTGATCGAACGGTTCGGGTGGTGGTCGATCGCGGAGATCGTCTCGCTGGGGTTGGTGGAGGTTCCCGCCATCGCCCGCTGGGTGGCCCGCATCGCCTCCCGGCACCTCGCCGAACAGGTCGAAGACCCGCAGCTGCGGGCCGAACTCACCCCGGACTATCCGATCGGGTGCAAACGCGCGCTGTTCTCCAACGACTACTACCCCGCGCTCACCCAGCCCAACGTGCGGGTGGAGACCACCGCGATCACCGAGATCACCCCGGCCGGCGTACGCACCGCCGACGGGACGACGCACGAAGTCGACGTGATCATCTACGGCACCGGTTTCAAAGGCACGGAGTTCCTCTGGCCGATGGAGATCTGGGGCCGCAGCGGACGCAGGCTGGCCGACGCATGGGCCGACGGCGCACACGCGTATTACGGGATCACGGTGCCGGACTTCCCGAATTTCTTCCTGGTCTACGGGCCGAACACCAATCTCGGCGTCGGCTCGATCATCTACATGATCGAGTCGCAGACCCGCTACATCCGCCAGGCCGTGCGGTGGCTCGCCGACCACCCCGGCCATTGCGTCGACGTCCGCGCCGACCTGGAAGAGGACTACAACACCGCCCTCCAGCGGCGTCTCGACCGCACCCCGTGGAACTTCTGCTCGAGCTGGTACCGCAACTCCGCCGGCCGCATCACCAACAACTGGCCGGGCTCGCAGACGAGCTACCGCCGCCGCACCCGTCGCTTCGACCCACGGCACTACACCCTCACGCCCGTCTCGTGACGAACGCGCCCCGCCCGGATTCACCTCGGCCCGCCACCGCCCGCCGGGCTGGCAGACTTGTGCTGTGAATGAACTGGCCCGTCCGGGCGGATCGGATGTGCGCGGTCCGCTGCGTCCGATCGAGTTGGCCACCGGCGCCGTGCTCGGCGGAGCCGCCGTCGGGCTGGTGACCATCGGATCGGTCATCCCGTTCGCCGCCGCGCTGCAACTGGTCGGCGCGGTCCCGATCGGGCTGATCGCGCACCGCTTCCGGCTGCGCGCCCTGGTCACCGCGACGATCGCGGCGACGCTGGTCACCTTCGTCGCCGCCGGCGTCGCGTCCGCGACGGCGCTGGTCGCGTCGGCCACCGTGGGCGGGATCATCGGCGTCGTCAAGCGGCGCGGCGGCGGGATCGTCACCGCGTTCGGCCTCTCGGTGCTCGCCGGACTGGCCTGGGCGGGGTTCGCCGTCGGATCGCTCGCGCTGATGTCCACCACCCGCGAGCTGCTGTTCGACAACATCCGCAACGCCTCGCGCGGCGTGCAGGATCTCGCGGCGCGCCTGGAGCAGTTGGCGCCGCTTGGCCGGCTCGCCGCGGACCTGACCGATTCGGTGCTGCACTGGTGGTGGGCGTGGATCGGCGGCAGCGTCGCGCTGGGCATGGTGGCCACCGGCGTCTTCTCCTGGTACGTCCTCGGTTCGGTGCTGGATCGGCTGGCTTGGCTGCCCGGCCGGGACCGGCTGGACGCACCGCTCGACGACCGGCCCGTCGCCCCGCTTCCGGTCACGCTTGACGACGCGGGCTTCCGCTATCCGGGAGCGGCGCGCGATGCGCTGCGCGGCATCGACCTGACCGTCGATGTCGGCGAGTTCGTCGCCGTGGTCGGGCACAACGGTTCGGGCAAGTCGACCCTGACCCGCTTGCTGGCGGGGCTGCCGCCCACCTCGGGATCGGTGCGGCGGCCCGGGTCGGCCGGGCTCGGCAAGCTCGGCGGGACGGCCCTGGTCCTGCAGCGGCCGGAGAGCCAGACCCTCGGGGTGCTCGTCGCCGACGACGTCGTGTGGGGGCTGCCCGCCGAACTCGCCGCCGAGGTGGATGTGGACGCACTTCTCGGCGAGGTGGGGCTCGCCGGAATGGGAGCGAAGGAGACCGCGACGCTCTCCGGCGGACAGCAACAGCGACTGGCGGTCGCCGCCGCGCTGGCCCGGCGTCCCGCGCTGCTGATCGCCGACGAGGCGACCTCGATGATCGATCCGGACGGGCGGCGGGAACTGGTGGACCTGCTGGCCGAGCTGCCGAAACGCCACGCGATGGCCGTGGTGCTGGTGACCCATCACGAGGCCGACGCCGCGGTCGCCGACCGGGTGGTGCACCTGGCCGGGGGAGGCACCGTCGCGCACCTGCCCGCGTGGCCGCGTCCGGCGCGGGATCAGCGACGCAGGCCGATGGGCGCGCCGATCCTCGAACTGCGCGACGTCCGCCACACCTACAACCGTGCGACGCCGTGGGAAGCGCCCGCCCTGCACGGCGTCGATCTGTCCGTGCGCCAAGGCGAGGCCCTGCTCATCGTCGGCGGGAACGGCTCGGGCAAATCCACCCTCGCGTGGATCATGGCGGGCCTGATCGAACCGAGTTCGGGCCGATGCGAGCTGCAAGGGAAGCCGATCGGCAAGCAGATCGGACGGGTTGGACTCGCCTTCCAGCATTCTCGCCTGCAATTACAGAAGCAGACCGTCGGCGAGGAGATCGCGGACTGGGGCGGTCGCGCGACCGGCTCCGGGGCCGTCGGCCGGGCGCTGGACGCGGTGGGGCTGGACCGCGCGCTGGCCGCGCGCTCGATCGAAGAACTCAGCGGCGGCCAAGCCAAGCGGGTGGTGCTCGCGGCGATCGTGGCCAGTCACCCCCAAGTGGTCGTGCTCGACGAGCCGCTGGCCGGTCTCGACCCGGAGGGCCGGGCCGACATCGTCGAGTTGCTCGCGCGGTTGCGGGATGCCGGCTTGACGCTGATCGTCAT
Source organism: Nocardia sp. NPDC019323 (assembly GCF_044389845.1). Lineage (NCBI taxonomy): Bacteria > Bacillati > Actinomycetota > Actinomycetes > Mycobacteriales > Nocardiaceae > Nocardia > Nocardia sp. NPDC019323. The sequence continues at coordinate 147,724 of NZ_JBIRYN010000008.1, forward strand.
CTCCCACGACGTGGCCGACATGGCTGCGGTGTGCGACCGGACGGTGCAGCTGCGGTCGGGGCGCATTCTGGGTGCGGAGTCCGCGCGCCAGACGGCGCAGGCGCCGAGCGACTCCGCCGCGCGAGCCGATTCCGGTCCCCGCTCGGTGCGCGCGCACGGCGAAACCGCGTGGCGGTTCGAGCACGGAGGTCGATGATGAGCACCGTTCTGCTGCGCCAAGTCCCGGTCGACAGCCCGGTCCATCGGTTGTGGGCGGGCACGAAGATGATCGGGGTGTTCCTGATCAGCCTGCTGCTGATGTTCCTGCCGTCCTGGCCGGTGCTCGGTGTGATGGCGGCGTTCCTGGTGCTGGTCGGCGCGGTCGCCAGGTTGCCGCTGGGCACGGTGCCGCGGCTGCCGTGGTGGTTCTGGGCGCTGCTCGTCGCGGGAGCCGTGATCAACGTGCCGGTCGGGGGGACGGCCGTGCTGCGCTATGCCCAGGTGCTGGTCTTCGGCCTGATCCTGGTGGCGGCCTCCTTCCTCATCGCGTGGACCACGCCGATGGGCGACATCGCGCCCGCCCTGGCCAAGCTCGGCGCGCCGTTGCGCCGGTTCGGGGTGCCGGTGGACGAATGGGCTGTCGTGGTCGCGCTGACCTTCCGCGGTCTGCCGCTGCTCATGGAGGAGATCCGGGTACTGCGCGCCGCTCGCAGGCTCCGGCCCAAGGACCGCATGATGATCGCCCGCGCGGCCGACAACCCGCTCATCGACATCCTCACCGCGGCCATGGCGGTGTCCACCCGCCGCGCCGGAGAACTGGGTGAGGCGATCACCGCGCGCGGCGGCACCGGGCAGCTCACCGCCCGTCCCAGCGCACCCGGCCTGCGTGACGCGGTGGCGCTCGCGCTGGTCGTCGGCGTCTGCCTCGGCTCCATCGCGCTGCACATCGCGCTGTGAGCGCGGGCGCGCAAATGCGGGGTCCGAACCGGGCCTCGGTCGGTAGCGGCCCCTAATGGTCACCGGGAAATTACGGCCAACCAATTCGCTGACCATTTGCAGACTGAGTGGTATCCATCGAAAACTCTCCGCGGGCAACCTCCAGACCCGCCTCGCGCACAGGGTTGACGTCTCCAACGCGCAGCGGGCCGACCCCATTGCGGCGAACCGGGACCGATCGGTACCACCACGCGAGTCTCCGGGTGCGCAGTCGAACACCAAAACCGCGCAATCCTCTCCGCCCCGCGCGTAGTGCCAGCGAAAGCCCTTGACTTACCGCGACTTACGTCTATGCGCGACGCGATATGAATGATTCGAGATTTATGCCCAACTACGAGGCATGCATCTACACGCCCCGACACGGAGGCCAACCGGCACCGCCTGAACCCCTCGAATCGGGGCCTTGAAATAGCAAATTGCTATATCGACAGGCTCGGCAAAAGGAGGAGGATTACCCTCTGAATCCGTGTCCCAAACCCCCTGGGCCACAGTACAGTTATCACTCGGAAGTAACTGTATTTTGGATCACATCACGGATGTACACGTCGGCGGGGGAAGGAATTTCGGCGTGTGCCGCGTTCTCTAATGCTTGAAACCTGATGAAGATTGGAAACCGAGAAATGATTCTCCGGAGAGTCACCGCCGCCGCCGCTCCACTGGTCGCCGCGCTCGCGGTCGGGGCAGGCGTCGTGCACGCGGAACCGGCTGCGGCGCCGGTGCCCGATATCGGGTACGAAGCCCAGCTGGTCGGCGACAAGATCGTCACGACACTCACCGCGGGCACGTTCGACGTGCGCGGTGACGCCGTGGACATCAAGGACGCCGCCGGCAACGTCGCGGTCACGCTGCCGCTCGCCTTCCGACAGGACGGGCTCGAATATCCCATGGCGCACGTGGTGCGGGACGCGGGCCGCGTGCTGGAACTGACCGTGGTCAAGGACGCGGCGCAGGCCCGCCCGGTGGCGACGCCGGTCGCGTCGCCGTTCGAGAACCAGCGCGCGATGGACGCGTTCCTCTCGCAGTTCGGCATCGCCACCGCGGTCGGCGGGTTCATCGGCACCGTCATCGGCGCGCTCGTCGGATTGACCGGTCTGATCGGCGGTCCCATCGGGATCGGCACCGTGGTCGCCGGTGCGGGCATCGGCGGCATCATCGGCACGATCGTCGTCGGCGGGCCGGCGCTGATCATCGCCGGTATCGATCTGATCAGCACGCTGGCCGCCCCGCCCGGCACCACCAAATGGATGGACACCACCGGGCGTCCGCAGAACTGACCGGCGACCTCGGCACGACGCGCACCGAATCGGCAAGCGGTTCGGTGCGCTTTCGTTTGTGCGCGGTCAGCGGCAACGCCGCGCGAGATCACCCAACCGGTCCGGAGCCGTCGCGCGCCGGTCCCCTTATCGCTCGCGGCATCCAGGAGCCAGCGGCAGACCGGCGAACCGGTCGGCGAGAAAGTTCATCGCGCCCGGCGCCTCACCGATCGCCGCCGGGTTGTGCGTGGGCAGCATCGAGTGCACCGAGGTGAGGGTCGCGCCCTGCGCGCAGTACCGGCCGACCAGGTCGGTGAAGCCGGCCACGGGAATCACGTCGTCGGTGCGGCTGTGATACAGGTACATCGGCGCCTCCGGCGCGCTGCCGCCGAGTTCCTGGGCATCGGTGGCGGCACGGAAATCCGGGTGCGCGAACACATCCGCCACGGCGGTGAAGTCGGCGATCCGCGCGCCGGCGTAGATCGGCACCAGATCGGACCCGCAGGCCGCGCCGTTCGCCGCCAGCGCCGCGCGCCCCTGCTCGTTGAGCAAGTCCAGCACGCCCGTCCCGGGATCGTTGCGGGCGAGCGCGAACAGGATGAGCAACGCCAGCCCGGCCTGCACCGTGCCGTCCGCGTCGCGCGCTATGGCAGGCCAATCCGCCGGAATCCCCCCGGAAGTGATGCCGGCGAACCGGATGTCCGGCGCGTACCACGGCTGCATCTGCGCGGCCCACAGCGTGGCGAACGCACCGCCGGAGTAGCCCCACGCGCCGATGGGTGTCGCGGGCCCGAGCCCGGCTTGCGGCAGATCACGTGCCGCCCGGATGCCGTCGAGCACGCCGCGGCCCGAGTTCACACCGTCCAGGAACCGCGACCGCGGCCCCTCGTAGTCACTGGCCACCACCGCCCACCCGCGCCGCAGCGCCTCGGCCATGAACGGGGTGTCGATCAGCGTGTTCACCGCACCGGTGTCCCAGCCGCCGCGCAGCGCGAACGACGGCGCGCATCGGGTGCCGAGACTGTCCTCCGGCACCTGATACGACAGCAGGGGCCGAGCGCCGGGACCGAACCACGGCAGCATCGGGACCAGCACGGTCGCCACGTCGGCGACGGGCTCGTCGCTCGAGTCGGTGCTCCGGTACTTCACCTGCCACGCCGAAATCGGCAGGGGCAACCCGAACAACGCGATCGGCCGGGAATCCAGCACGGCGCCGTCGGGGTACGCGGCGAGATCGGCGGGAGCGGCGTAGAACGGGTCCAGATCGGGCGGCGGTAGCTCGGCGTGTGCCGCGGGGGCGGCGGCCAGACAGGCTGCCAGCACGAGCAACACGGATAGCACGACCCGCGGGATCGTCGTTCGCACAAGATGGTCGCTCGCCTGCGCGATGACAGGCGCCGCGTGAACAACCTTCATCAGGGCCTCCCCAGTCCGGGCGAGGCGGCGAGTGTCCCGGCACTGGCGGCGCCGGCAGCTGGCCTACCTGCTTCAACGGTACTGCCGGGCCGACCGGCCCGGCAACGGTCGATCGCAGGTCACACCCACCGCCGCTGTTGTCCGCCCGGCTGGTTACAGTGTTGGCCAAAACGCCCCCGGCGCAAGCGAATAGCTGCCCGGCGCGACCGGCGCCCGCAGCGCGAGCGCGACGAAGAGGAGTAGCCGAGCATGCGGCATGGCAACGGACTGGACATCCCGGAAGGACTCGCCGACGTGTGCGCGCCGGACCGGATGGCGGTGATCGTCTACGACATGCAGGTCGGTGTGCTCAGTCAGTTGCCGGACGGCCAGGAGATCATCGAGCGGGTGGCGGGGGTGGTCGACGCGGCGCGCTCCGGCGGCTACCCGGTGGTCTTCCTCCGCCACTTCTTCCTGCCCGAACGGCTCAGCGGGACTTTTGCGCTGCGCATGGCCATGAACTGGCAGCAGGTGGATTCGGTGGACAAGGTGCGCTTCATCCTCCAGCGCGACACCCCGGCCTTCGAGCTGGTGCCCGAACTGCGGCCGCGCGCCGACGAGGTGGTGTTCGACAAAACGTCGATGTCGGCCTTCGAAGGCACTCCGCTGGCCTCGATGCTGCGCGACCTGCGTATCGGCGCGTACGCGATCGCGGGTGTCGCTCTGGAGATCGGCATCGCGCCCACGGTCACGCATTCCACCGATCTCGGATTCGTGCCCGTGGTGATCAGCGACGCGGTCGGCGGCCGGGACAAGGACGCCATGGCGCGCGCTTACGCGGATTTCGAGTTCCAGGGCCACGCGCTGGTGACCGACATCGCGACCATCACCCCGCTGCTCGCGGGCGCCGACTGACCCTGAGACCGGGACCAGGCCCGCGCCTGGTCCCGGTCGACGCTCACTGCTCCCGCAGGGCCTTCTTGGCCGCGTCCTGGGCGGCGTCCACCTGGCTGGAGTACTTGTTGCCCGTCTTCTCGTCGACCAGGTCGCCCGCCTTGTCGATGACCGCGTCCAGCTTGTCCGCGTTCTTCTGCGCCAGGTCCATCGCCTTGCCCGCCAGGTTCTTGAAGTCCACCGTGCACTCCTCGTTGTCGCGCTGAGAACAACCGCGCCACAACCCTACCCAGCGCCAGGGGCCGGGCCGAGCCATGCCGGGTGCCACAGCCGGCCCGCCTCGGTCCAGTTCATGAAACGCACGGTGCCACCGAGTTTCGGCGTCACCCACACCGCTTCCTTGCGTTCCTCGGCGGTGAGTTCGTTGTCGAACGGCGAGGTCTTGCGTTCCAGCTTGCGCAGCCGCGCGGCCAGCTCGCGCATGTCCGGCTCGCTGAAGCCGGTGCCGACCCGCCCGACGTAGTACAGCAGGCCGTCGTGGGGTATGCCGATCAGCAGCGACTTGAACTCCCGAGCTCCGCTGCGCCGCCACCCGCCGATCAGCACCCGCTGGGTGCGCCAGTTGCGCTGCTTCACCCAGGCGTGCCCGCGCTTGCCCGGCAAGTACACCGAATCCTTTCGCTTCGCGACCACGCCCTCGAGCCCGCGCTGCTGGCTGTAGCGCAGGGCGTCGGCGCCCGAGCCGTCCAGCCGCGGCGGCACCACCAGCGACGGCGCGTTCGCCGCGAGCGCCTCGAGCACCCTGCGGCGATCGGAATATCGTTTGCGCAGCAGCGACGTGCCGTCCAGGTACAGCACGTCGAACGCGACGAACACCGCCCGCGCCGCGTCCGCCTGCAGCAGGCCGAGGTTCGCGACATCGTGATCGTCGAAAACAACGGCCTCGCCGTCCAGCACCACCTGATGCCCGGACAGCTCCCGCCGCAACGCCCCGATGCGGGGATAGCGGTCGGTCACCACGTTCCCCGCCCGGCTGCGCAACGTCAGCGCACCGTTGTCGATCTCGGCGATCAGCCGGAAGCCGTCCCACTTGGTCTCGAAGCACCACTCGTCGGCGCCGAGTTCGGTGACGTCGCCGAGCGTAGCGAGCATCGGAGACAGGCCGCGCGGAAACGTCGCGGGTCCGTTCGGTGGACGGATGATCCGGCTCGGCGGCTCGTCCGGCTCCTCTTGCGGTTCGGCTCCGTTGCGCGCGCGCATCAGATGCATCAACCACTGGTTGCCGTTGGTCTGGATCAGCGCGTACCGGCCGTTGAGCCGCTTGCCGTGGAACTGCACGATGACTTCGTCGTCGCGCCACTTCTCGGTCTCGTAGGTGCCGGAGTCCCAGATCGTCATCTCCCCGCCGCCGTACTCGCCCTTCGGGATGGCGCCGTGGAAGTCGAGATACTCCATCGGATGGTCCTCGGTGTGCACGGCGAGGCGGTTCTGGTCGGGCGAGGTCGGCGGGCCTTTGGGCACCGCCCACGACACCAGCACCCCGTCGCGCTCCAGGCGCACGTCCCAGTGCAGGCGCCGCGCATGATGCTCCTGCACGACATAGCGGTTGTTCTCCCCCGGCGCCGGCGACTGAGCGGGAACGGGCTCGGGCGTGCGGGACGGATCGCGCATCGACCGATACTTCGTCAACGCGTCCGGCGCGGACGAGTCGTCCGGTGCCAGCGGTGGATCCAGTTCGGCGAGCAGGTCGCCGTCGGATCGGTACCTGGCCAGCACCTCGTCGAACCGCAGATGCCGCAGCTTCTTCCGGTTCTCGATCTCTTTCCAGGTGCGCGGGGCGGCGACGTTCGGCTCCGCCCTCCCCCGCATCGAGTAGGGCGCGATGGTGGTCTTGGCCGGATTGTTCTGACTCCAGTCGAGGAAGACCTTGCCGCCGCGCGCCGCCTTCGCCATCGTCGCCGTCACCAAGGCCGGGTGCAGCCGCTGCAGATTCGTCGCCACTTGTTTCGCCACCGTGGACGCGCCGTCGGAACTCAGCACGCGATCCAGCGGCACGTAGAGATGAATCCCCTTGCTACCGCTGGTCACCGGGTAGGCGTGCAGTCCGATGCCCTCGACCATCTCACGCACGGCGAGCGCCACCTCGGCGCATTCGGCCAGCCCTGCTCCCGGGCCGGGGTCGAGGTCGAACACCAGCCTGGTCGCCGGACCCATGCCGTCGCCGTCGAAACGCCATTGCGGCACATGCACTTCCAGCGCGGCCTGCTGTGCCAGCCACGCCAGCCCCGCTTCTGAATCGATCAGCGGATAGACGACTTTGCGGTCGGAATGACGCAGGGTGCGCCGCTCGATCCAGGATGGCGCGTGCGACGGAAGATTCTTCTCGAAGAAGGAGGGTTCGTCGACCCCGTTGGGCCAGCGTTTCCGGGTGACCGCCCGCCCGGCGATGTGCGGCAGCATGGCGGGCGCGATGGCCGAATAGTAGGCGATCACCGCGCCTTTGGTCGTTCCGGTGGCCGGGTACAGCACCTTTTCGAGGTTGCTCAGCTCAACCTCGATACCACCGAACTCGCGGCGGGCCGCCATATCCGAAGTGTAGCGGCGGAGGCCACGACGTGGCCTCCGCCGCGGGCTCAGGCGTGCGGCCCGGACTGATCCGGCGGGACCACCTTCTTGGCGGCCTCCTTGCCCTTGGCGATCTTGTCCGAGTACTTGCCGTGTGTCTTCTGGTCGATGAAGTCACCGGCCTTGTCGACCGCGTTGTTGATCTTGTCGGCGTTCTTGGCCGCCGCGTCCTTCCCCTTGTCGACCAGGCCCTTGACCGTATCCGCGAAGCTCATCGCCGTGATCCTTCCTGTCGCCGTTGTCCGGAGTCGTTCAGCCGATATTCTCCCACCAGGAATCCGCGGATGGGGCGCTCGACGGGTCGAGACGCTGCCCCGGCATCGGCACCGCGACAGCGGTGCCCGCCTCCCGCGCCGCGGCCACCATCCGCGTGACCGGCTCCGACCAGCCGTGGAAGGCCAGATTGAACGTCGCCCAGTGAATGGGCACCAGCAGTCCGTGGCCGGGATTCCCGCCGCACAGGTCGGCGTGTGCCCGCACCGCCTCCTCGGGATTCATGTGCACATCCGGCCAGCGCTCGTCGTAGGCCCCGATCGGAAGCAGCGTGAGGTCGAACGGCCCGAGCGCCGCGCCCGCCTCGGCGAATGCCTTGGTGAAGCCGGTGTCGCCGCCGAAATAGGCCCGCTTGGCGGGACCGACGATCGACCACGACGCCCACAGTGTGGTGTTGCGCAGCAGGCCGCGTCCGGAGAAATGCCGCGCCTCCGTGCAGGTGATCGTCAGATCCACGCCATCGCGGTCGCGGCCGAGCTCGGCGAGCGACACCGAACCGCCCCAGTCCAATTCGACGATGCGGTCTTCCGGCACACCCCAGTGCCGCAGGTGGGCGCCGATGCCGATCGGAACGAGGAACGGCGCGCTCTGGCGTGCAACCAGTTCCCGGACGGTCTCCTTGTCCAGGTGGTCGTAGTGGTCGTGAGAGATGAGCACCGCGTCGATCGGCGGCAGGTCGGCCAGCGGTTGCGGCACCGGATGCATCCGCGCCGGACCGACCAGCGGCGATGGCGAAACCCGCTCGCTCCACACCGGATCGGTGAGAATCCGGTATCCGTCGACCTCGATCAACGTCGTGGCGTGGCCGTACCAGGTGACGGCGAGAGCGCCCGCCGCGGCCGGTTGCTGCGGCATCCGTACCGGGATGCGGCCGCGCGGCCTGCCCACGTTGCGCTGGGTCAGCGCCGAGACCAAGAGCGAGGGAGCCGAACCGGCGACCACCTGGCTACTGGGCTCGGTGTTGTGGAACTGCCGATCGCGATAGGTCGTCGCCCCCATCGCGTACGGCTGGATCGCCGAAATCGACGCGCCCATGGCCGACGGGATGTCCCACACGGCCCGGACCAGCCAGCTGATGCCGAGCGCACCCGCCGCCGCGCCCGCGATACGTTTGATGTCCATCATCGCCCCACGAACTTCGCTGGGCGCTTTTCCTGCCTGGCCAAACGACCCTCCTTGGCATCCTCGCTCGTCCACGCGGCCTCCAGCGCCGCGCGTTGCTGCGCGGTTTCCGGCTCGCGCGTTCCGTCGTCGTTGAGCACCAGCTTCATGTGCCGCAGGGACAGCGGGGCCAGCGCCGCGATGTGCTTGGCCCAGGCCTGCGCGTCGGCCACGGTGCCGATCCGGTTGGCGAACCCGAAGGCGTAGGCATCGTCGGCCGAGATCTGCTCGGCTCCCAGCAACACCGTGCGCGCCGGACCGCCGCCGATCAAGGCGGCCAGCCTGCGCACCGTCCACCGATCGACGGTGATGCCCAGTTTCGCGGCCGGGACCGCGATATAGGCCTCCGGCGCGATCACCCGCAGGTCGGAAGCGAGCGCCAGCTGCACACCGGCTCCGATCGCCGCGCCGTTGATCGCCGAGATCACCGGGACCGGCGCCGATTCGATGGCGTGCAACATGTCCAGCAACCCGGACAGGAAATCGCCGGAGTACACCCCGGACAGATCGGCGCCCGCGCTGAACACCGGGCCCCGCCCGGTCAGTACGATGGCCCGTGCCTGGTCGGCGACAGCGTCGAGCACTGCTTCCCGCAGCAGTGTCACGAGTTCGTGATTGAGCGCGTTGCGGCGCTCCTCCCGCTGCAGTTCGATGGTGACCACGTCACCATCGCGGCTGACCCCGAGCATGCGACCTCCCCGACTGAACGGTCCGTCTGATCTCTTCACTCTGCCACAGGGGACTACCCGTTCCACGCCGGGCGATACGATCACCGGCTGTGCCGACCGACTTCGACATCCTGGTGATCGGCGCTGGTCAGGCGGGACTCTCGGCCGGATACCACCTCCAGCGCCTCGGACTGCGCCCGGAGCGGCACTATCTGATCGTCGACCGGTCCCCAGGGCCAGGCGGCGCGTGGCAGTTCCGCTGGCCCTCCCTCACCCTGGACACGGTCAACCGCGTGCACGATCTGCCCGGTATGTCGTTCGCCGAGACGTTGCCGCCCGGTTCGTCGTCCGCGCGGGCGGCATCCGCCGTGCCGCACTACTACGAGCTGTACGAGAAACGGTTCGACCTGCGGGTCCACCGGCAGGTATCGGTCACCGTGGTGTGCGATCGCACGGAGAAAGGCGCCCCCGCCGAGCGCGGTCCGGTGCTCGACGCTGAGACCGACACGGCCGGCCGGATCCGGGTGCGCGGCCTGATCAACTGCACCGGCACCTGGGAGCATCCGTTCGTTCCGCACTATCCCGGGGCGCAGACCTTCGCCGGCCGCCAGCTGCACACCCGCGACTACCGCACCGCCGCGGAATTCGCGGGCGAGCACGTCGTGGTGGTCGGCGGCGGCATCTCGGCGGTCCAGTTGCTCGACGAGATCTCCCGGGTCACCACGACGACCTGGGTGACGAGGACACCTCCGCGCTTTCGCGACGGCGACTTCACCGAAGCCGCCGGGCGTGCCGCCGTCGCGATGGTCGAAGACCGGGTGCGGCGCGGGCTGCCGCCGGGATCGGTGGTATCGGTCACCGGGCTGCCCCTCGACGACCGGCTGCGGGCGGCGCGGGCCCGCGGCGCGCTCACTCGCCTGCCGATGTTCGAGCGCATCGAGCCCGACGGGGTGCGGTGGGCCGACGGAACCTTCCAGCGAGCGGACGTGATCCTCTGGGCCACCGGGTTCCGCAGCGCGCTCGACCACCTCGCGCCGCTGCGCCTGCGCGGTCCCGGCGGCGGCATCACCATGACGGGACGGCTCGCCACGCAGGTGGCCGCCGATCCGCGCATCCACCTGATCGGGTACGGACCGTCGGCGAGCACCATCGGCGCCAACCGCGCCGGCCGCGCGGCGGCTCACGAACTCACCGGATACCTCGGGCTGCGCTGACCGGCCACCCGCCCGGATCGTCAGTCGATCAGGCCCATGGTGAACGTGTCGGGGTCCCCTCCGGTGCGCGCACCGGTGTTCAGCGCGGTGATCGCGTTCATCTGCTCCGGAGTCAGCTCGAAGCCGAAGACGTCGAAATTCTCCCGGATCCGCGACGGCGTCACCGACTTCGGGATGACCACATTGCCCAGCTGCAGATGCCAGCGGATGATCACCTGCGCCGGAGTACGACCGACCTCGGCGGCGACCGCCGTGATGGTGTCCTGCGCCAGCAGCGTGCCCTGCCCGAGTGGGCTCCACGCCTCGGTGGCGATCGCGTTGGCGGCATGGAACTCGCGCAGTTCGGGCTGCGCCAGCCGGGGGTGCAGCTCGATCTGGTTCACCGCCGGAATCTCCCCGGTCTCGGCGATCAGCCGCTGCAGATGCGCCACCGTGAAGTTCGAGACGCCGATCGACCGCACCCGGCCCTGCGACTTCAGCGCTTGGAAGGCGCGGAAGGTGTCCACGAAGCGCCCGGCCGCTGCCACCGGCCAGTGGATGAGGTAGAGGTCGAGGTAATCCAGACCGAGCCGCTGCATACTGGCGTCGAACGCGCGCAGCGTCGAGTCGTAGCCCTGGTCGGAGTTCCACAACTTGGTCGTGACGTAGATCTCCTCGCGGGGCAGGCCGGATTCCCGGATCGCGCGGCCGGTGCCCTCTTCGTTCCCGTAGATCGCGGCGGTGTCGATGCTGCGGTAGCCCGCCTCCAGCGCGGTGGTGACGACCGAGAAGACATCCCCGGCGGGCACTTGGAACACGCCGAAGCCGAGCTGCGGGATCACGTTCCCGTCGTTCAGCACGATCGAGGGAACGGTGCTGGTCTCGCTTTTGAAGGTCACATTCCGACGGTAGAAGTGTGGCGGCGAACCGTCAATCACGCGGTCTGGTGTGTTGTCCCGCAATTTGCTGAGAAACCAGTGGCGCGCCGTGCGGAGGTGCCGCCTCCGCCGCCGGTCAGCTCGGCATACCGGGCAGGCCGAGGCGCCGGTAACGCGCGTGCCGAGCCGCGCGCAGTTCCGGTTCCGGCAGGGCGCGCAAGTCCGCCAGTTCGCGCGCGATCGCCGCGACCATCCGGCGGGCGAAGTCGACCGGCTCGTCGGCCGCGTCGGGGTGCTCGGGAACGATCCGGTCGACCACACCGTCCTCCAGCAGGTCGGCGGCGCTGATCCGTTGCGCCGCAGCCAGTTCCGCCGCATGGTCGGTGTCGCGGAAGACGATGGCGCTCGCTCCTTCCGGCGGCAGCGGGGCCAGCCACCCGTGCGTCGCGGCCAGCACCCGGTCGGCGGGCAGCAGCGCCAGCGCGCCGCCGCCGGTGCCCTGGCCGAGCAGCACCGAAACGGTCGGGGTGTCCAGCGTCACCAGATCGGCGATGCAGCGGGCGATCTCGGGCGCCAGCCCGCGTTCCTCGGCCTCCTTCGACAGCGCCGCACCCACCGTATCGATGACCAGCACCAGAGGCAGCCGCAATTCCTGAGCAAGCGCCATACTGCGCCGAGCCTCCCGCAACGCGGCCGGACCCATGGTGTTCTCGCCCTGCTGACCGCGCCGGTCGTGGCCGAACACGACGCACGGCTGCCCGCGGAAACGGCCGAGGGCGAGCACGGCGGTGCGATCGGACTCGCCCTGCCCGGTGCCGCTGAGCGGAACCCGTTGCGTCACATGACGAAGCAGTTCACGAAGGCCGGGACGTTGTGAGCGGCGGGAGATGAGGACCGACTGCCACACCCGATCGTCCGCAGGACGATTCCGCTCGGCATCGGACCGAATATGCTGTGGCGCATCAAATCTGGAAGACGCAGCAGGATCGTGAGTCGACCGCGGTTGCGATGCCGCGATCTGCTCGGAAAGCCGGCGTCCCGTAGCGGGATCCGGTAACTCCGTGCCGCTCAGCACGCTCAGCGCGCGATGCGCGATCCGACGGAAGACCGGAATCGTCAGCACGCCGTCGATGACGCCGTGCCGATACAGGTTCTCCGCGGTCTGCACGCCTTCCGGAAAAGGTCGGCCGTACAGAGCCTGGTAAACCCGAGGGCCGAGGAACCCGATGAGCGCACCGGGCTCGGCGAAGGTGATGTGACCCAACGAGCCCCACGACGCGAAAACGCCGCCCATCGTGGGATCGCGCAGGTAGACGACGTAGGGATACCCCGCCGACTTGTGTGCCGCCACGGCGCCTGCGATCTTCACCATCTGCACGAAGGCGACGGTGCCCTCCTGCATCCTGGTCCCGCCGGAGGTCGGCGACGCGACCAGCGGCAGACCGAGTTCGGTGGCGCGCTCCACCGCGGAGACGATCCGCTCGGCCGCGGCCACGCCGATCGAGCCGGCCAGGAACCCGAATTCGCAGGCGATCACGGCCACCCGTCGCCCACGCAGCAACCCTTCGCCGGTGAGCACCGATTCGTCGGTGCCCGCCGCGACGGCCGCCTTCCGCAAGGCATCGCGGTACTGCGGGGATGCGGCCACCGTCACCGGCGGCCGGTCCCAGCTGACGAACGAGTCCTTGTCGAGCAGTTGCTCGAGCAACTCTCGCGCCGAAGTACGCACCGGGCGAGCCTATCCGGCCCTACCCGGTGCTCCGGCGAGCCACGCGAGCACTCAGTAGCCCTGCATCACCTTGCGCAGCGCGTACTCGGTGAGCGCGACCAGCGCCTGCTTGGCCGGCTCACGACGACGAGCGTCGATGGACAGGATCGGCACATCGGCAGGCACGGCCAGCGCCTGCCGGATGTCCTCGATCGGGTACCGCGGCGCGTCGTCGAATTCGTTGAGCGCCACCAGGAACGGCAGGCCGCGCGCTTCGAAGTAGTCGACGGCCGCGAAGCTGTCCTCCAGCCTGCGGGTGTCGACCAGGACGACGGCGCCGATGGCGCCGCGGATCAGGTCGTCCCACATGAACCAGAAACGGTACTGGCCAGGCGTGCCGAACAGGTACAACACGAGATCGTCGGCGAGACTGATCCGGCCGAAGTCCATCGCCACGGTGGTGGTCGACTTCATCGGGATGCCGGTCAGATTGTCGATCCCGGCGCTGGCATTGGTCACCAATGCCTCGGTGCGCAGCGGAACGATCTCCGAGACAGCACCGACCAACGTGGTCTTCCCGACACCGAAGCCACCCGCGACCACGATCTTCGCCGATGTTGGCTTACTGGTACGAGTGTCGACCTGCGCCGTCGAATCAAATACGCCGGAGTCCACTGAGAACCCTTTCGATCAGCTCGCGACGTTCATCGTCGCTGGAATCGTCTTTCAATGTCGCCGAAACGCGCACGTGCCCGGCCTCGATCAAATCGGCCACGAGCACACGGGCCACCCCGATTGGGATACCCAATCGGGCTGCTACCTCGGCAACGGACGGCGATTCTCTGCACAACTCCACGATTGACGTCTCGATGTTGGTCAGTTCGAACTGCCGCTCCAGGGCGACCGGATGCGATGCGACGAGGGCCTCCAACGCCAACTCGACCGCGGGCCTGGTGCGGCCTGCGGTCAACGAGTATGGGCGTACGAGACTGGGCTCGACGCTCCCCACGCGGTGATCTTCTATGTCCATCCCACCATCAGGAACCCATCGTGACGCGTGGTGTGGCCTGAACAGTCTGGCCAACCCGCTCGACCAACAGAGCCATCTCGTAGCCGACCTGACCGATGTCACACGACGTGTTGGTCAGCACCGCGAGATAGGAACCATCGCCGACAGCCATGAGTAGCAGGTAACCGTGCTCCATCTCGACGACGGACTGCAGCACGGTGCCGCCCTCGAACAGGTTCGAGACGCCGACCGACAGGCTGGCCAGACCGGCCGTGACGGCCGAGAGCTGTTCGGCGCGGTCGACGGGCAGCTGGGCGCTCGCGGCCATGAGTAGGCCGTCGGCCGAGACCAGGACGGCATGGGCTACGCCAGGAACCTCGTTGGCAAAGTTCGAAACCAGCCAATCCAGCTGACGATTCGTACCACCTAGATCGGGGTTCATCGGTCTCCTTTATCTCCGGTTAGGTTCATTGCTCTCATTGCGCGGCCATCCCGGACGCCCTGCTGGTGACGACTCAAGCTGGACCTGATCGTTTCTGGGTCGCGGCGCGGCGCCCGATCCGCCGCACCGCTCACGCCGCCGGGGACAAGCCTTCCGCCCGGATTGCGTTGGGGCAAGCCCGCCGCCGTTTTCGCCTCCGGCTGCGCCTCGCTGGCACGGCGAGCCGCTTGCCATCCCTCGTCACCCGGCGATTCGAAGGAAGCAGCCACCTGGGACCTATCCGTGTTGGGATCCGACAGCCATGCCGACATCATCTCGGCGAAGATCGGCGTACCGCCCATCACCGAATCCGATTCCTCCGCGGGCTGCAGCCTGGTCTGGAAGAACGAAGCCGTCTTGGCCGGGTTGGACCGGAAGCTGTGCTTGCCCGGATCGCGCCCCGCCGACGCCGCGGGCTGTTCGCCGCTCGCGGCGTGCTGGCCACCGCGATCCCGCTGCGGCAGTGCGACACCCGGCGGCACGGGCTGGCGCTGCGGCGCCTGGGCGCCCGGCTGCCGCTGCGGCAGACCGGTCAGGCCGCCCTCGCGCTGCGGCAGACCGGTCAGGCCGCCCTCGCGCTGCGGCAGACTCGACGGCGCGGGCGGACGCTGCGGCAGACCATTGAGCGCACCGGCATCCCGCTGCGGCAGGCCGCTGCCGGCCGAATCCCGTTGCGGCAGGCCATTGCCGACCGCGGGCAGCGCGCCGGAGCCCGGCTCACGCTGCGGCAGGCCACCGGTGGACTCGCGCTGCGGAAGACGATGCGCGCCCGCGTCCCGCTGCGGCAGACCGTTGCCCGGTTCACGCTGCGGAAGACCATTGGCCGCCGCGTCGCGCTGTGGCAGACCCGGCGCGGGCTGCCGCGACGGCAGACCCGTGGCACCGGGCTCACGCGAGGGCAGACCGCTCACACCGGGCTCACGCGACGGCAAGCCGGTGATACCGGACTCACGCGACGGAATACCGCTCGCACCCGGCTCACGCGACGGCAAGCCCGTGGCACCGGACTCACGCGACGGAATACCGCTCGCACCCGGCTCACGCGACGGCAGACCCGTGGCACCCGGCTCACGCGACGGAAGGCCCGTGGCACCCGGCTCACGGGACGGCAGACCCGTGACACCCGATTCACGCTGCGGCAGACCTCCCGCCGCCGACTCACGCTGCGGCACACCGTTCGATCCCGGCTGCCGCTGCGGTAGGCCGGTGGCGCCCAGCTCACGCTGCGGCAGGCCCGTGGCCCCAGGCTCACGCGACGGCAGACCACCCGCCGCCGAATCACGCTGCGGCAAGCCGCCGGAAGCGGACTCACGCTGCGGCAGACCACTCGAACCGGGCTCCCGCTGCGGCAGACCGCCGGAGGCGGACTCGCGCTGCGGCAGACCGTTCGACGCGTCTCGCGCCGGCGCGCCATTGGCGCCCGGCTGACGCTGGGGCAGACCGGTGCTCGGCTGCGGCACGCCGTTGGCGCCCGGCTGACGCACCGGCAGTTCACCCGAGTTCGGCTCACGCGGCGGCAGGCCGGAACCGGGCCGCTCCGTGGGGGCACCGGGCTGGCGCGGCGGCGGACCGCCGGGGTTGAGGTTGCGTTTGGGCAGGTTGGCCGCGGCCAGCTTGCCGCGCTGCGGACCACTCGGCGCGGACTGCCCCGACGCGGGCCGCAGACTCGTGGCCGACTGCTGGGCCTCCGAGCGCATGCCGGACGACGACATCGCCGAACCCGGCTGCCGCTGCGGCAGTCCGCCGGGGCCGGTGGGGACCGGTCCGCTGGGCGGAGCGGCCGGCTTGGCGCTGACGGCCGGAATCGGGCCGCTCACCCCGGGATCGACGGTCACCACGACATTGCCCCCAGGAGTCCGCTGGACGGCCCGCATCTGCATGGACGACGGCGCCGACGGACGCTGAGGAGCTGCGGCCTGCGGCGAAGGCTGCGGGGTGACGGGCTGCCCCGCGCTCGGTTTGCCCGCGACGATGAGTCCGACGGGCACGTGCACGGTCACCGTCACGCCGGGATCGCGCGCGGTGTCGAAGGTCGGCCGCAGCCGCACGGTGAGACCGTGCCGCTCGGCGAGCCTGCCGACCACGAACAGACCCATGTGCCTGGCCGTGTCCGGCCCTGGCTCGGCGGTCTGCTCCAGACGGCGGTTGATCTCGGCCATCTCGGCGGGCGGCATACCGATGCCGCGGTCGGCCACCTCGATGAGCAGGCCCTGATCGTGCGCCTGCGCGAAGGTGAACTTGACGTCGGTCTCCGGCGGCGAGGCGCGAAGCGCGTTGTCCAGCAGCTCGGCGAACAGGTGCGCGAGGTCGGAGGCGGCGGGTTCCTTCAGCGAACCGCGGGGAGTGGCGCCGAGCTTCACGCGCTCGTAGTCCTCCACCTCGGAGATCGCGGCGCGCAGCACGTCGGCGATCTCGACCGGGGCGGACTTGGCGCGGCGCTGCCTGGTGCCGGCGAGAATCAGCAGGTTGTCGCCGTTGCGGCGCATGCGGGCGGCGAGATGGTCCAGCCGGAACAGGTTCTCCAGCAGGCGCGGGTCCTTCTCGTCGTACTCCATCGCCTCGATGAGCGTGAGCTGGTGGTCGACGAGCGACTTCGACCGCCGCGCCAAGGTCTCGAACATGTCGTTGACCTGCGAACGCATCTTCGCCTGGTCGCTGGCCAGACGCAGCGCCTGGCCGTGGATGTCGTCCACCGCGCGGGCCAGCTGACCGATCTCCTCGGTGCTGCGCACCGGCATCGGCTCCAGCGGCACCTCTTCCGGCGAGGCGCCGTTGCGGAGCTGGGCGACCTCGTGCGGCAGGTCGCTCTCGGCCACGCGCAGGGCGGCCAACCGCAGCCGATGCAGCGGGACGATCATCGAGCGGGCCACGAAGACCGCGAGCAACAGCGCGGCGAGGATGGTGGCGATAACGACCGCGGTGTAGGTCCACGCGTCGCGCTGGGCGTTGGTCACCAGCGAGTTCATCGCGGAGTCGATGTCTTTGGTCGCCTTGCCGACGACGTGCTCGTAGACCGCGAGGCTGTCGGTCAGCGACTTCTTCAGATCACCGACGGGAAGCTGGCCCGCCTGCGACTGCGGGCTGGTCAGCAGCGCGATCCTGGTGTCGATGCCGGCGCGCAGGTCGGCGATCGAGGTGTCGCCGTCGGAGAAGCGGTGCGCGAGCACGTTGAGCAGCGCGCGCTCGGTGTTGGAGGCGATGAGGAAGTTCTGGACGCCGGACTGCTGGGAGCGCAGCACCTCGGGGAAGGCGGCGAGCTCGCTGACCAGGGTGGCGCGGGTGTTGAGCGAGTCGACCAAGCGCAGTTTGGCCGCGTCCACCGCGGTGTCGCTGACCTGGCCGACCGTCGTCTCCACGATCCGGACGCTGTCGCTGCGGACGCGGTCGATCAGCGCGAGGGTGTCCGACGGCGGACCGGTGGAGACCGATTTGCCCTGGGCGCGCACGCCCTTGGCCTGGGTGAGCATGCTGTCGATGGCCGCGCGCGCACCGGGCACTCCGTCGAGCTTGGAAACCGCCTTCTCGGCGTTGGCGATCGCCTTGTCCAGGTCCGCGAGGTTCTGGTCGGTCACCACGGACTGGTTGGTGCCCAGCGAGATCATCTGCGAGCCCGCGGTGGTGGCGGTCTGCGCGCTGAGCGCGGTGACCGATGGGATGGCGGCGACGTTCTCCGAGATGTCGGCGAGCCGGTTCGACTCCGCGAACTCCGACGAGATCCTGGAGACGCCGAGCCCGACCGCGACCGCGAGCGGCACGGCGAGCACCGCCGTCACCTTCCAGCGCAGGTCCCAGTTGCCCAGCGCCCAGCGGCTACTGCCGGAACTAGCGGCGTCACGCATCTCCCACTCACTTTCCAAACTGGCCTCTACCACGCGCCATCAACCGAACCTCCACAATCGCGTGCTTGGCTCGACAGGTGGAGCTGGCCGAGAGCTGCGGCTGGCCGAGAAATTGCGTCTACGACGGCCCAAATAAGTGACATCAGATTCTAACGGATCAATAACTTCTTGGGTGACGGGGCGTGATGTCGCGATCATTGACCTGCCGGTTCCAGGCAAAACCAAAGGTCGCGGCACCCACCCGGGCGTCGCGTGAAGTCTGCCACAATCAACCAGATCTATCGAGGCGGGCATCGAGGCGAGGCTAGGGAGTCACGGGGTTGAACGTGCGGCAGGAGTATCGACCGGCCTATCAGACCAGCTTGGTGGATCCCGCCGAGTTCTGGGCCGGCGCGGCCGAAGCGATCGACTGGGACGTGCCGCCAGCGCAGATCCTCGACTCCGGTGCCCGCCCGGTGGCCAGGTGGTTCTCCGGCGCTCGGCTCAACACCTCCTTCAACGCTCTCGACCGCCACGTCCACCCCACCGCCCCCGGCGTTCCCAGCCGCGCCGACCAGCCCGCCCTGATCTACGACTCGGCTATGACCGATGTCACCGTCGTCTACACCTACGCCGAACTGCTCGACGAGGTGGCGCGGTTCGCGGGCGCGATGGTGCGGCTGGGCGTCACCGCCGGCGATCGCGTGGTGATCTACCTGCCGATGATTCCCGAAGCGGTGATCGCGATGCTGGCCTGCGCCCGCATCGGCGCGGTGCACTCCGTGGTGTTCGGCGGATTCGCGGCCCCGGAGCTGGCCGCCCGCATCGATGACGCGGAGCCGGTGTTGATCATCACAGCGTCCGGCGGCCTGGAACCGGGCAAGCGGATCGAATACCCGCCCATCGTGCTGCGGGCGCTGGACCTGGCCCAGACGACCGCGCCGCGCACCGTGATCGTCAAGCAGCGGCCGCAGTTCGACACGATCCCGTTCCCCGCTCCGCAGCCGGCCACCGAGTACCTGCCGAGTTCGGCGGAGACGGTGGCCGCGCAGTGGCTCGACTGGGACGACGCCGTCCGCGACGCGCCGAGGGCCGACCCGGTGTCGGTCGCCGCGACCGATCCGCTCTACATCCTCTACACCTCCGGCACCACCGGGAAGCCGAAGGGCGTTGTCCGCGACAACGGCGGGCACGCGGTCGCCCTGGCCTGGTCGATGCGCAACATCTACGACGTCGACGCGGGTCAGGTGATGTGGGCCGCCTCCGACGTGGGCTGGGTGGTCGGGCACTCCTACATCGTCTACGCGCCGCTGCTGGTCGGAGCCACCACGCTGCTGTACGAAGGCAAGCCGGTCGGCACTCCGGACGCGGGGGCGTACTGGCGGGTGGTCGACAAGCACAAGGTCGACGTGCTGTTCACCGCGCCGACCGCGCTGCGCGCCATCCGCAAGGCCGACCCCGATGCCGAGCTGGCCCACCGGCACGATCTGTCCTCCCTGCGCGCGCTGTTCTGCGCGGGCGAACGCCTCGACCCGGCCACCTACGCCTGGGCCGAGCAGACCCTGCTCGCGGGTCGCTCGGACTGCCCGGTCGTGGATCACTGGTGGCAGACCGAGACCGGATGGCCGGTCTGCGCCAACCCGCTCGGCCTGCAGCAGCTGCCGATCAAACCGGGCTCGGCCTCGGTGCCGGTGCCCGGCTATCGACTGCGCGTGCTGGACTCCTCCGGCAACGCGGTGGCGCCGAACACCGAGGGCAACATCGTCATCGGGCTGCCGCTGCCGCCCGGCACGCTGACCGGCCTATGGCGTGACGCGGCGCGGTACGAGCGCTCCTATCTCTCCGCCTACCCCGGCCACTACCTCACCGGCGACTCCGGCTACTTCGACGAGGACGGCTACCTGTACGTCCTCGGCCGCAGCGACGACGTGATCAACATGGCCGGGCATCGGCTTTCGGCCGGCAGCATCGAGGCGGCCATCGCGGGGCACGACGCGGTCGCCGAATGCGCCGTCATCGGACTGCCCGACGAGCTCAAGGGGCACCGGCCGCTGGCGTACGTGGTGCTCAAGTCCGGCGTCGAACTCGATCCCGACCGGTTGCGCGACGAGCTGATCGAGCGGGTGCGCACCCAGGTCGGCGCGATCGCCACGCTGCACGACGCCATCATCGTGACCGCGCTGCCCAAGACCAGATCGGGCAAGATCCTGCGCAAGACCCTCCGGCAGATCACCTCCGGCGAGACGTTCGAGGTGCCGTCCACCATCGAGGACCCGGCGGTCCTGGCGGCGCTCGAGCAGCAGATCCGCGTCGCGCGCCCCGAGTGGCTGGATCCGGCGCACGGCGCCGACCACACCGGCGACGTGGTCGAGCCCGACGTGGATCCGGTTGCCCCGTCCTGACTTCCGTCCGCCGTCGACGTCCTCAGAGTTTCCTCAGAGGATGTTCATATCGGTGCCAGCAGTTCGAAATAGCCTCGAGACCGCCCCGAAACCCCTCGATGATCTGGAGGCAGATTCATGAAACGTTCCGTAGGCCGCCCCGCCATCGCCGCCGCGGCAGCAGGTGGAATCGCCACGGTCACGTTGCTACTGAGCCCCGCCGTCGCCGCGGCGGGCCCGATGGAATACGCCGAGCCGCTGCTGACATCGGACTGCTCGTTCGCCCAGGTCGACGCGGCGCTGCACGACAAGGCGCCGCAGCTGGCCGCGGTGCTCGACGCGAACCCGAGCCAGAAGGCCGAGCTGCAGCGCAGGTTCGACCAGCCGGTCGAGCAGCGCAGGGCCGAGTTGCGGCGGGCCATCGACGAGAACCCGGACGCGGTGCGCCAGGCGGAGAACGACCCGAGGACCGCGCAGTTGCGCGACACCATCCGCGTCGTGGCGGAGACCTGCCACAACTACTGATTCGCGGTGACCTGGGTGACCCGCCGGAATCCGCGTGTTCCGGCGGGTCGTCCGCGGGTTCCGAACGCGAGTCCACGCGCCCGGCTCGCACGACCGAAGATCTACGGAGGCGGGGAGCAGAATGGACGACGTGACCTCGACCTCGAACCCGACGGTTCTCGTGGTGGACGACGACGAGGACGTGCTCGCCTCGGTCGAGCGCGGGCTGCGTCTGTCCGGCTTCCGAGTCCTGGTGGCCAGGGACGGCGCCCAGGCGCTGCGCAGTGTGAACGAGCACGCGCCCGACGCCATCGTGCTGGATATGAACATGCCGGTGCTCGACGGCGCCGGCGTGGTGACCGCCTTGCGCGCGATGGGCAACGAGGTGCCGATCTGCGTGCTCAGCGCCCGCGCGTCGGTGGACGACCGCATCGCCGGACTGGAATCCGGCGCCGACGACTACTTGGTCAAGCCATTCGTGCTGAAGGAACTGGTGGTCCGGATCAGAGCGCTGCTGCGCAGGCGGTCGGACGTACCCGCACCCGCGACACCGGGCGCGGTCACCGTCGGCCCGCTCGAGGTGGACGTCGCGGGCTACCGCGCGCTGCTGCACGGCCGGGAGATCGAACTCACCAAGCGGGAATTCGAACTGCTGTCGACGCTGGCCAGAAACGTCGGGGTGGTGCTGAGCCGGGAACGTCTGCTGGAACTGGTGTGGGGCTACGACTTCGCCGCCGACACGAATGTGGTGGACGTCTTCGTCGGCTATCTGCGCCGCAAACTCGAGGTGGACGGCACTGCGCGCCTGCTGCACACGATCCGCGGCGTCGGGTTCGTGCTGCGAGCGCCGAAATGACGGCGCCCGCCGCCGCACCGCCGGGAACTCGCAGGCGCCGGTCGTTTTCGCTGCGCACCCGCGTCGCGGGCGCTGCCGCCGCGGGCGCGATCATCATCGTCACGCTGATCAGCCTGATCAGCATCCGCGCCATCGAGCGCAACAACGTCCGGCAATCCGATCAGCAACTCGACGTCGCCGCGCGCATCGTCCTGATCGAGCCGCAGATCGCGGTCCGGGTCATCAGCCTGACCGGCCTGAACAACAACATGGCTGTGACCGTCCGTGACAACGGGGAGGTCGTCGCGAGCACGCCCCCGGAACTGCCCGAGCTGCCGGTCGGTTCCCGCACCGTCCCGGTGAACGGCATCCCGTACCGGATTCTGACCACCACCGAGAAGCAACCCTCGGGCCGGGTGGTCGCCCTCGGCATACCCGCAGCGGACGCGGCCGAGGCCACCGCCGAGCAGCAACGGTGGGTGCTCGGCGGCGCCCTGCTCGCCATCGCCGCGGCCGCTGGACTCGGCTGGTTGCTCGCGGGCGCGGCGGTGCGCCCGATCGTCCGGCTCACCCGGCAGGTGGGCGCACGCAGCGCGTTCCCGGATCCGAGCAATCCGCAGGCGCCGGTGGAGGGCGCGGGCGTGCACGAGGCGGAACAACTGGCCGACGCGGTGAACACCATGCTGCAGCGAGTGGATCAGGCGCAGGCGCAGACCGCCGCCGCGCTGGAGACCGCACGCGACTTCGCCGCCGTGTCCGCCCACGAGCTGCGCACCCCGCTGACCGCGATGCGCACCGATCTCGAGGTGCTGCGCACGCTCGATCTGGACGAGGCGCAGCGGGCCGAGATCCTCAACGACCTGCAGCGCAGCCAGGGCCGGGTGGAGAGCACGCTCGCCGCGCTGGAGCGGCTGGCCACCGGTGACCTGACCAACGAGCGCGACCACGTCGCCACCGACGTCGGCGACCTGTGCGACCAGGCCGCGCACGACGCCATGCGGCACTTCCCCGGCTTGGTCGTGCGCATCGATTCCGATGCCGAGCTGGTCACCCGCGGCCTGCCCGCCGGGCTGCGGCTCGCGGTGGACAACGCGCTGGCCAACTCGGTGAAACACGGCGGAGCGACCGAGGCCCTGGTCTCGGCGCATCGCGCGCCGGGCGGCCACATCGTGATCTCGGTCGACGACAACGGCCGCGGCATCCCGCCGCAGGAGCGCGAGGCCGTCTTCGACCGCTTCTTCCGCGGCAGCCAGGCGAGCAAGGGCGGCTCCGGCCTCGGCTTGGCGCTGGTCGCCCAGCAGGCCCAACTGCACGGCGGCCGGGCGTATTTCGACGCGGGCGCCCTCGGTGGCATCCGCTTGGTCCTCGACCTGCCCGAGCGGTCGGCAACTTAGACAACTCTCAGAGAAACGCCAAGGGGCGCGCCATATCTCGGGCTTAGGGTCGGCGGCGTGATCGGAAAACGCGCCCGCTGGGGCCTTCTCGTCGTTGCCCTCGTCTCAGCCGGAGCGCTCGGCGCCGGGATCACCGTATGGAGGGGGACGGATCGGGCGCCGACGGGAATCGCGCTGGTCGATGCCGATGCCGGTCCGACGGGCGCGCGCGTGGTCAAGGCGTTGCAGGACGCGGGCGGCTACGAATGGACCGTCGTGGCGCCGGGCGAGGCGAGCGCCGACGACTACGCCGCCGTCATCACGCTGCCCGCCGATCTCACCGCCTCGATGGGCACGCTGGCCGGGCCGGAACCGAAGCGGGCCAAGGTCACCGTGGACACCAACGAACATGCCGACGCCGACCTGGTGCACGGCGCGGTGACCGCGGTGACGCACCGGATCGGCGCGGCCGGCGTCGACGCCGCGCTCACCGCCGTCGCGCAGGCCAGGTCGCAGATGTCGCAGGTGCAGTTCACCGCCCAGTTGCTCAACGCCGGGGTCGAGGCGGCCGCCGCGGGAGCCGACCAGTTCAGCTCCGGCGCCGACCAGTTGCTCGGCTTCCTCGAATTCGCGAAATCGGGGTCTTCGCAACTCACTTCGGCCATCGCGTTGCTGAACTCCACCGTCGACGGCGCCGCCGCGCAGGCCGGTCGGCTCGCCGCGGCTCTCGATTCCACCGGCATCACCATCGCGCAGGTGGAACGGACGGCGAACACGGTGAGCGGCGGACTCGACCAGGTGCTGCCGCTGCTGCGCGCGCTGCCGTTCGCGAACGACCCGGCGCTCGCCGACATCATCGGGAAGCTGGAGGCGCTGCGCGGCGTGTCCGCGCAGGCGGGTTACCAGCTGACCGGCCTCGGCTCGCTCGTCGGCGGCGCGGTCGACCCCGACACCGACCTCGGCACCCTGCTCCGCACCGTCGTCGACCGCATGACCAGCGCGAGCGCGCAACTGTCCGAGGGCGCGAAGCTCGCGGAGGGCCTGCCTCAGCTCGCCGAACAGGGCGGAGCCCAACTGGTCGACGCCATCGGCCAGCTCACCGGCGGCGTGAGCCAGCTACAGAACATCGTGCACAACCTGAGCACCCAGACCGACAAGGCCGTGGCCGCCTTGCCCCAGCGCAGCAGCACCCAGCAAGCGGCGTTGGCAGCCGCCCTGACCGACCCGGTGGAGATCGTCAGAAAGTAGATACGACGATGGCCCGTCTTCCTTCACGGATGACGGGCCATAACATCTTCAGGCTCACGACGCGCGGGCCAACGGTGAGTCTCACGGTTACCGATCGCGCGACCGTTTGGAACCGCGTGCGCTTTTATCCGCGACCGGCTTGCCGACGTGCCCAGCTCACCTCGACCACGTCTTTCGAGCGAAGCGAGACCGAGCATGCGCCGTTCACGGCCCGGCTCGCGTCCGAGCGGCCGCTGCGCAAGCGACGACGTCGCAAGCAGTGGTCGCTCGGACGCGAGCCATGAAGGGGCCGTGAACACGCGGCGCCGAAGGCGCCGCCGAACTAATTGGCGTTCAGCAGGTCGATCACGAAGACCAGCGTCTTGCCGGAAAGCGGGTGACCGCCGCCCGCCCCGCCATAGGCCAGCTCCGGCGGGATGGTCAGCTGACGACGGCCGCCGACCTTCATCCCGGGGATGCCGTCCTGCCAGCCCTGGATCAGGCCGCGCAGCGGGAAGGTGATGGACTCGCCGCGGTTCCACGACGAGTCGAACTCTTCGCCGGATTCGAATTCGACGCCCACGTAGTGCACTTCCACGGTGCCGCCGGGCACGGCTTCCTTGCCCGAGCCTTCGATGATGTCCTTGATCACCAGCTCGGTGGGCGCGGGCCCAGCCTGGAACTCGATCTCCGGTTTGGTCATTCGGCTATCCCCTTCGATAGATGGTGGATGGATATCGTCAACGGTTGTTGATCTCGCGGTAATCGCGAGCGCCGTAACCGGTGTAGATCTGCCGGGGACGGCCGATCTTCAGCGGCTCGCTGTGCATTTCGCGCCAGTGCGCGATCCAGCCGGGCAGCCGGCCCATCGCGAACAGCACGGTGAACATGCGGGTCGGGAAGCCCATCGCCTTGTAGATGACGCCGGTGTAGAAGTCGACGTTCGGGTACAGGCGGCGCTCGATGAAGTAGTCGTCGGTGAGCGCGGCCTCTTCCAGGGCCTGGGCGATGTCGAACAGCTCGTCGTGGCCGCCGAGCTTGCTCAGGATGGCGTCGGCGTGCTTCTTGGCGATCGAGGCGCGCGGGTCGTAGTTGCGGTAGACGCGGTGCCCGAAGCCCATGAGCTTCACCCCGTCTTCCTTGTTCTTGACCTTGCGGATGAACTCCTTGACGTCGCTGCCGCTGGCCTTGATGCCGTCGAGCATCTCCAGCACGGCCTGGTTCGCGCCGCCGTGCAGCGGGCCCCAGAGCGCGTTGATGCCGCCGGACACCGAGGTGAACAGGTTGGCGTCGGACGAGCCGACCAGGCGCACGGTGGAGGTGGAGCAGTTCTGCTCGTGGTCGGCGTGCAGGATCAGCAGCATGTCCAGTGCCGCGGCGACCTCGGGGTCCACCTCGTAGGGCTCGGCGGGGAAGCCGAAGGTCATCCGCAGGAAGTTCTCCACCAGGCTCAGCGAGTTGTCCGGGTAGAGGAACGGCTGGCCGACCGACTTCTTGTACGAGTAGGCCGCGATGGTGGGCAGCTTGGCCAGCAGCCGGATGGTGGACAGCTCGACCTGCTCGGGGTCGCGCGGGTCCAGCGAGTCCTGGTAGTAGGCCGACAGGGCGTTCACCGCCGAGGACAGCACCGGCATCGGGTGCGCGTTGCGCGGGAAGCCGTCGAAGAAGCGCTTCAGGTCCTCGTGCAGCAGCGTGTGCCTGCGGATGCGGTCGGTGAAGTCCTCGAGCTGGGCCTGGGTGGGCAGCTCGCCGTAGATCAGCAGGTAGCTGACCTCGATGAAGGTCGAGGCCGCCGCGAGCTGGTCGATCGGGTAGCCGCGGTAGCGCAGGATGCCCGCCTCACCGTCGATGTAGGTGATCGCCGACTTGGTCGGGGCGGTGTTCATGAAGCCCGGGTCGTACGTCACGTACCCGGTGCTGGCCAGCAGCTTTCCCAGCTCGATCCCGTCGTTGCCCTCGGCGGCCCTGGTGACCGTCATCGGGAACTCGCCGCCGGGGTAGGAAAGCACCGGCTTGGCGTCGTCGTCGACGTTGATGATGTTCTCAGCGGGCACGGAAGGATCCCTCTCAGGCTAGAACCACAGGCACCGGCGCGGTGGCGCACGATGCGCTTGCCTCAACGCTAGCCGTTGGCCGACGCGGACAATACCGGAGGGTAGTCCTGCGGCGGCTCACAAACACGTCCCGGCGCGGTGAGGTTCGCCTGCCCCGGCCGAACGCGGTCGCCAGGTGGCCGCGGTGCACGTCACACGGCGATTTCGGCATGAGCGCGAGCGACACGGTAACGCGTGAAGGCGGGAAACGCGACCGCCGCGATCAGCACGCCCGCCACCACCAGCGCGCCTCCGCCCGCCGCGGCTACAGCGGTACCCAGGCTCGCTGCCGCGAAACCGTGGGCAACATCACCGATCCTCGGGCCGCCCGCGACCACCACGGTGAACACCCCTTGCAGCCGCCCGCGCAGATCGTCGGTCGCCACCGTTTGCAGCATCGTGACCCGCAGCGCGGCCGAGACCATGTCCACCGCGCCGCCGAAGGCCGAGCAGGCCAGCGCGATCCACAGCCCGGCGCCGAGACCGAGACCGTGGCGGGTGAGCCCGACGGCGACGCCGAAGCCGACCATGGCCAGACCCCACAGCGCGATGCAGACCAGCACCGCGAACCCTTGCCTGCGGATGCGCGGGATCCACCCCGAGAAGACCCCGCCGAGCACCGCGCCCGCCGACATCGAGGCGAACAGCAGGCCGAGCGCGACGCCGCCGGTGGCCGGGTCGCCGAAGGTCTCGTGCGCGATCTGCGGGAACAGCGCGCGCGGCATGCCGAACACCATGGCGATCACGTCCACCGCGAACGACGCCAGCAGCACCCGCTGGGTGGCGAGGTAGCCGAAACCGGCGAGCACCGTGCGGAATCCGGCGCTGCGCACCGTCCCGGTCGGCGGCAACTCGGGCAGCCGCCACACCGCCCACAAGGTGGCCAGCAGCGCGACCGCGTCGATCAGGTAGAGCGTGGCCAGCCCGACGACGGGGATGAGCACCCCCGCCAGCACCGGGCCCGCGATCGCTCCGAACTGCATCACCGTCATGTTCAGCGAATTCGCCGCGGCCAGTTGGTCTTCCGGCAGCAGCCGGGGGATGGTCGCGCTGCGGGTCGGCTGATTCACCGCGAAGAACGCCTGCTGCACGGCGAACAGACCCAGCACCAGCCACACGTTGTCCGCCCCGGCCGCCGCTTGCAGCCAGAAGGCCAGCGCCGTGAGCCCGGTTCCGGAATTGGTGATCAGCAGGAGTCGGCGCCGGTCGAGCACGTCGGCGAGCGCGCCGCCCCACAGGCCGAACACGATCAGCGGCACCAGGCCGAACAGACCGGCCAGGCCGACGTAACCGGAGCTGCCGGTGATCTGGAAGATCTGCTGCGGAACGGCGACCACGGACAATTGCGCGCCGATCATGGTGACGATGCCCGAGCTCCAGAGGCGTCGGAAGTCGGGATTGCGCAGTGGAGTGGTGTCGGCGAGCAGTTTCACCGCCGCAGCGTAATCAGTCCTCCGTTCCGGATCGACGCGAGAATTCTCACCCGCACGCTGGGAATACGTCAGGGCTGCAGGCGCTCGACGGTGGTCGTCGCCTCGTCGATCCGCATCCGGATGCGGTTGTGCAGCCTGCCGCGCCGCCCCTGCCAGAACTCCACCTCGTCGGGACGGACCAGGAAACCGCCCCAGTGCGGCGGCACCGGGATCTCGTCGGTGTCGGCGAACCGCGCGGTCGTCTCGGCCAGCGTGCGGTCCAGTTCGGCGCGGGAGGCGATCGGCTGGGACTGGCGCGAGGCCCACGCGCCGAGCTGCGAGTCCCTGGGCCGGGAACGCCAGTAGGCCGCCGTCGTCTCGGCGGGAACCCGCTCGACCGAGCCGCGCAGATGCACCTGCCTGCCCAGCGCGGGCCAGACGAAGGTGACCGCGGCATACGGCAGTGCGGTCAGCTGGGCGCCCTTGGCCGAGTCGTAGTTGGTGTAGAAGATCACACCGTCGGGCGAGAGCCCTTTGCACAGCACGGTCCGCGCGACCGGCCGCGGCGTGCCGTCGGCCAGGGACACCGTGGCCAGCACCATCGCGTTGGGTTCGGCGATGCCCACCGCGGTGGCCTGTTCGATCCAGTGCCGCAGCAGCGGCTCCCAGCCGCCCGCCAGCCAGGTCTCGTCCAAGTCGACGTCGTCGTTGCCGCCGTGCGGCAGGCCGCCGTAGTCGACCCGCATGGCGGCGAGATCCGATGAATTGTCCAGGTCACGCATGGGCCAGACGTTACTCTTCGGTAGCGGGGAGCTAAGGTCTTGATGATCGGCATGTGCTCGTCAAATCCGACAATTCCCATCGGCGAGAACATGCGACCCAAGTGCAAGGAGAGTCGCGACATGACTACCAGCCCCGCGGTTTCCGGTGGGCAGGCCACCGTACCCAGCGATTTCGTCAGTGGCCTCGAGGGCGTGGTGGCTTTCACCACCGACATCGCCGAACCGGACAAGGACGGCGGCGCGCTGCGCTACCGCGGAGTCGACATCGAGAACCTGGTCGGGAACCGGGTCACCTTCGGTGACGTGTGGGCGCTGCTGGTCGACGGATCGTTCGGGCGCGGCCTGCCGCCCGCCGAGCCGTTCCCGCTCCCGGTGCATACCGGTGACGTGCGCGTCGACGTGCAGGCCGGGCTGGCCATGCTCGCCCCGATCTGGGGCTACCAGCCGCTGCTGGACATCGACGACGAGACCGCCAGGGAGAACCTGGCCCGCGCCTCGGTGATGGCGCTGTCCTACGTCGCGCAGTCGGCGCGCGGCATCTACCAGCCCGCAGTCCCGCAGAAGAAGATCGACGAGTGCACCACGGTCACCGAGCGCTTCATGACCCGGTGGAAGGGTGACCCCGACCCGCGCCACACCGAGGCCATCGACGCCTACTGGGTCTCCGCCGCCGAGCACGGCATGAACGCCTCCACCTTCACCGCCAGAGTGATCGCCTCGACCGGCGCCGACGTCGCGGCCGCGCTGTCCGGAGCGATCGGCGCCATGTCCGGCCCGCTGCACGGCGGCGCGCCCGCGCGCGTGCTGCCGATGATCGAGGAGGTCGAGCGAACCGGTGACGCGCGGGCGCTGGTCAAGGGCATCCTGGACCGCAAGGAGAAGCTGATGGGCTTCGGCCACCGGGTCTACCGGGCCGAGGACCCGCGCGCCCGCGTGCTGCGGGCGACCGCCGAGCGCCTCGGCGCGCCGCGCTACGAGGTCGCCGCCGCGCTGGAGCAGGCCGCCCTCGCGGAGCTGCGCGAACGCCGTCCGGACCGGGCCATCGAGACCAACGTGGAGTTCTGGGCCGCCGTGATCCTCGACTTCGCCGAGGTGCCCGCGCACATGATGCCCGCCATGTTCACCTGCGGCCGCACCGCGGGCTGGTGCGCCCACATCCTGGAGCAGAAGCAACTGGGCAAGCTGGTCCGCCCCGCGGCCATCTACACCGGCCCCGGCCCCCGCAAGCCCGAGGATGTCGAGGGCTGGGCCACGATCGCGCACACGTAGCGCGCACGGCGTCACGACCGCGAGCCGGACCTGAGGGCGGAAGATGTTGTCCCGCTGTCAGGTCCGGCTCGCGTAGCATCCGGGAGGGGAAGCTAGAGGACTAGAGGGATGCTGGACAAAGGAATATCGAGGCGGCGGATGCTCGGCGTCGGCGCCGCTCTGGCCGCAGGATTCGCCGCCACCGGGTGCGGCACCACGCAGAACACGTCTTTGGCGCAGGCGCGCGCGTCGATCGCGCCCGGCGCGACCACGGGGATGCGGGCCGCGCCGGTCTCGACGGGCCTGGACGCCGGCACACCCGTCGCCGTCGCCGCCAGGCACGCCGGCAGCCTGCCGCGGCAGTGGGGCGTCGAGATGCCTGGCATCACAAGTACTTTCAGCGCCGCGGGCAAACAGATGGCGCTCACTTTCGACGCCTGCGGCGGAACCGGCAACAACGACATCGACGAGTCGCTGGTGAATTTCCTGATCAGCGAGCGGATTCCGGCGACGTTGTTCCTCAACAAACGCTGGATCGAAGCCAACCGCGCGCGCACCGCGCAGCTGGCGGCGAATCCTCTCTTCGAACTGGCCAATCACGGTGTGGCGCACAAACCGCTGTCGGTGAACGGCCGCGAAGCCTATGGCATCGCCGGAACCGCTTCGGCGCGGGAGGCGGCCGACGAAGTCTGGGCCAACCACGAGTTGCTCACGACGATCACCGGCAAACCGCCGCGATTCTTCCGCGCAGGCACCGCGCATTACGACGACGTCGCGGTGTCCATCGTCAACGAATTGGGTGAAACGCCGGTCGGTTTCAGTATCAACGCCGATTTCGGCGCGACGGCGTCGGCCACCCAGGTGCAGTCGGCGATGAATGCCGCCGCGTCCGGCGCCATTTCCCTGGCCCATATGCATCGGCCGCGCTCCGGAACCGCGGCCGGGATGATCGCGGCGTTGCCGAAGATTCGCGCCATGGGTTTCACCTTCGTGCACCTGTAGCCGCCCGGCCGCATTCGCCGGCGATTCACTCCTCGAGCGACGCGACCCAGTCGACGGCGACCGTATCGCCACGGTCCACCTCGAAGAAGGCGACCTCGAGATGCCTGCCCAGGTCGACCAGCCGCAGGGCGTGCAGCGGCACCGGCTGCACCAGCCGCACCCGCCACGGCTTGGGTTCGTCCCAGGCGCGCAGTTCGAGGTCCAGCCGCAGCACCGGATCGTCACGACCGGAGTAGTCGGCCGCGACCGGAGCGGCGGCGAGCACGGTGGCGTCGGCGCGGCGGCCGTCGGCGAGGATCTTCGCGATGCTCGCCCGGCCCGCGTCTTCGAGGTCGGGGACGTACAGCACCAGGCGATCGCGGTGGCGCGGATCCACCCGGCAGCACACCGCGTCGCCCGGCCGCATCCATTCCAGGTCCGCGTCCGGCACCCGCTGCCGCACCCGGGTCTCGTAGGGGAACTCGCCGGCCAGCTGCACGCGGACCCAGAACACATGGCCCGGTTCGGTGCGGCGCGGACGCACGCCGAGGATCGTGGCGGTACCCGCCTCCCCGCGGATCAGCAACTCCCGCCGCATCGCGTCCGAGACCGTCGCGCCGCGCAGGCGGAAATTCCGCGCCCGCTCGCGCAGTCGCCACCCCGAGTTTGCTGACGGCATGCTCATGGGCGCTTACGTTAGCCGGAGTGTGGGCGTCGCCACAGCGACACCACCGACTACCCTGTTGGCCATGACCTCTGCGTTTCCGACCATTCCCGACGACATCAAGCCCGCCGACGGACGGTTCGGCTGCGGCCCTTCCAAGGTGCGCCCGGAGCAGCTGCAGTCGCTGGTGAACGTCGGCGCCTCGGTGTTCGGAACCTCGCATCGGCAGAAACCGGTCAAGGACGTGGTGGCGCGCGTGCGCTCCGGCCTGCGCGAGCTGTTCGGCCTGCCGGACGGCTACGAGGTGGTGCTCGGCAACGGCGGCACCACCGCGTTCTGGGACGCGGCGGCCTTCGGCCTGGTCCGGGAGCGTTCGCTGCACCTGACCAACGGTGAGTTCAGCTCGAAGTTCGCCGCCGTGACCAAGGGCAACCCGTTCATCGGCGACCCGATCGTGGTCTCGGCGGAGCCGGGCAGCGCGCCGGAGCCGGTGTCGGACCCGTCGGCGGACCTGATCGGCTGGGCGCACAACGAGACCTCCACCGGCGTGTCCATCCCGGTGCGGCGTCCCGCGGGCTCGGAGCACGCGCTCATCGCCATCGACGCCACCTCCGGCGCGGGCGGCCTGCCGGTGACCATCACCGACGCCGACGTCTACTACTTCGCTCCGCAGAAGTGCTTCGCCTCCGACGGCGGCCTGTGGGTGGCGCTGATGAGCCCGGCCGCGCTGGAGCGGGTCGAGGAGATCAAGGCTTCGGGCCGCTGGACGCCCGATTTCCTGTCGCTGCCGATCGCGATCGACAACAGCACCAAGGATCAGACCTACAACACCCCGGCGCTGGGCACCCTGCTGCTGTTCGCCGACCAGATCGAGTGGCTCAACAACAACGGCGGCCTGGACTGGGCGGTCAAGCGCACGCTGGACTCCTCCTCGCGGCTGTACTCCTGGGCGGAGTCGAGCGAGTACGCCACCCCGTACGTCACGGACCCGGCGCACCGCTCGCAGGTGGTCGGCACCATCGATTTCGCCGACTCGGTCGACGCGGCCGCGGTGGCGAAGATCCTGCGCGCCAACGGCATCGTGGACACCGAGCCCTACCGCAAGCTCGGCCGCAACCAGCTGCGTATCGGCATGTTCCCCGCGATCGATCCGGACGACGTCAGCCAGCTGACCCGCTCCATCGATTGGGTCGTGCAGAATCTCGGCTGAGCGCCGCATTTCTCGGTCCGGAGCGCGCAACACGCCCGGGATCGACACGCCGCTGAATTAGCCAAAGCGGATCGAACAGAGCAGATTAGCGGGGCACGGACATCTCCGAGGAGATTTCCGTGCCGCGTGTCCTGCCCCATGAATCTCAGATGTGCACTACTGTTTCGGAAAGTGGGCGGTGTCGCGAGTCGACGCGATAAGGAGGTAACGGTGCGTGAACTTCGAGTGATCGGGGTGACGCCCGACTCCACGCACATCGTGTGCATCGACACCGAGTCCGGTCAGAAGTTCCGGCTGCCCGCCGACGACAAACTGCGAGCCGCCGCGCGCGGAGACCTTGCCCGATTCGGCCAGATCGAGATCGAAATGGAAGCAACTATGCGTCCCCGCGATATCCAGGCCCGTATTCGTGCAGGGGCCTCCGTCGAACAGGTCACCGAAGAATCCGGAATGCCGGCCAGTCGCGTCGAGCGATTCGCCTATCCGGTGCTGCTGGAGCGAGCGCGCGCCGCCGAGCTCGCCCAGAAGGCCCACCCGGTCCGCCCCGACGGTCCCGCCGTCGACACCCTCATCGATGTGGTCACCGCCGCGTTCACCGCGCGCGGGCACAACATCGAGGGCGCCGAATGGGACGCGTGGAAGGACGAGAAGGGTTACTGGGTCGCCCAGTTGCAGTGGCAGAACGGGCGATCGGAGATCGCGGCGCACTGGCGCTACCAGCCGGACGCACACGGCGGCTCGGTCTCTCCGCTCGACGACCCGGCCTCCGACCTGATCGATCCGGACTTCGGACGCGCGCTGCGCGGGCTGGCCACGATCGTGCCGCCGGAACCCGAGCCCGCGCCGCAGCCGGAGCCGGTGGCCGAACCGCGTCCAGCCCCGGCCGCGCCGCCCGCGCGCACCGCGAGCCGTCAGAGCCAGCCGACGTTGGACGAGTACTACGAACAGCGGGCCGTCGCGGCCGGTGGCAGCGCCGCCGCGATCCCGGCGGGCAACGCGCCGGCGCCGGCGACGGCGACGGCCGCTGCCACGCCTCCCGCCGCCGGTAACGCGGCGCCCGCCAACGGGGCCGCCGCGACTGCGGCCACCCCCGCCGACACCGCCGCGCCTGCGCCCGCCGCGACCGAGGAGCCCGCGAAGCCCGCGGCCAAGGCTCCGGCGAAGCCGACGCGCAGCAAGCGCGGCAAGGCCCCGATGCCGTCCTGGGAGGACGTGCTGCTCGGGGTGCGCAGCTCGGGTCACTGAGCGCCCCCGCCACCGCGGGTCTTCTTCGCGCCGATCGGGGGCACGGTAGCGCGCTTCCCGGGTTCGCCCGGCTCCGATGAGCGCGTGAAATCAGCGGTCACGAACCGGTGTTCACGGCGCGAAGCCGCACCGAGGCCGGAGCGAGGCGAGTAGATTTTCGGTGGGTCGACGAGCGTCGGCGCCGACGGTGGCCGCAGCGGTGCCGCGGTCTACGCCGTCGTGCGTTGCTCGAAGTTCGCGGAGTTGATTCGTGTGACTATCGGGAGGTGCCGGAATGCTATCCAAGGCTTGGTCGCTCTGGTACGTCGACGCACCGGACCCGCTGGCAGTACTGCGCGCGAGCCGTAACCCCGATCCCCAGGCGGCACTGGCACTGGCCAAGCAACTGCACGAAGACCGCGACGTGCAGCCGATCCTGGCAGGCACGCTGGCGGGTTGCGCGGGCCCGGCGAGCGACGAGGTCTGCATCGGTTGCTTTCCCGGCGTGACGGTGCTGTGCTCGGCGCAGGCCGCGCGCATCCGCCCGACCGAGATCCCGGCATTGCTGGTGCGCCCGCTGGCCTCGGAACACACCTATCTGGTGTCGTTCGACATCGAGCACGGCTGGGGTGCGTTCGCGCACTGGGAGCGCGGCGAGTTCCGCAGGTCGTTCAGCTCGACGCGGGTACACATCCTGGAGGACGAAGGACTTCCGCTGGTGTGGGAGCGGTCCTACTGGGCAGGAGAACATCCGGTGCGCTGGCGCGCCGGCGAGCTGCCCGACCCGCAGTCGCTGCCGTTCGATCCGCCCGACTTCGCCGACGCGGCCAACAACGAATGGCTCGGCTTCCACTACCGCGGTCCCGCCGCGCCCGGCGCGCTCGGGCCAGGGGACATCCCCATCTGCAAGTTCGCGCTGCACCCGAAGGGCAAGCTGCCCGCCTCGCCGGTGCGCGGCTCAGGCGATGGCGGGGCACACACGACTTCGCGCAAGCGCGGCCTGTTCGGCTGGCTGAGCGGACACGACCCCGTCGGCTAGCCGCTTCGCCGTGCCCCGGGCGGCGCTGTCTCAGTGCAGCCGGACACCGTCCGCCGACAAACCGCGCACGCCGGAGCGAAGACCGGAGGTACGCACAACGCGCGCCGCCGGAGCGAACACCGGAGGTACGCACAACGCGCGCCGCCGGAGCGAACACCAGAGGTACGCACAACGCGCACGGCCGGAGCGAAGGCGGAGGTACGCACAACGCGCACGGCCGGAGCGAAGGCGGAGGTACGCACAACGCGCACGGCCGGAGCGAAGGCGGAGGTACGCCTCAGCCGAACAATCCCTCCAGCACCAGCACGACCCATCCGAGCAGCACGCCCGCCACACCGCCGCCGATCACCCACCGCGTCACGGGGGTGAATCGCCAGCGCCAAGCGGTGGGCGCGGCGCCGCCGGCCGCGACCAGATTCACCGCCACCGCGAGCAACGGATGCACTTCGGCCAGCGCGGCCCCGAAGGAATACACCGCGACCGCAGAAAGCAGCGCCACCATGAACGCCACGGTGAGGCCAGCGCCCCATGGCGTCGGGTCCTGATAGGACGGATAGGGCCGGTACGGTTCGGTCACGCCGTCCTCACCCGCTCGTAGAACGCCATCGCGGCCGCGGTCGCGACATTGAGCGAATCGGTGCCTGGCGTCATGGGGATGCGCGCGCGGACGTCGGTGGCCCGCATGGCCTCCTCGGTCAGTCCCGGCCCCTCGGCTCCGAGCAACAACGCCACCCGCTCCCCCGTCATCGCAGCGGCCAGATTCGCCGCCGCCGGATCGGGCGTGAGGGCGATGATCTGGAATCCCTTGCGCCGCAGTATATCCAGGCCACCCGGCCAATCCGGCACGGACGCGAACGGCACCCGGAGCACATGTCCCATCGACACCCGGACGGCGCGGCGGTAGAGCGGATCGGCGCAGCGGTCACCGAACAGGATCGCGTCGGCTCCAAGCCCGGCGGCGTTGCGGAACATGGCGCCGAGATTCTCGTGGTCGTTGACGCCTTCCAGCACCGCGACGGTGCGCGCCTTCTCGAGCACCTCGTTCATGCCGAGTTCGGCGGGGCGACGGGCGACGGCCAGCACGCCGCGGTTGAGGTGGAACCCGACCACCTCGGCCATCACCTCGGCCGTGGCGCGGTAGTACGGCACGTCGACGGTCACCAGGTCGTCGGCGAGTTCGGCGCGCCTGCGCTCCACGCCGAGCAGCGCGGTCGGCTGGAAACGCGAATCGAGCATGCGCTGGACCACCACGACGCCCTCGGCGATCACCAGGCCTTTGCGGCCGGGCAGATCTGGCCTGCGATCGGCCGACTTGAGATCGCGGAAATCGTCGACCCGTGGGTCGGCGGGGTCATCGATGTCGATCACTTCGGCCACCGCTCCATCCTGCCGGGCGGCCGCGGCCGGGTCCGAATCGGTGTTCGCCCTGCGGTCGCGGACCGCGAAAATGCGGTGCGGGCAGGTACGCGAAGGTGGGATGGTCGAGGCATGACCCCGCCGGGAATCACCATTCGGTCGGCCACCGCGCACGACGCGCCCGCGATCACGACCCTGTTGGAGACCTCGTTCGGCACCCGCTCCGACCCGGCCGAAGCCGAACGATATCCGCTGCTGTTCCCGCCGGAGAGCGCGATCGTGGCGGTCGACGGCGGAGAGGTCGTCGGGCACGCCCAGTCCACCACCATGACGGTGACCGTGCCCGGCGAGCGAACGGTGCGGGTGTGCGGCATCGCGGGCGTCGGCGTCGCGCCCACGCACCGGCGACGCGGCATCCTGCGCGCCATGTACGCCGAACAACACCGGCGCGTCGAGGCCGCCGGCCTGCCGTTGACCATGTTCACCGCGAGCGAGGGCGGCATCTACGGCCGGTTCGGCTACGGCACCGCCACACGGGAGAACGCGGTCGGCATCGACCGGCGCTTCGCCGGATTCCTCCCGTCGACGCCCGATCCAGGCGGTGTGGCGCTGCGCTCGCCGAGCGAGCTGCGCGCGGCGGCGGAAGCGATCTACGACCGCTGGCGCAGGCTGGTGCCGGGCGCACAGGTACGTCCGGCGGCGGCCTGGGACATCGTGTTCGACGATCCACAGCGTTATCGCGAGGGCGGAACCACCCTGTTCGGGCTCCTGCACGCCGACGGCTACGCGCTGTATCGGTACCACGCGGACGGCAGGGCGCGGACGGTGGAAGTCGTCGAACTGCGGACGGTCACGACCGAAGCGCACGCGGCCCTGTGGCGGGCCCTGCTGGGGCTCGATCTGGTCCGACGGGTGGATGCCGTGCTCACCGACCACGACCCGCTGCCCTATCTGCTGACCGATCCCCGGCTGGTGCGCACCACCGCACGCTATGACGGACTGTGGCTGCGCCTGATGGACGTCCCCGCCGCGTTGACGGCGCGCGCTTACGCCGGCGACCTGGATGTGACGCTCGCGGTGACCGATCCGTTCCGGAACGCGGGCGGCACGTTCGCACTGCGCGTGCGGAACGGACAGGCCGAATGCGAGCCGACCGACCGTGCGCCCGATATCGAACTCGGCATCGATGTGCTCGCGAGCATGTATCTCGGTGCGTATCCCGCCCGGGTCTTCGCGGCGGCGAACCGGTTGCGCGCGAAGG
The DNA here is from genome assembly GCF_044389845.1 of Nocardia sp. NPDC019323. Taxonomy (NCBI): domain Bacteria; kingdom Bacillati; phylum Actinomycetota; class Actinomycetes; order Mycobacteriales; family Nocardiaceae; genus Nocardia; species Nocardia sp. NPDC019323. The sequence continues at coordinate 185,645 of NZ_JBIRYN010000008.1, forward strand.
ACGCCGCACGGCTGCGTGCCTTCGACGACGCCTTCCGCGCGGAGCGGGACGCGATGCTGGGCTGGTTCTTCTGAGGGCGCGCACCGCGCCGCGCCGCCTGGCATGCTGGTCTCATGAAGCCGATCCAGTTGGTTCTCAACATCCTGTGGCTCGTCCTCGCCGGATTCTGGCTGGCGCTCGGCTACATCGCGGCGGGAATCATCTGCTTCATCCTGATCATCACGATCCCCTTCGGCATCGCGTCGTTCCGGATCGCCGCCTACGTGCTGTGGCCGTTCGGCCGGACCACCGTGGAGAAGCCGGGCGCGGGCGCGGGTTCGCTGATCGGCAACATCATCTGGTTCGTCGTCGCGGGCTGGTGGCTGGCGCTCGGGCACCTGCTCACCAGCATTCCGCTGTTCGTCTCGATCATCGGCATCCCGTTCGGGTGGGCCAACCTGAAATTCATACCGATTTCGCTGTTCCCACTGGGACGGGAGATCGTGGACAGCGACCGGCCGTTCGGCGCGCAATAGCGGCAGCTCAACCGGGGTTTACGCCCTGGGCGGCGGGGACGGCGAGCCACGCCGCATCGCGACAGTACTGTGATCTGAATCACAGACTGTTAACGAAGTCACACCCCCGTGCGATGGTTAGCTAGAAGGTAACTGATTTATTTCCAGTGCCCACAGCGTCCCGAGCGGGCGCCGAGCCGACCGCGCAGGAGGGCTCCACCATGACCGACCGAACCGCCCGCAGGGCCGACTCGGACACCGCGCCACTCGCGCCGATCGCGGTGATCGTGGGGGTGCTGCTGCTCATCGGCGCGGCCACCCAGCTCCCGCACCTGCCTCGATGGGCCGACGATTACGGAGTTCTGGTCTATCCGGTCTTCGTGCTGTGGCTGACCGTCGCGGGTGGGCTGCTGTGGTGGGGCGCCGGGATCATCCGGACCAAGCGCTGATCCACGCCGCGCGCGGCGAATCCTGTTGCTGCGGTGGCTACTCGGATTCCGCCACGATCTGCTTCATGATCGCCACGGCACGGGTCAGCACGACGAGCTGCTCCTCGGTGAGCGTCGACAGCTGCTCGGTCATCCACGCCTCGCGGGCGCTGGCTTCGTCGGCGATGAGCGCGCGGCCCGCGGGGGACAGCGAGACGATGATCTGACGGCCATCGGTCGGATGCGGATTGCGCTCGACCAGATCGAGGTCGGTGAGCGAGGCGATGACACGGGTCATCGAGGGGGGCTGCACGCGTTCCTTCGCCGCGAGCGCACCGGGGGTCATCGCGCCCTCGCGCGCGAGCGTGGCGAGCGCGGAGAGTTGGGTCAGCGAGATCTGCGAGTCGGCCCGACGGCCGCGCAGGTGTCGCGTCAGTCGAACGACCGCCAGCGAGAGCTCACCAGCAAGGGCTCTGACATCCGATGGCGTTGTCACAGTGCCAAACGATACGGGACCGATGGCGGCCGGTCGCGGCTTCCCGCCATGGTCCGACCACCTCGGCTCCGCGCGGTCGGCGGACTCCGCCCGGCAAGCCCGATTAGGCTGAACCCGTGACACCGAAAGTCCCGCAGCTTCCGCCGCGCCTGACCGACCCGCGCCCCGTGCTCGCGGTCGGCAGCGCACTGTGGCTGATCGCCACCGTGGTGGTGTGGGCCGGCGGCGACCGGTGGGCGTCGGCGCGTCCGGTCTGCCTGATGGGGTTGGTGGTCGGACTGATCGGGTTGGTCATCTACCTGGTCCAGCGCCGCGGCGCCCGGCGCGGGGACAAGGGCGCGCAGACGGGCTTGTAGGGCGGATTACGCCCGGACCAACTCGAATTCGTCGGTGGTGCCGGTGAGCGGGTAGAGCCCGCCGCCGGGATCCAGACGGGTCGCATAGTGCTGGAAGCGATAGCGTCCCGGCTCGGCGTCCGAAGGGATGTCCCAGGTGAACCGAGCCACCGACTCCGCGAGCCCGCGTTTGCTCCAGTGGTATTTCACCGCCCACTCCCCCTCGTTGGCCACCCGCACCCACTCGCCCGACGCGTTCCTGCGCTGCACTTCCAAGAAGGTCCCGTTGCGCCGGTTGTCGTGTTTCGGATGCGCCGAGACGAATTCCGCCAGCACTTGATCTCCGGGGCCGTAGGACGGGTGCGGTTGCACCAGCACGTCACCGAAGTCGCGGCCCGGCACGGCCGCGTCCGGCCCCGCGCCCGGCTGGAAGTTCGGCTGCAGCTGGGACACATCGCGCGGGGCGGGGCCGCGCGGCACCGGCCTGCGGGCGGCGAATGCCGTGGCCAGACGGGTGAACTCCTGCTGATAGGCGCACAGGGTGTAGCGGCCGAACAGCGTCGAAGCACCCTCGTATTGCTGGGAATCGTATTCCTCTGGCGTGGTGACGTATTCGTGGTAGGCGTTCGCGTATCCCTGCATCAGCACCTGCTCCAGCGGAACGTCCAGCGCCGCGGCCACGGCCCGGCGAATGCGCAGGCCCGACGTGATGGTGAACTCGCCACCCGCCGCCGCCAGATAGAGTTCGCCGATGCGAACGAGCTGAATCGGCAGCACATTCGGCACCCAGGGCACCGGAGGCAGCAAGCCGAGGGGCACCGCGATCGCTTTCGGCGCCTGCGCGTCCGCCAGCCAGCCCGGAGCGGGCTGGGCGGGATCGCCGAGCGCGTCCAGGAACGGGTTGCGCACGCCCTCCGGAATCGGACCGCCTGGCAGGCCGGGACCATCCTCGACGCTGCCCGCGATCAGCGACACACCCGCCGCGGCCGGTGCGGTGCGCCGCGGTAGCCCGTCCGGCGTGAAACGGCCGTCCACGGCGATATCGGCGAGATCTATGTAGCACAGCATCCCGTCGACCGGGCCGGAGATCGAACGGGCCCGAGCCGCCGCCTCCTCGGACGCCGCGTATTGCCGTTCGCCGAGGATGCGGGTGTTCTCGAACTCGTCCTCGGTGGGACCCGAGCCTTGGCGCAGGTTCAGGTTCGGGGACATGTCACCGGCGTTGGTCTGCGCGAAGGCCGCGACGAACGCGGGCTTGCCGTCCAGGTAGCGCACGCCGTGCTCGATGTGCTCGCAGCGGAACGACGCGTAGCCCTTGTTGTCCGAGCTGATCAACCGGTTCGCGTTGGTCATGGAGGTGTTGTGGGTGGCGAACCAGGTGATGGTCCCGGCCACCCGGTCGCCCTTGCGCAGGACGAGCGTGGTCACCGCCGGGTCGATGGCGTCCGGGAAATGTTGTTTGTCCGCAGGTGGATTCAGTTCCCACGCCACGCGCGACCGGTTCACGCTCGCGTTGCGCAACTCGGCGCGGCCGACGGCCAGCGAACCCGGCCCGAGATCGGCGTGCGCGGCGGCGATCGCCTCGACGATCCCGTTCACCTCGGCGTCGTACACCTGCTGCTGGAAACCGAGGATGGACAGGTTGTAGGCGTAGTCGTTGCTGGAGCCGCCGCAGGTCGCGTGCGAATGGGTCGAGGTCAACAGCACGTTCTGCTCGGTGTACCGATCGCCGAAACGGCGGGCCAGTTCGGTCAGCACGCCGCGGTGCACGGACTGGAAGATCATCCCGTTCTCGGCGACCACGAAGACGATCCGCCGCCCGGCGCTGCCGATGATGAACGCCCGCGCCCGCGGACGCAGATGGATGCCCGCGGTCTGCTGCTCGAGCTGGGAGTAGCCCATCATCCCGCATTCGGCGGCCGGGCCGGTGATGTCGGAGAGTCCGACGCCGATCTCGTAACCGCCGGCATCCGGTGCGGCGGCCGCCGGAACGCCGAGTGCGTCGCTCGTGCCCGTCACGGCCGCGAGCGCGGCGGACCCGATCGCGGCGCGGGTCAGAACAGTTCGGCGTGACACCGGCATACCCGTCTCCCTTCTGTCCGGATGCAGCGAACCACACAACTGGTCAGTCGTCCAGTCCAGATTTTTCCCGCCCATGAATTGACTGCGGGGGCCGTGGGCGCTTAACTCCCTTGGGTGTCCTCCCGATTGAGCGTCGAAGAACGACGGGCCCACCTTATCGAGGCCGCGATCGGCCTTGCCGAGAAAAAGGGTGTTGCGGGCGTGACCACGCGCGATGTCGCTCAGGCGGCCGGCGTCTCGCTCGGTGTGGTGCATTACTGTTTCGAAAACAAGGACGCGCTGATGACCGAGCTGGTCAAAGCGTTGTCGATGGAATTACGCGATTCCGTCGATGCGAACGAAACGGTATGGCAGGACGTCGGAAGTGGAAAAGAAGCCCTTCAAAAATTGATCCGGTCGGGTCTGGAACTGATGTGGCTGAACATCGAAGCCACTCCGGAACGACAGCTGCTCACTTACGAAACGACCACTTACGCGTTGCGCGAGGGCGAACAAACCCCGGCGAAACTCGCGATCGCCCGCGAGCAGTACAACTTCAACGACTCCACGGTCGCCGACATCCTGGAGCACGCGCGCGACGCCACCGGCAACACCTGGTCGGTCCCGGTGCAGACGCTGAGCCGGTTCACCCTGAACGTCATCGACGGTGTGGTGCTGCGCTGGCTGGTGGACAACGACAGCGAGAGCGTGCGCGGGCAGTTGGATCTGCTGAGCGAGATGCTGACCGGGTACGCGGCGCAGTAACCCGCGGCTCAGTCCCGCCGCGGCGCTCGGACGTGCACCTCGGAGCCGGTCTGCCACCAGGGCACCGCGACCGTGGTCTCGATCGCACCGCTCAGCCGCACCGTCAGGTTCTGGTGCACCACCAGCTCACCCGTTCGCGGAGGCAGCGTGAACAGCTGCCGCAGCACGACGCCCAGCGGCTCCGCCGCCCAGGTCGTGCGACGGCCGGTGCTGGTCACCTCGGCGGTGACGACCTCCGACACCAGCGGCAGATCGAGCAGAGCCGCCAGGGACGATGCCGTTTCGGTGTCGCCTGCCACCAAGCGATCCGGCGGCACGGCGAGGCCGAACCACGGTAGATCGAGGACGAACGCGTCCTCCGGATCGACCACGGCGCCGGTGAGCGCGCGCACGCGATCGGGCGGTTGCAGGTCGGCGAGATCGAGCAGGCCGGCGGCGACAGCGGCGGCCAAGCGGGCATGGGTGCGCGAAGCCACGTCCGGCGATGGTGTTCGCACGGGGTCGGCCAGCGCCTCCAGCAAAGCGGCGGCCAACTCGTCGGTGATCGTCCCTGGGTCGGCGAGAACCGCGCGACAAGCGTCCGGGTCGACACCGGCGATGGTGAACGTCGGGAGCAGTCCGTCGAAATCGGTGTCGGCGGGATGGCGCAGCAACCCCAGCGCAGTGCCGTCGACCCGCGCGTACCGGCGCAGCCACCACGCGGTGTAGCCGTCGGCGTCGGCGAGCAGGCGACGGGTGCGCGGCGATGCGGCCAACTGCCGCAACGCTTCCGGCCAGGCGGCGTCATCGATCAGATCGAGGTCACGGACGGCCACCAGCTCGGGTGGGTCCTCCTGGAGCGTCGACCACCAGTGTTCCTCGTCGTCCAGGTCGTGGTCGGGGCCGGTCGGATCGGCTTCGACGAGCACACCGAAATCCCAGCCGACGCCGACGGCGCGCAACGCCTCCGTGCCGTAGCGCTCGACGAGTTCGGCGGCTGCCGTGCCGAACGGCGCGTCGGGAACGAGCAGCTCACGCAGCGGCGCTCCGGGCAACAGCAGTTCGTCGGCGGGTCGCGACTCCCCTTGCGCGTCGGGTAATTCGAGCAAACCGAGCCAGGAAGGAAGGGCCTCCCGATCGGCATGCGCGGCGAGACGCAAGATCGCATCCGCGGTGTCGGGGTCGCCCGGGTGGTCCTCCAGATCGGCGCGCAAGCCGGGATCGGTCAGAAGATCCTCGGCGGTAGCCGACCGCGCGCCGAGCCGAGCCAGCAACGGATGCGCGGCCTCAGGATGCGCCAGCCGCGCCCAGTGCAGCGGGATCGCGACCTCGAGCTGATCGTCCAGCACCACGGTGCGCGGCCCGGTGACGAGCCTGCCGTCGGCCAGCGGTACCGCCAGCGCGCCCAACTCCTCCGCCGCGAGCGGATCCGCCACGAACGGTTCGAGGGCGGCGTAGAAGGACCGCCACCAACTCGGCGGCCGCTCCAAGCCCACGGACAACTCCGCCAGCCGCGCCAGCCCGAGCCGGTGCACATCCAGGACGCCCATGGCTTCGGCGTGCGCGCGCCCGGACAGGTCCGGGAGCACGAGAGGACCGACCACTTCGTCGAGCAGGTCGGCCAGTTCGGCGGTCAGACCGGCGAAGATGTAGGCGCGGGTGGGGACGGCGATGTTCTGGTGGTGCGTCGGTCCGGCGGTCGACGGTGCCGCGGCGACAGCGAACGCATCCGGTTCGTCGGGAGGCGATGTGACGTCGGCTGATTCGGTGCCGGACCATGCGCTCAGCACATCGAGAGCCTCGGTCCCCGAGGCCGAGCCCCGCAGGCCCAGCGCTTCGATATCGGCGGGGAGCCGCTCGATTGCGGCTTCCGAGTGAACGCGCCGGTGCGGGGCGACCACGGGCAGCCAAGGACGGGTCCGCAATTCGCGTAGCAACGCTTCACGCAGCAGGCCATCGGCCTCGCTGCGGGCGAACCCGGGCGTCGGCACCAGCACGAGCCGGTCGCGTGGCGGAAGAGCACGAGCGAAATCCGCGTAGCCGTCGGCCAGTTCGCCGAGCCGCGCGCCGGGCAGCAACCTGCGCCGATCCGGCTGCATCGGGATATCGGCGATGAGCAAGGCGGGCAGTGACAGTTCCTCGTCCGACCTGGTCGGCGCCCGCAGCACGTCGGGGGCGGCGGCCACCGGCCTGCCGTCGCGCACCGGCAGCAGCCAGCGGGCGCGCCGCGTGCGGTACTGCCACCAGGTGCGCTGTTCGCTGCCTGGGCCGTCGACGTAGACCTCGTGCAGGCCGTCGCCCATGTCCTCGGCACTGCTGACGAATTCGGCCGTGCCGATCCGGATGCGCCGCAAGGCTGGCAACTCCAGCAGCAGATCGACGGCTTCGGCGTGCATCGCGGCCAGCAGCGCTTCGGCGTCAACGTCGGCGCGCAGCCGCAGCACCACCTCGGTGTCGAGACCGTCCGCCGGGCGGGCCTCGATCGGCCAGGCCAACCGCAGCACCGGAGGGGCGAATTCACCCGCGTCAGCGGCGGGTAAAGGAATCACGTTGTCGCGCAGAGCCTCCCGGGTTTCGGTACGGGAAAACCGCAGCGATCCGGAGGCCGACCGCAGCTCGATGTCGTCGCTCACCGCGAGCACCGCCGTGAAACCGACGCCGAATCGGCCGACGGTCCCGCCGTCGGATTTCCCCGACGCGCGCAAGGCGGTGAGCGCCTGCACACCCGAGACGTCCAGCGGCGCACCCGTATTGCCGATGTGCAGGTCGCGACCGTCGAGCCAGACCGCGACGGCGCCTGCCACGCCCGCCTTGCGCGCGGCATCGGCGGCATTCTGCGCCAACTCGGTCAGCAATCGGTCGCGGTAACCCGCGCGCACCAAGTCGTTCTCGGTGGCGGCGTCCTCCCGCAACCGGGTCGGCGAGTCACGCCATGCGGCGAGCACCGCCGCGCGCAACGCCGACGTGCCGAACGGGTCGGCTGTCCCGCTCAGCTCCGCGGCGATGACTGGAACTCCGGCCGTGCCTCGTCCTCGGCGACACCCGCCCCGGATGGCGCATCGACGTCTTCGGTACCGGCCGACGTAGCGGTGGGTTCCGGTCCCGGAGTGAGGGACGACGAAGCGGACTCGTGCGCCTCCGCCACGGCGTCGGACGCCGGGGCCGACTCCGCCGCGACGGCTTCAGCCGGCGCCGACTCGACCGCGCCGGCCGGCACGGCGTCCGAGCCGGCCGCTGCGACCGACTCTCTCGATGCGGTATCCGATTCCGGCGCGCTCGTGCCGACGGCATTCGACTCGCCGACGTGCGTCGGTGCACCGCTGCTCAGCGCCGCGGATGAGGTCGATCCCGCCGCGTCCGCTTCCGTCGGTTCGGACGTCGCGGGACCGGCACTCTCATCGCTCACCGAAGCAGCCGTGCCCTCTGCCTGGCCCACGGTCGTACCGGTCACGCTCGACGCGGCTGCGGGCTCGGCGGGCGAGGAACTCACATGCGCTTCCGACTCCGTCGCAGTGCCCCCTGGATCAGGCTCTGCCGCCGTGTTCGGGACGGTGTCGGCGATAGCGGCACCACCCTGAGCGAAGACCGAGTCCGGGGCAACGGCCGCGTGTTCAGCCACCGCGTTCTCGCCGGACGCAGCGACCGCTTTCTCAGCGACCGCAGAGTTCTCCCCGACCGGAGGCTTCTCGGCTGGCCCGGAATTCTGGTCTGTCGCGATGTCCTCGGCGACCACCGCCTCGCGGGCCCGCGCAGTGGCGTCCGCGTCCGGGCGGAGTTCACCGGTCTGGGCCACGTCCTCCGCGTGCTCGGCCGAGCCATGCCGATCCACGTCCTCGGACGGAGCTGCCTCGACCTGTTCGCGCTTACCGTCGCGCGGCTCGTCCCTGTGGAGTGTGATCACCTCGATGGCCGAGTCGTCGTACGCCTCGTACAGCGGCGACCCGTTGCCGGTGGGGACCTCGGTGTCCGAGTGCGCGCCACAGCCGTAGGCGACGTGGACGACGTGACCGTCGGCGCCCATGGCGTTGCCGCAGACGCCGAACGCGGCGCGCAGCGACCCGGCGAGCGGCAGATAGAAGCCGCAGCTTCCACAGGTGGCGGGCGCGGCCTTGGCCATCTCCGAATCGGGCCCGTACTGGCTGTACCAGCGCTCGGCGGCCTCCTCGCGGCCTTCCCTGCTCATCACCTTGGTGCGGCCGAGGCCGACCTCGTAGGCCACTTCGTCCACCACCGGGTCGCCGGTCGCGACGTAGCCGGGCACCAGGCGAGGATCGTCGGCGGGCGGGGCGAGCAGATCGCCCGGCGCGAGGTCCCCGGGGCGGACCCGCTGCTCCCAGGGCACGAACTCGGGCGCGACCAGAGCATCCGGCCCCGGCAGCAAGGCGGACTCGCTGACCGTCGCGCGGTCGGCACCGGGCGGTGCGGCCACCACGACCGCCCACTGCCACCCGCGGTAACCGGGCAGCGTGGCCTCGAAACGATGGGTCGCCGCGCTCTCGTCCTCGGCGATCACGCCGAGGTGCGCGCCGACGGCCGACGGTTCCAACTCCAGGAGCGCACGGCGGGCCAGGTCGACGGCATCAGCCAGAATCGGCCGCACGCCGGACTCCGAAACAGAAACTGCGCTCACGGCCTACATTTTGCCGTATGGAGCGCAATCGGCGTGCGTTGGCCATCAGTGTGCTGGTCGGTCTGCTCATCCTGGGCGGATGCGGCGGCGCGGCGGACCCGGCGCCCGAGATGAACATCGAGGTACTCGGCACCCGTCCGCACGATACGAAGGCGTTCACCCAGGGTCTGGAAATCGACGGCGATGTTCTGTTCGAGAGCACCGGTCTGGCCGGTGCGTCCGGCGTGCGCGCGTCCCGGCTGACGACCGGGGAGGAATTGGCCAGAACCGAACTGCCCGCCCCGTACTTCGGCGAGGGCATCACCCTCGCAGGCGCCACACTCTGGCAGCTGACCTGGCACGACGGCGTTGCCATCGCCCGTGACCCGGCGACGCTGGCCGAACGCGGCCGGGTGAGCTATGACGGCGAAGGCTGGGGTCTGTGCGCCAGGAACGGACGACTGGTCATGAGCGACGGCACCGACCGCCTCACCTTCCGCGATCCGGTCACCTTCGCCCCCACCGGCTCGATCGAACTGACCAGCCACAACGGCGCGCGTCTCAACGAACTCGAGTGCGCAGCGGACGGGTCGGTCTACGCCAACGACTGGCCGACCGACACCATCCTGCGCATCGACCCGGACTCCGGCGCGGTGCTCGCGACCGCCGACGCCGCCGGTCTGCTCCCCGCGACCGCGCGGGCCGGAGCCGACGCGCTCAACGGCATCGCGCAACTGCCCGGCACCGACCGGTTCCTGATCACGGGCAAGAACTGGCCCACCATGTTCGAGGTCCGCTTCACCCCAGCCTGAGCACGATCGCGGTCGCGACAACGATCACTTTCCGCCCCCGCCACGGAGCGCGCGTGAACGCCCGGCCCGGGAGTGCGCCAGAATTGGAGTCGTGACTACTCCCCGCGAACCTTCCGGTCCCGGCCGTGATCGGTGGGAAGGCGAGGAGGTCCCGCCGTTCGATCGGCATCCCGGTTTCGATCGGTACCCGCCACCCAACGCGCCGCGGCGCCGCAGGCCGCTGCCACCGCTCGGCCCGGGAGCCGGACGCGCCGCCGAGCGTTACGACCAGCCGGGACCGCCGCCGAGCCCGCGACGCGACGCGCCACCGCCCGCGCAACCCCCGCCGACCAAGCCGTTCCCCGTCGGCCCCGACGCCGAGCAGCCGGCGAATTCCGAGCCCCCCGGCGAACGGCGGATGCCGCGCAAACTCACGGTCACCCGCGTGGCCGCGATGCGCGGCAGGGAACTCACCGAAAAGGGCATCGCGACCTTCCAGCGCGCGGCCAAGGCCGACGGCGCGGACAAGTCCGGCCTCACGGCGCTCACCTACGCCACCATGGCGAACTTCGCCCTGGACGCCGCCATCGCGGTGGCGCTGGCCAACACCTTGTTCTTCGCCAGCGCGACCGCGGAGAGCAAGACGAAAGTGGCGCTGTACCTGCTGATCACGATCGCGCCGTTCGCGGTGATCGCCCCGCTGATCGGGCCGCTGCTCGATCGGCTGCAGCGCGGTCGCCGCTTGGCGCTTGCGACGTCGTTCGCGGTGCGCGCGGTGGTCGCGGTGGTGCTGATCTTCCAATTCGACACCTGGGCGCTGTATCCGCTCGCGCTGTGCATGATGATCGGCAGCAAATCGTTCTCCGTGCTGAAGAGCGCGGTCACGCCACGGGTGCTGCCGCCGGACATCGATCTGGTCCGCACCAACTCCCGCCTCACGGTGTTCGGGCTGGTCGGCGGCACCATGGGCGCCGGAGCGCTGGCCGGGCTGGCCGCGGCGATCGCGGACTCCAACGGCGCGCTGGTCTTCGCGGCGCTGATCGCCTGCGCGGGGGCGTATCTGAGCCTGCGCATCCCTTCCTGGGTGGAGGTGACCGAGGGCGAGGTCCCCGCGACGCTGAGCTATCACGGCGCCGACGCGCGCACCGAGGTGCTCTCCTCCGGCGCGGAGTCGTCGGTCCCGCCGCGCAAACGCAGGCAACCGCTCGGCCGCGCCGTGGTGACCGGCCTGTGGGGCAACAGCGCCATCCGGGTGCTGACCGGGTTCCTCACCTTCTACGTCGCGTTCGTCGCCAAGGCGACCGAGCACCGGCCGGTGCAGCAGGCCCTCATGCTCGGCGCGGTCGGCGCGGCCGCGGCCGTCGGCAATTTCGCGGGCAACGCGACGGGCGCCCGGCTGAAGCTGGGCAGGCCATCGCTGATCGTGCTCGGCTGCACGGCGGCGTGCGCGCTGGTGTCACTGTTCGCGACGTTCGCGGACAACCTGCTCGGCGCGGCAGCCGCCGCCCTGGTCGCGGCGGGGACGAGCGCGCTGGCCAAGGTGTCGCTGGACGCCTCGATCCAGGACGACCTGCCGCCGGAGTCGATCGCCTCCGGCTTCGGGCGGTCGGAGACCGTGCTCCAGCTGAGCTGGGTCGTCGGCGGGGCGGCCGGTGTGCTGCTGCCGACCGACTATTGGAAGGGCTTCGCGGTGGTCACCGTGATCCTCGTGCTCGGCTTGGTGCAGACTTTCCTCAGCTTCCGAGGTCATTCGCTGCTGCCGGGCCTCGGCGGCAACCGTCCCCAGCACGCGGAACAAGAAGTGCCGACGACGCGGCCGCACGGATATCCGGCGAACGCGCCACGGGCAGAGGATCCGGCGCCGCGCGGCGGCGACACCACACGCTTTCGACGAGGGCAAGGAGACCCGATCTGGTGAGCAAGCTCAACGCACGCACGATCGCCGCGCTGGTCGCGGCCGCACTGCTCGTGCTCACCGCCGCCTTCGCTGGCGCGCTCGCGGTGCTGGTCCGCGACGCCGAGAAGCCCGACGTCACGCTCACCGCGTACGCGCACGGGAAGACGGTCACCGTGCGACCGTTCAGCTACTGCTCGGTGACCATGCAGGATTGCAGCATCCTGCCCGAAGACAACGTCCCCGGCACGGTATTCGCGACGCTGAACTGCGGCCAGGACACACCGGACTGCCACCGTGGCCGCACCGTCGAACTGGAAGTCCCCGCCGGTTACCCACTGCAGCTGTCGCTTCCGAAGAAGGTCGCCGACGCGCCGTGGCTCGCACAACTGGTCTACCTTTTGCCGAACGGCGAAAAAGTCGACCAGGTGATCAGCCGCAACGACTACCCGGACCGGGCTTTCGCCCTCACCATCGATTCGAAACCGGAACCGGACCTGCGCCTCATCGGCGTCGAGTTCCAGCTGCCGATCCTGGCCCGCGACGAAACGGGCCGTGAGTTCTACGTGCCGCACGCCACCTGGTCGATCAGCACGGCTTGACAAGTCCGAGCGCACCGCTTTTCGTGGACCCCGCGGGTGCCGGCGCGCGTGGTGACACGCGGCGCAGGCACGGGGCCACGCTCAGCTCAGTCGAGGCGAACAGACCTCGAACCGGTTCCACCGGCAGCTCGACGGCCGCCTCGAAGGAAGCGGCACCGAGCGGAATCAGCGGTCCAGTTCGCGAGCCACCGCGCGGACGACCTCCGAGATGCGTTGCGCCGTCTTGCGATCCGGATACTTGCCCTTACGCAGATCCGGCTGCACCTTCGCCTCGAGCAAGGTGATCATGTCCTCGACCATGCCGTGCAGTTCGTCGGGCGTGTGCCTACGCGCGGCAGGTTCCTTGCGCGCGTTGCGTTCCTGGCCCTGCCGCACCGACGGCGGCGCCTCGAGCAGCTTGAGGCTCAGCGCCTGTGGCCCGCGACGGCCTGCGGCCATACCGAATTCCACGCGCTGGCCGGGCTTGAGGCCCTCGACGCCCTGGGGCAGCGCGGACGAGCGGACGTAGACGTCCTCACCCTCGTCCTGGGAAAGGAAGCCGAAGCCCTTTTCGACGTCGTACCACTTCACCCTGCCGGTCGGCACTGCGCTCACCCGTTCATCATCGAAAACTCGGACCCCTACGGCCCGAGCACATCCGTCTGCCGAGCCGGTCGCGCGACCGGCTCTTTTCCTGTGCGAAAAGAACGCGCCCAGCAGGATTGCAGGACGCGATTGCCATCGAGTCTACCCCGGTGCGAATAACGCAAGCACATCAGTTTTACCGTCGATCCGTGACGAACCCTTCCACTCCCACCCCGCCCGGCGACGCTGAGCGGCGGCGCGGCGACTGGTTGCTGCGGCTCGCGCTCTCGGTGTTCGCGCTGGGATTGCTGGCAATCATCGCCATCTTCACGATCCCTTTGCTGACCGACGCGGAGCCGGGACTGTGGCTCTACTTCGGGGCGATGCTCGCACCGCTCGGCTTCGTGCTCGCGCTCGTGTTCGCCCTGCGCTCCGGCCGGCGGTCGCGCTGACCCGGAGAGCCGACCGCCGATCCGACCACGAACCGGTTACCCCGCGCGATCGTTACCCACGCCAGTGTGTGATCCTCGTCACATTACGAGTAGGTCACGGAGTGATGACGGCCGGCGGAGGACCCGACCGCAGCGTCTCTAGCTGCGCGAAGCCCCATTTTTCGCACCGATACCGCGCCGAGACCCATTGGTACACGCCGGTTACCAAATAGTGATTTTTCCCGCGGTTCGTCGTACCGTCTTATCCAGCCGGGGCACACCCGGCGACCACCGGCCCGCCGCACCGAGCCTCGCCCCGCGGGTACCGGACCCCCGACGGAAACGTAGGGGCGAGGGCGGAACGGACGACCTCTCAGTCCGAACCAGAACCGAAGACGTCGCAGGTGCGTCGAGAGGAAGACGAACCCGATATGAGTGGACGCCATCGCAAGCCAAGCTCGACCGGACGCACGGTAGCCAAGGTTGCCGTCACCGGGGCCATCATCGGCACCGCCGGTGTGGCCTTCGCAGGCAACGCCAGCGCGGCACCCGACTCCGACTGGGATCGACTCGCTCAGTGCGAGGCCGGCGGCAACTGGGGCATCAACACGGGCAACGGTTTCCAGGGCGGGCTGCAGTTCTCGCCCAGCACCTGGCGCGCCCACGGCGGCCAGGAATACGCCGCCAGCGCCAACCAGGCCACCCGCGAACAGCAGATCGCGGTCGCCGAGAAGGTGCTCGCCTCGCAGGGTTGGGGCGCTTGGCCCTCCTGCTCCTCGAAGCTGGGCCTGAGCAGCGCGCCCACCCCGCGCTCCGCGCCCGCCACCGCCGAGACCCCGCGCTGGAACCCCGCGCCGCAGCCCGCCCAGGCCGCGCCGGCGGACACGCAGCAGATCTTCTCGGCCGTCGACCGCGCCCTCGAGGTCGTGCAGAGCCAGGGCGTCCAGGTGCCCAAGGAAGCGCTCGATTTCTTCAACGCCGCCAAGTCCAGCGGAGTCACCCTCGACCCCGCGATCGTGAACTTCTACGAGGCGAACAAGGGCCTGTTGCCCTCCTGACCCGGAACGCTTCGCAAGAAGGGCCCCGCATCAACGTGGATGCGGGGCCCTTCTTCGTAGCCGAGAACGTTCCGGTCGCGCGCTCAGCGGTTGATCACCGTGTTCGGGTGCATGTAGGGCAACTGCTCAGCCGGAACCGGGAACTCGGTGTCCTCGCCGTAAGGCGAGAGGCCACCGGAGCGGGCCGAAGAGAGTTCGGTGACCGCGTGGTCACCGTCGGCGACCTTCGGCCAGCCGTTGTCGACATAGGATTTCTTCGATTTGTTCACCACGGCCCCATGCTAGCCCGGCCGCTGCGCTCGGATGCGCCGCAGCCCGTACCTCCGGACGTCGGCGGGCGATCGCCCAGCATCGTAGGCTGGATCGGATGACCGCGACCGACTCCCTTGCCGGATGGCTCGGCGCCCGCAGTGATGCCCAGCTCGTGACGCTGCTGCAGCTTCGGCCAGACCTGGCCGTGCCGCTGCCGTCCACCATGGCCGTGCTCGCCGCCCGCGTCGAGCAGCGCGCGTCCGTGCTGCGCGCCACGGAGGACTTGAACACCCTCGAATTCGCCCTCGTGGAAACCCTTGCCAGGCACGGGGTGACGCGGCCCGACGGCGGCCCGCTGCGCCCCGCGGATTTGCATGTGCAATTGAGCGAACGGGTGCGGGCCGCCGCGATCGACGAGGCACTGGAACGGCTGACCGCTCGCGCGCTGGTCTGGATCGACGCCGAGCAGGGACTGCACCTGATTCCGGCGGCCGCCGAGGCATTGCCGTGGCCGATCGGCGCCGCGACCGAGATCCCCGACGCGCTCACCGAACCCGAAGTGGTCGCGGCGCTGCCCGAGCTCTCGTCGGCCGAACGATCCCTGCTGGACAAACTGGCCGCGACCGGGCCGCGTGGCCGCACCAAGGACGCCGCACCGGGCACTCCGGCCGACCGGCCGATCCAGCGCCTGCTGGCGCGCAGGCTGTTGCACTGGATCGATGACGAGACCGTCGAGCTTCCGGTCACCGTCGGCCAGGTGCTGCGGCGGGAACCGGTCACCCACCCGCACGCTCTGACGCCGCCGCGACCCGAGACCACGAAACAAACGCCCGCCGAGGTGAACGCGGTGGCGGCGGGCGAGGTGGGCGAGCTGCTGCGGCACTGCGCGGCCGTGCTCGAGGTACTGGGCCAGGCCCCGGCTCCCGCCTTGCGCGCGGGCGGCCTGGGCGTGCGCGAGCTGCGCCGCGTCGCCAAGCAGGCCGGTGTCGACGAGCAGCGCGCGGGTTTGCTGGTCGAGCTGCTGGCGGGCGCGAAATTGATCGAGAAGGGTTTGCCGGACCCGCCGCCCGACTTCGAGACGACCGACGACTTCTGGGCGCCGACACCACTGGTGGACGCCTGGCTGGAAGCGCCGCCCGCCCGGCGCTGGGCCACCCTCGGACTCACCTGGCTGGATCTGGACCGGATGCCGTGGATGATCGGCATGCGCGATGCCAACGACAAGCCGCTGGCCGCTCTGTCCCTGGAACTGCGCACCCCGACCGCGCCGCGCGACCGGCGCGCGATCCTCGCCCTCCTCGCGGAATACCCGTCCGGCACGGCGCTGGCCCCGGCGGATATCGGCCGCCTACTGGCCTGGCGGCAGCCGCGCAGGCGCAGGAACTTCCGGCCGGAGGTGGTGGAACAGACGTTGGCGGAGGCGGCGGCGCTCGGGCTGATCGGCCGCGGCGCGCTCGGCTCGGCGGCGCGGGCGCTGCTGCACGCGGCGCCGACCAGCGTGGCCGACGCCGAGGCCGAAATGGAGGCGGCGCTGCCGGAGCCGGTGGACCACGTGCTGGTGCAGGCGGACCTCACGGTGATCGCGCCAGGCCCGTTGACCACCGACCTCCAGCGTCGCGTGGCCCTCGTCGCCGACGTCGAATCCGCGGGCGCGGCAACGGTGTACCGGATCGGGGAGTCCTCGGTGCGGCGCGCCCTCGACGCCGGGCTGACGGCGGCCGAACTGCACGCGCTGTTCGCCGCGCATTCCCGCACGCCGATCCCGCAGGCGCTGACCTATCTGATCGACGACGTGGCCCGGCGCCACGGCCAGTTGCGCGCGGGCATGGCGCAGTCGTTCATCCGCAGTGACGACCCGGCGCTGCTGGCCCAAGTGCTGTCCGCGCCGGTGGCGAGCGCGCTGGCGCTGCGATCCATCGCGCCGACCGTCGCCATCGCCCAAGCTCCGCTGGGTGAACTGCTCGAGCAGCTGCGCGCGGCCGGTTTCGCGCCCGCGGGTGAGGACTCGACCGGCGCGATCGTCGATCTGCGACCGCGGGGAGCGCGGATCTCGGTGCGGCCCGCCGCGCGGCAGCCGTATCGGCCGACACCGCCGAGCACCGAACAGCTCGAAATGCTCGTCACCGAACTGCGGGCGGGCGAACGCGCCGCCAGCGCCCGATCCGGTCAGGCGGTGCGCCCAGACGGCACCAGGACCAATACCGCCGCCACCCTCGCCCTGCTGCAGCTCGCGGCGCGGGTGCGGCGGTCGGTGAACATCGGCTACGTCGACGCTCGCGGCGTCGCCACCCAGCGGGTGGTCGAGCCGTTGAAGGTGGGCAACGGGCAGCTCGACGCGCTCGACCCGGTCACCGGCGCGGTCCGGCACTTCACGCTGCACCGGATCGCGTCGGTCGCCCTGCTGGAATGATCAGCCCTTCGGCTTGGCCGTGCAGAAGGTGACTTTGGGGTCCGATTCGATGAGGCGGAAGCCGTCGGCGTCCTGATCGCACAGCAATTCGTCGGCCTTGCCATCGATCCGCTTCAGCACCTTGAAGGTGGCTTCCGGGGAAGAGCAGTCGACGTGCTTGTATCCGGTGGTGCTGCTCTCGTTGTAGCAGCTGCCTTCCTTGAAGTTCGGCGCCAGGCACAGGAAGGCGGTGGTGCCGCCGGCCAGCGTCTCCTCGTAGGAGGTGTAGTCGGCGGCGCAGTCGGTCTTCTTGTCGTAGGACTGCGCGACCTTGTACACGGCCTTGTCCGACGAGCAGTCGACCGGCTCGGTCTTGGAATCGACCGCGGAGCCCTCGATGACGTTGATGCAGTCACCGACCCCGGCCTTGGCGGTGTCCGACTTGCCCGCGTCCTCGATCATCGAACAGCCGGCCACCGCGACCACCACCGCGGCCACCGCGACGAGGGCGAGCACGAGCCGTGCCAGCAGCCTCGTTCCTGGAAACTTCACCTGAAAACCTCTCTCACCGAACACGTTCACGGGCTCGTGAACGCGGTGAGGATACCCGCACGACCTGAGCGGCCGCATCAGCCCGCCGGGCGACCTCGCAGGGCGCGCTAGTAGCTGTGCGTGCCGTACAGCCCCATGAGCGCGTAACCGAGGATGCTGGGGAGCAGACGGCCGAGCAAGAAGAACGCAGAGTAATTCACTAGCAACGCCTTTCGCGTATTCCGTGCAACTGGACTCTTGTCCGGTATGCGGAGTGTGTCGTCGCCCGAGACCGGGTCGTTACGCTAGGGCAGTATGGCGGTCGATGACGTCGCGCGCGACTTGTACGGGCTGATGCCCGCGGAGTTCGTCGCGGCCCGCGCCGACCGGGCGGCCGCCGCGAAGCAGGCGGGCGACAAGCAGCTCGCGGCCGCCATCGGCAAGCTGCGCAAACCCACCATGACCGCATGGGCGGCGAACCTGCTGTCCAGGGCGGCGCCCGACGACGTGGACGCCTTGCTCCGGCTCGCCGCGGCACTGGCCGCGGCGCAGCGGAAGCTTTCCGCCGAACAGTTGCGCGACCTGACCGCGCAGCGCCAGCAACTGGTCAACGCCCTCGCCAAGAAGGCGGGCGCGCTCGCCGCCGAACACGGGCATCCGGTCGGCGAGAACGTCGTGCGGGAGATCGGCCAGACCTTGACGGCGGCACTCGCCGACCCGGAGGTCGCCGATCGGCTGCGCGCCGGAACGCTCGCCACGGCCGCCAGCTACGAGGGCTTCGGACCGAGCGGACCGGATCTGCTCGCGGTGCCGGAACCGGCCGCGCCGCGCGGACGAGCGGCCGCGCGCGAGCAGCAGGACGACAGCGCGCGCCGCGAACTGGCCGAAGCCGAGGAAGCACTCGAAACCGCTCGCTCCGAAGCGGATTCGGCACAAGCCGCGCTCGCGGAAGCCACCGGAGAATTGTCCGCGGCCGAGGAACGCGTCGCCACGTTGCGCGAGGAACTCGACCACGCCGAACAGCAGCGGCAGTTCCGCAAGTCGGCCGAGCGATCGGCCAAGGACGAACTGCAGGCCGCGCGCCGTCAGGTGGAGCGAGCCGAGCGCAGGCTGACGAAGGCACGGCAGCGCGCCGGAAACGGCTGACGGGTCAGCTGCGCAGAGCGCCGGGGAACAGGTACTCCTCCGGCGGCGGCGCGGTGGTGTTCAGCCACGCGTGGAAGAAGCCGGTCAGGTCCATAGGCGATCTGGACTGCACGAAAGCGCGGAACTCCGGCATCGAGGCGTTGCCGTAGGCGTGCGCGGCGAGGAAGTCGCGCACCGCCGTGAAGAACACTTCGTCGCCGATCTGCCTGCGCAGCGCGTGCAGGAACAGTGGGCCGCGGTAGTAGACGGAGGTGAACTCCTTGCCAACGCCGGGGTTCTCCAGCGGGATGTTCCAGTACTTCTCGCTGTCGCGGTACTTGCGGATGGTCTCGCGGTACTGGTCGTCTACGTTCTTGCCCTCCATCCGCTCCGGCCACAGGTAGTCGGCGGTATAGCTGGCGAAGCACTCGTTGAGGCAGATGTCCGACCACTGGCGAATCGACACCCAGTCGCCCCACCACTGGTGCGCGAGCTCGTGCACGACGACCTGCAGATCTATCTCCGGCGCGTAGAGCGGGCGGGTCTGGGTCTCCAGCGAGAACGTGATGCCCGCGTCCAGGTGGATGCCGCCCGCGGCCTCGAAGGGGTAAGGGCCGTAGAGCTTTTCGGCGAAGTCGAGGATCTCCGGCACGCGCTGCTCCAGCTCGCGCTGGCGCGGCTGCACATTCGGCGCGAACGCGCTGAGCAGCGGAACGCCGTTGGCCCTGCGCTGCTCGAGGTAGTCGAACTTGTCGATCGCGACCGTGGTCAGGTAGCCGACCACGGGCCTGGCGTTGGCCCAGCGGACCGTCCGCTTGTCGCCGCGGACCACGTCCTCGATGCGCACGCCGTTGGAGACCACCTCCCACTCCGCGGGAACGGTGGCGGTCAGACCGAAGGTGGCTTTGTCCAGCGGTGTGTCGTTGAGCGGGTACCACGTGGTCGCCGAGTGCGGTTCACCGGCGACGAACGCGCCGCCGCTGGGCGCGAAGGTCCACCCTTCGCCCTCGGTGTCCAGCGCGGTGCCCGCGTAGTCGACGGTGACAGTGAACGGCAGGCCGGGCAGCAGCGGCAGCGACGGCGTCACGGTCAGTTCGTGCTCGCCGTTGCGGTCGAAACCGGCGGGCAGTCCGTTCACCGACACCTCGCGCACTTCCGGCCCCGCGAAATCGAGATTGAACGCGCGCAGGGCCTGGGTGGCGTGTGCGGTGATGGTGGTGGTTCCGGCCAGTTTCCGGCTGGGCGGGTCGTAGTCGATGCCGACGTCGTAGTGCTGGACGTCGTAGCCGCCGTTGCCGTCGAGCGGATAGTACGGATCGCCCAGACCCGGCGCGCCGACCAGCGGGTCCGGGGGCGGATCCGCGTGCGCGGGCGCCCAGGACACCGCGGCGAAGACACACGCGATCGCGGCGCACACCCGGCCGGACAACCACATACGAACAACCACCCCTTTCCACCCCGCCTGTTGCCGGTACCGGCGCACCGGCTTCGCTGGATGGTAGCGGCTTCAGTCGCCGCTTCCGGTCAGCGCCACCGACGCGCCGACACCGAAGATCATCACCCCGCCCGCGCCGCCGACCGCCTCCAGCCTGCGCGGCGACTTGGCGAACCAGGACCTCGCCGAGGCGGCCAGCAGTGCCCACGCACTGTCGGAGACCAGCGCGATGGCCAGGAAGATCGTGCCGAGCAGCAGGAACTGCCACGACAGCGACCCGGAGGCCGGGTCGGCGAAGTGCGGCAGGACCGCGGAGAAGAAGACGATCGCCTTGGGATTGGTGAGCCCGACGACGGCGCTCTGGCGCAACACGCGCGTGCTGGGCGCCGGTTCGACCGCGGCGCCGAGCGCCTCGCGCAATGCCGAACGCTGACGGATCGCTTGGATCCCGAGGTACATCAGATACAGCGCGCCTGCGAACTTGACCACCGTGAGCGCCAGCGCCGATGCGGTGAGCAAGGCGCCGAGACCGACCGCGACCAGCACCAGGGCGGCGTAGACGCCCATGGCGTGCCCGAGCACCGAGAGCAGGGCCGCGCGCCGGCCCAGCGTGAGGGCGCGACCGACGGTGAACAACACGCCGGGACCGGGCACGACGATGATGACGACCGCGGCGGCGACGAATGCCAGCAGGTTGGACGCTGGAACCATCCTTCGAGTCTAGGCGACGACGCAACCGATAATCCCGTGTACGCAGCCGGTTTCAGGAGCCGAGTTCACCCGGCAGCTGGTGCGGATCGAGCAGCAGACGTTTCGCGGTGGTGCGCCGCACCTTCTCGGCGAGCGCGAGATTGTCGGTGAGCAGCCGCCATTCGGCTTCGCTGATCGCGGCGCGGGCGCGGGCGATGACGGAATCGTCGGTGGTGCCCCAAGCGATCGGCATGGCGCTCACCGATTGCCAGCGCTGCCCCACCTGGCGCGGCGCGCGGTCGGTGCGCACCGCGACCGAAGGCACCCGCTCCCCGAGCCTGGCCTCGTGACCGGGGAGGTCGCGGACCTTCCTGGTCACCAAGGCGTAGCGCGGATCGCGCATGTCCGGCGCGGACACGTCGACCAAGGCGAGCAGCACGACACCCGACGGGCGGGCCTCGGAGACCACCGCGGGCACCAGCTCGCCGTCCGCGTAGAGCTTGTCGATGCTGGAATGCCACGGCGTCCACAGGGCCACCCACAGCGCCGTCACCGCGCCGAGCGCGAAGGCGACCGCGAGCAGGTAGGCCCACGGATGGTTAAGCCAGATCAGCAGCGCCGTGCCGGCCGCCGCGACCACCGCGGCGGCGATCGCCAGCAGGCGCAGGCGGCGAAGGTCGGCGAAGACTTCGTTCACCGCGTGGGCGTGCTTGCGGTCCACCGCGAATTCGAAGCGTCGCACGCCCTCATTCCTAGCACAGTTTGTGGAGGCTATGCCTCCGGTTATCCGATGGCGGGGCCGAGCAAGTCGTCGGCATCCGTGATGCGGTAGGCATACCCCTGTTCGGCGAGAAAACGCTGACGGTGCGCGGCGTATTCGGCGTCCAACGTGTCGCGCGCGACGACCGAGTAGAAGTGTGCCTGCCCGCCGTCGTGTTTCGGACGCAGAAGCCGCCCGAGACGCTGCGCCTCCTCCTGTCGGGAGCCGAAGGTACCCGAAACCTGGACGGCGACGGACGCTTCCGGCAAATCGATGGAGAAGTTCGCCACCTTGCTCACCACGAGCACCGGAATCTCGCCGCGCCGGAACGCGTCGAACAGTTCCTCCCGCTCCTTGGTCTTCGTCGACCCCTGGATCACGGGCGCGTCGAGCGCGGCGCCGAGTTCGTCCAGCTGCTCCAGGTACGCGCCGATGACCAGGCTCGGCGCCTCCTTGTGCTGGGCCAGGATCGATTCGACCACGGCGATCTTGGTGTGCGCGGTGGAGCACAGCTTGTAGCGCTCCTCCGGCTCCGCGGTCGCGTAGGCCATCCGCTCGGCGTCGGTCAGCGTGACCCTGACCTCGATGCAGTCGGCGGGGGCGATCCACCCCTGGGCCTCGATGTCCTTCCACGGCGCGTCGTAGCGCTTCGGGCCGATCAGCGAGAACACGTCGCCCTCGCGGCCGTCCTCGCGCACCAGCGTGGCGGTCAGCCCCAGCCTGCGGCGGGACTGCAGATCGGCGGTCATCCGGAAGACCGGGGCGGGCAGCAGGTGTACCTCGTCGTAGATGACCAGCCCCCAGTCGCGGCTGTCGAACAGTTCCAGGTGCTTGTACTCGCCTTTGGTGCGCCGGGTGATCACCTGGTAGGTGGCGATGGTGACCGGGCGGATCTCCTTGCGCTCACCGGAGTACTCGCCGATCTCCTCCTCGGTGAGCGAGGTGCGCGCGAGCAGTTCGCGCCGCCACTGCCTGCCCGCCACCGTGTTGGTGACCAGGATCAGCGTGGTGGCCTTCGCCTTGGCCATCGCCGCCGCGCCGACCATCGTCTTGCCCGCGCCGCAGGGCAGCACCACCACCCCGGAGCCGCCCGCCCAGAACGAGTCGGCGGCCATCTGCTGGTAGTCGCGCAGATGCCAGCCGTCGGTGGCGTAGTCGAGCTCGATCGGGTGCGCCTCGCCGTCGACGTAACCGGCCAGGTCCTCGGCGGGCCAGCCGATCTTCAGCAGCATCTGCTTGATCCGGCCGCGCTCGGACGGGTGCACCACCACCGTGTCGTCGTCGATGCGCGCGCCGAGCATGGGCGCGATCTTCTTGTGCCGCAGCACCTCCTCCAGCACCGCGCGATCCAGGCTGACCAGCGTCAACCCGTGCGCGGGATGCTTCACCAGCTGCAACCTGCCGTAGCGGGCCATGGTGTCCACCACATCGACCAGCAGCGGCTGCGGCACCGCGTAGCGGGAGAAGCTGACCAGCGCGTCCACCACCTGCTCGGCATCGTGCCCAGCGGCGCGCGCGTTCCACAGCGCCAGCGGCGTCACCCGATAGGTGTGCACGTGCTCGGGCGCCCGCTCCAGTTCGGCGAACGGCGCGATCGCCTGCCGAGCGGCATCGGCCGACTCGTGGTCGACCTCCAGCAGCAGCGTTTTGTCGCTCTGCACGATCAGCGGACCGTCG
Source organism: Nocardia sp. NPDC019323 (assembly GCF_044389845.1). Taxonomy (NCBI): domain Bacteria; kingdom Bacillati; phylum Actinomycetota; class Actinomycetes; order Mycobacteriales; family Nocardiaceae; genus Nocardia; species Nocardia sp. NPDC019323. Next base: position 209,011 of record NZ_JBIRYN010000008.1, read on the forward strand.
TTCACAGTCCCTCCTCAGTTGGATTCCCCGCCATTCTCCCCGACCCCACCGACAACCCCGCAGGTTACCGGCCCTTCCCGCGAGACGCGGTTGCGGCAGCGACCGCATGTAACGCCGGAAGGGCGCGATGTCTTCCCGCAGGCCGCGCGGGACGGCTCAGCCGCGTACGAGTGCGCGCTCGGCGAACGCGCCGACGACAGGCGCGAGCGTCGTGGCGTAGCCGCTGGTGATGTGGTTGTCGTCGCGGTAGACGAGGGTGTTCCCGACGATGACCGGACAGCGGGCGGTGGTGCAGAACAGCGAGGTCAGATCGGCGTACTGCGCGCCGCCCTCGATGGCGGCCGCGCGTTCGGCGGCGATGCCCGCGTCGTCGACCGCGACCGCACGGGTGGGCGCGCACGCGGCGGCGTCATCGATGTGTTCGGCCACACACGCGGGCACGGTGGCATGGGGATCGGGGACGCCGCCCAGGACGAGGACCGCCGAGCCCAGCTCGCGCAGCTGGGCGGCCAGGCGACGCACGCTGTCGATCCACGCCGGGTCGTAGGTGGTGAAGCCGAAGTCGCCGCCGTAGCGACGCGACATGCCCACCACGACCAGCCGGGGCCGCTCGTGCCGCAGCCTGGCCATGATCTGCCCGCGCCACTGCTCGCACTCGGTGTACCTCCGACCCAGATAGGGACTGGTGATGGGCAGATCGAGCAACGGACAGGTGACCTTCGCCATGGTCTCCAGCCGCCAATGCCGCGCTACGGCGATGTCCTCGAACGCCGGTTGCCACATCGCCGCGTGGGAGTCGCCGACCAAAGCCACCGTGGTGGCGGAGGCTGGATCACCGGAGGCGCACTCCCCCTGGCCCACGTCGGTCCAAGAACGGAAGCAACCGTTGTCGAACACCTCCGCTCGGTCGCCGCGCGCGTTCGAAAGCGCCGGCGTGAGATTCGACGGGACGTCGCGGACCTCCGCCGAGGCGGCGACCGCCGCTCGGGTCTGCGTGGTCAGCTGCTCGATCGCGGCGTCGTAGGGGTCGGCGGCGGGAGTGGCCGGCGCGGCCGGTGTCGTCAGCGTGAGGCTCTGCGCCGCCGTGCCGCGCCCGACCGGAGGGGGCACCAGCACGAGCAGCGCGGCCGCCACACCGATGGCCAGCGCGGTGCTCACACCACCGCAGGCGAGGCTGAGCCCGCCCGATGCGCGCAGGCGGGCGGCGAAGCGGACCGGATTCTCGATCAACCGCTGGGTGAGCGCGGCGAGCCCACCGGCCATCGCGACCGCGCCGAGCGCACCGACCAGCCCGAGGGGGCGGCCGAGCGCGTGCGGGGCCAGCACCAGCACCGGCCAGTGCCAGAGATACCAGGAGTAGGACAGCCTGCCGACGGTCTGCATCTCGGACACCGCCAGCACGCGACCGACACCGAATCGCGTTGCCACACAGCCGCTTCCGATGACCATGACCGCGCCGAGCACAGGCAGCAACGCCGCGATGCCCGGATACGGCGTCCGCTCGTCGAGCCGAACGCAGGCCACGACGATCAATCCGGCTCCCGCCCACCCCGCGCAGGCGGACACCGACTTCGGCAATCGGGACCAGAGAACGGCCGACAGCGCCACCATGCCGCCAGCCGCCAGCTCCCAGGCGCGCGCGGGCAGCGCGAAGAACGCCCACGGTGGCATGGTGCGGGTCCAGGTCAGCGCGACCGCGAAAGACAGCACGGCGACGACGCCGAGAACGATCAGGTACGGCAGCGCGGTGACCGAACCGCTGTGGCGCCGTCGCACGAGCCAAGCCGTCGTGATCACGAGCGCGGGCCAGATCAGGTAGAACTGCTCCTCCACCCCGAGCGACCAGAAGTGCTGAAACGGCGAGGGCGGCGCGTCCGCGGCGAGATAGTCGGTGCCCTGCAGAGCGAATCGATAATTCCCGGCGTACAGCGCGCTCGCGATCCCGTCGCCGAGCGCTTGGCGCGCCTGCAGCGGCGGCAACAGCACGGCCGCGCCGATCGCCGTGGCGACCAGCACGACACCCGCGGCAGGCAGCAGCCTGCGCGCCCGCGCGCCGTAGAACCGGACGAGCCCGACAGTGCCACCGGCCGCCGCTTCCCGATACAGCATTCCCGTGATCAGAAAACCGGAAATCACGAAAAATACGTCCACGCCGACAAATCCACCACCGATCCCCGGCACACCGGCATGGAAAAGCACCACGGCCAGCACCGCCACCGCCCGCATTCCCTCGATGTCCCCCCGAAATGCCGCCCCCCGCGACACCCGGTCGATCAGCTCCGCCCGCCGATTTCCCAACCCGCTGACCGTGGCCGCCATGCGCAGCATTGTCATCGGTCCGGCCGGGCAAGTCCCGCCGACTCGCCGCCCGGCACGCGCCTCGGCCTGCGTCTTCGGCCCCCTCCATCGCTGTCGCGGCGGCACCGGCGCAGCGTCGGCAGGTATGCTCCTGACTTCGAGGGCCAGACCGAAAGAGGGGGCGTCATGGGCAATTTCGACCTTGATCCGGAACAAACTCGCGAACTCGCTCGTGTAGTTCGTGGCCATGCCGACGCGACCGCGCAGTTGGCACCCCTGGCCCAAGGGTTGCGCGCGGAGCCGACGCTCCCGAAGTCGGACATCGCGGCGACAATCGATTCTTTGAGTGGAGCGTTGGACAAGGTGATCGACTACCACACGCGTCAGCTGCGCGGTTTCGCCGACAGCGCGGACGCCGCGGTCGAAGCCTTCCTCACGCAGGACGCCGAATTCGCGTCCCGACTGAAGCAGGCGGGACAGAAGTGAGCGGAGGAAACTATGTCGACGCGCTCACCGTTCCTTTGGTCCTGTCCTGGGATCCTCGTATCGCGATCGCGATCGCGGACAAGTTCAAAGAGAAAGCCTCCCAACTCGACGACCATACCCACAAGGCCGCAGTGTCGATCGACATGTCATATACGTACTATCGGGGCAGGTCAGGCGATTCGGCGCGCGACCGGGGACATCAGGATCGCGAGCACGCCCGCCGCACGAAAGAAGTACTCGTCGGCCTTCAACAGGAAATCTACAAGCACATCGCGTCGATCGTCGACTACATCGATGTCATCCGCGAAAAGAAGGCCGAGGCGGAGGAGTCAGAATTCGATCTATTCGTCCGAGACGACGGCGGGGTCGACTCCCGGATGTCAATGGGGAAGTTCTCTTGAAATTCGGCCCTTCCGGTCTAGTCGAGAAAGAGGGTTACGAGGCGTATCTCACCGCCCAGATCAGGGCCGCGCTCACAGCTGTTCAGCAGGCGGACAAGGAAGGCGCCGATCAGGTGCGACGCTGGCTGGAAGAGCTATCGGACGAAGTCAAACGCGGTACCACCGCGATGCCAGAAGATCCCGAACTGGCAAAAATCCTCAATGAATATCAGACCGCGCCGTCGAAGTCGGGTGCCGGTCTGTGGCCCTCCGGCCCGCTGCTGACCGAAATCCGTCTGCTCTACCCCGACTTCCAGCCGACACTCATGACACCGGAGGAGGCGGCACTCGTCTCCACGCTTCTGCTGAAACCCACCGGCGTGGCGGACGTGGCCGAGTTCTTCGAACTGAAGTCCCAAGCCGAGAACGCGGCGAAGGCCGCATATCCCGATATTCCATCGGCCTGGGCGGACGATCATGGCGATGCCTACCGGCATATGTACTGGAATGCTCTGATGACCCAGAAATACGGGGAAGAGTGGACCGCATCGTTCGCCACAGCCCACGAGGGAACGGGTGCGAACACCCCGGCGCGTGAAGCCATGGATCTCTACAACAACGAGCAAGGCCGCAGAATCGCGGTCGATCATCCCGACGCTTCGCCCGAGGAACTGCAACGCCTGGTCCGCCAGCGAATCGAGGCGGGGCAGGCGATCGTGATCGACAACCGGCAACAGATCGAGTGGAGTAATCGCGTTCCGATCGGCGACACGGTCTCGCCGAACTCGTCGGACATTCCTCTTCCAGGAGCGAAATGATGAATGCCTTGCGCACGGCCTCGTTGACGACTCTCGGGATCATCGTCGCGACCATGACAGCGTGCTCTTCATCGCAGAGCGGACACGACAGCGGTATCGCCGCCTCCTGCACCGGGTCATTCGACATGTTGTCCACTGCCGAGCCCTTGGGCGCGAGGGGCGCACTCGACCGTGCGGTTTCCGAAGCCCTCGGCAGGCCGGAGAAGGTGAGCGTAGCGGATCTGACGCGGGCGGCGGGCTGGTCGGATACCTGGGATCGGGTCGTAGTCGCCAAAGCCGGCATCACCCTCGAGCGTATGAATCAGGCAAGCGGCTTACAGGATTACTGCTGGCCGAACCTTCCGACCGCAGTCGGCAGCGACGGGCCTGCGCAAGTGTTCTACGTCTTCTTCGACGGCGACAAGCCCTTGCAATCAATCCGCACGGACACGAGCAAGGAGTATTTCCACCGATACCGCAGTGGCGACGTGCTGCGCCCCGATACCCGCCTGGAGCCGGTGCCACCGCGTTCGCCCGGAAGCACCGGGTACTTCCAACCGGCGTAAGGCGGCATCCGCTCACGTCCAGCGGCTGTCGAGTGGACCGCGACAAGGGCCGGTGGGGCGGGTGAGGATCGGGGCATGATCGAGATGGCGGCGGTGGTGGGGGTTGCGGTGGCGGCGTTGGGGATGGTGCTCACGCCGGGGCCGAACATGATGTATCTGGTGTCGCGGACGGTGTCGCAGGGGCGGCGGGCCGGGTTGGTCTCGTTGGCGGGGGTGGCGGCGGGGTTCGGGGTGTATCTTGCGGCGGCGACGGCGGGGATAACGGCCGTGTTCGCGGTGGTGCCGGGCCTGTATCTGGCGGTGAAGCTGGCGGGGGCCGCGTATCTGGGGTGGCTGGCGTGGCAGGCGCTGCGGCCGGGCGGGGTCTCCGTTTTCGCGCCCACGGCGCTGTCCCCGGACCCCACCCGGCGTTTGTTCGCGATGGGTCTGGTCACCAATCTGCTGAATCCGAAGATCGCGATCATGTACATGGCTCTGATCCCGCAGTTCGTCGCGCCGGAGCACGGGAAGGTGTGGTTGCAGAGCCTGTGCCTGGGCGCGGTGCAGATCGCGGTGGCGCTCACCGTGAACGGCCTGATCGTCCTCGGGGCGGGCGGTCTGGCGACGTTCCTCGCCGCCCGCCCCCTGTGGCTGCGCACCCAGCGATACGTCACCGGCACGATGCTGGGCGCCATCGCCGCCCTGCTCGCCACCGACCGCGCCCGGCCCGTGCCGGCCTGAGCCGAACGCGCATCAGTCCCGTCGGGCCGGCTGCGTCAACCGGTAGTGCAGTTCCGCGAATTGGCCGGCCTGTTCGACAGCGATGAGCCGCATCCGGTCCGACAGGATGCGCCGCGGCAGCAGCGGGGCGCCCGCCCCCAGCGTCACCGGAGCGACGCTCACCATGACGTCGTCGAGGAGTCCGGCATCGGCGAACTGCCCGGCGAGGTCGCCGCCGCCGACGATCCAGATGTCTCGCGCACCGGCCGCCTCGGCCATCGCCCGATGCACCGCCTCGACCGGGCCCGAGACGAACCGGAGATTCGCGCCCGGTATCGGGGGAAGATCCCGGTGGGTGAAGACCCAGCACGGGCGCTCCCCGTAGTACTGACGCCAGTTGTCCGGTGGTTCGTTGGCCACGACCCATTCGTAGGTGGTCGCGCCCATGCACATGGCGCCGACCCGCGCGAGGAAGCCCGCGATGCCCGCTTGCGCCTCGTCCGCGCCCTCCACCTCGAAGAGCCAGGTGAGCGAGTTGTCCGAGTCGGCGAGATATCCGTCGAGAGAAGTTGCCGTGTAGTACCTGGTTGCCATGCCGTGCACCCTGCCAGCAAAACCTGACAGTTCACGGCAAGGTTCGGAATCAACCGAGCCGCAACCGGCGGACCCCTTCGTCCAGCGTCTCGTCACGCTTGCAGAAGGTGAACCGCACCAGATGACTCCAGGTGGCGGTGTCGTCGGCGAACGCGGTGACCGGCACCGCCGCCACACCGAGCCGCTTCGGCAGCTCACGGCAGAACGTCAGGCCGTCGGCGGCGCCGAGCGGGGTGATATCGGCGACGACGAAGTAGCCGCCCGCGCTCGGATACACCCGCATTCCGGTGTCGGCGAGCGCGGCGGAGAGGCGAAGACGCTTCTGCGACAATGCCTCCCGCAGCCTGCCCACCCACTCCAGCTCGTGGTTGATCGCGTGTGCCACGGCGGGCTGGAACGGCCCGCCCGCCACGAAGGTCAGGAATTGCTTGGCCGCGAGCACCCCCTCGATCAGGTCGGCGGGTCCGCAGGCCCACCCCGTCTTCCACCCGGTGACGCTGAAGGTCTTGGCCGCGCTGGACACCACGAGGGTGCGCTCGGCCATTCCCGGCAGAGTGGCCAGGCTGATGTGCTCGACGCCGTCGTAGACCAAGTGCTCGTAGACCTCGTCGGTGAGCACCAGAATGTCGTGCTCACAAGCGATCTCGGCGATCGCGAGCAAGTCGGCGCGCCCCAGCACGGTGCCGGTGGGGTTGTGCGGCGAGTTGACGATGAGCATCCGGGTCGCCGGGGTGATGGCCGCACGCAGACTGTCCAAGTCCAGCACGAAACGATCCCCGTCGGCCACCAGACGCGCCGTACGCCGCCGTGCGCCCGCCAGCGCCACGGCCGCGGCGTAGGAGTCGTAGTACGGCTCGATCACCACGACCTCTTCGCCCGGCTCCACCAAGCCGAGCACCGCGGCACTGATCGCCTCTGTCGCGCCCACCGTCACCAGGACCTGCGAGTCGGGGTCGTAGTCGGTCCCGTAGCGCCGGGCCCGGTCGTCGGCCACGGCTCGGCGCAGCACCGGCATGCCGCGGCCCGGCGGGTACTGGTTGAGCCCGTCGGCGATGGCGCGGCGCGCCACTTCCAGCATGCTCGCGGGACCGTCGGTGTCCGGGAACCCCTGCCCCAGGTTGACCGCGTCGTGCCGAACGGCGAGTTCGGTCATCTCGGCGAAGATGGTGGACGCGAAGGGGCGCAGACGGGCGACGATCGGATCTCGCGAGGGCATAACCGGAGACTAGTCCAGCTACCCGGCACCGCATCCAGACAGCTGGCAGCTACGCTCGGACCCGGCGGGGCTCAGCCCAGCCGGATGCCGGTCAGCTTGGCCGGATTCGCCACATCGTAAGTGCCCCAGACCAATCCGTCCCGAACGGTGAAGCCGACGACCCGCCTGGGATAGCCGACCCGGCCTTCCCCCGCCGGACGCGCCGCGACCTCGAGACCCAGTTGCCCGTTCACCGAGACGAACGAATACACCTGTTCGGCGTCCTCCAGCCCGTACTTGCGCACCAGGCCCAAGTAGAAACGGGCGATGCGATCCGCGCCGTGCAGGACGTTGATCGCGGTGGCTGTGGTGCCGTTGGCATCGCCGATCATCACCGCGTCCGGATGCAGCGCCGCGGTGACGGCGGCCACGTCACCGGTGCTCAGCGCGACGAGGAAGCGCTGCACGGCGGCCTCGTGTTCGGTGTCCGGCACCGGCGGCGGCGTCTGGGCCACCGCCTTCCGTGCCCGCACGGCCAGCTGCCGCGCCGCGTCGGCGGAGACACCGAGGATGCCCGCGATCTCGTCGAACGGCACCGACAACCCGTCGTGCAGCACGAAGGCCACCCGCTGCGGCGGCGTCAAGGTGTCCAGCACGATCAGCGCCGCGAACCGGCACTCTTGCTTGCGCACCACGGCTTCCAGCGGGTCGGGAGCGCTCGACGGCGTGCGGCCGGTGACCACCGGTTCCGGCAGCCACTGGCCTACGTAACTCTCCCGCCGCGCCGCCGCGCTGCGCAAACGGTCCAGGCAGATCCGGGTCACCACCGTGGTCAGCCAAGCGCGCAGATCATCGATCTCGGACTGGTGCGCGCCCGCCAAGCGCAACCAGCTCTCCTGCACCGCGTCCTCGGCATCGCCGACGCTGCCCGTCAGTCGATAGGCGACCGAGAGCAGATGCGCCCGATGTGACTCGAACAGGTCGGAAAGCAGCGCGGCAACCATCGAGGGGAAGTCTACGGTCCGGTTTCCCGGCCTCCCCCGCGGCACGGCGGCATGCGCCGGACGAACCGGATGATCCACCGGCCCATCCCGTGGCAGCATGGCTCGATGGACCACCACGTGCTGTCGAACTGAACCATCTGGCTGTCGCCTCCGACGGCCGACGATGTCGACACCATCACCGAGTGCTGCCAGGACCCGGCTATCGCGGAATGGGTGACCATCCCGGTGCCTTACGTCCGGGACAGCGCCGTGACCTTCCTCGAGAAGATGGTCGTTCCGGGATGGGCGGCGCAGCCCGACCTGGGCGGTGCGGTTGCACGCCCGGACGCCGCCGCGACCACTGGCTCGCCGCCCGCCTGCGCACCGACCCGCCCGGTCCGTCGAACGAGTGGCCCGCCGCATTGCTCAGCGGACACACACCGAGCATTCGGGCATCCGGCATGTCCTGAACCAGACCTGCCGTGCACCGACCTCACCACGGCGAACTCTGCGTGACCCCGGTGCGGCGGCGGCTCGTGTCCGGGCGGACGAAACCCGCGCTTCGTCCACTCGGGCACGAGCCGCACCGGTTCAGCGCTCGCGGCGCTGCCGCACCGCGTCGGCGAGGCGGTCCAGCTGCGCGGCGGTGGTTTCCCAATCCAGGCAGGCGTCGGTGATCGACTGGCCGTAGGTGAGTTCGTCGGCGTGGCCGAGGGTGAGGTCCTGGCGTCCCGCCACCAGGAAGCTTTCCAGCATGACGCCGACGACACTCGACTCGCCCGCGGCCAGCCGCCGCGCGATGTCGGTGACCACGTCGACCTGCTTGTTGTGGTCCTTGTTGCTGTTGCCGTGGCTGGCGTCCACCACGATCCGCTGCGGCAGCGACGCCTTCTCCAGCCGCAGGCAGGCCTCCGCGACCGAAGCCGCGTCGTAGTTCGGCCCCGCGCTGCCGCCGCGCAGGATCACGTGGCAGTCCGGGTTGCCGGTGGTGCGGATGAGCGCGGAGCGACCGTCCAGATCGGTGCCGGGGAACACGTGGCTGGCCGCCGCGGCGCGCACGCCGTCCACCGCCACCTGGACGTCCCCGTCGGTGCCGTTCTTGATCCCCACCGGCATCGACAGCGCGCTGCTGAGCTGACGGTGCACCTGGCTGGCCGCGGTGCGCGCGCCGATCGCCCCGTAGGACACCAGATCCGCGATGTACTGCGGCGTGATCGGATCGAGGAACTCACAGGCCACCGGAAGACCGAGGGCGGTGATGTCGGCCAGCAGCTTGCGCCCGAAGCCCAATCCGGTGTTGACGTCGAACGATCCGTCCAGGTGCGGGTCGTTGATCAGACCCTTCCAACCCAGGCTGGTGCGCGGCTTCTCGAAGTAGACCCGCATCACCACGTGCAGCCGGTCATCGAGTTCCGCCGCCTTCGCCGCCAGGCGGCGCGCGTAGTCCAGCGCGGCGGCGGGGTCGTGCACCGAGCACGGGCCGACGATCACCATCAGGCGATCATCGGCGCCGTCGAGCACGTCGACGGTGGCTTTGCGTCCCGCACGGACGGTGTCGGCGAGGGCATCGGTGATCGGATGCACCCGGCGCACCTCCGCGGGCGAGCGCAGCGGGCTCACGTTGAGGGTGCGTTGATCGTCCAGATCGGAATGCCGTGCGTCGACGTCGGCAGCGGTTGTCATGTCGTGGGTTCCTTTTCTCGGGGCCGACCCACGGATGCGAATCCCGTCGAGCCGGTCCATCGTCCGGCTCGGGGTGGAAGTTCGTCAGCGCACGCGGTTGCCGCAGACCAGCCCACCCAGGGCCGGCTTGCTAAACCAGAAATACACGCGCTGCACGTCAGGCACAGTACCAGTCCGCAACCGATCGGTGAACTGTGTTCTGTGTCATCGGCCGCGACTTCGTCGCGGCGTGTTCGCGGCCAGGCTCGGTCTCGCTTCGCTCGAAACCGGGAGCTGAGCCGGTGTGGTTGCGTCTGAAAGTACTGCGGCGCAACGGTCCCGGCGTTCGAGGGATCGCCTGCTCGGGCACCACTGTTGGTCTTTCGCTCAGTCGAACGCCGACTGGTCGACGGCTCGGCTCATCCCCACGGTCTGAGCAAGTATCACCCCGCCGGAGTGCGGGCGATGCCATGTGGTCCGGATTCACCCCCACTGGCCGGGGACGTAGCTGCCCGCGGGGGTGCGGGCGATGACGTTCATCCGGTTCCAGGCGTTGATCATCGCGATGGCGGCGATGAGGGCGGCGATCTGGTCGTCGTCGTAGTGCTTGCGCACCTCCTGCCAGACCGCGTCGCTGACCGCGCGTCCGTCGCCGATCCGGGTCGCCTCCTCGGTGAGCGCCAGTGCGGCGCGCTCGGCCTCGGTGAAGACGGTGGCCTCATGCCAGGCGGCGATCAGGTTGAGCCGCACCGAGGTTTCGCCCGCGTGCGCGGCGTCCTTGGTGTGCATGTCGGTGCAGTAACCGCAGCCGTTGATCTGGCTGGCGCGAATCTTCACCAACTCGTAGGTCGCCGCGTCCAGGGTGGAATCGTTGATCACCTTGGAGGCCGTGGTGAGCCGCTTGATGAAGCTGGCGCCGACCGGGTTGCCGAAGAGTTCGAAGCGCTGTTCCATGATGTCCCGTCCTTGTCGTTCCCTGTGGGTTCATCAAGAGGACGACGTGGAAACACGGAGTGTGACAACGCCTTATGAGACGTGGGTCACATCAACGCTTGCGGGTGGACGGCGTTCATTTCGCGAAGTCGTAAGTGACCCCGGTCAGCTTCTCCGACAGCTCCCACAAATCGGCCGCGACCTTCTCGTCCCTGGACGCCTTCGACGATCCGGACGGGCCGGGATATCCCCGCATGCCACCGAGTCCGGTCGGGCCGTAGTAGCCGCCCGGCTGGACGTCGGTGGTCGCGGCGTACAGCGTCGGCAGCGCGCCCATCGCGGCGTTCTGCGCCAACACCCGGTTGCCCACCCACATCACCCGGTCGAGGAAGGTCTCGGTGTGCGACTGCAATTCGGTGGACGCGTAGCCGGGATGCGCGGCGACCGAGAGTTTCGCCGAGCCCGCCGCGGTCAGTCTGCGCTGCAGTTCGCGAGCGAACATCAGGTTGGCCAGTTTGGCCTGCCCGTAGGCGGCCCATCGCTGATACTTGCGCCGCTCCCAGTTGAGATCGTCCAGGTCGATCTTGCCGACTTGATGCGCACCGCTGGAGACGGTGACGATCCGGTCGGAGATCTTGTCCAGCAGCATCCCGGTGAGCGCGAAGTGACCGAGATGATTTGTGCCGATCTGCTTTTCGAATCCGTCCGCGGTGCGTCCTTCGGGTACCGCCATCACACCAGCGTTGTTGATCAGCACGTCGGCCCCGTCGACGTTCTGGGCGAACGCGCGGACCGAGGCGAGATCGGCCAGGTCGAGTTCGCGCACCTGCGCCAGCTCGCCCAGTTCGGCGGCCACCCGCTCGCCTTTGGCGACGTTCCGGCAGGCGAGAACGACCTGGCCGCCCGCTGCGGCCAGCGCGCGCGCCGTCTCGGCTCCCAGGCCACTGTTGGCCCCCGTCACGATGAATCTACGACCGCTCTGGTCGGGGATGTTCGAGGTGTCCCACCTGGTCATGCGGAAAGTCTAGTGCGCGGCGGCACCCAGCGGCAGGTTCGAACACGCCCGGCACACACCACGTGAAGTAGGGTGCCTAACCTACTTAGGGAACCCTTTGCTTGATTTGTGAGGCAGATCGTGAATTCCACACCCACCGAGTCCGCCCATCGCGACGGCTACGTACCTTTTCCCGCCGCAGTGGCCGCGGAGTACCGGGCCGCAGGGTACTGGGCCGGGCGCCCGCTCGGAGATCTTCTGCGCGCGAGCGCGCTCCGGCAGCCCCACCGTCCCGCGCTGCTCGACGCGGAGGGCGCGCGCAGTTACGCCGAGGTCGACGCCGCCGCGGACCGGATGGCCCACGGGCTGCTCGCGCTCGGTATCGCTCCCGGCGACCGCGTGGTGGTGCAGTTGCCCAATGTGCCCGAGTTCCTGACCGTGTTGTTCGGCCTGCTCCGCGCCGGGATCATTCCCGTGTTGAGCCTGCCCGCGCATCGCCGCGCCGAAATCGAGCATCTGGCGCGGCTTTCCGACGCGGTCGGCTATATCGTCGCCGACCGGATGGCCGACTTCGACTATCGCGAGCTGGCTTCGACCGTGCGGGACGCGGTGCCGTCGTTGCGCCACGTCCTCGTGCTCGGCGATCCAGGGCCGTTCACCACCCTTGCCTCGGTGCCGCGCGACGGCGGCGAGCTGCCCGAGATCGATCCGGGCGACATCGCCCTGATGCTGGTGTCCGGCGGCACCACCGGCCTGCCGAAGCTCATCGCGCGCACGCACGACGACTACGTCTACAACGCCACCGCCAGCGCCGAAGTGTGCGCGCTGACCGAACAGGACGTCTATCTCGCGACGCTGCCCGCCGCCCACAACTTCCCGCTGGCCTGCCCCGGCATCTTCGGCGCCATCGGGGTGGGCGGCGCGGTCGCCTTCGTCGCCGACCCGAGCCCGGAGAGCGCGTTCGCGGCGATCGAGCGGCACCGGGTCACGGTCACCGCCGTCGTGCCGCCGCTGGCCCAACTCTGGTGCGCGGCCACCGAATGGGAAGAGGCCGACCTGAGTTCGTTGCGACTGCTCCAAGTGGGCGGCGCACGACTGGCGGAGGTCAACGCGAAAGAGGTGCCCCCGGCGCTTGGCGCGACCCTGCAGCAGGTGTTCGGCATGGCGGAGGGCCTGATCAACTACACCCGGCTGGACGATCCGGCCGAGCTGCTGCACACCACCCAGGGCCGACCGCTCTCGCCCGCCGACGAGATCCGCGTGGTGGACGGTGACGGCAACGACGTGGCCCCCGGCGCGGAGGGCGAGTTGCTGACCAGGGGGCCGTACACCATCCGCGGCTACTACCGCGCACCCGAACACAATGCGCGCGCCTTCACCCCGGACGGCTTCTACCGCAGCGGCGATCTGGTCCGCCGCCTGCCCAGCGGGCATCTCGTGGTGTCCGGCCGGATCAAAGACGTGATCAACCGCGGCGGCGAGAACGTCTCCTGCGACGAACTCGAGGAACACCTGCTCGCCCATCCCGCGGTCCGGCATGCCGCCGCGGTCGGGCTGCCCGACGCGGCGCTGGGCGAGAAGGTTTGCGCCGTCCTGGTCGTGGACGGTGAGATGCCGACGCTGGCCGAGCTCAAGTCCTTCCTCGCCGCGCGTGGCCTGGCCACCTACAAGTTGCCCGACGTGCTGCGCCGCAGCGACAAGCTGCCGATCACCGCGGTCGGCAAGATCGACAAGAAGGCGCTGCGCGCAGAACTGTAGCGCCGGTGGGAAACGGGCAGCGCACCGTCGGTGCGCTGCCCGTGCGACTCAGGCTTTGACGACGTAGGGCGCGATGCTGCCCAGCTTCTCGCAGGTCTCTTCGAACTCCCGCTCCGGGCGGGACTGGCCGACGATGCCCGCGCCCGCGCGCAGCCAGGCGCCCTCGGCGTTCTGATAGACCGCGCGCAGCACCAGGGTCGCCTCCAGCGCGCCGGTGGGCGAAACGGTCACGACCGCACCGGAATACAACCCGCGGGGGTCGTGATCGAGCCGGAACACCGAGTCGACGCCTTCCCGCTTGGGAATTCCCGAAGCGGTCACCGAGGGGAACAGCACCTCCAACGCGTCCCAGCTGGACCGGTCGGCGGCCAGCCTGCCGCGCACCGTCGACGCCAGGTGCTGCACGCTGCCCCGCTCACGCACGGCCATGAAATCCGACACCGCCGGTGTGCCGGGATCGGCGACAGCCGCGATCTCCGAGAAAGAGGTCTGCACCGAGATCGCGTGTTCCACGATCTCTTTCGGGTCGGTGATCAAGTCGGCCCTGGCGGCGAGATCGGCCGCGGCGCCGCGACCGAACGCGCGGGTGCCGGCCAAGGGCTCGGTGGTCACCACCCGGTCGTCGTCCACGGAGGCGACCAGCTCCGGACTGAAGCCCGCCGCCTCCAGGCCGCCGAGCCGCAGCAGGAACGACCGCGCCGGAGTGTTGTGCGCCCGCCCGAGCCGATAGGTGGCCGGAATGTCGACGGCGAATGGCAGCTCCACTTTCCTGGACAGGATGACCTTCTGATAGCGCCCGGCCCGGATCTCGCCGACCGCCTCGGCCACCCGGTCGCGGTAGCCGGTGGGATCGATGCGGATGTCGGCCGGATGCGCCTGCGGCAGTTCGGTGTTCTGCGACTGCGCGATCAGATCGTGGATGTCGCCGGTCTCCGACGGCGTCGCACCCGATACCCGGATGCCGAACGCGCCCACCCTGACCTCGATACGCGGAACCATCAGGTGCGCCAGAGTCGTGCGCGGGTCGAGATGCCGGGTGGCGTCCAGCGCCCACGCGCAGAACTCGAATCCGATCCAGCCGTAGGCGTTGCGTCCGTCCAGGGGCAGCGCGCCGAGCGCGCGGTCGATCACTCCCGCCGGATTGCCTTCCCATCGGCTGGTCGTGGTCTCGCCTTCCCAAGCGACGCGCAGCTCCCGCACGTCCAGTTCGACACTGCCGATCGGATCGGCGGCGAACACCCACTCCCCCGGACGCTCGTACATCACGTACTCGCCGAACCGATCCGCCCCCGCCAGCCGGGACATCGCTGCCGCCGGATCGGTCACATACTCAACCCGCAGGCGTTCCGTGGTCGACAACGATCCTCCAAAGGTTACCCTGGCCTAACTCAGTGGAGGTAAGGTTAGCATTACCTCTTTCGCTGTGCGGGTGTGCTCGCGGCCACAAATCCGACGTCCGGGAATCGCTCGGCACGGAATGGCCCGCGCCCCGCAAGCACTTTCGCCCACGCGGGCGCCGCTGGTCAGGCTCAGCCCCGCGAACTCGCCACGCCGTCTGCCTGCGCGGAATAGACCCGCCGGGATTGAATAGTGGAGAGCGTCACCTGCGGAGGGAAGAACATCGATGATCGATCACCGCGGCGATTCACCCGCGACAACCCGGCCCGGGACCCCACCGCGATCGGTGGTGGCCCTGATCGACGCCGCGTCGGGGGTGGAACGCGAACTCGTCGGCAAGTGGCTCGCCGACGGCGGGATCAGCGCCGAGTTCGGTACCGACGCGCCGGTCACCCAGCTCGATCTGGACGCGGGCGCCGTCGCCGCACAGCTGGTCGGCAGGCGCGACGATCCGCTGGTGGTGCCGATCCGCGTGCTGTGGCTGCCGCCGGAACGCGACGGCGTACGCCGCGTCACCTTCGCCGATCTCGCCCTGCTGACCAACCCGCGCAAACCCCATCGGCTCGCACAGCGCAGGCTGGTCTCCAAGTCACCGGACCGGCACGTCGTGCTCACCGGCGCACCGGCCCGGTTGAGCGAGCTGCGCGTGAACAACCCGGAGGCGTCGACGCTCTACGACAAGGGCACCGCCGAACCGTTCGCCCGCGCCATCGTGCGCGCGGCGGTGGTGGCGCTGGAACGCGCCGAGCGCACCATCATCGGCGACCGGTACAAAGTGCCGAAGCTGGTCACGGAGGAGATCCTCGACGCGCCCGACTTCCTGCGCAGGCTGGAGTTGATCGCCGATCAGATCGGCGCCAGCCCGCACGAGGTGTACCGGCGCGCGGAGAAAGCGCTCAACGAACTGGTCGCGGCCCAGAGCCGACTGATCTCCGATCTGTTCACCCAGGCCATGCGCCCGGTGCACGCCTCGACCTGGAACGTGGACTCCGACGATTCCGGTCTGGCCGGGTTGCGCGACCTCAATCGCCGCTTCCCGCTGGTGTTCCTGCCTTCGCACCGCTCGTATGTCGACGCGTTCGTGCTGGGAGACGTGCTGGCGCGCAACGACTTTCCCCCGAACCACGTGATCGGCGGCGCGAACCTCGGCTTCTGGCCGATGGGCCCGATCGCCCGGCGCACCGGAACGGTGTTCATCCGGCGCAGCTTCGGCGACGACGAGGTCTACAAGGCCGTCGTCGAGGAGTACTTCGCCTACCTGCTGGCCAAGCGCTTCAACCTGGAGTGGTACTTCGAGGGCGGCCGCACCCGCACCGGCAAGTTGCGGCCACCGCGCTACGGCTTGCTAAACTACCTCGCCGCGGCGGTCCGATCCAACCGCATCGACGACGTCATGCTGGTTCCGGTCTCGATCACCTACGAACGGCTCAACGAACTCGGCGCCATCGCCACCGAGCAGGAGGGCGGCAAGAAGAAACCGGAGGGCCTGACCTGGCTGGCGCGTTATATCCGCAGCCAGCAGCACTCCGCCGGGCACGTGTACGTCCGCTTCGGTGAACCGCTCTCGGCGCGCGATCGGCTCGCCGCGCACGGCGACCCGCTCACCACTCCGCCGCTGACCATCCCGCTGCATCACACCGAGCCGATTCCGGCGCCGCGCACGGAGGCGGGAGTGGTCGACAGCGAACCGCCGGAAATCGCCGAACTGGAACGAAGGGCCGTGCAGCGGCTGGCGTTCGAAGTGGCGGTCGGCATCAACGCGGTCACCCCGATCACGGTCAACGCGCTGGTCACCCTCGCGCTGCTCGGCGTGGACGGACGCGCCCTCACCCTCGGCGAAGTGCGCACGGTCCTCAATCCGGTGCTCGGCTACATCGACAAACGCGAGCTGCCGGGTGGCGAACTCGAGGCGCTGCGCGACGAACAGGGCTTGGCCGTGGTGCTGGAACAGCTTTCGCTCGCCCGGGTGGTCACGGTGTATCGCGGCGGGGTCGAGCCGGTGTACTCGATCGAGTCGGGTGCGCATCTGGAGGCCGCCTTCTATCGCAACAGCGCGGTGCACTGGTTCGTCAACCGGGCGATCCTCGAGCTGGCCATCCTCGCCGCGGTCGACAGCGGCGACGCCGACGCCCTGAAAACCGGCTGGGACGAGGCGTTCCGGTTGCGCGACCTGCTGAAGTTCGAGTTCTTCTTCCCCGAGCGCGGCGAATTCGCCGATCAGATGGTCGCGGAGGTGCTGCTGGTCGATCCGGACTGGTACAGCCACACCCGCCGCGACACCTACGGCTCGGACATCCTGGCGAAGCTCACCGCCTCCGGCTTCACCATGGCCCACCGCGTGCTGCGGTCGTTCGTGGACGCGCAGCTGGTGGTGGCCGAACGGCTGGCCGCCCAGGACGCGGGCGAGGAGATCGACCGCAAGGAGTTCATCACCGAGTGCGTGGCGGTCGGTAAGCAGATGCTGCTGCAGAAGCGGCTGCACAGCCCGGAGTCGGTTTCCACCGAGCTGTTCACCAGTGCGCTCAAGCTCGCCGACAACTACGGCTTGCTGGAGACGGTGCCCGACGACGAGCCCGACCAGCGCCGCGCCGAGCTGAGCGAGCGGAGGAACGAGTTCGCCGAGCGTCTGCGCGTCATCGGCGCCCGCATCGCGCAGGCCGCCGCGCTCGACCCGTCCAACCGGGAGGCGCGGTGACCGGCGCGCGCGCTGACCTCGACGCCGCGCTCGCCGCCATCCGCTCCGGTCCGCAAGGCCGCGCGGTCGCCGCGATCTTCGACTTCGGCGGCACGGTCATCGACGCCCCGAGACCGCGGCGCAGGTTGCGTCGCAAGCCCGCCGACGTGCTGCTCGACGGTATCCGCGACCACATGACCGACGGCGAATACAGCCGGTTCCTGCGCGAGTTGTCCGAAGCGCTGGCCGGACGTTCCGAACAGGAGCTGGACGAGCTGGGTAGGCGCCTGTTCCAGCGCTCCGTGTACGGGTACCTGCACCCCGAAGCGTGGGAGTTGATCCGGACGCACCAGGCGGCAGGGCACACCATCGTGCTGGTCAGCTCGCTGACCCGATTCCAGGTCGCACCCGCCGCGGCGCAGCTGGGTATCGAGCACGTGCTGTACACGCCCATGGCCACCAGCGGCGGCGTGCTCACCGGGCATCCCGATGGGAAGACGCTGTGGCGCAACGGCAAAGCCGAGGCGGTCACCGGGTTCGCCGCCGCGCACCAGCTGGATCTCGAGCGCAGCTACGCCTACGCCGACGCGATCGCCGACCTGCCCGTGCTGTCGCTGGTGGGGCGTCCGGTGGCGGTGAACGCCGACGAGGCGCTGACCGACGTCGCCGACCGGCAGCACTGGACCCGGCTGACCTTCCGTCCGCGCCGCCCGCCGCGCGCGAGCGATTACGTGCGCACCGCAGCCGGATTCGCCGGGCTGCTCGGGGGCGCGCTGTTCGGCGTCGCGTCGAAATCGCCGACGCGGGACCGCCAGCGGATGGCCGACGCGCTGATGGCCCACGCGGCGCGCAACACGCTGCGCATCGCCGGCGTGCACGTGCGGGTGACCGGCGCCGAGCACGCGCGATCACCGCGACCCGCGGTCTTCCTGTTCAACCACCAGAGCCAGTTCGACATCATCATCGTGCCCCAAGTGCTCGGCGGCGGCGTGACCGCGATCGGCAAGAAGGAGCTGACCAAGAATCCGGTCTTCGGACCGCTCATGCGCTTCGTCGGCGTGACGTTCATCGACCGTGCGAACACCGCGCAGGCCAGGGCGGCGCTGCGCCCGGTGGTGGAGACACTGCGCGGCGGCCTGTCGGTCGCGGTGGCTCCGGAGGGCACTCGCTCCTACACGCCCGAGGTCGGACCGTTCAAGAAGGGCGCGTTCCACATCGCGATGCAGGCGGGGGTGCCGGTGATCCCGGTCGTCATCCGGAACGCGGGCGAGATCTGCTGGCGCAACGCGATGGTCGCCCGGCCGGGGACGGTCGACGTGGCGATACTCGACCCGATCGACGTCAGCGCATGGGACCCGCGCGATCTGGACGACAAAGTCGCGCAGGTCCGCCAGTTGTTCGTCGACACGCTCCTGGATTGGCCGCGCTGAACGGTTCGGGAGAGCCGTTGATCGGAGGCCCCGCTCCGCCCGGAGCGGGGCCGAGGGCCGTTACTCAGACCGCGCGGCCGAACAGCAGCTTCCACGGCATCAGCGCCGACTCGAGCTGCACCTTGAGGCTCATCTTCGACGCGCCGAGCGTCCGCTCCTCGAAACGGATCGGCACCTCGGCGATCGCGATCCCCTTCTTGATGGTCCGGTAGTTCATCTCGACCTGGAAGGAATACCCGTTGCTGCGGATGGAGGCCACGTCGATGGCCCGCAGGGTGTCGGCCTTCCACGCCTTGAAGCCCGCGGTGGCGTCCTTGACGCCCAGGCGCAGGATCAGGTTCACGTAGAAGTTGGCCCAAGCCGAGAGCGCCTTGCGGTACCACTTCCATTCGGCGGCGGTGGAGCCGCCGGGAACGTACCGCGAACCGAGCACGACGCCCGCGTCGGTGCTCGACAGCTTCTCCAGCATCGCCGGGATGACTTCGGCGGGGTGCGACAGGTCGGCGTCCATCTGGATCACGACGTCCGCGCCCTCGTCCAAGGCGCGCGTGATGCCGGCGACGTACGCCCGGCCGAGCCCGTCCTTCTCGGTGCGGTGCAGCACACCGACCACGTTCGGCAGTTCGGCGGCGAGTTTGTCGGCCACCTCGCCGGTGCCGTCCGGCGAGCTGTCGTCCACCACGAGTACGTGCAGGTCGGGCACCGGCAGCGCGGTCAGCCGCTCCACCGCAACCGGCAGATTCTCCCGCTCGTTGTAGGTCGGCACAACAACGGTAACCCTCAAGGGTCGCCCTCCCTGCTGATCCTGGTTTCCGCTCGCAGCCCACGCCAGGACCTCCGAGCATTCGTCGAGTTCTGGAGAACCGTACTCGATCCACCTGATCGCGACCTGAGCGGCCGCACCGGGCGCGACGACGCCCGAGCCCCCGACCTGCGGCTCAAGATCAACTTCACCGTCCCCGGGAAGGCGTTATTCCAGCCGTGCCGCCGGGGCCTTCAGTCCCCGTCCCGCCATGCCCGGTCCCGGGCGTCTTCCCGCGCGTTGCGCGCGTGCGCGATCTCGAGCGCGCGCTCGGCCGTCGCCTTGTCCGGGTACGGCCCCATCCGGTCGCGGAACCAGCACTGCCGCCCTTGCTCGGCCCGATTGTGCTTCAAGCAGTAATACCAGCGCTCAGCCATACCTCCAGCATCCCACCGAACCGCACGGCTCAATCGCTTTTCTCGTTCGCCCACCATTGCCCGGACGCCGCGATTCAGGGCCAAAGGCTTCGGTAATGGACGAGAGCGTCACACAGGAGAACCACACCGAAGATCGCGAACAGCACGCGCACCGAAGCAGGCCCGTACGAGCTGATAATGCGAACAATTTTTCGATACATCCGCCGCGCTCGGGTCGTGCGCCGCATCGCGAGGCCGAGTATCACCAGCGGCGGCAGCAATGCGAGCGCGCAATAAGCGACGACGATCAACGGCCACAACGCCGGTAGCGGATGCCGCGCGGAGATCATCGCGAGGCCGGCCAGATAGGGAACCGCCGTCGGCGCCTGCGCGATGCCGATCGCCACGCCGAGACCCGCGAGCACCCATGGCTGTCGTCGCAGTGCGGTCGCCCGCTCCGGGGCCGCCGGACCGCCCATTCGAATACTCGCGAGGGCGATCAGCACCACACCGGCGACGAGTTCTCCCCAATACCGCACCGCGGGGGTGACCCGGAAGTCGAACAGGTCGGTCAAGAAGCCGATCCCCAGGATTGTGCAGATGCCGAAAGCGGTGGTGACGGCGAAGACGCCCGCCAGCAAGCTCAAACCGCTCACCAGCGGCGAGCGACGGCTCACCCTGCTGTCGTAGACCACCGCCGTGGTGACGCCGATCAGCAGCAGGTCGAGCGAGTCGAGGAAGGCGAACCCCGCGAGCGCGAGGAGAAGGGTCCACATGGCCGCGCCAGCCTACCCGCGCCACCCGAGCGCCCACCCGAATCCGAACACCCCTGCACCACTGTGTGATTCGCCACATCGGCACGAAGCAGCACCCCACAGCGACCGACACCACACAGATCAACAACCGTCGCCAAGACGGCCCCGACGAGGGAAACCGTCGAACGCGAGCCCAGTCGAGCCACGCGAAGCGCTTGCGGCAACCACCCATCAGACCCCGCCAAAGCGAGACAAACCAGGACCACACCCACCGAGGTAAGGCAACGCCCCGAACAACCCCCACAGGCCGGAACCAAACCAGACGACACCCCACTTAAGGCAGGAACAGCGCCAACGACGCCCGCCGAAGGCAGGAACCATGCGGACGACACCGCCTGAGGCACGACGAGCTCGAACCGCACCGCCCAAGACGCGACGAATCCGAACGACACCACCCAAGACGCGACAAGCCCGAACGACACCACCCAAATCGCGACAAGCCCGAACGCACCACCCAAATCGCGACAAGCCCGAACGCACCACCCAAATCGCGACAAGCCCGAACCACACACCCAAGCCAGGACAAATCCGAACGACACCCCGAAAACGCAACCAGAGACAACGGGGGTCCGGGGGCGAAGCCCGCCGGGCGGGGTGTGGGGGTTGCACCCCCACAAGAAATGACGAAACGAGCCCCACCCACGCTTTCCGTGGACAGGGCTCGCCTACGAGTGAAGTGGCCAGGGCCGGGATCGAACCGGCGACCTTCCGCTTTTCAGGCGGACGCTCGTACCAACTGAGCTACCTGGCCGCAGGCACCCGAAGTGAATGCCATACGCGAAACGCCGGATATCTCCGGCGCCTCTTTGCGACCCTGACGGGACTCGAACCCGCGACCTCCGCCGTGACAGGGCGGCGCGCTAACCAACTGCGCCACAGGGCCATGCTCTGCTACCAACGATCCGTGGATCGTACCCCCTACGGGATTCGAACCCGCGCTACCGCCTTGAAAGGGCGGCGTCCTAGGCCGCTAGACGAAGGGGGCTCGTCCCGGATTTCTCCGGACCGGCTTTCAACGGCTGTCCGTTGGGAGCTGGGATAGCTTATGACAGACCGGACTCGAATCCCAAACCGGCTGGTCAGAGGCTCAAACCGAGCTCATCCAGGCGCGCTTGGGCACGCCAGCCGTCGCTGCGGAACTTCTCCAGCCATTCCGGGGTGGCCATCGCCTCGATCACGACCTCGAGCGCCTCCTCGAACCGCGACCGCAGATCGACCTGCCCGCCGATCAGGTCCACCATGTACCGCTGGCCGGCCAGCGCGGCGGCGAGCGTGCGGGTGAACCGGTCGGGATCGGCGTCCGCGCGCAGCTGCCCTTGGTCGATGGCACGGACAGTGAGCACCCTGGTGGTGCGGCCCAGGATCCGGTTGCCGCCCGCTTGCACGTCACGGTAGAAGTCCGGTTCGATGATCAGGCGGTACTCGGCCTGCACGATGATGTCGTGCTCGAGTCGCAGCGCGATCTCGTCGACCACCCCGTGCAGGATGTCCAGCGGGCTGAGATCGGTTCGCGCCAGCCAGCGCTCGGCGGACGCGCGATAGCGCTCCACCGCGGTCTCCAGCACCGCGCGTGCCAGATCTTCCTTCGAATCGAAGTGGAAGTACATGGCGCCCTTGGTGGCGCGCGATCCTTCCAATATGCGGTTGAGCGATGCAGCGGCATAGCCGCTCTTCCCGAACTCAACGGCGGCGGACCTGATAATCGCCGCCCGTGTCCGGCGCGCCCGCTCTTGCTGCCGTGCCATGCTCGAAACGCCTCCGAAGCCTTACTCGCCGCCAATCAGCCACCCCCGAAGGAACGGACCCTCGGCGCGAATTCATGAGTTTTATCAATACGTTGAACCCGGTTTTCGACCGATTACAAACTCTCGGTACGAAAACTCCTCAAAAACCTGGAACACACCAGCTGGTATAGTTTCCCTGCCCGGGTGCGCCGCAGGGGGTGCGCATCCGGGCATTTCTTCGTCTCGAACGTGCCTCCTCCTGCGGCATCGAGTTCCGTCGCGCCGTGGCCGGCCGGACCGACCGCGGCACCTTCGGACACAGCAACGACAATCCGAATTCCGCTGCGCCGACCGAGCCGGCGATTCTTTCGGAATTCATCAAGGCGTCACCGTACCCGGAATCCCGATGCGACACGCGGCAAACCGAAGAGTCGAGTAGCCATCCGATTCCGTTTTCTGTTACGGCAAATTTTCGGCAACCCGGCCCGGCCTTCCGAGGGGTGCGTGAATTCGCCAGCGGCCCAAGTTTGTTCACGCGCGCCGACCGGCGGCCCGGACGGCCGACCGCCGCCCACGTTTCGCCCGCCAACCCACTCCACGCGCCCGCACCGGCCAGAGCCGTTCACCCCCTGCAAATCCAAAGACATTGCCAGCCAACATGATTCAATGATATCCAGATCCAGCTAAGATGAACAAAGCTGGGTGCCAAGTGTTTACCGCCCGCACCGCCCGCCGCGTTACCCCCATCCCGGCACCACTCCACCCACCGGGCCGCCCCGCCGACCCCGCCCATCCATCCCGCCCACCGACACGAACTCCCCCGATTGGGGTATCGGCCCCCATCCGCACTACACTGTTCCTCCGCGCCCCTATAGCTCAGTTGGTAGAGCTACGGACTTTTAATCCGCAGGTCGTAGGTTCGAGCCCTACTGGGGGCACCGAGGCCGGGCGTCCGGGTTTACTCCGGGCGCCCGGCCTGTTCAGCGGAGTTCTCCGCCATCATGCCTTGGCTGTACCGATCAGACGCCTACGCCGGACGCGCACTCTCCGGCGTAGCGGCCGCAATGCGCGGAGCGGCGCCCGGTTCGACGATTACTTCCGCGCGATCACGCCCAGCGCAGACGGGGTCATCGCCGATCTCGGCGACGTGAGTAGAAGGACACAACGCGTGGGGCCGCGGTGAAGCGGTAGTGGCCACGACTGGACGGGCGAGGGCATCCGTGCCTTTCTTCGGCGTCACCACGATCCCGCCAGCCTGATGAACACATCCGCGCCCGCCACAGAGGCCGGATCACAGCGGGTGGCGCGCACTCCCCGCCGAGCTCGGGCGGCTCACGCCCAACATGCCTTCCACAGGGCGTATTACTCATCGACAGCCGCACAGAACAGATATGAGCGGCCATGGGTCATCCCCGGTGTGTCCCCCACAACGCCGTCGAGGTCTCTCTCGCCCCCCACTCACACGCCGGAAAGGAGCCGCCGAACTTCTGCCGGTGTCCGATCTGGACGACAAGTCATGTGCGGGGCACTCTCGGCATGGCTTCACTGCCTCGCGACAGCGCCGCGGGCGCGTCGTCGCGACCGACGTCGAAGGCGCCTGCCCCACCCCGGAGGCCCCCCGCATCGACTGAATCCTGATTCGGTTCGCCGATTGCGTTCCGGTAGCCCTTCCTCGGCGCCAATTCACAGGAACATCGCAGCTGGACTCGCCGCGATTCGCCGACACGCGCAGAACCAGGGCGTTTCGCGTCCATATCCGCCCGCTGGCCGGGATTGTGCGGTCGACCACGGACCGCTAACGCTCGGAGCACCGCGTCGATAGACCCATTGCCGCGGGAACAGCCCATACACTCGTGTGGATCACTGAACGGCGAAGACGTCGTATGAGGTGGATCACCAGGGCATCGATCGTCTAACGGATGCGTTTCGCATCACACCTACGGTGCCGTAAGGTATGGCCGCATCGGCATCGGTCTACCTTGGGATTGACCTGCACGACCGGAAGCACACACTGAAGGGTTCATACATGGCAAGGGATCTGACTCAACTCGAACTGCTGACGGAGTTGGAGCCGGTTGCCGAAGAAAACGTCAACCGGCACCTCTCCATGGCTAAGGAATGGCATCCGCACGACTACGTCCCGTGGGACGAAGGCCGCAATTTCGCGGCACTCGGTGGCGTGGATTGGGATCCGGAGCAGTCCCGGCTCAGCGAGGTCGCGAAGGCGGCCATGATCACGAACCTGCTCACCGAGGACAATCTGCCCTCCTATCACCGCGAGATCGCCGAGAACTTCTCGCAGGACGGCGCATGGGGCACCTGGGTGGGTCGCTGGACCGCCGAGGAGAACCGCCACGGCATCGTCATGCGGGATTACCTGGTCGTGACCCGCGGCGTCGATCCGGTCGCCCTCGAAGAAGCCCGGATGGTCCACATGACCAACGGCTTCGCATCGCCCGCGGAAGCCGACGCGGGCTTCCTGCATTCCGTCGCGTACGTCACCTTCCAGGAACTCGCCACCCGGGTCAGTCACCGCAACACCGGCAAGGTCTGCGACGACCCGATCGCCGACCGCATGCTGCAGCGCGTCGCCGCCGACGAGAACCTCCACATGATCTTCTACCGCAACATGTGCGGCGCCGCCCTCGACCTGGCCCCCGACCAGGCCATCGAGGCGATCACCCTGATCCTGGAGAACTTCCAGATGCCGGGTGCGGGCATGCCGAACTTCCGCCGCAACGGCGTGTTGATGGCCAAGCACGGCATCTACGATCTGCGTCAGCACCTGGAGGAAGTGGTCCAGCCGGTGCTGAAGAAGTGGAACATCTTCGATCGCACCGACTTCACCGCCCGCGGTGAGGCGGTCCGTGAGCGCCTCGGGCTGTTCCTGGAGAAGCTGAGCAAGGACGTCGTCAAGTTCGAGGAACAGCGCGACCGGATGCTCGCCCGCGAGGCCGCCAAGCGCGACCGCGCGATGGCAGGCAGCTCCGCGTAGGACTTCAGAACCACAACAGGCGCCGCCCTCCTGGAAGACCGAGGGCGGCGCCGCCGTGCGCACACCCGCTCCGGCCGACTCACGTGCGCAAATGAGACACTGGTCGGCGTGACGATGACTACCGAGGCGATGGCCAAGCTGCGGATCGGGCCGTATCCGGTCGATCCGCCGGTCGTGCTCGCGCCGATGGCGGGCATCACCAATCTGGCGTTCCGCAAGTTGTGCCGGGAATTCGGCAGCCCGACCTCCATCTACGTGTGCGAGATGATCACCGCACGGGCGGTGGTCGAGCGTAACGAAAAGACGCTGCACATGATGTCCTTCGACGCCGACGAGCATCCCCGCTCGATGCAGCTCTACGGCGTGGACCCGGCCACGCTCGGCGAAGCGGTGCGGATTATCGTCGGCGAGGGCTGGGCCGACCACATCGACCTGAACCTCGGCTGCCCCGTGCCCAAGGTCACCCGCCTCGGCGGCGGCGCCGCCCTGCCGTACAAGCGGACGCTGTTCCGGAGCATCGTGCGCGCCATGGTGAGCGCGGCGGAGCCGGCGGGGGTCCCGGTGACGGTGAAGTTCCGCATCGGCATCGATGACGACCATCTCACCTACCTGGACGCGGGCCGCATCGCGGAAGCCGAAGGCGCGCGAGCGGTCGCGTTGCACGCCCGTACGGCCGCGCAGCGCTACTCCGGCGAAGCCGACTGGACCGCGATCGCGCGGCTCAAGGAAGCGGTCACCTCGATCCCGGTGCTCGGCAACGGCGACATCTTCTCCGCCGCCGACGCCGTGCGCATGATGGACGAGACCGGATGCGACGGCGTGGTCGTCGGCCGTGGCTGCCTCGGCAGGCCGTGGCTGTTCGCCGAGCTGCAGGCCGCATTGCGCGGTGAACCGTTGCCAGCGCCGCCCGACCTGGGCCGGGTGGGCACGGTGCTGTACCGGCACGGCGCGCTGCTGTCCGAGCATCTCGGCGAGGAGAAGGCCATGCGCGATCTGCGCAAGCACATGGCCTGGTATCTGATGGGCTTCCCGGTCGGCTCCGATCTGCGTCGCGCGTTCGCCACGGTGGGCAGCCTCGCGGAGTTGGAAGATCTCGTCGGCCGGCTCGACCCGGCCGTTCCCTTCCCGAAGGACGCGGAGGGCCCGCGCGGCAGGCAGGGTTCGCCGGGCAAGGTCGCGCTGCCGCACGGCTGGCTCGACGATCCGGACGATCCCGCGGTCCCGAGCGCGGCGGATGTGATGCACAGCGGAGGGTAACCGGCAACCGCACAGCGAATCCCAAGCGCAACACCACTGTGACCTCTTCGATTTCGCACTGGGGTGGCTCGCCGTGGCGGAATCGTTATCATTGCGGAATCGGTGCCGCCGGTCGCGTGTGACCTGAGCGGGAAAGCAGGACGAAAAGCGAGGTTCGTTGGTGGGTGACGATCGGCACGGGCGTTCGCCACGGCCCGGAGGTCGCGCCCCGTGGGAGCGGTATCCCGCGGCGGACTCCCCCGACCGGGACGCCGCGCATTCGTCTCGCCGTTCCCGCCATACCGACGCCGTTCCCGACCAGAGTTCCGCGCCCCTGACGGTGCAGGACCTCGTCCAGCGGGTCGACAACGAACGCACCGGCCGTCGCGGCCGTCGCGCGGAGCCGACTCCGCCGGACTCGGCCGCCGCGCCGAGCCGAGGCCGCCGCACGGAACCCGACCCGGCCGCCGCCAACGGCCGTGGGCGGCGCGCCGAACCCACGCCACCGGTTCCCGGACCCCCGGCGAACCGAGGCCGACGCCCTGAGCCACTACCGCCGCAGGCCGGCCCTCCATCGGCACGAATCAACCGCGCCGAGGCTCGGCAGGAAGCTCCGCGCAGGCCCGCCGACCCGGCCGCCGCCAATGGCCGCGGCGCCGCGGCCGGCCCCCGGCGCGCGCCGGACTCGCCGCCGCGCCAGACGGGTAGCTCCCCGGTGGTCCAGGACATCACCGGCGCCACACCGGCCGCCCGCGCGGCGAGCCGACGCCCCGCCGAGCGCCAGGCGCCCGACGCGCCGGATGCGCCGGTGGCGCGTCCGGAGCCGGAGCAGGCCGAAGAGGTCACCGACGTAATCCCTCCCGTCGATGAACCGACGCGCGCGCTACGCAAGGGCGTTGGCTGGCCTACCAAGGACGGCAAGAGCACCAAGCCGAAGCCTGTCGGCACCGCCCAGACCCGCCTGCAGGCCTCCCGGGAGCGCCGCAACAAGCGGCTACGGGCCACGGGACGAACCGGACTCGCTTTGAGCGCCGCGCTCGCGCTGCTGGTCACCGGCGGCGGCTGGAGCTACTTGCGCTCGACCACGGACAGTTTCACCCAGGTCTCCTCCCTCGACGAGAACTCAGAGGACATCGTCGACTCCAATGCCCAGCTCGGCGACGAGAACTACCTGCTGGTCGGCACCGACACCCGCGCAGGGGCCAACGGCCAGCTCGGCGCCGGCACGTTGGACGACGCCGAAGGCGCCCGCGCGGACACCACCATGCTGGTCCACATCCCGAAGGACCGGAGCCGCGTCGTCGTGGTCTCCTTCCCGCGCGACCTGGACGTGACCAGGCCACAGTGCAACGGGTGGGACAACGAGAAAGGCAAATACACCGACGAGAAGTACCCGTCCGCCATAGGCGACAAGCTCAACGCCGTCTACAACCTCGGCGGCCCGATGTGCCTCGTCTCCACGATTCAGCGCCTCACCGGCGCGTCGATCAACCACTTCATCGGCATCGACTTCGCCGGTTTCGAGTCCATGGTCAACACCATCGACGGCGTCGAGGTGTGCGCGTCCAAGCCGCTCGTCGACGACGTGCTCGGCACCATCCTCGAGCACCCGGGCAAGCAGCGCATCGACGGCCAGACCGCGTTGAACTACGTGCGTGCCAGGCACGTCTACGGCGAGGAGCGCAGCGACTACGACCGCATCAACCGGCAGCAGCGCTTCCTCGCTTCGCTGCTGCGCAGCACCCTGTCCAGCAGGGTGCTGTTCAATCCGGGCAAGCTGAACAGCTTCATCAGTGCGCTTCAAGATCACACCTGGGTCACCAAGGTCGAAACAACCGACCTGCTGATGCTCGGACGTTCGCTGCAGAAGATCGATGCCGGCGCGGTCACCTTCATCACCGTCCCGACCGCTGGCACCAACTCCTACGGCAACGAGATTCCCCGGGAATCCGACATCAAGGCGATCTTCAAGGCGATCCGCGACGATCAGCCTCTGCCAGGCGAGAAGCCGACCGTTCAGGCGAACGCACCCGCTCCGGCACCGGCCGCTCCGGCACCGGCCAAGTACAAGGCGGTGGATCCTTCGGCTGTCTCGCTGCTGGTGTCCAACGGGTCCAAGATCGAAGGCCTGGCGCGTACGGCCGCCACCAAGCTCGGGAACCAGGGCTTCACGATCTACAACACCGGCAATTACGCCAACGGCACCTCCCCGACGACGAAGATCCGCTACGCCGCGGGGCTGGAAGCCGAGGCCGCCACCGTGGCCTCCGCGATTCCCGGCGCGACCATCGAGGCCGCCGACGATCTCGGCGGCATCGTGGAGGTCGTCATCGGAGCGGACGCGGCGACCGGCGTCACCGTCAAGGCGCCGACGCCGGTGGGTGACGACATCACCAACGTCGCGACGAGCACCGCGACGGATTCGACGCCCGCCGTGCTGCCGTCGGACTTGGAACACGTCAACGCCGCCGAGGACATCTGCAAATAGCCTCCCGCGCCCACAGCACGTGGAGCTGCGACGCAGATCACAAACCGTCGTGATGTCGTCGTTTCGACGACGGCGGTTGCGGATCGCGATCATTGACGCATCAACGGCAACCTCCGCGCTAATGATGCACACCGGTCATTCACTCCCTGTTCGTGACTTGGTCAGCGGGGCGAACTAGTCTCAGGTTCCATGCGTGTCATCTACAACGAGCAAATGGCCGAGCTCGCGCACCTGCTGGGCGAGATGGCGGGCCTGGCGGGCTCGGCCATGGAGCGGGCTACCCAGGCTCTGCTCCAGGCGGACCTCGCGTTGGCGGAGCAGGTGATCAGCGAGTCCGACCGGATCGCCGAACTGATCCAGGACGCCGAGGAGAAGGCCTTCGCTCTGCTCGCGCTGCAGGCGCCGGTCGCCGGCGATTTGCGGCAAGTGGTGAGCACGATCCAGATCGTCGCCGACGTGAACCGGATGGGGGCGCTCGCGCTGCACGTGGCCAAGGTCGCGCGCAGGCGTCATCCGAACCACGCCCTGCCCGAGTCCGTCAACGGCTATTTCGCCGAGATGGGCCGCATCGCGGTGAACATGGGAGCCGGTGCGCGTGAGGTGCTGGAAACCCGTGATCCGGAGCGCGCGGCGCAGTTGAACGAGGATGACGAGGCGATGGACGATCTGCACCGCCACCTCTTCACACTGCTCATGGACCGGGACTGGAAATACGGCGTCGCGGCCGCCGTCGATGTCACGCTGCTCGGCCGCTACTACGAACGCTTCGCCGATCACGCGGTCGAGATCGGCCGCCGCGTGATCTTCTTGGTCACCGGCGTGCTCCCGCCGGACCCCGACGCGGAGGGGTAAGCGAAGAACTTGCTGCGCTTGACGTTTCGTGGGCGACGAATGATAGATTCAGCCGCACGGGGCGGGAGTGCTCTGGTATAGCGTTACGCCGGAGGGGATCCGGTATGAAGGGGGGCGTTATGAACGTCGATCCAGCGGAGCTGCGCGCGTTGGCCGCGTCGATGGACAAGATCGGCGGTGATATCGGCGCTTTGACCGTGCGTGCCACCACCGATGCGCTCGGCGGTGTCCTGCCCGGTTCGACGCTGAGCGAAGTGTGTTCCACCGCGGGTTCCCATGTCGAAGACGCTTGGCGGCGAATGGCCATGCGCTGCAAGCGCGTTTCGAACATCGCGAAGGGCGGCGCCGCGAACTACGAGGTGTCCGACCAAGAGTTTCGTGCCGGTCTCGACGCGATGGGCGCGCAGCTGTGAGGACTACGACGCCAACCCTCACCCAGGTGCGGTCGGAATGGCAGCCGTGGAAATTGAGCGAAGCCGGGACGGAAATACGCACGCGCAATAGTGAATTCGTCGCACTGATCGATCAGACGGTGACGCAGATCCGGGCAGCGGGCGCGCACTGGAGCGGTGATGCCTATTACGCCGCGTACGACCGGATCGCCGGCGACCGCGACACGGCGAACAAGGTGGCGTTGGATACCGAGGCACTCGCCCAGACCTTGATCGACAGCGGCACCAGCCTCGCCGGATTCCGCCAAGCATTGCTGGACAAGGTCGACGAGGCCGTCGCGGCCGGATTCACCGTCTCGGAGGACTGGCAGGTCGCTGCCGGGCCGGGCGCCTCCGACGAGGACGGCGAGTCGCAGTACACCTACCAGACCGCCATCACCACCGCCTTGAACGAACTGCTCGGCACCCAAACAGACCTCGCGGCGAAGATCGAGCAGGCCGGCGGCGACGTCCGCACCCGGTCCGATCAGCTCGGCGACGGTGACCCGCTCGACAGCGACAAGTCCGGCGACGGGGACGACCCGGCCCTCGCGGTGTACGGCAAACAGTCCGACGCCTCGACCACCGAGCAGGATCCTGCCGCGGGCACACCAGTGAACACCAGTCAGAAGTCCGACGAGACGACAACGGCGGGCACGCCGCAAGCGAGTCCGATCGCCGCCCAGCAATCCACCGATCAGACCGGCGCCGAGGATTCGACCAAGCAGGACAGCGGCGAGTCCGGCGACGGCAAAGATAAGAGCGAAACGGGCGAGGACAAGAAAACCGAAGACACCGGGGACGGCAAAGACAAAGGCGCCGGGTCCGAGGACAAGTCCACTTCCAGTGGCCCGGCCAGCGACCCGAATTCGTGGAAGCCTTCGGACGTGACGAGCTTGATCACCTCGGTCAGCCAGATCACCGGCAATGTGCCCACGCTGATCGAATCCATCGGCAAACTCGACGATGATCTCGACGACATCATCAAAGCCGGTGGGGAGGCAGGAAAGGGGCTGATCGAGGCCGCCGGTACCACCGCGGAGAAATTCGCGAACGCCGCCGACACGATCGCCGGGACGCACCAGTCCGACGGCACGCCCACGGAATCGCCGTCCTCGGGTGACCCTGCCGGAACCGGGACGCCGAAGCAAGATTCGGCGGCCACCGATCCGAATGCGAAAACCGACGATCCGAACGCGAAATCCACCGATTCGAAGACCGACAACCCGGCGGGCACCGACAACAAGACCGACAACAGCAAGACCGATAAACCGCATTCGTCGCAGCAAGCGGAAACCAAGCAGGACCAACCGGCGTCCGTCCGGCAGGCGAGCTACCCCGATACCGGCTCCGGCAGTCCGAGCGCTGCGCCCGCGCCCACGTCCAGTTCTCCGTCGACCGCTCCGGCGAGCACCGGCCTGCTGGGAGGGATGTCGGCGGCGAACAGGCAATCGGACTCGGAACATACCCGCCGAGTGCAGGCCACCCCGACGCCGCTCTTCGAGACCTCGCCCGAGGAATAGCCGACGAGCTATCCGGCCGAATACGAAGGCCCTGGGCAGCAGCCAGGGCCTTCGTTTCCCGCATGCGGCTGCTGCGACAGGTCTTCGGACCGTAGCAACCGACAATGGCGAAATCGTTGGACTGTTGAGTTATGCGCCGACAGCCTGCACAGCCGCTCGGCAACCGGAATCAGCCGAAGCGACCGGAGATGTAGTCCTCCGTGGCCTTCTGCGACGGGTTGGAGAAGATCTTCTCGGTGTCGTCGATCTCGATCAGCTTGCCCGGCTTGCCCTGGGCCTCCAGGTTGAAGAAACCGGTCTGGTCACTCACGCGCGCGGCCTGCTGCATGTTGTGGGTGACGATGACGATGGTGAATTCCTTCTTCAGTTCGGTGATCAGATCCTCGATCGCCAGGGTGGAGATCGGGTCGAGTGCCGAACAGGGCTCGTCCATCAGCAGCACGTCGGGCGACACGGCGATGGCGCGCGCGATGCACAGTCGCTGCTGCTGACCGCCGGAGAGGCCGCCGCCCGGCTTGTCCAGACGGTCCTTCACCTCGTTCCACAGGTTGGCTCCGCGCAGCGAGCGCTCGGCGACCTCGTCCAGTTCCTTCTTGCTGCGCACGCCCTGCAGCTTCAGGCCCGCGACGACGTTGTCCTTGATGGACATGGTGGGGAACGGATTGGGCCGCTGGAAGACCATGCCGATCGTGCGGCGCACGCCGACCGGGTCGACCTGGGTGCCGTAGATGTCCTCGCCGTCCAGCAGCACCGCGCCCTCGACCCTGGCGTTCGGGGTTACCTCGTGCATGCGGTTGAGCGAACGCAGCACGGTGGACTTGCCACAGCCGGAGGGACCGATGAAGGCGGTCACACTGCGCGGCAGCACGGTCAGCGAGACATCGGACACGGCGTGGAACTTGCCGTAGTAGATGTTCAGATCTTTGACGTCGATCCGCTTGGCCATTTTCGGTAATCCGTTCCGCTTCTATCGGTTCCGGGTGAGCAGGCGGTTGAGGACCGCAGCCGCCAGGTACAGGAGGGCGATGATGATGATGAGGGTCAAAGCCGCGCCCCACACCCGCTCGCGCCCGGCAGCTTCGGGGTTGGCCAGCTCCTGGTAGATCAACAGCGGCAGCGACGCCATATTGCCGTCGAAGATGTTCATGTTGATCGACTTGCTGTAGCCGACCAGCACCAGCACGGGGGCGGTCTCGCCCATCACCCTGGCGATGGCCAGCAGGATGCCGCTGATCATGCCGGGCAGCGCGGTGGGTACCACGATCCGCACGATGGTCTTCCACTTCGGGATGCCCAGGGCGTAGGACGCCTCGCGCAGTTCGTCCGGCACCAGTTTGAGCATTTCTTCGGTGCTGCGGACGACGACGGGCAACATCAGCAGCACCAGCGCCAGCGACACCGCGAGCGAACTCTGCGGGAAGCCGAGCGTCGCGATCCACAGCGCGAAGATGAACAGCGCCGCGACGATCGACGGCACGCCTGCCAGGATGTCGACCATGAAGGTCGTGACCTTGGCCAGCAGGCCGCGGCCGTACTCGACCAGATACACCGCGGCCATGATGCCGAGCGGCACGGCGATCACGGTGGCGACCAGCGACTGCACGATGGTGCCGTAGATGGCGTGATAGACGCCGCCCGCCACCTGATTGGGCAGCACGCCCTTCAGCGAGTTCTGCCACCAGTCCGCCCGGAGCACGGCGCTGAACCCCTTGCTGATCACCATGATCAGCACCCAGGCCAGCGGCACCAGCGCGATCGCGAACGCCAGCCACACCAAGCCGGTAGCGATGTTGTTGCGCACCCGGCGCGACAGGCTCACATCCCGGAAGGTGGGCGGCTTGATCGGCCGGTCCAGAGTCGATGAGGTCATCACCCGTTCACCCTTCCGCCGGCGGCCAGCCGAGCGAGCGCGTTCACGACGAAGGTCAGCGCGAACAGCACGAAGCCTGCCGCGATGTACGCGCCGGTCGGCAGCGGGGCGCTGAACTCCGCTGCGGCCGAGGCGATTTTGGAAGCGAAGGTGTAGCCGCCGTCGAACACCGACCAGTGCCCGGGCTGCGCGGCCGTCTTCAGCACGATCAGCACGGCGATCGTCTCACCGAGGGCGCGGCCGAGGCCGAGCATGGCGCCCGCGATCATGCCGCTGCGCCCGTAGGGCAGCACCGTCATCCGCACGACTTCCCATTTCGTCGCGCCGAGCGCCTGTGCCGCCTCGATGTGCGCGCGGGGGGTGAGGTTGAACACCTCACGGCTGACCGAGGTGATGATCGGCAGGATCATCACCGCGAGCACGACGCCCGCGGTGAAGATCGTGCCGCCGCTGGCCAGCGGGATGTTGCCGTCGTCGAACAGGAACAGCCAGCCCAGGTTGTCGTTCAAGAAGGTCTGGATCGGCTCCAGTTGCGGAGCGAGCACCAGGATTCCCCACAGACCGAACACGATCGATGGCACCGCCGCGAGCAGATCGACGACCACCGAGAACGGCCGCGCGAGCGTCTTCGGCGCGTAGTGCGTCAGAAACAGCGCGATGCCGATGCCGATCGGAACGGCGAGCACCAGGGCGAAGATCGAACTCAGCACCGTGACCATGAACAGATCCCGGATGCCGAACCGTAGGTGGTTGGCGTCCGAGGTGTTGAACTCGGTACTGGTGAAGAAGTTCGCCTCGTTCGCCAGCACCGACGGCACCGCCCGGATGAGCAGGAACAGCGCGATCAACGCGATGGAGGCGACGATGATCGCACCGGCCGTCGTCGCCAGCGAGCGGAAGATGATCTCCGCTCGCGGGCTGTGCGGGCGACCGCTCTTCGCGGCCGGTTCGGTGCTCGGCTTGCTCGGCATGAGCGCAGTATCTCCGCCTGCTCGCCGGCCGGTCGACTCGGATCGGTCAGCGGCGGCGACTTCGTCGTGCACGGTCATGTGGGGCTGCTATCAGGAGATGGCGTTGATGGCGGTGGTCAGCTTGGTCTTGAACTGCTCCGGGATCGGGATGTACCCGGCCTCGTCCAAGCCCTGCTGGCCGTTGGTGACCGCCGAGGTGAGGAAGGCCTTGACCGCCTTCGACGTGTCGGCGTCGGAGTACTTCGAGCACACGATCTCGTAGGTCGGCATCACGATCGGGTACGCGCCCGCCACCGACGGCTTGTAGAACGAGGAGGTGTCGATGACCAGGTCGTTGCCCTGGCCGGAGATCTTCGCGGACTCGATCGCCTTGCCCGCCGAGGCGACGCTCAGCGTCACCGGGTCCTTGCTCGCCGAGGTGATGACGCGCGCGATCGACAGGTTCTGCGCCTTCGCGAACGACCACTCGTTGTAGGTGATCGAGTTCTTGGTGCTCTTCACCGCGGCCGAGGTGCCCTCATTGCCCTTCGAGCCAGCGCCGACGCCGCCGTTGAAGGCCTTGCCTGCGCCCTTGCCCCAGGCGCCGTCGGAGGCGGAGTCCAGGTAGAGCTGGAAGTTGTCCGTGGTGCCCGACTCGTCGCTGCGGAAGATCACGGCGATCGGCTCGGACGGCAGCTTGGCGTTCGGGTTCAGCGCCTTGATCTCGGGCGCGTCCCAGGTGGTCAGGGTGCCGTTGAAGATCTTGGCGGCGGTCGGGCCGTCCAGCGCGAGATCGGTCACGCCGTCGATGTTGTAGGTGATGGCGACCGGGCCGAAGACGGTCGGCAGGTTCCACGCGGGCGAGGCGCAGCGGTCGGCGGCCTTCTTCGGCTCGTCCTTCTTCGCGCTCAGGGGGGAGTCCGAGCCGCCGAAATCGGTCTGGCCACCGAGGAATTCGCTCACACCGGCGCCGGAGCCGCTCGAGGTGTAGTTGAGCGTCGAGCCGTCGCAGTTCTTCTCGTACGCGGCGATGAAGCGCTCCATCGCGTTCTTCTGCGCCGAAGAACCGCTGGCCTTGAGGGCCTTCTTTCCGCCGCACGCGACGTCGACCTTGGCCACGTTGCCGGTGTCCGTCGCGGTGTTGTCGTCGCTGCCACAGGCGGCCAGCGTCATGGCGCCGACGGCCAGCACACCGACGAGGGCGCTGCTGCGCTTGAGATTCACTATTCCTCCGGAATGGCGTCCTACTCGTCCGGTCCCTCACCGGCCCGGACGGGTGTCGTGGTGCTGTTCGCGGGGAACTTGCGCACCAGGCAGCAGTGTGCTGCCCTCACTCAACCTAAGGTCACGTGGTTGACAGTTGGACCGACCTGAGTGAACGGAGAGTGAACAGCCCGGCGCGATTGCGCCTGGTAGATGTGACGTTTGCCGCAGTTTTACTCGCGCACACCCGTTCTGCCGCCTGCTATTCAAACTCCGCCGCCGCGTAGGCGACGTCGACATGCGCGGGAGCGAATCCGAGACGGGTATAAGTGCGCACCGCGGCGACGTTGTCGGCCTCGGTGTAGAGCAGAACCTCGGCCAACCCGCGGTCCCGCAGGTGGTGCAACCCGGCCGAGGTGAGCAGCCGGCCGAGTCCGCGCCCCTGCGCCGCCGGATCGATGCCGACCACGTAGACCTCGCCGAGCGGAGAACGCTCCGCCTGATGCACCTTGGTCCAATGGAATCCGAGCAGATGTTCGGGGTCCGCGGTATCGAAGGCGAGGAACAGGCCGGCGGGGTCGAACCAGGACTCGCCACGGCGGATCTCGATGTCGCGGCGGGTCCACGCACCTTGTTCCGGATGCCAGGCGAACGCGGCGCCGTTCACCCGCAGCAGTTCCGCGTCGTCGGCGGGACCGGCGTAGGTGCGTAACTCGATGTCGTCCGGCACGGCCAATTCTGGTAGCTCAGGAGTTGCCAGCGACCGCCGCATCTGCCACAACTCACGCGCCGTCCGCAGCCCGAGCCGCGCTGCGACGGCCTTGGCCGCAGGCCGGTCGCCGTGCGCCCAGACCCGCGCGCCGGGACCGCCCGCGGCCAGTGCGGCTGTGACCAGATCGGTGCCGACGCCGTGGCCGCGCCGGGCCGGGTCGACCGCGACCTCGGCCATAGCGGGATGTTCGCCATGGGCCGGAACGAGATTCGCGTACCCCACGACGACGTCCTCCTGCCACGCGAGCAGATGGCGTGCTCCGGTGTCCGCGCCCGCCGTCAGCGACAGCACGGCCTGCTCCGAGACCGGGGCGACTCCGTCGGCCTCGGTCGCACGCGCGAGCAGATCGCTGACCGCCCGCGCGGCACTCGCATCGGGGTGGTCGGTCCAGTGTGTCGTCGCGCCGCTCATCGGCCTCCGTTCATCGAGCCGGCGGACCCGGTATGGAGTCCGTTCCTGGCAACGTCATGGCGGCAGCCGGCATTTCGGCCCCGCCGATTCGACGTGGGCGCGTTCGAACTCCAGGCGACCCGCCGACGATCACTGCACGGAGCCGTTGACCGGAGTCAGCGAGGAATCGTCGGTGCCCTCGTTGTCGTCGTCCGGGAAGTTCACCGGCTCCCCCTTGACCGCCGCGCGCGACGGGCGCACGGCCTTGTAACCGACGTTGCGCACCGTGCCGATCAGCGACTCGTACTCACTGCCGAGTTTGGCGCGCAGCCGCCGCACGTGCACGTCCACGGTGCGGGTGCCGCCGAAGAAGTCGTAGCCCCACACCTCTTGCAGCAGTTGCGCGCGGGTGAACACCCGGCCCGCGTGCTGCGCGAGATACTTCAGCAGCTCGAACTCCTTGTAGGTGAGATCGAGCGGGCGGCCGCGCAGCCGCGCGGTGTAGGTCCCCTCGTCGATCACCAGCTCACCCAGGGTGATCTTGCCGGTGTTCTCCGGGCTGGCCACGCCGCCGTTGCGGCCGACCAGCAGTCGCAGCCTGGCGTCGAGTTCGGCGGGGCCGGTGCCGGGCAGCAGAATGTCGTCGAGGCCCCAATCCGCGTTGACCGCGACCAGGCCGCCCTCCGTGAGCACCGCGACGACCGGCACCGACGACCCGGTGCTGCCGAGCAAGCGGCACAGTCCGCGGGCCGCGGCCAGGTCGGTTCTCGCGTCCACCAGCGCGACGTCCGCGGTGCCTGCCTCGAGCAGCGAAGCCACCTCCGTCGGCGCGGGCCGCACGTTGTGCGCGAGCAGCGCGAGCGAGGGCAACACCGACTCGGGGTTGGGGTCGGAGGTAAGCAGGAGCAGCTCCACGGGCCCTCCTCCCATCTCGTAGCCACGCGGCTGCGGCAGCACCGCCGCGGCCACGTCGCTAATCACAGGTAATCGGATGCAAGATTAGCGCGTAACAAGGCATGACCACGCATTCCGGGTGCGACGGGCGCACCGGAGGACACCCGGTAGCCGGGCTCGGGCCAACCGATATGGTGCGTACATGGGTTACGTATCGGGCATGCCCCCTGTCACCGGGGCGCCCGAGGCGGTAGCCGAACGCGCGCCGTGCGGCTTCCGGCCGCCGCGGCCCGAGACCCGGAGAGACGGGGGAGCATGCGCAAGCTGATCATCGGCCTGCTGTGTCTGGCTGGGTTCGCCATCGTCGTCGACTTCAGCACCGCGGCCTACTCGGAATATCGCGTGTCCAGGGCGCTGCGCGACGGCGCCGATCTCACCGCGGACC
The DNA here is from genome assembly GCF_044389845.1 of Nocardia sp. NPDC019323. Classification (NCBI taxonomy): domain Bacteria; kingdom Bacillati; phylum Actinomycetota; class Actinomycetes; order Mycobacteriales; family Nocardiaceae; genus Nocardia; species Nocardia sp. NPDC019323. Next base: position 247,604 of record NZ_JBIRYN010000008.1, read on the forward strand.
CCGAGGTGACGATCCACGGCTTCCCCTTCCTCGGGCAGGCCTGGGACAGCCGCTACGACCACGTCGAGATCCGGGCGCGCGCGAAGCGAGAGGACATCCCCGGCGAGATAGCGCTGGAGGCCACGCTGACCGGGGTGCGGCTGCCGGTCGGCGAACTGGTCGACGGCAGCCTGCGCGGCGTCCCGGTGGAGCGGGTGGACAGCCGGTTGCGGGTGGAGCCGACCGAACTCGGCAGGCTGTTCGGCATCCCCGATCTGCAGGTGCATTCCCGGCCAGCGGACAAGTCCGACGGGACCGGCGGGTCCGGCGGTTCCGGCATGACCACCACGGGCGCGCTGGTGCTCACCGGGACCATGCCGGAGACGCCCGGCGCGCAGTACGGCGGTGAGAAGGTCAGCGTGCAGGCCGATCTGCTGCTCGACGGCGATCAGGTGAAGATCGTGGCGACCGGCTTCTACCGCGGCCCGCCCGGCACCGAGACGATGCCTGTGGCGGTGATCACCGAGGCCGACCGCCCAGCGGTGCTCGCCCGGTTCACCCGTACCATCGACACCAAGGAATTGCCGTTCGGTGTCCGGCCGACCAAGGTCTCCGCCCAGGGCGGTCAGATCGTGGTGGAGGGCAAGGGCGTGAACGTCACGATCGACCTCGACCGATTGCAAAGACCATGATCCAAGTCACCATCCTCGCAGTAGTTCTGCTCGCCGCTCTGGCGGTCGGCGTCCTGCTGCGCCGGCGCGAGGGCAAGATCCGCGCGGCCGACGGTATCGACCTGTCCCACTCCGCCCGCGCGGACCTGCTGGCGGCCGTCGGGGTGACCGGAGCCGGTCCCGCGGTGCTGCATTTCTCCGCCGAGTGGTGCGGACCGTGCTCCGCTGTTCGCCGGGTGGTTGCCAATGTGACGGACCAGCTCGCGGGATCACCGCAGCCGCCGCAGGACATCGAGGTGGACATCGACGCAGAGCCCGCTCTCGCCAGAGAGCTCAATGTGCTCTCGCTGCCCACCACGTTCGTCTTCGACACCGAGGGCAGGGAACGGTTCCGCATCTCCGGCGTGCCGAAGGCCACGGATCTGCACTCCGCGCTGGAGCCGCTGACCGCAGCGGCCTGACCTGCGACGACAAGTCCCCTCGACGGCCGAGATCCACCCCCGCTCCATATTCCCCCGCCGAATTGGGTAAACTGCTCTCGTGCTTGCCAACCACGAGCTGATGCTCACCCGACGCCGCACAGTGGATCTGTGTCGGCTCGGTGGTTGTTGCTGCCTGTGCCGCTGATCGGTCGGCTTCCCCGAATTTCCTGACGCCGACCTCTGCCCGCCGCGCGAGTGATCTCACGATCCCCCGGCGATTGGCAAATTTGCAGTCATCGGACTTTTTCAGCGCAGGAGTACGCACAATGTCCACCGAGATCCGTAACACTTTCGAAGCCACCCCCGTTTCCTCCGATCAGGTCGATGTGCGCGGACCGCGTTTCGCCGCCTGGGTGACCACCGGCGTCCTCGTCGCGGTCCTGCTCGCCGCCGCGGTCTCGGCGGTCGCCGCGGGGGTGCTGATCGCCCTGCAAGCGGTGGTCTTCGCGGTCGGCGCCGCCCTCGGCCCGCGCCGACACCCCTACGGCCGGATCTACGCGGCGTTCGTCGCGCCGCGTCTCGCGCCGGCCACCGAGACCGAGCCGACGGCTCCGCTGCGGTTCGCGCAGCTGCTCGGTTTCGTGTTCGCGGCCGTCAGCCTGCTGGGCTTCGCGCTCGGCTCCACAGTCGTCGGCGCGGTGTTCGCCGGCTTCGCCCTGTTCGCGGCGTTCCTGAACGCGGCGTTCGGGCTCTGCCTGGGTTGCCGGATCTATCCACTGGTAGCCCGACTCCGCCGGACCCCGTCACCGGCATCGAACTGACCCTGCACGTCATCTCTGAAAGGAAAACAATGGCTCGCTCCGATGTCCTGGTCTCCGTTGACTGGGCCGAAGAGAACCTCAACGCCCCCGGCGTCGTGTTCGTCGAGGTCGACGAGGACACCTCCGCCTACGACGGTGGTCACATCGAGGGTGCCGTCCGGCTCGACTGGAAGAAGGACCTGCAGGACCAGGTTCGTCGCGACTTCGTGAACCAGGAGCAGTTCTCCGACCTGCTCTCGGCGCGCGGCATCTCGAACGACGACGAGGTCATCCTGTACGGCGGCAACAACAACTGGTTCGCCGCGTACGCCTACTGGTACTTCAAGCTGTACGGCCACAACAACGTCAAGCTGCTCGACGGCGGTCGCAAGAAGTGGGAGCTCGACGGCCGCCCGCTGTCGACCGAGCCGGTGAACCGGCCCGCCACCCAGTACAAGGCGTCGGCGCCCGATCTGAACATCCGCGCCTTCCGTGACGAGGTCATCGCGGCCATCGGCACCAAGAACCTGGTCGACGTGCGTTCGCCCGACGAGTTCAGCGGCAAGATCCTGGCTCCCGCGCACCTGCCGCAGGAGCAGAGCCAGCGTCCCGGCCACATCCCCGGCGCCATCAACGTGCCGTGGAGCAAGGCCGCGAACGAGGACGGCACCTTCAAGTCCGACGCCGAGCTGGCCGAGATCTACAAGGAAGCCGGACTGGACGGCGAGAAGGAGACCATCGCCTACTGCCGGATCGGCGAGCGTTCCTCGCACACCTGGTTCGTGCTGCAGGAACTGCTCGGCCACCAGAACGTCAAGAACTACGACGGCAGCTGGACCGAATACGGCTCGCTCGTCGGCGCTCCGATCGAGTTGGGAGAGTAATCGACATGTGTGCAGCACCTACCCAGGGTCAGGCCATCCCGGCCGGCGTCGACGTGGAGAAGGAGACGGTCATCACCGGCCGTGTCCTGAGCACCGACGGCCAGCCGGTGGGCGGGGCGTTCGTGCGCCTGCTCGACGGCAACGGTGATTTCACCGCCGAGGTCGTCGCGTCGGGCACCGGTGACTTCCGGTTCTTCGCGGCTCCCGGCTCGTGGACCGTCCGCGCGCTCTCCTCCGCCGGCAACGGTTCCGCCGAGGTGCGCCCCGAAGGCGCCGGCATCCACTCGGTCGACGTCGCGGTCGCCAAGTAGGACCCACACGGTCGAACGGCCCCGGTCGCTTTCCGCTCCGCGGAAGCACCGGGGCCGTTTGCGTGCCGCCGCGAGGGGGTCGTTAGACTCGGATCGTGGTCCTCTTCTTCGAGATTCTGCTGGTGGCCGTGGCCGTCCTGATCGGCTGGTTCGGCCTCTACGTCTTCTACCGGCTGTTCACCGAATCATGAGCGAACTCGCGAGCGAAGGTTCCAACCCGGCCGAGCGAGCGAGTGAACAACTGAACGGCAACGCTCCGGCCGATTCCGCCGGTCGCCGCAGCGGTGACCAGGCCGTAGCCGAGGCTGCCGAACGGGCGAAATCGACCGGCGTCCGCAACATCCCGGTCCTACCGGATCTTCCGCTGCCCGAGGACACGGCCAACCTGCGCCTCGGCCCGGACCTGAGCGCCTCCATGCTCGCGCTGCTCCCGATGGTTGGCGTGTGGCGCGGCGAGGGTGAGGGCAACGATCCCGAGCGCGGGGACTACCGCTTCGGCCAGCAGATCGTCGTCTCCCACGACGGCGGCGACTATCTCTCTTGGGAATCCCGGTCCTGGGTCATCGAGGCCGACGGCAACTACGGCGGCCCCGACCTGCGCGAGAGCGGCTTCTGGCGGGTCGGCATCGACGGCAACGACGAGGTCATCGAATTGCTGCTGTCGCACAGCAGCGGCATCGTGGAGTTGTTCTACGGGCAAGCGCTGACCCAGTCGTCCTGGGAACTGGCCACCGACGTGGTGATCCGCAGCCAGTCCGGCGTAGTCGTCGGCGGAGCCAAACGCCTCTACGGCATCGTCGAGGGCGGCGACCTCGCCTACGTCGAGGAACGCGTGGTAGCCGACGGCCCGCTCGAACCTCGCCTCTCGGCCCGCCTGCAGCGCTACATCGGCTGACGGTTTCCGGTTCACCGAGCCCTGCCGTGGTCCGCGTCTCCCAACGCGATACCGGCTGGCTTCCGGCGCGCGCGATACCGGTGGGTGCAGCACACGGCTGCCTGCCTCACGGCGCCGCCGGTGGTTGTGGCCCAGCTCGCTGAGCAGATCCGGATGGATCCGGTGGAGATCGGCTCGTACGGCAAGCATGCCAAGACCTACCGAGCAGCTGCGGTTGGCCCACGGCCTGATCCTGGCCGCGGGCACCGGCCCCGGCCGCCTCTTCCCCGGCGACAGCGCCGACACCACTGCGGCGCTGGTCGGCATCGCGCCATGGCGCTGACAAGCCTCGCTCTCGCCCGCCGGCTCTCCTCCGAGACCAACCCGTAAGTCACATGTACTCATCCCCACACTGGAGGTTCCATGCCCAAGGGCTACTGGGTCAGCGTCTATCGCACCATTTCCGACCCGGAGAAGCTGGCTGCTTACGACAAGCTGGCCGGTCCGGCCGTCAGGGCCGGCGGCGGTCGAGTCCTCAGCCGTGGCGGTCGGGTCGTGGCGTATGACGCCGGAATCGCCGGGCGCACCATCCTGATCGAGTTCGACAGCTTCGAGCAGGCCGTCGCGGCGCGCGAGAGCGCGGCCTACCAGGAGGCGCTTGCCGCCCTCTCCGACGGCGTCGAGCGCGACTTCCGAATTGTCGAAGGCACCGACTGACCGAGGTCCAGGCGGATCTCGGCTGGAGGACTCACCTGATCTCGCGAGCAACTCACCGGGTACGGCCAGAACCCACACACATCCCCAACACAGGACCTGTGATCAACCCAGGCCCACCCCACTAGTACGGCATGAATGCTCGGAGAGGCGGAACAGAACAGCCCCCGAGCCATACCGGTGCGATTGTGGTCGCACGGGTCCGGTCGGACGGACCGGGGCTCGGGGGCCGGGTGACTGCCTGGAATTCGCTCAGCGCTCGCGCGGGCGAAATCCACCTGCAGCGGTGGCGCTAGCGGACAGCCACCTCACGTGTCCTATGAATAACCATTCTTCGAACCACCTCCTTCCTCGTGTACGAACGAATCTAGCGATACGTCAGTAGCTCGGCAACGGAATTTCTCGGTGGGCGGAATCGGCGCTTCCTCGCCCCGTGAAGTCGGTCGTGACCTGCCCCGATGCGGAGATTCGCAGTACCGCGTCGGCCCGATGCCCCTCCGGTAGCTGATGTGTGACGACGACCACGGTGCGGTCCGATTCGACGAGGCCGCTGTCGGCGTCGAGCAGATCGCGCAGCAACTTCGCTCCCGCCTCGCCCTCCATGTGTTCCGTCGGTTCGTCCAGCAGCAGCACCCGCGCCGGCGCGGCCAGTGCGCGGGCGAGCAGGATGCGGCGGCGCTGGCCGCCCGACACGGCTGCCGCTCCCCCGACGAGATCGGTGTGCACGCCCTGCGGCAGCCCGTTCAGCCAGTCGCCGAGACCCGCCTTCCGCAATGCCGCTTCGGCTTCCTCCTCGGTCAGGTCACCGCGGGCTACCCGCAGATTCTCGAGTACGGATGTGCCGAACAGGTGCGCGTCCTCGGCGAAGAAGGTGACGCCGGGGCGGGGCGTGTCGAACAATCCGGCCCAGTGCATCAGCAGGGTGGTCTTGCCCGCGCCGCTGGGGCCGACCACGGCGATCCGGCGGCCACCGGGGAGGTCCGGCACGCGCGCGTCGACGGGGCGGCCCGGGTTGGAGACGCTTGCCCACGGTCGTCCAGGTTCCGGTTCCCCTCCCGGCTCCGGTTCCGCTCCGAGCCGGGCGGCGGATGGGTCGGCCGCGCCCGCAGATCCCTTCCAGCCGACGTCGCCCGTGGGCTGCGAAGGAGCCGCGTCGATGCCGCCGGAATGCGGGCGGGAGTCGGTTCCGGCGGAAGCACTGTCACCGCCGGTCCAGGAGGTCAGCTGGCGGGATGGCGAGATGACCGCTGGGTCAGCGGCGTTCGCCGCGCCGCCGGCCGGCAGCGAACGCGCGGCAAGCGGCGGGAGGACGGCGGAAGTACCGTCACCGCCGGCCCAGGAAGTCAGCTGGCGGGATACCGGGGTGACGGCGGGGTCGGCGGCGTTCGCCGCGCCTCCGGTGGACAGCGGACGCACGGCACGCGGTGCGGGGTTCGTCGACGCTGTGGGCGAATCGGGTTCGAACTGATCCAGGCGATGCAGCGCCGCACGGGCCGTGGTCAGGGCTTGCGCTGCCGCGGGCAATGGGCCGACCGCTTCGAAAGCCGACAGCGGTAGCAGGACGAGGACGACGAGCGCCATCGGCGTCATAGCGCCCGGAGTGCCGCCGTCCGGGCCGTAGAGGGTGATGCCGATGAGCAGGGCGCCGAGTGCCGCGGCGCCGATGGACAACGGCGTGGCGGCAGCCGACCAGGCGCTGCGCGCGGCGGCCCGGTCTTCCGCGGCGACCGCGCGGCGCGACGCTTCCCCCGCCGCGACGAGGGCGGCGTCGAGGCGGCCCGCGACGCGCAGTTCGGCGGCATGGTCGAGCACCGTGAGGGCCTGGGCCGTGAACTCCGCCCGGTCGGCGCGCACAGCCCGTTCCGCCTCGGACGCCGCCTCTGCCGACAACCACGGCGCGACGATGCCCGACAGGGCCAGCGCACCTGCCAGGATCGCGGCGGCCGCGAGCGAAATTGTCGCCAAGAGCCCGACGGCCGCGAGCGACAGCACGAGGGCCACCGCGACCGGCACGAACACGCGGACCACCACTGCGCCCAGATCATCGATATCGCTGCCGATACGGACCAAGAGGTCCCCGCGGCGCGGCGGCCTCACCCCCGTCCGGTCGCCTCCGTCCTCCGCGACCCGGGGACGGCGCAGCCAGAAATCCGAGCGAGCCAGCGTCCGGTAGACCGTGGTTCGCGCGGTCGTCATGGCGCGCAGCGCGACATCATGTGTGGCGAGCCGTTCCAGGTACCGGCACAGGCCGCGGGAGATGCCGAGCGCGCGCACCGCGACCACGGCGACGCTCAGGTCCAGCACCGGCGGCATCTGCCAGGCGCGCGCGATCAACCAGGCCGCCAGCGCCGCGAGTCCGAGCCCGCTACCCAGCGCCAGCACGCCCCACCCGATCGCCACCGCGACCCGCCAGCGGGACAATTCCAGCAGCGCCCACATGCGGCGCAGATCAGCGAACACGTCGGGGGACCTCCGCTCGGTCCGAGTGCACCTCTACGACATGGTCGGCGGCGGCCAGCACGGTTGGGCGATGACCGATGACGATCACCGTCGCGCCCGCACGGGCGCGGGCCCGAAGTGCGGCCAGCACGGTGGCTTCGGCGGCGGCGTCGAGGTGTGCGGTGGGCTCGTCCAGCAGCAGGATCGGGCGCTCCGTGGCCAGCACCCTGGTAAGCGCGAGGCGTTGCCGCTGGCCGAGGGAAAGGCCGATGCCGCCGGGGCCGACCACGGTGTCCCAGCGCTCGGGCAGATCGTCGAGCACGGCGTCGAACCCGGTTGCCAGGCAAGCGGCTTCGAGATCGTCTACGACCCGCACCGGACCGCGTGCGGCGTGGTCCGCCGTGCGCGCGCCGAGCAATTCGAGGTTGTCCCGCAGCGTGCCCGGCACCAGAACCGGACGCTGCGGCAGCCAGGCCACGCGTGCCCACCATCGCTCCGGGTCCAGTTCCCGCACGTCGACACCGTCGACCGTCACAGCGCCCTGGTCGGGCGTGATCAGGCCCAGAATAGCCTGCACCGCGGTCGATTTCCCGCTTCCATTGGCACCGGCGAGCACCGTGACCGCAGCCGGCCGCAAGATCGCCGACAGCCCCGCGGGGGCGAACCCGTCGCGTGCTCGGACCCAGAGGTCGCGAAGTTCGACCGTGCCAGGGCCGACAAGGCCGCGGCGACCGGCCGTCGCCTCGACTGCCTCGGGCGCGGTGCGGCGGTCGGGTGTACCGACGCGCGCCGACTCACCGACGACCGCCACCTCACCATGCACACCCTCGCCGGGTAGCCCCTCGACCAACTCGCCCCGAGTCGCCACCGCGCCGGAACCCACGGCGCTGCTGTAGTAAGCCGTCGCCGACACTCCCCCCGGCTCGGTGCGGCCGTCGTAAGTACCGGCGGGCGCCGACTCGCCCGGCTCACCACCGGTACGCGCCGCTGCGCCTTTCACGCCGTGTCCGGACAACCCCTCAGCCAGTTCGCCCCGAGTCGTCGTTGCCGCCGCGTCGGGGCCCACGGCGCCGCTGAGGTGAGCCGTCGTCGAGGCTCCCTCCAACGCGGTGCGGCGGCCGTTGCCGGTGTCGACGCGGGCCGATCCGTCGGGCGCGGCCGCACACGGGCCGACCAGGCTCGGCACCGCGTTGTCGGCGGCATCGGGGACGAGCGGCGCGCCCGGCATGGCATGGCCGAGTTGGCTGGCGACCCGCTCGGCAGGGGTGGACTCGAGGATCGCGAACGCTCGGTCCGCGGCCGCCATGCCGTCCTGGGCGGCGTGGAATCGTTCGCCCACCATGCGTAGCGGCAGGTACACCTCCGGGGCGAGCACCAGCGCCACCAGGCCCGCGTAGAGGCTCATCTCGCCGAACACCAGCCGCAGGCCGATGGAGACCGCGATCAGCGCGACGCTCAGGGTCGCGAGCAGTTCCAGCACCATCGAGGACAAGAAGGCCATGCGCAGCGCGCGCATGGTGCGTTCGCGCAAGGCGTCACCGAGAGCGCGGACGCGGTGCTGCATGGTGCGTCCGGGCTCGCCCCGCTGGTCCGGTGCCGCCTCGCCGCTCTCCCGCCCCAGCGCACGCAGCGTCGGCATGCCCGCGAACAGATCGAGCAGTTGGTCCGACAACCGGGTGGTGGCCGCGAGCGTGGCTTCGGCACGCCCTTGGGTGAGCAGCCCGATGAGGATCATGAAGATCGGGATGAGCGGCAAGGTGATCACCACGATCACGCCGGAAGCCGGATCGTGTGCCGCGATGACCGCGAGCACGATCGGCGGGACCAGCACCGCCAGCAGCAGCGCGGGCAGGTAGCCGACCAGATACCCGCGCAGCCCGGACAAGCCCGTGCCGACGACGACGGCCAATTCGGTTCGGCGCGCGTCCAGTTCGCGAGGCGACAGCCGAGCCCCCGCGCCGAGCACCGCGCCTTCCAACTCCGCCACCACGCTCGCGCCCGCTCGGTGCGCGAGCCGGGATTGCCACCAGGTGGCGAGCACCCGGCAGGCGATCGCGACCGCGAGTCCGACCAGTTCGGCCGTCCACACGCCGAGCGTGCGCGCGGCCGGATCGGTGACCACGCCCGCGAGCACCCGTCCGATCAGCACCGCCGCGACCACGATCGCGCCGGTGACGACCAGCGACAGCGCCACGCTCAGCGCGAGGTAGCTACGCGCCGAGCGGGCATAGCGCCACAAACGGGGATCGACCGGCGGGCGGGCCATGACGTCAATCCCGCGCTGTCCGCAGGGGCAGGCCGACCGGGGGCGGGATCTGCTCGACGGTGATCCGCTTGCGGAACACCCAGTACGTCCAACCCTGGTACACCAGCACGACCGGCGTGACCAGCGCCGCGGCCCAGCTCATCACCTTCAGCGTGTACGGCGTCGAGGACGCGTTGTAGACCGTCAGGTCGAACGCCGCATCGATCGTCGAGGGAAGCACCGCGGGAAACAGCGAACCGAACAGCAGCGCGGTCGCCGCCGCGACGGTCACCGTGGTGCCGGTGAACGCCCACCCGTCGCGCTGAGCGACATCGGCCGCCGCCGCCACGACCAAGCCGAGCACCGCCAGCCCCAGCGGGATCCAGGTCCAGCCGGTCCCGTGGGCCAGCTGGGTCCACAACCCGAATCCGCCGACGACGACCACGGCCGGTACCAGCAGCAGCCGAGCGGTGCGCCGGGCGTCGTCGCGAACCTCGCCCGCGGTCTTGAGCACCAGGAACATCGCTCCGTGCAAGGCGAACAACAGTCCGGTCGCCAGCCCGCCGAGCAGGGCGTAGGGCCCGAACAGGTCCGCCACCGAGCCCGCGAACTGCTTCTTCTCGTTCAGCGGGACCCCGCGCACGACATTCGCGAACACCCAGCCCCAAGCCAGCGCGGGCACCCAGGAGCCGATGCCGATGCCGATGTCGCAGCGGGCGCGCCAGCGCGGGTCATCGATCTTGCCGCGGTACTCGATGGCGCAGATGCGCAGGATCAGCGCGACGAGCACCAGCAGCAACGCCAGATAGAACCCGGAGAACAGGCTGGCGTACCACTCCGGGAAGGCGGCGAACATCGCGGCGCCCGCGGTGATCAGCCAGACCTCGTTGGCGTCCCACACCGGCCCGATCGTGTTGAGCACCGCGCGCCTGCGCCGGTCGGAGCCCTTGCCGAGGATCGGCATGAGCATGCCGACGCCGAAATCGAAGCCCTCCAGCACGAAGTAGCCGGTGAACAACACACCGATCAGGACGAACCAGAACTCTTGCAAACTCATCGCCGGCTCCTAGTAGGCGAACGAAAGTTGTTCGACAGCGGGCTCTTCGGCGCGGCGGCCGCCCGACGCCGCGTCCGTGTCGTGCGGTTCGACCGCGGCGGGCGCGGCCGGATCGGGTCCGTGGACGACGTAGCGGCGCATCAGGAAGAACCACACGAGCGCCAGCGCGCCGTACAGCAGGGTGAAGACGATCAGCGAGAACAGCACGACGCCCGGCGCGTGATCCGAGACGCCCTGCTGCACGGTCAGGCGCAGGTTCGGATCGCCGGTGGGGTTGGGCGCCACCACCCAGGGCTGCCGCCCCATCTCGGTGAACACCCACCCGGCGCTGTTGCCCAGGAACGGGGTGGGGATGGCCAGCAGGCTCAGCCAGGAGAACCACCGCTGGTCCGGCACCCGTCCGCGGCGGGTCAGCCACAGTCCGGCCAGCGCGAGCAGCGCCGACCCCGCCGACAGCCCGATCATGGCGCGGAACGACCAGTAGGTGACGAACAGGTTGGGCCGGTAGTCACCGACGCCGAACTTCTCGTTGTAGGTCTTCTGCAGGTCGACGACGCCGTCCAGCGTCACGCCGGTGAACTCCCCTTTCGCCAGCCACGGCAGCACATAGGGCACTTCGAGCACATGCGTCACGCTGTCGCAGTTGTTGTGCGTGCCGACGGTGAGCACGGAGAAATCGGGATCCAAGGCGGTGTGGCACAGCGATTCCGCCGACGCCATCTTCATCGGCTGTTGCTCGAACATCAGCTTGCCCTGCACGTCGCCGGTGTAGACCAGAGCGCCCATCGCCGCGATCACCACGACGATGCTCGCCCGCGCCGCCGGCCGCCACATCTGGCGCGCCTCGGCCGTTTTCACCGGGTCGCCGCTGCGCGCGTTGCGCACCATCCACCAGCCAGCGATGCCCATGACGAAGGTGCCCGCCGTGAGGAAGGAACCGGCCACCACGTGCGGGAAAGCCGCCAGCAATGTGTTGTTGGTGAGCACCTGCACGATGCTCTCCAGTTCCGCGCGCCCGGTTTCCGGGTTGTAGCGGGCGCCGACCGGATGCTGCATGAACGAGTTGGCCGCGACGATGAAGTACGCCGAGGCGTTCACGCCGATCGCGACCATCCAGATCGCGCCGAGGTGCAGCACTTTCGGCAACCGGGTCCAGCCGAAGATCCACAGCCCGAGGAAGGTCGACTCCATGAAGAAAGCGATCAGGCCTTCCAGTGCGAGCGGAGCGCCGAACACGTCACCGACGAATCGGGAGTACTCGCTCCAGTTCATGCCGAACTGGAACTCCTGCACGATGCCGGTCGCGACGCCGAGGGCGAAGTTGATCAGGAACAGCTTGCCGAAGAACTTGGTCAGTCGCAGCCAGTGCTGCTTGCCGGTGACGACCCAGGCCGTCTGCATGGCCGCCACCAGCGGCGCGAGCCCGATGGTCAGCGGCACCAGGAGGAAGTGATAAACGGTGGTGATGCCGAACTGCCATCGGGAGATGTCCAAGGCGTTCAAGCCGGCCTCCTGCGTATCTACTACATGTCGTAGTAAGCCTACGCCGCAGCAGCGGGCCGACAATGCGTCCTAGGCCACGCTACCAGGGGTGATTCCCCCTGTCGCAGCCTGTTTTCCGTGCTCATCGCCGCCCCGCACCCGCCCGAGTAGGACGGAGATCACGCAGCGACGCCGATCACCACGACGCCGCTGCCATCCGCCCCGGCCCACGCGACCGATCACACCCGACCGACACACTTCGTCACACCGGCCCGAACACACCGACCGACACGACCGATCACCCAGCCGACACGACCGACCACGCCTTCACGCTGCGCCAAGCCGACCCGGCCAGGTGCCGTCCACCCCACAGAGCGCGGCTGGGCCGAACAGCCGACACGAGCGATCACGCCAGCCGACGCGAGAGGGCAACCCAGCCGACGCGACAACTGATCTCGCAAGCACGTGGGTAACTCACCGGGTACGCCCAGAACTCGCGCGGCACCCCACGCAGGACCTGTGACCAACCCACCCGTCTCCCCACCAGTACGGCCTGAATACGCGGAGAGACGGGGGGAGCGTCACCAGTCGCCGATGGCTCCCGCTCGCTCGATGCCGCGATCGACCAGCCCGATGATCTCTTCGGCGTTGTCCGGCGCGGACATCCGCAGCCCGTCCAGCGAATTGACCCGCGCCGCAAGCGAAATGCTCGACAGCATCCAGATGCTGTCGCAGGTGAGCAGATCGGCGGTGAACAGCGAGTCGTAGCGGCATTGCCAGCCCGCCTTCTCGGCTTCGGCGAACAGCGCGCGCTGGGTGACGCCGGGCAGCACCCCGTTCTTCGCGGGCGGGGTGATCAACTGCTTGTCGCGGGCGATCACCACGGTGGAGCGCGGTCCCTCCAGCACCCGGTTCTCCGTGCTGGTGAAGATCACGTCATCCGCGCCCATGCGCGCGGCGAACCGGAGGGCGGCCATATTGGTGGCATAGGACAGCGTCTTGGCCCCGAGCAGCTGCCACGGCGCGGCCTGGGCGAGGTCGATCGAGATGCCGCGCGACAAAGACACCACGGCGACGCCTTCGGTGCGAGCCTTCTCGACCCGCTCCGGCACCGGCACCACGAGCACGAAAGCGGTCGGCACCGGCACGGCGGCGGCGAGGTCGCCGGTCTTCACCTTGTCGGGCGTGCCGGCCAGCTCGCAGTCGCGGCCGCGGGTGAGCACCAGCCGCATCACGCCTTCGCGTTCGCTGCCCCACTCCTTGGCCGCGGTCTCCACCGCCTCGCGCCATTTGCCCAATTCGGGCTCGGGCAGATCGAGCGCTTGTGCGGAGCGACGCAATCTGCCTAGATGAAATTCGATCGCGCACGCGACTCCCGCGCGCACGAGCACCGTTTCGAAGACACCGTCGCCACGCAATACGCCAATATCGTCCGCAAACAACAACGGCGCATCCGCATCTCGGACCGCGCCATCGAGAGTTACCAGAACTCGATCCACCATGCGACGAGCGTAGGCGGTGTGAGCGGACAATGCCTATGTCACGGCCGCTTTTGCCAGACCTTTTGTGCGGCCTCCCCATGAGGTCCGCCGTAATGCTCGGACAATGCCGATCCGCTATGCCGTTCCGCGACGCCGTGGCCCGGTTCGCGCACGGCCGGGCGGGCCCGCCTAGAGTGGGAGAGGTGTCCGTGGTCGTTGCGCCCAGCCCCATCCTCAGTGTGTCGGGAGCCGTCGCGGGAGCGGCGGGTTCGCCCGACGCCGCCGTCGCCTGGCACTACGGCGATCCGTTCGGCGAGCAGCGCGCGGCGGTACAGCGCGCCGCGATCGTCGACCGGTCGCACCGATTCGTTCTGCGCATCACCGGCGGCGAGCGACTGACCTGGCTGCACACCATCTCCAGCCAGCATGTCGCCGCCCTCGGCGACGGGCAGTCCGCCGAGAACCTCGACCTCGATCTGAACGGCCGGGTCCAGCATCACTTCGTGCTCACCGAACTGGACGGGACCGTCTGGATCGATACCGAGGCCGAGCGCGGACCCGACCTGCTGGCGTTCCTGCAGAAGATGGTCTTCTGGGCCGATGCCAAGCCGGAAGCCGCCGACCACGCGGTGCTGAGCCTGCTCGGCCGAGGTGTGGCCGCGCTGACCGAGACGCTGGGCATCACCGCCCTTCCCGAGGTCTACGAGGCCACCCCGCTGCCCGGCGGCGGATTCCTGCGCCGGATGCCGTGGCCGACGGCCGAGTCCTTCGATCTGGTCGTCCCGCGTGACCAGCTGACCGGCCTGTGGGACCGGCTCACCGCGGCGGGCGCCGTCCCCGCCGGAATGTGGGCGTTCGAGGCGTTGCGAGTCGCGGCCGTGCGCCCGCGGATCGGGCTGGACACCGACGAGCGGACCATCCCGCACGAGGCTCGCTGGATCGGCGGCGTCGCCGAACACGGAGCGGTCCACCTGGACAAGGGTTGCTACCGCGGCCAGGAGACGGTGGCCAGGGTCCACAATCTCGGCAAGCCGCCGCGGCACCTGCTGCTGCTGCACCTGGACGGCTCGGCGGACGAACGCCCGGCCACCGGCGACGACGTCACCGCGGGCGGCCGCGCGGTCGGCAGGCTCGGCACGGTCGTCGACCACTACGAACTGGGTCCGATCGCCCTCGCGCTGATCAAGCGCGCGGTTCCGGCCGACACCGCGCTGGTCGCGGGCCCGGTCGCGGCGTCCATCGATCCCGACTCGGTGCCCGCCGACGACGAACCGCAGGCGGGCCGTCTCGCGGTCGACCGGCTGCGCGGGCGCTGACCTGTTGACCGACCACCGGCAGGCGAGGGCCTTCCCTCAGCCGTCATCCGCACCTTTGCTCGATGCCGAGCTCCCCATTCCAGACGAGAGGAGCGCCGTTCATGCGCGTCGGTGATTCCGGAGAGGTGCTCGCGGCGTGCGTGGTGCACGCCGATATCGAGGTGCCGGGTCGAGTCGGTCGCAGTGCCATCGACAAGCGGCCGGTGGCGGGACGGGTCGCGGTGCGCGCCTTGGGCTTGGATGGCGATCACGTCTGCAACACCAAGGACCACGGTGGCGTCCACCAAGCCGTCTACGCCTACGCCGACGAGGACGCCCGCCGCTGGGGCACGGAGCTGGGCCGGGAACTGCCCGCGGGCTGGTTCGGCGAAAACCTGCGCGTGCGCGGCCTCCCCGTCAGCGACTCGGTGATCGGCGCGCGCTGGTCGGTCGGCGACACCTTGCTGGAGGTGAGCGCTCCGCGCGTGCCGTGCGCCACGTTCCAGCACTGGAGCGGCGAGCAGCAGTGGGTCAAACGGTTCGCCCTGCGCAGCGACACCGGCGCCTACCTGCGGGTGCTCACCGAGGGCACGATCGGAGCGGGCGACCGGATCTCGGTGGTGCACGTCCCCGCGCACGGCGTCACGGTCCGCGACCTGTTCACCGGCGCCGATCCGGACCTGTTGGCGATCCTGCTCGCCGACGAGCCGACTATCTCCGACGACGTGCGTATGCAGGTGCGACGGCACGCGCGCAGGCATGGCAACGCCGGGCGCGCCGCCGCGCACCGCCACGTGACAGCAAGCACCGACGACATCGGCACGGGAGCGAAATCGTGAGTGTGGAACTGGTCGAGGTGGTCCGCTCGGGCTTCCGCGAATGCGTGCACCGCGGCTCGGTGGTGGTGCTCGACGCCGCGGGCGAGCCCACCCTCGAACTCGGCGAAGTGCATCTGCCGATCTTCCCGCGCTCGACGAACAAACCGATGCAGGCGATCACCTTGCTGCGCAATGGTTTTCAACCGGTCGACGACGCCGAGCTCGCCATCGCCACGGCCTCGCACTACGGCGAGCCCGACCATGTCGCGCTGGTCCGCAGGCTGCTGGACCGGTTCGGCCTGCCCGATTCGTCCTTGGCCTGTCCGGCCGATCTGCCGTACGACGAGGGCGCGCGCACCGCGCTGCTGTCCGGCGGAGGACAGCCGCACCCGATCTACATGAACTGCTCGGGCAAGCACGCGGCAATGCTCGCGACCTGTGCGATCAACGGCTGGCCGACCGAGGGCTACCAGGACAGGGCGCATCCGCTGCAGCGCGCGGTGATCGCGACCGTGGCCGAGCTGACCGGCGAGCCGGAAGCCGATCTCGGCATCGACGGCTGCGGATTGCCGATCATCCCGGTGTCCCTGGTCAACCTCGCGCGGGTGTTCTCGGCCATGGCCACGGCCGAGCCGGGGAGCCCGGAACGGCGGGTCGCCGACGCGGTGCGGGCGCACCCGCGAGTGATTTCCGGCACGAACGCGCCCGATCTACTGACCATGCGGGCCACTCCGGGGCTGGTGTGCAAGATCGGCGCGGACGGCGTGCACGCGGGGGCGCTGCCGGACGGATCGGCTTTCGCGTACAAGATCGAAGACGGGCACGATCGCGCGCGAATGCCGCTGACGCTGGCGATTCTGCATCGAATGGGGATCGAGTGGACCGACGCGCACGCGGAGCTGGCGGCCCCCGCGGTGCTCGGCGGAGGCGCACGAGTGGGTGTGATTCGCGCGATACCGGGGGTGGTCTAGGTATTCCACGGCAGGGCGACAAGCGGGCAAACGGCACCGGTTCCGGAGTTCTTCACCCACTCCTGGAAGCGAGACCGCCGGACACACGCTAAAGTGTCTGTCAGGAAGAGTATTAATTCGAACGGGGCCGCCACCAAACCCCAGGCCGCCCCGCTGTGACGCGAGGGGGTCAGCCATGGGCCGTGGCCGGGCTAAGGCAAAGCAGACCAAGGTCGCACGCGAGCTGAAGTACAGCTCGCCCACGACCGACTTCGCGAGCCTTCAGCGCGAGCTTTCGGGAAGCCCCAACTCCCAGCGGGGTGGTGTGCTGTCCGATGAGCACGACGCGGACGACTCCTTGTCCCGCTGGGACGAGGACGACTACGACGACTGGCGCCGCTGACTCGGAATTACGCCGAAGGGGGAGGCCGACGGGCCTCCCCCTTCGGGCGTTGTCGCGGGTTGACGTCCCTGGCGCCGAAAAGGCTTGCAAGACACCGGAGTCCCGCATCGAACGCGGATGCGGGACTCTGACGTGTCTTCGCCGTGGATCAGAACCGCGGATGCTCACCGACCAGGACGGCGCGCACCGCGTCGGCGTCCTTGGCCTTCTTGACCGTGCCCAGCGTCCAGCACTCGATGTGCCGCGCGGTCAGCACCGCCAGCGCCCGGTCCACGTCCTCCGGAGCGACGACGGCGACCATGCCGACGCCCATGTTGAACGTCTTCTCCATCTCGGGCCGCTCCACCCGGCCGCGCTGGGCGATCATCTTGAACACCGGCGCCGGATTCCAGGTGCCGCGGTCCAGCTCGGCCACCATGCCCGCGGGCAGCACCCGGGCTAGGTTCGCCGCCAGGCCACCGCCGGTGACATGGGCGAAGGTGCGCACATCGGTCTCGGCGATCAGCGCGAGGCAGTCCTTGGCGTAGATCCTGGTCGGCTCGAGCAGTTCCTCGCCCAGGGTGCGGCCGAATTCCTCGACGTGTCCGGTGAGCGACATGCGGTCGATCTCCAGCAACACCTTGCGGGCCAGGCTGTAGCCGTTGGAGTGCAGTCCGGAAGACCCCATGGCGATCACCACGTCGCCGGGACGGACCCGGTCCGGCCCGAGCACCGCGTCGGCCTCGACCACGCCGACGCCGGTGGCGGACAGGTCGTAGTCGTCCGGGTCCATCAGCCCCGGATGCTCGGCGGTCTCGCCGCCGAGCAGCGCGCACCCGGCGCGCACACAACCCTCGGCGATGCCGGAGACGAGTTCGGCGACCTTCTCCGGGACCACCTTGCCGATGGCGATGTAGTCCTGGAGGAACAGCGGCTCCGCGCCGCAGACCACGAGGTCGTCCACCACCATGGCGACCAGGTCGAGGCCGACGGTGTCGTGTTTGTCCATCGCCTGCGCCACCGCGATCTTGGTGCCGACGCCGTCGGTGGAGGCCGCCAGCAACGGTTCACGGTAGCCGCCCTTGAGCGCGAACAGCCCGGCGAAGCCGCCGAGGCCGCCTTGGACCTCGGGCCGGGTCGCCTTCTTCGCCAATGGTCCGAACAACTCGACTGCGCGGTCACCTGCCTCGATGTCCACGCCTGCCGCGGCGTACGAAGCACCACCACTGGGGGTCTGTTCAGTCATTTTCGGGGAAAGCTCCAAACCGAATCGGCGGATAGATGCCTGCTCACGCTACCGGAGCCGGATAACGACCCCGCACCGGTGTTGGCTCGCCCTCTTGACAATAGGGCAGAGCCAACCGTAAAGCGGGCGATCAGTCCGTCTCGTCGCCGTAGAGCCGCGCCGCTCGTGCCCGGCGGCGGCGTTGCCGCACCGGATCCGGTACCGGCACCGCGGCGACCAGGCGGCGGGTGTAGTCCTCTTGTGGGGCGCGCAGAATGCGATTCCGATCGCCCTCTTCGACCACAGCGCCGTCGCGCAGGACCGTGATCCGGTCGGCGAGCTGGTCCACCACCGCCAAGTCGTGGCTGATGAACAGGCAGGCCCAGCCGCATTCGCGTTGCAGCTCACCGAACAGTTCCAGCACCGCCGCCTGCACCGAGACGTCCAGGGCGCTGGTCGGTTCGTCGGCGACCAGCAGGTCGGGGTCGAGGATCAGGGCGCGGGCCAGGCTGGCGCGCTGACGCTGACCGCCGGACAACTCGTGCGGGTAGCGGCGTTCGGCGCCCGCGGGCAACCGCACGTCGTCGAGCAGCCTGCGCACCCGGGCGCGGATCTCCGCCGCGCTTCCCGCCTTGTGCACCAGCAGCGGTTCGGCCACGCACTCCCCCACGGTGAGCCGGGGGTTCAGCGAACTGGCCGGGTCCTGGAAGACGAACCCGAAACGTCGCCGGATCGGCCGCAGCCTGCGCGGGGACAGCCCCACGATGTCCTGCCCGCGCACCCGCACCGTCCCGGAGGTCGGCCGTTGCAGCGCCGCGACGCAGCGGCCGATGGTGGACTTGCCCGATCCGGACTCACCGACCAGGCCGAGCGTCTCGCCGGGACCGATGCGCAGGCTCACCCCGTCGACGGCGCGCAAACGCGGCCGGCCGAACGGCCCGGGGAATTCGACCACGAGATCACGGACCTCGAGCACCGGGGCGCCTTCCGACCCGGCGGATCCGGACGGTCCGTGCGCGATCTGCTCGCTGCCCAGGTGAGGTACCGCGGCCAGCAGGGTGCGGGTGTAATCGGCCGTGGGACGGGCGAACAGCTCGTCCACCGGCGCCTGTTCGACCACCGCGCCGTCGCGCATCACCACCACGCGGTCTGCGATGTCGGCGACCACGCCCATGTTGTGGGTGATCAGCACGATCGCGCTGCCTATCCGGTCGCGCAGGTCTCGTAGCAGCGCCAGGATCTCGGCCTGCACCGTGACGTCCAGCGCCGTGGTCGGTTCGTCGGCGATGATCACCTTCGGCTCGCAGGCGATGGCGATGGCGATCATCACGCGTTGTTTCTGCCCGCCGGACAGCTGATGCGGGTAGTAGTCCACCCGGTGCTCCGGATCGGGCAGCCCGACCAGCCGCAGCAACTCCACCGCCCGCGCCTTGGCGGCCTTCTTGGACAGATCGGTGTGGGCGCGCAGCGCCTCCCCGATCTGGAAACCGACGGTGAACAGCGGGTCGAGGGCCGAGCCGGGCTCCTGGAACACCATCGAGACCGCGCCGCCGCGCAATGCGGTGAGCTGCTGATCGTTCATCGCGGTGACCTGCTCGGCTCCCAGGGTGACCAGGCCGCGCACCGTGGCCGTCTCCGGCAGCAATCCCATCGCCGTGCGCGAGCTCACGGACTTGCCCGAACCGGACTCCCCGACAATGGCCAGCACTTCGCCGGGATAGACCTCGTAGGAGACGTCGGTGACGGCGTGCACCGGCCCCGCGTCGGTGGCGAAGGTGACCGACAACGACTCGACGGACAGGGCGGGACGGCCCCGGTCCACGGCGGATGACTCAGGCATCGGTCGCGTCCTTCCTGCCGTCCGGACCGGCCGCGACCGCCGCCGCACGACGGGTGCGCAGGACCGGATTCAGCACTTCGTTGAGACTCTCGCCGACCAAGGTCATGCCGAGCACGACGAGCACGATGGCGACACCGGGAAAGACGCCGGTCCACCAGATGCCGTTGGACACGTCCGGCAGCGCTTTGTTCAGGTCGAAACCCCACTCCGCGGCCTGGGTCGGCTCGATGCCGAAACCGAGGAAGCCCAGGCCGGCCAGGGTGAGGATGGCCTCTGACCCGTTGAGCGTGATGATCACCGGCAGCGATTGGGTGACATTGGCCAGGATGTGCCGGAACAGGATGCGCGTGGTCGACGCGCCGGTCACCCGCGCCGCGTCGACGTACGGCTCCTGCTTCACGGCCACGGTCGCGTTACGCACCACCCGGAAGTACTGCGGGACGAAGACCGCCGTGATCGCCACCGCCGCGGACAGCACACCGCCCAAGCTGGTCGAGCGACCGCCCGCGACCACGATGGACACCACGATCGCGAGCAGCAGCGTCGGGAAGGCGTACATCGCGTCCATGAACAGCACGAGCAATCGGTCCGGCCACCGGCCGACATAGCCGGACAGCAGGCCGAGCGGCACCCCGATCACCAGCGAGAGCACCAGCGAGATCGCGATCACCCACAAGGCGGTCCGCGCGCCGTAGACCACCCGGGAGAACACGTCTTCCCCGCGCACCGAGGTGCCGAACCAATGCTCGGCCGACGGCGCCTGCTGGCGCACGAAATCGACGCCGTCGGAGGCGCTCTGGGCGAATCCGTACGGCGCGATCAACGGAGCGAAGAGTGCGGCCACGACGAACAGACCGACCAGGGCGAGCCCGAGGACCAGCGTCGCACGCTGCAAACCGGCGGTCATCGCGAACAGCCGCAGGCCCGGCACACCCCGGCGCGCCGCGGGCGGGGGGACGAAAGGTTCGTTCAGCAATTCCGGAGCGGTCATCAGAACCTCACCCTCGGATCGATCAGCGCCACCAGCACGTCGACCAGGAAGCTCATCACCGCCACGATGAGCGCGATGAACGCGACGATGCCCTGCACGGCGATGAAGTCGCGCGCCGACAGGTACTGCGCGAACTGGTAGCCGAGGCCCTTCCACTCGAACGTGGTCTCGGTGAGCACCGAGGCGCCGAGCATCATGGCGATCTGCATGCCCATCACCGTGACGATCGGGATGAGCGCGTTGCGGAAGGCGTGCCGCCCGGTCACCACTCGGCGGGACAGCCCACGGGCCCGCGCCGCGTCCACGTAGTCGGCGCGGAGGGTCTGGATCAGGTTGATCCGCACCAGCCGCAGGAAGATGCCCGCGGTGAGCAAGCCGAGCGCGATGGCGGGCAGCACGGCGTGTTTCAGCACGTCGATCAGATATCCGGCGTCGCCGTAGAGCATCGCGTCGATCACCATGATGTTGGTCTTCGGCGAGACATGCTGCAGTCGCAGCTCCACATTGGTGCTGGCCCGGCCCGCCACCGGCAGCCAGCCCAAGCGCACCGCGAACACCAGCTTCAGCAGCAGGCCGACGAAGAACACCGGTGCGGCGTAGAACAAGATGGCCAGCAACCGCAGTGTCGTATCGGCGGGTGAATCCCGCCGGGTGGCGGCGTATCTGCCCAGCGGGACGCCGATCGCGAACGCGACGACCAGCGCCCAGCACACCAGCTCCAGCGAGGCGGCGCCGTAGGTGACCACCACCTCGCTGATTTCCCGGTTGTCCTGGGAGCGGCCGAGATCCCCGTGCAGGAGCCCGGACAGGTAGTCCCCGTACTGGGTCAGGATCGGCCGGTTCAGCCCGGCCGCCTCCTTGCGCGCCTCGATCTGTTCCTGGGTCATGCGTCCGCCCATCGCCGCGCTGATCGGATCGCCGACCACGCGCATCAGGAAGAACACGACCGTGACCAGGATCAACGCGGTCACCGGTATCAGCAGCAGGCGGACGCCGAGGTAGCGCAGCAACGCGCTGTGGCGAGAATCGCCGCCGCCCTTGCCGGTTCGCCGCAGGCCGGAGGACCGGGCCGGAACCGAGGCCGGTGCGGTGTCCGCCTCCGGTCCGGCCGTGTCGGCGGAACTCACTTGCTCAGCACCGTGTAGCGGAACTTGAACGACGCGTCGAGCGTCTGCTCCACGCCGTGCACGCCGGTGGCGGAGACCGCGATCTGCTTGCCGGACAGCAGCGGGACGATCGGCAGGAAGTTCTGCGCGAGGTCACGCTGCACCTGCTGGATCTGCGCGAGCCGCTTGTCCTTGTCGGGCTGGGTCGCCTGGGCGATCAGCTGGGCGGAGATGCCCGGGTCCTCGAAATGCGACTGCAGGAAGTTGTTCGGGCCGAAGAACGGGGAGAGGTAGTTGTCCGGGTCCGGGAAGTCGGGGAACCAGCCGAACTGGAACAGCGGGTAGCCGTCGCGGGCGCGTTCGCGCTGGTAGGTGACCCATTCGGTGGATTGCAAGTTGACCTTGAACAAACCCGTGGCGTCCAGCTGCGACTTGATCGCCGCGTATTCCTCGGAGCTGCTGGAACCGTAGTGGTCGGGGTTGTACTGGAGATTCAGTTCGACCGGCGTCGCGACTCCGGCATCGGCGAGGAACTTCGCCGCCTGGTCCTTGTTCGGCCCGGCGCCGTAGATGTCCTTGAACGGCTCGGCCGCGCCCGGCATGCCTTGCGGCACTGAGGAATACGCGGGCAGGTAGGTCTTCTTGTAGACGCCGTCCGCGAGCGCCGCGCGGTCGACGGTGGCCGCGACGGCCTTCCGAACGGCCAGTTTCTGCGCGGGCGTGCCACCCGGCATGGTGTTCAGATTGAACACGATGTAGCGCAGTTCACCGCCGGGGCCTTCGTGCACGGCGACTTTGCCGTCGTCGCGCAGCGACTCGATGTCGGTGGGCGTGAACGACCGGTATCCGACGTCGAGCGAGCCGTTCTGCAGGTCGAGTTTCATGTTGTCGGCGGTGGCGTAGTACTTCGTGGACACCGTCTCGGTCTTCGGCTTGCCGAGGATGCCGTTGTAGTCGGCGAAAGCCCGATACTCGACCAGCTTGTTCTTGTCGTAACTGGCGATGGTGTACGGGCCGGAGTAACCCTTGGCCTGCACCACGTCCTCGTCCGGCATCACCTTGTCCGGCGCGTACACCTTCTCGTCGACGATCGGCCCCGCCTGGGTGGGCAGGATCGCGGGGAAGGTCTGGTCGTTGGGCACCTTCAACGTGAACGCGACGGTGCGCGCGTCCACCACGTCGGTCTTCTCCAGGTTGCCCAGCAGCGACGCGGGACCGTTCGGGTCGTTGATCCGCACCATGCGATCGAAGGAGAATTTCACGCTGGTCGCGGTCAGCGGGTTGCCGTTGGCGAACTTCAAGCCGTCCTTCAACGTGCAGGTGTACACCGTGGGCGCGGTGAACTCGCATTTCTGGGCCGCGTCCGGTTTCGGCGTCGCGTCGCCGGGCGCGAAATTGAGCAGATACTGATAGATCTGCGTCTCGGCGACCAGCGACCCGTTGTCGTAGGCGGCCGCGGGATCGAGCGAGAAGATCTTGTCGGTGGTGCCCGCGACCAAGCCGTCACCGCCATCGCCGGTTCGCCCGGAACCGCAGCCCGCCAGTACCGACCCGGCCAATCCCAGCAAGCCGACGGCCGCGATGGCTCGCGTCCCGATCCGTCGCCCCAACCTCGAATTCCTCATCACGGCCCCACTTCTCGAGCGCCGCACCGCGTTGCAGGCCGGGTGCGGACACGGGTGAACTTCCGATCTGATCGGCACCGTACCTACGAAGCATTTTCGGCACGTTACGTTTCCGAAGAAAATTCGCGGCGCTCTCAGCAGGTGTTATGCGCAGCGACTACGACCAGCGCGGAAAATCGGTCGTACGTCCAGAATTGCCGGTCGCCGCATCGCGTGATGTCTCGAGCAGGCCACATCACTACGCGCGACAGCGAACGGGACGGGTCATGGGACGCCGACTCCCAACTGCCCTATCGGCGCCACCATCGCCCCTGTCCGCGGACACGACCACACCGCCACCCCGCCGCTCACGCCCGCCGCCAGCGGATGAGTGTTCGGATGCGTCGGGCACACCGGCCACACCGGCGACTCGCCCGCCGTCCACAATGCCTCCACCGCCCACTCGTGCGCCTTGTCGGCGAGGTACGCCACCTGCTCCGCGTAGTCGTCGCCGACCAGCGGTCCGATCCCGGCGCCGCTACCGTCCGGTTCGTAGAACATCACCCAGTCCACGCCCTGATGCGTCTCCTGGACCACGATGGGCTGGACAGCGCAGGTAGCGGCCAGATCCCGGCGCACAGGCTCCAGCGCGGCGGCGTACGTCGGGTCCATGCGCTCATTGTGCGGCACGCCGTGAGCGAGTTCGGCTACGCGGATGCCGAGCGGCGTCCCGCGATCACGGACGGCTCAGCGCGCTCGCATTCGCGTTCTCGCCGAGCAGCTCGGCCTCGGTCTGGCCGGTGAGCATGCCCTCGAGCACGTTCTTGCCGATCGCGGCCTCGGTGGGCAGCGGGATCGGGTAATTGCCGTCGAAGCACGCGGCGCACAGTCGCGAGCGCGGCTGCTCGGTCGCGGCGATCATGCCGTCGAGCGAGATGTAGCCGAGGGTGTCGGCGCCGATCGACCGGCGCACGCCCTCGACCATGTCCGCGACGTCGCCCTCGGTGCCGGCGCCGTTGGCGATCAGCTCCGCCCGCGAGGCGAAGTCGATGCCGTAGAAGCAGGGCCACTTCACCGGCGGCGAGGCGATCCGCACATGGATCTCCAGCGCGCCCGCCTCGCGCAGCATGCGGATCAGCGCGCGCTGGGTGTTGCCGCGCACGATCGAGTCGTCCACCACGATCAGGCGCTTGCCGCGGATGACCTCGCGCAGCGGATTGAGCTTGAGCCGGATGCCCAGCTGCCGGATGGTCTGGCTGGGCTGGATGAACGTGCGGCCGACGTAGGCGTTCTTCATCAGGCCCTGGCCGTAGGGCACGCCCGAGCCCTGCGCGTAGCCGACCGCGGCCGGGGTGCCGGATTCGGGGACCGGGATCACCAGGTCGGCGTCGACCGGGTGTTCCTTCGCCAGGCGACGGCCGATCTCCACGCGGGTGGCGTGCACCGACCGGCCCGCGATGGTGCTGTCCGGCCGGGCCAGGTACACGTACTCGAAGACGCAGCCCTTGGGCTCCGGGTTGGCGAAGCGCATCGAGCGCACGCCGTCGGCGTCGATCGCCAGCAATTCGCCGGGTTCGATCTCGCGGACGAAGGCGGCGCCGACGATGTCCAGCGCGGCGGTCTCACTGGCAACGACCCAGCCACGCTCCAGCCTGCCCAGGCACAGCGGGCGCACGCCGTGCGGGTCGCGCGCGGCGTACAGGGTGTGCTCGTCCATGAAGGTCAGGCAGAACGCCCCCTTCAGGGTGGGCAGCAATTCCATCGCGGCCTGCTCGATGCTGGAATCGGCGGCGGCGTGCGCGAGCAGCGCGGTGACCACGTCGGAGTCGGAGGTCGCCGCGGCCGGCTGCGGGCGCCCGCCCCGGACCGAGGCGAGCAGGCCGAGTTCGCGTGCGCGGCCGGCCAATTCGGCGGTGTTGACCAGATTGCCGTTGTGCCCCAAGGCGAGTCCGGAGCCCACCGCGGTGGTGCGGAAGATGGGCTGGGCGTTCTCCCAGGTCACCCCGCCCGTGGTGGAGTAACGACAGTGACCGACGGCGATGTGACCCGGCATGGCCGCCAGCGTCTGCTCGTCGAACACCTGGCTGACCAGACCGAGGTCTTTGAAGACGAGGATCTGCGAGCCGTCCGACACCGCGATGCCCGCTGCCTCCTGTCCACGGTGTTGCAGGGCATAGAGCCCGTAATACGTGAGTTTCGCCACTTCTTCGCTCGGCGCCCAGACGCCGAACACTCCGCACTCCTCGCGCGGCTCGTTCTCGTCGACGTCCGGGGCGGGACAGGAGGTGGCGGAAATGCTCTGGACCGGCAGTTCGGCGTTGGTCACCGTTTGCTCCCTGTTCGGGCGGGCTGGGGGCAGATTTCATTCTACGGACGCCGCCCGGGTGCCCGCGCACCGCCGCGCATCCGAACAGCAATCCGAGGTGCCCGGAAGCGGGCCGCCGCAGCGCCCCGGCTGTTACGGTGCGGACCGTGACGACCACGGACGACGCGAGCCCGACGGAGCCTGGCGCGGCGCCGGCGCGCAGGCCATGGCCCCGGATGGTGCTGTTTCCGCTCGCGGTGCTGAGCCTGCTCACCGCGCTGCTCGGGATCATGTACCTCGACTATGTCGTGGATCCGGAGCAGAACCTGCACGATTTCCCGATCGCCTTGGTGAATCAGGATGTGGGCGACATCATCGGTAGCGGGAGCGCCGAGCAGAAGGTCAACTTCGGCGACCAGATCACCCGGGCCCTGGCCGACGGGGTGCCGTCGGACAAGGTCGACCTGCGCGTACTCAGCATCAACGAGTCCGAGCGGCAGATGCAGTCGGGGCAGGTCTACGGCGCGATCATCATCCCGAGCGATTTCAGCAAGCAACTCGGCAACTTGGGTGTGGGCAGTGTCATACCCGGCGACATCCCGCGGCCGATCATCACGGTGCAGACCAACCCGCGCACCGGCGCGTTCGGCACGCAGATCGTGCTGCGGGTCGGCAACGAGGCGCTGACCGAGGTGAACAAGCAGGTCGGCAAGCAGTTGCTCGATCAGGTGAACGCCCAGCTCGCCCCGCGTCCGGGTGGTCCGCCCGCGCCCGAGCTGTCCGGCGCGACCAGGGTCGCGCTGGCGTCGCCGATCGAGGTGGTGCAGCAGCAGTACCACCCGTTGCCGCACGGCAGCGGCCAGGGCCTGACCGCGTTCTTCTACGCCCTGTTGCTGCTGCTGGCCGGTGTGGTCGGCGCGATGGTCATCCACACCATGATCGATGCGCAGCTCGGCTTCGTGCCCACCGAGTACGGCCCGTGGTACGTGCACTACCCGCCGACGCCGATCTCGCGGTTCAAGACGCTGCTGATCAAGTGGGGCGTGTTCGTGCTGGCGGCGAACATCGTCGCCGCGGTGTTCCTGATCGTCGGCAAGGTGCTGCACATGCCGATCGGCAATCCGCTGGCCCTGTACCTCTACAGCGCGCTGGCCATGATCGCCGTCGGCGTGACCGGGCTGTCCATGCTGGCGGCGATCGGCTCGGCGGGCCTGCTGGTGAACCTCATCCTGTTCGTCATCCTCGGCTTGCCGTCCTCCGGCGGCACCGTGCCGATCGAGGCGACGCCGCGGTACTTCGGCTGGCTCGCCTCCTTCGAACCCATGCACCAGGTGTTCCTCGGCGTGCGGTCGATCCTGTACTTCGACGCCGATTTCGAGGCCGGACTCACCCGCGGTGTGTGGATGGCGGTTCTCGGGCTGGCGATCGGGCTGATCTTCGGCGCGGCGGTCACCCGCTTCTACGACCGCAAGGGGCTGGAGCGCCGCAACATCGTCCGCGCGTGAACCGTCCGCGGCGGTGATCGAACGCGGCCGGGCGAGGACGTCCGCACGCGACCGTGACGCTGCCGCAACGGGTTACGAGCGGCATGTGACCGCTGCCGTGCCTGCCGCAACGGTTCAAGAGCGCTCGTGGCCGCTACCCTGCCGCAACGGACTGAGAGCGCACGTGGCCGCTGCCGTCAACGTGCCGCGACAAGTTCACGAGCGCTTATGTCCGCTGCCGTGACGCGATTGCCGACAGCGCGAGCGCGACCTGTCCTCGATCGTGGACACGTGGTGGGTCATCGGGCGGCCTGTGCGGTCGCGCGGCGCCGCTCAGCCGACTCGGACGATCGGCAGCCAGTGCGCGATCTCGGCCGCGCGCGTGCCGGACGCGGTGACCGCGCCGGAGGCGAGGGCGTCGTCGAACCCCAGCAGTCCCGTGGCCAGCAGCAGCCAGGTGCGCGGGTCGGTCTCCACGACGTTCGGTGGCGTACCCCTGGTGTGCCGAGGGCCCTCGACGCACTGCACCGCCACGAACGGCGGCACCCGGACCTCGACCGAGTGGCCGGGCGCGGAAGCCGCCAGCGAGCGCGCCGTGGTGCGTACCGCCGCCGCGAGTTCCGCCCGCGCGGGCGCGTCGACCGACTCGTCGCGCAACCACTCGCTCACCGCCGCCACCGCCGCCCGCGTCTGCGCGGGATCGACCGTCCCTCGTCCTGCCACGTGCCCGACCCTACTTTCCCCCTGGCGCGACCCACGCGCTGCAGGGTGACGGCATAGGCGAGCACGACGTCAGGGTGCTCAGCCGCGCCCGAAACCGGGGGTCACTCGATCATCCCCAGCCGTCCCCAGACGGACCCGAGCCATACGAGCGCCGCGCGCCGCGGTTTCGAAACGTCTGGCCAGGCGGGGAGCGATCGCTCCGCCCGCGTTCATGGCGAGGTGCAGTAGGGCCGGGGCAGCAGTACTCCCGGTACGGCGGCGCAGCCAACCGAACACCAGCCCCCCTGCCGTGGTGACGGCCACGGTGAGGGGAACGCTGTCGCCCACGGCTCGCGCGGGAGCGATGTGCCAGAGTCCGAAAGTCGCCGCACCCACCGATGCACCGGCCGGCGGACCGAGAACACGGTCCAGCAAAGGGTCGAGCGTGCCGCGGAAAACGAGTTCCTCGCTGTAGACGGTTCCGAACGGGATGTGCACCCCCACCCATTCCCTGGTCGACACTTCGGGCCCGCGGTCGGCGAGTTCGGCCATTTGCCATCGCAGCGACGGAACGGCAAGGGCGACACCGTAACCGGCCACGACGCCGGAGGCCGCCAGCAGCCCCCAGCCCACGCCACGCATCGAACAACGGCCCGGGTCGGCTCGCAGTGCGAGCGCGTACACCGTGGCGAAACCGGCATTGGTCGCCGACCGCCCGCGTATGCCGAGACCGAGGCGGGGCAGGACCGCGTTGTTCCAGACTAGCGGAACGGATACGGCCGCAACGACTTTCGCTAGTCGACCGGGACTCACTTCGTCTTCCGCTCGAATTCCTCCGCGGCCTCCACTTCGAGCCGGATCCGTTCGGAACGTTCCGCCGTCCAGTCCGGCGGCGCGGCGATGGCGGCCCAGCCGTCCAGCACCAGGCTCCCGTAGCGGTGCCCGTGCCCGTCGGTGACGCCCTGCGCGTTGGTCAGATCGGCGGCCACCTGCCAGAACGTGACGAACGGCCACCAGCGCATCTGGGAGGAGACATCCGAGCCGCGCGGCTCCGACAGCCAGTCCGGGCGCGAGAAGATCAGATCCGGCGACCACCAGACGATGGGGTCGGACGCGTGTTGCAGATACGCGATGCGCGGCGGCCGCCATTCCGACGAAGGCCGCGCCAGATCGGCGCTGTCGGAGGCGAACCGGACCACCAGCCCGTCGGCGTACAGCGGCTGGACCTCGCGGGAACCGGGATCGCGGCGGGCGACGAACTGCTGCCACAGCCGGTTGGAGTTGGGCGGGCCGACCCACAGCGCGCCGTCGACCTTGGCCCGCAGGTCGGCCAGACCGTCGAACGCCGCCTCGGAACCCTGTGAGCCCAGGCTCTCCCCGTACACCAGTAGTTTGGGCCGCACCTCCGGCGGCCGGGCGGTCCAGTGCCCGTACACCGCGTCGAACAAGTCCCTGCCCGCCGCGGTGGCCTTGTTGCGGTCGGCCAGGAACGACAGCACGCTCGGCAGATACGAGTACTGCGTGGCGACGATCGCCGTGTCGCCGTCGTACATGTACTCGATCGCCCCCGCCGCCAGTGAGTTCACCCAACCGGTCCCGGTGGTGGTGACCACCACGAGCGCCTTCCGGTCGAACGCTCCGGTGCGTTCCAGCTCGGACACCGCCAGCTCGGCCGGCTCCTGATCCCCTTCGACCGACTCCAAGCCGACGTAGGCGCGGATGGGTTCCTTGGCCGGACGGCCGGTGACCGAGGTGATGCGGCTCGCCGTCGGCCCGTGCGAGACGAACCAGCGCCCCTCGAAACCGAGGGTCTCCCATTTGGCCAGCGAGGCCGGGCTGCCGGAGCGCTCCGGCTGCTGCGGCTGCACCGCGTTCACCGAGGTGTGGTCGTTGCGCACGCTGAAGGCCGAGTTGGCGACCGCGAAGAACGCTTGGGTGGCGACACCGTTGAAGATCGTCACCGCCAGCACCACCAGCACCAGGAACCCGGCGGCCGGAGCGAGTTCGCGCGGCACCCGCACCCACCGGTTGAGCAGGCGGGCCAGGAACAGGATGATCTCCCGCACCGTCCGGTAGACCGCGACCGCCGCGGCGCCGACCGTCAAACTGAGCAGACCGGTGCGCAGATAGGCGGGCGTCGTGGTGCCCGCCATGCCCATCAGCGCCGTGATCTCACGCTGCCAGCGCGCCGACTGCACCAGCATCAGCGCGGCGCACAGGGCGGCGGTGAGCAGCACGGCGGACTTGATCGCGTAACGCGCCCACGTCGGCGGCGGTGAGATCTTCAGCCGCGGCCGCACCCACAGCCGGAACAGCCACTCCAGCAAACAGCCGGCACCGTATCCGATGGCGGCGTTGATCCCGCTGATCAACCCTTGGAACAGCCAGTCGCGCGGCAGCAGCGACGGCGTCACCGACAGTGCGAAGAACACTGTCGCCACCACCAAGCCGACGTAGTTCAGATCGATGACGTCCTCGGCGCGCCGGGTCGCCGCGACCGCGCGCGTGCGCAGCTTTCGCATGGTCCCGGCGGTCTCCAGCATTCGACCAGTATGGCGGTCACCACCGACGGTCCGGCGCGTCGCCCACCGCGACGCGGGCGGGTACGACGCGGATCACACCGCTCGCGGACCCGTGATCGAACCCTGTCGCGCGGATGGCAACTACCCATTCCGCTCGAGTAGTTGTACGCGGGTGCGCGGGTCGCGCCGTACGGAGACTTTTGGTCATGAGCACTACGACCGCGGGGCAGAAAGCCAGCGCCGCTTACGTCGCGCAGGCCGCGATCGCCTTCGGCATCAGCTTCGTCGGCGTCGGCATCGGGATCTACGCGCTGCCGCTGGACGTCTGGCAGCGCGGATTCCTCGGCATGTCCGTGCTCTTCCTGGTCACCAGCACGTTCACGCTGGCGAAAGTGGTGCGCGACCAGCACGAGGCGGCGACCATTCACGGTCGCATCGATCAGGCGCGGATGGAGAAGCTGCTCTCCGAGCACGATCCGTTCAATTCCGTCGCCTGAGTACGCGCACCTGGGCGGGCCCGGTAACGAGGGGTCCAGGCCCGCCCAGGTGGGCGTTTCGTCAGACGGTTCCCGCGCCGAACAGCCTCGGGAGCGTACCTTCGTGCGCGGCCCGCAACTCGTCCATGGTGATCGAGAACTGGCCCTGCACCTCGACCGAGTCGGAGCCCTGGTCGACCACGCCGATGCGCACCCACGGCAGTTCGCGAGCGGTGCACATGCGGGTGAACCTGGTCTCCTCCGAGCGGGGAACGGCGACGAGCACGCGGCCCGCCGACTCGGAGAACAGCGTGACGAACGGGTCGGCGTCCTCGGGAAGCAAGATGCGGCAACCGGTCTCACCGGCGAGCGCCGCTTCGACGACGGCCTGGGCCAGACCGCCCTCGGACAGGTCGTGCGCGGCGCTGATCATGCCGTCGCGCGAACCGGCGGTCAGCACTTCGGCGAGCAACTGCTCGCGGGCGAAATCGACCTTCGGCGGGACGCCGCCCAGGTGGTCGTGCGCCACCTGCGACCAGATCGACCCGCCGAACTCGTCACGGGTCTCGCCGAGCAGGATCAACGTCTCGCCCGGCTCCAGGCCGATGCCGGTCGGGATGCGACGGTGCACGTCATCGATCACGCCGAGCACGCCGACCACCGGGGTCGGCAGGATCGCGGTCTGGCCGGTCTGGTTGTAGAAGCTGACGTTTCCGCCGGTGACCGGGATGCCGAGCGCGACGCAGCCGTCGGCCAGGCCGCGCACGGCCTGCTGGAACTGCCACATCACGCCCGGGTCCTCCGGCGAACCGAAGTTCAGGCAGTTGGTGACCGCCTTCGGCGTAGCACCGGTGCTGGCCACGTTGCGGTAGGCCTCGGCCAGCGCCAGCTGCGCGCCCGCGTAGGGGTCGAGCTTGGTGTAGCGGCCGGAGGCGTCGGTGGCCAGCGCGATGCCGCGGCCGGTCTCCTCATCGATCCGGATGACGCCCGCGTCGGCCTGATCGGCGAGCACCGTGTTGCCGCGGACGTAGCGGTCGTACTGCTCGGTGATCCACTTGCGGCTGCACAACTGCGGGCTGGAGATCATCTGCAGCAGCGTGGCGCGCAGTTCGTCGGCGGTCTTCGGCCGGGCGAGCCGGTCGGGGGTGTCGGCGATCAGGGCGTCCTGCTCGTCGGGGCGCGCGACCGGGCGCTCGTAGACCGGGCCCTCGTGCGCGACGGTGCGCGGCGGCACGTCGACCACGGTCTCGCCGTGCCAGGTGACCACCAGCCGGTCACCGTCGGTGACCTCGCCGATCACCGTGGCCAGCACGTCCCACTTGCGGCACACGGCCATGAACGCGTCCACGTTCTCCGGGGTGACCACCGCGCACATGCGCTCCTGCGACTCGCTGGAGAGCACCTCGGCGGGCGTCATATTGGCCGCGCGCAGCGGCACCTTGTCCAGCTCGATGCGCATGCCGCCGTCCCCGGCCGCCGCGAGTTCGGAAGTGGCGCAGGACAATCCGGCGCCGCCGAGGTCCTGGATGCCGACCACCAGCTTCGCCGCGTACAGCTCGAGACAGCACTCGATGAGCACCTTCTCGGTGAACGGGTCGCCCACCTGCACCGAGGGCAGCTTCTTGCGGCCGGAGCCGGATTCATCGCCGGAGAAGGTGTCCGAGGCGAGCACCGAGACGCCGCCGATGCCGTCGAGGCCGGTACGCGCGCCGAACAGCACGATCTTGTTGCCGGTGCCGGAGGCGAAGGCCAGATGCAGGTCCTCGACCCGCATGACGCCGGCGCACAGCGCGTTCACCAGGGGGTTGCCCTGGTAGGAGGCGTCGAACACGGTCTCGCCGCCGATGTTCGGCAGGCCGAGCGAGTTGCCGTACCCGCCGACGCCGCGCACCACGCCGTCCACCACGCGCCGGGTGTCGGCCGCGTCCGCCGCGCCGAAGCGCAGCTGGTCCATCACCGCGATCGGGCGCGCGCCCATCGCCATGATGTCGCGCACGATGCCGCCGACGCCGGTGGCCGCGCCCTGGTACGGCTCCACGTAGGAGGGGTGGTTGTGGCTTTCCACCTTGAAGGTGACCGCCCAGCCGTCACCGACGTCGACGACGCCCGCGTTCTCGCCGATGCCGGCGAGCATGGACGCGCGCATCTCGTCGGTGGTGGTCTGGCCGAAGTAGCGCAGGTGCACCTTGGAGGACTTGTAGGAGCAGTGTTCGCTCCACATCACCGAGTACATCGCCAGCTCGGCGTCGGTCGGCCTGCGACCGAGGATTTCCTTGATGCGGGCGTACTCGTCGTCTTTGAGGCCGAGTTCTTTGTAGGGTTGCGGCACGTCGGGGTTTGCTGCGGCTGCGCTGACGGTGTCGACCTGCGGAGTCACGGAGTACCAGGGTCCTTTCGGCCGGGCATGGGGGTCGGCAAGCCGGCGGAGCCGGCGGGGTGGGCAAGCTCAGCGAAGCGACGAGCGTGTCACTGGGCGGCGGGCGGAATGCCTGGGTGCAAGTTTAGAGGCACTGGGTACCGGCCATGCGCACCGGCTACTCTGAGCCGGTGAACGAAGGATCGGGGGTCGCGAATCCGGGTGAGAGATCGGTCACCTCGACCGCAGCGCCGACCGGAGGCGGCGGATCGGGGACCACACCCGCTGACGCGTTGCCGAACCCGCGCGCGCCGCAAGTACGCTGGCTGATTGCTGCCATCGCGTTGTTCGCGGTGTCCGCGCTCGTCTCGCTGCTGGCGCACTGGTGGCACGGCTACATCGACCTCCAGGTCTATCGCAACGGCGCCCGGGTCTGGCTGGACGGCGGCGATCTGTACGGCCCGATGCCGCCGGTCGAAGGGATCGGGCTGCCTTTCACCTATCCGCCCCTGGCCGCGTTGTTCTTCGCGCCGCTCGCCCTGATGCCGCTGGTCGCCGCCGAGGTGCTGGTGGTCGTCACCAACGTGGCCAGCCTCGGCATCTCGCTGTGGCTGGTGCTGACTCGCCTGCGGCCCGGGCTGTCGCGTCCGATGCTGCTCACGCTGGTCATCGGCGCGGTCGCGGTGGCGCAGTTCTTCGAACCCGTCCGCCAGACCTTCGGCTTCGGCCAGATCAACCTGGTGCTGATGGCCGCGATCACGCTGGACTGCCTGGTGCGCAAGCCGTTCTGGCCGCGCGGCATGCTGATCGGCATCGCGGTGTCGGTGAAGCTGATCCCGGCCGGGTATCTGCTCTACTTCGTGCTGCGCAAAGACTGGAAAGCCGCGGGTACGCTGGTGCTCTCCGCGATCGCGGCGGTGGGCCTCGGATTCCTGCTGTTCCCCGGCGATTCCGTGGACTACTGGTTCCACACCCTCGCCGACACCGGCCGGATCGGACCTCCGTACTTCGCGGGCAACCAGTCCATCAAAGGCATGGCGTTCCGCCTCGGCGTCGACGACACAGCGGCCACCCTGCTGTGGATCACCCTGTCGGTCCTGGCCGTGGCGCTGGCCGCGGTGTGGATGCGCAGGCTGATCGACGCCGGCGCCACCGTGGCGGCGCTGCTGGTGAATGCCGCCACGGTGCTGCTGGTCTCGCCGGTGTCCTGGTCGCACCACTGGGTGTGGATCGCGCCGGCGCTGGTCGTCACCGCTGACCTCATGGTGCGCGGCACGCGCAGCCCTCGGATGATCGGCGTGGTGGCGGTGGCCGCCGTGCTGTTCCTGATCGGTCCGCACTGGCTGCTGCCGCACTCGCACGACCGCGAGCTGGGCTGGGCCTGGTGGCAGCAGATCATCGGAAGCAACTACGTCCTCGCCACTTTCGCCGTGTTCGTCGTGGCGGTGTTCACCTACCGGCCGGTGACTTCCGGCGTGAGGAAGGCCGCCAGCGCGGCGGCGTAGGCGGGAACGTCGAACGCCCCCATCAGTTCGCGCGCCGAATGCATCGCCAGCTGCGGCGCGCCGACGTCGACGGTCGGCATGCCGGTGCGCGCCGCGGTCATCGGCCCGATGGTGGAGCCGCAGGGCAGGTCGGCGCGATGTACATAGCGCTGCAACGGGACCGCGGCCTGCGCGCACGCCAGCGCGAACGCGCCCGCGCCGGTGGCGTCGGTGGCGTAGCGCAGATTCTGGTTGACCTTCAGCACCGGCCCGCCGTTGACCTCGATCCGGTGCGCGGGTTCGTGCCGCTCCGGATAGTTCGGGTGCGTCGCGTGCGCCATGTCGCCGGACGCGCACACCGAACCGGCCAGAGCGGCCAGGTAATCGGCGCGGCCGCCGCCGCGCGCGAGCACGATGCGTTCCAGCACCGCGGGCAGCAGATCGGATTGCGCGCCGCGATCGGACTGACTGCCGACCTCCTCGTGGTCGAACATGGCCAGCACCGGGACCGCCGCGCCCGGCTCATCGATCGCGGCGAGAAACGCCTGCAAGCCCGCGAAACAGGTGCCCTGGTTGTCCAGACGCGGCGCGCTGACCAGGTCCTGGTCCCGCCCGATCAGCCTGCTCGGCGTGAGGTCGTGGGTCATCAGCTCCCAGCCGAGCACATCGCCCGGATCGACCTCGGCCCAGTCGGCCACGAAATCGATGAAGGCAGCCGCCTCGTACCCCGCGCCCCACACCGCGTTGACATGCCGCTGCGGATCCAGCGTGACACCCTTGCGGTCCTCGGACAGATGGATGGCCAGTTGCGGCACCCGCAGGATCGGCTCATCGATGCGAACCAGGCGCTCGCGCACCGTGTTTCCGTCCCGCACGCTCAGCCGCCCGGAAACACCCAGCTCCCGGTCGAGCCACGAGTTCAGCCACGCGCCGCCGTAGGGCTCGAGCCCGACCAGCTGCCAGCCCGCCGACGTCAGGTCGGGATGCTGTTTGACCCGCAGGTTGGGACTGTCGGTGTGCGCTCCGACCACGCGGAACGGGGTCGCGCCCTCGGTGTCCCCCGCCGCCCAGGCGACCAGCGAGCCACCACGAACCACGTAATGCCTGCCCGTGCTCTGCGCAGGCCAGGTCTGCGACTCGGCGAGCCGGGTGAACCCCCGCGCGTCCAATTCCGCGGCGACCGTGCGGCAGACGTGGAACGGCGACGGGGACGCATCGATGAACGCGCACAGCCCGGCGGCCGTGGCTGCGGTGGTGGAGACGGGCATGCCTGCGATCCTAGGCAAGCGTGACGTGGCCGGCGTGTCCCGGTCGCCGGGACCGCGCGGCGAATACCGGCCGAAACGGTGTGACTATGCCGTCGCAGCCGCACGAAGATCAACA
The DNA here is from genome assembly GCF_044389845.1 of Nocardia sp. NPDC019323. Taxonomy (NCBI): domain Bacteria; kingdom Bacillati; phylum Actinomycetota; class Actinomycetes; order Mycobacteriales; family Nocardiaceae; genus Nocardia; species Nocardia sp. NPDC019323. Next base: position 283,886 of record NZ_JBIRYN010000008.1, read on the forward strand.
CGAGGCGCCTGCCGATTCGACCCGCGACATAAGGGCAAGAATGGTCTGGCATCCGATCACGAATCGGATGTTCGCGGCATTCATCGGACGAATGTCCGGTACGCGAGAGTATTTACTCCGAGGCGATGGAAACCAGGTCGAGCAATCGCATGAGTTCGGTATATCGGCGCGCGCCGATTCGCCCGCGCAACTCCTGCTCGGCGCGCGCTTCCTCCGCGCGCACCTCGGCGACCAGATCGGCGCCGAGCCTGCTGAGACCGATCAGGATGCGGCGCCGATCGTCCTGGGCGGCGAGCCGGAAGATCAGGCCGCGCTCGGCCAGATAGTCGGCATGCCTGGTGGCCGAGGAGGGCGCGAGCTGCGATTTGGCCGCCAGTTCTGTCATCGTGATGCCCGCGTCGCCACACAGGTTCGACAGCATCGACCACTGATCCGGCGACAGCTGCCTGGCGCACAGCGCCGCGTCCAGGTGCCGTACCCAACCGCGCTCCGCGGCACGCAGCGCGCCATGCAGCGTCGAATTTCCGCTTACAATGGACGTCATTATTTCCCGCCTGCCGTGAATTCCGCTCGAACGAGAAGAAGAGTACCGAATGTCGACGTCGATCGAGAGCCCCGACGGCACGATCGAGGTCATGAACATAGTTCCGCGGCAGGGACCCGGCGGTATCGTCGCACCGTCCTGCGATGCGGCCATATCGCTCGCGGTCGAGGAAATCAACCAGGGCCTGGGAATTCTGGGGCGGGAAATTCGTACTACGAATATCGACGGAGGGCGACCGCCGCACCAGGTGGCCGCTGAGGTCTCCGCCCTGCTGGCCACCGGCATGGTGCACGCGATCACCGGCTGGCACACCTCCGCGGTGCGCCGAGCGGTGGCGCGAGCCGGTGCGGGACGGGTGCCGTACCTGTACGCCACCAGCCACGAGGGCATGACCGACGAACTGCCCGGCGTGCTGATGGTCGGCGAGCACCCGGCCGGGCAGACCGTGGCCGCCGTGCACTGGCTCGAACGCGAGTACGGCGTGCGGCGCTGGGCCGTCATCGGCAACGACTACATCTGGCCGCGCCGGTCCGCCCGGGCGATTCGGGCGAGCCTGGCCGATCCGGCCGCGATCGTGCTGGAACGGTATGTCCCGCTGGGGTACGCGGACTTTTCGGACTTTCTCGCTCACCCTGCCCTGGACCTGGCCGACGCGGTGGTGATCCTGATGGTCGGCGCCGACGTCGCCCGCTTCAACCGGCAGTACGCGGCCGGTGGCCGCGACACGGGGCAACTGCGGCTGAGCCCGGCCGCCGACGAGAACGTGTTGCTGGCGGCGGGCGCGGAGGCCAACCACGACTTCTTCGTGGCGTCCAGCTTCTTCCTGGACGAGCGCGTACCCGACGCGCGCGACCGGATGACCCGCTACCGCGCGCGGCACGGCGCGTTCGCCCCCGCGCTGACCAGCTTCAGCAACGCCACCTACGAAGCCATCCACACCCTCGGCGCGCTCGCGCGGACGGTCGGGTCACTGCAAGTGCCGGAGATCCTCGGCGCGCTCGATCACGGCCTGTACCTGGAAACCCCGTCCGGAATCCGGGGTTTCCGAGGCAACCAGGCGATTCAGCACGGCTACGTGGCCCGGGCGAACGGCGTGGACTTCGAGATCATCGACCGCATCAGCTGAATCGGCGCCGGGACGATCAGACCCCTACGAGCGTGTCCAGCACCGAGAGGAACAGGCCGAGCCCGTCGTCGCTGGGGCCGGTCAGCGGCTCGGTGGCGTGTTCGGGGTGCGGCATCAGACCGACGACGCGACCGTTGGCCGACGCGATGCCCGCGATGCGACGCTGCGAGCCGTTCGGGTTGTCGCTCGCGTAGCGGAAGACCACCCGGCCCTCGCCCTCGAGCTGGTCGAGCACCGCCTCCGAGGCCTGATAGCGCCCCTCGCCGGACTTGAGCGGAACGAGGATCTGCGCGCCCGGCTCGAAGCGGGAGGTCCACGCGGTCGACACCGATTCCACGGTGAGCCACTCATCGCGGCAGATGAAGTGCAGCCCCTCGTTGCGGGTCAGCGCGCCGGGCAGCAACCCGGCCTCGCACAGCACCTGGAAACCGTTGCAGATGCCGAGCACCGGCAGCCCGGAACCCGCCGCGCGCACGACCTCGCCCATCACCGGGGCGAAGCGCGCGATGGCGCCCGCGCGCAGGTAGTCGCCGTAGGAGAAGCCGCCGGGCACGATCACCGCGTCGACGCCCTTCAGGTCGGCGTCGGCATGCCACAGGCTCACCGCCTCGGCGCCCGCCAAGCGCACCGCCCTGGCCGCGTCGATGTCGTCGAGCGTGCCGGGGAACGTGATGACCCCGATGCGCGCGGTCATGAGACGCGAACCACCTTCCACTCCTCGATCACCGTGTTGCACAACAGCGATTCGGCGATCTGCTCGAGCGCCGCGTCGTCGACGCTGTCATCGACGTCGAGTTCGAATCGCTTGCCCTGCCGCACGTCCGAGATGCCCTCGAATCCCAGGCGGGGGAGTGCGCCGACGATGGCCTGCCCCTGCGGATCCAGGATCTCGGCCTTCGGCATCACCTCGACCACGACTCGTGCCACGCGTTGCTCCTCATGTGGTTGGGGGGTTACCTCAGCAGCGTAGTTGTGCTGGTCGCCTGCGTCATCCGCGGGGTCGGCCGAGACCGCGCGCTGTCGCGGAGAACACACCCGGCGTGGCTAGCATGACGGCATGCGCATAGCCCACTTCGGTCATTCCTGCCTTCTCGTCGAGCTGCACGGCAAGAAGATCCTGTTCGATCCGGGCACCTTCTCGCACGGCTTCGAGGGCCTCACCGGCCTGGACGCGATCGCGGTCACCCATCAGCATCCCGATCACATCGACCCGAACCGGATCGAGGCGCTGATCGACGCGAACCCCGGCGCGCGCTTGCTGTCGGACCCACAGACCGCCGAGCAGCGCGGCGAGCGGTGGGAAGCGGTGCACGCGGGCAACGTGCTCACTCTCGGCGATCTCCGCATCACCGGCGGCGGTGGCAGGCACGCCGTCATCCATCCGGAGATCCCCGTGATCGACAACACCGTCTTCCAGTTGGGCACCGCCGAGGACCCGGCACAGCTCGTGCACCCCGGCGACTCGCTGTGGGTGCCGCCGGTGCCGGTGGGCGTGCTCGCCGCTCCGGCCGCCGCGCCCTGGATGCGGGTCAGCGAAGCCGTCGATTACCTGCGCGCGGTGGCTCCGCGTGTCGCGCTGCCCATCCACTACGGCATCATCCGGGATGAGGCGCAGGGCATCTATTTCGGCAGGCTGTCGGAGATGGCCCCGGCCGGAACCGAATTCCGCGTGCTCGGGCCGGAGAGCGACACCGATCTGTAGCGCTACCCGGCGTAGGTGGCGAGGAAGATCGCCTCGGCCAGCGCCATGTGTTCGATCTCCTTCGGATCCACGCTCTCGTTGGGCGCGTGGATCAAGGACTTCGGCTCCTCGACACCCATCAGCATGATCTCCGCGTCCGGGTAGGTGGTGGCGAAGACGTTGCACAGCGGGATCGACCCGCCCTGCCCCTGGGTCGTCGCCGGGCGTCCATAGGACGCGGCGAGCGCCGCTTCCATCGCGGCGCGCGCCGGGCCGCCCGTCGAGGACCGGAAAGGCGCTCCGGCGCCTTCCAGTTCGACGGTCAGCTCGGCACGCCACGGGGTGTGCGCCTCCAGATGCGCGACGAGCGCCCGGTACGCGGCATCCGGGTCGGTGCCCGGCGGGATGCGCAGATTGAGGCGGGCGCGCGCGGTCGCGGGGATCGCGGCGGCCGATCCCACCACCGGAGGGGCATCGATGCCGAGCACCGTCAGCGCAGGCCGGGCCCACAGCATGTCGGCGACGGTGCCGTCGCCGACGAGTTCCACTCCGCGCAGAACGCGCGCGTCGGCATGGAACTGCTCGCTCGGATACTGGACGCCGGGCCAGACCTGATCGTTCGGCAGCCCATCGATGGTGGTGTTGCCCCGCTCGTCGCGCAGCGAGGCCAGCAGGCGGATCAGCGCGGCCAGCGCGTCGGGCGCCGGACCGCCGAACATGCCGGAATGCAGAGGGCTGGCGAGGGTTTCGACAGTGACCACCACGTTCACGCCGCCGCGCAACGTCTGGGTCAAGGTCGGCACGCCCGCGGCGAAGTTGCCGCAATCGCCGACCACGATCGCGTCCGCGCGCAGCAGGTCCGGATGGGCCTCGACGAAACGCTCGAGTCCACCGGTGCTCTGCTCCTCGGAGCCCTCCGCGACGACGGTGACGCCAAGCGGCAGATCCGGGCCCAGCGCCCGCAACGCCGTCAGGTGCATGACGATGTTGCCCTTGCAGTCGGCGCTGCCGCGTCCGTACCAGCGCCCGTCGCGCTCGGTCAGTTCCCACGGCGGGGTGCGCCACGCCGCCTCGTCCATCGGAGGCTGCACGTCATAGTGACAGTAGAGCAACACCGTGGGCGCGCCGGCGGGGGCGGGCCGGGACGCCACGACCGCCTTGGTGCCGTCCGGCGTTTCGTGCAGGCCGACCGTGGTGAGTCCGGCGGCGGCGAACGCGTCGGCCACCCACTGCGCCGCCATGTCGCACTCCTCGATCGGATACTGCCGCGGATCGGCCACCGACCGGAACGAAACCAGCTGTGCCAAATCGGTTTTCGCCTGTTCCATCAATCCGGCCACCGCACCGCGCAATTCCGCCACCCGCACATCCTCCGCCATTCCCCCACCCTATCCCCGGCCCTCGGGCACAGTTCGCACCGCCGGGCGGGTGTCCACGCGGAAGCGCGTAGTGCGTCGAATGGCGGAATGGGTGTGCCAAGCTGAGCGTCGAGGGTGTTGGCAAACTGTCGGCATTCTCGGCAGGCACGCCCGCACACCGTCGAATCGGGAGGCCGTTGACATGTCCGAAGCAGCCGATGACCTGTTCGCCCTGCCGGGGCTCAGCCGGTCCGCGCCGCGGGCCGGATTCCCCGCGCACGAGATGTTCCCGCAGGTCGCCTACGAAATCGTGCACGACGAACTGATGCTCGACGGCGTCTCCAGGATGAACCTGGCCACGTTCTGCACCACCTGGGTGGACGACCAGGCGCGCAGGCTGATGTCCGAGTGCCTGGACAAGAACATCGTGGACAAGGACGAGTACCCGCAGACCGCCGAGCTCGAGCGCAGGGCCGTCCGGATGGTCGCCGATCTGTGGCACGCGCCGGACCCTGCCGCCACGCACGGCACCTCGACCATCGGGTCCAGCGAGGCGGCCATGCTCGGCGGCTTGGCGGCGAAATTCCGCTGGCGCAAGCGCGGCGGCACCGGGACGCCCAACTTCGTCTGCGGGCCGGTTCAGGTGTGCTGGGAGAAGTTCGCGCGCTACTTCGATGTCGAGATCCGCCAGATCCCGCTGCGCGGCGACCGGCTCACCATGCACCCCGACGACCTCGCGGAATTCTGCGACGTGAACACCATGATGGTCGTGCCGACCTTCGGCCAGACCTACACCGGGTTGTTCGAGGACGTCGACGGGATCAGCGCCGCGCTCGACGCGTTGCAGCGCGACAAAGGCCTGGACATCCCCATCCACGTCGACGCGGCCAGCGGCGGCTTCCTCGCCCCGTTCGCGGCACCGGATCTGGTGTGGGATTTCCGGCTGCCCAGGGTGAAGTCGATCAACGCCTCCGGCCACAAGACCGGGCTGGCCCCGCTCGGCGCGGGCTGGGCGATCTGGCGCGAAGCCGCCGACCTGCCGCGGGAGCTGATCTTCGACGTCGACTACCTCGGCGGCAGCATGGCCACCTTCAACCTCAATTTCTCCAGGCCGGGCGGGCAGGCGATCACGCAGTACTACCAGTTCATCCGGCTGGGGCGCACCGGTTACGCGCGGGTGCAGTCCGCGATCTACCGCGCGGCGCAGCACTTGGCCGCCGGCCTGCGCGGGCTCGGGGTCTTCGAGCTGATCCACGACGGCGATCCGCAGCGCGGCATCACGGCGGTGTGCTGGCGGCTGACCGGCGATCCCGGCTTCAACCTCTACGACCTGTCCGACCGGCTGCGCTCCCGAGGCTGGCTGATCGCCGCCTACCCGCTGCCCGCCGACCGAAACGACGAGACAGTGATGCGCGCGGTGCTGCGCCACGGCTTCACCATCGACATGGCCGACCTGCTGCTCGCCGATCTCGACCGCTGTATGGATCAGCTGCGGCAGCGGCCGTTCGCCACCTCGCTCACCCGTGCGGAGGCGGGCGGCTTCACCCACGACGCGGCGCCCGCCGTGGCGGAGACGACGATCGCCGCGTCCTGATCATGACAGCGCCGCCGCCCGGCTACGCCATTCGCGGGCGGCGGCGCCGATCGGTCGCGCCACAGCGGTCCCGACCGGCCGCGGGCGACGGAGCCGACCCGCCCCCGCCCGCGGCGTCAGTCATGCGGCCCGAGCCGCCCGGAAGGGCTCCCACCGGTAGGTGGCGCCGGTCGCGCCGTGGAACAGGGCGAGGTCGACGGCGTCGAGCATGGCTTGACGCGGGCCGGACCGCCCCAGCTGGGCGGCCGAAACGGCCAGGCGAAGCACGCCGCCGCGACGGGCGGTGCGCGCGGCGCCCATGACCAAGGCGCGGCACCACCACGGTTCCGCGCGGAAGCCTTCGCCGATGCCGTACACCCTCGCCTTCTGCGCCGTGTTGCGCTCCAGGTCGATGATCGAGGTGAGGCCGAGCGCCAACCGGAAACCGGCATCGGGCAGCGCGTCCAGCGCACCCGCCGAGGCATCCCAGCGCGGGGCGGCGAACAGCCGGGTGCGCAGGTCGGCCTGCTCGAGCACCCGGTCGGCGGCGGTCAACCGCAGCCGCGCCTCGTGTCCGGGCAGCGTGGCGAACTCGGCGCGCCGCCGCTTGGTGGCCGCCTGGTCGTAGCCGTGCAGCACGATCGCGTCGCCCTTGGCCCGCCTGCCGCGCAGCCATGCCTGCGTCGCCGGGTCCTCGAGCAGCCGGTATTTGCCCTTCAACCGTGGCGCGACCAGCAGCGAGAGCGGCACGCCGCGCCGATCCATCTGTTCGGCGAATTCGATCGCCAGGTCCCGGGTGGTGTCCCTGATCCCGGAGACCGACACGATCAGCTCAGCGTTCATGACCCCACGGTGCCAGCCGCACGTGTCCGTGATGTGCAGACTGTATGACCAGGTGGCGAACACTGCGCCACAGCTGCGTCGAGCGGTCGCCCCGCGCTCGGCGCGCCGCCGCCACCAGCGGCGCGCCGGTGCGTCACGCGTCGGCGAGACCGACCGTGTCCAGCACCCAGGCGTGCTCGAAGGCCACTTCCCGCCATTTCTCGTAGCGCCCGCTGACCCCGCCGTGGCCCGCGCTCATCTCCGTCTTCAGCAACAGCGGCGCGTCCCCGGTCGCGGTGGCGCGCAACTTGGCGATCCACTTCGCCGGCTCGACGTAGAGCACGCGGGTGTCGTTCAGGCTGGTGATGGCCAGGATCGCCGGATAGTCCTTGGCCTCGACGTTCTCGTACGGCGAGTAGGACTTCATGTACGCGTAGACGTCCTTGTCGGCCAGGGGGTTACCCCACTCGTCCCACTCGATCACGGTCAGCGGGAGCGACGGATCGAGGATCGAGGTGAGCGGATCGACGAAGGGGACGTTCGCCAGGATGCCCGTGAACAGCTCGGGAGCCAGGTTCGCCACCGCGCCGACCAGCAGGCCGCCCGCGCTGCCGCCGTCGGCGACCATCCGGTCCGGGGCGGTGACCCCGGTGTCGACCAGATGCCGTGCGGCGGCGACGAAGTCGGTGAAGGTGTTCTTCTTGGTGAGCGTCTTGCCGTGCTCGTACCAGAGCCTGCCCATCTCGCCGCCGCCGCGCACGTGCGCGACGGCGAAGACCATGCCGCGATCCAGCAGCGACAATCGGGCAACCGAGAAGGACGGGTCGATGCTCGCCTCGTAGGAGCCGTAGCCGTACAGCAGCAGCGGCTTCGGCCCGTCGGCGGTCGTCTTCTTCCGCACGAGCGAGATCGGGATCCGGGTGCCGTCCTCGGTCACGGCCCAATCCCGGTGCTGCTCGTACTCGTCGGCGTCGTAACCGCCGAGCACCGGCTGTTCTTTGCGCAGCAGCAGCTCTCCGGTGGCGGGAACGTAGTCGAAGACCTGCATCGGGGTGATGAAGGAGGTCAGGCCGATGCGCAAGGTCGGCTGGGCCCACTCCGGGTTGGAGCCGGTGCCGACCGCGAAGAGTTCCAGATCGAACTCAAGTTCGCGCCGCTCGCCGTAGCCGGAGGCGGTCAGCGGCCACACCGCGATCCGGGTGAGCGCCTCGCGCCGGTAGCTGAGCACCAGGTGGTCGCGGAACGCGTCGATGTCCTCGAGCCGCACGTCGTCGCGATGGCCGATCAGCTGGGTGAGGTTCGACGGGTCGTCCACCGGCGCCTCGGCGAGCACGAAGTTCTCCGCCTTGACGCCGTCGACCACGTCGTTGTGCAGGATCAGGAACCGGTCCCGCCCGCCGATCACCGCGTGCTCGGCGGAGTACTCGACGCCCTCGCGGCGCGGCAGCAGTACCCGGAACTCGCCCTCGGGATCGTCGGACTCGAGCACCCAGCCCTCGCTGGTGATCTTGGAGCCGACCCAGATCATCAGATATTTCTCCGAGCGGGTCGCACCGATGCTCACCCAGTAGCGCTCGTCGGGTTCGTGGAACACCTTGACGTCGGGATCGGTGCTGCCGAGCCGGTGGCGCCACACCGTGTCGGGCCGCCACGACTCGTCCACGGTCTGGTAGAAGACATGGCTACCGTCCAGCGACCAGGTCGCGCCGGGAGCGGCGCCCGCGATCTCGTCGCCGAGCAGTTCGCCGGTGCGCAGATCCTTGAAGCGCAGCACGTAGCGCTCGTCGCCGACGTTGTCCACCGAGTAGGCCAGCAGCGTGCCGTCGTGGCTGATCGAGAACGCGCCGAGCGCGAAGAAGTCGTGTCCCTCGGCCAGCTCGTTGCTGTCGAGCAGCACCTCTTCGCCCGGGACCTCGGTCTCGGCGTCCAGCTGCGGCGGCGTCCACGCGTCGATGCCTTCGGCCTCGGCGTCGATCGGGCACCGGCAGTGCACACCGTATTGCTTGCCCTCGAAGCTGCGCGAGTAGTACCAGTAGTCGCCCAGCCGGGTCGGCACCGACAGATCGGTCTCCTGCGTGCGCGCCTTGATCTCGTCGAAGATCGTCTCGCGCAGCGTGCTCAGGTGCGCGGTCTGCGCCTCGGTGTAGGCGTTCTCCGCCTCGAGGTAGGCGATGACGTCGGGGTTGTCCTTGTCCCGCAGCCACTCGTACTCGTCGACGAACACGTCGCCGTGGTGCACCCGCTCGGTGGGCACCTGCTTGGCGACCGGCGGCGCCACCGCGCCGCTACCGGGTTCGGAGATCGTTCCGCTGTCGAGAGCCATGGCGTCCACCCTACTGTTCGGCCGCCTCGCCGCCCGCCGCACGGATGATGCCGTCGAGCACGTCACCGGTGCGGCGCAGATCGCGCATCGCCTGATCGATCCTGGCTCGTTCCTCGGTGAGCTTTTCCACCAGGAACGGCGTGGCCATGGCGTTGGGCGTGCCGTCGACGTCGTTGATGCACGGCAGCAGTTCCCCGATCGTGTCGCTGCGCAGGCCCGCGGCGAACATCTCCTGGATGCGCAGGACCCGCTCGACCGCCGCCTCCGCGTACTCGCGCTGCCCGCCGGAGGACCGCTGCGAACTCAGCAGGCCCTTGGTCTCGTAGTACCGCAGCGACCGGACGCTCACGCCGGTCCGCTGGGCCAGTTCACCGATCCGCATCTTCACTCCTTGACCTAACATCGATGTCAGGTTTTACGGTACAGCCATGCTGCTTCTGACCGAATACCGCAACCACCCGCTCGACCTGCCCAACCGGATCGTCATGGCGCCCATGACCCGGCTGCGCTCGCTGCCCGACGGGTCCCCGACCAGCGATGTCGCCGACTACTACGCCCAGCGCGCGACCGCGGGACTGATCGTCACCGAGGGCATCTGGCCGCATTCGACCGGCCAGAGCGAAGCGTGGGTGCCGGGCTTGCAGACGCAGGCGCACGTCGCGGCGTGGCGCCGGGTCACCGAGGCGGTGCACGCACGCGGCGGACGGATCTTCGCGCAACTCATGCACGGCGGACGCAAGGGTCACCCGCTCGCCCGGATCGACGGATCCTGGCCGGCCGGACCGTCGGCGGTGCTCGACGACGACCGGGTGCATCTGATCGACGGCGGCAAGGCCGATCCGATCACTCCCGCCGCGCTCGATCGCGCCGGTATCGAGGCCGCGATCGGGCACTACGCCGCCGCCGCGCGCAATGCCGTGGCGGCGGGCTTCGACGGCGTCGAGATCCACGCCGCCAACAGCTATCTGCCGCACCAGTTCCTGGCCGACAACACCAACCTGCGCGACGACGAGTACGGCGGTTCGATCGTCAACCGCATGCGGCTGCCCCTCGCGGTGGTGGACGCGGTGACCGGGGCGATCGGTTCGCACCGCACCGCCATCCGGCTCTCGCCGGGCAATCCCCAGTTCAACATGTACGAAGCCGACCCGGCCCCGCTCTACCGCGCGCTCGTCGCCGAACTGGACGCGCGCGACCTCGCCTACCTGCACCTCACCGACAACGATCGCTACCCCGCGCTGCGCGATCTACGCCCGCGCTGGCACGGCACGCTCATCGCGAATATCGGCGAGAACCGCGAGCCGACCACGGCGGCGGGCGCGGAAGAGGTGCTGCGCGCCGGACACGCCGACTTGGTCTCGTTCGGCAGGGCGTTCATCGCCAATCCCGATCTGGTGCATCGCATCCGGTACGACCTGCCCCTCGCCCCCATTCGCGAGGAGTTCCTGTACGGCCGCACTGCCGAGGGGTACAGCGACTACCCCAACTGGACGGCGGCCCAACTGGTGGGGGACTGACTCGTCGCCAAGTCCTGCGAATACCCGAGAGGCCGAGCCCTCTCGTGGGCACCGAGCGGTCGTCACCCGGCTGCCCGGCTTCCAGCGGATCGGAAGATGACGAATGCTCGGCTGTGGCACCGCAGCCGAGCGTTTCGCGGAGGCCCTCTCCGCGATCGACGCCGCCCAGCGCGATGACCGGCGACGACAAACGAGAGCCGACAAGAGCACGCAACCCGGCGGCGAGCTCAGTCGCCCAGCGCGCCCCGGATCGAGGCGGCGAGGTAGTCCAGATCCTCCCGCCGCGGACTGGTCGGGCGGCCGCGTAAACCGAACCCGTCGCCCGGCGTACGCGGGATGACGTGCAGGTGCACGTGGAAGACCTCCTGCCCGGCCGTCACCCCGTCCGCCAGAAAGAAATTCACCCCGTCGCAGCCGACCTCGCTGGTCCGCAACGCCGCCGCGAGCCGCTGCCCCACCTGGAACAGCTTCCCCCCGACCTCCGGATCCAGCTCCGCCAGACTGCGCGCCGCCACCTTCGGCACCACCAGCAGATGCCCCGGCGTCATCGGCCGAATGTCCATGAACGCCAGGACATCGTCATCCTCATAGACCTTGCTCGACGGCGCCCGCCCGGCAACGATATCGGCGAAAATCGTGTAGGGATTCACGACCGGCAGCCTATGCGGTCTCCGGTCGCGGCGATGCCGGGTAATGGATAGCCCGGACACCACCGGTGCGGTACCATCGAATCAGCTCCTGGCAGTAGCTGGGAGAAGTGGACCCGGCTCCTCTCCGGACGGTGAGCAGTCGGGTTTCGCGCTATCTGGAGTGGTTGTCGACATCGATGACGTCGACAACCAAGGAAGCCACCAGTGGCCGCCAAACCCCACCGGCGCCGAACGCCCAGGCTACGGCGTCAGGCCACCATAGTCCCGGCTCAGTGTGCGGCGGCAGATGCAGGTACGGCAGTTCCGCCGAAGCCTTACGAAGCGCTGCGGCGATGCAATTGCGATCGCGATGGTCCAGGCTCTCGCGCGATTCGATAACCAACCGCTCAGCCTTCAGATCCACCAGATAGGTGACCAATCGAGCCATACATTCGTCGCGAACGCGCACCTCAGCGCCTTTCCCGACGAAGACCGCGACGCGCACGCCTTCACATCGGGCCATCGTGGCGAGGATCTGCCGACGTCGTTGGTCCGGCTCCTTCGCGAAATGCCACCGGCGCTGGCCGGGCAAACACAGACCGCGGACCACCGCTCGTGCGTGCTCGAGCAGCTGGGCGGGCACGAGGGCAGCGCACAGTATGTAGCGGTCGCGGCGAATCGACTCGTCCACGAAGGCGTGAATGGGCACCGGGGGACGATACCGGCCACCAGTCGAGCCGACGAACGATTTGGCCGCGAAAGGCGCAGTCCCGCTACAGGATCGGCGACGGTGAATATCTGGCCGCGTCCGGGTAGCGGTCGACGAGTTTCTGCACCTGGCCGATGACGTCGGCGACCTGGGACTCCGCCGCGCCGACGAAGGCGGACTTGTCCGACAGCGCCGCGTCGAGGGCGGGGCGGTCCAGGGGAAGGCGCGGGTCGGCGGCGAGGCGGTCGAGCAAGTCGGGTTCGCGTCCCTGCTCGCGCATCGCGAGGGCGACCGCGACGGAGTGCTCCTTGATCACCTCGTGCGCGGTTTCACGGCCGACACCGGTCCGGACGGCCGCCATCAGGATGCGGGTGGTGGCGAGGAACGGCAGGTACCGGTCCAGTTCGCGGGCGATCACCGCCGGGTAGGCGCCGAACTCGGCCAGCACGGTGAGGAAGGTCTCCATCATCCCGTCGATGGCGAAGAACGCGTCCGGCAGCGCGACACGGCGGACCACCGAGCAGAACACGTCGCCCTCGTTCCACTGCGCTCCCGCCAGCTCGGCCGCCATCGAGGCGTAACCGCGCAGCACCACCTGCAAGCCGTTGACGCGTTCGCAGGAGCGGGTGTTCATCTTGTGCGGCATCGCCGAGCTGCCCACCTGGCCGGGCTGAAAACCCTCGGTGACCAGCTCGTGCCCGGCCATCAGCCGGATGGTGTGCGCGAACGAGGACGGACCTGCGCCCACCTGCACCAGCGTGGACAGCACATCGTGATCCAGCGAGCGCGGGTAGACCTGGCCGACGCTGGTGAGCACGGTCGCGAAACCGAGATGCCGGGCCACCTGCTGCTCCAGCCGGGCGAGCTTGGCCGGGTCGCCGCCGAGCAGGTCGAGCATGTCCTGCGCGGTGCCCATCGGGCCTTTGATCCCGCGCAGCGGGTAACGCTCGATCAGTTCACGCAGCCGGGTGAGCGCGATCAGCAATTCGTCGGCCGCGGAGGCGAACCGCTTGCCCAGCGTGGTGGCCTGCGCGGCGACATTGTGCGAGCGGCCCGCCATCACCAGCGCCTGGTATTCGGCGGCGCGCTCGGCCAGTCGCGCGGCGATCGCCACGCCGTGCGCGTGCACGTGCTCGAGCGAGAGCCGGATCTGCAGCTGCTCCACGTTCTCGGTGAGGTCGCGGCTGGTCATGCCCTTGTGCACGTGCTCGTGCCCGGCCAGCGCGTTGAACTCCTCGATGCGCGCCTTCACATCGTGCCGGGTCACCCGCTCGCGTTCGGCGATGGAGGACAGGTCCACCTCGTCGAGCACGCGCTCGTAGTCGGCGATGACCCCCTCCGGCACCTCGACGCCCAGCTCCGCCTGCGCCCGCAGCACCTCCAGCCACAGCCGTCGCTCCAGTACGACCTTGTGCTCCGGCGACCACAGGTGCACCAGCTCCGGGCTGGCGTAACGGGTGGCGAGGACATTGGGGACGATGCTCACGTCCGGTCAGTCTAGTGCTCGGTAACGATCCACTTGCTGGGGCGTGGCACGGACGGGACCGTCCGTGCCCGCGTAGGCCGCCGCCTCCGGGGCCGCCGACCGCGCGGGCGGGGCCACGATGTCGATCACTTCCAGCAGCGCGCCGCGGGCCATCCGCCGCGGTTCCGGGTCCATCTCGGTGAGCGCGGCGACCACGGCTCCGTCCACCACCGCGACCAGCCGGCGCAGCTGTTCCGGCCGCACCATCCGGTCGGATCGGCGCAGCACGTCGGCCAGCAGCTCGTCCAGCTGGGCCCGCAGCCGTAGCTGGACTTCGCGCAGCTCAGGGTGCCGCGCCGAAGCGACCGAACGCTCGTAGCGTGCGATGAGTTGCCCGCGCGCGCCTTCGTCGGCCCCGTCGCTGCCCACCAGAAGGTCGAGCACCAGGTCGACCGTGGCCTCCGCGCCGCGGCGGCGGTGGCTCACCTCGCCGACCCGCCTGCGCATCGCGTCCAGCTCGGCATTGCCGCTGAACTCGACGGCCCGAGCGATGAGGTCGTCCAAGGATTCGAAATAGTAGGTGGTCGACGCCAGAGGCAGATCAGCGCGCGTCGCAACCGAACGATGCCGCACCGCCTCGAAACCGCCTTCGAGCAACAGCTCGGCAGCGGCGGCTATCAAAGCCTGGCGACGCCGTTCGCCTTTCGGGGTCGTCGCGGTGATCACCGTGCCATCGTGCCAGTCGTCATCAGTTCTTCCAGGGGAAATCAGCGAGGAAAAGCAACCATCGTTGTTTTACCGCATCCGCGCGGCCAGGGTGCCGAACTGCGAAAAGTTCTTGCCGGACAGGGCTTTCAAACGCCTAGATAGTGCCCTAGACGCAGCAGCGCCGCCTCGATGTCGGCGGTGGCTCCGGCAAACGAGAAACGAACCGTCCGGTGTCCGTTGACGGTGTCGAAATCCACCCCCGGAGCGAGCGCGACGCCGGTGTGGTTCAGCACGTCGGCGCACCAGGCGCGGGAGTCGTCGGTGAGGTGGCCGATATCGGCGTAGGCGTAAAAGGCGCCGTCGGCGGGGGCGAGGTCGGTGATGCCCAGTTTCGGCAGGCCGTCCAGCAGCAACCGCCGGTTCTCCGCGTACCGCCGCACGTGCCCGTCGAGTTCTTCCTTGGCCTCAGCGCCGAACGCGTGCAGCGCCGCGTACTGCGAGATCGCCGGCGGGCACACGGTCAGGTTGGAGGCCAGCCGTTGCAGCGCGGGGCGCAGGCCGCTCGGCACCAGCATCCAGCCCAGCCGCCAGCCCGTCATGGAGAAGTATTTGGAGACCGAGCCGATCACCACCGCTTCCCGCGAGGTCTCCCAGGCCGACGAGGTGGCGCTGTCGGGGCCCGTGTCGTAGGTGATGCCGTGGTAGATCTCGTCGGAGATCAGCAGCGTGCCGTGCTCCTCGCACCAGCGGGCCAGCGCGGCGAGCTCCGCCGGGGCGATCATGGTGCCGGTGGGGTTGGCGGGGCTGGCCACCACCAGGCCGGCGGGCGGCTCGGGAAGCGCCTCGAGCATGGCGACGGTGGGCTGGAACCTGGTCTGCGCGCCGCAGTCGAGTTCCAGCACGCGGCAGCCGAGCGCGGCGAGGGTGTTGCGGTAGGCCGGATACCCGGGACGCGCCACCACGACGGTGTCGCCCGGGTCGAACGCGGCGAGGAAGATCAGCGAGAACGCGCCGGACGAGCCGGTGGTCACGACCACGTCGTCCGGGTGGACCTGGTAACCGTAGGTTTCCCGATGGTGTTGTGCGATCGCTTCCCGAATCGCCAGAATGCCGAAAGTCTCCGTGTAACCGAGCAATTCGGACCCGATGGCCAGTTGAGTCGCGCGCAGGACGGGCGCGGGCGCAGGCGTCGACGGCTGCCCCGCCGCGAGCACGAGCACATCGCCGTGGGTCCGGGCGCGTTCCGCGGCGGCTTTCCACACATCCATCACGTAGAAAGGTGGAATGGTCGACCGGCGAGATTCTCTGGACACTCGACAGACGGTAGAGCACGCTTCGCCGCACAGTCGCGGTTATGGTCTACCCGATGCTCGATAAGTCTCGACGAGACGGACTCGACCGAGTGCGCGGAGTGGCCGGTATCGGCGTCATTCCGCGCGATTGGCGTGCGGGCTTGCCGCGCCGGTCCCGGCGGCGGCTTTTCGGCGATGGCGGCCGGTTCGATCCGCGCCGGCTGCGGGCCTGGTGGCAGCGCAGGCCGGACCCGCGCGACCTGTGGCGGCGCAAACCCACCGGCGAGGAGTTGCTGGCGCTGGCGCGCAAGCACAAGGTGCTGCTGGGCGGGCTCGCGGCGACCGCGATGTTCGCCGCGGGCGACATGTCCTTCGCCGGGACGGTCACCGATCGCACGCCCGCACCGGACCGCGCCCAGCGCGTCGCCGTCGCCTATCCCCCGCAGATGCAGAACACCCCGCCTTCGGTGACCAGGTTGCTGAACGCGATCGCCAACGGTGAGCGGCTGCGCGAGCAGGCGGTGGTCGCGGCCGCAGCGCGCGCGACGCTCGAACGCGCGAAGGCCGAGGCGGCCGCCGCCGTGGCCGGTGAGCGGCAGCCGTGGATGACCGGAACCGCGCCGGTGCAGCCCGGGGCGACGCTGCCGGGCGGCCACGGCTTCGCGCTGCCCGCCCACGGCGTCTTCACCTCCGGCTTCGGGTCACGCTGGGGAACGTTCCACAACGGCATCGACATCGCGGGCCCGATCGGCACCCCGATCTACGCGGTCGCCGACGGCACCGTCATCGACGCCGGACCGGCGCAGGGCTTCGGCCTGTGGGTGCGGATCCGCCACGACGACGGCAGCATCACCGTCTACGGGCACATGTACGACTTCTTCGTCTCGGTCGGCGAGCGGGTGCCAGCGGGCATGCAGATCGCCCGCATGGGCAACCGCGGCGACTCGACCGGGCCGCACCTGCACTTCGAGGTGATCGCCGGCGGACAACACGTCGACCCGCAGCAATGGCTGGCGGTGCGCGGACTCACGTTCGGCTGAGCCCGCGACGCGCCGGGCGGCTCAGGGGAATCGAGCCGCGGCTCAGACCTCGATGCGGTTCTCCACGGCGGCCAGGCCGATGTCGGTGCGGTAGTGGCTGCCGGGCAGTTTGATCGCGGCGATGCGGTCGTAGGCGCGGGCGCGGGCTTCGGCGAGGTCGGCGCCGACGCCCACCACGTTCAGCACCCGTCCGCCCGCGGAGACCAGCGCGCCGTCCTCGCGCTGCGCGGTGCCCGCGTGCAGCACCGTGGCGTTCTCGTCGGACGCGCCCTCGCCAGCGCCGGAGATCGCGTCGCCGAGACGCGGACGCCCCGGGTAGTTCTCCGCGGCGAGCACCACGGTGATGGCGGAGCCGTCGCGCCAGCGCGGCGGGGCCACCTGTGCCAGCGTGCCGGTGGCGGTGGCGTACAGCAGCTCGCCGAGCGGGCTGTCCAGCAACGCCAGCACCGCCTGCGTCTCGGGATCGCCGAAGCGGCAATTGAATTCGACCACGGCGGGGCCGGCCGCGCCGATCGCCAGCCCGGCGTAGAGCAGGCCGGAGAAGCCGCTGCCGCGCCGCACCAGCTCGGCGGCAACGGGTTTCACCACGTCGTCGACGATCGCGGTGACGGTCTGCTCGGGCAGCCACGGCAGCGGCGTGTAGGCGCCCATGCCGCCGGTGTTGGGTCCGGTGTCACCGTCACCGACGCGCTTGTGATCCTGCGCGGGCAGCAGCGGAACCACCGTCTCGCCGTCGACCAGGCAGAACAGCGAGACTTCCGGTCCGTCCAAGAACGACTCCAGCAGCACCGGGTGGCCCTGCTCCAGCAGTTCGGCCCCGTGCTCGCGCGCCGCCGAGCGGTCGGCGGTCACCACCACGCCCTTGCCCGCGGCGAGTCCGTCGTCCTTCACCACCCAGGTGGGACCGAAGCGGTCGAGCGCGTCGTCCAGCTCGGCCGGGTTGTCCACCACTTCGCTGTGCGCGGTGCGCACGCCCGCCGCGGACATGACGTCCTTGGCGAAGGCTTTGGAGCCCTCGATCCGGGCGGCCGCGGCCGACGGTCCGAAGCACGGGATGCCCGCCACGCGCAGCGCGTCGGCGACGCCGAGCACCAGCGGGACTTCCGGGCCGATCACCACCAGGTCGGCATCCACCTCCGTGGCCAGCGCGACCACGTCCTCGGCGGCACACGGGTCGACCGGGCGAACCTGCGCGTGCTGCGCGATCCCGGCATTGCCTGGAGCGGCGAACAGCGCGGTCACCGCGGGGTCCCGGCGCAGGGCCAGGACGAGGGCATGTTCACGGGCTCCGGAACCGATGACGAGTACACGCACGGCAGACAGCCTAAACGAGCCGTTCGGCGGGATCGCCGCTGCCGGTGCGCGCGGAGGGGATGATGAAAGGGGACAACGGATGTGGGACGGCACCCGGCCCGCACCGACCACTGTGTCCTTTTCCGGCATGAGCGGGGGCCTGACCACTCGTGCCTCCGGAGCACCCGAAGGAAGTGCTGAAATGGGTCTGATCGACGGACTGATGGGCAACGCCGGCCGGATCGATCCGGGGCAGGCGCAACAGGAGTACGCCAAGCTCCTCGGCAACGGCGAACAGGTCTACGCGGCGTACCTGCTGGTCCGCGACGCGATGCTGTTCACGAACCGCCGCCTGATCCTCATCGACAAGCAGGGCGTCACCGGCCGCAAGGTGAGCTATCACAGCGTTCCCTATCGCGCGATCACCCACTTCTCGGTGGAGACGGCAGGCACCTTCGATCTGGACGCGGAGCTGGCCATCTGGATCTCGGGCAGCGACGAGCCGCTGCTGAAGCGGTTCAACCGGCAGGTGGACATCTACGAGGTGCAGGGCATCCTGTCGCACTTCGTCGCGGTATAGCGCGGGGCGCCTGCCGCGACTCGGGGCTACGCTGCGGGACATGGCTTCTGTCTTCAGCGCGATCATCGCCGGTCAGCTCCCGGGCCGTTTCGTCTGGGAGGACGACGAGTTCGTCGGTTTCCTCACCATCGCCCCGGTCACTCCCGGTCACACCCTCGTGGTGCCCCGCAAGGAGATCGACCAGTGGCAGGACATCGACGCGGGCACCTTCGCCCGGCTGACCGCCGTCGCCCAGAAGATCGGCCAGGCCGTGCGCGCGGCCTGGGACGCGCCGCGCGCCGGTCTGCTCATCGCCGGTCTGGAAGTGCCGCACCTGCACGTGCACGTGTTCCCGGCCTTCTCGCTGGGTGATTTCGACATCTCCGGCGCCGACCCGAACCCGAGCCCCGAGTCGCTGGACGAGGCGCAGGCCAAGATCAAGCAGGCGCTGCGCGATCTCGGCTACGGCGAAAACGTGCCCGCCTAACTCGCCACGTCGCGCAGGGGTGTGTCGACTCCGCCGACCGCGACCGTGGCCAGGGTCTGGCTGGGGGTCCAGTAGATCCGGCCATGCTCGAAGTCCTGGTAGGTCCCGGTGTCCCAGGGGATTTCGTCGGTGGCCGGCCAGCCGAGCGGTCCGTTCTCGTAACCCGAGCGGTTCCAGCGGTCGCGGATCGCGCCGTGCACCCAGCACACGTTGTCGCTCGATTGCCGCCGATAGAGCGCTCCGCCCTGGAAACCCTGCACCTCACCCGTCGGCTGACCGTCCGGCCCGTGCGTCACGGTGCGGTCGGTGATCGGATACCCGAGCGGGCCCGCCTCCCAGCCCATCGCCTCGAACTTTCCCCACAGCGTTTCCGGGATGGCGTGCGCGCCGGTATCCGGATGCCAGTAGATGTAGCCGTGTTCGAACTGGGCGAAGCGTCCCGCGCCGTCGGGCGTCGTGATCTCCCCCTGCGTGATCCGCCGGCCGAGCCACGGATTCGCCGCCGCGCAATCGTTGATCGCGTTCGGCTCCGACCCGCTCGGCTCGCCGGTGGCGAAGCCGCGCACATCGTCGGCGAACACGTCCCAGGGGAAATTCGGTCCCACGTCGGTGTGCGTGCCGATGCCGAGGCACTCGGTGACGTAC
Source organism: Nocardia sp. NPDC019323 (assembly GCF_044389845.1). Taxonomy (NCBI): domain Bacteria; kingdom Bacillati; phylum Actinomycetota; class Actinomycetes; order Mycobacteriales; family Nocardiaceae; genus Nocardia; species Nocardia sp. NPDC019323. The sequence goes on from NZ_JBIRYN010000008.1 coordinate 303,657, forward strand.
TTGTGGTCGGAGATGCCCTGACGCCGCTGGTAGGGCGGTGCGATGACATACGTGTCGAACCCGTACTTGCGCGCGTCCTGCACCGCGAGCCACGCCGCGATGCGGATGTCGTCGCGGATGCGCAGCCAGTCGTCCCGGCTCCACGCGACGCGGCTGCCAGCGAAACAGAGATTGATGGTGAACGAGTTCGCGTCCAGCACCGACCAACTGGCCAGGTCGGTGTCGACCACGTCGACCACCACGCGGTCGCGGACGGTGTAGTGGTAGCTCACCCCGTTCGCCGGATTGTTGAGGTAGTTGGCCAGGCTCTCCGCCGTTCCATTGCCTTCCTGGGTGTGCAGCAGGAAGTTCTCCACGCGGGCGCCGTGGCGGCTGGACGCGGAGTCGCCCATCCGGTCCAATTCGATGTAGTCGGGCTTTTGCATTGTGCCCCCTGAATTCGGCGCCTTCGACCATTGGCCGTAGTCGTCGGCGAGAACTTTGTCGATATCCACCACGACACCGCCGACCCGGTCGGCGTCGATGCGGATCTGATGCAGGTGCGCGGCGGGATGGTCGCCGTTGATCGAGGGATCGCCGGACCAGTTGTGTTGCCAGAACCAGCTGGCGACGCCGTCCTCCAGCGCCCAGTCGATGCATCGGGCATTGCCGTACATGCCGGTCCATTCCAGACCGACCACCGACGCCCAGCCTCGGAGAAACGGCGCGATCAGCGAATTCCATTCCGCCAGCGTCGGATTTGCGTCGACCGGGGCATACAGCGGGCGCGAGCGGGGCCCACCGGCCGCGCGGTGATAATCGAGCGCGATCCGCGCGTGGTGCACCCCCGCGTCGTAACCGCCTTTCCAGTCCGACGTCTCACCCTTGCCGTACTGGTAATTGGTCACTATCTCGAGCCCGATGGCACGCAATCGGTCGCAGTATTCCCGCCGCAGCGGCTTCGCACCGAAATTCGTCCCGGGCCGGGAATCGCTGAAGTAGCCGATGACGCCCGCGTATCCGGCGTCTTTGATCGCTTGCGGCTCGATGAGCGCGGCGGAGAAGTCGATCAGCTCAGTCATCGCGCGCCCCCTGGATGGTACGAGACCGCGCAACGGCCGGCGGCAACGCGTTGTATTCGTACATCTCAGTAACTTTCGACAGATGGAGAACCCGGTACAGCTAGAGTCACCCGAATGTGCGCGAAGTATGCCGCCATGCTCTATTTGTGGCCCATCCGGTGTTTGCGCGTGATCTGAACATGCCTATCCCGAGAAATGTTTGCGCACACCAGACTACAAACAGACTCGTAGCCGGAAACATGCTCGTCGGTCGGTGCTCAGATGTGCTGCCCGTTCGCTACCAACCACCGAACTGGTCGGCCGCTTTCCCAGCCCGGCCGCGACGGGACCACGAGGACGAATTCTCCGACATATGCGCTGAATTGGATCGGCGCGCTCGACGACACGTCCCACTTCGGAACAGTTGTCCCGTGGCAGCACCGCAGCCCACGAATTCCGCAACGAAAAGCACAGGCGGTGTGCTCGCTCCGCGTCGGCCCTCGCCCGCCCGCTCGTCACGCGATCCCGCAGATCCGCTCGAAGGCTGCCGACCCGACCACATCGTCCAGCCGAACCCGAGCGAGGCCACAACTGACGGCGACTACGAAGAACCGCACCGGGGCACCCACCGAATGAAGCGGCACCCTCTCGATCAGAGACCCCGAACACCGGGCACGGCCTCTACCACTGAGCTACAGCCGCGCAGCGGCTGGATGGAGCCCCCTGTCAGGATTGAACTGACGACCGCTCGCTTACAACACCGGGCACGGCCTCTACCACTGAGCTACAGCCGCGCAGCGGCTGGATGGAGCCCCCTGTCAGGATTGAACTGACGACCGCTCGCTTACAACACCGGGCG
>NZ_JBIRYN010000008.1:305651-375685 GCF_044389845.1 Nocardia sp. NPDC019323
TGCACGGCCTCTACCACTGAGCTACAGCCGCGCAGCGGCTGGATGGAGCCCCCTGTCAGGATTGAACTGACGACCGCTCGCTTACAAGGCGAGTGCTCTACCACTGAGCTAAGGAGGCGGGAAAGCGGTTGTCATCATAGCCCGGCACGCCGTCCGCATCACAACGGATTCGCGTTCGGCACCGAACGCGGCCCACCGGCCCGACAACCGCTTTCGGCTCACAGCCGAGTGACCGCCGCGTCCGCGACGAAGTCGCGAGCGGCGGCCACTCGGACGTGAGCCATCAGGGGGCCGCGAACACGCCGCGCCGGAGCGCGGCAGATCGAGCGCTGCCGATCAGACCGAGCCCTGCCGAGCCGCGTCGTCCGCGGCCATGGCGTCGCGCAGGCTCTTCGGACGCATGTCGGTCCAGTTCTTCTCCACGTACTCGACGCAGGCGGCGCGGCTGTCCTCACCGAACACGACTCGCCATCCGGCCGGAACCTCTGCGAAGGCGGGCCACAGGGAATGCTGTTCCTCGTCGTTGACCAGGACGAAGAAGCGGCCGTCTTCATCATCGAAGGGGTTGGTGCTCAATTTCACCTCACTGGATACTGGCGCTATGTACGGGATCGCTCCTGGTTCGCACGGTGCCGGGTTGCTGCCAACCCCTGGCGCCGAGAGACCCCGAGCGTTGTTTCGACACTAGCAAGCAAGACGTTACGCCTGGGCGGTTACCTATGCTGGGACCTCGGCCGACTCGCGATCAGGCCGCGAAGAAGTCCAGGAGAATCTTGTTCACCGCTTCCGGCCGCTCCAAATATCCGAAATGCCCGGCATCCGGTACCTCTTGGTACCGCGCACCCGGAATGACCTCGGCGATCTCCCTGGACAGATACGGCGGAATCATCCGGTCGTCGGCGAATCCGACCGAAAGACATGGCACCCGGATCGCCCGGTAGGCCTGCACCCGGTCGAAATCGTGATCCATCCTGCGCTGGGCGCGAATGCCCGGCGAGACCGGCCCTCCGGTGAACTCGAACAGGTCGAGCCAGTCGCGCGCGGCGTTCGGCTCGGCCATGGTCGCCGGCGAGAGATTCATGACCGCGGTGATCGCCGCCTCGTATTTCGGCGGCAGTTTCACCCCGCTCGCGTCGAGTTCGTGTTCACCGAGCGACAGCGTCTTCTGGAACTGGTCCAGCCGCCCGTGCCCGGCCATGAACACGGCCTTGCGGACCAGGTCGGGGCGGGCCAGCGCCAGCTCCTGCGCCACGCGCGCCCCCATCGAGGTGCCCACCACCAGCGCCGGGCCCTCGTCCAGGAACTCGATCAGCGCGGCGGTGTCGGCGACCAGGTCGTCGATGGTCATGCCGGACGCGGCCTCGAACGACGGCGCGATCCCGCGGTTGTCGAAGGTGCACACCCGGTAGCCTGCCGCGACCAGCGCGGGCACCTGGTGCAGCTCCCACACCCGGCCGGGACTGCCGGTGCCCATGATCATGACCACCAGCGGCGCCGATCCCTTGGCGCGGTCACCCTTCACCTGATAGTTGAGGGAAATCCCGTTCACCGTGGCCAGCGGCATATCGACCCTTTCGTGGAGTTGGTGCTGCGCTCCCCACGGTATAGGGACCAGCGCGGAAGGTGCGCGGACCGGGGGTCGTGGCGCGCTCGCGCCAACGCCGCGGCAAGCGCACCTCCCAGCGTCGCATACCATTGATTTTTCGCAGGGTAAGTGCGCACTGAGCCGGGAGGACTTGACGATGGCCGTGAAGGGCAGCGCCAACGACATTGCGGACGACGATCTGGAACCGCTCGCCGACGAAACCGCGCGTCAGGCGCAGCGGGTGGTCGCGGCCTACGCCGAAGACGCGGACGAATGCCGGATGTTGTTGTCCATGCTGGGTATTGGACCGAACGCTCGGGGCGAATAACCTCGTTCTCGACGCCAACGGCGACGTCGACCACACAACTCCAGCGGGATACAGCAACGCGCAAAGGATGCGGTGAGTGGACCAGATGAATCCGTCCGACGATTCCGAGCACGCCGCAGGCACCTCGACTGCTGACGCCGCGGCGGAAACCACCGGCTCCGGCGCGGGCTCCGGTTTCGTCGTCGTCGCCAACCGGCTCCCCGTCGACCTCGAACGCCTGCCCGACGGCAGCACCCGGTGGAAACGCAGTCCGGGCGGTCTGGTGACCGCGCTGGAATCGGTCTTGCGCAACAACAAGGGGGCGTGGGTCGGCTGGGCGGGCGTCCCGAACGTCGATGTGGACCCGATCATCGAGGACGGCCTCGAACTGCATCCGGTCCCGTTGTCCGCGGACGAGGTGGCCGACTACTACGAAGGCTTCTCCAACGGCACCCTGTGGCCGCTCTATCACGACGTCATCGTGCGGCCGGTCTACGACCGCAGGTGGTGGAGCGCCTACGTCACCGTGAACCGGCGCTTCGCCGAGGCCACCGCCAAGGTCGCCGCCGAGGGCGCGACGGTGTGGGTGCAGGACTATCAGCTGCAGCTGGTGCCCAAGATGCTGCGCATGCTGCGCCCGGATCTCACCATCGGGTTCTTCCTGCACATCCCGTTCCCGCCGGTCGAGCTGTTCATGCAGATGCCGTGGCGAACGGAGATCGTGGAGGGCCTGCTCGGCGCCGACCTCATCGGCTTCCACCTGCCCGGCGGCGCGCAGAACTTCCTCTACCTGGCGCGCAGGCTGGCCGGCCAGCCGACCTCGCGCGGTTCGGTCGGTGTGCGCTCCAAGCTCGGCGTCGTCCAGGTCGGCTTCCGCACGGTGCGGGTCGGCGCGTTCCCCATCTCCATCGCCTCCGCCGAACTGGACGAGCACTCCAGGCGCAGGTCGGTGCGCGAGCGCGCCGCGAAGATCCGCGCCGAGCTGGGCAACCCGAAGAACATCCTGCTCGGCGTGGACCGGCTCGACTACACCAAGGGCATCGACATCCGCCTCAACGCCCTCGAAGAACTGCTGGTCGAGGGCCGGATCGACCCCGCGGACACGGTCATGATCCAGCTCGCCACCCCCAGCCGGGAGCGGGTCGAGAGCTATATCCAGATGCGCGGCGACATCGAACGCCAGGTCGGCCGGATCAACGGCGAGTTCGCCAGGGTGGGCTACCCGGTGGTGCACTACCTGCACCGCCCGATCCCGCGCGACGAGCTGGTCGCGTTCTTCGTCGCCGCCGACGTGATGCTGGTGACGCCGCTGCGCGACGGCATGAACCTGGTCGCCAAGGAATACGTCGCGTGTCACAGCGGGCTCAACGGCGCCCTGGTGCTGAGCGAGTTCACGGGCGCGGCGGCCGAGCTGCGGCAGGCCTACCTGTGCAACCCGCACGACCTCGACGACGTGAAGGACGCCATCGTCGCGGCGCTGGAGGACGAGCGCGACGTCAAACGCAGGCGGATGCGCTCGCTGCGCAGACAGGTGCTGGCCCACGACGTGGATCGCTGGGCGCGGGCCTTCCTCGACGCGCTGGCGCAGGACCAGGTCGCGGGCAGCGCGCTGCTGACCGACGACGACGTCTACCCGGAGGACCGTGAGCCGCGCTGAATTCCGGCGTTCACAGGAAGCTCCCAGCTTCGGCCCAGCGACATCGCAGCCCGAGAGCGGACGATGTAGCCATGAGTGGCGCCCCCGTGCAGACCCCCGAGGCCAGGGTTCTGGTGGTCGATGACGAGCCGATGATCGTCGAACTGCTCGCGGTGAGTCTGCGCTACCAGGGCTTCGAGGTCGACACGGCGTCCGATGGCGCGCAGGCGCTGGACAAAGCGCGCACCTTCCGTCCGCAGGCGCTGATCGTGGACGTGATGATGCCGGGCATGGACGGCTTCGGTCTGCTGCGCCGGTTGCGTGCCGACGGGATCGACGCGCCCGTGCTGTTCCTGACCGCGCGCGACGACGTACAGGACAAGATCACCGGTCTCACCCTGGGGGCCGACGACTACGTCACCAAGCCGTTCAGCCTGGAGGAAGTCGTCGCCCGGCTGCGGGTGATCCTGCGCCGCGCGGGGCACGCCGCTCCGCAGCGGGAGAGTTCGCGCCTCCGTTTCGAGGACATCGAACTCGACGACGACACCCACGAGGTGTGGAAGGCGGGCGAGCCGGTCGCGCTCTCGCCCACCGAGTTCACGCTGCTGCGCTACTTCATGGTCAACGCGGGCACCGTGCTGAGCAAGCCGCGCATCCTCGACCACGTCTGGCGCTACGACTTCGGCGGCGAGGTCGGCGTCGTGGAAACCTACGTCTCCTACCTGCGCAAGAAGGTCGACACCGGCGATACCCGGCTGATCCACACGCTGCGCGGCGTCGGCTACGTGATGCGCGCGCCCCACCGCAAGAGCGGTTCATGAGTCCGGGCCGCAGCGGCGCAGTGCGGGCGAAGGTCTCCGCCTGGCTGTCCGCCGTTCCGCTGCGGGTGACGCTGATGGTCCTGCTGGTGCTCACGGCGGGGCTCGGGCTGCTCGTCTCCGGCCTTGTGGTCACCTCGGCGCTGGAGCAGCAGCTGACCGACCGCACCGACCAGCAGTTGCGCGGTGGCGCGATGGAATGGTCCCGGCGCGGGCCGCCGCCCCCGGTCTTGCCGCCCGATCCGCGCCACGCTCCGAGTCAGTTCTGGGTGCGCTCGATCCGCGCCGACGGGCGCTTGTTCCTCATCCCGGCGTTCGCTGTCGACGCCGAGCCGAGCCTGCCCGACACCCCGCCCTCCGGCCCGTACACCGTCGACTCCGCGAACGGCGGCGCCATCCGGTGGCGGGTGCTGACGCTGCGCACACCGGAGGGCACGACGACGGTGGCGCTGCCGCTCACGCAGAACACCGACACGGTGCACCGGCTCGTGGTGCTGGAGCTGATCGTCGGGGCGGTGGTGCTGGCCGTGCTGGCGGTGCTCGCGTACTTCGTGGTGCGGCGCAGTCTGCGGCCGCTGCGCCGGGTGGAGAGCACCGCCGCGGCCATCGCCCGCGGCGACCTGCACCGCCGGGTGCCGGTGCGCGACACCAACACCGAGGTCGACCGGCTGTCCAGATCGCTGAACGGGATGCTGGCGCAGATCCAGCGCGCGTTCACCGCGACCGCCGCCTCCGAGGAGGCGGCGCGCCGCTCCGAGGAGCGGATGCGCCGCTTCATCGCCGACGCCAGTCACGAGTTGCGCACGCCGCTGACCACGATCCGCGGCTTCGCCGAGCTGTATCGCCAGGGAGCCACCGACGACCCCGCCGCGTTCATGGACCGGATCGAGCGCGAAGCCCAGCGGATGGGCGTGCTCGTGGAAGACCTGCTGATGCTCGCGCGGCTGGATGCCCAGCGCCCGCTGGAACTCGGCCCGGTGGACCTGCTCGCCGTCGCCAGCGACGGGGTGCACAACGCGCGCGCCGTGGTCGCCGCCGGACACTGCGAGGGGCCCGTCCGCACCATCGAGCTGAAGATCGAGCCCGGTGAGGGGACGCTCGAGGTGATCGGCGACGAGGCACGGCTGCGCCAAGTCCTTGGCAATCTGCTGAACAATGCCCTCACGCACACCGCGCCCGACGCGAAGGTGACGGTACTGCTCACTCCAGGCCCCGACGACGTGCTGCTCGAGGTGGCGGACACCGGTCCCGGCCTGGCGGCGGAGGACGCCGAACGCGTCTTCGAGCGCTTCTACCGCGCCGACACCTCCCGCGCCCGCAGCAGCGGCGGCACCGGGCTCGGCTTGTCCATCGTGCAGGCGCTGGTGACGGCGCACGGCGGCGAGGTCGGCGTGCGGAGTTCGCCCGAGGCCGGGACGACGTTCACGGTGCGGCTACCGCGCACACCGGCGTCGTCCTAGCGGGGCCGCAGCGGCGTCAGACCGGAGTCACCGCCGACACCAACCAGTGCGAATCGGACTTCGTCAGCGAGACCCGGACCCGGCTGCCGGTCGTGGTGCCCTGCGGGGTGTCCTTGCTCGTCATCACCTGGTTGAGGAACAGCAGGACTTGCGCGTGGGAGCGGTCGGCGGAGATGACACCGGCCGCCTGGGTGGTCGCGGTGACGGTGAGTTGCTTCTCCTTGGCGCCGGGCGCGATCTGCTTCTCGATCAGTGTCAAGTAGTCGGCGCGGAAGTCGCCGGTGAGGTTGTCGGCCGACTTGGGCAGTTCGGTGTCCACGGTCTGCGGGGTGTAGGTGAACATGGCCTCGACGGTGCGTCCCGCCGTCGCGACCGCGTCCTTGCGCGCCTGCTCGCTCTGCGCACGGTCCCAGTACCGGTAACCGTTGACGCCCCCGACCACCGCGGCCGCGGCGATTACCACGCCGAGCAGGGCGAGCAGGATCTTGGCTCGAATTCCGTTCATGCTGTGTCCTCTCCGGCATGAACGGGGCGCTGCGTGGTCACGCTGCGCTGCCGCCTCCGGGCCTGACCGTTCATGCTCTGTCCGATTCCGGCATGAACGGGGCCCTGCGTGGTCACGCTGCGCTGCCGCCTCCGGGCCTGACCGTTCATGCTCTGTCCGATTCCGGCATGAACGGGGCCCTGCGTGGTCACGCTGCGCTGCCGCCTCCGGGCCTGACCGTTCATGCCACGAACTCCACGTTGGACACCGTCAGCCCGGAATCGCCGCGCGACACGGTGACGCGGAACCGGTAGTACCTGGTCTGCGGCTCGGCCTGGCCCGCGTTGGTCAGCGTCTGTTTGGCGGCGACCAGCACCCGTCCGGAGGAGTCGTCGTCGCTTTCCAGGGCGGCTTCCACGATCTCGCCGCTGGAGACCACTTTGGCCTGCTGCACGATGCTGGTGAACGGGTCCACCCGGCCGTCGAACTCGGTCTTGAACTCCCCCGAGGCCAGCGAGAGGATCCGGTCGATGTCCTGCTTGGCCGTGTCGGCGCGAATAGTGGTCAGGTTGACGATCGCCTGCCTGGCGGTGTCCACGTATTCCGCGCGGCGCTCGTCGCGTTCGTGCGCCCGGTGCATCACGAGCGCCGAGACGACCGCACCGGTCACGAGCACGACGACCAGCAGCGCCGCCGCGGCCGTGGCGAGGATGCGCGAGAGGCCACGCCGCTCGCTGCGGGCGGGCTCGGCCGGTGTTGTCTCGGAAGCCGGCTCTGGGTCGGCTTTCCGCACAGAGACTTTCGGCGCGTCGGCGGGCAGTGGCTGGTCGGACGAGGTCTTCGGCTCCGCGGCAGCCGAACTCGGCTCGCTGTCCTTGACGTCGATACCGGTCGTGGCGACGGGGGCCCGCACGGTCACCGCCGGCACGCCGCCGGTCGCGTTCTCCTCGACCGGAGGCCCGGCCGAGCGCACCGCACGCCGTCGGGTGCGGTGACCTTCTCCGTTGCTCTCACTCATCGTTGCTGCTCCTCGAGCATCGCCTGCCAGCTCGACGGTACCGTGCCCGAACCGCTCGGTCCGATATCGCCCTGCCGGTATGTCCGACCGTCGGGGCCGATGTAGACGCCGGTGGCCGGGTCGTACGACCGCGCGGCGGCCGGTGTGCCGCCGCCGTAACTCGCCGGTGCGACGACCGGGGGCTCTTGCGCGGGCGCCGCGGCGGGCGCCACCGGGTGCGGCGGCCCGAACGGCGGGTTGTCGCCGATCGGAACGTACCCCGTGCGGCACAGTTCCGGCGTCGGGGCGCGCATGCCAGGCACCTCGGCGCACGGCGTGTTGCGGATGCCGCGCACCGCCTCCGGAGCGTCTTGCGGCACCTTGCAGTACAGGCCGGGCGGCGTGTCGGGGGTGTCGAGTTCGCTCGGCGAGCGCCGCTGGTCCGGCGGGAGGAAACCGGTCGTGCACGCGGGCGGGTCGTTGACCAGCGCCATGAAGTCGACCAGCGCGCCGTATTCGAGCGGACCGCGAACGGCGGTCAGCAGCGCGGCGACCAGCGGCGGATAGACCACCAGGATCTGCTCGAGCCCCGCGTGATACGTGACGGCGACCTGCCCGACGCTGACCAGATTCGACAGCAGCAGCGGCAGGGTCGGACGCAGGTCCTCGAACAGGTTGGTCACCCGCTGCATCGAGGACGGACCGTCGCGCAGGATGCCACGCAGCGCGGGGTCGTGCCCGCGCAACTGGTCGGTGACCGTCGCGAGATCGGCGGTCCAGGAACGGATCGCGGCATCCGAGCGGGTCTGGGTGTCCAGCAGCGGCCCGATCTGATCGAGCAGTCGCTTCGTCGGTTCCGCGTTCGCCTGTGCTTCCTGCACCAGCAGCGAGGCGGAGTCGATGAACCGTTGCAGGTCCGGTCCGGCGCCGTTGAACGCGAGGAACGCCTCGTCGATGACCTGCTTCAACCGGGTGTCCGCGACGCTCGACAGCAGCCGGTCGGCTTGGTCGAGCAGCGCGCCGACATCCTGCGGCAACTTGGTGCGCTCCACCGGGATCACGCTGCCGTCGCGCAGATTGCCGCCCGTGCGGTTCTGCGCGGGCACCAAGTCCACGTACTGCTCACCGACCGCGGAGACGCTGCGCACCCACGCGTCCACATCGGCGGGAATCTTGTAGTCGCTGGCGATGGACAGCTTCGCGTCCACCCCGACCGGCGTCAGCCGGACCTCCTTGACCACACCGACGTTGGTGCCGCGATAGGCGACGTTGGCCGTCGGGTAGAGCCCGCCGGTCGCGGCGAGTTTCACGGTGACCTCGTAGCGCCCGATGCCGAACATCGCGGGCAGTTTGACGTAAGTGCCGCCCATGACCACCAGGCCGACCACCGTCAGCACGGAGAAGATGATCAGCTGGGTACGGACGAACCGGGTGAGCTTCACTGTCCCGGACCCCCTTGCGGCGCGGTGTCGCCCGGCATGGGCACGGTCAACCCCGGAATGGCGGGAATGCCCGGGATCGGCGGCAGTCCCGGAATGGTCGGGGCCGGCTGGCTCGGCGCGGGCGGCGGCGCCTGCAACGGCCCGGTGGCCGGGTCGCCGTTCTGCGCGGCCGTGCCCGGCGCGAAGCTGCCGAGCGCGCCTTCCACGCCGCCGAACCGTCCGCCCAGCGGCGTCCCGGTGAGAAAGTTCGAATCCAGCCGCTTGCCGGTGATGTCCACGGTCATGAACAGATTCAGGTAGTCGCCCTTGATCGCGTGATCCAGGTTCTTCATCGGGAACGGGAAGGTCGCCAGGATCTTCAGCGCCTCGGTCAGGTCGCTGCCGGTGTCCGACAGCGATTTCAGCACCGGCACGAGGCTGCGCAGGTTGGCCTTCAGGTCCTCGCCGCTGGCGGCGACGATGCGCCGCACGACGTCGCTCAGCTCGCCCAGCGCCGTGATCGCCCTGGTGATGTTCGCGCGGCGATCGGCGAGCACGGTCAACGCCGGATGGATCTGCTCGATCGCCGCCGCCACCACGTCGCGCTGCTCGGCGAGCTGACCGCCGAGCCGGTCGAGTCCGCTCATCGCGGCGATGATGTCGCCGGTCTGGCGGTCCAGATTCGTGGTCAGCTCGTTCAGCTGCGGCAGCAGGTCCCTGATGGCGTCCTCGCGCCCGGTGAGCGCGGAATTGAGCTCGTGGGTGATGGTCTCCAATTGCGCGACGCCACCTCCGTTGAGCACGACCGACAGCGAGGACAGCACCTGCTCGGTGGTCGGATAGGCGCCCGCGCGAGCCAGCGGGATGACGTCGCCTGCCTGCAACTGGCCTTCGGGGGGCTGATCGGTCGGTTCGGAGAGCTCGAGATGGTTGGAGCCGAGCAAACTGGTCTGCCCGATCTCGGCGACGGCGTTCGCGGGCAGGCGCACGTCCGGGTTCAACGTGACGGTGACCAGCGCGTGCCAGTCCTGCACCTCGATCTTCGACACGGTGCCGACCGCCACGTCGTGCACCCGCACCGGCGAATTCCTGGTCAGCGTGGTGACGTTCGGCATCTGGATGCGCACCTCGTAGGAGCCGGGCGCGGTGCCCTCGGTGCCCGGCATCGGAAGCGAATTCAGTCCGTCCCACTGACAGCCGGCGACGCCGAGCGCCACCGTCAGCCCCGCCGCGACGGCGGCGGTGCGGCGCATCCGCCGCCTCGGCATCATCGCCCTCCTCCTGTCACGCCCGGAATGGCCAGTCCGGCGAGGCCGTCCGGGATGCTCACCGGCGCGGGCTGCGGCTGCGCCGGATTCTGGCTCGCCACCCGCCCCGCCAGGCTGGGATCGGTGTACACCAACTGGTCGGGGAACGCGGTCACGCCGCTGGCCGGGTTCGCCATGATCGGCACGTAGTTCATGCTCAGGCTGTTGATCACGGGCGCCAGGTACTGCGCGCACAGGTCGGCGCTGCGATCGGAGTCGTTGGTCTCCAGCGCGCGCACCGAGCCGCACAGGAAGCCGAGCGGGTCGGCCGGGTTGTTCAACGCGATCGCGCCGGTCAGGGTCCCTTGGGCCGGTTTGTAGATCTGGTAGAAGTTCACCAGCGCGGTCGGGCCGGAGTGCAGGACGCGCTCCAGTTCCGGGCGCTTGTCGACCAGCACCTGGGTGGCGTCGGCCAGCCGCTGCACCCCCTCGGTGAGTTCGGCTCCGCTGCCGTCGATGAACCGGCGCACGTCCACGATCGCCGCGTCCAGGTTGTCCAGTCCAGCGCCGAGATCCGCCGAGACGCCGCTCAGCACCGACGACACCGACGCGAGCCTGCCTTCGAACTGCACGATCTGCTCGTTGCTCGCCGACAGCACGTCGACGAACTTCTGCAAATTGCGCACGGTGCCGAACAGGTCGGTGCGGCCGTCGGACAGCGTGCTCAACGTGGCAGACAGCTCCCGCAGCGTGTCGCGGAAGCGCTGCCCGTTGCCGTCCAAGTTGTTCGCGGCGGTGTCGACGAAGCGGCCGAAGGACCCCTGTTTGTCGTCGCCGACCGGCCCGAGCGCGGTGGCCAGCTTGGACAGCTCGGCCTTGATGTCGTCCCACTCGACCGGCACCGCGGTGTGCTCGATCGGGATCACGCTGTTGTCCTTCAGCTTCGGGCCGCCGGTGTAGGCGGGCGCGAGCTGGATGAAACGCGCCGAGACCAGCGAAGGCGAGATGATCACCGCCTTCGGGTCGGCGGGCACGTCCACCCCGCGATTCAGGGTCATGGTCACCTTCACCCGGTCCGCGCCCGGCTCGATCGCATCGATGCGGCCGACCTTGACGCCGAGCACCCGCACGTCGTCGCCCGCGTACAGGCCCGACGTGGACGGGAAATAGGCGGTGACCTTCGTGGTCCCGATCCGGGTTATGCCGTTCCACGCGACCGCGACCACCAGCGCCGCGACGACCACGCCGGCCAGCACCAGCGCCCAGCGCGGCAGTCTTCGCACGGCGTTCAGCGCGCTCATACGTCCACCTCGCTGACGGTCGGCTCCGGCAAGACCGCGCAAGCGGCCGTGTTGCGCTCACTCATCGCGGCGGCTCCTGGGTCGCGGGAACGATCGACGGGGCGGGCGTGAGATAGCTCTGCAAGTCGTTCGGCAGGTGCTGCGGCCACACCAGCGCGTCCACCAGGGGTTGCAACGTCTTGCTCGCCGCGTTGATCACGTACGCCTGGAAGTAGGGGCCGCTGCCGACCTGTTCACCGAGGGCCGCGGCGAACGGGCCGAGCCCGTCCAGCGCGTCGGCGAGGTTCTGCTTGTTGCGCTGCAACAGCGCCACCACCGAATTCAGCTTGTCCAGGGCGGGTCTCAGCTGCGCCTCGTTGTCGGCGACCAGACCGGACAGCTGCTGGGCGAGTCCGTTGACGTAGACGATCAGCTGCCCGAGCGCGGTGCGCCGCCGGTCCAGTTCACCGAGCAGTTCGTTGCCGTCCAGCAGCAGCGCGTTGATCTGGTTGCCGCGGTCGGCGAGGATCTTCGTCACGTTCTGCGCCCGCTTCAGCAGATCCGTCAGCGCTTGGTCGCGCGCGTTGATGCTGCGGGAGAGCGCGGTGACGCCGTCCAGCGCGGAGCGCAACGGGGCGGGAGTGTCGGCGAAGGTCGCCGAGAGCACGTCCAGCGTCTGGTCGACACGGTCCAGGTCCAGGTCGTGCACCGTGCCCGCCAGTTCGCTCAGCGCCTCGTTGAGCGAGTACGGCGAGGTGGTGCGCTCGAGCGGGATGGTGTCGTCGGCGCGCAGCGCGCCCGGACCCGACGGCGTGACCTCGAGCGATTTGCGCCCGAGCACCGTGTTCGTCTTGATCGCCGCCGAGGTCTTCTCGCCGAGCACGATCGACTCCGCGAGCGTGAACCGGACCAGCACTTTCGCGCCGTCCAGGCTGACGTCTTCCACCCGCCCCGATCGCACGCCCGCCACCTGGACCGCGTCGCCGGGCAGCAGGCCGCCCGCGTCGGCGAAGTAGGCGGTGAACGTCGCGCCGGAGCGGATGAACGGTAAACGGTCGAATTGCAGGGCCGACAGCGCCACCGCCACCGCGAGCACGAGGCCGACGATGCCGATGGTGACGGCGGGTGATCGCTGCTCGTTCATCGGTTGTCCGCACACCTTCCGGTCGTCTGCGCCCCGGGCATATTGACCTTCATCGTCTGGCCGTTCGGGCCGTCCACCAGGAAGTTCGTCGAGCAGACGTAGAGCTGGAGGAAGGAGCCGTAGGAGCCGATGCGGATCAGCTGGCGATAGGTCGACGGCAGCCGGTCCAGCACCCACTGGACGGTGTCCGACCCGGCGTCGAGGTTCGTGGCAAGGCGGCCGGTCTGCTCGATGGTGCCGCGCAGGTCGGGACGGGCCTGGGAGAGCAGATCGGTCAGGTCGCCGGTGGCTCCGGCGATGCGCGGCAGCGCGTCGCCGATCTGGTCCTTGTCCGCGGCCAGTCCGCTGATCAGGCGCTGTAATTCGGCGATGGTGGTGGCGAATTGGTCGCCACGCTCATCGATGGTCCGCAACACCGCGTTGAGGTTGTTGATCACGCTGCCGATCAAGGCGTCCCGGTCGGCGAGGGTCTTGGCGAACGAGCCGCCGCTGTTGAGCAGGGACACCAGCGTGCCGCCCTGGCCCTGGAAGATCTGCAGCAGCGCGTTGGTCAGGTCGTTCACCTGGCCGGGGTCGAGACCGCGCAGCAGCGGACGGAAACCGCCGAGCAGCATGTCCAGATCCAGCGCGGGCGCGGTCTGCTCCTTGACGATGGTGCCGCCGGGCTGCAGGACACGGTTCGAGCCGGGTCCCTCCGACAGCTCGAGATAGCGGTCGCCGACCAGGTTCTCGTATTTGATCGCCGCACGGGTGCTGGTGAGCAGCCGGTACTTGCGATCGACGTCGAACTCGACGTGCGCCAGATAGTCCTTGCCGACTTTCACCGACGTCACCGAGCCGACCGGCACGCCGGCGATGCGCACCTTCGCCCCTGGCAGCATGCCGGAGGAACTGGTGAACACGGCGTGGTAGCCGTTCTCGCGCGCGAAGCGCATCTGGCTGAACACGACCGCGAGGCCGGCGAAGATCAGCGTCATCACCAAGGTGAAGACGGCCAGTTTGACGGTGGTCGCGGTATTCCTCACGGGCGCGGCACCCCCGGTAGGCCGGCGAACAGGAGCTGGAAGACCTTCGGCGGATTGACGGTCAGCGTCGTCGACGGTGTGTACACATGCCCCTCCGAGGTGTCGGTGACGACATAGTTCGAGTGGCTGCCCGGCACCCGGTCCAGGATGCCGCCGCACTGCGGGCCGCCGGTCGCGTTCACCTTGGGCAGATCATCCGGATAGGTGTAGGGCTTCGCTCCGTACATGAAGCCGGTGTTCAGCGCGACGCCTTCCTGCAGGCCGCCGAAGACCGCCTCACCCAGCGGCAGCGCCTTGCCGAGACCGCCGATCAGGCAGTACAGCGCGGGCGCGTACTCGTCGAGCAGCCCGGTGGTTGGGCGCAGCAGATCCAGGGCCGTGCCGAGCTGATTCTCGTTCTCGCGCAGGACCGCTCCGGTGGTGTCGGCCAAGCCGGTGAGATTCACCAGCACGTTGTCCAGGCTGTCCTGCTCCTGGGCCAGGGTCTTGCTGGTGACCGTGAAGTTGTCCACGGTGCGCAGCAGGTCGTTCACCGAGTCCGCGTACAGGTCGGTGACCTGGCCGGTCTTCGCCAGATCCTGTTGCAGCGTGGGCAGGTACGGGTTGATGTCACGCAGATAGGCGTCGCTCTGCTCGAGCAGTTCGCCGAGCTTCTGCCCGCGGCCTTGCAGCGCGGTGCCGAGCGCGGACAGCGTCGCGTTCAGCTTCTCCGGCTCGATCTTGGCCAGCACGTCGGACAGATGCTGGAACAGGGTGTTGAACTCGACGGTCACCCGCTGCGCGGTGACGACCGCGCCCGGTCGCAGCGACGTGGACGACGGCTGCCGCGGGACGATGAAGTTGACGTACTTCGCGCCGAACACCGTGGTGGACCTGATGTCGACGTCCGCGTTGGACGGCACCAGTTTCAGCAGTTCCGGATCGAGGGCCAGCTTCAGTCTGGCGCCCTCGTCGGTATGGTCGACCGAAGCCACCCGGCCGATCTCCACACCGCGGATCTTCACCTTGGCGTCCGGGTCCAGCACCAGCCCGCTGCGCGGCGCGTCCACCGTCACGGTGGCCGTCGGGGTGAACCCGCCGACGAACATGATCAGCGCGACCGTCACGATCGCGACCAGCGCCAGCACCATCGCCGCACCGGCCAGTTTCAGGCCGAGGCCGCCGCGCAGCGCCCGCACCAGGCGGTTTTCCGTTTGCTTCGATTCCGCCATATCGCTTATCCGGAGAGATGGAAGTTGCCGGAGGTGCCGTAGATGGCCAGCGAGATCAGCAGGGTCACCGTGACCACCGCGACCAGCGAGGCGCGCACCGCGTTGCCCACCGCGACGCCAACGCCGACCGGGCCGCCCGCGGCGTTGTAGCCGTAGTAGGTGTGGATCAGCATGACGGCCAACGCCATGAAGATCGCCTGGGCGAAGGACCAGAGGATGTCGCTGGGGATGAGGAAGGTGGAGAAGTAGTGGTCGTAGACGCCCGCCGACTGCCCGTAGATCACCACGGTGGCGAACCGGCTGGCCAGGAACGAGGCGATCACCGCGAGCGCGTAGAGCGGGACGATCGCGATCATCCCGGCCAGCACGCGGGTGCCGACCAGGTAGGGCACCGGACGGATCGCCATCGACTCCAGCGCGTCGATCTCCTCGGCGACCCGCATCGCGCCCAGCTGCGCGGTCGAACCGGCCCCGATCGTGGCCGCCAGGCCGATGCCGGAGATCACCGGCGCCGCGATCCTGACATTGATGAACGCCGCGAAGAAGCCGGTCAGCGCCTCGACGCCGATGTTGCCCAGCGAGCTGTAGCCCTGCACGGCGATGGTGCCGCCCGCGAAGAGGGTGAGGAACCCGACGATCACCACCGTGCCGCCGATCACCGCCAGCGCGCCGGAACCCATGCTGATCTCGGCGATCAACCGAATGGTCTCGGTGCGGTAGTGCAGTAGAGCTCGCGGAACGGAACCGAGCGCCTGGGCATAGAACACGGCATGCTTGCCCACCGAATCGAGCGAATCCGACATCCGGCGCACCCGTCGAACGGTACGGGGGAAGCGGGATTCGATTACGAAGGCCATCGGATCACCGCGCCGTGAACTTGATGCCGACGGCGGTGACCACCACGTTCACGACGAACAAGGCCATAAAAGCGAAGACTACGGTCTGATTCACCGCATCACCGACACTCTTGGGTCCGCCTTTGACATTCAGGCCCAGATAGCAGGCGACCAGTCCGGCGATCAGTCCGAACAATCCGGCTTTCACCTCCGAAATGATCAACTCGGGCAGATGGGTGAGCAGCGTGATGCCATTGACGAACGCGCCGGGGTTCACGTCCTGCAGAAACACCGAGAACAGAAATCCGCCGACGATGCCGATGGTGCACACCAGGCTGTTGAGCATCAGCGCGACGAACATCGATGCGAGCACCCGTGGCACCACCAAGCGGTGCACCGGGTTGATGCCGAGCACTCGCATGGCGTCGATTTCCTCGCGGATGGTGCGTGCGCCCAGGTCGGCGCAGATCGCGGTCGCGCCCGCCCCGGCGACGATGAGCACGGTGACGATCGGCCCCACCTGGGTGACCGCGCCGAACGCCGCGCCCGCTCCGCTGAGGTCGGCCGCGCCGATCTCGCGCAACAGAATGTTCAGCGTGAAGCTCACCAGAACGGTGAACGGAATGGCGACCAGCAATGTCGGCACGATCGATACCCGCGCGATGAACCACGACTGATCGATGAACTCGCGCCATTGAAAGGGTCTGCGCACGCTGGCACGTGCGACATCGGCGGTGAGTTCGAAGAATCCGCCGACGGCCCGCAACGGCACGGCAAGGACCTCGTTCATCGCGATCCTCCTTGCTCACCGGCGTACACAGCACACGGCGCGAATCTCACCGTGGCCGCACCGCCGGAACGATTAGAACATGTTCACCGTGTTGCCGGTAGCACTTTTCACACTTTTGACGTGCATTATTTCGAAAGATCGGCATATAAATTTGGAACCGGTGTCAGCGAGTGATGATCCCACCTTTGTGAGGTGGGACATAACCCGTCCCTATGTCTACCAAGCACCGATCACATGATCAACAGTTGGACAGCTGATCAGTAGCGCGCCCGCGGCGAGCCGCCGCGGCTCACCCCAACTCGGTCAGCGAAGACGCCGAGAAGGTCCGCCCGTCGGGGCGATCGGCGAAGTAGCCGCCCAGCGTGTCGGCCAGATCCCGCGGCGACCACTCCCCCTCGGCCGCGTCGAACCGGCGCTCGACGACGGGCGCCGCCATCAGCGCCACCATCCCCCCGTAGACGACGAACAGTTGCCCGTTGACCGCGTCGGCCGCGGGCGAGGCCAGATAGGCCACGAGCCGAGCGACGTGATCGGGCGACAGCGGGTCGGGCTCCCCCTCCGGGGCGGGGCTGAACACCGCCTCGGTCATCGCCGTGCGCGCCCGCGGGGCGATCGCGTTGGCGCGCACGCCGTAGCGCGACAGCGCCCGCGCGGCCGACAAGGTCAGCGCGGTGATGCCCGCCTTCGCGGCGCCGTAGTTGGCCTGCCCCTCCGGGCCCAGCAATCCGGCCTCCGACGAGGTGTTGACCAGCCTGCCGTACACCGGCGCGCCCGCCTGCTTCGACTTGCCGCGCCAGTAGGCGGCGGCGTTGCGCGACAGCAGGAAATGGCCGCGCAGGTGCACCGCGAGCACCGCGTCGAAGTCCTCGTCGGACATGTTGAACAGCATCCGGTCGCGGGTGATGCCCGCGTTGTTGACCACGATGTCGACCGAACCGAAGGACTCCTCCGCGGTGCGGATCAGCGCGTCGGCGGTGGCGCGCTCGGCGATGCTGCCCGCGACGAACTCCGCCTTGGCGCCGAGCGCACGGATCGCGCCGAGCGTGTCGGCGACCGCGTCGGACTCCGCGAGGTCGTTGACCACCACGGACGCGCCGGCCCCGGCCAGCGCGAGCGCCTCGGCCCGCCCAAGTCCGGCGCCGCCGCCGGTCACGATCGCTACACGGCCCGCCAGGCTCAGATCATTGCTCACGCGGCCGACTCTAGAACGTGTTCCAACTTACGGCAAGGCCCGGTTCACTGCAGCCGCAGCGCCGCCTTCGGGCACTGGGCGACGGCGTCCCGGACATCGGAGAGCCGATCGGGGGGCACGTCGGCTTCCGCGATGTGCAGTACATCCTCGTCATCGAGTTCGAACACGTCGGGGGCGATTCCGACACAGATTCCATTAGCTTCGCACTGGTCTGGATCGACACTGATCTTCATGGCAACTCCTTTACCACCACTCTGGCCGAAGCCTAACAAGCCGATCCGCTCCACCGGAGCGTCATCGGGGGGATTCGGTATCAATACTGGAACATGTTTCAGTCCATATGCAATGATCGGGGGAACCCGATCCAACGAGCATGAGGTATTGCCATGCGCATTGCGTACACGCCGCAACAGGAGCAGCTGCGCGCGGAACTGCGCGACTACTTCGCGCGGCTGATCACCCCTGAGCGCCGGGAGGCCCTGAGCGCGCAGACCGGCGAGTACGGGCAGGGCAATGTCTACCGCGAGGTGGTCCAGCAGATGGGCCGCGACGGCTGGCTGGCGCTGGGCTGGCCCAAAGAGTACGGCGGGCAGGATCGCCCGACCATGGATCAGCTGATCTTCACCGACGAGGCCGCGATCGCGGGCGCCCCGGTGCCGTTCTTGACCATCAACTCGGTGGCGCCCACGATCATGCACTACGGCAGCGAGGAACAGAAGAAGTTCTTCCTGCCCAAGATCGCCGCCGGTGAACTGCACTTCTCCATCGGCTACTCGGAGCCGGGCGCCGGCACCGACCTGGCAAGCCTGCGCACCACCGCGGTGCGCGACGGCGACGACTACGTGATCAACGGCCAGAAGATGTGGACCAGCCTGATCGCCTACGCCGACTACGTCTGGCTGGCCGTGCGCACCGATCCGACGGCCAAGAAGCACAAGGGCATCAGCATGCTCATCGTGCCGACCACCGCCGAGGGCTTCTCCTGGACGCCCGTGCACACCATGGCCGGGCCGGACACCAGCGCCACCTACTACCAGGACGTCCGGGTGCCCGCGAGCGCGCTGGTCGGCCAGGAGAACGGCGGCTGGGCGCTGATCACCAATCAGCTCAACCACGAGCGCGTCGCGCTCACCTCGGCCGCGCCGCTGGCGCTGGCGCTGCGCCAGACCGTCGAGTGGGCCAGGGACACCAAGGCGAGCGACGGCTCCCGCGTGATCGACCGGGAGTGGGTGCAGCTCAATCTGGCCAAGGTGCACGCCAAAGTCGAGTACCTCAAACTGCTGAACTGGGAGATCGCCAGCCGGGCCGACGCGGGCGGCGACGCGGCCCCGCGCCCGTGGGACGCTTCGGCGTGCAAGGTCTACGGCACCGAGCTGGCCACCGAGGCGTACCGGTTGCTCATGGAAGTGCTCGGCCCGCAGGCCTACCTGCGCCAGGACTCCCCCGGCGCGCAGCTGCGCGGCCGTTTGGAGCGGATGCATCGCGCCGCGCTCATCCTGACCTTCGGCGGCGGCACCAACGAGGTGCAGCGCGACATCATCGCCATGACCGCCCTCAAGCAGCCTGCCGCGGCGCGCTGATCGAAACAGGGAGAACTTCCATGGATTTCACCCCCACCGAAGCCCAACTGGATCTCGGCCGGCTGACCGGCGAGGTGTGCGGCAAGCTGGTCACCGCCGACCGGTTGCGCGAACTCGACAAGGCCGACGAGCGATTCGATCAGCAGCTGTGGAGCTCGCTGGCCGAGACCGGCGTGCTCGCGGCCGCGCTGCCCGAGTCGGTCGGCGGCAGCGACCTCGGCTCGCTCGAACAGACCGCGATCCTGCGCGAGCTGGGCAAGCACCTGGCGGCCGTGCCGTATCTGTGGTCGATCGTGCTGGGCGCCGGTGCGCTGGCTCGGTTCGGTTCCCCGGCGCACCAGGAGATGGCCACGCGGGCAGGCGAGGGAAGCGTCATCCTGACGGTCGCGCTGGCCGAAGAGAGCAACTGGGAACCCGCCGCGCCGACCACCACCGCCGTCGAGACAGACGACGGTTGGCGCCTGACCGGGGCCAAGACCACCGTGCCCTTCGCGAACCGGGCCGAGCGAATCCTGGTTCCCGCCACGGTCTCCGGAACCCCCGCGGTGTTCCTGGTCGATCCCGCCGTGGCGACCGTGACCGCACAGCAGGTGGTCGACCGCAGTCCCGAGTTCGCGGTCGAGTTCACCGATACCCCCGCCGAACTGGTCGGCACGGTGGCCGACGGAGCGGAGATCCTGGACTGGATTCTCACCCGCGCCTGGCTCGGACTGAGCGCCGCGCAACTCGGCACCCTGGAGCGCGCGCTCGAGCTGGTCGCCGACTACGCCAGGGAGCGCGAGCAGTTCGGCAAGGCGGTCGGCAGCTTCCAGGCCGTGGCCCAGCGGCTCGCCGATGCCTACATCGACGTGCAAGGCTTGCGTCTCGCGGTGACCCAGGCGGCCTGGCTGCTGTCGGAGGACCTGCCCGCCGCCGAAGCCGTGCACACCGCGAAGTTCTGGGCCGCCGACGCGGGCCACCGCGTCGCGCACACCGTCGTCCATGTGCACGGCGGCGTCGGCATCGACCGCGACCACATCGCGCACAACTACTTCACCGCCGCCAAACACAATGAGTTCGCCCTCGGCGCGAGCACCGACCACCTCCGCGCCCTCGGCGCGCTGCTGGCCGGCTGAGCACGACACGGTAGCCGATCCGGCCCGCACGGCAACACGCCGTGCGGGCCGTTTTCGTCGCACTTCAGGCGAGTCGCCGGTTCAACTCCGCGCTGACCCGCAATACGTGGTCGGCGGCGTCTTCGAACGCTTTGCGGCACGGGTCGAGCACATACGCGCCCGAGCTCTGGATACGCGCGGGCGGATCGTCGGCCACCGTTCGAAGGTACCGACCGGCCTGCACGAGCTGATTTCAGTCGACGGGGACGGACGTCAGGTAGCGCTGGAGGGTGGGCGCTATCTCGGCGATGATCTGGTCGCGGGTGAGGGCGACGACCGGGGGCAGGCGCAGGACGTAGCGGCAAAGGGCGAGGCCGAGCATCTGCGTGACGATCAGACCTCCCCGGCGTGGGGCGTCGGCGGGATCGCCGAAACGCAGCACGGCGGGCAATATCTGCTGGGTGAAGATGGCGCGGACGCGTTCGGCGACGGCCTCGTCGGTGATCGACGAGCGCAGCAGCGTCAGCAGCACCTCCCCGTTCGGCTGCTCTTCCCAGATCTCGAAGAAGCGGCGCACCAGCTGCTCGCCCAGGGTGTCCGGGTCCGCGGAACCGAGGTCGGGCAGATCGAGACGGACGTCGACCGCCGCGGCGAAGAGGCCGTCCTTGCTGCCGAAGTACCGCATGACCATGGACGGGTCGATGCCGGCGTCCGCGGCGATGGCGCGAATGGTGGCCTTGCGGAAACCTTCGGCGGCGAACCGCGCGCGGGCCGCTTCCAGGATCGCCGCGCGCGTCGCGTCCGAGCGGCGAGCGGGCGCTTGATCAGGCTCTACGGTCATGCCAACAAGTGTAGGCCAACAACTGTTGACTTCCTAGCCAGATCGGCCTACGGTTAGGTCAACAAACGTTGGCCTACAAACGTTGACCTGAGGAGTTCCGATGAACGCCACCCCGAACCCGCTGCCCGCCACCACTTCCGTCGTGATCGTCGGCGCGGGCCCCGCCGGACTCACCGCAGCCATCACGCTGGCCGACGCGGGGGTGGATTTCCTCCTGCTGGACCGACTGAGCGAAGGCGCGAACACCTCGCGCGCCGCGGTCGTGCACGCCAGAACGCTGGAAGTGCTCGAGCAGCTCGGCATCGCGGACGAACTGGTCGCGACCGGCGACATCGTCGCGCGCTTCACCGTCCACGACGGCGGGCGCACCCTGGCGACCATCGGGTTCGACGGACTGCCGACCCGCTACCCCTACACCTTGATGACCCCGCAGGACACCACCGAGGCGGTGCTGCTGAAGCGACTGCGCAAGGCGGGCGGGGAGGTCGAGCGGCCGTACCAGGTCACCCGGATCACCGAAGAGAACGACGGCGTCACGGTCGATTACACCGACGAGGCGGGCACGCCGGGCAGTGTCCGCGCGGACTACGTCATCGGAACCGACGGCATGCACAGCATCGTGCGCGAGCAGGCCGACATCGGATTCACCGGCGCGACCTACCCGGAATCGTTCGTCCTCGCCGACGTGCGGATGGACTGGCCGATCGCCCGCGACGAAGTGGCCCTGCACCTTTCACCGGAAGGCGTCATGGTGGTCGCGCCGCTCCCCGACGAAGAGCAGCCGAACCGCTTCCGCGTGGTGGCCACCTTGGAAACGGCACCCGAGCACTCGACCACGGAGGACATCCAGAAGCTCCTGGACGCCCGCGGCCCCGGCGGCACGGTGCGGGTTCGCGAAGTGCTGTGGAGCTCGCGCTTCCGCGTGCACCACCGCGTCGCCGACCACTACCGCAGCGGCCGCATCCTGCTCGCGGGCGACGCCGCCCACGTGCACAGCCCGGCGGGCGGCCAGGGCATGAACACCGGCATCCAGGACGCCGCCGCCCTCGGCCCGCTGCTGGCCCGCGTGCTGTCGGGCGAGCCGGACACCCTGCTGGACGACTACGAAACCACCCGCCGCCCCGTCGCCCTCGGCGTCGTCTCGTTCACCGACCGCATGACCAAGATGGCAACCCTGCACGCCCGCCCCGCCCGCACCGTGCGCAACCTGGTCCTCAGCACCGTGTCCCGCATCCCGGCCTTCCGCCACCGCCTCGCCTACCAACTGTCGGAACTCGCCAACCGCTGACAGGACACAGAAACGTGGTCGGCCACCGTTATAAGTAACGGTGGCCGACCACGTTTCACGCACTGCTACTTCGCGCTCGCCACGGCATTGTCGTCGGCGGGGCGGGATTGCGTTTGTTCCTTGGCCCAGCGGTAGTCGGGCTTGCCCGCGGGGGAACGCTTGATCTCGTCGACGAACCACAGGCTGCGCGGAAGTTTGTAGGGCGCGATCTCCTGGGTGAGCATGGGGCGCAGCTCCTCGAGGGTGGGGCGGGACTCGCCGCGACACTGCACCACCGCGACCACGCGCTGGCCCCAGCGCTCGTCGTCGATGCCGACCACGAGCGCGTCGAAGATCTCCGGGTGGGTCTTGAGCGCGCCCTCGACCTCCTCGGGGTAGATTTTCTCGCCGCCGCTGTTGATGCTGACCGAGCCGCGGCCGAGCATGGTGACCGTGCCGTCCTCCTCGACGCGGGCGAAGTCGCCGGGGATGGCGTAGCGGACGCCGTTGAACTCCTTGAAGGTCGCGGCCGTCTTCGCCTCGTCCTTGTAGTAGCCCAGCGGGATGTGCCCGCGCCGCGCCAGGATGCCGACCACGCCGGAGCCGGGCTGCACCGGATTGCCGTCCTCGTCGAGCACCTCGGTGGACGCGTCGATCTTCACGCGCGGCCCTCCGGTGTGCGTCGCGCCCTTGGCGACGATGGCGATGCCACCGAACCCGGTCTCCGAGGAGCCGATCGAATCGGAGATCATCCGGTTGGGCAGCAGCTCCAGGAACTGGTCCTTCAGCGCGGGCGAGAACAGCGCCGCGCTGCTGGCCATCACGTACAGGCTCGAAAGGTCGTAGGGCTGACCGGTTTCCGGATTGCCCTCGATCAGCGCGTCGAGCATCGGGCGCGCCATGGCGTCACCGGTGATGAAGATCAGGTTGATCTTGTGCTTGTCGATGGCCTGCCAGACGCCGTGCCCGGAGAACTCCGGGAGCATCACGGCCTTGCCGCCGCCGAACAGGCTGTGGAACGTGGCCCACTGCGCCCCGCCGTGGATCATCGGCGGGATCGGGAACCGCACCATCGGCGGGCTGCCCGCGCCGACCTTGGCCAGCTCCCACTCGTCCTGGACGTATTCGCCGGTGATGAAGTTGATGCCTGCGCCGAGCACGCGCCATACGTCCTCCTGGCGCCACATCACGCCCTTCGGCATGCCGGTGGTGCCGCCAGTGTAGACCATGTACAGGTCGTCCGGGGAGCGTTCGCCGAAGTCACGCTCACCGGAGGACTGCGCGATGACCGCTTCGTATTCCACCGAATCCGCTGCGGTGGGAATGGCGCCGGTCGTATCGTCATCGACGACGACGACGGTGCGCAGCAGCGGAGTCTTCGGCCGAACCGCGGCGACCCGGTCGCTGTAACGCCGCTCGTGGATCAGCGCCACCATGTCCGAGTTGTCGAAGATGTACTGCAACTCGTTCTCGACGTAACGGAAGTTCACGTTGATCATCACGGCCCGCGCCTTGAAGATCGCGACCATGGCCTCGACGGCCTCGATCGTGTTGCGTGAGTAGATACCCACCTTGTCGCCCGGCTGGACTCCCTGTTCTTGCAGGTAGTGAGCGAGTTTGTTGGCCCGCTCCTCCAACTGGGCGTAGGTGACCTCGCGGCCGTCGTCGGCCAGCGCGACGCGGTCGGGCATCAGGTCGATGGCATGTTCGACAAGGTCCGCTATGTTGTAGCTCACAGCCATAAAAATAGAACGTGTTACTGTTTCTGACAAGGCTCGGAAGTCAGGAGAATCAGCGATGCCGCACTGCCTCGTCGAGAAGCGCGACCACGTCCTCATCGTCACCATGAACCGGCCCGAGGCGCGCAACGCGCTGTCGGGCGAGATGATGGCGATCATGAAGGACGCCTGGAACCAGGTGGACGAAGATCCGGACATCAGGGTCGCGATCCTGACCGGCGCCGGCGGCGCGTTCTGCGCGGGCGCCGATCTCAAGGGCATGACCTCCGAGCACCCCGGCGACACCATCGACGGCGGGGGGTGGAATCCGGCCAAGCTGGAGGCGCTGCTCAAAGGCCGCAGACTGACCAAGCCGCTGATCGCGGCGGTGGAGGGTCCGGCCATCGCGGGCGGCACCGAGATCCTGCAGGGCACCGACATCCGGGTGGCCGGGGAGAGCGCGAAATTCGGTGTCTCCGAAGCGCGTTGGGGCCTGTTCCCGCTGGGCGGCTCGGCGGTGCGGCTGGTCCGCCAGATCCCCTACACCGTCGCCGCGGAAATCCTGCTCACCGGACGGCACCTCAGCGCCGCGGAGGCCAAGGAGATCGGCCTGATCGGGCACGTGGTGCCGGACGGGACGGCGCTGGACAAAGCGCTGGAGATCGCGGCACAGATCGCCGCCAACGGCCCGCTCGCCGTGCAGGCCATCCTGCGCACCATCCGGGAGACCGAGGCCATGCCGGAAGAGGACGCCTTCCAGATCGACGCCAAGCTCGGCATGTCCGTATTCCGCTCGGCCGACGCCAAGGAAGGGCCGCGTGCGTTCGCGGAGAAGCGTAAGCCCTCTTTCACCGGAAACTGAGTTTCCACCCGAGCCCTACGCCCCCGATGCGCACGCATCGGGGGCGACCCCTCGCCGGGCTCAGTTCGCGCCCGGGTAGTCCATCCAGAACGGCTCCCACTGGTGACCGTCCGGGTCGATGAAGGTGCGGCCGTGCATGCCCACCTGCGCCTCCTGCGCCCGCTTGTCCTCGTTCACCTCTTCGGTCGCGCCCGCAGCGAGCGCCGCCTCGGTCAGGCTGTCGACCTCATCGGCGCTGCCGAGGGCGAGCGCGTACGCGGCGTTGATCGCCGCTTTGGTGTCGACCACCGGGCGCTTGCTGAACGTGGTGAAGAAATCCCTGATGAGCAGCATCAAGCAGATGTTGTCGTCCACCACGATGCAGGCGGCGTTGTCGTCGGTGAACTCCTGGTTGACCTTCCAGCCCAGCGCCTCGTAGAACGCCATCGACCGGTGCAGATCGGCGACCGGGAGATTGATGAAGATCATCTTGCTGCTCATGGCCTCTTCCTCTCGAGCAAGTCCGTTCGTGTCACTGGATAGGACGGGTTCCGGTGGGCGAACTCATCGTCGCGGCGTCCGTGACAGGTCCCACATGCCAGTAGGTTTAGTGATCTTGATCGGGGCTGCGCTCGAGTTCGCGGGCCTGTTTTGTGTCGGTGGCCTGTGGCAGGGTGACCCCATGACCGACTCGCCAGCCTCCCCCGCCGGCCTCGCTCCCGATCTGCTCGCCGCGTTCGAGACCCATCGCAGGGAGCTCTGCGCGTACGCCTACCGCATGCTCGGCTCCTCCTTCGAAGCGGAGGACGCGGTGCAGGAGACGCTCACCAGGGCGTGGAAGTCCTACGACTCGTTCGAGGGCCGCGCCAGCCTCCGCTCCTGGCTGTACAAGATCACCACGAACGTCTGCCTGGACATGCTCGACGGTCCGCAGCGCCGCGCCCGGCCGATGGATCTGTCCGGTCCGTCCCGGCCGGACGCGCCGTTGCCCGCGCCGCAGCCGGATTACGTCTGGATCGAACCGATCCCGAACGCCCTGGCCTTCGGCGCCGACCCGGCCGAGCACGCCACCGCCAAGGACACGCTGCGCCTGGCCTTCGTCGCCGCCTGCCAGCACCTGCCAGCCACCCAGCGCGCCATCCTGATCATGCGCGAGGTGCTGCGTTTCTCCGCCAACGAGACCGCCGAGGCGCTCACCATGTCGCCCGCGTCGGTCAACAGCGCACTGCAGCGAGCGCGCGCCACCATGTCCAAGGTCCAGCCCGCGGCCACCGACACCTACGACGAAACCGACGAGGGTCAGCGCAAACTGGTGGACGGTTTCGTCAAAGCGTTCGAGGCCTACGACATGGACACGCTCACCTCGCTGCTGAAAGCGGATGTGGCGCTGTCCATGCCGCCGATCGAGCTGTGGATCTCCGGCCCGGAGAACGTGGCCGCGTTCATGCTCGGCCACGGAAGCGCCTGCCGCGATTCGCGACTGGTCCGGCTGGAAGGCGCCAACGGCCTGCCCGCCTTCGGCCACTACAAGCCGAGCGGCGAGCCGGGCGTGTGGGTCCCGTGGTCGATCACGGTGCTGGAGCTCGACGGCGACACCATCGCCGGACTGAACTTCTTCCTCGACACCGAGAAGTTGTTCCCGCTGTTCGGCCTCGCACCTGAACTGCGCGAGAGCATCTGACCCGAGGCGCCCTTCGCGGCATAAGCGCCGTGGATGCGTCGTGTGAACAGCACCGCTTCGAGCCCTGCTGTTCGGGCGCGAGTAGGCGCCGCCGTCCTCTTGCACCGTGCGCGAAGATCGACGTGGAGAAGGTTCCCGAACCGCTGACCAGCGAATCCCCCTGCACGGTCACGGTCACGGTCGGGGCGTACGGGCGTCCAGCGCCTTGCGGATCAGCTCCCGTGCTGCTTCGCCGGTCACGGACTGACCGGCCAGGACATCGAACGTCCGGTGATACACCGCTATCTCTCGCGGCTGAGTGATCGACAGCTCTGCTGTTATGTTTTCGACCAGGACACGGCTCGAATCGAACATCAGAAACGACGTGGTAGCCGTCTCGAACGGTGCCAGCATCGGCACGATACCGAGCGTCACACGTGGCATACCTTGGACAGCTAAGAGCCGGTCGAGCTGGCCGACCATCGTCTGAGCGTCGCCAACGGTGGTATACAACGCTTGTTCACCAAGGACGAAGTGGAACAAGTGATCCCGCTGATACAAGACTTGTTGCCGCTGCAACCGCTTGGATACACCCGCGTCCAGATCGTTCGGAATCTGCTGGAACTCGATCACCTTCCGCAGGATGCCCGCCGCGTAGTCGGCGGTCTGTAGAAGACCGGGAACCAAGACCGGTTCAAACGATCGGATGATCCGAGCTTCGGATTCCCACTTGATCGACGCTTGCTGTCTGCGCTTGGTTCCGGTACCGAGAATCTTCCGCCACTCGAGGTACGCGGTATCGATGCTCTGCCGCGCCGCGTGGAGGTCTGCTAGTTGGTCACCCGCGTTGCAGTGTCGGCAGTACACCGAGATGTCCTCTAGAGACGGGCGTATCCGGCCGTATTCGATCTTTGAGACCTTGCTTGGGTCCCATCCGCTACGGCGTGCCAACTCCGCACCGGACAACCCGGCGGCAACGCGAATACCTCGGAGTTGCGCCCCGAGATACTCGCGCTGCTGGTCAACTGAACCGGTCACTGTGTGACGTACTCCGGAAACGGAGTGGCAAGAGGCCAGAACCGGGCTCGGAGCCCGCGACAGTACGCGGCAATGTGCGGGTCGGTAGTTGCCGCACCGGACCAACCTCCGGACTCCCCGAACGCTGAGAAGACCACTGTTTCGTCATCAAGTAGCCAGTAGTCATCCGAAGGGACTTCCCCGGCATGATGCCGGGGAAGATATCGAATGTCTTCGCCTGCCCGTACATTGAGCGCTGCCACGGCAAGCGCGAACCGGGTGTAGTCGGTGTGCGGTTCGGTGACGATTCGTACCCGTGTGACCGCTACACCCCGGCTGGTCGTCTCCTGTATCAGCTCGGTCCACGGCTGGAACCATGCGTAGTCATCCGGCTCGTCTGCCAGGAATCGCCGGAACGGTTCATGCTCGTTCGGTTCGGCGTAAGTGTCGAGCACTTCGAGATGAAACGCTTCCCGCTTGCAGGTCCGGAGTAGGTCCGGGAACCCTTCATCGGGCACTAGCAGCACCGTAGAATGTCCTTTCTAGCTTCGGAACCTCTATAGCGGTTTCGTCGGCCGCGATGTCGAGCTGGGCGAGTAGTTCCGGTTCAGTGACCGGCCGACCGGTGAGCCGGAATGTTCCCCGGCCGGTGTCGGTCAACGTCGCACCGATGAACGTATCCGGTTCCAAGAACCCGAGTAGCAGGTGTGGCAACTCGACTGTATCGGCCTGGTCCGTTTTCCATGCTTGGACGACGTACCCGCCGGGATCATTCGCCAGCAAAGTAGGACACCCGTTGTTGGTGCTTCCGCCTTTGCCAAGGAAACGTAACGGCATCTGTGTACCTCCGAATCATGTCGTGCACGAGATTGCACGTACAGAACCGATGCTCGGGCGTTCGGCCCTGGTGAAGCGGAACGACTCGGTTCGGCGGACGACGAGACGGAGCCCGCGTGATGGGGTTGTTCATAGCCTTCGCTGTCCCGTTGGTCGCGTTCTTCGCGGTGGTGTTCTGGCCTCAGCGGATACCGAAACAGGGGCGGGACCGGATCGAACGCGAAGATACGTGTCAGCAAGGCGGTATCTAGATGACCGGCGAGGGTTTTCCGGAACGTGATCCCGGTACGAGATCGGGTCTGTTTCTTCTCTCCAGCTTTGACGAGTGGGAACCTCCAACGCCCGATCTTCTGGAGCGAGTTAGGTCCGGTCTGACATCGAAATCGGGGGATAACCGTTGAAAACCATTACTGGGCTGATCGCTGCGGCTGTGCTGATCGGCATGAGTCCAGCGGCTACCGGCGCGGCCCACGCCGCCCGCAGTTGCGATTTCGAGTTCACGCACTCGGTGCCGACAGTGCTACCGCCCCAGATCACGGGCGACGGTATTGCCGCGTGTGATTTCCCGCCGGACGAACACATAGTCGTCCTGGCGTTGCAGCACGAGGAAGGCGGTCGGTGGGAGGTTGTCTCTACCCGAACCGATTCGACCATCCCCCCACCGTTCCGGGGCGGTGGACACTCCTACGCGGCGTCGGCTGCGTGCTACGCCGGGAAGTGGCGTGTCAGCGTCGGTATACGCGGCAAGATTCAGGGGCACCAGTTCACCTACAACAATGCCTCCGGCGCGGTGGAGGTCCCGACCTCCAAGTGGCATCACCGGTTCTGACCAGAGGAGCGGTATGTCTACCACGGACCCCCCCGGCGCACTCGACAAGGAAACCTCGGTGCGGCTACGAGACCAGCTCCAACAGATCACAGAGGAAGCGGGCCGGTACCTCGGTCCCGAGCACCGGGCCATAGCCGCATTGACCCAAGCTGCACGGGAATTGGCCCTAGCCACCTTCCCCACGTCGGGGCGGTACGCCGAGTACACACCGGACGAGTGAGCCGGAGCGGAATCGAGACGACGTAAGCCCCCAGAGTCCGATCTCGCGGGGACACGAATGCGCCCTTCACGGGAATCGTGAAGGGCGCATGCGCTTTCGGCGTCGTCGCGTGGCCGGGTCACAGCCCCAGCGGCCCGGCTACGCGGCGCCTACCGTCTGCCGGACGCTGCCCGACAGCCGTCCGTCCGGGGGCGGGTCTCAGGAGGCGGGAATGTACCGCTCCCGCAGCTTGCGCTTGTAGAGCTTGCCGTTGGGATCGCGCGGCAGTTCGGGCAGATAGTCGATCGACTTGGGCATCTTGTACTTCGCCAACTGGGTGGCGGCGAAGGCGAGCAGTTCCTCGGTGAGCGTGTCGTCGCCGTCGGTTCCGTCGGCGGGCTGCACGACGGCCTTCACTTCCTGGCCCCAATCCGGATGCGGGATGCCGAAGACCGCGACGTCGGCGACCTTCGGGTGGGTGATCAGCACGTTCTCGACCTCCGCCGGGTAGATGTTCACACCGCCGGACAGGATGAGGTCCGAGCGCCGGTCGTGCAGGTAGAGGTAGCCGTCCTCGTCGAGGTGGCCGATGTCGCCGACGGTGAACAGGTCGCCGACGCGCGAGTCCTCGGTCTTGGCCTTGTCGTGGTGGTACTCGAAACTCGACGCGCCCATGCGCATGTAGACCAGGCCGGTTTCGCCGACCGGCACCTCGGAGCCGTCCTCCTCGCTGAGCACCTTGATCACCGACCACGGCCACGCCTTGCCGACCGAACCCGGCTTGCGCAGCCACTCCGTGCCGTTGATCACCGTGCCGCCGCCCTCGGTGGCCGCGTAGTACTCGGTGACCGTCGGACCCCACCACTC
This sequence comes from Nocardia sp. NPDC019323, assembly GCF_044389845.1. NCBI lineage: Bacteria > Bacillati > Actinomycetota > Actinomycetes > Mycobacteriales > Nocardiaceae > Nocardia > Nocardia sp. NPDC019323. The sequence goes on from NZ_JBIRYN010000008.1 coordinate 335,835, forward strand.
GAGCATCTGCCGCTTGGTCTCCTGCGGGCAGGGCGCGGCGCCGTGCACCATGCTGCGCAGCGAGGACACGTCGTACTTGGCGCGCACCTCCTCCGGCAGCGCGAGCAGCCGATGGAACTGGGTGGGCACCATGTGGCTGTGCGTCACCCGGTGCTTGTCGATCAGCCGCAGCATGTCCTCGGCGTCCCAGCGATCCATCAGAACCAGCTTGTGGCCCAGCTGGATCGAGATGGTGGCGAAGTTCAGCACCGCCGTGTGGTACAGCGGCGAGCCGCAGATGTGCACGTGGTCGTCGTAGGGCGCGAGCTCGAACAGGCCGAAGAACGCGGTGGTGTGCGGCGGAACGACATCGGGGTCCGCGCCGGTGAGCGGCCGCCGGACGCCCTTGGGCCGTCCGGTGGTCCCGGAGGTGTAGAGCATCGGCGCGCCGGTGCTGCGGTCGGAGGGACGGCCGGTGTCGGCCGCGCCGAGCCAGGCCACCGACTTGAAGCCCTCGATCTCGCCCACCGCGAAGCGCGCCGTCGCGGGCAGCCCCGCCTCGTCGGCGGCGGCCTTGGCGGCGGCGGCGAAACGATCGCTGGCGATGAACGCCTTGGCTTCGCTGTCGGACAGGATGTAGGCCACTTCCGGACCGGTGAGATGCCAGTTCACCGCGACGATGTACAACCCGGACTGGTAGGCCGCGAAATACGCCGCGATCGCCTCCACGCAGTTGTGCACCATGGTCACCAGCACGTCACCGGTGTTCAAGCCGAGCCCGCGCAGGCCGGTGGCGTAACGATTGGCCAGCGTGGCCAATTCGCGATACGTCACCTCCCGGCCCCAGGGATCGACCATCGCGATCCGATCGGGTTCGGCTTCGGCGATGTTCCACAGACCGAGAATTTGCACTGGCTCCTGCGCGGGGGGCTGGTGAGGAGGCGGAGCCGACGGGGCGGGTGAGGCAGTCACCCCATCGAATTTAGAACGTGTTCTACTGTTCGACAAGGGGTGCGAGCCGATGCAATTGCGCGACATCGGGAACCGACACCAGCATCATGGTGACGCCGGCGGCCTCCCAGACCCGCAGTTGTTTGCGGACATGTTCCTCGTCGCCGATGATCGCGGTGTCCAGAATCAGCTCGTCCGGCACCGCCGCGGCGGCCTCGGCCTTCTTGCCCGACTGGAACAGCTTGCCGATCTCGTCGACCTCGCGGTCGTACCCCATGCGCCGGTACACCTGGGCATGGAAATTGAGTTCCGGCGCGCCCATGCCGCCGATGTAGAGCGCCATGATCCAGCGCATCCGTTCCAGCTCGCTCGCCGGGTCGTCGGTGATGACCACCTGGCAACTCGCGGCGATCTCGAAGTCCGCCCTGCTGCGCCGCGCGCCCGCGCGCGCGAAGCCCTCGTCGAGCCACTCGTCGTACATCCCGGCGAGCCGCGGCGCGTAGTAGATGGCCAGCCAGCCGTCGGCGATCTCGGCGGTGAGCGCCACGTTCTTCGGCCCCTCCGCCCCCAGCCAGATCGGCAAATCCGCACGTAGCGGATGCACGATCGGCTTCAGCGGCTTGCCGAGCCCGATCGAGCCAGGCCCGGTGTACGGCAGCGGGTAGTGCGGGCCGTCGCTGGTGACCGGCGCCTGCCTGGCCAGCACTTGGCGCACGATCCCGACGTACTCGCGGGTGCGCTGCAACGGCTTGGCGAACGGCTGGCCGTACCACCCCTCCACCACCTGCGGACCCGAGACGCCCAGACCGAGAATGGCGCGGCCACCGCTGAGATGATCGAGGGTGAGCGCGTGCATGGCGGTCGCCGCGGGCGTACGCGCCGACATCTGCACCACCGACGTGCCCAGGCGCACCCGCCGCGTGGACGAACCCCACCAGGTGAGCGGACCGAAGGCATCCGAGCCCCACGACTCGGCGGCGAAGACGGCGTCGAACCCGGCTTCCTCGGCCGCCACCACCAGCTCCCCCGCGTTCGCGGGCGGCTGGGCCATCCAGTACCCGAGTTGCAATCCGAACTTCACGCCGGACCCCTTTCCGATCAACTGCTTGCCACCAGAGTTAGAACCTGTTCTACTCGATATCGTGACTCAGGGGAATACTGCATCCACGGCAATCGCTGGTGGTAGCGGCACGGCATTGAACACGGACGCCGTGCCCGAGGTACTCAGCGCGCCCCTGCGGGTGCGTTTCGATTACACCCGCTCCGTCGGCTCCACCATCGGAACCTTCCTGACCCGGTTGCGCGACCACAAGATCGTCGGCGCGCCCGGCTCGGACGGCCGGGTGATCGTGCCGCCGCCGGAATACGATCCGATCACCGCCGAACCGCTGACCGAATTCGTCGACGTCGCCGACACCGGCACCGTCGAATCGTGGACCTGGGTGCGCGAGCCGCTGCCCGGCCAGCCGTTCGACCGGCCGTTCGCGTGGGCCCTGATCCGGCTGGACGGCGCCGACACGACGCTGTTGCACGCCGTCGACGTCGCCGCGCCCGAGGACATCCACCAAGGCTTGCGGGTGACCGCCCGCTGGGCCGAGCAGACCGAGGGCAGCATTCGCGACATCCTCTGCTTCGAGCCGGGCGAGAAGTCCTCCGGACCCGTCGAGTCCGCCGCCGCCGACCCGGTCACCATGATCACCACGCCGGTCGACCTGTCCTACAAGCACACCGCCTCGCCGCAGGAGACCGTCTACCTGCGCGGACTCGCCGAAGGCAAGCTGATCGGCGCGCGCACCGACGCCGCGGGCAAGGTGTACTTCCCGCCGCGCGGCGCGAATCCCACCGACGGCAGGCCGACCGACGAGTTCATCGAACTGTCCGATCACGGCACCGTGACCACCTTCTGCATCGTCAACGTGCCGTTCATGGGCCAGCGGATCAAGCCGCCGTACGTCGCGGCCTACGTGCTGCTGGACGGTGCGGACATCCCGGTGCTGCATCTGGTGCTCGGATGCGACGCGAGCGAAGTGCGCATGGGCATGCGGGTGCAGGCGGTGTGGAAGCCGCGCGAGGAGTGGGGCTACGGCCTGGAGAACGTGGACCATTTCCGCCCCTCCGGCGAGCCGGACGCCGACTACGAGACCTATAAGCACCACCTCTGAGAGAGGCGCACGTTGACTGACAACGCCACCGACATCGCGGTCGTGGGTTTCGCCCACGCGCCGCACGTGCCGGAGACCTTCGGCACCACCAACGGTGTCGAGATGCTGGTGCCCTGCTTCCAGCAGCTCTACGACCGACTCGGCATCACCAAGTCCGACATCGACTTCTGGTGCTCCGGCTCGTCCGATTACCTCGCCGGACGCGCCTTCTCGTTCATCTCGGCGATCGACGCCATCGGCGCGGTGCCGCCGATCAACGAATCGCACGTCGAGATGGACGCCGCGTGGGCGCTGTACGAGGCGTGGGTGAAACTGCGCTCGGGGCAGGCGACGACGGCGCTGGTGTACGGCTTCGGCAAGTCCTCCGCCGGCACGCTGCGCCAAGTGCTCACCATGCAGCTGGACCCCTACCTGGTCGCGCCGCTGTGGCCGGACGCCTGGTCCATCGCGGGCCTGCAGGCGCGCGCCGGTCTGGACGCGGGCCGCTGGACCGAGCGGGACATGGCAGCCGTCGCGGCAGGTGACGGTGATGTCGACAGCCTGCTCGACCAGCCCTACGTCGCCGATCCGCTGCGCGCTCACGACATCGCGCCGATCACCGACGGCGCGGCCGCGATCGTGCTCGCCGTGGGTGACCGCGCCCGCGAACTGTGCGAACGTCCCGCCTGGATCACCGGCATGGCGCACCGGATCGACACTCCCGTGCTCGGTGCGCGCGACCTCACCGTCTCGCCCTCGACGGCGGCCGCCGCCAAGGCGGTCACCGGCGGCGACGTGAGCGATTTCGACATCGCCGAACTGCACGCGCCGTTCAGCCATCAGCAGCTGATCCTCGCCGAGGCGATCGGGCTGAAGAACGGCACGAAGGTGAACCCGTCCGGAGGCGCACTCGCGGCGCACCCGATGTTCGCCGCGGGCCTGGAACGCATCGGCTTCGCAGCCGAGGCCATCATCGCGGGCTCGGCGAATCGCGCGTTGGCGCACGCCACCAGCGGCCCAGCGTTGCAGCAGAACCTTGTGACCGTCTTGGAATCGGAGAACCGATGAGCTTGCCCGCCGCGGTGCTCGGCACCGGACAAACCCATCACGTGACGAAACGGACCGACGTGTCCATGTCGGGCATGTGCCGCGAGGCCATCGATCGTGCCCTGGCCGACGCCGGTCTCACCATCGCCGACATCGACGCGGTCGTGGTCGGTAAGGCGCCCGACGGCTTCGAGGGCGTCATGATGCCCGAACTGTTCATGGCGGACGCGCTCGGCGCCACCGGCAAGCCGCTGCTGCGGGTGCACACCGCCGGTTCGGTCGGCGGCTCCACCGGCATCGTCGCGACCAACTTGATCCAGGCGGGCGTGCACAAGCGCGTGCTCGCCGTGGCCTGGGAGAAGCAGTCGGAGTCGAACGCCATGTGGGCGCTGTCGATCCCCGTGCCGTTCACCATGCCGGTCGGCGCGGGCGCGGGCGGATACTTCGCCCCCCACGTGCGCTCCTACATCCGGCGCTCCAACGCCCCCGGTCACATCGGCGCCATGGTGGCGGTGAAGGATCGCCGCAACGGAGCCAAGAACCCGCTGGCGCACCTGAAGCAGCCCGACATCACGCTGGAATCGGTGCTCGCCTCGCAGATGCTGTGGGACCCGATCCGCTTCGACGAAACCTGCCCGTCCTCCGACGGCGCGTGCGCGATCGTGCTGGGCGACGCGGACGCGGCCGAAGCGGTCGAGGCCACCGGACGGAAGGTCGCTTGGGTACACGGCACCGCGATGCGCACCGAACCGACCACGTTCGCCGGACGCGACCAGGTCAATCCGCAGGCGGGCCGGGACGCGGCCGCGGCGCTGTGGCAGACGGCGGGCATCACCAACCCGCTGGAGGAGATCGACGTGGCCGAGATCTACGTCCCGTTCTCCTGGTTCGAACCGATGTGGCTGGAGAACCTCGGCTTCGTGCCGCAGGGGGACGGCTGGAAGCTCACCGACAAGGGCGAGACCGAGATCGGCGGCACCCTTCCGGTCAATCCGTCCGGCGGCGTGCTGTCGTCCAATCCGATCGGCGCCTCCGGACTCATCCGGTTCGCCGAGGCCGCCAAGCAGGTCATGGGACGGGCCGGGGACTATCAAGTCGAGGGCGCGCGCAAAGCGCTCGGCCACGCGTACGGCGGTGGTTCGCAGTACTTCTCGATGTGGGTGGTCGGATCGGAGCGACGGTGACCGCGCTGAAGTTCACCGTCGGCATAGCGCTGAGTCCGCTGGACCAGCTGACCGAACTGGCGAAGACCGCCGAAGAGTGCGGTTTCTCGTCGATCGCGCTGCCGGACTCACTGTTCTACATGAAGTCGGCGTCGGCGAAGTACCCCTACACCCCGGACGGCAGCAGGTTCTGGGGGCCGGACACCCCGTGGGTCGATCCGCTTATCGGCGCGACCGCCATGGCGGCCGGCACCAGCCGTATCCGCTTCTACACCAACGTGCTGAAGCTGGGCTCGCGCAACCCGCTGCTGCTGGCCCGGCAGGTCGGCTCGGTGGCCAACCTGTCGGGCAACCGCTTCGGTTTCGGCGTCGGAATCGGTTGGGCGCCGGAGGAATTCGAGTGGTGCGGCGTGCCGTTCGCACGCCGCGGCGCGCGGGTGGACGAGATGATCGAAGTGATCAAACTGGTGCTCGCCGGCGGCATGGTCGAGTACCACGGCGAGTTCTTCGACTTCGATCCGCTCCAGATGAGTCCGGCCCCGAGCGAGCCGGTGCCGTTCTACATCGGCGGACACACCGAGGCGGCGCTGCGCCGCGCCGCACGGGTGGGCGACGGCTGGACCTCGGCCATGATGACCTACGACGAACTGCGGAACACCATCGGCAAGCTCGCCGCGCTGCGTTCGGAGTACGGCCGCGCCGACGAGCCCTTCGAGATCCAGGCGGTGTGCGTCGATCGCTTCGGCCGGTCCGGCTATCAAGATCTCGCGGACGCGGGCGTCACCGACGCGATCGTGGTGCCCTGGCTGGCCGACGGCATCGGATTCGACGGCGAACTGGCCGCCAAGCAGGACTCGCTGCGCAAGTTCGCCCAGCAATACATCGCCGAACCCGTCCTCGCCGCGCGGTGAGGCCCGTCAACCGGTCGAGGGAGGCCGTATGACCACCACCGAACATCCGGCCCGCGCCGCGGGCCTCGCCTCGCAGGCCGCGGTGCGCGCCCGGGACAAGCAGGCCTGGGTCGCCCTGTTCGCCGAGGACGGCGTCGTGGAGGACCCCATCGGCCCGTCGGGCTTCGACCCGGAGGGCAAGGGTCACCGCGGCACCGAGGCCATCGCCGCGTTCTGGGACAAGGCGATCGCGAAGACCGATCTGATCGAATTCCTCTTCGGAGACTCGTTCGCCTGCGGCCGCGAGATCGCCTTCACCGGCACGATCCGCAGCACCATCGGCGGGCACCTGATCGACGCCGACGGCGTGTTCACCTACCGGGTGAACGAGGAGGGCAAGATCGCCGCACTGCGGGCATTCTGGGAGGTCGATCGCGCCATGAAGACCGCGCGGCCGATCGGCTGACTCGGTACCGGACGAAAAGGCCCTCGCACCGAAGTGCGAGGGCCTTTCTATGTCTCAGTGCGCCACCGGGCAGGTCTTGTAGTCGACCGGGAACTCCTTGATCCCGTTGAGCCAGCCCGAACGCAACCGCTTGGGGTCGGCGACCTTGGTGATGTCGGGCAGGTGGTCGGCGATGGCATTGAAGATCAGGTCGATCTCCAGCCGGGCCAGGTTCGCCCCGATGCAGAAGTGCGCGCCGGTGCCGCCGAAGGCCAGGTGCGGGTTGTCCTTGCGCATGATGTCGAACTTCTCCGGGTGGTCGAAGACCTCCTCGTCGAAGTTGGCCGAGCGGTACAGCATGACCACGCGCTGGCCCTTCTTGATCTGGACGCCGCCGAGTTCGGTGTCCTCCAGCGCGGTGCGCTGGAACGAGGTGACCGGGGTGGCCCACCGGATGATCTCGTCGGCGGCCGTGGCGGGGCGTTCCTTCTTGAACAGCTCCCACTGGTCCGGGTTCTCCAGGAACGCGATCATGCCGTGTGAGATGGCGTTGCGCGTGGTCTCGTTGCCCGCGACGGCGAGCATGATCACGAAGAAGCCGAACTCCTCCTCGGTGAGCTTGTCCCCGTCGACATCGGCCTCGATCAGCGTGGTGACGATGTCGTCGGCCGGGCACTGCTTGCGCGCGGCCGCCATCTGGTAGGCGTAGCCCAGGATCTCCGCCGACGCCGCGACCGGGTCGGCCGTGCTCTCCGGGTCGTCGTAGCCGGTCATGTCGTTGGACCAGGAGAAGACCTTCATCCGGTCTTCCTGCGGCACGCCGATCAGCTCGGCGATGGCCTGCAACGGCAGTTCGCAGGCGATCTGGGTCACGAAGTCGCCCGAGCCCGACTCGGCCGCCGCCTTCACGATCGATTCGGCGCGGGCCGACAGCTCCGCGCGCAGGCCGTTGATGGCACGCGGGGTGAAGCCGCGCGAGATGATCTTGCGCAGCTTGGTGTGCTCCGGCGCGTCCATGTTCAGCAGGACGATCCGCTGCAGCTCGATCTGCTCGCGGGCGATGTCGTCGTTGAACCGCGGGATGGCGGTGTTCTCGAAACTGGAGAACACGTCGCTGCGCCGCGAGACCTCTTTGACGTCGGCGTGCTTGCTGACCACCCAGAAGCCGTCGTCGTGGAAGCCGCTGACGTCAGGGGACTGCGGATTCCACCAGATCGGCGCGGTCCGGCGCAGTTCGGCGAACTCCTCGACCGGAACACGCTCGGCGTAGATGTCCGGGTCCGTGACGTCGAACCCGTCCGGGAGATTCGGCCGGGCATTCCGAGTGTCTACCACCAGATGTCTCCTTCGACAAACTGAAACACGTTCTATAATCATTGAAGCACAGGCGCGAGAACGAGGAAAGAAACCGGACAGATCTGCCTCTGGCAAGTGCTATGAACGCGTTTCAGTTTTCTGTCCCAAGGGAAAGGTTGGACATGGGCACACCGGTGATCGTCGAGGCCGCACGGACCCCGATCGGCAAGCGCGGCGGCTGGCTGTCGGGCCTGCACGCGGCCGAACTGCTCGGCGCGGCCCAGCGCGGGGTGCTCGAGCGCGCGCACCTGGACCCCGCGCAGGTCGAGCAGGTCATCGGCGGCTGCGTCACCCAGGCGGGCGAGCAGTCCAACAACGTCACCCGGGTGGCATGGCTGCACGCGGGCCTGCCGTGGCAGGTCGGCGCCACCACGATCGACACCCAGTGCGGTTCCGCGCAGCAGGCCAACCACCTCATCGCGGGCCTGATCGCGGCCGGCGCCATCGACATCGGCATGGCCTGCGGCGTGGAGGCGATGAGCCGGGTTCCCCTGGGCGCCAACGTCGGCGAGCACGCCGGGCCGCGCAGGCCCGCGTCGTGGAACATCGACCTGCCCAACCAGTTCGAGGCGGCGGAGCGAATCGCCAAGCGGCGCGGCATCACTCGCGCGGACGTGGACGCGTTCGGCGCGCGCTCGCAGCGGCTGGCCGGCCAGGCGTGGGCGGAAGGCCGGTTCGATCGCGAGGTGCTCACCGTCACCGCTCCCGCGGTCGACAAGGAAGGCAATCCCACCGGCGAAAAACTCGACGTGACACGGGATCAGGGCCTGCGCGAGACCACCGTCGAGGGCCTGGCGAAGCTGAAGCCGGTGCTGGAGGGCGGCGTGCACACCGCCGGGTCGTCCTCGCAGATCTCCGACGGCGCCGCCGCGGTGCTGCTGATGGACGAGAAGGCCGCGCAGCGTGCGGGTTTGCGACCGCGGGCACGGATCGTCACACAGGCGGTGGTCGGCGCGGAGCCGGAGTTCCACCTCGACGGCCCCGTGCAGGCGTGCACCAGGCTGCTGGAACGGTCCGGCATGAATATCGGCGACATCGACCTTTTCGAGATCAACGAAGCGTTCGCCTCGGTTGCACTTTCCTGGGCTTCTGTACACCAACCTGACATGGATCGGGTTAATGTCAACGGTGGCGCCATCGCCCTGGGGCATCCGGTCGGCTCGACCGGATCACGCCTCATCACAACGGCTTTGCACGAACTGGAGCGCTCCGACCGCAGCACCGCAATGGTTCTCATGTGCGCCGGTGGCGCACTCGCGACAGGAACGATCATCGAACGTTTGTGACTTCAACCATTTCATGCGCGTTGGTTGAACGTTCATCCCCCACGGGCGCAAACGTGTCGTACGCCACACAAACCCATGTACGGCCGAGTTCATGAGATGTCAGCTATCTTGCGGCTATCAAGACCCCTTGCGGCGAGACCGCAGCGACGGGCCAGAACCGGTTCGTACCGCGGCTTCTCGAGAGGCCTTGGGGTGACCCGCAAACGCGACCGTCCCAGTACCTTCGCCGCCTTCCGACCTAGAAGCTTCAAGGAAATCCGGAATCAGGCGTAGGTTTTCAGTTACTGAGCCGCTAATATCAATGATACGTATCCGAGATAACGACTGTTAGTACAGCGAAGGGAATTGGGCGGCTCACAATGGCTGATTTCGCGGCGCGGCTGAACAAGCTGTTCGAAACCGTGCATCCCCCGGGGCGTAAGCCGCACACCAACGCGGAGGTTGCGGCAGCGCTGACGGCCTCCGGACATCCGATCTCGAAACCGTACCTGTCGCAGTTGCGGTCGGGACAGCGGACGAACCCGTCCGATGAGACGGTGGCCGCCCTGGCGAAGTTCTTCAAAGTCAAGCCGGACTACTTCTTCAACGACATCTACGCCGCCAAGATCGATCACGATCTGGAGCTGCTGTCCCAGCTGCAGGGCTACGGACTGCGACGGCTGTCGAGTAGAGCGTTCGACTTGTCCGAAGAATCACAGAATCTGCTCACCTCCATGGCGGAGAAGTTGCGGGCAAGCGAGGGCTTGCCCGAAATTCCTCCGGATGGAACCGAATAGGTTCATCTGCACGGCAGCACAGTGCGACCCACCGGGTCGCACTGTGCTGTGTTATGCGCGCGTAAGCGGGCGAAGCACACAACCGGCGCGTGGTCGCCCCCAGAGAAATTGGGGCGTGACCGCGCGCCGGTTAGTGCCGCGCCACCGATGGTGTACTTACATATGCACTTTCGGCGGGGTTCGCCGACGGCCGTTCGCAGCGAAGAGGATTCCCGGTCCCACCGGTCTGTCCGAATAGTCCGATCGACCGGCTATTGCGCCCGATTGATCGCATTCGCGCGAAGTCGATCAATTTCGAGCGGAGCCGGGCGCGGTTGTCCGATAGGCGCGTGCGACGGCCTGCACCCAGCCGCGCGGACTAATCCCCTCCGGCGGAGCAATCCACCGCGCGTCCACCGCGGCCGCCCCCGCGGGATCGCGCGCCCACCGGGCCACCCGATCGGCCCGGTCCGCCACCGAAGCGGGCGGCGCAGCGAGTTCCGCCAGCACGAGGCCGCCGCCGGACTGCAGATACAGCGCGTCGATGATCTGCGCCACCTGGTCGGAAGCCCTCAACTGCGTGGAGAATCCGCTCTGTTCGTGCGCGACCACCTCGGGAAAACGACCGACCATGGTCCGATGCAGCGGGCGGATCCGGCGCAGCAGCAGCCGCGCGCGCACCCAGAGTTCCACCACGATCCACACCGCGCCCAGCGCGATGACCAGGCTCGCGACCGCCCGAGCGGGCCAGGCCCAGCCCGGATCGCCGGGCACGACGCGCGGCGCGTGCCGAATGCGGTCCACGGCCAGCACCGCGATCACCGCCGTGCCCGCCGTATACAGCGCGATGCCGCGGCCGAGCGCTGTCCAGTCCAGGTTGCGCAGACCGGTGACGACGACGAACGCGCACCCTGCGGCCACCACCGCCCAGCCGAGTGTGAACGACCAGGCCAGCGTGAGCACGACCGCGCACAGGCCGACGCCGTGGATCGCCAGGGCGATTCGCCGCAGATGCCGCCGCGACACCACCGGCCAGGCCGCCGCTGCGACCACCGAGGTGGCCGTCGCGAACGCGATCCAGCTCGCGGTGGCGACGCCATCGGACAGCAGGCCCGCGTGCAGGCCCCTCGGCACGAGATGGTCCACGGCGAGCGCGATCTCGGGCACCGCGACGGTCGCGGCGAGCGCGACGGCGGCGACCGCGACGACGATGGCGACGCGGGCCGTGGTCGCCGGCTTGACCAGCACGCGCCCCACCCGCGCGCCGGCCGCCATCCAGACCAGCAGAGCTGTCGCCCACAGGATCATCCGAGCGCCTCGTCGAATCGAAGGACCGAGACGCCCGCGCCCCGGCTGTTGAACACGCGCAGTCTGGTCATCAGCATGGCGGCGAACGTCTCGGCTTCCCATTCGGCGAGCTCGTCCGTGCCGTCGTCGACGATCCGCTGATGGGCGCGCTGACTGAGCATGTAGGCGATCAGGTCGTCGCTCGCCTCCAGGGTCACTTCCGGTGCGGGCGCGCCTTCGTGGTCGAAAACGATGTGCCCCAGTTCGTGGGCGAGGGTGTGCTCGCGGCTCGGTAGCGTCTCGGCCAGCACGATCACGTCGCGGTCGGGATAGAACCTGCGCTGGCCGCAGACGCCGGGACCCAGTCTTGCGCTGGCGATCTCGATGTCGCGGCGGCGCTCGTCCGCGATCGCACCGACCACTTCGTCCAGCGTTGTCGCGTCGAAGTCGGCCGCCACCGCGCACACCGCGTCGACGGCGGCGGCGACCCGGCGATAGGAACGCAGGTCATCGCGTATCCGGCTCACGCTCATCGACGGTCCTCTCCCGGCCTCGGGAAGAATTGGGCGCGGGCCGCGTCGATCCTGGCCTGCGTGGCCGCGGCGCTCCGGAAACTGATCACGCCGGACGCCGCGCCCGCGAGGGCGAACGCGATCAGTCCGCCGATCACCGGCAGCAGCTGCGGGGCGGGCAGATCGTCGGCGACGGCGGCCGGACGGACCGCAGGAAGGGAACCCGGCCCGCGCGCCTGTGGCGGGGCGGGGTCGGTGAGGTCGGGCAGGGGCGCGTCGAGTGGCGGAATCGACGGCGCGCCTACCGGTATCGGTGCGCGCCCTGGCGCCTCGCGAGCGGGAACCGATGGCACGGTTATCGGCGGGAGCGCGGGAGTGGGCGGAGCGGTCACTTGCGGAAGCGGAATCAACAACGGCAGAAGCGGACTCGCGGACCCGACGGCGGCCGAACCGATTGCCGCCGAACCCACCGCGGCGGAACCGGTTGCGGCCGAACCCACAGCCGCCGACCCGGTCGCCGCGGAACCGGTACCAGCAAGGACGGCTGAGCCGGTCCCCATTGCGGCGGAACCGGTTGCGGCCGAACCCACAGCCGCCGACCCGACCGCTGCCGAACCGGTGCCACTCAGGACCGCGGACCCGGTGCCCACCGCAGCCGAACCGAGCCCGAGGACAGCCGAACCGGTGCCCACCGCGGCCGAACCCAAGGCGGCAGAACCGGAGCCGAGCACCACACCAAGACCAGCGGAACCAGTGCCCAGCGCAGCCCCAAGACCAGCCGAACCAGTGCCCAGCGCGACCCCGAGACCAGCCGAACCAGTGCCCAGCGCAGCCCCAAGACCAGCCGAACCAGAACCCAGCGCAACACCGAGACCAGCCGAACCAGTGCCCAGCGCAGCCCCAAGACCAGCCGAACCAGTGCCCAGCGCAGCCCCGAGACCAGCCGAACCAGTGCCCAGCGCGACCCCAAGACCAGCCGAACCAGAACCCAGCGCAACACCCAGTCCAGCCGAACCGGAGCCGAGCACCAGGCCCAGACCGGCCGAACCGGTGCCGAGTGCGATCCCCGATCCCGCCGAACCGGTGCCGAGACCGGCCGTACTTGCCCCCGCCGGACCCGGCGCGGCGGTGCCGGTCCCCGTGGTCGGCCGTGCCGGGACCGTGCTGATCTTCGACGGCTGCCCCGGCACGGTCAGGGGAAACCAGGGATCGCCGCTGTCATAGGGCGGCGGAGCGGGATCCGCCACGCACGAGGGGCAGGAAGACGGCACGTCGGCGGAGGCAGGGCTGCCGAGCAGCGCGGAGCCGGCGACGGCGCCGGATGCCGCCAGCACACGGAATGCGCGACCTACCTCCATGCGCCGAGCCTTCCCCTCATCAGTCGAAGCGCAGTTCTGTGCCCGGTCGCCACTCTCACACGGGACTTCCCAAACGGACGGGTGCCCATACTAAACCCCGGTCCGCGAACGCGCCCCCGAAAGGGTCGAGGCCGGTCAGGCCCCGTACACGGGCTCCGGCGGAGTCGCTTTGGCGATCAGATCGGCCACGACCGGCCCGAGTTCTGCCGGATCCCAGCGGGCGCCGCGGTCGACGGGCACGCCGTGCCGCCATCCGTCGGCCAGCGCCACCTTGCCGCCCTCCACCTCGAACACCCGTCCGGTCACCGCCGCCGACTGCGCGCTGCCCAGCCACACGACCAGCGGAGACACGTTCTCCGGCGCCATCGCGTCGAAGCCGCTGTCGGGCTTGGCCATCATGTCCGCGAACACCGTCTCGGTCATCCTGGTGCGCGCGGACGGGGCGATCGCGTTCACCGTCACGCCGTAGCGGGCGAACTCGGCGGCGGCGGTCAGCGTCAGGCCCGCGATGCCCGCCTTGGCCGCGCCGTAGTTGCTCTGGCCGACGCTGCCCTGCAGACCGGCGCCGGAGCTGGTGTTGATGATCCGCCCGTCGACCGGACGGCCGGCCTTGGACTCCGCACGCCAGTATTCGATCGCGTGCCGCATGGTGGCGAAGTGGCCCTTCAAGTGCACGCGGATCACCGCGTCCCACTCGTCCTCGCCCAGGTTGACCAGCATCCGGTCGCGCACGAATCCGGCGTTGTTGACCAGCACGTCCAGCTTGCCGAAAGTATCGACGGCCTGGTGGACGAGCCTGCGGGCGCCTTCCCAGTCCGCCACGTCGTCACCGTTGGCCACCGCGCGGCCGCCCAGCGCCTCGATCTCGGCGACCACCTGCGCGGCGGGCGTTTCCGCGGTGGCCGCGCCGTCGAGGGTCGAACCGATGTCGTTGACCACGACGCTGGCGCCCGCCGCGGCGAAGGCGAGGGCGTGCGCGCGGCCGATGCCCCGGCCCGCGCCGGTGACGATGACGACGCGCCCGGCGCAGATCTGCTCGGTGTCCATATGTGTCCTTCTTCGTGTCCGGTCGTGTTCAGGACTGCTGGTCGGCGTTGGAGGCGGCGAGGAAGGCGGGCCGTTCGCCGCCGCCGTGCACCAGCAGGGTCGCGCCGCTGACGTAGTCGGCCAGCGGCGAGGCCAGGAAGACGGCGCAGCGGCCGACATCGTCGGGACGGGCCATGCGACCGAGCGGGATGGTCCGGCCCACCGCGTCGACGCCGTCCTGATCGCCGTAGTGCATTCGGCTCAACTCGGTGTCGACCGGCCCCACCACCAGCGAGTTCACCCGCACCTTCGGCGCCCACTCGACGGCGAGCGAGCCGGTGAGACTGTCCACGCCCGCTTTGGCCGCGCCGTAGGCGGCGGTGCCGGGCGACGGACGGTGCCCGCTGACGCTGGAAATGTTGACGATGGAGCCGCCCTCGTCCTGCCGCTGCATCACCGCGTTGGCGGCCTGCGCCAGCAGCAGCGGAGCGAGCAGGTTCAGCTCGACGATCTTGGCGTGGAAGTTCTTGCTCGCGTCGGCGGCGAGTGCAAAGGGAGCGCCGCCCGCGTTGTTGACCAGATGGTCGAGCCGGCCGTGACGCTCGGTGATCGTGTCGATCAGTGCGCGCACCGCGCCCTCGTCCCGCACATCGCACGGCACGAAGTCGATCGCGCGGCCGCAGGCTTCGACGGGCGCGTCGGCCGGTCGGCGCGCGCACGCCACGACGGTCGCGCCCGCGGCCAGGAACGCCTTGCTCACGCCCGCGCCGACACCGCGCACACCGCCCGTCACCAGAACGACGCGGCCGGACAGATCGATTTCGAGTGGCACCGTGCTAACCTACCAAGCAACTGCTTGCTTTGCCAATGCGTGCACACACGATGGGACTCGCCATGGGGATCAATCGCCACTCGGAATCGACCGGCATCAGCGTGGTCACGGTGGACTATCCGCCGGTCAACGCCATCCCGACGGACGGGTGGTTCACGATCGCCGATGAAGTGCGCGCGGCGGGCCGCGACCCGGACACCAAAGTGGTGGTGCTGCGCGCGGAGAACCGGGGCTTCAACGCGGGCGTCGATATCAAAGAGATCCAGAGCAAGCCGGGCCACCAAGCGCTGATCGACGCCAACCACGGCTGCTTCGAGGCGTTCGCGGCGGTGTACGAGTGCCAGGTGCCGGTGATCGCGGCGGTGCAGGGCTTCTGCCTGGGCGGTGGCATCGGCCTGGTCGGCAACGCGGACGTCGTGATCGCCTCCGACGACGCCACCTTCGGACTGCCCGAGGTCGACCGCGGCGCACTCGGCGCGGCGACCCACCTCGCACGGTTGGTCCCCCAGCACTTGATGCGGGCGCTGTTCTACACCGCGAGCACCATCACCGCACAGCAGCTGCACCACTACGGCTCGGTGTACCAGGTGGTGCCGCGCGCCGAACTCGACGCCGCCGCCTTGGAGCTGGCCAAGAACATCGCGGCCAAGGACGGCCGGGTGATCCGCGCGGCCAAGCGCGCGCTCAACGGCATCGATGTGCAGGACGTGCACCGCAGCTACCGGTACGAGCAGGGCTTCACCTTCGAACTCAACCTCGCCGGCGTCGCCGACGAGATCCGCGCCCGGTTCGACGACGATCTCGCGGCGCGCAAGAGCGGGCAGTAGAGAGGAACCACCCATGCGAGACAAGCGGATGTCGCTCGACGAGGTCGTCGGCGAGTTGCGCAGCGGGATGACCATCGGCATCGGCGGCTGGG
Source organism: Nocardia sp. NPDC019323 (assembly GCF_044389845.1). NCBI lineage: Bacteria > Bacillati > Actinomycetota > Actinomycetes > Mycobacteriales > Nocardiaceae > Nocardia > Nocardia sp. NPDC019323. The sequence goes on from NZ_JBIRYN010000008.1 coordinate 351,782, forward strand.
GGTCGCGGCGCAAGCCGATGGCGCTGGTGCGGGCCATCCTGCGTTCGGACATCACCGACCTGACCGTGGTGAGCTACGGCGGCCCCGACCTCGGGCTGCTGTGCTCGGCGGGGAAGGTGCGCAAGGCGTACTACGGCTTCGTGTCGCTGGATTCGCCGCCGTTCTACGACCCGTGGTTCGCCAAGGCCCGCACCTCCGGCGCGCTGGTCGCCCGCGAGATGGACGAGGGCATGCTCAAGTGCGGGCTGGAGGCGGCCGCGGCGCGGCTGCCGTTCCTGCCGATCCGCGCCGGGCTCGGCTCCGACGTCCCGAACTTCTGGGAGGGCGAGCTGAAGACGGTCGAATCGCCCTATCCCGTGGACGGCACGCCGGAGACCCTGATCGCCATGCCCGCGCTGAATCTGGACGCGGCGCTGGTGCACCTGAACCTCGGCGACGCGCACGGCAACGCCGCCTACACCGGCGTCGATCCCTATTTCGACGATCTGTTCTGCCTGGCGGCGCAGCGCCGCTACGTCTCGGTCGAGCGCGTGGTGGAGACCGACGAACTGGTGAAAACCGTTCCGCTGCAGGCGCTGCTGCTCAGCCGCATGATGGTGGACGGCGTGGTCGAGGCCCCCGGCGGCGCGCACTTCACCCTGGCCGCCGACGACTACGGCCGGGACGAGAAGTTCCAGAAGCACTACGTCGAGTCCGCGAAAACGCCGGAGGCGTGGCAGCGGTTCGCCGACACCTATCTGGCCGGCTCGGAGGAGCAGTACCAGGCCGCCGTCCGCCGATTCGCCGAGGAGGCGTGATGACCAGCACCGAAACCGTCACCCGCGCCGAGATCTGCGCCGTCGCCTGCGCGGAGATCTTCAGTGGCGCGGGCGAGATCATAGCCAGCCCCATGTCGCCGATGTCCATCATCGGCGCGCGGTTGGCCAAACTCACCACCGAACCGGATCTGCTGCTGTCCGACGGCGAGGCGCTGCTGTTCGCCGAGACTCCCCCGCTGGGCGGGAAAGCGCCGATCGAAGGCTGGATTCCGTTCCGGAAGGTCTTCGACGTGGTGGCCTCCGGACGCAGGCACGTGGTGATGGGCGCCAACCAGATCGACCGGTTCGGCAACCAGAACCTCTCGGCCTTCGGCTCGTTGCGGCAGCCGACCCGCCAGATGTTCGGTGTGCGCGGCGCGCCGGGCAACACGATCAACCACGCCACCAGCTACTGGGTCGCCCGGCACACCAAGCGGGTGTTCACCGACCAGGTGGACATCGTCTCCGGGGTGGGATACGACAAGGTCGACGCGGCCAACCCGGCATACCGCTTCCACCACCTGCACCGCGTGGTGACCAATCTGGGCGTTTTCGATTTCGAAGGCCCCGATCACACCATGCGCGTCCGCAGCCTGCATCCCGGCGTCACCGCCGAGGAAGTCGCGGAGAACACCTCCTTCGAGATCGCCGGGCTCGCCGAAGCGGCCGAGACCCGGCAGCCGACGGCCGAGGAGCTGCGGTTGATCCGGGAAGTGCTCGACCCCAGGAAGATTCGCGAAACCGAGGTCCCGTCATGAGCCCGCGCTTGCGTACCCCGCTGACCGATCTGGTCGGCATCGAACACCCGATCGTGCAGACCGGCATGGGCTGGGTCGCGGGCCCGAGCCTGGTGTCGGCCACCGCCGAAGCGGGTGGACTCGGCATCCTCGCCTCGGCCACCATGACCTTCGCCGAACTCGAGGCGGCCATCGCGAAGACCAAGGCGCACACCGCGAAACCGTTCGGCGTGAATATCCGAGCCGACGCGGCGGACGCGCCGGAGCGGATCGATCTGCTGATCCGGGAGAAGGTGGCGGTCGCGTCGTTCGCGCTCGCCCCCAAGCAGGACTTGATCGCGAAGCTGAAAGATGCGGGCGTGGTGGTCATCCCGTCGATCGGCGCGGCCAAGCACGCGGTCAAAGTCGCCTCGTGGGGCGCGGACGCGGTGATCGTGCAGGGCGGCGAGGGCGGCGGGCACACCGGCCCGGTCGCCACCACCCTGCTGCTGCCCTCGGTGCTGGACGCGGTGGACATTCCCGTGGTCGCGGCCGGCGGGTTCTTCGACGGGCGTGGCCTGGCCGCAGCGCTGGCCTACGGCGCGGCCGGCGTCGCGATGGGCACCCGGTTCCTGCTCACTCGGGAGAGCACCGTCCCCGACGCGGTCAAGCAGGAGTACCTGCGCCGACAGCTCCAGGACACGGTGGTGTCGCTCAAGGTCGACGGCATGCCGCACCGCGTGCTGAACACCGAACTGGTGCAGCGGCTGGAACATTCGGGCCGCTGGCGCGGCCTCACCGCGGCGGTGGGCAACGCGGCCCGGTTCAAGAGCATGACCGGCATGAAGTGGTCCACCATGATCCGCGACGGCCTGGCCATGCGGAAGACCAAGGATCTCACCTGGTCGCAGGTCGTCATGGCCGCGAACACGCCGATGCTCCTGCGCGCCGGATTGGTCGAGGGCAACACCGAGGCGGGCGTCCTCGCGGCGGGACAGGTCACGGGGATCATCGACGATCTGCCCACGTGCAAGGAGCTGATCGATCGGATCGTCACCGACGCGGTGGAGCGGATCGAGACGATCGCGGCGCTCTCCGAGCACGAGCAGTCCGCGGGGACGGGGTCGAACTGAGGGATGGCGGCCGCCGGTTCAGCCTGGGCCGCCCTATCCGTTCGAATCGAAATGACCGCCGCGTCGGGACGACGGCCCGCATATCCCGCCGCGCGGGCCGTGAAATAGCCGATTTCGCGACGGCTGTAGCCTAGCGGCAGCGATAACGGCAGATTCGCTCATTGCCTGGATGGTCCCGCAATGTCGTCTTACGCTGGACTGACAACGACATAACGGGGTTCGCCTGTCGATCGCCATATTGCGCCAGCCCGTCCTGCGACAGACGAACCGTCGGACTCGATCACCATCCCTCGACTCGAGCGGAGGCCGCGATGCCCGCGACGAACGAGATCTCCGTGCGCAGTAGCGCTTTCGACCATGGCGACCCGATCCCGGTGGTCTACACCTGCAAAGGCAGGAACGAACCGCCGCCGCTGAACTGGACGACTCCCCCGGAAGCCGCCACGTCGGCGTTGATCGTGGACGACCCGGACGCCCCGAGCGGCCTGTTCACCCATTGGGTGGTCAGCAATATTCCGCCGAGGACCACGTCCACCGCGGAGGGCGAGACACCCGCGGGCGGGGTGGTCAGCCTGAACAGCGCTGAGCGCGCCGAATACTTCGGACCGTGCCCACCCGCGGGCACCGGCGTCCACCATTACCGATTCATCGTCTACGCGCTCTCACATCCCGTGAAAGTGGACGCGCGAACATCAGCCAGCGACGCGAGGTCCGCGATCGTCGACGCGAGCATGGGAGACGGCCAGCTCATCGGCACCTACACCGTCGACTAACTGGATCACCCATCAGCCGAGGGTCAGGCACCGCCTGACGCCTCGTCGAGTGGCACATGACGGAGGGCCTACTCGCGGTTCGCCGCAGCCATGTGCCACTCGGGTCGCAGGTTCAGATACGACTGGCCCGACGACGCGCGAACGGCACGCCGGACTCGCCGGCGTGCCGTTCGTCCACGCCGGTCAGCGCGGCAGGCGCTCGATGATGGTCACGTTGGCGGTGCCGCCGCCCTCACAGATGGTGAGCAGGCCGTAGCGGCCCTCGATCCGCTCGAGCTCGTTGAGCAGTGTCGCGAAGAGCTTCGCTCCGGTCGCGCCGAGCGGGTGGCCCAGCGCGATGGCGCCGCCGTTGACGTTGACCTTCTCCGGGTCGGCTCCGGTCTCCTTCAGCCAGGCCAGCACCACCGGCGCGAACGCCTCGTTGATCTCGACAACGTCGATGTCGTCGATGGTGAGACCGGCCTTCTCCAGCGCCCATTTCGTCGCCGGGATCGGCGCGGTGAGCATGTAGATCGGGTCCGCGCCCCGCGCGCTCACGTGGTGGATGCGCGCTCGCGGGGTCAGGCCGTACTCCTGCACCGCCCAATCGGAAGCGAGCAGGGTGGCGCTGGCGCCGTCGGAGATCTGGCTGGCCACCGCGGCGGTCAGCGGGCTGCCCTCGGCCAGCGCGGGCAGCGAAGCCATCTTCTCCAGGCTGGTCTCGCGCGGGCCCTGGTCGATCCAGAAATCGCCGACCGGCACGATCTCCTTGTCGAAGCGGCCGTTCTTGATCGCGTCGCGGGCGCGCTCGTGGCTGCGCAGCGCCCAGCGCTCCATGTCCTCGCGGCTGATGTCCCACTTCTCGGCGATCAGCTGCGCAGCGCGGAACTGCGTCACCTCGCCGGTGCCGTAGCGGTGGTCCCAGCCCTGCGATCCGACGAACGGCGAGTCGAAGCCGTACTCCTTGCCCGCGAACATGGCCGCGGAGATCGGGATCGCGCTCATGTTCTGCACGCCGCCGGCGACGATCAGCTCGGCGGTGCCGCTCATGATGGCTTGGGCGCCGAAATTGATGGCCTGCTGGCTGGATCCGCACTGCCGGTCCACGGTGACGCCGGGCACCTCTTCGGGATAGCCCGCGGCCAGCCACATGGTGCGGCCGATATTGCCCGCCTGCGGGCCGACGTTGTCGACGCAGCCGACGATGACGTCGTCGACATTTCCCGGGTCGATCGGGTTGCGGTCCAGCAGGCCGCGCAGCGCGGCCGCACCCAGATCGGCCGGGTGCACGCCCGCCAGCGCGCCGCCGCGCTTGCCGACCGGGGTGCGTACCGCGTCGATCACGTAGGCGTCCCGCAGCGGGGCATACGGACGACGGGACGCGGAAGGTGCTGACATGTAAGGACTCCTACGTGGTGCGCGCGCCGGCGGTGAGCCCGTCGAGCACGATGGTCAGGTACTGCTTCGCGAGGTTCTCGACGGTGACCGGGCCGCCGGGGCGGTACCACCGCACCGCGACCCACACCGTGTCACGCAGGAACCGGTAGGCCAGTTCGACATCCAGCTCCGGCCGGAAGCTGCCGTCCTGGACGCCGTTGGTCAGCACCCGGTGCCACAGCTCGCGGAATTCGCGGTTGTACGCGGCGATGTAGGTGAACCGCTCCGAGTCGCGCAGTCGCTTCGCCTCGGCCTGGTAGATCGCCACCGCGGCGTGCCAGCGGTCGAACGACTCGTAGGACGCGAGCACCAAGGCTTCCAAGGTGTCTCGCGAACTCAGTCCGGAGGCCACGATCTCCCGATAGCGGCCGAACAGCTCGTCGAGGAACCCGCGCAGGATCTCGTCCACCATCGACTCCTTGGAATCGAAGTGGTGATAGAGGCTCCCGGAGAGGATCCCGGCCGCGTCGGCGATGTCGCGCACTGTGGTGGCGCGCAATCCCCGCTCGGCGAACAATTCGGCCGCCAAGGCGAGCAACTCGCTGCGCCGTGCTGATTTCGAGGCGTCTGGTGCGGGCACACGGCCATCATACAACCAAGCATTTGCTTGGTCGAGGGCCCCCGCTCAACGCGCCGAGTAGCGCAGCGGCGAGGAGACCGAGAGATCGGCGAGCAGGCGATCGCAGATGATCACCGGCGACACGCCCGCCCGCGCCATCCTGGCGACAAGCGCGAGACGACGTTCGCAACTGTCCCACTCGACGGTGAGCTGCCCGCGGCCGGGACCGGCGTCCACCGTGGCCATCACCCGTGGCGGACCGCCGCGCACCGGCTCCTCGCTCAGCTTGAGCACCATGCCGCGCTGCCAGGCGTGGTAGGTGTCCATATCAGCCCCGATCACCAGTTTGTCGGTGGCCGCGCACAGGCCCTGCGCGATCTCGTCGGCGAAGGTCACCTGGTCGAAGCGGAATTTCCGGCATTTCGCGACCACGGCGAGCAGATCGGCGCGCACCTCGCACAGCAGCGCCGTCTGACGCTGCCTGCGCTGCTCCTGTTCGCTCTCCGTGCCGTCGGCGCTGAGGCCGATGCGCCGGGCGCGCTCGCGATCGCGCGCCAGATCGGCCCGCAGCGCGCCGCGCGGATCACGGGCGACTTCGCCCTCGTCGACGGCGTGCTGCTGGAGAATCCGTGTGGCGGCCGTGGCGACCGCGCTTTCGGAGGTGTGCTCGATGAGTTCGGCGCCGAGGGTGAGCGCGGAGAGGACGAGGCTGTCGAGCCGTCGCCTGGCCAGTACGACTTCGCGCACCACATCGAGTTCCAGTTGTTCGCGGGCAGGTGGGCGATCCAGGCCCATAGCCATCGCCCCCTTGAAGAGCGCTGATCCGATCTCATCCAGCATGGCACACCGCGGTGTGCCTCGGCTCGGCCTTTTCGACCTGATCAGCCGCCCATTTCACCCGGCGGGCGCGATGCGAGAAGGCGATCGCAATAGGGCGCGGAAGATCGCGCCGGGCGTGGCGCGCGAGCGGCTGCTCGGTGGTCGCCAGGGTTGCTCGTCCGCCCGCGCGGAGCGGACGAGCCCGGAATGCTTCCCGCTCAGGCGCGTTGGCTGCTGATCGAGACCACCTCGCCGGTGAGGTAGGTGGTGTAGTCGCTGGCCAGCATGGCGATCGTCGCGGCGACCTCCCACGGTTCGGCCGCGCGGCCGAACGCCTCGCGCTCGGAGAGCCGGTCGAGCAGTTCGGTGGAGCTGACCTTGTCCAGGAACGCGTGCCTGGCGATGCTCGGGGCCACCGCGTTGATCCGGACGCCGAGTTCGGCGGCCTCGATCGCGCTGCACCTGGTCAGCGCCATGACGCCCGCCTTCGCCGCCGCGTAGTGCGCCTGGCCGTATTGCGCACGCCAGCCGAGCACGCTGGCGTTGTTCACGATCACCCCGCCGTGGCCCGCGTCGCGGAAATAACCGAGAGCGGCCCTGGTGCAGCGGAAGGTGCCGTTGAGGGTGATGTCGAGGACGCGGTCCCACTGCTCGTCGGTCATGTCGACCACGGGCGTCTCCCCGCCCAGACCGGCGTTGTTGACCATGATGTCGATCCGGCCGATGGCCTCTGCGGCGCCGCGGACCAGCGCGTTCACCTGTTCGGTGCTCTGCACGTCGCACGGGATCGATGCGACCCGCCGGTCCGGGAATTCCGCGGCCAGCTCGGTCGCGGTCTCCGCCAGCCGCCGCTCGTGCCAGTCGGAGACCACCACGTCCGCGCCCTCGGCCAGCAGCCTGCGCGCGGTGGCCGAGCCGATGCCCGTACCGGCCGCCGCGGTGATCACGGCCGAACGCCCGGTCAGCAGGCCGTGCCCGGCGACGGGCGCGGGGGCGACCGACAGCGGCCCCGTCACGGGCGGGCCTCGCGCGGCAGGCCGAGCACCCGCTCGGCGATGATGTTGCGCTGCACTTCGTTCGAACCTCCGTAGATGGTGTCGGCGCGGGTGAACAGATACAGCCGCTGCCATTCGTTGAGATTGTCCTCGCCCGCCACCAGGCCGCGAGCGCCGAGCACGGCCATCGCCAGCTCCCCCAGGCCGCGATGCCAGTTGGCCCACAGCAGTTTCGCCACCGAGGCCTGGCCCGCGCCGTCGTCCACGCCCGCGCCCTCCATCGTGCGCATGGCGTGCGCGCGCAGCACCCGCAGTCCGACCCAGGCCCGGTCGATCCGGTCGGCGATCAGCGGGTCGCCGGCCGCGCCGGTGCGGCGGGCCAAGGCCTCGATGTCGGCCAGTTCCCGCGCGAAACGGATCTGCTGGCCCAGGGTGGAGATGCCGCGCTCGAAGGTGAGCGTGCCCATGGCGATCCGCCAGCCGTCGCCCGGCTCGCCGACCACCAGGTCGGCCGCGGTGCGGGCGTCGTCGAAGAAGACTTCGTTGAATTCCGAGGTGCCGGTCAGCTGGATGATCGGGCGCACGTCGATGCCCGGCTGCTTCATCGGGACCAGCAGGTAGGACAGGCCCTTGTGCCTGGTGGAGCCGCGCTCGGTGCGGGCGACGACGAAGCACCAGTCCGCCACGTGGGCCAGCGAGGTCCAGATCTTCTGCCCGTTGATCGACCACTCGTCGCCGTCCAGGTGCGCCGCGGTGGTGATGGCGGCCAGGTCGGAGCCCGCGCCGGGTTCCGAATAGCCCTGGCACCACAGTTCGCTGACATTGCGGATGCCGGGCAGGAACCGGTCCTTCTGCGCCTGGGTGCCGAACGCGAGCAGGGTCGGGCCGAGCAGTTCCTCGCCGACGTGCGAGACCCGCGCCGGCGCGTTCGCCTTGGCGTATTCCTCGTGGAAGATCACCTGCTGTCGCACCGTGGCCTCGCGGCCGCCGTACTTTTTCGGCCAGCCGAGACAGGTCCACCCGGCTGCGGCCAAGTGGCGGTCCCAGGCCAGGCGTTCGTCGAACGCCTCGTGTTCGCGGCCTGGGCCGCCGAGGCCGCGCAACGAGCGGAATTCACCGCTGAGGTTCTCCTCCAGCCACTCGCGCACTTCGGCGGCGAATCGCTCGTCCTGCGCGGCGGAAAACCGCCCGTCCGGAGCGGCGGTGTCGGATTCTGAGGTCTGGATCGCACCCACGCCGGTAGGATAACCTACCAAGCACTTGCTTTGTAGAGTGCACGCATAACTCGCTCGCGGACGGTAAGGACAACCGTGACAACCCCTGCTCAGACCACACCGATGGCACTGCGCCACGCCGCTCGGACCTTCGGCGAAGCCCCAGCGATCGCCGACGGCCCGGTGCGGCTGAACTGGACCCAGTTGCTCGGCGCGGTCCAGGAAGTGGCGCGGGCGCTCATCGCACGCGGGGTGCGCACGGGCGACCGCGTGGCCATGTGGGCGCCCAATACCCACCACTGGGTGATCGCCGCGCTGGCCGCGCACTACGCGGGCGCGGCGCTGGTGCCGCTGAACACCCGCTATGTGGCCGACGAGGCCGCCGACGTGCTCGGCCGGGTGAACGCGAAGGCCCTGTTCATCGCGGGGCCCTTCCTCGGCCGCGACCGGCTGGCCGAACTGCGCACATCCGCGCCCGATCTGGCCATCGACACGGTGGTGGTGATCCCGGTGGAAGGCACCCAGAACACCGACATCGCCGCGCTGGACTGGTCGGAACTCGCGACCGTCGCCGCGCCGGTCACCGTGGCCGACGCCGAGGAACGCGCCGAGTCGGTCGGCCCCGACGACATCTCCGACATCCTGTTCACCTCCGGCACCACCGGCCGCAGCAAGGGCACGCTGGTCGCGCACCGGCAGGCGCTGTCGGTGGTCCGGGCCTGGGCCGAGTGCGCCACCTTGCGCGGCGACGACCGGTATCTGGTGGTGAACCCGTTCTTCCACAACTTCGGCTACAAAGCGGGCATCCTCGCCTGCCTGGTCACGGGGGCCACGATCATCCCGCAGGCCGTTTTCGACGTGCCGGAGACTATGCGGTTGATCGGCGCGGAGCGGGTCACCGTGCTGCCCGGTCCGCCGACGATCTATCAGACGATCCTGGATTTCCCGCGCCGCGCCGAATTCGATCTGAGCTCGCTGCGGGTGGCCGTCACCGGAGCGGCGACCGTGCCGGTGGTGCTGATCGAGCGGATGCGCTCGGAACTGGCCTTCGACGTCGTCATCACCGCATACGGCCTGTCCGAGAGCGCGGGTTTCGGCACCATGTGCCGCGCCGACGACGACGCCGAGACCATCGCGAACACCTGCGGCAGGCCGATCGCGGATTTCGAGCTGCGCCTCGGCGAAGCGGGCGAGGTCCTGCTGCGGGGGCCGAACGTGATGCTCGGCTACCTCGACGACCCGGACAGCACCGCGGAGACGATCGACGCCGACGGCTGGCTGCACACCGGCGACATCGGCACGATCGACGACCGCGGGTACCTGAAGATCACCGACCGGCTCAAGGACATGTACATCTCCGGCGGCTTCAACGTCTACCCCGCCGAGGTCGAACAGGCGCTGGCCCGGCTGGACGGCGTGGCCGAGTCGGCGGTCATCGGCGTGCCCGACACCAGGATGGGCGAGGTGGGCAAGGCGTACGTGGTGCGCAAGCCCGGCTCCGGCCTCACCGAGAACCAGGTGCTCGCCCACGCCACCGCCGTGCTGGCCAATTTCAAGGTGCCGCGGTTCGTCGAATTCCGCGACCAGCTGCCCTACAGCGCCGCCGGGAAAGTGCTCAAGCGTCAACTACGTGAGGAGAAGTCGTAATGTCGGAACCGGCAACCCCGGACCAGGGTCCGGCGATCCCGGACGAGGGTGAGGTCGTCACCTACGAGCGGCGCGGGCGCGTCGCGATCGTCACGCTGAACCGGCCGGACTACCGCAACGCGCAGAACTCGGTGATGACCTACGCCCTCGACGCCGCGTTCGAGCGCGCCGTGGAGGACCCGGAGGTCGGCGTGATCGTGCTCGCCGGCAACGGCAAACACTTCAGCGCGGGCCACGACATCGGCACGCCCGGCCGCGACCACCACGTGCGGTACCAGAACAAGGCCGCGCTGTGGTGGGACCACGTGGACCGGGCCGGCGGCGATCAGCGCTTCGCCCGCGAGCTCGAGGTCTACCTCGGGATGTGCAGGCGCTGGCGGGAGATTCCCAAGCCGACCATCGCCATGGTGCAGGGCGCCTGCATCGCGGGCGGGCTCATGCTGGCCTGGGTGTGCGATCTGATCATCGCCTCCGACGACGCGTTCTTCTCCGATCCCGTGGTGCGCATGGGCATTCCCGGCGTCGAGTACTTCGCGCACCCGTGGGTGATGGGTCCGCGCGCGGCCAAGGAGTTCCTGTTCACCGGCGATCGGTTCGGCGCCGCGCAGGCCAAGGAATGGGGCATGGTCAACCGGGTGGTGCCGCGCGCCGACCTGGAGACCGAGACGCTGGCGCTGGCCGAGAAGATCGCCACCATGCCGCAATTCGGCCTCGCGCTGACGAAGAAGGCGGTCAATCAGGCCGAGGACCTGATGGGCATGCGGTCGGGCATGGACTCGGTCTTCGGCCTGCACCACTTCGCCCACGCGCACAACGCCGAAGTCGGCGCCGACTCCCTCGGCGGCATGAACGCCAAGTCGATGAAGGCATCGGCGAGCACCGCAGAACAGAACGGAACGACCTAGTGGATCTGGATCTCGACCAGGCGGCCCAGCAATTCCAGCGGGAGGTCCGCGAATTCCTGGCCGCGAACAAACCGGCGAAACCGCTGCCGTCCATGGACACCAAGGCGGGCTTCGAGGCGCACCGCGCGTGGGAGCGCACCCTCGCCGAGGCCAGGCTCTCGGTGGTGGCCTGGCCGGAGGAGTTCGGCGGCCGCAATGCCTCGCTGCTGGAATGGGTGCTGTTCGAGCAGGAGTACTACGCGGCGGGCGCGCCGGGGCGGGTCAGCCAGAACGGCATCTTCCTGCTGGCGCCGACGCTTTTCGAACACGGCACCCCCGAACAGCTGGAACGGATCATGCCGCGGATGGCGCGCGGCGACGACATCTGGGCGCAGGCGTGGTCGGAACCGGAAGCGGGCAGCGACCTGGCCGGTATCCGCTCGACCGCCAAGCGCACCAACGGCGGCTGGCTGCTGAGCGGACAGAAGACGTGGAGTTCGCGCGCCGCCTTCGCCGACTGGGCATTCGGGTTGTTCCGCAGCGACCCCGAGGCCGAGCGGCACAAGGGCCTCACCTATGTCATGTTCCCACTGACCGCCGACGGGGTGTCGGTGCGTCCGATCCCGCAGCTGGACGGGGAGCCGGGCTTCGCGGAGATCTTCCTCGACGAGGTGTTCGTGCCCGACCGCGACGTGATCGGCGCGCCCGGCGAGGGCTGGCGCGTGGCGATGAGCACCTCGAGCAACGAACGCGGCCTCTCCCTGCGCAGCCCTGGCCGATTCAGCGCCACCGCGCGGCGGCTGATCGAGCTGTGGCGCGAGGACGGCGATCCGGACAACACCGCGCAGCGCGACGCGGTGGTGGACGCCTGGATCGGCAGCGAGGCCTACCGGCTGCACACCTTCGGCACGGTCACCCGGCTCAACGAAGGCGGCAAGCTGGGCGCGGAATCCTCGATCACCAAGGTGTTCTGGTCGGAGCTGGACATCGCCATGCACGAGACCGCGCTCGAAGTGCTCGGTCCGGCGGCGGAACGTTCCGGGCCGTGGACCGACGGTTTCCTGTTCGCGCTGTCGGGGCCGATCTACGCCGGCACCAACGAGATCCAGCGCAACATCATCGCCGAGCGGCTGCTCGGACTACCGAGAGGAAGCGGCCGATGAGATTCGCGCTCAGCCCCGAACAACTCGATTTCGGCGCCAGCCTGCGCAAACTGCTGGAGGCGGGCCGCGCGCCCTCCGCCGTGCGCGCGTGGGCGTCCGGCGACAGCGGGCCTGGTCGGGCGTTGATCCGGCAACTGGCCGAAGCCGGTGTGCTGGGTCTGGCCGTCGCGGAGGAACACGGCGGCATCGGCGCCGAACCGATCGATCTGGTCGTGGCGTTCCAGGAGATCGGGCGGGCGGCCGTGCCGGGTCCGCTGGTGGAGACCGCCGCCGCGATTCCTGCGCTGTTGCAGGCGCTTGCGGACCAGGGCCCGGCCGCGCGGCTGCTACCCGGCTTCGTGGAGGGCACGGCGCTGGGCACCGTCGCGTTCGAGTCACCCGGCCACAGCGGCGTCGCGCTGGACGCCGACGCCGCCGATGTGGTGCTGGTGGCCGGTGCGGACCTGGTGTCCACCGGGCACCGCACCGGCCTGGTGCGATCGGTCGATCCCGCCCGTCGCCTGTTCACGGTCGCCGCGGACGCGACCGTCGTCGAGGGTGACCAGGTCGGCGCGGCCGTGGCCGCCGGTTTCGACACCGGCGCGCTGGCATGCGCGGCCCAGTTGCTCGGCGCGGGCAAGGCACTGCTGCACTCGTCCACGGAATACGCCAAGCAGCGCAAGCAATTCGGTAAGCCGATCGGCGAGTTCCAAGCCGTGAAGCAGAAGCTGGCCGACGTGCTCATCGCGCTGGACCTGGCCGAGCCCCTGCTCTACCGCGCCGCGCTCACCATGGCCGGACCCACCCGCGGACGGGACGTCTCGGCCGCCGTCATCGCCTGCGGCGACGCCGCCTATCGCGCGGCCCGCACCGCGCTCCAAGTCCACGGCGCGATCGGCTACACCGCCGAGTACGACCTGTCGCTGTGGCTGACCAAGGTGACCGCGCTGCGTTCGGCCTGGGGCACACCGGACCTGCATCGCGCCCGGATCGCCCAGGCGCTGCGGGAAGACGCCGAACCCGCCCCGCGAGGCCTCGCATGAGCGGTCAGGCCCGCAGGCGGCAGCGCAGCGTAACCACGCAGGGCCCCGCTCATGCGACAAACCAACACAGCGTGAGCGGTCAGGCCCGGAGGCGGCAGCGCAGCGTAACCACGCAGGGCCCCGCTCATGCGACAAACCAACACAGCATGAGCGGTCAGGCCCGGAGGCGGCAGCGCAGCGTAACCACGCAGGGCCCCGCTCATGCGACAAACCAACACAGCATGAGCGGTCAGGCCCGCAGGCGGCAGCGCCCCCCGAAGAAAGGACACCGATGAGCACCGCCGAACATCAGGAATTCCTCGCTTCGGTGCGGGCGCTGCTGACCAAGCACGCCGGGTCCGCCGCGGTACGCGCCGCGATGGACACCGAACTCGGCTACGACCCGGCGCTGTGGCGGCTGCTGTGCGAGCAGATCGGCGTCGCCGCGCTGGCGATTCCGGAGGAGTACGGCGGATTCGGCGCGAGCCTGGTCGAATCCCTGCTGGTGGTGGGCGAATTGGGCCGCACGCTCGCCGGGGTGCCGATGCTCGGTTCCGCGGTCCTCGGCGGGCAGGCGGTGCTGCTGTCCGGTGACGGGGAAGCGTGCGCGCGGCTGCTGCCCGAGGTGGCCGAAGGCGCGCGCACGATCGCGGTCTGCTGGGCGGACGAGCGCGGCTGGGACGAGCCGGGCGTGCACGAGACGGGCGGGGCCCTCACCGGGACCGCGCACTACGTGCTGGACGGGATGTCGGCGGACACCTTCGTCGTCGTCACGCCGACCGGTCTGTTCGAGGTCGAGCCCACCGCGCCTGGCGTCACCCGGCGGCCAGCGCCCACCATGGACCCCACCCGCAAGCTGGCCGAAGTCGGCTTCGCCGACGCGCCCGCACGACGGCTCGGCTCCGGTGATCAGTCCGCGACGATCACCCGGCTGCGGGAGATCGCGTGGGCGGCGCTGGCCGCCGAGCAGGTCGGCGCCGCCGACCGCTGCCTGGAGATGACGGTGGACTACGCCAAGTCCCGCGTGCAGTTCGGGCGGGTGATCGGCAGTTTCCAGGCGCTCAAGCACCGCATGGCCGACATGTACGTGCTGCTGGAATCGGCCCGGTCGGCGTCGGTCGCCGCGACCGCGGCGGTGGCGGCGAACAGCCCGTCGGCCGCCGAGGACGTCTGGGTCGCCCGCGTGCACTGCTCCGAGGCGCTCACCGCCATCGCGGCCGAGACCGTCCAGTTGCACGGCGGCATCGCGATCACCTGGGAGCACGACGCGCATCTGTTCTTCAAGCGCGCCCACGGGGACGCGCAACTGTTCGGCGCCGCGCACCGCCCGGTGACGCAGCCCGCCTGAGCCGGGGCAGCGGCGCACCGTCCGTGGCGGCGGTGCGCCCTGCCTCGATAGGCTGTCCGGCGCGAACTCGATGCACTAAGATGTGACAAGCGCCACACGCGCATGCCGGGGGATGCGTTTTCGAGTGGCACCGCAGGTCGGAATCGGTGCCGTAGCGAGTCGAGATGCCGACTCGTCCCAAAAGTCGTCGGGGCCCACCAGCCGGGAGGATGCCATGACGCGAACAGTGAATTCCGATCTCGAAGCATTGCGGTCCGCCATCGGCGGGCCGGTGTACGGCCCAGCCGACCACGGATACGACCGGGCCCGCGCCATCTGGAACGGCGACATCGACCGGCGCCCTGCGGTGATCGCCCAGTGCCTGTCGCCCGGTGACGTCTCCGCGGCGCTGGCCTTCGGCCGGGACCGCGGGCTGGAAATCTCCGTTCGCGGCGGCGGCCATTCCTACAGCGGAACCGCGGTCGGCGACGGCGGCCTGATGATCAACCTCAGCGCTTTGAAGAGCGTCGTGGTGAATCCGGAGACCGAGCGCGCCAGGGTCGGCGGCGGAGCGACGATGGCGGACATGGACGCCGCGACCCAGGCCTACGGGCTGGCGGTCACCGGCGGGGTGATCAGCGACACCGGCGTCGGCGGCCTCACCCTCGGCGGCGGCATGGGCTGGCTGACCCGCATGGCCGGGCTGGCCATCGACAACCTCGTCTCGGCGCAGGTGGTCCTCGCCGACGGCCGGGTGGTGCGGGCGTCGGAGACCGAGAACGCGGAATTGTTCTGGGCCTTGCGCGGGGGCGGCGGGAATTTCGGCGTGGTCACCGAATTCGAATACCGCCTGCACCACGTCGGGCCGGAGGTCCACGTCGGCCTGCTGTTCTGGGACATGGCGGACGGCACCGACGCACTGCGCCTGATCCGTGAGTTCATCCCCACCCTGCCGCGTCGGTCCGGGGCGTTGATCGCGCTGGCGATGTCGGCGCCGCCCGCGCCTTTCGTCCCGGAGCGGTATCACGGCCACGCGGGCCACGCCCTGATCGTGGCCGGATTCGGCACGGCCGAGGAGCACGCCGCCGCGGTGGCGCCGATCCGCGGCGCGCTGCCGCCTCTGTTCGAGTTCGGCACCCCGATGCCGTACACCGGGTTGCAGCGGATGCTCGACGCGGCGGCGCCGTGGGGCCTGCACGGCTACGAGAAGGCACTCGATCTCGACGATTTCTCCAACGACGTCATCGCGGTTCTCACCGCGAACGCCGCCGGGAAGTCCGCGCCGCTGTCGTTCATGCCGATCTTCCCGCTCACCGGTGCGTTCAGCACCGTCGGCGAGAACGACACGGCATTCGGCGGCACGCGCAACCCGCATTACGAGTGCAACATCACCGCGATCACCCCCGACCCCGAAACACTCGCCTCGGACCGGGAATGGGTGCGCACGACATGGGCAGCGCTGCGCCCGCTGGCTTCCAACCAGGGCGGGTACGTCAACTTCATGTCCGACCCGGACCACGACCGGGTGCGCGAATCGTACGGCCGCACCAAGTACGCGAAGCTGGCGCACATCAAGGCCGACTACGACCCGGGCAACATCTTCCACCGCAACGCGAACATAGCCCCCAGCTGATCACTCCGCCGAGCGTTCACGGGCCGCTTCGGGGCGCAGGCCGTCCAGCACGATCCGTACGAGCCTGCGCCAATCACCGCTGCCGCTGCTGATGGTCGCGGACAACGCGCCGACGATCATGTAGACATCACCCACCGTGCAGTCCGCACGCAGCGTTCCCGCGGCCCGGTCCCGCTCGACGAGTTCGCCGATCACGTCCTCGAGCCTGTCGCGGGCCTCACCCCTCGGCTCGCTGCCCGTCGACTGCCGAGCCGCCTCGATCGCCGCCGACAAGCCACGGTCGGCCGCCAGCACCGCGCCGACACGGCGCAAGTAGCGGGCGAGCCCCTCGCCCGGCTCGCCGCGCAGGCATTCGGTGCGGGCGAACTCCTCGATCTCGGCGAAGCGCTGCTCGGCCGCGGCCTCGATCAGGTCGGCATGGGTGGGGAAATGGCGGTAGACGGTTCCGACGCCCACTCCGGCGGCGCGGGCGATCTCGGCCAGTGGCACGGCGCCGCCCTGCTCGGCGAACAGCGTGCGGGCCACGGCCACGATGCGGGCGCGGTTGAGCGTGGCGTCGGCCCGCTGCCTGCGGGGCGATGGCGGCCTTGACACGGGCGATTCCTCCATGTTTACGCTTCAAACGGAATCGGATTCCGGTTCCGTTTCATTGTCTCGAAGGGTAGCACTTCATGTCCCACAACCGTTTCCGTCTTCTGACCCCCGGCGACGCGCGGCCCGGCCGAGTGCCGCTGCCGCCCGCGTTCGCGGTGAAGGCAACCACCGCCGACACCGAGGGCAGGTTCTCCCTGCTGGAAGTGACGTTGGCGCGAGATATCCCGCGACACACGCACCATGTCGCGGACGAATGCATCTACGTGCTGGAAGGCACGCTCGACGTCGAGTTCGACGACCGGACGTTCTCCGCGACCGAGGGCATGTTCGTACTGCTGCCGCACGGCGTTCCGCACGCCCTGCGCTGCGGATCGCAGCCGCCGCCACGGGTACTGCAGATCTCCTCACCCGGCGGCTGGGAGTGCTACCTCGAAGACCTCTTCGAAGCCGGAGCGTCGGTGCTGACCGACGGCGCGCTGGATCCGGTGAAGATCAACCCGATCGCGGCGGCATACGACATCCACTACGAGGAGTCGACGAGTCCTCTTGCGGGACAGCCTGATTGAGCAGCAACGGCGACTCGGGGCGACCCGGGGGAGAACACCGATCCGCCGGGCGTCCCACCGTGTGGCCGATTTCACCACAAATAGATAGTTAGCCTATGTAATAATGTTCCTGTGCAGCAAGCTCAGGTGACCGTAGCGGATGACATCGTCGTCGACCTTCTCGTCACCGCGGGCAGGCTCACTCGGCTGGCCGGGGTGATCAGCGGCGACGACCTGCCGCGGGCCATGTTGCGGGCGCTGGCGGTGCTCGACGAACACGGCGCGCTGCGCGTCAGCGAATTCGCCAGGATCGACCGATGTTCACAGCCGGCGGCAACGGCGCTGATCGGCAAGCTGGTCGCGGAAGGCTTCGCGACCAGGCGCAAGGACCCGGAGGACTCCCGGGCCGTGATCGTCGAACTCACCCCGGCCGGGCGGACCCGGCTGGCCGAGTTCCGCCGCGCGTTCGCCACCGCGATCGGCGCGCATCTGCCCGGCTTCGACGCCGGACGCCTGGCCCGGCTGGACACCGAACTGCACGACTTGCTGGAGGCCCTGAAAGCGGCTACGCGACAGCACGATCCGATCTCGAGGGAACACTGATGAGCACTTTGGCTCCTGCCCGCGCCCCGGTCGCGGACAACACCAAGCAACCGAAAGCCGTCTGGGCGGTCGCGTTCGCGAGCGTGATCGCGTTCATGGGCATCGGCCTGGTCGATCCCATTCTCAAACCGATCGGCGAGCAACTGGACGCGTCACCTTCGCAGGTGTCGCTGCTGTTCACCAGCTACATGCTGGTGACGGGCGTGGCCATGCTGATCACCGGTGTGGTGTCCAGCCGCTTCGGCGCGAAGAAGACGCTGCTGGCCGGATTGGCGATCATCATCGTGTTCGCGGCGCTGGCCGGTATGTCGAACACGGTGGCGCAGATCGTCGGGTTCCGCGCGGGCTGGGGCCTGGGCAACGCGTTGTTCATCGCCACCGCCCTGGCCACCATCGTCGGCGCGGCCAGCGGCGGTGTGGCCCGCGCGATCATCCTGTACGAGGCGGCGCTCGGCATCGGTATCGCGACCGGTCCGCTGGTCGGCGGCGTGCTCGGCGGAATCAGCTGGCGCGGGCCGTTCTTCGGCGTGTCGGCGTTGATGGCCGTCGCCCTGATCAGCATCGTCGTCCTGCTGCCGGAAGGCCCAGAGCCGACGCACCACACCTCGATCACCGCGCCGTTCCGCGCCCTGCGCTACCGCGGACTTCTGATCGTGAGCCTCACCGCCCTGCTGTACAACTTCGGCTTCTTCACCCTGCTCGCCTACACCCCCTTCCCGCTGGACATGGGTACCTATGCGATCGGCTTCATCTTCTGCGGCTGGGGTGTGCTGCTGGCGATCGCGTCGGTGTTCCTGGCTCCCCGGTTGCAGCGGCGCTTCGGTTCGCTGCCGATGATGGGCCTCTCGCTCGGCCTGTTCGCGGCCGACCTGGCGATGATGGCCGTGTTCGCCGAGCACAAGCCGGTGCTGATCGTCGGCACCGTGCTGGCGGGCCTGTTCCTCGGCGTGAATAACACGCTGATCACCGAGGCCGTGATGATCTCGGCGCCGGTGGAGCGGTCCACCGCGTCGGCGGCATACAGCTTCGTCCGTTTCGCGGGCGGCGCCGCGGCGCCCTATCTCGCGGGCAAGCTCGGCGAGCACAGCATCTCGCTGCCGTTCTGGGTGGGCGCGGCGTGCACCGCCGCCGCGGTCGTCGTCCTGCTGGCCGGGCGCGCCGCCTTGGCCCACCTCGACGACCACGATCCCGCTCCGCACAGCGTCGAGGAAGCACAGGCCATCACCGTCGGCGACGACTGATCGTCCGAGCGCACCGAAGGCAGCCACCCGCGTGGCTGCCTTCGTCGTTTTCCGCCCTGGCACGCACCGGCCGAGGAGTACGGTCGAGAAATATGACCGAAGCGAAGCGGGGGCGCGTCAGCGTCGAGACCAGCCAGAAGCGTGTGCGCGCCTATCTGGGCGGGCACTTGGTCGCCGACAGCGTTCGGCCGGTGCTCGTGTGGGAGAAGCCGCACTACCCGACCTACTATCTGCCGGTCACGGATCTGCGCGCGAAACTCGAACCGAACGGGCAGACGCAGCACTCCACCAGCCGCGGCGACGCGACCGTCTATGACGTCATGGTCGACGGCACGACCGCGGGCGGGGCGGCGCTGCGTTATCACGAGTCGCCGATCACCGAATTGCGCGAGCTGGTGCGCCTGGAATGGGGCGCGATGGACGAGTGGTTCGAGGAGGACGAACCGATCTACGTCCACCCGCGCAACCCGTACTCCCGCGTCGACATCCTGGCCAGTTCACGGCATGTGCGGGTGGAGATCGACGGCGTCACCGTCGCCGACTCACGCGCCCCGCGCATCCTCTTCGAAACCGGCTTGCCCGCGCGGTATTACCTGCCGATGACCGACGTCAGGATGGATCTACTGCACCCGTCGGCCACCCACACCAGCTGCCCGTACAAGGGCACCGCCGACTACTGGACCGTCCGCGTCGGCGGCAACGAATATCCCGACTACGTGTGGGGCTATCGCACGCCGCTGCCGGAGAGCCAGAAGGTCGCCGGGCTGGTGTGCTTCTACAACGAGAAGGTCGACATCTACCTCGACGGTGAACTCCAGCAACGACCGCGCTCCCCGTTCAGCTGAACGCCCCGGCGATGATCAAGCCGGAATTCCCATCACCGGGAAGCCCGGCGTCGGTTCGGCGCATGCGCTGTTCCGATAATTGGCTGACGCGACGCGCCCGTCGACGAGCGAGCGGTTTCCGCGCAACGGCGGCGTGTGCGCCGACCGATGAGGACACACAGCAGGGAGCCGCCCGTGGATCGATGGGAACGGGAGGGCCTGCGATCGGCGAACAGTGGATTGCGCAGCCAGGTCCACTACATCCTCGACATCTACGAGCGGCAGCAGGCCGAGCTCACCGAGGTGCGGCAGCAGCTGGAGACGCTACGTGTTCGAGCCGGCTCCGCTGATCAGCTGGTGGAAGTGACGGTGGACAGCGCGGGGGTGATCACGGACGTGCGCTTGGCGGCGGCCGCGACCCGAGGGACGGCGGAACGACTGGGACAGTCGATCACCGAAGCAGCGCAGGAGGCGGCACAGCAGGCGCGGTCGCAGCGGGAGGCGCTGATCGCCGGGCTCGAGGACGCCGCCCAGGCCATGCCCGACCTACCCGACATGGTGCCGGGCGCACCGAGCTGGCGGGAAAAACCGGAGTCCATCGACAACTAGACAGCGGGCCGACGAACCGGATGGGAATCGGCCGCAGGGAGGCGTGAGGAGACGGGTGTGGCGCAGTCGTTGCGGCTCGATCAGGAACGGCTTCGGGCACTGGTTCCGGAATTCGAGGACATCGGTGCGGATGCCCAACGCGTCCTGAACGAGTTGAAGGCCGCGATCGAGCGGGAAGGCAGCTGGTGGGGAGACGACCCGGCGGGCAAAGCGTTCGAGCGCACCTATCTTCCGGACGCGGAGAAAGGCGTCGCCGGTCTGACGAAGACCGTAGCGAGCCTGCGCGAAGAAGGGAATGTCGTCGCGGACCTGGTGGACAAATTCGAGCAACAAGATACCGAAGGAGTCCGGCGGATCAAGGACGCCGACCCGTCGGCACAGGACAGCCCGAACACCGGTCCCGGCACGTCGCCCTATCAGGTTCCGCCGAGTGCGCGGAATCCCACCACCACGAGCGCCACACCCACCGGCAACCGTGCCAACCCCGTGTCCGCGTCGTCGACGACCGGGCCGGACACGGCATGGGACCCCGGTCGTAGCCCCACGTCGCCCGTGGCGGACAACGCGAACAACCCCGGCAACTCGCGATCGCCTTCCACTGCCCCGCAGTCGGCCCGATCGAATCAACCGAGCGTCTCGGCCAACCCGCTGTCCGGCAACGTCCCCGGTGCGGGGAATCCCGGAGTGGGCAATCCGCTCGGCTCCTACGTGCCCGGGCGCGACGAGAGCGCGCCGGACTCCGAGCGGACACCCTCGGCCACCGCACCGGCGACCACGCACGACACCACTCCGGCGGCTACCGCTCCGCAGGCAACCGCCACCGGCGACCCGGCGACCAACCGCAAACAGGCGCGCACTCCGTGGTCGAAGAGTTCGGCCGAGACCGCGCCTTCCTCTAACGCACCGGCAGCCAAAGCCGCAGGCCCGCAGGTATCGGCGCCGCCGAGCACCCCACCGAGGGTCTCGGCGTCGGCTCCGAACGTCTCGCCGCCGCGCATGCCCTCGCCCCAGTTCCCCGATCAGCAGGCGGGCAAGCCCGCGGCGAAGGCGGCCGGCAAGGCATTCGGCGCCGAGTCCAAGTCCGGCGCGCGTCACCCCTGGGCCACCGACGGCATGGTCGCGAGTGAGAACGTCCGTCTCGCGCGGGAACTGGCCGAGCGCCACGACCTGGAACTCGTCGGGTTCGATGATCCCGGCATCGACGGGTACGCGATCCGGGAACTGGCGGCGGCGCTCGATGACGTGCTCAACCAGTATCCCTACCTCGACTTGCGCCAGATCGCTATAGCGGAATCGCGCGAGGCCGCCACTCGTCTGGAATGGGACTGGGTCGCGGGACAGGCGGGCCCGGAGCCATACACCCGCAGGATCGTGCTCGACTCGGTGGTCGCGCGGAATCCGACCGCGTTCGCCGAATATGTCCGTAACGCAACACAATCCGGGAACCTCGCACGCGGATCGGACCGGCGTCCGGTGTATTCGACGATGATTCGGGAATTGGGGCACGCGCTGGACATCGCCGGCCGGTTCCAGGCGAGACAGTTGGCCCAGGACGCGCTGATCGCCGAGTTCACTCGAACCCGCGGCACGGAAGCACGCGACAAGTCCCCCGCCGCCTCCCCCGCCGATTACGAGCAATGGCGGGCCCAACTGAGCCGTTACGGATTCCACAACGGCCGCTTCGATCCGGGCATGGCGTTGGCCGACGCGTTCGCCGAGGTCCAGATCAACGGACCCGAAGCGGGGCCGCCCGCGAAGGTGCTGCACCGCTTGCTGGTCGAGACGGCGAAGAAGACCTGGACGGCACTGCCGTGAACGCAGGCGGTGGCCGGACCGCCGACGACCGGCAGCACGAAACGTTCGAGACCGAGTTGGCCGCAGCGGTCGCGGGCAGCCCGCTGCGGATGCACGTGGGGTTGGGGCCCGACACGGACGCGGCCCTGGTCGCCATCGCGCTGGCCCATCCGAACGTCACGCACGACATGATCGAGGCGGCACGCCGCGCCTTCGTGGCGGAGTCCGTTTCGGTCGCGGATGTCCCAGCGGAAGCGGCCCCTTCGCCGGACGTCTCGCTATGACCCTGCAGATACCGGAGGCTTTCCCGGACTGGCTGGTGACCTGCGTCGCGGGGCATTTCCCCTGCGGCGACGAGGACGCCGCGCGCCGTCTCGGTGACCAATGGTCGGATACCGCCGAGAGCTGCCGAGTGCTCGCCGACCGGCACGATGTCGCCGCGGCGTCGGAGCGGGCGGCGATCGCGGGCATGACGAGCGACGTCAAGACGCAACGGAATCTGCAACTCGGCGACGATCTGCGCAATCACGCCACGTATGCCGACTCCATGGCCGAACAGTGCTACAGGGGCGCCAACGACATCGAGTTCAACAAACTGCTGGTGATCGGCACCGGATTCGCTCTGCTGGCGCAATTGGCGCTGGACGCGGCGCTCATGGCGCCAGGCGTCGTCAAGGCCGCCGAGGACCGGGCGGCCGCGGAGGCGAGCTGGGCGGCGGCCAGCCGGCGATGCCTGCTCAGCATCAAGAGTGTCGGCGCCGAGTGCGCGATACGGCGGGCCGGTATCCCACTGGCGAAGGCCACCGCGATCGGCGCCGCACTCGGCGCGGGCACCGGCGCCCTGGTCAACGGCGGCGCTCAATGGTGGCAGAAGAACGTCCTGCACCACCGCGACAAGATCGAATGGGACCAGGTCGGCGACGCCGCTGTCATCGGCGGTGCGGGCGGAGCCCTCGGAGCACGTTTCGCGTCCCGCGTCGCTCCCGGCGTCAACCGGGTGATCGGCAGCATCGCCGAGCGGTCGCAGTCCAACGTGGTGCGTTACGGCGCCCACGTCACCAGCGGCTTGCTGATCGGCGGAGCCGGCGGAGTCGCCGGTGCGGCCGGAGGGTTGGTCGCGCAGATACCGCTGACCGGACACATACCGAAGGGCGAAGACCTCGAAAACGCGTTGATCACCGGATTCGTCGGCGGCTTCGTCGGCTCCGCCACAGTCTTCGCACAGCCGTTGCCGCCCCGTCCCCTGGCCCGCCCGGCGCCCGGGAACACGAACCGCCCCGGAGCCCGACCGACACCCGACCCGTCGACCCCGCCCCCGGGCGGTAACGGTCCCGCACCCGCCGCACCGGGCGACGGCAACCCACCACGCCGACCCAGCACACCCGACGACGGCAACCCACCACGCCGACCCAGCACACCCGACGACGGCAACCCACCACGCCGACCCAGCACACCCGACGACGGCAACCCGCCACGCCCAAACACGCCCAAGCCCGACGAACCCGAACCCACCACACCGAAACCCGACGAACCCGAACCCACCACACCGAAACCCGACGAACCCGAACCCACCACACCGAAACCCGACGAACCCGAACCCACCACACCGAAACCCGA